>NZ_PXYG01000002.1 GCF_003012775.1 Zobellella endophytica | reverse complement strand
CACCCAAGAAGTGTGAGACCTTGCGGTCAAGGCGACTACAACGACAGCAAACATCAGTTTTCCAGCGATTGTTGGTCGAGAGACCGGCAATCATCAGTTTATTGCCTGGCGGCGATAGCGTTGTGGAACCACCTGACCCCATGCCGAACTCAGAAGTGAAACGCGACCGCGCCGATGATAGTGTGGCAGCTGCCATGTGAAAGTAGGTCACTGCCAGGCACCCAAATTCAAGAAGCCCTTCACCGATGTGAAGGGCTTTTTTCGTTGTCATCGAATGTCCTGAGCGCTGGCCAAGGCATCTAAATAAAAACCCCGACACCTTGGTGTCGGGGTTTTTTCGTTTGCCAGGAACGCCGTCTCGGACCTGGTAACAAGAGCGGCCTTTACGCAATATCCAACCCCTGGATGCCCGTGCAGGCTGTAAGAGTCAACGATGGAGCTGCCGGCAGGTGTCCGGTTGCTGAATAGCCTTACTGTATACATTTTATGCGTGCTATGTTGTTGCATTATCTCTTGTTTTTGGATTATATATTTGGTGATTGAGTGCTTTGTTAAGGTAGATGTAGATCACGTTGATTTAATTATTGTGTACAAATACATCACATAAACATAACAACTTTGTTTTTTTTAAGGTATTATCAATTTGGCTCCTCACTTAGCCCAGGCTTTGCAGTGGAGTATGGAGGATCAGCGCCAACTGTCTTGACAGGATGTTGGCCAATAATCAACAGCAGTCGTCTCGACTGCTCATTGGCAACGATTAACAAAGGGATCTGTTATGACCCAGGAAACTAGAACAGAACAAAGCCGGAACCACGATCTGCTTTATTCATTACACGACAGGCCCGCCTTCTGGCCTTCGACCTTCGCCGCCCTGCAGCATGTGCTGGCAAGCCTGGTCGGGGTGATTACCCCCACCCTGATCGTGGGTGGCGTGCTCGGCTTGGGCGAACATGTTCCCTATCTGATCAGTATGGCGCTGATGGTGTCGGGGGTAGGAACCTTTATCCAGTGTCGTCGTATCGGCCCCATCGGTGCCGGCATGTTGTGCCTGCAGGGTACCAGTTTTGCGTTTCTGACCGCGGTGCTGTCGGCCGGCATGATCGTCAAGAGTCGTGGCGGTACGCCGGAGGACATACTGGCGACCATCTTCGGGGTCAGCTTCTGCGCCGCTTTTGTCGAGATCTTCCTGAGCCGTTTTATCCACAAACTGCAGCGCGTTATTACGCCGGTGGTGACCGGTACCATCATCATCCTGATCGGTATTCCGTTGATCAAGGTAGCGATGACCGACATCGGTGGCGGTTTCGGTGCTGAAAACTTCGGTGCCCTGGATAACCTGCTGCTGGCCGGTATCGTGCTGGTCAGCGTGATCCTGCTCAACCGCTCTAAAAACCCGATGATTCGCCTGGCCGCGGTGGTGATTGGTCTGGCCCTGGGCATGCTGGCGGCTTTTTTTATGGGACGCCTGGATTTTTCCCACCTGGGCAGCCTGCCGCTGATGTCCATTCCCGTGCCCTTCAAGTTCGGCTTCCAGTTTGATCTGGCTGCCTTTATCCCGCTGGCCATCCTGTTCTGTGTCAGCGCCATGGAGACCACCGGTGATCTGACCGCCAACTCCACTATTTCGAAAGAGCCGGTGAAGGGGCCCGTCTATCTGAATCGTATCCGCGGCGGTGTACTGGCCGACGGTTTCAACTCCATGATTGCGGCCACCTTCAACAGCATGCCCTCCACCACCTTCAGCCAGAATAACGGTGTTATCGCCCTGACCGGCGTCGCCAGCCGCTTCGTGGGCATCTATATCGCCGCCATCCTCTTTATCATGGGGCTGTTCCCCATCATCGGCGGCGTGCTGCAGCAGATGCCCAAACCGGTGCTGGGCGGCGCCACCCTGATCATGTTTGGCACCGTTGCGGTTGCCGGGATCCGGGTGCTGTCTCATGCTCATCTGGATCGTCGCAACATGATGATTGTGGCCATCTCGGTCGGCCTGGGTATCGGCGTATCTACCGTGCCGGATGTACTGCAGGAGCTACCGAAGACCGTCGCCAACATTCTGAGTTCACCGGTTGCTATGGGCGCCATCTCTGCCATCCTCTTGAGCCTGGTGTTGCCGGAACAAAAGGTGGAGGAAGAGGAAGTCGCCGATGCTGTTGCCACGGAAGAAGGCGTCGAGATGACTAAAAAAAAATTAGGTGAGATGAGTTAAGACTCACTGTCGTATTGCAGCCTGAATTGGCTCAATCCCCTGGCGTACCTTCCCGGATTGTACGTCAGGGGTTTCTACATCCGGGGGATGCCAACTTTCATTTTTCAATGGAGTCGAAAGTCTGATGCAAAACCCCAAGACACTCTGGATAAAACAGCCTCTTGCCACCCTTGATCCGGCCTGTGCCGGTGGCCTGGTCGTGGCGGGAGACCGTATTATCGAATTGCTGGTCGCGGGCCAGTCTCCCGCTACACCGGTGGATGAGGTATTCGATGCCCGCCGCCATGTAATGCTGCCCGGCCTGGTGAATGCCCACCACCATTTCTACCAGACCCTGACCCGGGCCCATCCGGAGGCCCTGAACAAGGAGCTGTTTTCCTGGCTGGTGTCCCTGTACCCGGTCTGGGCCAGGCTGCACCCGGAAATGGTGGAAGTTTCTACCCAACTGGCCTTGTCCGAGCTGTTGTTGTCCGGCTGTACCACCGCCAGTGACCATCACTACCTGTTTCCGGCCGGGTTGGAAGACGCTATCGATATCCAGCTCGCGCAGGCGGAGAAGCTGGGGGTGCGGGTCCATCTGACCCGGGGCTCGATGAGCCTGGGCCAGGAGCAGGGCGGCCTGCCGCCCCAGTCGACGGTGCAGTCGGAAGAGACCATTCTGGCCGACAGCGAACGGCTGATCCGCCGCTACCATAACAGTGATGACGGTGCCATGGCCCGGGTGGCGCTGGCTCCCTGCTCGCCGTTCTCGGTGAGCAGCGAGCTGATGCGGGCCTCGGCCAGGCTGGCGGAGCAGTACGATGTACAATTGCACACCCACCTGGCGGAAACCCACGACGAAACCGAATTCTGCCTGAAGATGTTCGGCATGCGACCGGTGGATTATCTGGAGTCGGTCGGCTGGCTCAGTAACCGGGCCTGGCTGGCTCACGGCATTCATTTTGACGAGCAGGAAATCCGGCGCCTCGGCCGGGCCGGGGTGGGCATCGCCCACTGTCCTTCCTCCAATATGCTGCTGGCGTCGGGCCAGTGCCCCACCCTGGATCTGGAAGCCGCCGGTTGTCCCATCGGCATTGGCGTGGACGGCTCCGCCTCCAACGATGGCTCCAACATGATCATGGAAGTGCGCCAGGCACTGCTGTTGCAGCGGCTGCGCTACGGTGCCCGCCGTATCACCCACCAGAAGGTGCTGGATTGGGCCACGCGAGGATCGGCGGCCTGCTTGGGCCGCGAGGACATCGGCGAGCTGGCGGTGGGCAAGCAGGCGGATCTGGCCCTGTTTACCCTGGACGATATCCAGTTCGCCGGTGCCGGCGATCCCCTGGCGGCGCTGGTGTTGTGCGGTGCCCGTCAGGCCGATCGGGTGATGGTGGCCGGCAAATGGCGGGTCAGCAACGGTCTTGTCGAGGGGCTGGATCTGGAAGCGTTGAAAGCCCGCCAGCGCGCCCTGGCGGCCACCCTGCGTTAAGCATGCAAGCCGGCCTGGCGGCCGGCTTTTTTGCATCCTGAAATCACCGGTGGATTCTGATATAACATCGGCCTGGCCAGCTTCCTGCTGTTCGCCGTCTATCGCTTTCCCCGCTGCCAGCTCTATCCGCTGATCCCTCTGGTCCTGTTGATGGCGATGCCGAGGCTGTGGTCCGTGCCCATTGGCTGACCGACGTGCTCTGTGGCGCCGTACCACTGGCCCTGCTCACCGGAGCCTGGCTGTTCCACACCCCGCTGGCGGCCCTGCTGATCCGGTTGCTGTCCGGCATGATCTTGAGGCTGCAGCCCCAGTTGAAATCGTAAATCCTCAGCAGGGCAGGGTCAGGCGTTCGCTGCACGGAAGAATATCGTAATCCACCATGACCGGCTGACGGCTGAGATGGCGGCGCAGCATGTCCAGGGCCGCCACCGCCAGCAGCTTGCGGCGGGCCAGGGGATCACGAAAGTGGACCTTCAGGGTCTGTACCTGGCAGTGCTCGGCGGTGAGCAGCGCCACCGGCACCCCCTGCGGCCCCTCCGCTCCTATGGCCAGGGCGGGTCCCCGGGCCGAGCGTTGCAGCCATTCGCCCAGATCCCGGGCTTCGTCGGGCAAGCCGCTCAGGTAGTGACCTTCGAATTCGGCGGTGATGGTGCTGATGGTATCGGTCAGCCGGCCGCCGCTGGCCTCTTCGAACACCGTCAGCGGCTGCATGTCGAGCAAAGGCCCCAGGCTGCGCCGGAAGTCGAGTTCATCGCGGGCCAGCAGGTGAGTGCCCACTTCTGCCAGCAACTGCCGTTCGGCCTGGGCCAGGGCCTCGGGGCTGGCCTGCTCGGCGATCAGCTTCACCTCGATGGTGGGCAGGCTGGCCCGGTAACCCAGGGTGATGCCGGCCGGCCAGTCCTGGCTGTCGAGGCGATCACTCAAACCTGACTCGGAGAGGCCGAACAGGAAGAAGCGCCGTACCTCGCTGGCGCCGCGCTGGCCGAACCAGGTGGCGAGGCGGGGAATGATTTCCTGCTCCATCATGGTCTTCAGCTCGGACGGGACCCCCGGTGTAAAGATGAAAATGGCGCGGTTGAGCCGGACGGCAAAACCGCAGGCGGTGCCCACCGGGTTGTCGATCAGCTCGGCCCCCTGCGGCAGCATGGCCTGCTTGACGTTGCTCCGGGGCATCTGCCGGTTGCGGTTGCTGTATTTTTCCTGCATTACCGCCAGCCAGTGTTCGTTCAGCTCCAGGGGAATGCCGGCGGCGGCGGCCATGGCCTCAGCGCTGATGTCGTCCGAGGTCGGGCCCAGGCCGCCATTGACGATCACCAGATCGGCCAGGTGGCTGCGCTGCTCGAACAGCTCGACCAGATCGGATCTGTCGTCGCCCACGGTAAAGCGGCGGCGAACCTGCCAGCCCTGCTCCAGCAGGCGTTGCGACAGCCAGCCGGCGTTGGTATCCACAATCAGCCCGGTCAGCACTTCATCACCGGTACTCACCAGCTCAATTACAGGTTCCATAGCGTTATCCTTGGGGTGCGTTGTGGCGATTCTAACGCAACTTCCGCCCGTGGCCCACGCCGGGGATGACAAGGACGGCGCCTTTGTTGTAGATTTCTAGATGTCTAGACTTTCTTACCGATACTGTGCATGGAGTAAGCAAATGCCCATCAGAATTCCGGATCGCCTGCCAGCGGCCAATGTCCTGTCTCAGGAAAATATCTTTGTGATGACGGAGACCCGTGCGGTAAATCAGGATATCCGTCCGATGCGGGTGCTGCTGCTCAACCTGATGCCGAAGAAGATAGAGACCGAAAACCAGCTGCTGCGCATGCTGTCCAATTCGCCGCTGCAGATCGGGGTGGACTTGCTGCGCATCGACGACCGGCCCTCGAAGAACACGCCCCAGTCCCATCTCGAGCATTTTTACTACGACTTCGACCAGGTCAAGGACGAGTTCTACGACGGCCTGATCATCACCGGCGCGCCCCTGGGGCTGACCGATTTCTGTGACGTGGTCTACTGGGACAAGATCGAGCAAATCGTGGCGTGGGCCAAGAGCCACGTTACCTCCACCCTGTTTCTGTGCTGGGCGGCCCAGGCCGGGCTGAAAATTCTGTACGGGCTGGACAAGCAGACCCGGCTGGAAAAGCTGTCCGGGGTCTACGAGCACCAGAACCTGGCGCAGTTTGAGCCTCTGGTACGCGGCTTCGACGATGTGTTTCTGGCACCCCATTCCCGCTATGCGGACTTTCCGTTGGAGCTGATCCGCGAAAAGACGGATCTGAAGATCCTGGCGGCGTCCGAACGGGCGGGGGTCTACCTGGCGGTGAGCCCGGATCGGCGGCAGGTGTTTGTCACCGGCCATCCGGAGTACGACGCGGACACCCTGCATCAGGAATACATGCGGGATCTGACCGCCGGCATCGAGCCGAAGATGCCGGAGAATTACTACCCCGGCAACAATCCCGACAACGGGCCCCGGGCCACCTGGCGCAGCCATGGCCATCTGTTGTTTTCCAACTGGCTCAACTACCACGTCTACCAGCTGACCCCTTACGATCTGCGTACGCTCAGCGCCGCCGGCGACACCCTGACCCGGGACTGGGAAGAGTAGCAAAGAAAGGGGGCGATGCGCCCCCTTGTCGTTCCCTTATTCGATGGGAAAACCGGCCTTTTCCGCAGCCTTGGCCTTGTTGATCATGGGGATGATGCTCATGCCCTGCACGATGATCGAGAAGATGACGATGGCATAGGTCATCATCAGGATCAGATCCCGCAGCTCCACCTGACCATCGCTGCCCAGCTTGACCCCGGCCGGGATCGACAGCGCCATCGCCAGGGACAGCCCGCCGCGCAACCCGCCCCAGGTCAGGATCCGTACCGAATACTTGTTGTAGGCACGGAAGCGGCGAAAACCCAGGTAGGGCAGGGCCACGCTGACGAAGCGGCCGGCCAGGGTCAACGGAATGGACAGCAGCACCAGGATCCAGGCCTGCCAGTGGAACTCCACCAGCAGCATGGCCAGGCCGATCAGCAGGAACAGCAGGGCGTTGAGGAACTCGTCCAGCAGATGCCAGAAGTGATCCAGGTATTTCTGGCTCTGCTCCGAAAAGCCGCTGTGGCGGGTCCAGTTGCCGACCATGATACCGGCCACCACCATGGCGAGCGCACCGGACACGCCCAGCAGGTTGGCCAGGGCGAAGCCGGCGGTGGGCACACACAGGGTCATCAGCAGCTCCATGGAGCCGTCGTCGGTGGCGCTGATCATGATATGGGACATCAGTCCCAACAGGGCGCCGAAGATAATGCCGCCGATGGCTTCATGGGTGAACAGGGTCATCACCGAGCCGAAGGTCGCCTCGTTGCCGCTGAAGGCGACGGCGAAGATGGTCAGGAAAATCACCAGGCCGATACCGTCGTTGAACAGGGATTCCCCTTCTATCTGGATGGCGATCTGCTCCGGGGCCCCCAGCTTTTTCACGATCGCCAGGACGGCGATGGGGTCGGTGGGCGAAATCAGGGCGCCGAACAGCAGACAATAGATAAAGGGCAGGGGAATGGCGGCCACAAAAGCCAGCAGCCAGAGGCCGACGGCGACCACCAGGGTGGAAATAACTACCCCCAGCAGTACCAAGACGGTAATTTCCCACTTCTGGCTGCGCAGGGCGGAGAGGTTGATGCCCAGGCCGCCGGCAAACAGCAGAAAGCCGAGGATCCCCTGCAACAGGAATTGTCCGAAATCCACGGTTTCGATGGTACTGACCGCGTGCTGCTGCAACTCGGGCCAGGTGGTTTTACCGAGGATCAGCATCAGGATGGAAATCGCCAGGGCCCCGGAGGTAATGGCGATGGTGGTTTGTATTTTCATGATGTACTGATTGACGAAGGCGATGGTAATCGCCATGGCCGCCAAAAAACACAGGGTATAATAGACGCTCATACAGGCACTTCCGATAATTATTGTATTTTTGCAAGCTGGATTGGCCGGTCTTCGCCGGTTGTGCATAGTGTGCCTTAACTGAACAGTTTTTCTCTAGTGAAAACTGTGGTTGTTCGGCAAAACCGCTGGCAGCGGCAGGCCGCGAGGCCGCCATTCATGGCTGGCCTTATAGATGGCTGGATTTCTAATGCTGTATTTTGTGATAGCATGAACGCCGCTTACAGGAATCAGGTAGTAACAGGAGTCACCAGTGTCCAGATCCCCGGTTTTTTCCCAGCTCGAGCAGGCGCTCGCCGAACGTATTCTGATCATCGATGGCGGCATGGGCACCATGATCCAGTCCTACCGGCTGGATGAAGCCGCCTACCGGGGCGAACGCTTCGCCGACTGGGCCTCCGATCTCAAGGGCAACAACGACCTGCTGGTGCTGACCCAGCCGGAGATCATCGGCCAAATCCACAGCGACTACTTCGCCGCCGGCGCCGACATCATCGAGACCAACACCTTCAACGCCACCACCATCGCCATGGCCGACTACCAGATGGAGTCGCTGGCGGCGGAGATCAACTTGGAGGCGGCCCGGCTGGCGCGCCGGGTGGCGGACGAATGGACCGCGAAAGAGCCGCACAAGCCGCGCTTCGTGGCCGGGGTGCTGGGGCCGACCAACAGAACCGCCTCCATCTCGCCGGACGTGAACGACGCGGGCAAGCGCAACGTCACCTTCGACCAGTTGGTGGCGGCCTACACCGAGGCGGCCCGGGCGCTGGTCGACGGCGGTGCCGATCTCTTGATGATCGAGACCATCTTCGACACCCTCAACGCCAAGGCGGCGGTGTTCGCCATCGAAGGCCTGTTCGACCAGTTGGGCGTGCGGCTGCCGGTGATGATCTCCGGCACCATCACCGATGCCTCCGGCCGTACCCTGTCGGGACAGACCACCGAGGCTTTCTACCACTCCCTGCGTCATGCCGAGCCGCTGTCTTTCGGCCTCAACTGTGCCCTGGGGCCGGACGAGCTGCGCCAGTACGTGGCCGAACTGTCCCGGGTGTGCGAGAGCTACGTGTCGGCCCACCCCAACGCCGGCCTGCCCAACGCCTTCGGCGAATACGATCTGGACGCCGCCGAGATGGCCGGCCATATCCGGGAGTGGGCCGAGAGCGGCTTCCTCAACCTGGTGGGCGGCTGCTGCGGATCCACCCCCGAACATATCCGCGCCATGGCCGAGGCGGTGGCCGGCATCACACCGCGCGCCCTGCCCGAACTGCCGGTGGCCTGCCGGCTGTCCGGCCTGGAGCCGGTGCTGATCACCCCGGAGAGCATGTTCGTCAACGTGGGCGAGCGCACCAACGTCACCGGCTCCGCCATGTTCAAGCGGCTGATCAAGGAGGAACAGTACGACAAGGCGCTGGAAGTGGCGCTGCAGCAGGTAGAGAACGGCGCCCAGATCATCGATATCAACATGGACGAGGGCATGCTCGACGCCGAGGCCTGCATGACCCGCTTCCTCAACCTGATCGCCGGCGAGCCTGACATCGCCCGGGTGCCGATCATGATCGACTCCTCCAAATGGGAAGTGATCGAGGCCGGCCTCAAGTGCATTCAGGGCAAGGGCATCGTCAACTCCATCTCCATGAAAGAAGGAGAAGAGAAATTTATCGAGCAGGCCCGGCTGGTGCGCCGCTACGGCGCCGCCGTCATCGTGATGGCGTTCGACGAGGTGGGCCAGGCCGATACCCGGGCGCGCAAGTTCGAGATCTGCCAGCGCGCCTACCGGGTGCTGGTGGACAAGGTCGGCTTCCCGCCGGAAGACATCATCTTCGACCCCAACATCTTCGCCGTGGCCACCGGTATCGACGAGCACAACAACTACGCGGTGGACTTCATCGAGGCGGTGAAGGACATCAAGGATCACCTGCCTCACGCCATGATCTCCGGCGGCGTGTCCAACGTCTCCTTCTCCTTCCGCGGCAACGACGCGGTGCGCGAGGCCATCCATGCGGTGTTCCTCTATCACGCCATCAAGAACGGCATGGACATGGGTATCGTCAACGCCGGCCAGCTGGCGATTTACGAGGATATCGAGCCCGAGCTCAAGGCCAGGGTGGAGGAGGTGGTGCTCAACACCCACGACGGCGCTACCGAAGCGCTGCTGGAGATCGCCGAGCGCTATCGCGGCAGTGGCGGCCAGCAGGCTGATGCCCGGGATCTGGAGTGGCGCAGCTGGCCGGTGAACAAGCGGCTGGAGCACGCCCTGGTGAAGGGGCTCACCGACTTTATCGAGGACGACACCGAAGAGGCCCGCCAGCAGGCGGCGCGTCCGCTGGAGGTGATCGAGGGCCCGCTGATGGACGGCATGAACGTGGTCGGGGACCTGTTCGGCGAGGGCAAGATGTTTCTGCCCCAGGTGGTCAAGTCGGCGCGGGTGATGAAGCGGGCGGTGGCCTACCTCAACCCCTTTATCGAAGCGGGCAAGGAGGCGGGTCAGAGCAACGGCAAGGTGGTGATGGCCACGGTCAAGGGCGACGTGCACGATATCGGCAAGAACATCGTCGGGGTGGTGCTGCAGTGCAACAACTTCGAGGTGATTGATCTCGGGGTCATGGTGCCCTGCGAGACCATCCTCAAGACCGCCCGGGAAACCAACGCCGACATGATCGGGCTGTCCGGCCTGATCACCCCGTCACTGGACGAGATGGTGCACGTGGCCAAGGAGATGCAGCGCCAGGGCTTCAAGATCCCGCTGCTGATCGGCGGTGCTACCACCTCCAAGGCCCATACCGCGGTGAAGATCGAGCAGAACTACGACGAGCCGGTGGTCTACGTGGCCAACGCCTCCCGTGCCGTGGGGGTGGTGCAGACCCTGCTGAGCGCGGAAAACAAGCCCGCCTTCGTGGAGCGGCTCAAGCAGGAATACGAGGTGGTGCGGGATCAGCACGCCCGCAAGCGCCCGCGCACCCGGCCGGTGACCCTGGCCGAGGCCCGGGCCAACAGGATGGCCATCGACTGGCAGGCCTACACCCCGCCGGTGCCGGCCAAGCCGGGTATCCACGAATTCCGAGATGTGCCCATCGCGGTGCTGCGCGACTATATCGACTGGACCCCCTTTTTCCTCACCTGGTCGCTGGCGGGCAAGTACCCCCGCATCCTCGAGGACGAGGTAGTGGGTGAGGAGGCCAAGCGGCTGTACGCCGACGCCAACGCCCTGCTCGATCAGCTGGCGGCGGATGGCGAGCTGCGCTGCGCCGGGGTCATGGGGCTGTTCCCGGCCAACAGCGTGGACGACGACGTCGAGGTCTACACCGACGAGTCGCGCAGCCGGGTGCTGCATACCCTGCGCTTCCTGCGCCAGCAGACCGAGAAGAAGGACGGCTTCCCCAACTACTGCCTGGCCGATTTCGTGGCGCCCAGGGGCGCCAAGCCCGACTATATCGGCGCCTTCGCGGTGACCGGCGGCATCGGGGAAGACGACATCATCCGCCGCTACAAGGACGCCCACGACGACTACAACGCCATCATGGCCAGCGCCGTGGCCGACCGGCTGGCGGAGGCCTTCGCCGAATACATGCACCTGCTGGTGCGCCGCGAATACTGGGGTTATGCCCCGGACGAGGCGCTCAGCAACGACGAGCTGATCCGCGAGAAATACCGGGGCATCCGTCCGGCGCCCGGCTACCCGGCCTGCCCCGAGCACACCGAGAAGGGCACCCTGTGGCAGTTGCTGGACGTGGAGTCGCGCATCGGCATGAAGCTGACCGAGTCCTTCGCCATGTGGCCGGGGGCGGCGGTGTCGGGCTGGTACTTCTCCTATCCGGATACCCGTTACTTCGCGGTGGCCCAGATCCAGGAGGACCAGTTGCTCGACTACGCCGAGCGCAAGGGCATGAGCCGGCTCGAGGCCGAGAAATGGCTGGGGCCCAACCTCGGTGCATGAGTGCCGTCGGCAAGGCACCGGAAGGTGCCTTGAAGACAAATATTTACGGCTTTTTGCCCCTTGGCGATTGCGCCGACATATATGCTTGTTATATGAGTACTGTTAATGCATGCCGGAGGGCGGCCAGGGAAGGTGTCTCTCCTCGTTCTGCCGGCCGGATCAGTAGAGAAAGGCTGGACAGAATTCGGGCAATCGCGTAGTTTCTGCCGGCTTTATTCACCCTTTGGGAGGAGAGTCCCATGTTTGCTGTACAACAAGCCGGAAAAAGCGGGTTCATGCTGCTGGCCCTGCTGTTTCTTTTCTCCCTGTTCAACCCGGCCCAGGCCAACCCGCGCTATGCGGCCATCGTGATCGATGCGGACAACGGCGAGGTGCTGCATGCCTCCAATGCGGATGCGACCCGCTATCCCGCCTCGCTGACCAAGATGATGACCCTGTACATGCTGTTCGAGGCCATGGAGCAGGGGCTGATGACCCTGGATACCGCCATGCCGGTATCGGCCCACGCCGCTTCCATGCCACAGACCAACCTCTCGCTCAAGGCGGGAGACCGGCTGAAGGTCCGTGACGCCATTCCTGCGCTGATCGTGCGCTCCGCCAACGACGTGGCGGCGGTGGTGGCCGAGGCGTTGGGCGGCACCGAGAGCGGTTTTGCCCGCATGATGACCGACAAGGCGAAGGCGATGAAGATGACCGCCACCACCTTCCGTAACGCCTCCGGCCTGCCGGACAGCCGGCAGACTTCCACCGCCCGGGATCTGGCTATCCTGTCCCTGCGGCTGATGAAGGATTTTCCCCAGCATTATCATTATTTCTCCACCCAGTCCTTTAGCTACAAGGGGCGGACCTATAACAGCCATAACCGCATGGTGCGCAATTATGCCGGGGTGGACGGCATGAAGACCGGCTACATCCGCGCCTCGGGCTTCAACGTGGCCACCTCGGCCAAACGAGGTGAGCGGCGGGTGATTGGCGTGGTGATGGGAGGCAAGACCGCCCAGTCCCGCGATACCCACATGGCCTCCCTGCTGGACCGCAGCTTTACCCGGGCCAGCCAGATAGCCAGGGTGTCGGCCGAGGCGGCCGCACCGGCGAGCAAACTGGTGATCAGCACCGATACCGTCCGCCAGGTGGCCAGGCAGGCGCCGGAGACCCGGGCCCCGGCGGTGGTGCAGCGGGCCCAGGCACCGGCCGCCCTGCCGCGGCCCTCGCTCACCGAAGAGCTCGGCTGGGCGGTGCAGATAGGCTCGTTCCGGGTGCCGGAGCAGGCGCGGGATCGGGCCTCCGATGCCGCCAAGCGGCTCAATGACGTCGATCTGGCCCAGATAGCGGTGAGCGAGGTGGAGATCAGCGATCGCAAGCTGTTCCGCGCCCGGCTGGTCGGCCTGCAGGAAAACCAGGCGAAAAATGCCTGCCAGCGGCTGTCCCGTCAGGGGATGGATTGCCTGGTGGTCAAACTTTCCGGCAGCTGAATCGATATCGGCCCGCAGCCGGCGTACCGCTGGTTGCGGGCGGGCGAGTCCGGGGCCGAATCCTTTGCCACTCGCGAGAGCACCGATCAGTTTAAAAGTTGACCAGCATGATGTTTCTTGGGGGGCGGGCGGCCCGCCCGCATGAGGGTGGCACCGAGGTGGGCAAAAAAGCACAGCCCAACCCGCGATGCCTGTTCTGCTTAGAGTCTGTTTAAACCTGTGGTGTGGTAGCCGAGTCCGAGGGTTTGCGCTACGCGCGAAGGCAGGCGGGCCGCCTGCGTTCCACCAGCAAGGCGCACACGCCTGGCAGCTTGATTTTTAAACTATATGGCGTTCTAGGCACAAAGAAAAAGGGGGCGACATCATGTCGCCCCCTTTTGGGTCGTCTTAACGGTTCAGTCCGTAAACCAAATTGCTCCCTGCAATCCCTGACTTCACCTTAATCCTTAAGGTCATCCTCTTCCCGATCCCTCGGTGTGTCCCTCAGCTCATCCTGAGCGCGCGTCGTCCTGACTCGCCTGACATTCTCCGTCCCGGGAGGTGTCCTTTACCGCGTCCTGCGGGGTTCCATTCGCCTTTCCTGGCAGCCCGTCTTCCTGACCGACTTCCTCGCTCCTTGCGGGAGAGATAATAGCCCAACTCCCGAGCGGCTCAAGCAAGTAAAATGGGCACCGGCGCTGTCAGAAATCGATGTTTGCCATCAACGCATTGATTTTTAAATTAAAAAATTATTTTTCCTGGCAGGTTCCGCGTAGTGAAAACGTTTTCTCTGTCGCCAGCTTGAGAGATCTCTTACAATTTGGCAGGTCTATATCGCTAGTGGTCGGCCATGCCGGCTTCGTGTTGCAGTAGCCAGACCTTGCGCTCCAGGCCGCCGGCATAGCCCACCAGCTTGCCACCGGCACCGATCACCCGGTGACAGGGGATGATGATGGCGACGGGATTGCGGCCGTTGGCCATGCCCACCGCCCGCATCGCTTTGGGGTTGCCGATCAGGGCGGCGATATCGCGGTAACTGCGGTGCTCGCCGCAGGGAATGCTCTGCAGGGCCTGCCAGACTTCCTGCTGGAAGGGGGTGCCTCGGGGCGCCAGGGGCAGATCGAACCGTTGCCGCTCCCCGTGGAAGTAGGCGTCGAGCTGGTCGCAGGCGGCCTGCAGCAGGGGGCTGGCCGGCGGGCAGGGTGGCATTGCTTCGTCCCGGAAGTCGACTTCGAGGATGGCGTCGTCGCTGGCGGCGATATAAAGGGTGCCCAGGGGGCTTGGCAGGGTGGCGTACATAAGGGCTCCGGGCGTTGGGGATACCCTGATTGTATCCTCATTGCGGCATGAGTGGCAGTTACCGGGACAGTCGGCGGGCGATGGCCTCGCCCAGGGTGGCGGTGGTGCCCTGGCCCTTGAGGTCGGGGGTGAGCCGGCTGCCGTCCGCCTCTGTCAGCACAGCTTCGATGGCGGCCAGTATCGCCTGGCCCGCCTCGGCGTGGCCCAGGTGTTCCAGCATCATGGCGCCGGACCAGATCTGGCCTACCGCGCCCGGCGATGTCCGGGGCGCGGCCATGCACCGGCTCGGACAGGCTGGGGAAACGGCCTTCCGGGTTGATATTGGCCGATGGTGCCGGTACAGGCCGGCACCAGATCTGAGAGGATGCCGCCGAACAGGTTGCTGGCCACCACCACGTCGAACCAGTCCGGATGCAGCACGAAATGGGCGGTGAGGATATCGATATGGAACTGATCCACTGCCACCTGCGGATAGCCCTTGGCCATGGCGGCCACCCGTTGATCCCACCAGGGCATGGTGATGGCGATGCCGTTGTATTTGGTGGCCGAGGTCAGCTTGCGGCACGGCCGTCGTTGAGCCAGCTCGAAGGCGTATTTCAGCACCCGGTCGACTTCGGTGCGGGTCATCACCGTTTCCTGGATGACGATTTCCCGCTCGGTGCCTTCGAACATCTTGCCGCCGACGCTGGAATACTCGCCCTCGGTACTCTCCCGCACTACGTAGAAGTCGATATTCCCCGGCTGCCGTCCGGCCAGCGGGCTCTTGATGCCGGGCAGCAGGCGGCAGGGCCGCAGGTTGACATACCGATCGAAGGCGCGGCGGAACTGCAGCAGCGAGTCCCACAGGGAAATGTGGTCCGGCACCTTTTCCGGCCAGCCGACGGCGCCGAAGTAGATGGCGTCGAAGCCGTACAGGCTCTGGAACCAGTCGTCGTGCAGCATCTTGCCGTGTTGCAGGTAGTCGTCGCAGCTGGCGAAATCGAAATGTTCGAACTACAGCTTGATGTCAAAGTGGTCGGCGGCGGCCTGTATCGCCTACCTGATGGCGGCCCTGCCCGAGCGGCGGCTGCCGCTGCCGGACTAGAACCCGGCCAGGGGCCAGGAGTCGAAGGCGGGCTCTTCGTAAGGGTGGGTGGCGCGGAGGGCGGCGACGGCGGCCCGGATCAGGTGATCGTCGCACACCAGTTCGACCCGCACCTCGGCCACCTGCTCCAGCTCGCCGGGCTGGCCGATAAAGGGACTGGCCCCGGCCAGGGGGCGGAACTGACCCAGCCCCCGGGTTTCGAAGCAGCATTGATCGTAGTCGCCGATTTTTCCGGCGCCGGTGGCGAACACCGCCGTTTTGACCGGCTCCAGATGGGATTCGGGCACGAAGAACACCAACTTGTACATGGCTACCTCCCGGCTCCTGCTCAGGCCTTTTTCAGGAATTTGGCCACCAGCACGATTTGCACGCCGTTGACCTTGCCTTCGATATGCTCCGGATTATTGGTCAGGCTGATGTTCTTGACCAGGGTGCCGCGCTTGGCGGTGAAGCCCGCGCCCTTGACCTCCAGATCCTTGATCAGGGTGACCGCATCGCCGGCCTGCAGCCGGGTGCCGTTGCTGTCGAAGGTCGGCTCGCTGTCGTCTTCCTCGGCGGCCAGGCCGTCTTCGGCCCACTGCTGCACCTCTGGCTCCAGGTAGAGCATGTCCAGCAGGTCCCGGGCCCAGACTTCACCGGAAAGCTTTTTCAGGGTGCGCCAGGCCAGCACCTGCACCGCCGGCACCGGACTCCACATGCTGTCGTTGAGGCAGCGCCAGTGGTTGTGATCCTGGGGGCCGTCCAGCTCGGCCTGGCAGTGGGCGCACAGTAGGGCACAGTGATCGGCACTGTCGGCGGCGCGCGGTGCCACCGCGTGCAGTTGCAGCTGTTCGCCGCCGCCGCCGCACAGCTCGCACCGGTCACCGCCGCGCTGTTGCAGTTGTTGTTCGATAGTCATGTGTTGAAATCACCCCATTCAAGGTAAAAGTGGCGGCACTATAACACAGCCGCCGATATCCCCTAAGCGGAGCCCGGCGACTGAACTATACTAGCTGGGAGAACGGGGATATGCGTTGCCGGGTAAATCGTCGCTTGTTTTCCGGTCATGGAAGGGGCCGGAGCATCGGGAATGCCGGTGGCGGGACGGGGAGGAAGCCCGGCCCCCTACCGGATTTCAGGGTAACATCAAGAGACAAGCCATTGACTTACCGGGTCCCTGCATGGTAGTCGGAAAAATGGACAGGACGTCCTATGCACAATTTGCCTGGAACCAAGGACAGGGCCGAGCGCGGGGGGGGTACCGCCGACGCCATACCGCAATTCAATCTGCTCAGATGGTTTTCCCTGCTGAGCCTGTTGATCATCGCCACCGTCGCCATCGGGCTGGGCTACATCACCACCCATTTTCTGGTCAAGGAGAGCATGGAGCGCGATTCCATGCTCAGCGCCCAGTTTATCGAGGCGATCGCCGAGGCCGAGGTCAGTCATTCCGGCGTCCCCTTTCTGGCGGCCATGGGGGAGCTGCTCGATCCGCGCGAGGATCACCGGCATCCGGCGGCGACCTCCGCCATCCGAAAACAGGCGCGACAGGAGTTTCTCGATCATATCGCCCACCTGCCCGACGCCCTCCTGGCCAATATCTATGCGCCGGACCGGATCATTGTCTGGTCGACCAATCCGTCCCTTATCGGCAAGCGTATCGGCCAGAACCCTCATCTGGAGGCGGCCTTCGTATCGGGTGAGCGGATGGTCACCAGCGATGTCCATGCGGTCGAGGGCCGCCAAGAGCAGAAATTCATCCAGCACCCGGAGAAGCTCTTTATCGAGACTTATATCCCGCTGATGGACGAGCAGGGCAGCGTGCTGTCGGTGGTCGAGATCTATAAGGAGCCGAAGGATCTGCTGGCCAGGATCCAGCGTGGTTATGTGCTGATCTGGCTGTCCACCTTTATCGGCGGCGGGCTGATCTACGGCGGCCTGTTCTGGATAGTGCGCCGGGCCTCGATCCTGCTGGCCTCCCAGCAACAGCAGCTGATCGCCAACGAAACCTTCGTGGCCCTGGGCGAGATGTCTTCCGCCGTGGCCCACAGCCTGCGCAATCCCCTCGCCACCATTCGTTCCAGTGCCGAGCTGGCGCTGGATATTGCCGAGCCGCCGTTGCAGAAAAACATCGGTGACATCATCACCCAGGTCGATCGCATGTCCCACTGGGTACGCGGCCTGCTGTTGTCGTCCCGCCCGATCAGCGGCGACAGCGAGCCGGTGGATCCCGCCGCCGCGGTACGGGAAACCCTGATTGCCTTCGAACAGCAGCTGCGGGTGGCGCGCATCGAGGTGGAGGCGCCCCAGGGTCCGGCGCCGGCGGTGATCAGCGAACGAATGCTGCTCTCCCAGGTGCTCAACAGCCTGGTGGCCAATGCCATCGAGGCCATGCCCGGGGGGGGGCGGCTGAGCATCCGTATCGATCCTGATCAACAGACGCATCGGCTGCACCTGATCATCAGCGACAGCGGCAGGGGCATGAGCCCGGAACAGGAAACACTGGCCTTCAAGCCGTTCTACACTACCAAGAAAGGGGGACTGGGCGTGGGGCTGGTACTGGTTAAAAGGATCATGGAACGATTCGGCGGCAAGGTCAGCCTGACCTCCCGCGAGCAGGAGGGGACCCGGGTCTGCCTCAGCTTCCGGTTGGCCGCAGGGGGGGAAAATGGAACACAGCATACTGATTGTCGAGGATGACCCTGTTCTGGCGGAAAACATCCAGACCTATCTCCGGCGCCGGCAGTTCGATGCCCAGATCTGCCATTCGGCGGAGGAGGCGCTGACGGTGCAGCAGTCCCAGCACCCGGATATCGTGCTGACCGACAACTCGCTGCCCGGGATGAATGGCCTGCAACTGCTGCAGCAGCTCACCATCGCGGATCCCCAGCTCAAGGTGATCATGATGACCGGCTACGGCAATATCGAGGACGCGGTGGAGGCGATGAAGGTGGGCGCTTTTCACTACCTGACCAAGCCGGTGGCCCTGGCCGAGCTCAAGCTGCTGCTGGACAAGGCACTGCAGGCCCAGCGCATGGAATGCCAGCTGCACTTCTATCAGCACCGTGAAGGACAGAACGCGGGGCTGGCGGCGCTGCTCGGCAACTCTGCGGCCATGCAGAAGGTGAAACAGATGGTACGCCAGTTGCTGGAGGCGGAAGCGCGGATGGCGGGGGCGGATCTGCCGAGCGTGCTGATCGAGGGCGAAACCGGCACCGGCAAGGAACTGGTCGCCCGGGCCCTGCACGTGGACGGCTGCCGCAGCAAGGAGCCCTTCGTCGAATTCAACTGTGCGTCCATTCCCTCCCACCTGCTGGAGGCCGAGTTGTTCGGCCACGAGAAGGGAGCCTTTACCGACGCCAAGGAGCGCCGCATCGGCCTGGTCGAGGCGGCGGACGGCGGCACCCTGTTCCTGGACGAGATCGGGGAGATGGATCTGGGCCTGCAGGCCAAGCTGCTCAAGCTGCTGGAAGACAGGACCATCCGCCGGATCGGCTCGGTCAAGGAACGCAAGATCAACCTGCGCATCGTCAGCGCCACCAACTGCAATCTCGAGGAGATGGTGCGCCAGGGCAAGTTTCGCAGCGACCTCTTCTTTCGCCTGAAGATTATTTCCATCAAACTGCCCAGCCTGGCCGAGCGCGGCGACGACATCCTGTTGCTGGCCCGCCATTTCCTGGCCGAGCTCGGCCGCCGCTACGGCAAGGCCGGGCTACAGTTTTCGCCGGCGGCGGAGCGGCTGCTGCACTGTTATCGCTGGCCGGGCAACGTCCGGGAGCTGCGCAACATGCTGGAGCAGGCGGTCCTGCTCGCCCAGAGTCCCTCGATCACCCCGGAGCAACTGGGCATCAGCCTGGTGCCGGATACCACCCCGGCCGGCGCCGATGAGCCCGAGCCGGCAGCGCCCGGGGATGATGTCGAGGCGGACGAGCTCAACCTGCTGGAGTTCGAGCGGGACATGGTGATCCGCATGCTTCACAAGACCGACTGGAACGTCACCAAATCGGCCCGCCTGCTGGGCATTACCCGGGACATGCTGCGCTACCGCATCGAGCGGCTGGGGCTGGTGCGACCCGAGCGCCGGTGCTGACCGGCGCTACTGGATGCTGGAAGCCAGCTCGAAGATGGGGATATACATCAGGATCACGATGATGCCGATCAGCAGGCCGATAAAGGTCATCAGCAGCGGCTCGAACAGGCGGACGAACCATTCGAGCCAGCGGCTGACATCGTCGTCGTAGAAGTCCGCCGTGCGCTCCATCATCTCTCCCAGGTTGCCCGACCTTTCTCCCGCCCGCAGCATGCGCAGCGACACCGGCGTGGTCAGCCGGTTGGCTTCGAGGGCGGTGGACAGGGCCTGCCCCTCCCGGATCTGACCGCCGGCCTGCTCGAGCCGTCCGCGGGCGGCGGCGCCCAGCAGGCCGCGGACCATCTTCAGGGCGGTGAGGATGGGGATGCCGCCCTGCAGCAGGATGCCGAGCGAACGATAGAAGCGCGCCAGCTCGTAGATGGCCAGGCGCCGGCGCAGCGCCGGAATCCGCTCGAACTGGCGCAACAGCCCCTGGCGGACCCGCTCCTGGCGCAGCAGCATAGCCGTACCCGCGACCACCAGCACCAAGCCACCGAAGAGCGGAGCTTGGTGCTGGTCGAGGAAGAGCCCGGCCTTCAGCAGCATCAGCGACAGCCAGGGCAGGTTGGATCCCAGCCCTTCGAACACCAAGCTGAAGCGGGGCACCACATAGCCGATCAGGAACAACAGCACGCTGCAGCCGACCAGGAACAGCAGCAGGGGATAGAGGGAAGCCCCGATGATCTTCTGGCGCACCTCGTCCATCCGGCTGCGGTAGGCCACATAACGCTCCAGCGCTTCGCCGACGGTACCGGTCTTCTCGCTGGACTGGACCAGGGCCACGTACAGCGGCGGAAACCGGTCGGGAAACTGCCCCAGCGCCTGGGAGAGCGACTTGCCTTCATAAAGCAGGCGCACCAGCCCGATCAGGGTGGTGCGGGCGAGCGGCTCGGACTCCTTCTCGGCCAGGCTTTCGAGGGCATCGATCAGGGCCAGTCCGGCCCGGAGCAGGGTCGCCAGCTCCTGGCTGAACAACAGCAGCGGAAATGGCTCGCGCCGCTGCCAGCGAGCGAGGACCCAGAGGTGCTGGGGCCGTACCGCCAGCACCCGCAATCCCTGGCCTTCGGCCAGCAGCCGGGCGTCGGTCGCGGACGGCGCATCCAGCTGCAGGGAAACGATGCCGACGGGTTTGCCGACGCCTTTGACATGAAAACGCATCCTGTCTGCCTCCGCTATTGCCAACTGGTGATTTCCGCACTCTCTCCGTCACCGCCGGGCTGGCCATCCTTGCCCAGCGACAGCAGGTCGTAATCGCCGTATTCTCCCGGCGAGCGGTAGACGTAGTCCCGTCCCCAAGGGTCCTGCGGCACCTGCTTCTGCAGGTAGGGCCCCCCCCACTTGGGCTCGTCATTCGGCGCCAGCATCAGGGCATTCAGGCCCTGCTCCGTGGTGGGGTAGCGGCCCACCTCGAGCCGGTAGAGGTCCAGCGCCTTGGCCAGGCCTTCGATCTGCGCCCGCGCCACCTTCACCTCGGAACGCCCGAGCTGGGTGAAGTACTTGGGCGCGACGATGCCGGCCAGCAGCCCGAGTACCACCAGTACTACCAGCAGTTCGAGCAGGGTAAAGCCCCGGTCGGGCCGGCGGCGCCCGGGCATTCCGTCATTCGGTTTCATGTCTCACCTCCCTGTGCCATGACCCGTGGATAAACAATGCAAGAACCATGCAAGTCTGTGGCGGTGCAGTATCCGTCCGTTGCCCGGCAAAATGCCGCTATATTTCATACAGGTCTCGGACAGGGTGCCGCGGCCCGCCGGGGTGAACCGGGGGAACGGCATGGTCCTTGCCTGTTGCAGCGACGGGGCCGGAACAGGAGGTGAGCGCCGGCCCGTTTTCCAGGCCCTAGGGAGTATCAAGGATGAAATCGACTACCCTGTTATGGCTGTGCACCGTGCTGGCGACATCGGCCCGGGCCGATGTGTATATGGAGATAGCCGAGGACGGCAGCATCACCCTGACCAACATCTACCCCGCGGGTCGCAACCATGTGCTGCTGCTGCGCGAACCGCCACCCCCGCCGCGCGCCAGCGCCCCGTCGGCCCCGGGCAAGCGACCTTACGCCGAGATCATTGCCGACGCGGCGCAGGAGCATGAACTGCCGGAAACCCTGTTGCATGCGGTGATCCACGCCGAGTCCAACTACAATCCCACCGCGCTTTCCCCCAAGGGCGCCGCCGGCCTGATGCAACTGATGCCGGACACGGCGAAGGCGCTGGGGGTGGCCGATGTGTGGGAGCCGACGGCTAACATTCGCGGCGGCGCCCGCTACCTGAAGCAACTGATGGGGATGTTCGACAACGATCTGTCCCTGGCCCTGGCGGCCTACAATGCAGGACCCGGTGCCGTCCGACGCCGGGGTGACACCATACCGCCCTTTCCCGAGACCCGCCGCTACGTGTCCCGGGTGATCGATCACTACCAGCGGTTGCGGGACAGGCCCCGCTGAGTCGTCCCCATCACTGGGGCTATAGCCCCAGATCCGGGGGGAATGGGGCATATCGCCCGCCCCGGTTCTGGGATGACTCTGAGTATGGCCTCATTTGGATTTTTCTATTGCCTCCTGCCGTTGGGGGATCCCCGATGCCGGAGGCATCCTCCCCACCGGCGGATCCTTGCCAGTATTATCGTATGAAATGAAAGATGTACGTCTGTGGCACAAAGTCTGCTTCGGCCTGCCTGACGCGGGGATACCCCGCGGGCAACGACCAGCGGAATGCGGGGTGTGGCTTCTGTCCATGACAAAACAGGATCAGTCTCGGTGCCAAGAAGATCCTGCCCGCATTCTGGCGAACTGGTTTGGTTGCCGGTTGATTGGTGTATTCCTCCTGGATCGGGCGGTTCGGACCATGGATTATCGGAAAGAGCTGTCTGGATGTGTTCAGTGAAACCATAGAGCATGCTGGCAAGCCTCGATGAGGTTAGCGCAGGGAGGAATGCGTTGCCTGTCAGGAGCGGGTCGCCAAGGAAAGGAGGCAGACCATGAAACTCTGCATCAGCGTCGTGCTGAGCCTGGGGCTGTGCGTCAGCCCGCAGGCCCATCACGGGCACCAGACTCCCCCGCTGGGGGCCGAGCCGGTCCGGGAGAGCCTCGCAGCCACCGAGGCCTACGATGCCCGGAAATACTTCACCGATAATCGCCTGCTGACCCAGGATGGCACCGAGGTCCGTTTCTACAGCGATCTGCTGCAGGACAAGGTGGTGGTGCTGAACGTGGTATATACCCGCTGTACCGATGTCTGCCCGCTGATCACTCGCAAGCTGAAGGCGGTGCGGGAGCTCCTGGGGGAAGGGCTTGCGGCCCGGATACGGTTTATCTCCCTCAGCAGCGACCCTGCACACGACAGTCCCGCTGTGCTCAAGGCTTTTGCGCGCCGGCATGAGGCGGACGATCCGCACTGGACCTTTCTCACCGGCGAAGAAGCACGGATGACGCAGGTGCTGGCGCGGCTCGACCATCTGGAACCCAGTCCGGAAAACCACTCGACGTTGCTGCTCGTGGGCGACGTGGGCAACCGGCGCTGGAGCAAGATCCGCCCGGACGCTTCGGTCGAGGCCATCGCCCAGCGCCTGCAGCTGTTGTCCATGCCGGCTCCGGAATGAGGCTGCTCGCCGCAGGCGGCGTCCACCGTTGAGTTGTGGCCTTATCCCTCTGGGCCTGTCCCGTGTGGTCAGGGGGGAGACCGCTTATGACCGGGTGACGGGCCGGATCCCCCAATAGTGGGGGCCATCCGTACTACACTGATAGAAAGCGTCCCCGCTATTGGGGAATGGGCCGGAAGGACGAAATTTATTTTCTATTAATTCAATGGATTATGTTTTTTCGCCAAGGATGATAGCTGGCATGGATCCTGCCTGACTCCTGTTGAAGCAGGGAGCCCGCCCAAGACGGGTCAATCCGGTCAGGCGATGCAACAGGAGCGTTTCCTTTGGCAAACCAGGTACTGATTGTCGAAGACGAAGACATTTTCGCCCAGAATCTCAGGCTCTATCTGGAGCACAGGGGACTGCAGGTGCGGGTAGCCGGTGACGGCGCCGGGGCCATCGGGCTGGTGGGGGCCGGCTTTGTCCCCGATCTGGTCGTGCTTGATTTCTGCCTGCCGGACATGGACGGGTTTCAGCTGTTCGATATCCTCAGCCGGGAGCGGGATTACCGCTGGCTGCTGATGACGGCCCATTCCACCGGCGAGGTATATGACGAGGCCATGCGCAGGGGCATTAGCCATATGATGTTCAAGCCCTTTCCCCTGCGTGAACTGGCCCGGGCGGTGTCCGTGCTGCTGGAGCGAGCGGTCGGGGAGGGCGAGGGGCCGGTACTGGCCGAGCGCAGGCATCGGCGGGGGGGGGCGCACTTTCCGCTGCAGATGTACGACGGGACCTGGGTCTTCGCGGAACGCCGCCGGCCCGAGGTGATCACCGGAATGACCGCCTGCGGTGCCGAGGCCCAACCGATCCGGGAGCGCGAACACAAATAACCGGAGTCGATCGGAAATGCTGTGGTGCCGTGACCATAAGGATGTGGGAGAGGATCCATGGAAACCGTATTTCTGGCTGCCGGGCGCGAGCCCCAGCCCGCCGGCGCGCAGGACGAGCCGGATCTGTTGAAGTCCCTGTTGCGCGGCGCGCGGCAGCGGGCCGTCGAGCGGGACAGTCGGGTGCTGGCGGAACTGGAATCCGCCTCCGGGCTTGAACCGGAGCCTTTCGTCCGTCGGCTGGGCGCCCTGCTGCATTATCCGGTACTGGACGACGAGCACCTCTTCGCCAGCCCGCCCTGCTTCGAACGTCTTCCCCTGACCCAGTCCATCAAACGTGAATTCGTGATGATCCTGTTCGAGCGGCAGCGGGTCGGGGTGTTTGCCGATCCCTTCGAGCCGGACCGCCTGGCCTGGATCGACGAATGCCTGGACGGGGCGCCGCTCTACCTGGTGCACCGGGACGCGCTGGCCGCCTACCTGACCCACCAGGAGGAGGCCTTCCACGCGGTCGAGTCCCTTAATGCCGGAGCCGGGCAGGAAGCCGACGGCGAGGTCTCGGTGGAGAGCCTGTCGCTGACCAGTATCAGCGAGGATCCCAGCGTGGTGATCAAGCTGGTCAACTCCACTCTCTACGATGCCCTGAAGATGCACGCCAGCGACATTCACCTGGGCATGACCGGCCAGGGACTGGTGATCAAATACCGGATTGACGGGGTGCTCAACGGTATCAGCCGGGTCCATGGCAAGGAGATCGCCGAGCAGGTGATTTCCAGGATCAAGGTGATGGCCGAGCTGGATATCGGCGAGAAAAGGGTGCCCCAGGACGGCCGCTTCAAGATTGCGGTCAAGGGGCGCCAGATCGATTTCCGGGTGTCGATCATGCCGAGTATCTTCGGCGAGGACGCGGTGCTGCGGGTATTGGACAAGCAGGATCTGGCCGATCACATCCACGGCGTGCGGCTGGACGGCCTGGGATTCGAGCAGGATATCCTGCTCAGCCTGCGCCGGCTGGCGGCGGAGCCCTACGGCATGGTGCTGGTGACCGGCCCCACCGGCAGCGGCAAGACCACGACCCTCTACGCCATGCTCACCGAGATCAACCACGGCGTGGACAAGATCATCACCATCGAGGACCCGGTGGAATACCAGTTGCCCGGGGTGTTGCAGATCCCGGTCAACGAGAAGAAGGGGCTGACCTTTGCCCGTGGCCTGCGCTCCATACTGCGGCACGATCCGGACAAGATCATGGTGGGGGAGATCCGGGATCCGGAAACCGCCCAGATAGCGGTGCAGTCGGCGCTCACCGGCCACCTGGTGTTCACCACCATCCACGCCAACAACGTGTTCGACGTGATCGGGCGCTTTATCCAGATGGAGGTGGATCCTTATAGTTTTGTGTCGGCGCTCAACGCGGTGCTGGCCCAGCGGCTGATCCGCCTGGTCTGCGCGCACTGCACCACCCCGGCAATGCCCGCGGTCGACGAACTGCATGCCTCGGGGCTGGATCCGGCCAGGGTTGGGGACTATCGCTTCGTGCGGGGCGCCGGCTGCATGCACTGCCGGGGCACCGGCTACAAGGGGCGCACCGCCATCGCCGAGCTGCTGCGGCTGGACGACGAGCTGCGCCAGCTGATCATCGATCGCCGCCCCATCGCCGAGCTCAAGGAACTGGCCTGCCGGCGGGGGCTGCGTCTGCTGCGCGGCTCGGCACTGGCGCTGGTGCGCGAGGGTCGGACCACCCTGGAGGAAATCAACCGTGTCACTTTTGTCGGCTGAACACTATATCGCCGTGCTCGGCGGCGGCGCGGTCGGCCTGTGCCGCCGCCGGCGGGACGGCCTGATCTGGCTGGGACGGCTCGATACCGGGGCCGAGCCGGGGGACTGGCCGGCGGCGAGCGCGGCCCTGGCCCGGCTGCTGGCCGAGCAGGTGCCCGGACGGGCCCGGCTCAGCGTCGTGCTGTCCGCCCACTTCACCCGCTACTGTCTGGTGCCCTGGAGCGCCGAGATCCGCACCCCCGGTGAACTGGAGACCTTCGGGCGCCTCTGCATCGAGGAGCTTTACGGGCAGCCGGCGGCGGGCTGGAGCCTGCGGCTTTCGCCCGACATCGCCGGCCACCCCCGGCTGGCGGCGGCGATGCCGGCGGCCCTGCTGGAGCGCTTGCGGCAGGCGGCCGAAGCGGCGGGCATCCGGCTGCTCTCGGTACAGCCTTACCTGATGTCGGTGGTGAACCGCTTCTGCGGCAGCCTGTCCGGCAACGATTTCCTGTTTATCCTCGCCGAGCCCGGGCGCAGCACCCTGTTGCGGGCGAGAAACGGGCACTGGACCGGGGTGGGCTCGCTCGGGGCAGAAGACTCGGATCCGGCGCTGGGGGCGCTGATCGAGCGGGAGCTGACCCTGGAGGAGCTGGACGGTGCTGCTGCCGACGAGCTCTACCTGCATGCGCCGGGACGGGCGGGCGAACGTCCCCGCCCGACCTGCGCCCGGCAGCCCCGGCTGCTCGAACTGCCCCGCCCCCAGGTGGGGGGGGATCCCCTGTACACCATGGCCCAGACGGTGAACTGAGATGAACAGACTGGAGCTCGACTTTCAATCCCGCCGCCCGGCCAGCCCGCTGGGCTGGGTCCTGCTGCTGCTGGGCCTGCTCTGCGCCGGCGTCGTCTTGCTGGTGCAGTGGCAACTGGCGGAGGCGACGGCGGGACAGCGGCAGGCGCTGGCCGAGGCCCGGCAGGGCTTGCCGGACGAGGGCACGGGCTCGGTCGGCGGCACCGGCCAGGATGCGGCCCTGCTGGAGATGCAGCGGGTCTCCGCCCAGCTCAACCGGCCTTGGGACGGCCTCTTCGGCTTGCTTGAAGGCCTGCAGCGGGAGCAGATCGCCTTGTTGTCACTGACTCCCGACGCCCGCCAGCGGCAGTTGAGGATCAGCGCCGAGGCACGGGATCTGCCGGCCATGCTGGCATTCCACCGGGAGCTGGAGCAGAGCGGCCCCTTGAGCGACGTGTCCCTGCTCAGCCACGAGATACTACCGACGGCGGAGCGGCCGATCCGCTTCAATCTGCTGGCGACCTGGGAGGTGGCCGATGCGCGTCCCTGAACTGATCCTGCGGGAACGACTGCAGCGCCTGGGCCGGCCCGGGCTGCTGGGCGGCGTGCTGCTGCTGCTGGCCCTCGGTTACACCGGCTTCGGGCTGCTGCCGGCCTGGCGGGTCCTGGCGCAGCTGGAGCAGAACACCCATCAGGCTCTGGTGCTGCGGGAGCGGCTGGCGGACGGGCGGGAATTCCTGCCCCCGGCGCCGGGGCGGCAACTGGACGATTTTCACCAGGGGCTGCCGGCCCAGTTGGACGCCACCCGGGCCATCGATCACATCTACCTGCTGGCGGAGAACGAGCGCATTTCCCTGGCGCGGGGGGAATATGCCCTCGGCATCGATCCCCGCACCCGGCTGGCCCGCTACCAGATCCTGCTACCGGTGCGCGGCAGCTATCCCCAGTTGCGGCGTTTCCTGCACGGGGTGCTGGCGGAGGTGCCGGCCCTGGTACTGGAGGAGGTGGATCTCCAGCGGCGGCAAATATCCGACACCGAACTCGAGGGTCGAATCCGAATGACTCTATACTTATCGAGGTTGTGATGAATAAACGCAGGATGCTCAACTGGTTGGCCTTCCTCGGCGCGGCCGGGGTCATCGCCCTGATCCCCGAATTGCTGTTCACCGAGGTCGACGGGGAGGCGAGGCCCGTCGCGCGGGATGAAGGGCCACGGCAGCAACAAGGCCAGTTGGCGACCTTGCGTTCGGAACAGGAGCCGACGATGATAACGAATGTCAACGAGAACCGGACCGGGGACGAGGTCGCCGTCGCCGGATTTCCTCGGGCGGATCTGTTCGCCGCCCACAGCTGGCACCGGCCGGCACCGGTTCCGATGGCGGAGCCTGCCCCGACGGTGGCGCCCCGGCCGGCACCGTCGGCTCCGTCCCTGCCGCTGCGCTTTATCGGCCGGCTGGACGACAGCAGGGGCACCCAGCTGTTCCTGCAATGGGACGAACGCATCCACCTGGTCCGGGTCGGCGACGTGATCGAGGGTACCTATCGCCTCGAACGGCTCGACCGGGATCGGCTCACCCTGATCTACCTGCCCCTGCGCCAATCCCAGTCACTGGCGGTAGGGAGTCCTTTATGATGACCCTGGTTGCTTCTTTCGGGTACTGGCCAGCCCTGGTGCTGGTGGTGTTGCTGACGGCCGGCTGTGCCGGACGCCTGGTGCAGGACGAGGGCCTGGCGCTGATCGAGATGGGCAACTACGAAGCAGGGCTGGCCCGGCTGGAACAGGTGGCGCAGGCGGAACCGCGCAACACCTCGCTGCAGATCGCCCTGGCGACCCAGCGGGCGCGGGTGATGGCCACGCTGCTGAGCCAGGCCGAACGGGCCCGCAACGCGGGAGACTTCGCCACCGCGCGGCTCGCTTACGAGCGGGTGCTGGGACTGGATCCGGAAAACGCCAGGGCCGAAGAGGGCGTTCGCCGGCTCGAGCAGAGGCGCGCCATCGACGACATGATCCGCTACGGCCAGACCGCCCTGCGCCGGGGGGACGTGACCGGGGCGGAGCAGCAGGTGCGCGCCGTCTTCACGCTGGATCCCCGCCACGAGGGTGCCCGCCAGCTGCAGCGCAGCATCGAGGCCATTCAGGCCCGGGCCCGCAGTCCCTATCCGCAGCTGCGTTCTCGGCTGGAACGGCCGGTAACCCTGGAATTCCGGGACGCCAACCTGAGCGCCATCTTCGAGGTGCTGTCCCGTACCGCGGGCATCAACTTCATCTTCGATAAGGACATGAGTCCGGATCTGCGGGCTTCGATCTTCGTGCGCCAGGTGCGGATCGAGGATGCCATCGATCTGCTGCTGCAGCAGAACCAGCTGCGGCAGAAGGTGGTCAACGACAACACCATACTGGTCTACCCGGATTCGCCCCAGAAACTGCAGGAATACCAGGAACTGGTGATGCGCACCTTCTACCTGGTCAACATCGACGCCAACAGCGCGCTGAACATGGTCAAGACCATGCTCAAGACCCGGGACGTCTTTATCGACGAACGGCTCAATTCCCTGACCATGCGCGACACCGCCGATGCGGTGCGCATGGCCGAGATGCTGCTGCTGGCCCAGGATCAGGCCAATCCGGAGGTGATACTGGAGGTGGAAGTGATGGAAGTGGCGCGCCAGCGCATCCTGGATCTCGGCCTGCAGTGGCCCAACACCTTCGGGGTGATCAACGAGGATGGCTTGCCGGTGTCCATCCTCAACCAGCTGCGCGGCATCGACGGCGGCCGGATCAGCATCTCTCCCTCGCCCCAGCTCAGGATCAATGCCCAGGACAACGACATCAACACCCTGGCCAGCCCGGTGATCCGGGTCAGCAACAAGGAACTGGCCCGGATCCATATCGGCCAGCGGGTGCCCATCGTCAGCGCCACCTCGGTGCCCTCGACTCAGGGACCGGTGATCACCGAGAGCATCACTTACCTGGACGTGGGCCTGAAGCTGGAGGTGGAGCCGACCATCCACCTGAATGACGAGGTGGGCATCAAGGTCTCGCTCGAGGTGAGCAATGCCACCCCGCTGGAGCCTACCCGGCAGGGCACCATACCGGTGCAGGTCGATACCCGCAATGCGACGACTACATTGCGTTTGCGGGACGGCGAGACCCAGATCCTGGCCGGGCTGATGCGCAACGATCACGGTTTTACCGGCAACCGGATCCCCGGTTTGGGGGACATTCCCGGCCTGGGCCGGCTGTTCGGCAGCAACAGGGATACGGTCGGCAAGTCCGAGCTGGTGCTGTCCATTACCCCGCGCATCGTGCGCAACCTGCCGTACCGCAGCCCCGGTGACATGGAATTCACCACCGGTACCGAGAACGAGTTGCAGGTGGAAACGGTGGTGCTGCCGGCGCCGAGTGTCGTGGTGCCCGCATCCTGAAAAGTGGATAAGGAGGCAAAGGAGGTGAAACGCAAACAGGGGTTTTCGCTGATCGAACTGGTGGTGACCGTCGCCATCGTCGCCCTGCTGGCCAGCATGGCGGTGCCGGTAACCGAGACCGTGATCCGGCGGAGCCAGGAGCAGGATCTGAAAAAGGCGCTCTACCAGATCCGCGATGCCATCGATGCCTACAAGCAGGCGGCCGATGCGGGACATATCGATACGCCGGCCGAGGGATCCGGCTATCCTCCTTCCCTGCGGGTGCTGGTGGAGGGGGCGCGGGATCTGCGCGATATCGAAGGCGACAAGATCTATTTTTTACGTCGCATCCCCCGGGATCCCTTCGCCGATCCGGCACTGGCAGCGGAAGAACAGTGGGGGCTGAGGGCCTATGACAGCCCGGCGGAGGAGCCCCGGGCCGGGGAGGACGTGTTCGACGTCTATTCCCTGGCCCGTGGTTCCGGGCTCAACGGAATTGCCTACAGGGAGTGGTGATGCCATGAAAAGGGGAAAGGGATTTACCCTGATCGAACTGCTGGTGGTGATGGCGATTATCGCCATCCTGCTGACCATAGCCGGACCGCGTTATTTCTCCAGTCTGGAGGGGGCCAAGGAAACCACGCTGCGCCAGAGCCTGGCGGTGATGCGTGAGGCGCTCGATCAGTACTACGGCGATACCGGCCGCTATCCGGAGTCCATCGAGGCGCTGGTGGAGCAGCGCTACCTGCGCCAGCTGCCCCGGGATCCGCTGCTCGACAGCAGCGAGCACTGGGTGCTGCTGCCGCCCCCGGAGGGGGCCGGCGTCTACGATGTAAAGAGCGGGGCTCCCGGGCTGGCCCGGGACGGGAGCCGGTATGGGGACTGGTAGGGTCCCGGGGCAGGGGGGCTTCACCTACCTTGGGGTGTTGTTCCTGATCGTGCTGATGGGCCTGGGCCTGGCCGGCACCGGGCAGCTGTGGTCGCTGGCCAGCCAGCGCGCCAAGGAGCGCGAGCTGCTGTGGGTGGGCAACCAGTACGCCCAGGCGTTGCGCAGCTATTATCGCAGCTCGCCGGGCGTGTCCCTCTATCCCTCACGGCTGGAAGAATTGCTCGAGGATCCCCGCTTTCCCCAGGTGCGCCGCCACCTGCGCCGGCTCTATCCGGATCCCGTTACCGGCAACCTCGACTGGGGGCTGGTCCGCTCCATCGACGGCCGCATCGCCGGGGTGTACAGCCGTTCGACGCAGCGACCGCTGAAACAGGCCCGGTTCCCGTCCCAATGGGCGGAATTCGAGCAGATGGGCAGTTATGCGGACTGGCGGTTCGTGGCGGACAAGTCTTTCCTGCTTGAAGCCGGGGGCAGTAGTGACATCGCTCGTTAGCGCAATTTCCAGCAGGCGTTATTACGGCCACAAGATGTCGGTTCTTATGTTCTCTGCCGTCAATATTTTGGGGGCGTGGGCGTTTTACATCCTCATATATTGGCCGAGGAAACCGGCCGGAGAATGATGGTACTCTTGGAGATGTTGCACCGTGCCTGACGCCCCTTCACTGCAACCGGGAGCCCCATGAGCTCAGCCAAACACCGATTTCGCCGCCTGTTTTCCGGCCTTTCCGACAACCTGTTGCCCCTGGTGCTGCTGGGGGTGGCGACCGGCCTGGCTGCCAGCCTGGTGATGATCTGCTTCCTGGTGCTGCTCAACGGCCTGCTGGGGGTGTGGAACGGCGCGTCGCTGGAAGACTTCGAGTCGCTGCCCCGGGGCTGGCAGCTCGGCCTGCCCGTGGCCGGCAGCCTGCTGTTGATCCTGCTGTACCGGCTGACACCGGCCTCGGCCCAGGCGGTCGGCCTGGCCTATGTGCTGGAGCGGTTGCAGTTCGGCCAGGGGCGGCTGCCGGCGGCCAATATCGGGTTCCAGTTCCTGGCCGCGCTGATCGCCCTGGGATCGGGGCACAGCGTCGGCCGCGAGGGGCCGGCGGTGCACCTGGGCGCGGGCATCGCCAGCCAACTGGGCCAGTATGTCCACCGGCCGCCGAGCCAGCTGCGGCTGCTGGTGGGTTGCGGCACCGCCGCGGCCATTTCGGCGGCCTTCAATACCCCGCTGGCGGGGGTGCTGTTCGCCATGGAAGTGGTGCTGATGGAATACAGCCTGCTCGGATTCGCCCCCATCATCGCCGCCGCCGTCACCGCCTCGGCGGTCAGCGGCCTGCTGCTGGGGGCTGAGCCGATATTGCTGCCGGTTACCCTGTCGCTGGCCTCGTACCGGGATATTCCCGGCCTGCTGCTGACCGGTGTCGGCATCGGCCTGACTGCGGTGCTGTTCCACCGGCTGGTGCGGCTCTTCCTGCGGCTGCCGCTGCCGAGCCGGGACGGGCGCCTGCTGCTGGCCGGCCTGCTCGCCGGCACCCTGGCCCTGGCGGCGCCGCAGATCCTTGGCTCGGGCTACGACACCATCAACGTTATTCTGGGCGAGGGGTTGCCCTGGCCGGTGCTGCTGCTGATCCTGGCGGCCAAGCTGCTGGCCACCGCCGCCGCCATCGGCCTGGGGGTGCCGGGTGGGCAGATAGCCCCGACCCTGATGCTCGGCGTCTGTGCCGGCGGCATCGCCGGGGCCCTGGTGCCGGGCACCTCGGATCCCGGCCTCTATGCGCTGCTGGGCATGGCGGCCATGATGGGAGCCGTGCTGCACGCGCCCCTGGCGGCGTTGGCGACGGTACTGGAGCTGTCGCTCAGTGCCGAGGCCATGTTGCCGGCGATGATAGTGGTACTCGGGGCCAACCTGGTGTGCCAGCACGGTTTTCGCCAGCCGTCCCTGGTGATCACCCTGCTCAGGGCCCGGGGGCGGGTGCTGCAGACCCATCCGCTGCGCACCGGGCTGGCCCAGCGCTATCTGTCCGAGCTGGCCGGATTCCGCTTTGCCGAGTTTGACGCGGATGGCAGCGGGGCCCTGGCCGAGGTGCTGCACGGCGGGCCCGAGCAGGTGGTGGTGCGGCTGGGCGGGGAATCCTACCTGGTCGGCGGTGATCGACTGGCGGCACTGCTACAGGAACACGCGGAGGCGGAGCCGCGCGAGCGGGCGCTACGGCGGCTGCTGTTGCCGCGGCGGCGGCTGGTCGAGCTGACCGGAGATGCTTCCCTGCTGACCGCCATCAAGTCCCTGCAGCAGGAAGAAGGTGCCGGCTTCCTGCTGCCGGTCGGTCGGCAGGGGCTGGGGCTGGTGACCCGCGCCCAGCTGGTGGAGGTGCTGACCGGGGAGGGTGGGCTGCACTGAACTCAGGGCGCGAGCGTCGCCAGCGCCTGGCGGGCCCGGGATTGCCAGGGGCCGGGCAGGGCGGCGGCGCGGCGCAGGCTGGCGGCGACCTCGGGATGGCCGAGCGCCGCCTGGGTCAGCCCCAGGTTGAGCCAGGCCACGGCCAGGTCCGGCTGGAGCCGGGTCGCCTGGCGGAACGCCTCGGCCGCCCCCGCCGGATCTCCCGCTCCGTGGTGGCCGTTGCCGAGGGCAAACCAGCCCATGGCCGACGCCGGCCAGCGGGCCACCAGCGCCTGCCAGGCGGGCAGGGCGGCCTCGGCGCCGGCCAGCCGTTCGAAGGCGGCGATGCTCTCGGTGGCACGCGCCGGGCTGATGGCGGCGGGCAGCTCGCCGGGAGGCAGGGCCACCATGGCCCAACGCCCGCTGCGGGCCCAGGTGGCGTCGAAGCGGGCAAAGCTCACCGGCATCCGGGCCTGTTCGCCGCTGTGCAGTATCAATTGCCGGCGCGCCCGGTCGTAGCCGATGACCACCGCGTAATGCCACAGCGGGAATGCCGGTAGCGACAGGTTCTGCAGCACCACCACCGGATGGCCGGCGGCGATTTCGCTCAGCAGCCCCTCGAAACCGCCCTCCAGGGTATAGCCGATGCGCTGGTGGCGACGGGCCGTGGCCAGCATTTCCGGCTGCACGCTGCCCTCGCGTCCGGGCAGGAACAGCTGGGGGATCAGTTCATCGACACCGGTATCGATGCCGCCGGCATTCAGCACCATGGCCAGCGATGCCGGCCCGCACTGGTAGTCGCGCTGGCCGTGGAAGGGGACCCCGGTGACGTAGGCGCGGGCCGGCAACCGCGCGTTGGCGTCGTCCGACAAGGGGGGCGTGGCGGCACAGCCGCTCAGCAGCAGTAACAGCAACAGGCCCGCCAGGTGGGCCTGTTGCTGCAGGCGGTGCCGGGCCATGTCAGCGGGTGAAGGGGAAGACGTTGGTCAGGCCCAGCAGGTCGGTGACCAGCAGGATGATGAACACGGTGAGCAGGGCGCCGACCACCGCATTGGCCCCGGCTGGCATGTTGTCGAGCTGCTCCGCCATCTGGCGTACTTCCTGATCGGACAGGGCGGCGACCCGGGCTTCCACTTCGGCCGGCGCCACGCCGAAGCCGGCCAGTTGCGCCCGCACCTCGGTCCGGGTCAGCAGCTCGCCGATCCGTGCCCGATCGGCGTTCACCTGCTCCGTGGCCAGCACCTGCTGGGTGGATACCAGCGCCACCGGCTGAGCCTGTACCGCCAGGGGTATCGACCCCATAACCAGGGACAGTATCAGCAGGGGATTCAGCACTCGACAGATTCGTTGCATCATTATTATTCTCCTTGAAGTATGTTACACGAGATACGGGCCCACTCGGGGCAGGAGCAGGGATCTCATGCCTGCGTTCCATGTCGGGCCTTCTCGGTAGCAGTATAGTCATTCGGACGGTCAGGATTCTCATGGATACAAAGTTAAAAGCAAGGGCGGCGGCGAGGGCCGGGACCGGCCTGCGCCGGGCCCGGTGGCCCGGTGGCCGCGGCCGGCCTGGGCAGCGCGCCGTCGGGGGCGGCTCGGGGCAGGTACGGCATTGCGACAGCTATGGACATGAGGCCGGGGTACCTCGGCCTCCAGGGGAGGCTTGGCCTTGTCACTAGCAGGGGGCGACATGGCCGCCACCGGCGGTGGACTGCCGCTCCGGCTGGAGGGGCTGGCGGTGGGCGAGCTGGCGCCGGTGTCGCTGACGGTGGCGGCGGGAGAGATCCTGTGCCTGTCGGGCCCCTCCGGCTCGGGGAAGAGCCGGTTGTTGCGGGCCATCGCCGATCTGGATGAACACCGGGGTCGCGTCTGGCTGGGCGAGCAGGACAGGGCCGGGGTTCCGGCCCATCGCTGGCGGCGCCGGGTGATGCTGGTGCCCGCCGACAGCCAGTGGTGGGGCGAGCGGGTGGCGGATCACCTGGGCCAGGGGCTCGATGGCCAGGGCGAGGCGCTGGGCTTTCCGGCCGGGGTGGAGGACTGGTCGGTGGCCCGGCTGTCGTCCGGTGAAAAGCAGCGGCTGGCGCTGTTGCGCGCCTGGTCGCACCAGCCCGGGGCCCTGCTGCTCGACGAACCCACCGCCAACCTGGATCCGGCGCTGACCGGGCGGGTGGAAGCCTGGCTGTGCCGCTGGATCCGGCAGGCGTGCCTGCCGGCGCTGTGGATCAGTCACGATCCCGGACAGATCGCCCGGGTGGCGGATCGCCATGGTCGCCTCCGCGATCGGCAGCTGGAGCTGAGCCATGGGGGTGATTGAGCTGAACTGGTGGCAGTTGGGGCTGGCTGCGGTCATGGTGCTGGCGCTGGCCGGCTGTACCGCCGCCGGCCGGCTCGGGGTCGGCCGCAGCCTGCTGGTGGCCGCCTTGCGCACCGTGCTGCAGCTGGCGCTGATCGGCCTGGTGCTGGAGGCGCTGTTCGCCACCACCGCCCTGCACTGGGTGGTGCTGATGGCGACGGCCATGCTGTTGATCGCCGGTCGTGAGGTCATGGCCCGGCAGCAGCGCCGGCTGGGCGGCGGCTGGACCTTCGGCATCGGCACCCTGGCCATGTTCCTTTCCTCCTTCGCGGTGACGGTGCTGTCGCTGACGCTGATCATCGGTCCCGAGCCCTGGTATACCCCGCAATACGCCATTCCTCTGCTGGGCATGATGCTCGGCAACACCATGACCGGCGTGGCCATCGGCCTGGATCGGCTGAGCGACGGGGTCTGGCGCCAGCGGGCCCAGATCGAGGGCCGGCTGATGCTGGGCCAGCGTTGGCAGGAGGCGGTGGGCGATCTGCGGCGGGACGCCATGCGCGGCGGTCTGATCCCCACCATCAACGGCATGGCCGCCGCCGGCGTGGTCAGCCTGCCGGGCATGATGACCGGCCAGATCCTGGCGGGCAGCTCGCCGGCGGTGGCGGTGAAATACCAGATCCTGGTGATGTTCGCCATCACCACCGCCACCGGTTTCGGCACCCTGCTGGCGGTGGCCCTGGCCAGCCGCCGGCTGTTCGACGAGCGGGAGCGGCTGCGTCTCGACCGGCTGGTGCCGCCGGGAGGGAACCGATGAGGCGGATGGCCTTGTTGTTGCTGCTGGGCGGGTGGCCGGGTCTGTCGGCGGCGGTGGAGCGGCTGAGGGTCGAGGTGCTGGAGGTGCTGCCGCACGACGCCCGGGCCTTTACCCAGGGCCTGCTGCTGCACGAGGGCCGCTTTTACGAAAGCACCGGGCGCTACGGCCATTCCAGCCTGCGGGAGGTGGATCCGGCCAGCGGCGAGGTGCTGCGCCGGCGGGAGCTGGATCCGGCCTGGTTCGGCGAGGGCCTGGCCCGGGTGGACGATCGGCTGATCCAGCTCACCTGGCGCGAGGGGCTGGCGCTGAGCTACCGGCTGGACGATTTCCGCCTGCTCGGGGTCTACCAGTACGGCGGTGAAGGCTGGGGCCTGTGTTACGACGGCGAATCGCTGTGGATGAGCGACGGCTCGGCCACCCTGTACCGGCGGGATCCGGCGGACTTCTCCCTGCGCGGGCGGGTGACGGTGCGCCTGGACGGCGCGCCGCAGGAGCGGCTCAACGAGCTGGCCTGCGTGGGCGAACATGTCTATGCCAACATCTGGCACGAGCCCCGGCTGGTGCGGATAGACAAGCCCAGCGGCCGGGTCAGCGCCGAGATCGACGCCTCGGCGCTGGTGGCGGCGAGCCGCAGGGGCGACGATCGGGAAGCGGTGCTGAACGGCATCGCCCATGATGCCGCCAGCGGCGACTTTTACCTGACCGGCAAGCTCTGGCCCGAGATGTTCCGGGTGCGTTTTGTGGCCTCGTCGGCGGTGGCGGACTGAGCGGCGGAGGCCCGGCCTTCATCCAGCGAGCGCAGCGCCTTGCTGATGCTGTCCTGGTGCAGCAGTTGTTCCCCGGGGTAGTAATGGCGGGCCAGGGCCAGCAGCCGTTCGGCTTCCTGCCGCCGGTCCAGGTGGTTCAGGGCCAGTACCATGTTGTAGTAAATATTGGATCTGGGGGTATGGCGCACGAACTCTTCGCCCCAGCTCAGGTAGGCCTGCAGCGCCCGGAGATCCCGCTGTTGCGCCCCCACCACCAGCCGCAGCGACATGGCGTTGAATTCCAGCCGGGTCAGCCAGGCCATGGGGTTGCTGGCGGCCAGCAGCCGCTGCGGCTCCCGGTAGCCGCCACGTTCGTACTGGGTCACCACGTAGGCGGTCTGCAGCCCGGTGAGCATGAAGGGCACCACCAGCGCCGGGATCAGCAGGGCGGTGAAGCGGGCCAGCAGCCAGGGCCGGAACGGCCGCCGCTCGGGCGGCGCCAGCCGGCTGTCGGCCCAGTACAGCAGGGTCAGCAGTATGATCCAGTGGGCCAGGGAGTGATAGAGCGGGTACTCGGTCTGGCTGTGCAGGGCGATGGGCCACACCAGTGCCGTCAGCGCCAGCGCCTGGTGCCAGGGGGCCCGGGCCAGCAGGCGCACAAAGGCCAGCGCCGCCAGCAAAATGGCGAACACCGGCAGCAGGCCGCCTTCCACCCCCCAGTAGAGCAGCTCGTTATGGGGGTGATCCAGGTTGGGCTCCATCGGCGGCAAGCCGGAGAGCGCCTCCCGCTGGCCGGCGTAAAAGCGCATGAACTGGTGTTCGAAGTCGCCGTAACCCACCCCCAGCCAGGGGTGCTGGCCGATCAGGGCCAGGCTCTGGGCCCAGTAATGCTTGCGCAATCCGGAGGCGGTGTAGACGTCGAGGCCGCGTTGCACTCCCTCCACCAGCGTCAGGGACCAGAGCCCCAGCGCCACCCCGGCGGCGATCAGCGCGAGGGCCGGCAACAGCCGCCGCCGGCCCTGGTGCCAGGCCAGGGGCAGCAGCAGCAGCAGCCCGACCAGGGCCCCGAGCTGGCCGACCCGGGACTGCCCCACCACCAGCAACAGGGCGGTGGCGATCAGCACCCCGCCCAGCCAGAGCCTTTGCCCCGGCGCCAGGCGCCGCTGCTCCTCCAGCCACAGGTAGCAGGCCAGCACCAAGCCGGTAGCCATCAGGCTGGCCATGACGTTGGGCTGCTGGAAGATGCCGTAGGGCCGGTTGCTCTGGATGTTGTAGCCAATCCAGTTGCCCGGGGTCAGCAGGTAGTACTGCACCAGGCCGAACAGGGCCTCGAGGGTGATGCCGGCCAGCACCAGGTGCAACAGCCGGTAGCGCCGGGCCGGATCGAAGCGGCATTGCAGCAGGGAGAAATAGAACAGCAGGCCGCCGGCCACCCCGGCCAGCCGGGGCAGGGCATGGTCGGCAAAGCGGTTGTTGGGATAGAGCAGCGGCAGCAGCAGCAGCGCGAAGGCCAGCCAGCACCAGAGATGAAAACGGCTGTAGTCGACCGCCTGGTTCAGGGTCATCTGCCACAGGCCCAGGCCGATCAGCAGGGAGACGAAGATCCAGCCCACCATGTTGAACGGCAGGTAGAGGCCGGCGCCGCCGGGGTTGTGCATGAAGAAGTGCATGCCGCCCAGCAACCAGACGGCGAAGCACCAGAACCAGAGGGAAGGCAATGATATCCGGGTCATCCGTGACTCCAACGATAGACTAGCGCCCTTTCAGCATAGGCCGTAAAAAGCGGGCCGTGTGCGAATCGTCGTGCTCCGCCACCTGTTCCGGGGTGCCGGTGACCAGGATGCGGCCGCCGCCGCTGCCGCCCTCGGGGCCCAGATCCACTATCCAGTCGGCGGTCTTGATCACGTCCAGGTTGTGCTCGATGATGACGATGGTATTGCCGTGATCGCGCAACCGGTGCAGCACCTCGAGCAGCAGCTGGATGTCGTGGAAGTGCAGGCCGGTGGTGGGCTCGTCCAGGATATAGAGGGTCTGGCCGGTGTCGCGCTTGGACAGCTCCCGGGCCAGCTTGACCCGCTGGGCCTCGCCGCCGGAGAGGGTGGTGGCCGACTGACCCAGGCGGATGTAGGACAGGCCCACGTCCATCAGGGTCTGCAGCTTGCGGGCGATGGCCGGCACCGGGGCGAAGAAGTCGCAGGCTTCTTCCACCGTCATCTCCAGCACCTCGTGGATGCTCCTGCCCTTGTAGCGGATCTCCAGGGTCTCCCGGTTGTAGCGCTTGCCCTTGCACACGTCGCAGGGCACGTAGACGTCGGGCAGGAAGTGCATCTCCACCTTGATCACCCCGTCGCCCTGGCAGGCCTCGCAGCGGCCGCCCTTGACGTTGAACGAGAAACGGCCCGGCTTGTAGCCCCGGGAGCGGGCCTCCTGGGTGCCGGCGAACAGCTCGCGGATGGGGGTGAAAATGCCGGTGTAGGTGGCCGGGTTGGAGCGCGGGGTGCGGCCGATCGGGCTCTGGTCGATGTCCACCACCTTGTCCAGCCGGTCGAGGCCGTGGATCACCCGGTACGGGGCCGGCTGGCTGACGGTGGCCTTGTTCAGCTCCCGGTGGGCGAGCGGGAACAAGGTATCGTTGATCAGGGTCGACTTGCCCGAGCCGGACACCCCGGTGACGCAGGTCATCAGACCCAGCGGCAGCCTGAGGTCCACCTCCTTCAGGTTGTTGCCGCGGGCGCCCTTGAGCTCCAGCCAGTGCTCCCCCGGCGAGGTACGCCGCTCGGGCACGGCGATTTGCTCCCGTCCCGAGAGGTAGGCGCCGGTGAGCGAGTCCGGGTTGGCCATCACCTCGGCCGGGGTGCCCTGGGCCACGATTTGGCCGCCGTGTACCCCGGCGCCGGGGCCGATGTCCAGCACATAATCGGCGGCGCGGATGGCGTCCTCGTCGTGTTCCACCACGATCACGGTGTTGCCCAGGTCGCGCAGGTGGGTGAGGGTGGACAGCAGCCGTTCGTTGTCCCGCTGGTGCAGGCCGATGCTGGGTTCGTCGAGCACGTACATCACCCCCACCAGGCCGGCGCCGATCTGGCTGGCCAGGCGGATGCGCTGGGCCTCGCCGCCGGACAGGGTCTCGGCGCTGCGCGACAGGCTGAGGTAGTTGAGGCCCACGTTGACCAGGAAGCCCAGCCGCTCGACGATCTCCTTGAAGATCTTGTCGGCGATCTGTGCCTTCTGGCCGGCCAGTTCCATGCGGGTGAAGAAGGCGTGGGCCTCGCCGATGGCCATCTCGGTGACCTGGGGCAGGTTGTGATTGGCCACGAACACGTGCCGCGGCCCTTCCTTCAGTCGGGTGCCCTGGCAGCTGGGGCAGGCGCGGTTGGTCTGGTACTTGGCCAGCTCTTCGCGCACCGAATTGGACTCGGTTTCCCGGTAGCGCCGCTCCATGTTGTGCAGTATGCCTTCGAAGGGGTGCTTGCGCACCAGCACGTCGCCCCTGTCGTTCATGTACTTGAATTCGATGCTGGTGCGACCCGAGCCGTACAGCACCGCCTTCTGGATATCTTTCGGCAACTGCTCGTAGGGTGCCTCCAGATCGAACTGGTAGTGGTCGGCCAGGGACTTGAGCATCTGGTAGTAGTAATAGCTGCGCTTGTCCCAGCCGCGGATGGCGCCGCCGGACAGGCTCAGCTCCGGGTTGCTGATCACCTTGTCCGGGTCGAAGATCTGCTGCACGCCCAGGCCGTCGCAGCTTTCGCAGGCGCCCGCCGGGTTGTTGAAGGAGAAGATGCGCGGCTCCAGTTCGGCGATGGAATAGCCGCACTCGGGGCAGGCGAAGTTGGCGGAGAACACCAGCGGCGTCTCGTCCGGCTCGTCCATCGCCACCACCGAGGCGATACCGCCGGACAGCTCCAGGGCGGTTTCGAAAGATTCCGCCAGCCGCAGCTGCAGATCCTCGCGCACCTTGAAGCGATCCACCACCACTTCGATGCTGTGTTTCTTCTGCAACTCCAGGGCGGGCGGATCCGACAGATCGCACACCTCGCCGTCGATGCGGGCGCGGATGAAGCCTTGGGCCGCCAGGTTGTCGAGCAGCTTGCTGTGCTCGCCCTTGCGGTTGCGCACCACCGGCGCCAGCAGCATCAGCTTCTTGCCCTCGGGTTGTTCCAGCACCTTGTCCACCATCTGGCTGATGGTCTGGGCGGTGAGCGGCAGGGCGTGGCTGGGGCAGCGGGGCTCGCCCACCCGGGCGAACAGCAGCCGCAGGTAGTCGTAGATTTCGGTGATTGTGCCCACGGTGGAGCGCGGGTTGTGGGAGGTGGATTTCTGCTCGATGGAGATCGCCGGCGACAGCCCCTCGATATGGTCCACGTCCGGCTTTTCCATCAGCGAGAGGAACTGGCGGGCGTAGGCGGAGAGAGATTCCACGTAACGGCGCTGGCCCTCGGCATAGAGGGTATCGAAGGCGAGGGAGGACTTGCCCGAGCCGGACAGGCCGGTGATCACGATAAGCTTGTCCCGGGGCAGTTCCAGGCTGATGTTCTTCAGGTTGTGGGTGCGCGCCCCGCGAACTTCGATTTTATCCATCTGCAGCATGACCTTGGTGTAAATTCGACCGGCTAGTATGGCACTGGATGAATAGACAGCCAAGGGGACAATAAGGATTAATCTTGACAGTGCCCCCGTGCTAAACTAGCCGCCTTTTGAGCAAATTGATGGCGGAAGGATATCCATGAGCGACGAGCAAGGCTTCAGCCCTCGCGAGCGGCGGGCCTCGTTTACCCTGGCGGGCATTTTCGGCATGCGGATGCTGGGTTTGTTTATGATCATGCCGGTATTTGCGCTCTACGGCCAGGATCTGATCGGCTTTTCACCGTTGTGGGTGGGCATCGTCATCGGCGCCTACGGCCTGACCCAGGCGCTGCTGCAGATCCCCGCCGGCTGGCTGTCGGACCGCATCGGCCGCAAGCCGGTGATCTACGGCGGCCTGGCGCTGTTTGCCCTGGGCTCGGTGGTGGCGGCGCTGTCCGACTCGGTGTACGGCGTGGTCGCCGGCCGGGTGCTGCAGGGCAGTGGCGCCATCGCTGGCGCCATACTGGCGCTGGCCGCCGACATCACCCGGGAGGAACACCGCACCAAGGCGATGGCCATTATCGGCGTGTGCATCGGCATTTCCTTCGCGGTGGCCATGGTGGCCGGCCCCCTGCTGGCAGCCTGGTTCGGCCTGTCCGGGGTATTCTGGACCACGGCGCTGCTGGCGCTGGCCGGCATGGGGATGGTGCGTTTCCTGCTGCCGGCCTCGGCCAGCAAGGGCCAGATCCGCGACGTGACCGCTGCCCCCGAGCTGTTCGGCCGCTTGCTGAAGGACAAACAGCTGCTGCGTCTCGATGCCGGCATCATGCTGCTGCACCTGACGCTTACCGCCGTGTTCGTGGCCTTTCCGCTCACCCTGCTCGACGCCGGGCTGGCGGCGGATCGGCACTGGTGGCTGTACCTGCCGACCCTGCTGCTGTCGTTCGTGCTGATCGTCCCCTTGCTGATCCTGGGGGCCCGGCGCAACATGAACAAGCTGCTGTTCCAGGTTTCCATCCTGGTGATGATGGTGGCGCTGGTGCTGATGGCGCTGGGCCAGGGTCAGCTGTGGCTGCTGGCCCTGGCCATGCTGCTCTATTTCACCGCCTTCAATTTCATGGAGGCCTCGCTGCCGGCCTTCCTGTCGATGCTGGCGCCGGCGGGGGCCAAGGGCACCGCCATGGGCATCTATTCCACCAGCCAGTTTTTCGGCGCCTTCCTCGGCGGCGTGCTGGGCGGTGCCCTGTTCCAGCAACTGGGTGGTGCCGGGGTCTTTTTACTGGTGGCCATGGCCATGGCATTCTGGTTCTGGTTGGCGGCGGGCATGGCGAATGTCAGCCAGGTGCGGTCTCATATCCTGCCCATTGGTGTTAATATAGAGAGCAAGGATCGGCGGGAGCAGCTGCTGCAGCGGCTGATGGCGTTGCCCGGCGTACATGAAGCCCTGATCATCCCCGAGGAAGGGGCCGCCTATCTGAAGGTGGACGGGAAAATTTTTGAACTGGATCAGGCCCGGCGCCTGATCAATCTGTGAGTACGGAGCGAGTTATGGCCAATAGAGGCATCAATAAAGTCATCCTGATCGGCCACCTGGGCCAGGATCCCGAAGTGCGCTATATGCCCAACGGCAATGCGGTGGCCAACATCACCCTGGCGACCAGTGAAACCTGGCGCGACAAGCAGAGTGGTGAGCAGAAAGAGCGCACCGAATGGCACCGGGTGGTGTTCTTCGGCAAGCTGGCGGAGATCGCTGGCGAATACCTGCGCAAGGGCTCACAGGTGTATGTGGAAGGCCGGCTGCAGACTCGCAAATGGCAGGATCAGAGCGGCCAGGATCGTTACACTACCGAAGTGGTGGTGGACATGGGCGGTGTGATGCAGATGCTGGGCGGCCGTCCCCAGGGCGGCGGTGCCGTCCAGGGTGGCTGGAACCAGGGCGGCCAGCCCGCCGGTGGTCAGCCTTCTGGTGGTCAGTATGGCGCGGGTCAGCAGGGTGGCCAGGGCAACTGGGGCCAGCAGGGCGGTCAGCCCCAGGGGCAGCCTCAAGGGCAGCCGCAATACGGCCAGCAGAGTCCGCAGCCGGCCAGCAAGCCCCAGAGCCAGCCGCCGGTGTACAACGAGCCGCCGATGGATTTCGATGACGATATTCCGTTCTGATATTCAGCTGCGACCGATTTTGTAAATTATAAATATAAGCCCCTGTATCGAGGGGCTTTTTTATCGCCTGACTGCGCCAGAAGGGGCCAGCCCGGGGCGAATTTTCCGGACCGGGTACCGATTGAGCTAAAAGTCTTGTTGTCACTGTACACCCGGGTCTGCGATAACAACGGGTAAGAACAAGAAAAAGAACGGCAACGTAGGCGTTTTGTTAGGGATGACCGATGAAATTTACCAACCAGTTTATCGCCACTATCACCCTGTGCGTGCTGGCGGCCGTACTGCTGGTGCTGGTGGGTGCCGGGATCAGCTTTTACCAGATGGGCATCGCCTATCAGAAGCGTCAGGTCGACGCCGTGGTGCGGCTGGTGAACGAGGGCTGGCAGCCCGGCGCCGAGCAGCAGCAGAATATTGATCGCTGGCTGCCGGCCTTGCTGGACGTGAACGATATCGTCGAGTTCACGGTACTCCAAGGGGAGCGGAACCTGTACAGCTACCAGGCCGAGACCCGGTTGTCTGCCAGTGAGCTGGCGCTCGAATACCGGCGGGATCTGCCGGCCCACCAGGGGCTGGCGGTGCGCTTGGTGCTGCGCCCACCCTTCTACGATATCGACCACTCGCTGGCGGCGGTATCCGGGCTGACCGCCGCCATACTGCTGGTGTTCGTGGGGCTGCTGTTCAGCTTGCGCTGGTTCCGCCAGCAGTTGAGGGGAGCCGAGTGGCTCGACTTGCGCGGTCAGCTGATCCTCGACGGCAAGCTCAACATGCTGCAGCACAATCCCCGGGAAGAATGGCCGCACCACGCCAGTCAGGCGCTGGACAAGCTGCTGCTCGAGCTCAAGGATGCCCGCAAGGAACGCAGCCGTTTCGACACCTTTATCCGTGCCAACGTGTTCGTTGACAAGAAGATCCGCATCGGCAACCGGGTGTTCTTCGACAACCGGCTGGAGGCGGCGCTCAACGATCCGTCCAGCCACTCCGGCGCCCTGCTGCTGGTGGAATTACAGGATCTGGAATACATCAACTACAACCTGGGCTATGAACGCGGCGACGAGCTGCTGTCGTCGGCCTCGGTCTACCTGGGTCACCTGATCCGCCGTTATCCCGGCTCCCTGCAGGCCAGGTACACGGGCAACATCTTCGCCCTGCTGTTTCCCAATCAGGTGGAAAGCGAAGCCCTGGAGGCGGCCCGGCAGGTGATGAAGCTACTGCAGCGGCTGCACTGGCCCGACGAGATCCGGGAGCCGTCGATCTTTATCGGCGGGGTCTGCTTCCGCTTCGGAGAGCCCCTGTCCCAGGTGCAGGAAGAGGCGGAGCTGGCCCTGCGCAGCGCCGCCCTGCAGGGCGGCGAGGGCTACTTCATGTATTACAAGGGGGTCACCGAAGAGAGCAGCGGCAAGGGCACGGTGCGCTGGCGCACCCTGCTCGGCCGGCTACTGGAGAAAGACCTGGTGATGCTCGATCGCCAGGGCATTTACACCGGGGAACAGCGGCCGCCGGTGATGTACGAGCTGCTCGCCCGGATCCGGGACGAGCAGGGGCGGGAGCTGTCGGCCGGGCACTTCATTCCCATGGCGGAAAAGTGCGGCCTGCTGCAGGAACTGGATCGGGCCATCATGCTGCATTGCCTGACTCTGCTGCAGGAAGGGGGCCGGCAGGCCCCGCTGGCCATCAACCTGTCGGCGGCCAGCCTGCTCAACCGCGGTTTTCACCGCTGGCTGATCTTCGAACTGCTCCAACTGCCCAAGGCGCAGCTTTCCGAACTGGTGATCGAGCTGTCCGAAGCCCAGGTCAGCCGCCATTTCCAGGCGCTGGTGCAGCCGCTGCGTGCGCTCAAGGCGCTGGGCTGCCGGCTGGCGGTGGATCATGCGGGCCAGGACGTGGTCAGCACCCAGTACATCAAGGACTATGATCTGGACTACCTGAAGCTGCATCCCAGCCTGGTGCGGGAGATCGATCACAAGCCGGTTAACCAGATGGCGGTGCGCAGCCTGAGCGGCAACTGCGTCGGCACCCAGACCCGGGTGATCGCCGTGGGGGTGGAAACCGAGGCGGAATGGGAGTGCCTGCACCAGCTGGGCATCTACGCGGGGCAGGGGTACTACTTTTCCCGCCCGGAGCGCTTCGAACTGTCATAGACCGCCGCGCACACCCTGCAGGCCGCCGGTATGGAGGAAGATCAGCCGGCTGCCGGCCGGGTAGTAGCCGGCCTCGATATCCCGGAACAGCCCCAGCATCGCCTTGCCGCTGTACACCGGCTCCAGAGGGACCGCCAGTTCAGAGGCTAGGCGAGCGATCCGCTGTCGATCATCGGCGGAGCATTTGGCGTAACCGCCGCCGTGATACCCTAGCCGCAGCCGCCAGCCCGGGTCCCGGGCCGCCGGCGGATACAGTCCCGACACCGTTTCCGCCAGCCAGCCATCGCCTTTCAGGACCGCGTAACCGATGATCCGGGTGTCCGCCGGCCGGGCGGACAACAGCCCGGCCAGGGTACCGCCGCTGGCCACCGGCAGGATCAGGGCATCGGCCGGCGCCAGCTCCCGCCACAGCTCCGCCACTCCCGGCAGGGCCAGTGCGCAGCTGCCGCCTTCGGGGATCAGCCGGTAGCCGGGATGGCGCTGCGCCAGCGCCGCCAGCCAGTCCGGTTCCTGGCGGCGGCGATATTGCCGCCGGTCGACGAATGCCAGGGTCATGCCCCAGTGGCGGGCATCGGCCAGGGTCGGGTTGTCGGCATATTCGGGTTCGCCACGAACCACCCCCAGGGTCGGCAGCTCCAGTGTCTGGCCCGCCGCCGCCAGGGCATGTAGGTGGTTGGACCAGGCGCCGCCGAAGCTGAGCAACCCCGACGCCTGCTCCGACACTGCCTGGCGCAGCACGTACTTGAGCTTGCGCCACTTGTTGCCGGAGATCCGCGGGTGCAGCAGATCGTCCCGCTTGATCATCAGGTCGAGTCCATGTCGGGTCAGCAGCGGATGCCGGGCCCATTGCAGGGGGGAGGGGGGCACGGCGTCAAACAGCCGCCGCCAGCGTAAAAGATGGGACACGGGAAAAAATAAAAAATGGTGGTGGGGCAAGTGTAAGGAACTTATCACTTTATTAAAACTCCTGCTCGCCGGTGAGCGGCTTCCCCGTGGTTGCGCCTTGCTACGAACTGGCTGCATTGGTAAAGTTAGCCGAATTTTTTCCGGTTTCTCAATCCAGGATCCCCTTCAGCATATGTTTAAAAAGCTCAGAGGCATGTTCTCCAACGATCTGTCGATCGATCTGGGAACGGCCAACACCCTTATCTACGTCAAAGATCAGGGCATTGTTCTGAACGAGCCCTCGGTCGTGGCCATTCGCCAGGAAAGATCCGGTTCCGCTCAGAGTGTTGCCGCCGTCGGCCATGCCGCTAAACAGATGCTGGGGCGGACCCCCGGCAATATCGCCGCCATCCGCCCGATGAAGGACGGCGTTATCGCCGACTTTTACGTCACCGAAAAGATGCTGCAGCACTTCATCAAGCAGGTACACGACAACAACTTCTTCCGGCCCAGCCCGCGAGTGCTGGTCTGTGTGCCCTGCGGCTCCACCCAGGTGGAACGCCGGGCGATCAAGGAATCCGCCCTGGGGGCCGGGGCCCGCGAGGTCTATCTGATCGATGAACCCATGGCCGCCGCCATCGGTGCCGGCCTGCCGGTGTCTGAAGCGACCGGGTCCATGGTGGTGGATATCGGTGGCGGTACCACCGAGGTGGCCATCATCTCCCTCAATGGCGTGGTGTACTCCCAGTCGGTACGCATCGGCGGGGATCGCTTCGACGAGTCGATCATCAATTATGTGCGCCGCAACTACGGATCCCTGATCGGGGAAGCCACCGCCGAACGCATCAAGCATGCGGTCGGCTCCGCCTACCCTGGTGACGAGGTGCTGGAGATCGAAGTCCGCGGCCGTAACCTGGCCGAAGGGGTACCGCGCAGCTTCACCCTCAATTCCAACGAGATCCTGGAAGCCCTGCAGGAGCCGTTGACCGGCATCGTCAGCGCGGTGATGGTGGCGCTGGAGCAGTCGCCGCCTGAGCTGGCGTCCGACATTTCCGAGCGCGGCATGGTGCTGACCGGCGGTGGCGCCCTGCTGCGGGATCTGGACCGGCTGTTGATGGAAGAAACCGGTATCCCCGTGGTGGTCGCCGACGATCCCATGACCTGCGTGGCCCGGGGCGGCGGCAAGGCACTGGAAATGATCGATATGCATGGTGGGGATCTGTTCCATTACGATTGATGACAAGGCCGGCTCGAGCGGCCTGTGTATTTGCCTATGAAACCGATTTTCGGCCGCGGGCCTTCCTTGTCAATCCGGCTGGTGCTGGCGGTGGTGGCGTCGCTGGCTATTATTGTCGCCGACAGCCGCTACCACAGTTTTACCGAGGCCAAGGTCTATCTGAATTCCCTGGTCAGTCCGCTGCAATACATGGCCAATAGCCCCCGGGTGCTGCTCGACTCCGCCTCCACCCAGCTGATGTCGCGCAAGTCGCTGCTGACGCAGGCGGAGCGGATGGAGCAGGAGCTGTTCCTGCTGCGGGACGATCTGCTGCGCCTGCGCCACCTGGAGCAGGAGAACCAGCGGCTGCGTGATCTGCTGGGATCCCCGGTGCGTTACGATACCCGCCGCATGGTGGGGGAGATCATGTCGGTGGACACGGATCCCTTCTCCCAGCAGGTGGTGCTCGACAAGGGCAGCATCCAGGGCGTGTTCGAAGGCCAGCCGGTGCTCAACGAGCAGGGCGTGGTCGGCCAGGTGATCTCGGTGGGCAAGACCACCAGCCGGGTACTGCTGATCACCGACATTAGCCACGGCATTCCGGTGCGGGTGGCGCGCAACGACATCAGGGCCATCGCCAGCGGCAGCGGCCAGCTCGACAGCCTGGTGTTGCACAACATCACCCGCAACACCGACATCCGGGAAGGGGACGTGCTGCTCAGCTCGGGGCTGGCCGGCCGCTTTCCCGAAGGCTATCCGGTGGGCCGGGTCAGCCATGTGGGCTACGAGGAAGGCCAGCCGTTCGCCGATATCCGGGTGCAGCCGTTCGCCGCTCTGGACCGGGTGCGCTACCTGCTGCTGCTGTGGCTCGAACCCCGGGGGATGGAAGTCGAGGCCGACCCGGTCCCAGCCTCCACGGAGCCGCAACCATGACCGCGTTTTCCCTGAAAGGCCGGCTGGTTATCCTGGTCAGCCTGTTACTGGCGCTGATCCTGTCGATCCTGCCGTTGCCCGAGCTGATCGCCGCCTTCCGCCCCGACTGGCTGCTGGTGACCCTGATCTACTGGAGCATCGCCCTGCCGCACCGGGCCAATGTCGGCACCGCCTTCGTGGCCGGCCTGATGTTGGATCTGCTGCTCGGCTCCGTGCTGGGGGTGCATGCGCTGGCGCTGGTGATCCCGGTGTATCTGGCCGCGTCCCAGTTCCAGCGCATGCGCAACTATTCGGTCTGGCAGCAGGCCTTCGTGGTCGGCGCCCTGGCGATGCTCAACAAGCTGCTGATTTTCTGGGCTGCCTACCTCAACAGCAATATCCAGCTCGATTACCACTACTTCTGGTCCATCGTCAGCAGCATGGTGTTCTGGCCCTGGATCTTCCTGCTGCTGCGCAAGTGCCGCCGGCAGTTCGCCTTGTCCTGAGGTCGCCCATGTCCCCCGTGCTCTATCTCGCCTCCGCCTCCCCGCGCCGCCGGGAACTGCTGGCCCAGCTGGAACTGCCGTTCGAGCTGGTGCTGCCCCAAGTGGAGGAACGCCGCGCTCCCCACGAGGCGGCCGCCGACTACGTGCGCCGGCTGGCCCGGGACAAGGCCCTGGCCGGCCGCGCCATGGCGCCCCGGCCGCTGCCGGTGCTGGCCGGCGACACCATAGTGGTGGTGGACGGCGAGGTGCTGGAAAAGCCGGTCGACCGGGCCGACGGCCTGGCCATGCTGAGCCGGCTGTCGGGACGCAGCCACCTGGTGATGACTGCCATGGCGCTGGCGCACCGGGGCGGTTGCGAGCTGACCCTGGTGACCACCGAAGTGACCTTCCGCGCGCTCAGCGCCAGCGACAAGGCACGTTACTGGGCCAGCGGCGAACCGGCGGACAAGGCCGGCGGTTACGGTATCCAGGGGTTGGGCGGGCGCTTCGTGTCGCGTATCGACGGCAGTTACAGCGCCGTGGTCGGGCTGCCACTGGTGGAAACCGAGGCGCTGTTGCAGCGGGCGGGGATTTTGCCGCGTTGAGCAGGCGTTTTCCGCCGCCATTCTGTGGTAGGTTAACGGTATTCTTCACATCCTGATGGCCGGAGCAAGCATGTCCGCAGAACTGATTATCAATATGACCCCCGCGGAAACCCGGGTGGCGCTGGTGGAAAACGGTATCCTGCAGGAAGTGCACGTAGAGCGCCAGGCCCGGCGCGGCATCGTCGGCAACATCTACAAGGGTAAGGTCAGCCGGGTGTTGCCCGGCATGCAGGCGGCCTTCGTCGATATCGGCGGTGAACGGGCGGCCTTCCTGCATGCTTCCGACATCGTGCCCCACACCGAATGCGTGGATACCAAGGAACAGGAACACTTCCAGGCCGGCAACATCGCCGAGCTGGTACGCCAGGGGCAGGACATCATGGTGCAGGTGGTAAAGGACCCGCTCGGAACCAAGGGCGCCCGCCTGACCACCGACATCACCCTGCCCTCCCGCTACCTGGTGTTCATGCCGGGCAGCGCCTACGTGGGGGTGTCCCAGCGCATCGACTCGGAGCAGGAGCGGGAGCGGCTCAAGGCATTGGCGGCCAGCTACGTCGACGACCTCGGCGGCTTTATCATCCGTACCGCCGCCGAGGGCATCGGCGAGTCGGAGCTGGCCCAGGACGCGGCCTTCCTCAAGCGGCTGTGGCGCAAGATCCTGGAGCGGCGCGGCAAGTACCCGTCCTGCTCCATGCTGTACGAAGATCTGGGGCTGGCGTTTCGCATCGTGCGCGACTTCGTCGGCGCCGAGCTGGACCGGATCCGGGTCGATTCCCGCAGTACCTGCGAGACCCTCAGGGCCTTCGTCGACGAGTTCGTACCCGAGCTGGCGGGCAAAATCGAATATTACCAGGGCGAGTCGCCGATCTTCGATCTCTACGACGTGGAGAACGAGATCCAGCGCGCGCTGGATCGCAAGGTGGAGCTCAAGTCCGGCGGCTACCTGATCATCGATCAGACCGAGGCCATGACCACGGTGGACATCAACACCGGCGCCTTCGTCGGCCACCGCAACCTGGAAGAGACCATCTTCAACACCAATATCGAGGCCACCCAATCCATCGCCCGCCAGCTGCGGCTGCGCAACCTGGGCGGCATCATCATCATCGATTTCATCGACATGTACGACGAGGACCACAAGCGCCGGGTGCTGCACAGCCTGGAGCTGGCGCTGTCCAAGGACAGGGCCAAGACCAACGTCAACGGTTTCTCCCAACTCGGGCTGGTGGAGATGACCCGCAAGCGCACCCGGGAAAGTTTGGAACACGTGCTGTGCGGCGAATGCCCCGAGTGCCATGGCCGGGGCCGGGTCAAGACGGTGGAAACCGTCAGCTACGAGATACTGCGCGAGATCACCCGGGTCAACAAGGCCTACGATGCCGACAAGTTCGTGGTTTACGCCTCCAGCGCCGTGGCCAGCGCCCTGCAGGAGGACGAAACCCACATGCTGGCGGAGCTGGAGGTGTTTATCGGCAAGCAGGTCAAGGTGAGCAGCGAGCCCCTTTATAACCAGGAACAGTTCGACGTGGTGATGATGTAGTGATCAGACGGAGTCTAAGCTGGGCCTGGCTGGGCCTGGCGGCGTGCGCGGTGGTGCTGGCCTTGCTGGTGACCCTGCTGCGCTTCGGCTCCCCCTGGCTGGCACACTGGCAGCAGCAGTGGTTCGACCGGCTGCTGAGCGATAACCGGATGACCCTGGAGGTCGGCCATCTGGGGCTGTCCTGGCGGGATTACGGTCCGGTGCTGGTGATGAACGAGGTCAGCCTGCACCGTCCCGACGGCCCCGCCGTGACCCTGCGACGGGCTCATGTGGACCTGCATCTGTGGCAGAGCCTGCGCCAGTGGCAACCGGTGCTCAATGAACTGATCCTGGACGGACTGCGGCTGCCGCTCGACCTGGCGGACCGGGACGCCGCGAGCGGCGGCCGCGCCGATCTGGCCGCCCTGCGCGATCTGGCCCTGTCCGGGGTCCGCCGCTTTTCCCTGCGGGATGCCCGCTTCCTGCTGACCACCCCGGAGCAGGCCCTGCTCGAGCTCGAGATCCCCGCCCTTCGCTGGCAGAACGAGCCCGGCCTGCACCAGGGCCAGGGCCGGCTGGGCTTCGGCCCCGAGGCGGCGCAGCAATTCACCTTCAAGGGGCGCTTCGAGGGCGAGCAGGACCGGCTCGACGGCGCCGTCTACCTGCAGGCGGACGGCGTCGATGCCGGCGCCCTGATCCGCCGTATCCGCCCCGATGACGACAGGGTCGGCGCCGAACTGTCCTTCGAGCTGTGGCTGGAGTGGCAACAGGGCCGGCTCAGCGCCGGCCTGCTGACCCTGGGGGAAAACCGCCTGCGCTGGGGCGAGGAGCACCAGGTGGCGGTCGACGGCGGCCGGGTACAGTGGCAGCCGACCACGGACGGCTGGCAACTGGCCAGCAGGGAGATCGATATCCGGGTGGATGACGAGCCCTGGCCCAGCTGGCGTTTCCAGCTGGACCGACGGGAAGATCGGCTGCACGGTTATGTGGATCGCCTGACCTTCACCGACCTGGCCCTGCTGGCCCAGTGGGGGGAATACTACTGGCCGGACGCCTCGCGCCAGTTGTCGGGCATCGCCCCCCGGGGACAGCTGACCAATCTCTCCTTTTCCGCCCTGCCGGACGGTCGCGACTGGCGGGTCAGCGGTGAGCTGCAGGACGTGAGCACCGGTGCCTACCGGTGGGTCCCCCGTACCCGGGGGCTGGACGGGCGCTTCGTGCTGTCCGCCGCCGGCGGCCAGCTGCGGCTGCGCCAGCAGCAGGCGGCCGACTGGGTTTACGACAGGGCGTTCCGCGCGCCCTGGCCGATGCGGCGGCTGAACACCGAACTGCGCTGGCGGCGCCAGGAGCAGGGCTGGCGGTTATGGAGCGAGCAACTGCAGGTGGACACCGCGGACGTGACCCTGCAGGGCTGGTTCAGCCTGCAGTGGTCGGAGCGGGAGTCGCCCCTGCTGAGCGCCTCGGCGCAAGTGGATCTGCACCGGGCGGAACGGGCGTTCGTCTATTTCCCCGAACCCCTGATGGGCCGCGCCCTGGTGGATTATCTGCAGGGCGCTATCGGCGGTGGCCAGGCGGAAAATGCCGAAGTGCTCTGGTATGGCCGGCTGAACGGCTTTCCCTATCGGGAGCAGCCGGGCATTTTCCAGGCGCGGGTACCGCTGCGCGACGCCGAATTCCGCTTTGATCCCCACTGGCAGCCGCTGACCGGGCTGAGCCTGGATCTGCTGTTTGAAAACGACGGCCTCACCATGACGGGCCCGGCAGGCCGGCTGGGGGAGGTGGACGCCAGTGCCATCGAGGCCAGCATAGTGCCGCTGACCGCCGCCGCCAGCCTGCGGCTCAGTGCCGGGATAAGCGGTGACGGGCAGGCGGTGACCCGTTATCTGCAGCAGTCGCCGCTGGCGGATTCGGTCGGCCAGACCCTGGCCCAGGTGCAGGTGGCTGGGCCGCTCAGCGGCAGCCTCACACTGGATGTGCCCCTGGCCGGGGGGAAGGTCGGGGTCGATGGCCGGGTGGACTTTGACCAGAGCCGGGTCCGGATCAGCCCCCTGGATCTGCCCCTGGACGGGGTCACGGGCAGGCTGCTGTTCGACGACAGCCAGACCCGGTTTGCAGGCATGCGGGCCGACTGGGCCGGGCATCCGCTGACCCTGGACTACCAGGGCCAGGCGGAGGGCGGCGGTTACCAGGTCAGGCTGGACATGCGTGGTCGGGCCCTGGCCGAGGCCCTGGGGCGGCAACTGCCTTCCCTGCAGGCCCTGGACGGAGCGGCCGACTGGCGCGGGCAGCTTCGTCTGACCCTGGACGACGAGGGCGGGGTGGATTACCGCTTTACCGCGGACAGCACCCTGGCCGGCCTGGCCAGCGGCTTGCCGGCACCGCTGGAAAAAAGCGCGGCCGAGCCGCTGCCGGCACGGCTGCAGCTCGACGGCAACCGGCAGCAGGCGGAACTCGGGCTGACCCTGGGGCCGGAGATCAGGGGCCAAGCGAGGCTGGCTTTCGGCGCGGATGGGGCCCGGGTAGAGCGGCTGTGGCTGGATGCCGGCGAGCCGTCGCACCCGGAGCCCAGGGCGCCGCTGGACATCGCGCTGCGCACCACGACCTTGCGGCTCGATGACTGGCTGGCCTGGCTCGGTACCGGCTGGGCGCCGGTCGCCGGGGCGCCGGTCGCACCTCGCCGGCTGCGCTGGCCCGAGACCTACCGGGTGTCGGTGCAGGCCAGCCGCGCTCGCCTGTGGCGCCAGCCGCTGCATCAGCTGCGGCTGGCGCTTGGTCCCGACGAGTTCGGCGGCCACCGGATCCGGGTGCAGGCCGAAGAAGCGGAAGGCGAGCTGCGGTGGCACGCCGGGCAGCCCTGGCAGGCCGACTTCAGCCGGCTGTGGCTGGCTCCGGAGCCGGCGGCGGAGACGACGCCATCGTCCGGACCGGAACGCCACATCAACCCGGCGCAGGTACCGGCCTTGCGCTTTGCCTGTGCCGACTGTCGCTGGCACGAGCTGGCGTTGGGGCGAGTGGCGGTGCGTCTCGAGCCGGAGCCGGACGGCGTCAGGCTGGCCGAGCTGACGCTGGATGGCCCGCTGCTGCAGGCCAGGGCGCACGGCCAGTGGCTGCAACACCAGAGCGGCAACCTGAGCCGGCTGGAATGGCAGGGCGGCACCCCGTCGGTGCAGCGGCTGTGGGAAGGGCTGGGCCGCAGTTCCCCGTTCAGCGAGACCAGTGCCAGCCTGGAAGGCCAGCTGCGCTGGCTCGATTTGCCCTGGCGGCCGGATCGGCAAAGCCTGAACGGGACCCTGGCGGTCGAGACCGGCGCCGGCGTGATCACCGAACTGAACGACAGGGGCGCCGGTCTGTTGTCGGTGCTGAGTATGGAGTCGGTGCTGCGGCGGCTGCGCCTCGATTTCCGCGATGTGTTTGAAGAGGGCTTCTACTTCGATCGCATCGGCGTGAGTGGCGAGATCACCGAGGGGGTGCTGCGCAGCGACGACTTTACCCTGGACGGGGCGGCCGGGGATCTGCGCGGCCGGGGACAGGTGGACCTGGCGGCGGAGCGGATCGATTACCAGTTTGAATTTACGCCGCACCTGACCGGCAACCTGCCGGTGTTGGCCGCCTTCGCCGTCACCCCGGTGACCGGTCTTTATGTACTGGCGCTGTCCAAGGTGCTGGGCCCTGTGGTAGATGTATTCACTCGTATCCGTTATCGGGTCAACGGCCCACTGGAGCAGCCGCAGGTCACCGAGCTGGGCCGGGAGCAGGGGCGTATCAGCCTGCCCGGCGATGAATGAGGAGCAAGTCATGGAACTGGTGGCGATACAACTGAATGCCGGAGCCGACTGGCCGGCGAACCAAGCCAGGCTGGAAGGATTGTTGCACCAGCTTCCGCCGGGCCGTCCGCTGCTGGTACAGCTGCCGGAAAACGCGGTGGTGTTCGGCAACCGGGAGGCGGCCCGGCGATGGGCAGAGCCCCTCGGCCGGGGGCCGGTGCAGGAGACCTTCTCCCGCTGGGCGCGGGAGCACGGAGTCTGGCTGGTGGTCGGCGCCATACCGACCTGCATCGAGGGCAGCGACAAGCTGCACTCCACCTGCCTGGTGTACGATGACCAGGGCCGGCGGCAGGCCCACTACCACAAGGTGCACCTGTTCGATGTACAGGTGGCCGACGGCCATGGCCGTTATCAGGAGTCCGCCACCTACCAGGCCGGCAACGAACTTTGCGTGATCGACAGTCCTTTCGGTCGTTTAGGCTTGTCTATCTGTTATGATCTACGTTTCCCCGAGTTATATCGGGCGTTGCGCGAGCGGGGCGCGGAGATCCTGATGGTGCCGGCGGCCTTTACCCGGGTGACCGGCCAGGCCCACTGGCTGCCCCTGCTGCAGGCCCGGGCGATCGAAAATCAGTGCTATGTGCTGGCCGCGGCGCAAGTGGGCGATCACGGCGCCGGCCGGCAAACCTGGGGGCACTCGGTGATCCTCGATCCCTGGGGCGAGATCAAGGCGTGCCTGCCGACCGGGGAAGGCCTCGTCGCCGCCCCGCTGGAGCCTGAACGCCTGGCCGGCATCCGTCGCCAGATGCCGGTCGCCCAACATGCCCGCCTGACCGCGGTTTGGAGAGACAACCCATGAGCATTGAACAGATTAACCGCAGCCTGCTGGCCCCCAACGAACTGGACATGGCGCTGCTGGATGCCCAGCTGGCGCGGCTTTGCCGCCATCAAATCGACTTTGCCGACCTGTATTTCCAGAACAGCGTGCACGAGTCCTGGGTGCTGGAAGACGGCATCGTCAAGGACGGTAGCTACAACATCGAGCAGGGCGTCGGGGTGCGGGCGGTGAGCGGCGAGAAGACCGGTTTCGCCTACTCCGACGAGCTGACCGCGGCGGCCCTCGATCAGGCGGTGAGTGCCGCCCGTGGCATCGCCGAGCGGGGCGGCGAGGGGCGTTTTCAGGTCGGCCGGGAGCAGTCGGTGGCGGCCCGTTATGCGGGATTGAACCCGCTCGACAGCCTGAGTCGGGAACAGAAGATCGCCCTGCTGCAGCAGATGGACGCCTTCGCCCGCAGCCTGGATCCGGCGGTCACCCAGGTGATCGCCTCCATTTCCGGGGTGTACGAAGAGATACTGGTGCTGGCCACCGACGGCACCCTGGCCACGGATCTGCGCCCGCTGGTGCGGCTGAACTGCTCGGTGCTGGCCGAACGCAACGGCCGGCGGGAGCGGGGTGGCAGTGGCGGCGGCGGCCGGGTCGGCTACGACCATTTCCTGGAGGAGGTGGGCGGCCAGCCGAGGGCCATGGGTTACGTGAAAGAGGCGGTGCGCCAGGCCCTGGTCAACCTGGAGGCGGTGGACGCCCCGGCGGGCACCATGCCGGTGGTGCTGGGCGCCGGCTGGCCGGGCGTGCTGCTGCACGAGGCGGTGGGACATGGCCTGGAAGGGGACTTCAACCGCAAGGGCTCTTCCGCCTACTCCGGCCGCATCGGTGAAAAGGTGGCCTCCGGCCTGTGCACCATAGTGGATGACGGCACCCTGGCCAACCGCCGCGGCTCGCTGACCATCGACGACGAGGGCACCGCCAGCGGCTACAACGTGCTGATCGAAAACGGCATCCTCAAGGGCTACATGCAGGACAAGCTCAACGCCCGGCTGATGAAGATGGCGCCCACCGGCAATGGCCGGCGCGAGTCCTACGCCCACCTGCCGATGCCACGCATGACCAATACCTATATGTTGCCGGGGCAGACGCCGCCGGAAGAGATCATCCGCAGTGTGAAGCGGGGCATCTATGCGCCCAACTTCGGCGGTGGCCAGGTGGACATTACCTCGGGCCGTTTCGTGTTTTCGGCCTCCGAGGCCTATCTTATCGAGGACGGCAAGCTGACCGCGCCGCTCAAGGGGGCGACCCTGATCGGCAATGGTCCCGAGGCCATGAGCCAGGTGTCCATGGTGGGCAACGATCTGGCGCTGGATACCGGGGTCGGGGTGTGCGGCAAGGACGGTCAGAGCGTACCGGTGGGGGTGGGCCAGCCGACCCTCAAGCTGGATCGGATGACGGTAGGTGGTACTCAGTAGAGACTGATTATCAAGATATAGTAAAAAGCCTTTTTCTGTGCGATCCGGAGACGGGGCAAGGTCTAATCAGTGTTGTCGCAGTTGCGGCAATAACTGGAGGCAATCAAAATGAAAACTTTGCTATCGATAGCCTTTGCCTCTGTCCTAGGGTTGATGTTGATGCCGGTGCAAGCCGGAACAGTGCTGAATATGCAGCAGCCCGTGGTGCAGGAAATGGCTCAAGGCGACGGCGCGGACAACCGCGAATGCGCCATTCAGAAAAAAATGGGTAAAAAGCCGGCGGACATGTGTTTCTAAATGCCGGGGTTTGCCCCATAGACAACAACGGGAGCCGAGGCTCCCGTTGTGCTGTTCAGGGTTCCAGATGTTGCTTCAGGTACTGGAACAGCTCCCGGAACGCCTTGGGCGGCAGGTTGGCGGCCAGCTCCTTGCGCCCCTGGCGGGCCAGTTGCCGCAGCTTTTGCCGATCCAGATCCCGGTGTTCCGCCAGCAGGGCATCCACCCCCTTGTCGCCTTCCCGGATCAGCCGGTCGCGCCACTGCTCCAGCTTGTGGAAGTGGGCGTTGGTCACGGCGTTCTTGTGATCGAAGGCGGCCAGCGCCTGCTGGATGGCGGAGACATCCCGGTTGCGCATCAGCTTGCCGATAAACTGCAGGTGCCGGCGCAGGGCTTCCCGCTTGTTACTGAGCCGGTGCGCCAGGGCGATGGCATCCTTCAATTCTTCATCCAGCGGCACCTTGGCCAGTTCGCTGGGTTTGAGCCTGACGAGGGACTCGCCAAGCTCTTGAAGGGCCTGGCTTTCCCGTTTCATCTCGCTCTTGCTGACCCATTCGATGTCGTCATCGTGGTCGGGGTGCTCATCTTGGTGGCGCATGGTTTTTCCGTCTCAACAAAGATTTTGCATATATATTACCAGCTTCTCCCAAGGGACGCAGGGGTCTGTTATGCTAACTCCAAACAGAGCCAGCGATATCATTATGACCCCTGCAGACATTCAAACTGAACAGCGCCAGCTTGAACTGGCGGTAGAGCAAGCCTTGGAAAGTGCCCGCCGGCTGGGCGCCGAGGCGGCGGAAGTCTCCATCAGCAAGCAGACCGGCCTGTCGGTCAATACCCGCAACGGCGAGCTGGAAAACATCGAGTTCAACAAGGACGGCGCCCTGGGGATTGCCGTGTACCGGGACGGTCGCAAGGGCTCGGCGTCCACCTCGGATCTGCGGCCCGATGCCATCGCCCGTACCGTGGCGGCTGCCCTGGATATTTCCCGTTATACCACGGCGGATCCCTGCGCCGGCATCGCCGACGCCGCCGAGCTGGCCTGGGATGCGCCGGAGCTGGAACTGTGCTTTCCCCGTGATCTGACGCCGGCGGACGGCATCGAGCTGGCGCTGCGTTGTGAGCAACAGGCTTTGGGCCGGGATCCGCGGATCAAGCAGTCGGACGGGGCCAGCTTTTCCAGCAATGTCGGCATCAAGGTCTACGGCAACAGCCACGGCTTTATCAAGAGCTATGCGGGCTCCCGTTTCGGCCTGAGCTGCATGCTGATCGGCGAACAGGACGGCGACATGCAGCGGGAATACGGCTATACCTCGGCGCGCAGCTTCGACGATCTCTGGACCCCTGAGCAGGTGGCCGATGAGGCGGTGACGCGCACCCTGGGCCGACTCGGCGGGCGCAAGATCGGCACCACCCGGGCACCGGTGCTGTTTCATCCGGATGTGGCCTCGGGCCTGTTCGGGCATCTGGTGATGGCGATCAGCGGCGGCAACCTCTACCGAAAATCGTCGTTCCTGCTCGACGCCCTGGGCCAGCGGATTTTCCCCGACTGGCTCGACATTCACGAACAGCCGCACCTGGACAAGGGACTGGCCAGCGCGCCCTTCGACAACGAAGGGGTACGCACCCACGAGCGGCACATCATCGAGGACGGCGAACTCCGGAGCTACCTGCTGACCAGCTACTCGGCACGCAAGCTGGGCATGCGGCTGACCGGCCATGCCGGCGGCATCCACAACTGGCGCATTGCCAGCAGTGGCCAGAGCCTGGAGCAACTGCTGCAGATGATGGGCACCGGCCTGCTGGTAACCGAGATGATGGGCCAGGGGGTGAACATTGTCACCGGCGACTATTCTCGCGGCGCCGCCGGCTTCTGGGTGGAAAACGGCGAAATCGCCTATCCGGTGGAGGAGATCACCATCGCCGGCAACCTGAAGGAGATGTTTGCCGGGATCCGCGCCATCGGTACCGACGTGGAGACCCGCTCCAGCCTGCAGACCGGCTCCGTGCTGATCGAGCAGATGAAGATTGCGGGGCAGTAAAAAAGCAGGGATTAGGGATTAGGGATTAGGGATTAGGGATTAGGGATTAGGGATTAGGGATTAGGGATTAGGGATTAGGGATTTTATAGGTAAGTAGTTGACTTCGACTATTTTTATCAAATCCTGCCAGTCCCCAGTCCCCAGTCCCCAGTCCCCAGTCCCCAGTCCCCAGTCCCCAGTCCCCAGTCCCCAGTCCCCAGTCCCCAGTCCCCAGTCCCCAGTTAGTTCAGCAGGATCAGCGTCGACAATCCCAGAAACGACAGCAGGCCGACGATGTCGGTGATGGTGGTCAGCGCCATGGAGCCGGCCAGCGCCGGATCGATGTTGAGCTTGCGCATGGCCAGCGGGATCATGGCGCCGGCCATGCCCGCCACCGACAGGTTGATGAACATGGCGGCGGCGATCACCAGCCCGATCTGCCAACTGCCCTTCCAGAAACTGACCACCACGGCGATCATCAGCGCCCACAGCAGGCCGTTGAGCAGGCCGACCATGGCTTCCTTGGCCAGCAGCCAGCGGGCGTTGCTGTCGCCGATATGGCCCACCGCCATGCCGCGGATCACCAGTGCCAGGGTCTGGTTGCCGGCGATGCCGCCCATGGATGGCACTATGGTCATCAGGATGGCCAGGGTCGCCAGTTGGGCCAGGGTTTCCTCGAACATGTTGGACACGCTGGCGGCCAGCAGGGCAGTGCCCAGGTTGACGGTGAGCCAGACCGAGCGGCGCCGGGCGCTGGTCAGCACCGGCGCGAAGGTGTCCTCGTCGTCGTCCATCTTGGCCATGCCCATCATGGAATGCTCGCCTTCCTCCCGGATGATGTCGACCACGTCGTCGATGGTGATCCGCCCCAGCAACTGATTGTCGTCATCCACCACCGGCGCCGACAGCCAGTCGTGGCGCTCGAACAGATTGGCCACCTCGGTTTCGCTCATGGTCAGCGGAATGGCTTCCACATTGGTGTCCATCGCTTCCACCACTGTGGTGGTGGGGGACTGTACTACCAGGCTGGCCAGCGAGATGTCCCCCAGCAGCCGGTTATGCTGGTCGACCACGTAGAGGGTATCGGTGCCTTCCGGCAATTCGCTGTGGCGGCGCAGGTAGCGCAGCACCACGTCGATGGTGACGTCGGGCCTCAGGCTGATGAACTCGGTGTTCATCAGCGAGCCGGCGGTATCTTCCGGGTAGGACAGCGCCTGCTCGGCCCGCTGCCGGTCCTGCTCGTCCATCTGGGTCAGCACCTGGTTGAACAGCTGCTCGGGCAGATCCCGCAGTACGTAGGCCAGGTCGTCCGACTCCATGTCTTCCAGGGCAATCGCCAGCTTTTCCGGATCCATCAGCCGGATGATGCCATCCCGCACTTCCTCCGACAGCTCTTCGAGGATCTCGCCGTAATCGTCCGGATCGATCAGCTGCCACAGCACCTTGCGGCTGGGCGAGGGGGAGGACTCGAGCAGCCAGGCGACATCGCCGGGGCGCATCTGCTGCAACATGCGCCTGACGTGCACGAACATGCCGCTGTTCAGCGCCCGGGTGATGGTTTCCAGGTGATCCGGCGTTCTGGGTTGTTCTAATGGCTCTGTCATCCTGGCTCCAGACCAGTGAACGGGACGGGTAAAGGGGGAGGAACTATTCCGACTCGTTGAAGCGGTCGGCCACCAGCCTGGCCACGGCCTCCATCGCCGCCTCGGCATCGGGCCCTTCGGCGACCACGCGAATGGCGTGGCCCTGGGCCGTTTCCAGCATCAGCAGGCCCATCACGCTGTTGGCCGGGGCCTGTTTTTCCTGGTTGCAGACGGTGACGATAGCATCGAATTGTTGCGTTAACTGGACCAGTTGAATGGCGGCCCGGGCGTGCAGTCCCAGCTTGTTGACGATCTCCAGATCCCGTTCAATTTTCGGCATTGCGTTTTTCCAGTGTACGGTGGCGAAGTTGCACGCTCTTGCCCATCTGCCGGAACACCCGCGCCAGCTGCTCGGCGATGAACACCGATCTGTGCTGGCCGCCGGTGCAGCCGATGGCGACGGTGACATAGCTGCGGTTGTTGCGTTCCAGGTGGGGCATCCAGGTGATCAGCAGGTTTTCTATCTGCCACAGGTATTTCATCACCTCCGGCTGGCCGGCCAGGTAGTCGGCGACCGGCTCGTCCCTGCCGGTAAAGGGGCGCAGCTCGGCAATCCAGTGGGGATTGGGCAGGAAGCGGGCATCGAACACGAAGTCTGCGTCCTTGGACACCCCGTATTTGTAGCCGAAGGACTCGAACACCCAGTTGAGCTCCCGCTCTTTCTTGCCGAGGATGCGCTCGCGGATGATCTCGCTCAGATCGTGGATGCTGAGGCTGGAGGTATCGATGCGTAGATCCGCATCCGAGGACAGTGGCGCCAGCAGGTGGGTCTCCTCGCGGATGGCTTCGTCCAGGGTCAGGCTGTGGCGGGACAGGGGATGCAGCCGGCGAGTATCACCGAAGCGGCGGATCAGCACCGCGTTGTCCGCATCGATAAAGATGCTCGACAGATTGACCCCGGCCATGGCGCGGACTTCGGCCAGGCAGGCTTCCAGTTTGTCGCTGCTGTCCGGCAGGTTGCGCACATCGATGCTGACGGCTACCTCACCGGGCTTGTGTCGGCGCATGCGCACCAGATCCGGCAGCAGTTCCACCGGCAGGTTATCAACGCAGTAGTGGCCCAGATCTTCGAGCACCCGTAGCGCGACTGTTTTCCCCGAACCGGAACGGCCACTGACGATAACCAGTTGCATCCGGGCGTCCTCAGGCAGAAATCATTATGTGATAGAGTTCGTCGTCGCTGCCGGCCTGGCGCAGCTGTTTGCACACCTGCTTGTTGCTCAGTTTCTCGGCGATCAGCGACAGGGTCTTCAGGTGCTGCTTGCACTCCTGCTCGGGGACCAGCAGCGCGAACACCAGGCCGACCGGCTGATTGTCGATGGCATCGAACTCCACCGGCTCGGCAAAGGTGAGTAATACGGCAGTCGCCTTGTTGTCATCGCTGATACGGCCATGGGGGATGGCGATACCATTGCCGATGCCGGTGCTGCCCATTTTTTCCCGGGCCAGCAGGCAGTCGAAAAGTTGCTGGCTGCCGATGTTCAGGTGCTGAGCGGCCAGTTCACTGATGATTTCCAGGGCACGTTTCTTGCTCGTGCAGGGAACTGCACTGCGGGTGCAGTCCCTGCTCAATATGTCGGCGACTTCCATGATTATTTTTGCTTGAGTTTCTCTTTGTGTTTGATGATCTGGCGATCCAGCTTGTCGATCAAGCCGTCGATGGCCGCGTACATGTCTTCGTGCTGTGAGTTGGCGAATACCTCGCCCCCGCTGACGTTCAGCTTGGCCTCGGCGATCTGCTGCAGTTTTTCCACATTGAGGATGACGTGCGCATTGGTGATATGATCGAAATGGCGCTCCAGCTTGGAAAATTTGCTGTTCACATAGTCACGCAACGAGTCGGTGATTTCCACATGGTGTCCAGTCAGGTTTATTTGCATAACGTCTTCCTTCTTGGTCTGCCTTTAAACCAGGCGTTTACGCTGATTGGAAGGGGGAATGGCCAGCGACTCCCTGTACTTGGCGATGGTACGCCTGGCCACCTGTATCCCCTGTTCGGCCAGCAGCTGGGCGATTTTGCTGTCGCTCAGCGGTTTGGCCGGGTTTTCCGCCCCGACCAGCTTCTTGATCAGGGCGCGAATTGCCGTTGAAGAGCATTCACCGCCGTCGTCGGTTCCCACGTGGCTGGAGAAAAAATACTTCAGCTCGAACACTCCCCGGGGGGTGTGCAGGAACTTCTGGGTGGTGACCCGGGAGATGGTGGACTCGTGCATTTCCACCACTTCGGCTACATGGTTCAGCACCATGGGCTTCATCGCCTCTTCACCATATTCAAAGAATGCCTGTTGTTGCTCAACAATACAATTGGCAACCTTGAGCAGGGTCTCATTTCGGCTTTCCAGGCTCTTGATGAACCACTTGGCATCCTGCAGATGGTTGCGGATAAACTGGCCGTCCTCGCTGTTTCTGGCCTGGCGGGCCATGGCGGCGTAGGTCTGGTTCAGCTTGACCTTGGGCATCGCCTCGGGGTTGAGCTCGGCGGCCCAGCGTCCCTGGCGCTTAGTGACCACCACGTCCGGGATCACGTATTCCGAACTGCTCTGGATCACCGTGTGCCCCGGCCGGGGTTCGAGCTGCTGGATCAGCGCCAGCACTTCCCGCAGCTCCTCTTCCCGCAGCTTGGCCTTGCGCTGCAGGGTGCGGTAGTCCCGGTTGCCGAGCAAGTCCATGTGCTGGGCGATCACTTCCCGGGCCTGGTTCAGCCAGGGGGTATCGGCGGGAAACTGATCCAGCTGGATGCGCAGGCATTCCTGCACGCTGCGGGCGGCCACGCCGATGGGGTCGAAATGTTGGATTCTTTTGAGTACAGCCTCGACTTCATCCGCCTCGATGTCCAGCTCGTCGCCGGCCACGGCCTCGAGAATATCTTCGATGCCGATGGTCAGGTAGCCGGCGTCATCGATGGCGTCGATGATGGTGGTGGCGATGGCCTGGTCGGTGTCGCTGAAGGGGGTCAGCCGCATCTGCCACAGCAGGTAATCCTGCAGGGTTTCGGTGGTTTCACCCTGGTAGACGGTGTCGTCGGCGCCATCCGGCACGGCACCGCCGGTGGCGGAGGAGGCGGTGTAGACTTCGTCCCAGCTGGTGTCCATGGGCAGTTCGTCGGACAGCTGGTTTTGCTCCATGGCGGTATCCGCCGCCATTTGCTCTTCATGGCGGGGCTCGGCCACATCGATGGTTTCCGGCTCTTCCTGTTCCAGCAGCGGATTGCTCTCCAGGGCCTGCTGTATCTCCTGCTGCAGCTCCAGGCTGGAAAGTTGCAGCAGGCGGATGGCCTGTTGCAACTGGGGCGTCATGGTCAGCTGCTGACCCAGACGTAACTGAAGAGTTGGCTTCATCTGTTAAAAAAGTCCTTCTATATCAACCGTATATTAGCCATACGGGGCCTGCTCAGAGGCTGAATTGTTCACCAAGATAGACTTTCTTGACCTGTTCGTTATTCAGAATTTCCGTCGGGGTGCCGGCGGCGATGCGGTGCCCGTGGCTGACGATATAGGCCCGTTCACAGACATCCAGGGTCTCGCGCACATTGTGGTCGGTGATCAATACCCCCAATCCCCGGTCACGTAAATGTAAAATAATTTTCTTGATATCGATAACAGAAATCGGATCGACCCCGGCGAAGGGCTCGTCCAGCAGGATGAAACGCGGGTCGGCGGCCAGGGCCCGGGCGATTTCGACCCGGCGCCGTTCGCCGCCGGACAGGCTCATTCCGAGGCTGTCGCGGATATGAGTAATATTAAACTCTTCCAGCAGCTGTTCCATTTTTTCATCACGCCCGGCCGCGTCCAGATCCTTGCGGGTTTCGAGCACCGCCATCAGGTTGTCGGCCACGCTCAGCCGGCGGAAGATGGAGGCTTCCTGGGGCAGGTAACCGATGCCGGCCTGGGCCCGGACGTGCATGGGCTGGTGGCTGATGTCCTGCTCATCGATGGTAATGCTGCCCGCATCCCGTTGCACCAGGCCGACAATCATGTAGAAGGAGGTGGTCTTGCCGGCGCCGTTCGGGCCGAGCAGCCCCACCACCTGGCCAGTGTTGACGGTCAGGCTGACGTCGGCCACCACCTGGCGGCCCTTGTAGCTCTTCTGTAACCCGCGGGCTTTCAGTATCGCCATGAATCAGTCCTGTGGCTCCTGGTTGTCGAGGTTCTGCAGCTGTTCGGGCAGGAAAATGGTGGTGACCCTGTCCTGTTCACCCTGGCTTTCCGCCTCCATCTGCTGCCGATCGATGTGGTAGCGGATGCGATAGCCGGTGACGATGTTGTCGTTCTGCTGCAGCTTGGCGTCCCGCACCAGGGTAATGGTCCGGCCCTGGATGTCGTAGTGGATCTCCCTGGCCTCGGCCCGCACCGGCTGGCCGTTGTCGAGCACCTGGTAGTAGGTGGCCGGCGCGCCGCGGGCGGTCATCGACTGCAGCCCCTGCTCGGTGCGGATCACCACCAGCTCGCTGGCGCGCACGTCCATGGTGCCCTGCTTGACCACCACCTTGTCGCTGAAGGTCACCTTGTTGTCGGCCAGCTCCACGAGTTGGCGGCCCGCATTGATGGCGACCGGCTGGCGGAAGTCGGACTCTTTGGCGCCGGCCAGGCCCGGGCCGAGGGCCAGCAGGGTGCCGATGCTAAGGATTGAGGTAAGTTGCCCGGGTTTCATGCAGTAGTTCCACCGTTTGTTGTTCAAGCTGGCCCAGCAGGCCCTGGCCCTCGGCCTGGTATTGCGCGCTTTGCAGCCGCACGTTCCGGTTGGAGCGCAGCTGGTTGTTGATAAAGTCCAGTTCCAGGTAATCGGTGGTCAGGGTGTCCACCAGGGCATCCGGCAACAGCCCCCGGCCGACCACGTTGCCATTCAGCACGGCGTTGTCGCCGGTGTTGATGATGCCCTCGTCACCGCTCAGCCGCCACTGGGGACGGCCATCGGGCGAATAGAGCAAGATAACAGGTTTTTCCATCAGGGTCATGGACAGGGGGGCATAGTACTCGGCATAGTCCGCGTCCAGCCCCCGGTAAGGCAGGCCGAACTGGTTATACTGCATGCTGGTCAGGTTTCTGGCGACAAAGTCCGGCTGATAGTCCTGCTCGCTGACCGGGGCATCGGTGGCCGGCCGGAACCACTGCCAGCAGACCAGGGCGAACAGGAACAGGCCGCCGAACAACCAGGTCTGGCGGCTCATACACTCATGCCCCGGGCCTGCTCCAGCTCGCCGCGGGCGGCGAGGATCAGATCGCAGATCTCGCGCACGGCGCCGAAGCCGCCCCGGATGCGGGTGACGTAATCGGCCTGTTGCAGCACCAGCGGATGGGCGTCGCTGACCGCCACCCCCAGGCCGCAATCCAGCATTACCTGCAGGTCGACCACATCGTCACCGATATAGGCGGCCTGTTCCGGCCCGAGCTTGAGGGTGTCCAGCAGCGCCCGGTAGCTGTGCATCTTATCGCCCTGACCCTGGTAGACATGGCGTACCCCGAGCGAGGCCATGCGCTCGCTGACGATACGGGAGTCTCGCCCGGTGATCACCGCCACCTGGATGCCGGCGTTGAGCAGCGCCTTGATGCCGAAGCCGTCCTTGGTGCAGAAGCTCTTGTATTCCTCGCCCTGGTTGCCGAGGTAGATCATGCCGTCGGACAGCACCCCGTCGACATCGCAGATCAGCAGGCGGATCCCGGCCAGTTGCCGCCATACCTCGCGGGAAACGGGGCCGTACAGGGTGTGCTCCAGCATCAGATGACTCCTGCCCGTAACAGGTCGTGCATGTTGAAGGCGCCGACCGGCTGTTGTTGTTCATTGACCACCAGCAGGCCGCTGATCTTCTTCTCTTCCATCAGCTTGACCGCTTCGGCCGCCAGCATGTTGGCCCGGGCGGTCACGCAGTGCCGGGTCATGACCTGGTCGATGGTGGTGTGGTGGACATCGATCTTGTGATCCAGGGTACGGCGCAGGTCCCCATCAGTATAGACACCGACCAGGCGCTCCTGCTCGTCGACCACGGCGGTAAAACCCAGGCCGGTGCGGCCGATTTCCAGCAGCGCCTCGATGATCAGGGTATTGAGGCCCACCTTGGGCACCCGTTCGTCCTTGTGCATCAGGTCGCCGACCCGCAGCAGCAGACGTTTGCCGAGGGCGCCGCCGGGGTGGCTGAGGGCGAAGTCGTCGGCGGTAAAGCCGCGCGCCTCCAGCAAGGCCACCGCCAGGGCGTCGCCCATCACCAGGGTGGCGGTGGTGCTGGCGGTCGGCGCCAGGCCGAGCGGGCAGGCCTCCTGTGCCACTCGGGTGCACAGGTGCACCTCGGCTTCCCGGGCCATGGTGGAGTCGGGGTTGCCGGTCATGCAGATAAGCTTGAGTCCGCGACGCTTGAGCACCGGCAGCAGGGAGAGGATCTCGTCGCTTTCGCCGGAGTTGGACAGGGCCAGCACCACGTCGTGGGGGCCAATCATGCCCAGGTCGCCGTGGCTGGCTTCGCCGGGATGGACGAAGAACGCCGGGGTGCCGGTACTGGCCAGGGTGGCGGCAATCTTGTTGGCGATATGGCCCGACTTGCCCATGCCGGTCACTATCACCTTGCCGGTGCAGTGAAACATCAGCCGGCAGGCCTCGTCGAAGGACTGGTCCAGATATTGATAAAGGCCGTCGATGGCAGCCTTTTCAATATCCAGCACGTGTCGGGCGGTTTTACGGTAATCAAATTCGACAGACATAATTTTCTCCACACCATTGGCGGCGCCATTATAGAAAAGCTTGTGACGATAAGCGACTGGTGTGGCGAGGATTGTGGCCGTGGTGCCGTTCCGCTCCCCGTATCGACAGGCCGTGGCGCAGGGACAGAGGAAAAATGATGCCCTCGGTTGCCCATCTGGTGGCTAACCCATACAATTCTTTCTTTTTTATGGGGAATCAGTTTGAGCAAAAGCCTGGTCGAGATTCGGGACCTTTGTTTCAGCCATGGAGAGCGAACCCTGTACGACGGGATCAGCCTGCAGATCCCCCGGGGAAAAATCACCGCCATCATGGGCCCCAGCGGCATCGGCAAGACCACGTTGCTGCGCCTGATCGGTGGCCAGATCAAGCCCGACAGCGGTGACGTGCTGTTCGACGGCGAGTCGGTGCCGGCCCTGGGGCGCTCCCGTCTGTACCGGGTGCGCCAGCGCATGGGCATGCTGTTCCAGAGCGGCGCCCTGTTCACCGGCCTGTCGGTATTCGACAATGTGGCGTTTCCGCTGCGCGAGCACAGCGGCCTGCCGGAGGCGCTGATCCACACCCTGGTGCTAATGAAGCTCGAAGCGGTGGGGCTGCGCGGGGCGGCGGCGCTGTTTCCGTCCGAACTGTCGGGCGGCATGGCCCGGCGGGCCGCCCTGGCCCGGGCCATCGCCCTGGATCCGGAACTTATCATGTATGATGAGCCCTTCGCCGGCCAGGATCCGATCAGCATGGGCGTGCTGGTCAAGCTGATCGCCGAACTGAACCGGGCGCAGCAACTGACCTCGATCATCGTCACCCACGACGTGAAGGAGGTGATGAGCATCGCCGACTACGCCTATATCATCGCCAACCGGCAGGTGATAGCGGCGGGCACCCCGGCGGAACTACGGGTGCATACCGATGCCCGGGTGATCCAGTTTTTGCAGGGGCAGGCCGACGGCCCGGTGCCGTTCCATTATCCCGCCCCGCCCTTGAGAGAGTCGTTGCGTTATGTTGATTGAACAGATCGGGCGCCTGGGACAGCAGGGGGTGGCCGCGGTCACCGCCCTGGGACGGGCCGGTTTCATGCTGCTGCATGCCCTGGTCGGCCGCCCCCAGCCCAGAAAGCATTTCCCGTTGCTGGTGCGCCAGTTGCAGGTGGTGGGGGTGCAGTCGGTCGCCATCATTCTGGTGTCCGGCCTGTTTATCGGCATGGTGCTGGCCCTGCAGGGATACAATGTGCTGGTGGACTTCGGCGCCGAAGGCAGCCTGGGACCGCTGGTGTCGCTGTCGCTGCTGCGCGAGCTGGGGCCGGTGGTGACCGCCCTGCTGTTCGCCGGCCGGGCCGGGTCGGCGCTGACCGCCGAACTGGGATTGATGAAGGCCACGGAACAGCTTTCCAGCCTGGAGATGATGGGCGTCGATCCCCTGCGCCGGGTGGTGGCGCCGCGCTTCTGGGCCGGCCTCGTCAGCATGCCGCTGCTGGCCTTCATGTTCAGCCTGGTCGGGATCTGGGGCGCCAAGCTGGTAGGCGTCGACTGGCTGGGGGTGGACGAAGGCGGCTTCTGGTCGGCCATGCAGGCGGCGGTGGACTGGCAGCAGGACATTATGCAGGGCTTTATCAAGAGCCTGGTGTTTGCGCTGGTGGTGACCTGGATTGCCCTGTTCAACGGCTTCGACGCCCGGCCGACGGCGGCGGGGATCAGCCAGGCCACCACCCGGACGGTGGTACATTCATCTTTGGCGGTACTGGGGTTCGATTTCGTCCTCACCGCCGTCATGTTTGGGTAGATAATAATGAAATACAGCAAACTGGAATTCAGCGTCGGCTGCTTTATGCTGGCGGGTATCGGCGCCCTGCTGCTGCTGGCGTTCAAGGTGGCCGGCATCAGCATGAACGGCCAGGTGGAAAGCTACACCCTCTACGCCAAGTTCGACAATATCGGCGGCCTCAAGGTGCGTTCGCCGGTCAAGGTCGGCGGCGTGGTGGTCGGGCGGGTCAGCCAGATCACCCTGGACCCGCGGGATCAGGTGCCGGTGGTGGCGCTGACCCTCAACAAGACGGCCGGCGAATTCGCCGAGAGCAGCACCGCTTCCATCCTCACCTCGGGCCTGCTGGGCGAACAGTACCTGGGGATCAGTCCCGGTTTTGCCGACGAGGAGATGGGCATCGGCATGCTCACGGATGGTGACACCATCGCCCATACCCAGTCGGCGCTGGTGCTGGAAGAATTGATCGGCAAGTTTATTTATTCCATCGGAAACAACTGAATCCATCGGTAACCCTGAGGAGCGATGATGAAAAAAGTACTGGTATCCTGGCTGTTGCTGCTGAGTGGCCTCTGGGCCCCGCTGGCCGCCTCTGCGTCGGCCTCCGACCCCTATGCGCTGATCAACGAGGTGGCGCAGAGCACCTTCGACCGCCTGAGCAAGGAACAGACCGAAATCAAGGCCAACCCCGAGTACCTGCGCACCATAGTACGGGAGGAAATGCTGCCGGCGGTGGACGTGCGCTTTTCCGCCTTCCGGGTGATCGGCAACCAGCTCAACAGCACCACCCCCGAGCAGCGGGAGCGCTTCGTCGAGGCGTTCAGCGATTACCTGGTGGTGACCTATGCCGATGCCCTGGCCGCCTACAAGGAGCAGACCCTGGATATCGGCAGCGGCCAGGTCGGCGCCGATGACAAGCTGGTGTCGGTGCCGGTGACGGTACTGGAGCCGAATAAACCGGAGATCAAACTCGAGTTCAAACTACGTCAGAACAGCCGCACCGGTGAGTGGAAGGTGTTCGACATGGTGGCGGAGGGGATCAGCCTGCTGTCGGCCAAACAGGCCGAGCTGAGCGGCCTCATTCGCCAGAACGGCATCGATGCGGTGACCCGGCAACTGCAGGAACACACCAACAAACCGGTCACGCCGCTGGAAGTGACCCAATGAAACTGAATCGTGCGCTGGTCAAGGAAGAGCTGCCGGCCTACTGGGCCGAGCGGCGGCGCCTGTTTGCCAGCGAACGGGCCGACCTGGGCGAGGTCGGGCAACTGGACTCGGTGGGCCTGGCCTTCCTGGTGCAGTGGAGCCAGGCCCTGGCCGAGAGCGGCAGGCAACTGCGGCTGGACTCGCCCCCGGCCACCTTTTACCCCCTTGCTGATTTATACGGTGTCAGTTCCCTGTTTCAACTGACCGACAACCCTTCCGGGAGCCACAATGGATCTGAATAATGAAGTCGAGCGTTTACTGCGGCAGGCCTTGCCCCTGGATGAGCTCTATATCAAAAGCGAAGGCAGCCACTTCGAGGTGATCGCGGTCTCCGCCGAATTTGCCGACATGAGCCGGCTCAAGCGCCAGCAGGCGATCAATGGCCCCCTGAGGGAACTGATTGCCCAGAATGCCATTCATGCCCTTACCGTTAAGACTTTCACTCCCGAGCAGTGGGCCCGGGAGCGAAAATTTATCATGCCGTCCTGACAGGAGCCGAGATGGACAAATTCAAAATTCAGGGGCCTTGCCGGCTTGCCGGCGAGGTCACCATTTCCGGCGCCAAGAATGCGGCGCTGCCGATCCTGTTCGGCACCCTGCTGTGTGACGAAGCGGTACATCTGAGCAACGTCCCCAGGCTGAAGGACGTGGATACCACCCTGCAGCTGCTGGCGTCCATGGGCGTCAATGTGTCGGTCAACGGCGATGTCACCGTGCTGGCGGGGGCGGTCAACAGCCATATCGCACCCTACGAGCTGGTGCGCACCATGCGCGCTTCCATTCTGGCGCTGGGCCCGCTGGTGGCCCGCTTCGGCGAGGCCGACGTGTCCCTGCCCGGCGGTTGCGCCATCGGTGCCCGCCCGGTCAACCTGCATATCCACGGCCTGGAGCAGATGGGGGCGGTGATCCGGGTGGAAGACGGTTACATCAAGGCCCGGGTCGACGGCCGCCTGAAAGGGGCCCATATCCTGATGGACATGGTCAGCGTGACCGGTACCGAAAACCTGATGATGGCGGCGGTACTGGCCGAGGGCCGGACCATCATCGAGAACGCCGCCCGCGAGCCGGAAGTGGTGGATCTGGCCAACTTCCTCAACACCCTGGGCGCCAGGATCCAGGGCATCGGTCAGGATACCCTGATCATCGACGGCGTCGAGGCCCTGCACGGTGGCGACTACCGGGTGCAACCGGACCGGATTGAAACCGGTACCTTCCTGGTGGGAGCGGCCATCACCGGCGGTGATATTACTTGCCGCCGTACGGATCCCCGCCTGCTGGAGGCGGTGCTGGTCAAGCTGAAGGATGCGGGCGCCCGGGTGGAAACCGGGGAAGACTGGATCCGCCTGGACATGACTGGCCGCACCCTCAGGCCGGTGGACATCAAGACCGCGCCCTATCCGGCCTTTCCCACCGACATGCAGGCCCAGTTCACCGTGCTCAATGCGGTGGCCAAGGGCGTGGGGCGGGTGACCGAGACCATCTTCGAAAACCGCTTTATGCACGTGCCCGAGCTCAACCGCATGGGGGCCAACATCGAGCTGAACGGTAACCTGGCCATCTGCGGCGACACCGAGCAACTGACCGGCGCCACCGTGATGGCCACCGATCTGCGCGCCTCCGCCAGCCTGGTGCTGGCCGGCTTCGTGGCCCAGGGCACCACCATGGTGGACCGTATCTACCATATCGATCGGGGCTATGAATTGATCGAGGCCAAGCTGTCCGGCCTGGGCGGCAAGATCGAGCGGATCAAGGAATAACCGACAGCGAGCCATCAGCTGGAAGCGCCCGGCCGCCCGAGTGGTCTGCCGAACAAATGAAAGGGGAAGACAATACTTGTCTTCCCCTGTTGTATTTTCGGCCTGCGCCAATTGGCTTCCAGCTTCCGCTCAGCGCCACCGCTGAAAGCGGCGATCCTCTTCTATGGTCACCGGCAGGATCAGGTTTTCGCCGGCCCGCAGCAAGGTGATGTCGATTTCGGTGCCCGGCTTGGTTTCGGCTATCAGGTCCATGGCATGGCGGGCGTTGCCGATCGCCCTGCCGTTGATATCCAGCAACACGTCTCCCTCGCGGATCCCGGCCTGGGCGGCCGGTCCTCCTTCATTGACGGCCTCCACGTAGATGCCGGAACGTTCCCCCAGGTTGAGCAACTGCGCCATCATCGGCGGAATATCGGCGCCGCCGATACCCAGGTAACCGCGGATCACCCGGCCGTTGACGACAAGCTCATGCATGATGCGGTGGGCCAGGGCATAGGGGATGGCGAAGTTGATGCCATAGCTTTCCTGGTGGGCCACGCTCTGGAAGGAGGCGGTATTGATACCGACCATTTCACCGTACACATTGACCAGGGCGCCGCCGGAGTTGCCCGCATTGATGGCGGCATCGGTCTGCAGCAGATCCTGGCGGCCGTTGCTGTCCGGACCCATGCTCGACAGCCCGCTGCGGCCGGTGGCGCTGATGATGCCCTGGGTGATGGTCTGGCCCACATTGTAAGGATTGCCGATGGCCAGCACGATATCCCCGACCTGGGGAGCGAGTTCCTCGTCCTGGGGAATCACCGGCAGCTGGCCGGCCTCGATTTTCAGCACCGCCAGATCGGTGGGCACATCGAAGCCGACCACTTCCCCGGCGATGATGCGGCCGTCCTGCAACGCCACTATCACCTGATCCGCATCGGCAATCACGTGATAGTTGGTCAGCACATGGCCCTGCTCCGACATGATCACCCCCGAGCCCAGGCCGGTGGCGCTGATCTCGGGTGCGCTGTCACCGCGCTGGAAGCTGCGGGTATAGATATTGACCACCGCCGGCCCGGCACGGTTGGCGGCATAGGAAAAGCTGGTCACCCCCACCTGCTGGTTGCGCCACCAGTGCTCGAAGGACTGGGTGCGCAACTGGGGAAACAGCAGCAGCAGCAGCAGCGCCATCATGATGCCGCCGATAATGGCCTGGAGCAGAAACTTGTAAAGAGGGGATAGGCGCATCTGGAGCTGTCGTTACCGTCGAATCCAGAGAGCATAACATAAAGCGCCGGGGTTGGGAGTCTGCCCGCGGGCAGACTCCTTGCTACATCAAGCGGTTACCTGAGTACCAGATAGATGGAGGAGTTGCCGCGCTGGATGTTGAGCGCCATCACCTCGGGCTTGGACTGAATAATCTGGCGCAGGTCGTTGAGGGTGCGCACCCGCTGGCGGTTGACGCCGATGATGATGTCGCCCTGTTCCAGCCCGGACATGGCGGCGGGCGAGCGGGCCGTTACCTCGGTGAGCTTGACCCCCTGGACGGCGTCATCGGAGCCGGTGTTGGCCAGGGAGGCGCCTTCCAGCGACTCATGCAGGGTGTTGGCCAGGATATTGTCTTCGTCGGCCCGGGTCAGGGTCACCTCGACCTTGCTTTCCTTGCCGTCCCGGAACAGGCCCAGGGTCACGGTCTTGTCGGCACCCATGGTGGCCACCTTGGCCCTCAGCTCGCTGAAGGAGCGGATCGGCTTGCCGTCCAGGCTGATGATGATGTCACCGGCCTGCAACCCGGCCTTGGCGGCGGCGGAGTTTTCCAGTACCTGGCTGACAAAGGCGCCGTGCTGGCTGCGATAGCCGAAGGTCCGGGCCAGCTCCGAGGTCAGTTCACCGCCCATCACGCCCAGTACGCCGCGGCGTACTTCGCCGTACTCGAGGATCTGGTCGGCCAGATTCTTCACCATGTTGGCGGGAATGGCGAAGCCGATGCCGATGTTGCCGCCGCCCGGGCCCAGGATGGCGGTGTTGATGCCGATGAGCCTGCCGTCGAGATCGAGCAGGGCACCGCCGGAGTTGCCGGAGTTGATGGCAGCGTCGGTCTGGATAAAGTTTTCCAGGTTTTCCACGTTGAGGCCGGAGCGGCCCAGGGCGCTGATGATGCCGGAGGTGACGGTCTGACCCAGGCCGAAGGGGTTGCCGATGGCGATGGCGAAATCACCCACCTTGAGCCGGTCGGAGTCGGCAAACTCGATTTCGACCAGGCCCTTGGCCTCGACCTGCAGCAGGGCGATGTCGGACTGCTTGTCGGCGCCGATAAGCTCCGCCTCGTATTCCTGGCCGTCGATCAGGGTGATCAGTATCTTGTCGGCATCCTCGATGACGTGGTTGTTGGTGATCACATAGCCCTTGCCGGCATCGATGATCACCCCGGAGCCCAGGGCCTGGAAGGGTCTTTCCTGCACCTGTTCGCCGCCGGGCATGTTGGGGCCGAAGAAAAAGCGGAACGGTTCGGGCAGCACCTGACGGCTGACCTTGCTGCCGGAGACCGAGATGTTCACCACGCCCGGGCTGACTTTTTCTACCACCGGGGCCAGGCTGGTGAGATCCGAACCGGCGCCAAAGGGCAGTGCCGCCTGGGTGGCCGGCAGTATGGTCAGGCCCAGGCTCAGTGCCAATGCGGAAACCAGGGGGAGTCGACGTTTCATGCACATGCTCCTAACTCGCAGTGTTAATCAGGGAAATTGTTCAGTCAGACCCGGCTGAAACGGTAAGAGTTCCGGATCAGCCGCAATAACTTCACTGCCTTCATTAATTGTGTTTTTTGCGCGGAAGATCAAGCCCCTGTCTTCGCCAGGGGTTGCCCAGTGAGGGACGGGGCATTTACACTGGGACCCCCGTCGCTATCCATAATGCCGCAATGACCCCGAGTAAAAAATATCAGGCAGATCTCAGCCGCACCGACTTTGTCCGCGATGCGGCCCAGGCCAACGCCGTGGCCCAGCTGCAACGACTCTACGATGAACTGATGACACCCCGGGAGCCGCCCAGGCTGAACCTGTGGCAGAAGCTGACCGGCAAGCAGGCGCCGCCGCCGGGCATCAGGGGATTGTACTTCTGGGGCGGGGTGGGCCGGGGCAAGACCTACCTGGTGGACACCTTTTATGACTGTTTGCCGTTCGACAACAAGCTCCGGGTCCACTTCCACCGGTTCATGGTGCGGGTGCATGACGAACTGAAAACCCTGAAAGGCCAGTCGGATCCGCTTAAAATCGTGGCGGAACGGCTGGCCCGGGATGCCCGGGTTATCTGTTTCGACGAATTCTTCGTCTCCGACATCACCGATGCGATGATCCTGGGCACCCTGTTCCAGTACCTGTTCGGCCATGGCGTCATCCTGGTGGCGACCTCCAACATCCCGCCGGACGAGCTCTATCGCAACGGCCTGCAGCGGGCTCGCTTCCTGCCGGCCATTGCGCTGATCAAGGCAAACTGCGAAGTGGTCAATGTGGATTCGGGGATCGATTACCGGCTGCGTACCCTGGAGCAGGCCGAGATCTACCACGCGCCGCTCGATGCGCAGGCCAGGACCAACCTGGAACAGTATTTCGCCCGCCTGACCAACGAACCGGGCAACTGGGGCGGCACCATAGAGATCAATCACCGCCGGCTGAAGACAGTGGCGGAAGGCGATGGCGTGCTCTACATCGAGTTCCAGGAACTGTGCTGCACCCCCCGCTCCCAGCTCGACTATATCGAGCTGGCCCGCTGCTACCACTCGGTGCTGCTGGCCAACGTGGTGCCCATGGGGCTGGACAGCGATGACGCGGCCCGGCGTTTCATTGCCATGGTCGACGAATTCTACGAACGCCATGTCAAACTGATCATCTCTGCGGCGGTACCGATGGAGCAGCTCTACGGCCAGGGGCGGCTCAGTTTCGAGTTCCGGCGCTGTCTGTCGCGGCTGACGGAAATGCAATCCCACGAATATCTTGCCAGAGAGCACCTTCCTTAGTCACAATATGCGCCCCCGTGATCCGGGCATGGTCGCGGGGGAGGGCGGGCGGGCCGACTAATTTTAATGGGCATTAAAATTAGCAGGTGATTTTTAAGGCAACTTTACCTATAATCGCCCGGCCCACGTTACACAGCTGTCGATAAGACGGCATCACAGTAAGCAGACTGGTGCTCGAAGGGGTGCAGGTCTGGTCGTGTTTTGCGCATGGTGCGCAAGTGTAGGATTCATTTTCAGTAATTTGGGTTCATCCATGAAAACTTTTGTTGCTAAGCCAGAAACCGTAAAGCGTGACTGGTATGTTGTTGATGCAGAGGGCAAAACTCTGGGTCGTCTGGCCACCGAGATCGCCCGTCGTCTGCGCGGTAAGCATAAGCCGGAATTTACTCCGCACGTTGACTGTGGTGATTACATCATCGTGATCAATGCCGAGAAGGTTCAGGTTACCGGTAATAAAGCCGAAGACAAGATTTACTACTCTCACTCCGGTTTTCCGGGCGGCATCAAGTCCATCAGCTTCGAGAAGCTGATCATCCGCAAGCCCGAGATGGTCATCGAGTCTGCCGTTCGCGGCATGCTGCCCCGTGGTCCGCTGGGTCGTGCTATGTTCCGCAAGATGAAAGTCTTTGCGGGCAGCCAGCACAACCACGCTGCACAACAACCACAAGTACTAGACATCTAATACGGGATTCAGGCAAATGGCAGAAACTCAATACTACGGTACCGGTCGTCGCAAAAGCTCCACTGCGCGCGTATTCGTAAAGCCGGGCAGCGGTAACATCGTTATCAACAAGCGTTCATTGGATCAGTATTTCGGTCGCGAGACCGCACGCATGGTCGTGCGTCAGCCGCTGGAACTGGTTGAGATGACCGAGAAGCTGGATCTGTACATCACCGTCGCCGGTGGTGGTATTTCCGGTCAGGCCGGCGCTATCCGTCACGGCATTACCCGTGCCCTGATGCAATACGATGAAACCCTGCGTGGCGCCCTGCGCAAGGCTGGCTTCGTGACTCGTGACGCCCGTCGCGTGGAACGTAAGAAAGTCGGTCTGCACAAAGCGCGTAAGCGCCCCCAGTTCTCCAAGCGTTAATTGGGATTGCAGTTTTATATACCAAAGCCCGGGGTTACCCGGGCTTTTTTGTTTGTGAGGAGTCGTTGTTGGCAGGGTAATAATTTGTTGTTTTATAACAATTTATCTTGCTAAATAACGGATCTTTCCAGTCTTACCCGTCCTTGTAAAAGACCGCGCTTTTCTTTAGAATTTCGGGGTTTTTTTGTGGCAATTGAAACCATGATATCCGCCGCGGTTGTCACATAGCAGTATCAATGCATGGAACGAAAAATAAATGCGCGGAGACCAAATGGGAGAGTTTTTGGATGAGCAATGCGCCAGTTGATACCGGTCGCCGCAGATTTCTGACCTGGTCAACCACAGTCGTGGGTGGGGTCGGAGCTGCTTTTGCCGCAGTGCCCTTTATCGCATCGTGGAACCCCAGTGCCAAGGCGAAAGCGGCCGGGGCCCCGGTTGAAGTAGATGTCAGCAAGATGGAACCCGGCCAGCTGATCCGGGTCGAGTGGCGTGGCAAGCCAGTATGGATGGTCCGCCGTACCCAGGAAATTCTGGATGGTCTGCCCAAGCACGACAACCAGCTGCGTGACCCCGCTTCGGAGGAACCGCAGCAACCGGAATATGCCCAGAACGCCTATCGTTCGATCAAGCCGGAAGTGTTCGTGGCCGTTGGCCTTTGTACCCACCTGGGTTGCTCGCCGACCTATCTGCCGGACAGCTTCGGCGAACAGGTGCAGGGCGTGAGTTCCGGCTTTTTCTGCCCCTGTCACGGTTCCAAATTCGATATGGCCGGCCGCGTGTTTCAGGGCGTTCCCGCACCGCTGAACCTGGTCATCCCCCCTTATTACTACGTCACCGATACCACGATACTGGTCGGTGAAGACAAGGAAGGAGCCTAAGCATGCTGGGTAAACTCGTAAACTGGATTGACGAGCGTATTCCGATGACGGCGACCTACAACAAGCATGTAGGTCAGTATCCCGCGCCGAAAAATTTCAATTTCTGGTACTTCTTCGGCTCTCTGGCCATGCTGGTGCTGGTCAACCAGATCCTGACCGGCATCTGGCTGACCATGAACTACACCCCTTCCGGCGAGGGTGCCTTCGCCTCCATCGAATACATCATGCGCGATGTGGAATACGGCTGGCTGCTGCGCTACATGCACTCCACCGGCGCCTCCGCGTTTTTCGTGGTGGTCTACCTGCACATGTTCCGCGGTTTGATCTATGGTTCCTACCAGAAGCCGCGCGAACTGCTGTGGCTGTTCGGCATGCTGATCTTCCTGGTACTGATGGCGGAAGCCTTCATGGGCTACCTGCTGCCTTGGGGCCAGATGTCCTACTGGGGTGCCCAGGTCATCATCTCGCTGTTCGGTGCCATCCCGGTGATCGGCGACGATTTGACCCTGTGGATCCGTGGTGACTACGTCATCTCCGGCGCCACCCTCAACCGTTTCTTCGCCCTGCACGTGATCGCCCTGCCGCTGGTGCTGGTGCTGCTGGTGTTCCTGCATATCGTGGCGCTGCACGAAGTGGGCTCCAACAACCCGGACGGCATCGACATCAAGAAAAACAAGGACGAAAACGGTTGGCCGAAAGACGCCATTCCGTTCCATCCCTACTACACCGTCAAGGATATCGTCGGGGTGGTCGGCTTCCTGTTCTTCTTCTCATTCGTGATCTTCTTCATGCCCGAGGGTGGCGGCTACTTCCTGGAAGCTCCGAACTTCGAAGCGGCCAACGGCCTGAAGACCCCCGAGCATATCGCGCCGGTATGGTACTTCACCCCCTTCTACGCCATTCTGCGGGCGGTTCCCGACAAGCTGATGGGGGTTATCCTGATGGGGCTGTCCATCGCGGTGCTGTTCGTGCTGCCCTGGCTGGATCGTTGCAAGGTGCGTTCGTTCCGCTACCGCAGCAAGCTGCATCTGCTGAACATCGCGCAGTTCGTCGTCTGCTTTATCATCCTGGGGGTTCTGGGGGCGCTGCCGTCCACGCCGGTGCTGACGCTGCTGGCCCAGATCTGTTCGTTTGGCTATTTCGCTTTCTTCGTCCTGCTGTTCTTCTATAGCAAAAACGAGAAAACCAAACCGCTGCCAGAGAGGGTTACATTCAAATGAAGAAGTTAATCATTGCTGTATTTGCCTTTTTGCCGGCGCTGGCAATGGCGGCGGGTGCCAATGTGCATCTCGACAAGGCCGAATATGATCTGAGCGACAAGGCGTCGCTGCAAAATGGTGCCAAGCTGTTCATGAACTACTGTTCCGGCTGTCACAGTACCCAGTATCAGCGCTACAACCGGGTGGCCGAGGATCTGGACATTCCGGAAGACATGATGCAGGCCAACCTGAACTTTACCGGGGTGGCTGTGGGCGAGCTGATGGAAAACTCCATTCCGGAGGCGGATGCCGGCAACTGGTTTGGTGCAGCGCCGCCGGATCTGACGCTGGTTGCCCGGGTTCGTGGTGCCGACTGGCTCTATACTTACCTGCGCTCCTTCTACAAGGACGACAGCCGCCCCTTCGGTGTGAACAACCTGGTGTTCCCATCCGTGGGCATGCCTCATGTGCTGGAGTCGTTGCAGGGGTCCGCGCGGCTCGAAACGGTGGTACGCACCGTCGATGGTCATGAAGTCGAGACGCCGGTCGGTATCAAGGCGGACGGCAACGGCGAGATGACCACCGAGGAATACGACAATGCGGTGCTGGACATCGTCAACTTCCTGGTGTATTCGGGTGAGCCGATGAAGCTGGAGCGCCAGCGCATGGGCTACTGGGTACTGGGTTTTCTGGCGATTCTGTTTGTCTTTGCCTATTTGTTGAAGAAAGAATACTGGCGTGACGTACACTGATTAGACATCGTCTAAGCTAAACAGGGAGCGGCAATGGGAGTAGAATGCTTCCATTGCCGTTCCTATTTATGATTTGCGGAGGATTCAATGGCAGTTGCGGCCAACAAGCGTTCTATCATGACGCTGTTTTCAGGTGCTGACGATATTTACAGCCATCAGGCGCGTATCGTTCTGGCGGAAAAAGGGGTCAGTGTGGAAATCAGTCAGGTCGAGCCTGACAGCCTGCCCGAAGATATGCTGGAGCTGAACCCCTATGGCACAGTGCCCACCCTGGTGGACAGAGAGCTGGTGCTTTATGAATCACGTATCATCATGGAATATCTGGATGAGCGTTTTCCGCATCCGCCCCTGATGCCGGTCTATCCGGTGGCGCGGGGCAACAGCCGGCTGATGATGCACCGTATCGAGCAGGACTGGTACTCCCTGGTCAAGCGTATCCGGCGGGGCGACAAGGCCGAAGAGGCCCGCAAGGAGCTGCGCGAGGTGCTGCTGGCGGTGGCGCCGGTGTTCGCCGAGTATCCCTACTTCATGAGTGAAGAATTCAGCTTGGTCGACTGCTACATGGCGCCGCTGCTGTGGCGACTGCCGTCCCTGGGCATCGAGCTGTCCGGTCGCGGGGCGAAAGAGGTCAAGGCCTACATGATCCGCCTGTTCGAACGCGATTCCTTCCAGGCTTCCCTCACCGAAGCCGAACGTGATATCGGCGGAAAGGTATAACCATGGATAACATGTCCCCCAGCCGGCCCTATTTGCTGCGGGCCTTCTACGATTGGTTACTGGATAACGAGTTGACGCCCCATCTGCTGGTGAATGCCGATGTGCCTCATACCACGGTGCCCCGCCAGTATGTCAAGGACGGCCAGATAGTGCTCAACATTGCGCCCAGGGCGGTCGTGGGATTACAGATGGACAATGAGGCGGTCAGTTTCAGCGCCCGCTTCGGCGGCTCGCCGTTTCAGGTATACATTCCCATGGCGGCGGTGGTGGCGGTACAGTCCCGTGAGAATGGTGCCGGTACCTTCTTTCCTCCCGAGCCAGCCTATGACGAATGGCTCGCCGCCGGCGGTGACCCGGAGGTGGCGGCTGATGCCGAGGCGCCACCGGAGATGGACGAGGCCCAGCCTTCCGCCAAAAAAGGCAAGCCCACCTTGCGGGTGATCAAGTAATAAAAAACGCAGCCAGGGGGCTGCGTTTTTTATGGTCTTGCCGGCCGGACTTCAGGGGGCGGCCTGGACGTATTCGAATACCGTGACCACTTTGGCCACCCCGCTGATATTACGGCTCAGCTGGACCGCGATATCGGCTTCCCGCTGGGTTACCAGACCGAGCAGAAAGACTTCCGCGTTTTCGGTGACCACCTTGATCTTGGTGCCGTCGATGTTCTTTTCCGCCAGCAGGGTACTCTTGACCTTGGAGGTGATCCAGGTGTCCTGGCTGCGTACCGCGAGCGAAACCGGCTGGCCGAGGCGGATTTCATTGAACACCTCCTCGACGCCGGGAACGCCGCCGACCACTTCTTCTGCCTGGCTGCGGTAGGCTTCGGTGGGGGTTTGGCCGAGCAGCAGGGCCTTGCCGTTGGTGCTGATCACCGACAGCTTGCTCTGGTCCCACAGCGGCTTGGTTTCACCCAGGCGATGCAAGGCGCGCATTTCGATGGCCTGGTCGCCGAGCTGCGTGCCCAGAGTGCGCCGGTCGACGGCCGCCGCGCCGCCGGTGGCGGCCCCGGCGGCCACCATACCGGCGCAGCCCTGCAGCAGGAGCAGTGAGGAAAACACGATAAGCAGAAGCGGTTTGTTCATCATCAATCTTCCTGTTGTGGAAAGAGGGTGCGATCGATCAGATCACAGAGACAGTGGAGCGTCAGCAGGTTGACTTCATGAATGCGGGGCGCGCGCAGGGCGGGCACCCGGATCTCCACATCGTTGGGGCCGAGCAGGCCGGCCAGCTCGCCGCCGTCGCCGCCGCTCAGTGCCACTATGGTCATGTCCCGGCTGAGGGCGGCCTCGGCGGCCTTGATCAGGTTGCGGCTATGGCCGCTGGTGGAGATCACCACCAGCACGTCGCCGGCCTGGCCCAGGGCGCGGATCTGGCGGGCATAGGCCTCGTCGAAATGCTGATCCACCGATATGGCGCTGATGCTGCTGGTGTCCAGGGTCAGGCAGAGGGCGGGCAGCGCCGGGCGTTCGGTTTCGTAGCGGTTGATCAACTCGCTGACGAACAGCTGGGCGAGGGCGTTGGAGCCGCCGTTGCCGCACACCAGCAGCTTGTTGCCGTTGAGCAGGCACATCACCATCATCTGGGCCGCCGCCAGGATATCGTCCGGCAGGGCTTCGGCGGCGGCAATTTTGGTCTGAATGCTCTCGGTAAAGCTGGCTTTAATTTCTTCCTGCATGGGATTCCTTAAAAGGCATTGGGTATCCAGTTAATGTCGTCGCCGTCACAGGCGACGAGGTCAAAGCGACAGGACTGAGAGGATTCATTCAGCCCCTTTACTTGCAAGTAACTGAGCGCGGCTCGGCGCAGGCGCTGTTGTTTGGCTGGAGTCACCGAGGCGGCGGCCCCGCCGAAGTGGCGATGCTTGCGGTAGCGCACCTCGATAAATACCAGGGTATGGCCGGTGCGCATGATAAGATCGATTTCGCCGAGCTTGCACTGAAAATTGCGGGTGATCAGGATCAGGCCGCGATCAAGCAGAAACCGTTCCGCCCGTCGCTCATGCCAGTCGCCCTGGGCACGCTTACTACCCTCCGGGTAACCATTCGCCATCGCGGTATTCCATCCATTGCAGGCGGCGTTGCAACACGCCCTGGCCGGAGACGGATAGCTCACCGGTCAGGGCCGGCACCGTTCCGGCTCCGCCGCGCAGCTCGGCCAGTTGCGGGATCACGGTGAGTGCATCGTAACCGAAGGAAAACAACCGTTGCCAGGTTAAGCCGGCGTTCGGCCACAGTTCCTCGACCTGCTCCCTGAGCTGGGGCGCCCCGTCAAAAATCCACGGCATATCGGCCAGTTGCAGCCCGTTGAGCTCGCTCATCGGCGCTTCGCCGGTGGGTACGTGGCTGCGCGAGGTGACATAGGTCGGCAGGCGGGCGGCCCGGCTGTCCCGCACGAAGTCGAAATACGGCAGTATGTAGCGGGTTTCGGTGGCGTTGGTGACCATGAACACCGAGTCGATGGGCTCGGGTGCGCCGGTCCAGCCACCTTCACCGAGAGGCTGGATAACGCCGGCGGCGGCCGGAGGCGGGCTGCTGGTGCTGGCCAGGGCCCGGCGCACATCGGATTCTATGGAGGATTGGCCGGCAAAATACGCCAGAATGGCCGGCTTGCCGCTCTGTTGCTGCCAGCTGTCGTTGAATTCGGTAGCGATCCGGCGACCCAGATCGGTGCCGGGAGCGAACACCAGCGGCTGGCGGTGGCCCATGCTCCACATGTGGCGGGCCGCTTCGGCGGCTTCCGCCTCCGGCGACAGGGAGAAATAGTAAAAGTGCGCCATGCCTGGCTGGTACGGCGGCGTGTTCAGCGCCAGCACCGGGATCACGGGGCCGAGCTCGATCAGGGCGCTGACCTCTTCCTTGAGCAGGGGGCCGACAATGAAGTCGGCACCGGCCTGCTGCACCTGCTGGTAGAGGCTGTTCATGTCCCGGCCATTGGTGTCGAAGAAACTGAGCCGGGAAGACTGGCCCTGATGGGCGCTGAGGATGCCGTTGCGAATGGCATCGGCCTGCTCCGCCAGCCGCCCGGACAGCGGCAGCAGCACGGCGATATGGGCGGGCTGATAGGCTTCGCTGCCGACCAGGCCGGTCAGGGGAGGCAGATAGACTTGGCCCGGGTGAGAGGGGTTTATATGACTCCATGATTGCAACTGCCATTGCTGTTGCCCGGGCTGAAGACGCTGGTTGTTCAATATCGCCATCAGGCTGAACCAGGCGTTGGCCTCGTCGCTGTTGCCGGCATTCTGGGCACGGCGCAGGGCAAGGGAGGACTGGGCAGCCAGCAGCTTATGGATATGCTCCCTGTTGCTCTCCTGCTCCTTGCCGCCGAGCAGGGCATGGCGTTCGATCAAGGCCAGGGTGGCCTCGATAGGCTGTTGCCGGCGCTCCAGCAGCTCGGCGCTGAGCGACAGATAGTAGGCCAGCGCCGGCCGGGGCAGGATGGCGCGATCGACCGCGGCCAGTTGTTGCTGCACGCCTTCCGTCTGGTTGGCCGCCAGGGTCGAGGCGGCGTCCAGTATCGCCACCGCCTGTTGTTGCTGCGGTGACGCCGCGTCGCGGCGCAAGGCGTCGAGCAGCGGCGCCGGCGTGCGGGTGTCGCCCTGCTGCAGGTAGGCCCGGACGGCCAGCACCCGCCAATTGAAGGCATCGGCATCGGAGGCCTGCTCGGCCAGGGATTGATATTGATCCGCCGGCCGATCGACGGCACTGAACATATCGGGCGCCGGCGGCGGGGCTGCCGAGGGCGCACGCTGAATACCGGTGGCGCAGGCCATCAGAATGGATGAAAGCACCAAGGTGCACAGTAGCCGTGTTACACTGTTGCGTTGATATTGTGTCGCCAATCCCATTACCCCAAGCTGTGTCATTTTGGTCCTAAGTGTAATAGGGCCACCACGGTGAGACAATTGCTTGCACAGGAGTCCCTATGAGCCAAGCGGCTGCCCTTTATATTGTGCCCACCCCTATCGGTAACCTGAATGATATCAGCCAGCGTGCCTTGGAAACATTACAACAGGTTGATTTAATTGCCTGTGAGGATACCCGCCATACGGCGAAGTTGCTGTCTCACTACCAGATTAGTACGCCCACCTGGGCCTTGCATGATCACAATGAGCAATACAAGGCGGAGCAACTGGTAACCCGTTTGCTGGCGGGTCACCGCATCGCTCTGGTGTCGGATGCCGGTACGCCGCTGATCAGCGACCCGGGTTATCACCTGGTCAACCGTTGTCGTAACGCGGGCGTCCGGGTGTTCGCCCTGCCCGGTCCCTGTGCGGCGGTCACGGCCTTGTCCGCCGCCGGCCTGGCCACCGATCGCTTCGCCTTTGAAGGATTTCTGCCCGCCAAGGACAAGGCTCGTCACGACAAACTGGAGCTGCTTAAGGAAGAGCCCCGTACCCTGGTGTTCTACGAGTCGCCCCGGCGGCTGCTCGATACCGTGGCCGAACTGGTGAGCGTGATGGGACCGGAGCGGCAGCTGGTGGTTGCCCGCGAGCTGACCAAGACCTTTGAAAGCATCCATAGCCTGCCGGCGGCGGAGATGCTGGCCTGGCTGAAAGAGGACGATAACCGCCACCGGGGCGAAATCGTGCTGATGGTGGCGGGTCACCAACCCGACGGCGAGTCGCTGCCGGCAGCCGCGCTGCGCACCCTGGCGCTGTTGCGTGCCGAGCTGCCGTTGAAAAAGGCGGCGGCGCTCACCGCCGAGATCCACGGGGTCAAGAAAAACGCCCTGTACAAATACGGGCTGGAACAGATGGCACCGCTGGAATAGGTCGGCGCGGCTGGTGTCGGCGGCGCGGCTGGTGTACACTCCGCCGCGGAGTTGGCCGGGTGATCGCTGCTTCGTCGTTGTGTCTCCGGGCAAACGGGCGGAGGGGAGGAAAGTCCGGGCTCCACAGGGCAGGGTGCCAGGTAACGCCTGGGGGGCGCGAGCCCACGACCAGTGCAACAGAGAGCAGACCGCCGATGGCCCGCAAGGGATCAGGTAAGGGTGAAAGGGTGCGGTAAGAGCGCACCGCGCGACTGGCAACAGTTCGTGGCACGGTAAACTCCACCCGGAGCAAGACCAAATAGGCCTCCTACAGGCGCGGCCCGCGCTGGAGGCGGGTAGGTTGCTTGAGCCAGCGAGCGATTGCTGGCCTAGAGGAATGATTACCGACCGAGTTCGCTCGGTACAGAACCCGGCTTACAGGCCGACTCCATCCGTTTTCCGAAAACGCAGCTCCGGCTGCGTTTTTTTGTTGCCGACGCGGGCCCGGGGTATTCGATTGGCTTCCGCCCCGGCTAGCAGCAAATTTAATTTTCACTAGCTTTAATTAAATCCCCTTATAAAGCAGTGGACTAGTCCTACCTCCAGGTTTGTTTTCCCCCCTTTCTCACCCGGGGTCATTTCCTCGCTTGAAAAGCTTGATTCCGCTCCTTACACTTGAGCACGGTGGGAAAAAGTGGTTTTTTGTGGAATAAAGTAGATCTTAAGGACTCAGAATGCTGCGTGGTGCCCATGCCATCAGCCTGGACACCAAGGGCCGGCTGGCAATACCGACACGTTTTCGGGATGCGTTACGCGACGAGTGTGACGGCGTGTTGATATGCACCATCGACATCAGCAATCCGTGTCTGTTGCTTTATCCTCTCGCCGAGTGGGAACTGATAGAAAAAAAATTGCGGGCCTTATCCAGCACCAATACGGCCGAGCGGCGGTTGCAGCGGTTACTGCTGGGTCATGCCAGCGAATGTGAACTGGATGCTCAGGGGCGTTTTCTGGTGCCGGGGCCGTTGCGGCAACATGCCGGGCTCGATAAAAAAATCATGCTGGTGGGTCAGTTGAACAAGTTCGAAATCTGGGACGACACCCGCTGGCAACAACAAATTAGCGACGATTTGCTGGCCCTCCCCGAGGCGGGCTGGGAGTCGTCAGAACGACTGCGGGATTTTTCGCTATAAATGAGTCAACAACAGGCGCATATAACAGTACTGCTCCATGAGGCAGTGGCCGGCTTGAACATCAAACCCGACGGTGTCTATGTCGACGGCACCTTCGGTCGCGGTGGCCATTCCCGTCATATTCTGACCCAGCTCGGGCCGGCCGGCCGGCTGCTGGCCATCGACCGGGATCCCCAGGCCATTCTCGAAGCCCGGAAGATAACGGATCCGCGCTTCCAGATCCTGCACGGCCCCTTCTCCCGCCTGGCCGAGATGGTGGAGGCACAGGGACTGACAGGGCGCATCGATGGCGTCCTGCTCGATCTGGGCGTGTCCTCACCGCAGCTCGACGAAGCCGAGCGCGGCTTCAGTTTCCAGAAGGACGGTCCTCTGGACATGCGCATGGATCCCACCAGCGGCCAGAGTGCCGCCGAGTGGCTGGCCCATGCGGATGAAGCGGATATCGCCTGGGTGCTCAAGACCTTCGGCGAGGAGAAGTTCGCCCGCAAGATAGCCCGGGCCATCGTCCACGACCGCCAAACGATACCTTATACCCGCACCCGCCAACTGGCGGAGATGATCGCCCGGGTCAGCCCCAGCCGGGAGAAGAACAAGCATGCGGCGACCCGCAGCTTCCAGGCGATCCGCATCTACATCAACAGCGAGCTGGACGAGATCGAACAGGCGCTGGAGGGAGCGCTCGGGGTGCTGGCCCCGGGCGGGCGGCTGTCGGTGATCAGTTTCCATTCCCTGGAAGACAGGCTGGTCAAACATTTCATTCGCAAGCAGGAGAAAGGGCCGGAAGTCCCGCCGGGGCTGCCGCTGACCGAAGCCCAGTTGGCCGGCGGCCGGCTGCTGAAAAGCATCGGCAAGGCCCGGAAGCCCTCGGCCGAGGAGATTGTAGCCAATCCACGCGCCCGCAGTTCGGTGCTGCGGGTAGCCGAGCGGCTGGAGACGCCGGTGTGATTGAAGGGCGCATCAACCTGACCAAAGAAATCGGTCAGGATCTGTGGCGACACAAGTGGCAGTTGCTGCTTGCGCTGCTGACCCTGGGCTCGGCGATGACGGTGATCGTGGTGACCCACGGCACCCGCCAACTGACCAGCGAATACAACGAACTGATGGCGGAGCAGGATCGGCTGGATATCGAATGGCGGCACCTGCTGCTGGAGCAGAACACCCTGATGGAACACAGCCGGATAGAGGTCCTGGCCCGGGATAAACTGGGCATGCAGCGGCCGGCGCCGGCCCAGGAAAAACTGGTGACACAGCGATGAAGCGACGCAACGGAGCAAAAAAAGAGCCCCTGCTGGCCGGATGGCGGTTTATGACCGTCTGCGGGGTGATCCTGCTCGCCTTCGTGGCGCTGTTCGCCCGTGCCGCCTGGATCCAGGTGGTGTCGCCGGATCGGCTGCGGATGGAGGGGGATCTGCGCTCCCTGCGGACCGCGGTCAGCAGCACCACCCGCGGCATGGTCATGGATCGCAACGGCGAGGAGCTGGCAGTCTCGGTGCCGGTGCAGGCGGTGTGGGCGGATCCCAAGCAGATCCACGAGGAGAGCAGCCTGAGCAAGGACAAGGCCTGGCAGGCGCTGGCGGATGTATTGGGGGTCCCCAAGGAGACGCTGCTGGGGCGGGTGCAGGATCCCAAGCGCCGCTTCGTCTATCTGCAACGGCAGGTAACCCCGGCGGTGGCCGAATATATCCGCATGCTCCGGCTGCCCGGGGTGCATCTGCGCCCGGAAGCTAGGCGCTTCTACCCGACCGGCGAGATCAACGCCCACCTGGTAGGCATGACCAATATCGACGGCAACGGCATCGAGGGCATCGAGCGCTCCTTCAACGAATGGCTGACCGCCCAGCCCGGCGAGCGCAAGGTGCGCAAGGATCGCATGGGCCGGGTGATCGAAGATCTGGGGGTGGTGTCCGAGGCCCGGGAAGCCAACCACATCCAGCTGACCATCGATCAGCGCATCCAGGCCCTGGCCTACCGTTCGCTCAAGCGGGCTTCGGAATTCCACCGGGCCACTTCCGCCTCCCTGGTGATGCTGGACGTCAAGAGCGGCGAGGTGCTGGCCATGGTCAACACCCCCTCGTTCAACCCCAACAACCGGGGCCAGTACCAGAGCTTCCGCGCCCGCAACCGGGCGGTGACCGATGCCTATGAACCGGGCTCGACGCTCAAGCCGCTGATCGTGGTCAGCGCCCTGGAAAACGGCGTGGTCAACGCCGACTCCATCGTCGATACCTCGCCCGGCTGGATGCGGCTGGGGGGCAAGCGGGTGTCCGACACCCGCAACCTCGGCAAGATCAGCGTGGAAACCATACTGATGCGCTCCTCCAACATGGGCATGGTGCGCATGGCCCTGCAGGAAACGCCGGAGCAGATGCTCGACACCCTGTATCGCTTCGGCCTCGGCATCGACTCCGGCATGGGGCTGGTCGGGGAGAGCACCGGCATGGTGCCCCAGCGCCGACGCTGGTCCGATATTGAAAGGGCGACCCTGTCGTTCGGTTACGGGGTGACCGTGACCCCGCTGCAACTGGCCCAGTCCTATGCGGTGCTGGCCAACGGCGGGGTGCGCTATCCACTCACCATCATCAAGCGCAGCCAACCGCCGGTGGGCGAGCAGGTGGTCGCCAGACAGCATGCGGACGACGTGCTGAAGATGCTGGAAAGCGTGGTCGGCCCGGGCGGTACCGCCCGCAACGCGGCCATTCCCGGCTACCGGGTGGGCGGCAAGACCGGCACCTCGCGCAAGGCGGTGGCCGGAGGTTACGGCAACGATTACGTGGGGGTCTTCGCCGGCATGGCGCCGGTGAGCAACCCGCGCCTGGCGATGGTGGTGGTGATCAACGAGCCTCAGGGCGATCAGTATTACGGTGGCCAGGTGGCGGCGCCGGTGTTTGCGGAAGTGATGAGCGGCGCGCTGCAGTTCCTGAACATCAGGCCCGATGCGGCGGCCGAAGAACAATTCCAACTGGCCGGACAGGAGGCGACCCTTGGCCCTCACACTTAGAGATCTGGCGGTGCCCCTGGGCCTGTCGGCCCCGGCTGTCGGCATCACCGCCATCACCCTCGACAGCCGGGCGGTGACGCCGGGCTGCCTGTTTATCGCGGTGCGGGGATACAGCGTCGACGGCCGCCATTTTATCGAGCAGGCCCTGGTGGCGGGCGCTGCGGCGGTGATGTTCGAGGTCGAGCATCCGGAGCAGGCCGGGCTGGACCACCGGGACCACCGCCGGCTCGGTGTTTACCGCCTGCCGCAGTCGCTGTCGCTGCTGGCCGGGGTCTTTTATGGCGATCCCTCCCACCAGTTGCAGCTGATCGGCGTGACCGGCACCAACGGCAAAAGCACCGTCACCCAGCTCATCGCCAACTGGAGCTGTCTGCTGGGAACCCGGGCCGGGGTCATGGGCACCCTGGGCAACGGCCTCTACGGCCGGCTGCAGCAGATGGTGAACACCACCGGCTCGGCGCTGGAGGTACAGCAGCAGCTGGCCGCCCAACTGGCGGCCGGCGCCAAACGGGTGGCGATGGAGGTCTCGTCCCACGGTCTGCACCAACACCGGGTGGCCGCGTTGGATTTCGACGTGGCGGTGTTCACCAACCTGAGCCGGGATCACCTGGATTACCATGGCACCATGGCCGAGTACGGCGAAGCCAAGCGCCAGCTGTTTGAGCAATGCACCAGGACCCGGGTGATCAACGCAGACGACACCCTGGGGCGGCGCTGGCTGCGCCGTTACCCGGAGGCGATCGCCTACAGCCTGCACGGCCGCCTGGTCGATTTCGGCGGCCGGCAGCTGGTCGCGGAAACCGTACATTTTTATGGCGACGGGTTGAAAGTGACCATTAACTCCGACTGGGGGAATGGTGTATTATCCGCCCCCCTGATGGGGCGTTTCAACGTGGCCAACCTGCTGGCGGCCATGGCGAGCCTGTTGGCGCTGGGTGAGTCCTTCGAGCAACTGCTGGCGACGGCGCCTCAATTGTCCGGGGTGGCCGGGCGAATGGAGCCGTTCAGCGCCGATGGTAAACCCTTGGTGGTGGTGGATTATGCCCATACCCCGGACGCCCTGGAGCAGGTGCTGCAGGCGTTGCGCCAGCACTGCCACGGGCAGCTGTGGTGCCTGGTGGGCTGTGGCGGCGATCGGGACAAGGGCAAGCGGCCGCTGATGGCGGCGGCGGCGGAAGCCGGTGCCGACCGGCTGATCCTGACCGACGACAACCCGCGTACCGAGCCGGCCGGGGCCATCATCCAGGATATGCGCCAGGGGCTGTCGGACCCCGACGCCGCGCTGGTGATACATCAGCGGGCCGAGGCCATCGCCCATGCGATCGCGCAGGCAAAGACCGATGACATTATTTTGGTGGCGGGCAAGGGCCATGAGGATTATCAGATAGTGGGTACCAACAAACATCATTACAGCGACCGGGAAACCGTGGCGGCCCTGCTGGGGACTGTCGCATGATACCGCTCAGTCTCGAGCAACTGGCCCAGGCATCCGGCGGCGAGCTGCGCGGTGCCGGTGGCGACATCCTGGCGGTCACCACCGACAGCCGCCAGCCCATGGCCGCCGGCTGCCTGTTCGCGGCCTTGGCCGGCGAACGTTTCGACGGTCACGACTTCGCCGCCCAGGCGGTGGCGCAGGGAGCCGCGGCGCTGCTGGTCGAACGCTGGCTGGAACTGCCGGTGCCGCAGATCAAGGTGGCCGACAGCCGGCTGGCGCTGGGGGTGCTCGGCGGCCTGGTGCGGGAACTGAGCCCGGCCCGCTTCCTGGCCATCACCGGCAGTTGCGGCAAGACCACGGTCAAGGAGATGGCGGCTTCGATCCTGCGCCAGAGAGGCAAGGTGCTGGCCACCCGCGGCAACCTCAACAACGAAATCGGCGTGCCCTTGACCCTGTGCGAGCTGACGGCCGACACCGAATACGCGGTGATCGAGCTGGGCGCCAACCATCTCGGCGAGATCGCCTGGACCAGCTCGCTGGCCAGGCCGCACGTGGCCCTGATCAACAACGTGGAAGCCTCCCACCTGGAAGGCTTCGGTTCGCTCGAGGGGATCGCCCGGGCCAAGGGCGAGATCTACGACGGCCTGGTCGAGGGCGGCATTGCCATCGCCAACGGCGACAGCCCCTTCTGCGCCCTGTGGAAGGAGCGGCACGCGCTGGTGTATTTCGGCGAGCGGCGGGAATACGAAGCCCGCCAGGTCAGCCTCGACAAGTCGGGCTGTGCCCACTTTCGCCTGTTGACGCCCAGGGGCGAGGTGGCGGTGCAGCTGCCGGTGCCCGGCAGGCACAACGTGGCCAACGCCCTGGCGGCGGCGGCAGCGACCGAGGCCCTGGGGGCGACCCTCGGGGAGATTGCGACCGGGCTTGGCGCGTTCGGCTCGGCCAAGGGCCGGTTGCAGCTGTGGACGCGACCCGGGCTGACCGTGCTGGATGATACATATAACGCCAGCGTGGCGTCGGTGCTGGCAGGGCTGGATACCCTTGCCAGCCTGCCCGGCTATCGCATCTTCGTGTTCGGCGACATGGCCGAGCTCGGCGACTACAGCAAGGAGATGCACGTCAAGGTGGGTGAGCATGCCCGCAAACTGGGTATCGATCTGGTGCTGACGGTGGGGGAACACAGCCGGAGTACGGCGGCAGCGGCCCAGGGCCGGCATTTTGAACAGAAACAACAATTGTGGCCGGTGCTGGCCGAGGCGCTGGCACAACATAACAAGGTGGTGGTTTTGGTTAAGGGTGCGCGGAGTGCCCGGATGGAAGATATCGTCCGGGCCATTCAGGAGGGGCAGCTATGCTAGTCTGGCTGGCGGAGTGGCTGACCCCTCATTTCAGCTTTTTCAACGTCTTCTCCTACCTGACCTTCAGGGCGGTGATCTCGATCCTGACCGGCCTGTTCGTGTCCCTGTGGATAGGGCCGCGGCTGATCCGCCGGCTGCAGATGCTGCAGATAGGCCAGGTGGTGCGCAACGACGGCCCCGAGTCCCATTTCAGCAAGGCCGGCACCCCCACCATGGGCGGCCTGATGATTCTCATCGCCATCTTCGTGTCGGTGCTGCTGTGGGCCCGGCTGTCCAATCCATATGTGTGGGTGGTGCTGTTCGTGCTCGGCGCCTTCGGCGCCATCGGTTTCGTCGACGACTACCGCAAGGTGGTGCGCAAGAACACCGACGGCCTGATCGCCCGCTGGAAGTACTTCTGGCAGTCGGCGGCGGCTCTGGCAGCGGCCGTTTTCGTCTACTGGATAGCCCGGGATCCGGCCCAGACCCAACTGGTGGTGCCCTTCTTCAAGGACGTCATGCCCCAGCTCGGCCTGCTGTTTATCGTGCTCAGCTACTTCGTCATCGTCGGCTCCAGCAACGCGGTCAACCTGACCGACGGCCTGGACGGCCTGGCGATCATGCCCACCGTGATGGTGGCGGCGGGTTTTGCCCTAGTGGCCTGGGCCACCGGCAACGTCAACTTCGCCGCCTACCTGCACATCCCCTACGTGGCCAATGCCGGCGAACTGACGGTGGTCTGTACCGCCATGGTCGGCGCCGGCCTGGGCTTCCTCTGGTTCAATACCTTTCCCGCCCAGGTGTTCATGGGTGACGTGGGCTCCCTGGCCCTGGGGGCGGCACTGGGCGCCATCGCCGTGCTGGTGCGCCAGGAGTTTCTGCTGGTGGTGATGGGCGGCATCTTCGTGATCGAGACCCTGTCGGTGATCCTGCAGGTGGGGTCCTACAAGCTGCGCGGCCAGCGGATCTTCCGCATGGCGCCGATCCACCACCATTACGAATTGAAAGGCTGGCCCGAGCCGCGGGTGATAGTGCGGTTCTGGATCATCACCCTGATGCTGGTGCTGATCGGCCTGGCCACCCTGAAGTTGAGATAATGCCATGATCCCTGCGCGCACTGTGATCATCGGACTGGGGCAGACGGGACTTTCCTGTGTGCGCTATTGCCTGCAGCAGGGCGTTCGCCCGGTGGTGATGGACACCCGCGCCCGGCCGCCGGGGGCCGAGCAGTTGCCGGCCGGGCTCGAGTGTCATTTCGGCGGCCTCGATCCGGCGCCGCTACTGGCGGCGGATCTGGTGATCGCCAGCCCGGGCATTGCCCTGGCCACCCCCGAGTTGCAGCAGACGCTGGCCGCCGGCATCGAGGTGGTCGGCGATATCGAGCTGTTCGTGCGCGCCTGCCCGGCGCCGGTCGTCGCCATCACCGGCTCCAACGGCAAGAGCACCGTCACCACCCTGGTGGGCGAGATGGCCCGGGCGGCCGGGATCGAGGCGGGGGTGGGCGGCAATATCGGCACCCCGGCGCTGGATCTGCTGGCGCGGCCGCTGGCACTGGTGGTGCTGGAGCTGTCCAGCTTCCAGCTGGAAACCACCCCCGGCTTGCGGGCGCTGGCGGCCACAGTGCTCAACATCAGCGAGGATCACCTGGATCGTTACGACTCCCTGGCCCATTACCGGGACACCAAGCTCGGCATCTACCGGGGGGCCGGCTTGTGCGTCTACAACCGGGAGGACGAGCAGACCCGGCCGCCGGCCGGGGCGCCGGCGGTGAGCTTCGGCCTGGACGGGCGGGAATACGGCCGGCTCGAGCACCGGGGCGAACTCTGGCTGAGCCGCTATGGCGAGCCGGTGCTGCCGGTGTCGGCGCTGCGCATCCTCGGCGCCCACAACCAGCTCAACGCCCTGGCGGCGATGGCGCTGGCGGATCGGGCCGGCATCCCCCCGGCGGCCCAGTTGCAGGTGTTGCGCGACTTCGGCGGCCTGGATCACCGCTGCCAGTTCGTGGCCGAGACGCGGGGGGTACGCTGGCTCAACGATTCCAAAGCCACCAACCTGGGCGCCACCCTGGCCGCCATCGCCGGGGTGCGAGAGGCGGTGCCCGGCCGGCTGTGGCTGATCGCCGGCGGCCAGGGCAAGGGCCAGGACTTCGGTCCGCTCGCCCCGCTGCTGGCCGGCACCGTTGCCGGCATGGCCTGCTTCGGTCAGGACCGGGCGGCGCTGCTGGCCCTGGGGGAGAATACCCACGAGGTGGCGGACTTGGCCCAGGCGGTGGCCTGGTGCGCCGAGCAGGCCAGCCCGGGCGACTGGGTGCTGTTCGCCCCGGCCTGCGCCAGCCTGGACATGTACCCCAACTACCTGGCCCGGGGCGATCATTTCAAAGCCCTGGTGGAGGCGCTATGAAGCTGCTGCCCGCCTTCGGTACCGACTGGCTGCTGCGCCCGTCCCAGGGGCTCATCTACGATCGCCAGCTGGTGATCCTGTCCCTGTCGCTGATGGCCATCGGCCTGGTGATGGTGTCTTCCGCGTCCATCGCCGAAGGCATCGCCATCGGCGACGATCCCTTCTATTTCGTCAAGCGCCACGGCGCCTTCCTGCTGATCTGCCTGTTCCTCAGCGGCCTGATGCTGCAGATGCCCATGGCGCGCTGGCAACAGTTCAACGGCAGTTTCCTGATCCTGGCGCTGCTGCTGCTGCTGGCGGTGCTGGCGGTGGGGCGCAACATCAACGGCAGCACCCGCTGGCTGACGTTGGGGCCGATCAACGTGCAGCCGGCGGAAATCGCCAAGCTGGCGCTGTTCGCCTTCCTCGCCGGCTACCTGGTGCGCAAGCAGGCGGAAGTGCGCGGCCAGTGGAAAGGCTTTCTCAAGCCGCTGGCGGTGATGGCGATGATGTCGGTGCTGCTGCTGATGCAGCCGGATCTGGGCTCGGTGGTGGTGCTGTTCGTCACCACCATCGGCATGCTGTTCCTGGCCGGGGCGCGCATGAGCCAGTTCGTCAGCCTGATCGTGCTGGGGGTCGGCCTGGTCGGCTTCCTGATCATCAGCTCGCCCTACCGGATGCGGCGGGTGACCTCCTTCCTCAACCCCTGGGAAGATCCCTTCGGCAGTGGCTACCAGCTGACCCAGTCGCTGATGGCCTTCGGCCGGGGCGGCTGGTTCGGCGAGGGACTGGGCAACTCCATCCAGAAGCTCGAATACCTGCCCGAGGCCCATACCGACTTCGTGTTCGCCATCCTCGGCGAGGAACTGGGTTTCACCGGGGTGCTGCTGGTGCTGCTGCTGCAGGCCTGGCTGGCGTTCAAGGCGCTGTATATCGGCCAGAGAGTGCTGATCGGCGGCCGCCAGTACGAAGGCTACCTGGCCATGGGCATCGGCATCTGGTTCAGTTTCCAGACGGTGGTCAACGTGGGCGCGGCCTCCGGGCTGTTGCCCACCAAGGGCCTGACCCTGCCGCTGGTGAGCTACGGCGGCTCCAGCCTGCTGGTGATCAGCACGGCGGTGGCCATCCTGGTGCGCATCGACTTCGAGTGGCGGAGCGATCATATGCAAGCCAGACATCGGGAGGCGACATGAGCGAAAGCAAGACCCTGCTGGTGATGGCTGGCGGCACCGGCGGCCACGTGTTTCCGGGACTGGCGGTGGCCGATCTGCTCCGGACCGAGGGCTGGATCATCCATTGGCTCGGCACCGCCGAGCGGATGGAGGCGCAGCTGGTGCCCGGGCACGGTTATCCGCTGCACACCATCGACATCGCCGGGGTGCGCGGCAACGGCCTCAAGCGGCTGTTGCTGGCACCCTTCCAGATCATGAAGGCGGTCTGGCAGGCGCGGCGGGTGCTGCGCGAGGTCAGGCCGGCGGTGGTGCTGGGCATGGGCGGCTTCGCCGCCGGCCCGGGCGGGGTGGCGGCCCGGCTGGCGGGCATTCCGCTGGTGCTGCACGAGCAGAATGCCGCCGCCGGCCTGACCAACCGGCTGCTGGCCAGGATCGCCCGGCGGGTGCTGATGGCCTTTCCCGGCGCCTTTCCCGCCGCCGGCAACACCGCCGTGGTGGGCAATCCGGTGCGCCCCGAGGTGGTGGCCCTGCCGGCGCCGGCCGAGCGTATCGACACCGCCCCCCAGCCGCTGCGGCTGCTGGTGGTGGGCGGCAGCCTGGGTGCCAGGGTGCTGAACGAGGTGGTGCCGCAGGCGGTGGCCCTGGCCGGCGACATCCGGGTACGGCACCAGACCGGCCGCGGCAACGCCGAGGCGGTGCGCGCCGCCTATCAGGCGCTCGGTATCGAGGCCGAGGTGAACGACTTTATCGACGACATGGCAGCGGCCTACGGGGCGGCCGATCTGGTGGTGTGCCGGGCCGGCGCCCTGACGGTATCGGAAGTCGCCGCCGCCGGGCTGGGCGCCATCTTCGTGCCGCTGCCCCACGCGGTGGACGATCACCAGACCAAGAACGCCCGTGCCCTGGCCGACGGCGACGCGGCCCTGCTGTTGCCCCAGGCCGAACTCAGCGCCGGGGGGCTGGCGGTCCATTTACAACAACTGGCCGGAGACCGGACCCGACTGCTGGCCATGGCCGAGCGGGCCCGGACCCTGGCGATTACCGACGCCGCGGAGCGGGTGGCCGAGTGCCTGCGTTCCCAGGCCGAACAGAATGAGAGAATGGCATGACCAAGGTTGAACTGGCGAAACTCAGAAGCATAGTGCCCGAGATGAGACGGGTACGGCGCATCCACTTCATCGGCATCGGCGGTGCCGGCATGGGGGGGATTGCCGAGGTGCTGGCCAACGAGGGCTATGCCATTTCCGGCTCCGACATCGCCTACAACCCGGTCACCGACCGGCTGGCGGCGATGGGCGCTACCATCTACCTGGGCCATGCCGCCGAGCAGGTGGCCGCGGCCAGCGTGGTGGTGGTGTCCACCGCCATCAAGGCCGACAACCCCGAGCTGCAGGCGGCCCGGGAGCTGCGGATCCCGGTGGTGCGCCGGGCCGAGATGCTGGCCGAGCTGATGCGCTTTCGCCACGGGGTGGCAGTGGCCGGCACCCACGGCAAGACCACCACCACCAGCCTGGTGGCCAGCATCTACGGCGAGGCGGGCATGGATCCCACCTTCGTCATCGGCGGCCTGCTCAACAGCGCTGGCTGCAACGCCCACCTGGGCACCAGCCGCTACCTGATCGCCGAGGCGGACGAAAGCGACGCCTCCTTCCTGCACCTGCAGCCGATGGTGTCCATCGTCACCAATATCGAAGCGGATCACATGGACACCTACGGCGGCGACTTCAGCAAGCTGGAGGGCACCTTCATCGACTTCCTGCACAACCTGCCGTTCTACGGTCTGGCGGTGCTCTGTGTCGACGACGAGGTGATCCGCGGCCTGCTGCCGCGCCTCGGCCGCCAGTTCGTCACCTACGGCTTCGCCGCCGACGCCGACTACCGGGTGGAGGACTTCAGCCAGCAGCAGGATCACAGCACCTTCCGGGTGTGCCGCCCCGACGGCAGCTGCCTGGACGTGCAGCTCAACCTGCCGGGCCGCCACAACGCCCAGAATGCGGCGGCGGCCATCGCCGTGGCCTGCGAGGACGGCATCGCCGACGACGCCATCCTGGCGGCGCTGGCCCGCTTCGAAGGGGTGGGGCGGCGCTTCCAGCAGTTCGGTGAGTTCGACACCGGCCGGGGCATGGCCAAGCTGGTGGACGACTACGGCCACCACCCGAGCGAAGTGCGCGCCACCCAGAACGCGGTGCGCGCCGGCTGGCCCGAGCGCCGGCTGGTGACCATCTACCAGCCGCACCGCTATACCCGCACCCGGGATTTGTATGAAGATTTTGTCGAGGTGCTGTCGAAAAGCGATGTGCTGATCCTGCTCGAGGTGTACAGTGCCGGCGAGGCGCCGATCCCCGGTGCCGACAGCCGGGCGCTGTGCCGCTCCATTCGCAGCCGCGGCCAGATGGAGCCGGTTTACGTGGCTACCCCGGACGAGGTGCCGGCGGTGCTGGCGGAGCTGCTGCAGGACGGCGATCTGGTGCTGACCCAGGGCGCCGGCAACGTGGGCGGCCTGGCACGCAGGCTCGGCCAGCTCGAGTTATCGATAGCGGCGATGAAACAACAGGGAGAACAACGATGAGTCAGTTTGGCAAGGTGGCGGTGCTGTTCGGCGGACGCTCCGCCGAGCGGGAAGTGTCCCTGCGTTCCGGGGCCGCCGTGCTGGCCGGCCTGGAGCGGGCCGGGGTGGACGCCCACGGCATCGATACCCGCGACTATCCCCTGGCCCGGCTGAAGGAAGAGGGCTTTGACCGTGCCTTTATCGTGGTGCACGGCCGGGGCGGCGAAGACGGCACCCTGCAGGGGGCGCTGGAACACCTGGGCATCCCCTACACCGGCTCCCGGGTGCTGGGCGCGGCCCTGGGGATGGACAAGATCCGCACCAAGCAGGTGTGGCAGGCCATGGGGCTGCCCACCGCCGAGTTCCGGGTTGTGCATAAAAACGACTTCAACCCGGGCGATGCGGCGGCGCTGCTGGCCCAGTTCATGGGGCCGGTGTTCGTCAAGCCGTCCCACGAGGGGTCCAGCATCGGCATGACCAAGGCCACCGACGCCGCCTCCCTGGCTGCCGCCATCGAGGAGGCCTTCAGCTTCGACGACGAGGTGCTGATCGAGCGCTTTATCGAGGGTGACGAATATACCGTCAGTATCCTGGGCGACGACGCCCTGCCGGCGATCCGGCTGCGCACCCCCCACGATTTCTACGACTACTCGGCCAAGTACCAGTCCGGCGACACCGAATACCTGTGCCCCTGCGGCCTGAACGAGGCGGACGAAGCGGAGCTGGGCGTGCTCAGCCTGGCGGCGTTCAGGGCGGTGGCCGCCAGCGGCTGGGGGCGGGTCGATCTGATGCGCGACCGCCAGGGCCGCTGGTGGCTGCTGGAAGTGAACACGGTGCCAGGCATGACCGAAACCAGCCTGGTGCCCAAGGCGGCCAGGGTGGCCGGGCTGTCCTTCGAGCAACTGGTGGTGCGGGTGCTGGAGATGGCGCACTGATATGAGCACCGCCGTCGCCACCCGGACCCGCTTGGGATTTATCTCCGGCCTGACCTTCTTTCTGATGGTGCTGGCCGCGCTGCTATGGGGATTGTGGCAGTTGGCGTTATGGATGACGGCGGCCAATCAGGTGCCGGTCAACAGCCTGATCATCCAGGGCGAGCACCGCTACCTGAGCCGGGAACAGGTGCGGGAGTCGGTGCTGGCGTTGCCGGAGGTGGGCAACTTCTTCGCCTTGGAGGTGGATCGGGTGCAGCAGCAGCTGCTGGCGCTGCCCTGGGTGTACCAGGCCTCGATCCGCAAGCAGTGGCCGGACAAGCTCCGGGTATATATCGTGGAGCAGCCGGTCGCCGCCTTCTGGAACCGGAACGCCATGGTCAACACCCATGGCGAGGTCTTCAGGGCCGAGCATCCCGAGCTGGATCTGGTATCGCTGTCGGGACCGGATGAAGAGGCCGGGCGGGTACTGGAGGAATACCGGTCCCTGCAGCGATTTCTGCAGCCGAGAGGGTATGAGATCGAGCGGGTTCATCTCACTCCCCGCTTGTCCTGGGAGCTGACCCTGTCCAACGGGGTGACGCTGATACTGGGGCGGGACGATATCGAGGCCCGTTTACAACGATTTATTGATGTCTACCCGGGCATCGCCGAACGAGAGCGGATTGCCTATCTGGATCTGCGTTACGATACCGGGTTGGCGGTAGGATGGAAGCAGGACGAAGAGACTGATAATGACCAAGAGCGCGGAACGAAATCTGATCGTCGGGCTTGATATAGGCACGGCCAAGGTAACAGCACTGGTGGGTGAAGTGCTGCCGGACGGTGACCTGAACATCATCGGCCTCGGTAGCCACTCTTCCAAGGGAATGGACAAGGGCGGCGTGAACGACCTGGAGTCGGTGGTGAAGTCGCTGAAGCGGGCGGTGGACGAGGCGGAGATGATGGCGGACTGCCAGATCACCTCCGTCTACCTGGGGCTGTCGGGCAAACATATCGAGTGCCGCAACGAGACCGGTATGGTGCCCATCTCCGACGAGGAGGTGACCCAGGAGGACGTGGACAACGTCATCCATACCGCCAAGTCGGTACGGCTGTCCGATGAGCACAGGGTGCTGCACGTACTGCCCCAGGAGTTTTCCATCGACTTCCAGGAAGGGATCAAGAATCCCATCGGACTGTCGGGGGTGCGCATGCATGCCAAGGTACACCTGATCACCTGCCATAACGACATGGCGCGCAACATCGAGAAATGTGTAGAACGTCTGGGCCTGCGAGTAGACCAGCTTATTTTCAGCGCACTGGCATCCAGTTATGCGGTGCTGACCGACGATGAGAAAGAGCTGGGTGTATGCGTAGTCGACATCGGCGGGGGCACCATGGACATGGCGGTGTTCACCGGCGGCGCCCTGCGCCATACCAAGGTGATCCCCTATGCGGGCAGCACGGTGACCAGCGACATCGCCTACGCCTTTGGCACGCCGCCGCTCGACGCGGAAGCGATCAAGGTACGGCATGGCTGCGCCTTCAGCCGACTGGTCAGCAAGGAAGACACCATAGAAGTGCCCAGCGTGGGCGGCCGCCCGGCCCGCAGTCTGCAGCGGCAGACCCTGGCCGAGGTGATCGAACCGCGCTACAGCGAGCTGCTCGGCATGATCAACCAGGAACTGGCCAAGGTGCAGAGCGAGCTGAAAAAGGCCGGGGTCAAGCATCAGCTGGCCGCCGGCCTGGTGCTCACCGGCGGCGCGGCGCAGATCGAGGGGCTGGTGGAATGCGCCGAGCAGATCTTCCAGTGCCAGGTGCGCATCGGCCAGCCGGACGGGGTCAAGGGCTTATCGGATTATGTTGAGACACCGGTGTACTCCACCGCGGTGGGACTGCTGCAATACGGCAAGGAGCATCAGTCCATGCCTCAACTGGAATATAACAACAAGGCCAGTGTCACCAGCCTGCTGAAACGGGTCGGTAACTGGTTGCGTGGCGAATTTTAATCTTGGCAGGAACCAACCAAGAGCAAAGCGGAGAGAGTCTTATGTTTGAACTGATGAATGATCACGAGCAGGAAGCCGTCATTAAGGTGGTGGGCGTCGGCGGCGGCGGCGGCAACGCGGTCGAGCACATGGTGCGCGAGAACCTGGAAGGCGTGGAATTCCTGGCCATCAACACCGATGCCCAGGCGCTGCGCAACTCCAGTGCCAACACCACCCTGCAGGTGGGTGGGGCCATCACCAAGGGCCTGGGGGCCGGGGCCAACCCGGAAGTGGGCCGGGACGCGGCGCTGGAAGACAAGGACGCCATCCGCGATCTGCTGGACGGCGCCGACATGGTGTTTATCGCCGCCGGCATGGGTGGCGGTACCGGCACCGGGGCCGCCCCCGTGGTGGCGGAAGTGGCCAAGGAGCTGGGCATCCTCACCGTGGCGGTGGTGACCAAGCCCTTCGCCTTCGAAGGCAAGAAGCGGATGAACTACGCCCAGCAGGGCATCAACGAGCTGGCCAAGCACGTCGACTCGCTGATCACCATCCCCAACGACAAACTGCTCAAGGTGCTGGGTCGCGGCATCTCCCTGCTGGACGCCTTCAAGGCCGCCAACAACGTGCTGCTGGGGGCGGTACAGGGCATCGCCGAGCTGATCACCCGTCCGGGCCTGATCAACGTCGACTTCGCCGACGTGCGTACCGTGATGCGGGAAATGGGCACCGCCATGATGGGTACCGGCAGCGCCACCGGTGAAGATCGCGCCGAGGAAGCCGCCGAGAAGGCGATCTCCAGTCCGCTGCTGGAAGACGTGGATCTGGCCGGCGCCCGCGGCATTCTGGTCAACATCACCGCCGGTCTCGATATGACCATCGAGGAGTTCGAAACCGTGGGCAACGCGGTCAAGGCCTTCGCCTCCGAGAACGCCACCGTGGTGGTGGGTACCGTACTGGATCCGGAGATCAGCGACGAGCTGCGGGTGACCGTGGTGGCCACCGGTATCGGTGCCGAGCGCAAGCCCGACATCACCCTGGTGAAGTCCGGCTCCAGCCGGGACGACAACGGCATGCGCCGGATGGACAGCCCGCGCGAAGAGCAGTCCGGCAAGCTGGCGGTGAACGCCGACAGCACCCAGGTGAAGACCGATCTGGACTACCTGGATATCCCGGCGTTCCTGCGTAAACAGGCCGATTGAGAACCTCTCTCAATTGGCGCAGGCGGATTATTGTGCTAACATGTCTGACCATTTGAATTTGGTTCGGACCGGGCCTTTTTGACTTGCGGATAACCTTATGATTAGACAACGGACTCTGAAGAATACCGTGCAGGCCACCGGAATCGGCCTGCATTCCGGCCACAAGGTGCAGCTGCGCTTTGTTCCCGCGCCGGCCAACACAGGTATCGTGTTTCGTCGTACCGATCTGGATCCCCAGGTAGAGATCCGGGCCGACGCCGATCTGGTCAGGGACACCATGCTCTGTACCGCCCTGGTCAACGAGCAGGGGGTTCGCGTGTCGACCATAGAGCACCTGTCGGCGGCGCTGGCCGGTCTGGGCATCGACAACCTCTACATCGAGGTGGACGCACCCGAGGTGCCGGTGATGGATGGCAGTTCCCACCCCTTCATCTATCTGCTGCAATCCGGCGGCATCCGCGAGCTGAACGCGCTCAAGCGCTTCATTCGCATCAAAAAGCCGGTGCGGGTGGAGGACGGCGACAAGTGGGCGGAATTCCGGCCCTATGGTCGCGGCTTCAGGATGGATCTGACCATCGACTTCAAGCACCCGGTGTTCGAAGGCCGAAGTCAGCACCTGACGCTGGATTTCTCCGGCGCGGCTTTCGTCAAGGAGCTGAGTCGGGCCCGGACCTTCGGGTTTATGCGCGACATCGAGTACCTGCATTCCCAGAACCTGGCGCTGGGCGGCAGCCTGGAAAACGCCGTGGTGCTGGACGACTACAAGGTGCTGAACGAAGACGGCCTGCGTTATCCGAACGAGTTCGTCAAACACAAGATGCTGGACGCCATCGGCGACCTCTACATGTGCAACCACAGCATCCTGGGTGAGTTCCGTGCCTACAAGACCGGCCATGCCCTCAACAACAACCTGCTGCGGGCCCTGCTGGCCAACGCCGAGGCCTGGGAAATCGTTACCTTTGACGAACAGGGTGCCGAATCGCCCATTCGTTATTACGACACCGCGTATAATCCCGCCTGATGATGTCCTGAACACGCCGGCTTCTCTCCGCGCCGGCGTGTTTCGTTTTTTTCCTCTGTAGTGTACATGATGACCCATTCCGTAATTGCTCCCGCCGTTTCGGCCCCCCGTTCACCCTGGCTGTGGATGCTGCTGGTGCTGACCCTGATCCAGTTGCCCCTGGTGATCTATTGTTTCAGTCAGTGGCAGTCGGCCAGCCAGCAGCGCGAGCTACTGAGCCTGCAACTGGCCCAGCAGCAGCGCAGCCAGCAGCAGCAACTGAGTCGCATCGGCCAGCGCCTGGGCCAGCTGCAGGCGGATCTGGGCCAACTGACGGTGGTGGGCCAGCGGCTGGTGCAGGATTACGATCTGAGCGACGAACTGCCCCTGCAGCGGGTGGATGTCAACCTGCTCAAGCGTCCCTTCAACGGCTTTGCCGAGCTGAACCAGGCCCTGACCCGGCTGTCCGGCCAGGCGAAGGACTACGGCCTGACCCTCGTCGCCCTTGAATCTCTGCTGCTTAATCTCCATATAAACGAAATCACCCAGATCCACGGCCATCCGGTGCCCGGCCACCAGGCGCGCATGAGCTCGGGATTCGGCCAGCGGCGGGATCCCTTTACCGGCCGGACCCGCTGGCACAAGGGCATGGATTTTTCCGGCAGGCAGGGGCAACCCATCGCCGCCACTGCCGCCGGGGTGGTCTCTGCGGTAGAATACCATCCTGCCTTCGGCTCCCTGGTCGAGATCAATCATGGCCAGGGCTGGATGACCCGCTATGCTCATGTCGACACCCAACTGGTGCAGGTCGGCGAGCGGGTCGAAGCCGGACAACATATCGCCCTGATGGGGCGGACCGGGCGTGCAACCGGGGTTCATTTGCATTATGAAGTGCTGAAAGGGAGCAAGCAGCTGGATCCGGCGCGTTTTCTGCCCCACTAGTTTTCCGGCTTCGCCTGAGCGGGGCTTTATCTTCCAACATCATAATTGGCCAAGCATGATTACCAAACTCTTCACCAAGATAATCGGTAGCCGTAATGACAGAACCCTCAAGCGGCTGCGCAAAGTTGTAAATGAAATCAACGCGATGGAGCCGAAGTTCGAAGCGCTGTCCGATGCTGAACTGCAGGCCAAGACCGCCGAGTTCCGCAACAGGCTGGAACAGGGGGAAAGCCTCGAGCAGATACTGCCGGAAGCCTTCGCCACGGTGCGCGAGGCGTCCAAGCGGATCTTCGAGATGCGCCACTTCGACGTGCAGATGATCGGCGGCATGGTGCTGCACAACAACCAGATCGCCGAGATGAAGACCGGTGAAGGCAAGACCCTGACCGGTACCCTGCCGGTGTACCTCAATGCCCTGACCGGCCGCGGCGTGCACGTGGTGACGGTGAACGACTACCTGGCCCGCCGTGATGCCGAGGCCAACCGGCCGCTGTTTGAATTCCTCGGCCTGACCGTGGGCTGCAACCTGCCGGGCATGAGCCATGGGGAAAAGCGCGAGGCCTATGGCTGCGACATCACCTATGGCACCAACAACGAATTCGGCTTCGACTACCTGCGCGACAACATGGCCTTCACCCCCCAGCAGCGGGTGCAGCGGCCGCTGTACTACGCCCTGGTGGACGAGGTGGACTCGGTGCTGATCGACGAAGCCCGTACTCCGCTCATCATCTCCGGCCCGGCCGAAGACAGCTCCGAACTCTATACCCGCATCAATACCCTGATCCCCAGGCTGGTCAAGCAGGACAAGGAAGACACCGAGGAATACACCGGCGACGGCCACTACACGGTGGACGAGAAGAACAAGCAGGCGCTGCTCACCGAAAACGGCCAGATCTTCGTGGAGGAAGAACTCAAGCGCATGGGGCTGCTGGCGGAGGAGGACTCCCTGTTCTCCGCCGGCAACATAGTGCTGCTGGCCCACGTCAACGCCGGCCTGCGCGCCCACACCCTGTTCGAACGCAACGTGGACTACATAGTGCAGGACAACGAGGTGGTGATCGTCGACGAGCACACCGGCCGCACCATGCCGGGCCGGCGCTGGTCCGAGGGCCTGCACCAGGCGGTGGAAGCCAAGGAAGGGGTCAAGATCCAGAACGAAAACCAGACCCTGGCCTCCATCACCTTCCAGAATTATTTCCGCCTCTATGACAAGCTGGCGGGCATGACCGGCACCGCCGACACCGAAGCCTTCGAGTTCCAGCACATCTACGGCCTGGACACCGTGGTGATCCCCACCAACAAGCCGATGATCCGCAAGGACATGGGGGATCTGGTCTACCTGACCGCGCCCGAGAAATACAAGGCCATCGTCGCCGACATCAAGGACTGTGTGGAGCGGGGCCAGCCGGTGCTGGTGGGCACGGTGTCCATCGAAAACTCCGAGCTGCTGTCCCATATCCTCAAGCAGGAAGGCATCAAGCACCAGGTGCTCAACGCCAAGTTCCACGCCAAGGAAGCGGAAATCATCGCCCAGGCCGGCCGGTCCGGCGCCGTGACCATCGCCACCAACATGGCCGGCCGGGGTACCGACATCGTGCTCGGCGGCAGCTGGATGGCGGAAATCGACGCCCTGGGCGAGGCATCCCCCGACCAGATCACCGCCATCAAGGCCGACTGGCAGCTGCGCCACGAGGCGGTGATCAACGCCGGCGGCCTGCACATCATCGGCACCGAGCGGCACGAGTCGCGCCGCATCGACAATCAGCTGCGCGGCCGGGCCGGCCGCCAGGGCGACCCGGGCTCCAGCCGTTTCTACCTGTCGATGGAAGACGCCCTGATGCGCATCTTCGCCTCCGACCGGGTCACCGCCATGATGAAGAAACTGGGGATGGAAGAGGGCGAGGCCATCGAGCATCCCTGGGTGACCCGGGCCATCGAGAATGCCCAGCGCAAGGTGGAAACCCGCAACTTCGACATCCGCAAGAACCTGCTGGAGTTCGACGACGTGGCCAACGACCAGCGCAAGGTGGTGTACGAACAGCGCAACGAGCTGCTCGATTCCGGCGACATCAAGGACACCATCGAAGTGATCCGCGAGGACGTGTTGAGCGCCATCGTCGACGAGTACATCCCGCCCCAGTCGCTGGAGGAAATGTGGGACGTGCCCGGGCTGGAGCAGCGGCTGCGGGTCGACTTCGCCCTGGAGCTGCCCATCGGCGACTGGCTGAAGCAGGATGAAAAGCTGCACGACGAACAGCTCAAGGAGCGGGTGCTGGAATCCGCCACCAAGGCCTACCAGGACAAAGAGGCGGTGGTGGGCGAGTCCGTGTTGCGCCAGTTCGAAACCTCGGTGATGCTGCAGACCCTGGACAACCTGTGGAAGGAGCACTTGGCGGCGATGGACCACCTGCGCCAGGGCATCCACCTGCGCGGCTACGCCCAGAAAAATCCCAAACAGGAGTACAAGCGCGAGTCCTACGAGCTGTTCACCCAACTGCTGGACAACCTCAAACGGGAGGTGGTCAGCATCCTCAGCCGGGTACGGGTACAGAGCCAGGAGGAAGTGGAAGCGGCCGATGCCAGGCGGCGCGAGGCGGCGGAGAAGCGGCCCCAGAGCTACAGCCACGCGGAGGCGGAAAATCCGCTGGCCGAGGGCGAGCCGGCACCCCCCCGGGGCGATGGCGCTCCCTTCGTGCGCGAGGGAGACAAGGTGGGGCGCAACGATCCCTGTCCCTGCGGCTCGGGCAAGAAATACAAGCAGTGCCACGGCCGGCTGAGCTGAACCCGGCTCCCTCCGCTATCCAGGCCGCCTTTCCGGGCGGCCTTTTCGTTCCGGCGAGCCCTTTCCGTGTATTTCACTTCTGTAACAATTAGCGCATAATTACACGTATTATTGTGTTCATTATTGTTTACTTTTGTGGGTGGGAGAATATACATGACGGGCAATCTGAGCCTCAAGGCCATTATCCGGCTGATTCTCGGGGTGGTGCTGCTGTTCGCGCTCACGCTGGGCGGAGCCCTTTACCTGCTGCTGCAATCCCAGCAAGGGGTACAGCAGGCGCAGCAACAGCGCTTCGATTATTTCAACTCGGCCAACTTGCTGCGGATGATGTCCGGCCAGCTGTCTTCCCGCATCCGCTCCTATGTGGTTACCGGAGATCGCGCCGAATTGCAGCTGTACCACAATGTCCTGGCGATGACCGAGGGGCGCCAGCCGCGGATCGACGGCAAAACCATCTCGAACCGGCAGATGCTGCAGGAGATGGCGCTGAATGACGAGGAGCGGGCCCTACTGGAAAAAGGCCGCCAGGCCACGCTGGTGATGGCCGCCCGGGAAAAGGAGGCCATCGAGCTGGCCGGCGCCGGCCGCCTGGAGCAGGCGCGGGAGAAGGTGTTCAGCCCCGACTACAACGAACAGAGCGCGGTGATGAGCACCTCGGTGAACCGGTTCATCACCCTGTTGCTGCAGCGACTGGATCAAAACATCGCCGCCGAAGAGGCGCGCAACCGGCTGATGGTCGCCGTCATGGTGGCGCTGTCGGTATTGCTGGTGCTGCTCAGCCTGGTGCTGGGCTGGGCGCTGCGGCGGATGGTGCTGGCGCCCCTGGGCGCCGAGCCGGCGGAGATGGCCCGGGTGGCCGGGCGCATCGCCGAGGGCGACCTGACCCTGAGCTTCGGCAAGTCCAGCGCCGGGGTGTACGGCCAACTGCATCACATGACCAGCAGGCTGCGCGAGCTGATCGGCCATATCCACCAGTCCAGCAACAGCCTGGCCGCGGCGGCGGAGGAAACCTCGGCGGTGTCGCTGCAGACCAGCAGCAACCTGTCCCGCCAGCAGCAGGACACCGATCAGGTGGCCACCGCCATCAACGAGATGTCGGCGACGGTGCAGGAAGTGTCCCATAACACGGGGCAGGCGGCGGAGTCGGCCCGGGCCGCCTTCGAGGCGGCGGAACAGGGCAAGCGGGTGGTTCAGCAAACCGTGGGCTCCATTATCCGGTTGGCGGAGGAGGTGTCGTCCACCGGCCAGGTGGTGCAGTCCCTGGCGGACAGCAGCAGCCAGATCAGCTCGGTGGTGGCGGTAATCCAGGAAATTGCCGACCGCACCAATCTGCTGGCGCTGAATGCGGCGATAGAGGCGGCGCGTGCCGGCGAGCAGGGCCGGGGTTTCGCGGTGGTGGCGGCGGAAGTGCGCAACCTGGCGGAGCAGACCCAGCATTCCTCCCAGGAAATTGTCACCACCATCGGCCGGCTGCAATCGGATGCGGAGCAGGCCATGACCGCCATGCACAGCGGCCGGCACCAGGCGGAGCAGACGGTGGCCAGCGCCCGGCAGGCGGAACAGGCGTTGGAAACCATCAGCCGGGCGGTACAGACCATCCACGACATGAATGCCCAGATCGCCACCGCCGTGGACGAACAGGCGGCGGTGACCGAGGATATCAGCCGCAATATTTCCAGCATTCATGAGATGGGGGGCGAGACCGCCGCCGGCGCCAAGCAGACCGCCAGCGCCAGCAACGAGCTGGCGGCCCTGGCGGCCCAGTTGCAGCAACTGGTGGCCGGTTTCCGCCTGGAGCACAACCAGGCCAGGGTCGGCTGACCTTCGGCACCTCAAGCGAAGCGGCCGGGGAAACCGGGCCGCTCTTGTCCCTTCCGGGTCCCCTCAGTATACTGCCGACTCCCAAATTGCGAGGATCCTTCATGTTAAAGCTGCTGAGGCTGTTACTGCTTGGCCTGGCCATGGTAACGGTGTTTGTGCTGGGTACCCTGGTGTGCCTGCTGCGCCCGCGTCATCCCAACAACGTCTATCTGCTGGGGCGCTTGTTCCACCGGGCCTGCCCGCTGGTGGGGCTCAAGGTCCGGGTGCGGGGATACGAACACGTCAGGGATCTGCACTCGGCGGTCTACATTGCCAATCATCAGAGCAACTGGGACATCATCGCCCTGCCCGGGGCGGTGATGCCGCGCACCGTGGCCATCGGCAAGAACAGCCTGTTCTGGATCCCGCTGTTCGGCCAGCTGTTCTGGCTGAGCGGCAACCTGCTGATCAACCGCGAGAACAAGGCCAAGGCGGCGAGCACCATCGGCACCGTGGTGGACCGGATCCGCCAGCGCAACATATCGATCTGGATGTTTCCCGAAGGCACCCGCAGCAAGGGCAAGGGCCTGCTGCCGTTCAAGACTGGCGCCTTTCATATCGCGCTGCAGGCCCGGGTGCCGATCGTGCCCATCGCCTGCTCCAGCTATTTCGGTCAGGTGGATCTCAATCGCTGGGACAACGGCGAGCTGATCGTCGAGATCATGCCGCCGATCGCCATTGAGGACTATGAACCCGGCCATCTGCGCGAGCTGCTCAAGCACAGTCGTCAGCTGATTGCCGAGCGTATTGCCGAGCTGGACAGCGAAGTGCGCCGGCCCTAAGCTTGGCCCAGATCACCACCCAGGAGCCCCGAATGAGCGAACAGATGGACTGGCGGGAAGAAACCCGCAACATTATCGAATCCCTGCTGGAAGACGGCAGTAACCCCGAGGTGGAATACACCATAGAGCATCACTTTTCCGGCCAGGATTTCAACCGGCTGGAAAAGGCGGCGGTAGACTGTTTCAAGGCCGGGTTCGAGGTGACCGACGCCGAGGAGCTGACCCTGGAGCGGGGCCAGGTGCTGCTGTGCTTCGACGCGGTCAAGGACAGTGTCCTCGACGAAGAGCCGATCATGCGGCAGATAGCCCTGCTGCTGCCCATCGCCGAGAAATACGGCATCGACTACGACGGCTGGGGCACCTACTTCGAGGAGTAAGGTGCCAGGGGGCACCATTGCCTGACCGGTGTCATCCGGCAAGACGGTCCCGCCGAGGGACCGCCATGCCGAAGCCGCGCTCGACTAAAATAGGGGGAACCACCTCCCGGGAGCAAGGCGATGCACAAAGGCGGGTTGCTGTTGGCGCTGTTGCTGGGCGGCTGTTCGCCGCTGTCCCACTGGCTGGGCAAGGATCTGCTGCCGGTGCCGCCGGATGCCCTGGTCGAACGCCTGCCGCCCGATTACGATCCCTCGGCCCCCCGGCCACCTTATCGCGGACCCCATCCTTCCCGGGTGCCGCTGGATCCGTCCTCTTTCCCCCTGCCGGTACTGCCCGGCGAAACGGGGCCCATCGACCCTAGCCTGGGTCCCTTGCAGTATCCCTTCGCCTGCGGCACCGAGGAGTCCGGCCTGGGCCAGCCGCGAGTGGATAACCGGGACGGGATCGGCACCCCGGTGTACGCCGAGGCACAGGGGCGCAAGCTGAAAGGCACCATAGTGGGCTACAGCCGGGACTGCCTGACCCCGACCCGTATGGATTACTTCTACAAGCCGGTGGCCGGTGACGACTTGCTGCCCCTGCCTGCCGGGCCCCTGCCGGCGGACATGGCGTGGTTCAGCCACGACGGCGAGCGCATTCCCTTCGTATTGCGGGTAGAGCGGGGCAGCCTCAACCGCTTCCTCTATGCCATTGCCATGCTGGCGGATCCCGCCGAGCCGGTGGCCGACACCCGCAGCCGTTACTGGAACCGGCGGCTAATTTTCCATTTCCGCGGCGGTGTCGGCATCGGCAAGCGCCAGGGGCACATGAAGATGAGCACCCTCACCAGGCGGCTGACGGACCAGCTGGCCGAGGGCTACGCGGTGCTCGGCACCAGCGCCAATGTCACCGCCACCCAGTACAACGTCTGGCTGGCGGGCAATACGGCGCAACTGGCCAAGGCCCAGTTCGTGGCCCGCTACGGCCGGCCCGACTATACCGTGGGCATCGGCGCCTCCGGCGGAGCGGTACAGCAGTACCTGCTGGCCGAGACCCATCCCGGGCTGCTGGACGCGCTGATCCCCCAGTACAGCTACCCGGACATGATCACCCAGAGCATCTGGGCGCTGGACTGCGAGCTGCTGGAGTATTACTTCGACGTGACCGCCCGGGACAATTCCCGCTGGCAGGTGCAGGAAAACCGCACCCTGGTGCTGGGGCTGTCGGCCAGCAGCCGGGTCGAGAACCGGGAGCGGCGCTATTACCGCTGGGCGCGCTGGGCCGGGCTGGGGCTGCGCCTGCCGCCGCTGCCGCCGGGCGCCACCGAATGCAGCCACAGCTGGCGCGGCCTGGCGCCGCTGACCAACAATCCCCACTATTCCCACCATGCCCATCGCTATGTCCCCGAGGTGGCTGCCCGCGCCCGCTTCAGCCACTGGCACGATCTGGCCCATGTCTACGGGGTGGACGAACACGGCTTCGCCCATCGCACCTACGACAACACCGGGGTGCAGTACGGCCTCGGTGCCCTGGTGGCCGGCGACCTGAGCCTGCCGGAGTTCCTGCACCTCAACGCCCACGTCGGCAGCTGGAAGGCACCGAAGGACATGGTCCAGGAGCGCTACTGGCTGCTGTCCGGCGACACCAGCCTGGCTCGGGCTTCCATCTGGAGCCACCACAACATGCGGCGGATAAAACCGGTGCCGCTGCGGGTGTTCGCCGAGAACCGGGTGGACGAGATCCGGGTCGCGCCGCGCGGCCGGGGCCAGGGGGAAGCCATGGCGGCGGCCTACCGCGCCGGCCAGGTGTTCCTCGGGCGAGTGGATCTGCCGATCGTCGATATCCGCCATTACCTGGATCCCGAGCTCGACATGCACCACTCCTTCGCCAGCCTGTCGAGCCGGCTACGCCTGCTACGTACCCGGGGTCACAGTGACAACATGCTGATCTGGCAAAGTCTGGAGCCGTTCGATTCCACCCCGGCGGCCTTTGCCCTGCTGGAGCGCTGGCTGGCCGCCGGGCACCGTCCGGCGGACGCCGAGGACGCCTGCTGGGACGGAGAGGGCAGGCTGATTGCCCGGGGCCCGGATGTCTGGCGGGGCCCCTGGCTGGGCGCGGCCGAGTCCGGTCCCTGCCTGCGGGCCTACCCCCCCTACCGGAGCCCGCGCAACGTGGCCGGCAGCCCGCTGGCCGGGGATCTGTTCCGCTGCGCCCTGATGCCGGTGGCCGAGGCCATGGCGCTGGGGCTCTACGGCGAGGTCGAGGTTCGTCCCTATCGGACCATGCTGGAAAAGATCTTTCCCGACGGCGTCTGCGATTACCGCCGGGGTGATCAGGCCCGGCCCACGGAGGCTGAGCTCGGCCTGGATCCCGTGTTATAGTCGGCATCCTGTTCGGGAGGGAGAGAGCCAGTGCAGATGCAACACGACCGGGATGCCCTGCTGTGGGATGAGTACAAATACCGCCACGACCACATCTGGAAAAAGTTGTTCCAGATCACCGCCGCCGTGGTGCTGCTGGGCGCCGTGCCCTACCTCAAGCCCGACATCACCCGGGTGCTGCAGGGCTGGATCCTGATAGCGCCCCTGCTCGGTACCGTGCTGTCGCTGATCACCCTGTTCCTGATGCACTTCGAACTGGCTCTGTTCGCCCGGATTGCCGGCGCCCACCGCCGGATCCAGGAGGAGCAGGGCATGATCCGCCACGCCCGCGGCAACTACTTCCGCCCGCTGGTGATGATCTACGTGGCCTTCCTGTGCCTGGTCAGCCTGGCCAACGTGGCGGTGGTACGGCTGCTCTGGCTGGGATTGTTGCCGGTGGTCTAAAAACAGTGCCGGGCGCGGAAGTGATGCTCGCCCGGGGCCATGTCGTTGGCGATGGCGGCGAGGATGGCCGGGGCGATGTGGCCGCTGTCCGCGTCGAAGGTGCTGCACAGCGCCAGGGTGCGGCGGATGTCCACCTTGCGGCCCAGGTATTCGAGCACCACCCGGGTACAGCTGGGAATACGCTCGCCGCTGGCCGAGGCGCCCAGGCGCAGGCCGCTCAGCCGGCCGACCCGGCTCTTGAAGGTGGGGATCAGTATGGTCTGGGTCAACTGGTTGCGGGTGAGCGACTCGTAGTCCACCAGGAAGATCCGATCCGCCAGCAGGTGGGCCATGCCCAGGTACTTGCTGTGATAGACCCGCTCGCCGGGGCTTTGCTGCAGCCGCTCGGTACGCTGGTAATAGACCCCCTGGCCGCGTTGCTCCAGGCACACCAGGTTGCGCAGTATCTTGCCGGGGAAGGCCATGGAATGGTGGTACTCGAAGTAGTAGCCCAGGTATTTGTCGAGCCCCTGGGAGTTGGCCTGCAGCAGCGCCAGGTGGCTGAGCTCCGGGTGTTCTTCTTCCTCTTCCCGCGGTCGTGGCCGCACCTGGATCAGCAGCTCGAACTGGCTGTGGGGCATTAGTATTTCATGCTCCTCCACCCCGAAAAAATCGCACAGCCGGCGCAGGCTGTGGGCCGAGGGCTTGTAGCGGCCGCTCAGGTAGCGGTTGAACTGGGGCCGGTTGACCTTGAGCTTGCGGCATACCTCGGCCACCGACTTGTAGTAGCTGCACAACAGGCGCAGGTTTTTGGCGAAATCTTGATGCATGGCGGCTCCCCGAAACTGGGCCCAGTGTACCCAAAGTCACTTTTCTGCAACAGAGTGCAACAGTATCTGATTGATGCAGCCAGTGCACCACACAGCGCCACTTTGCTACAGGGCGTCAAATTCCCCGCCAGCCCCCCTTGTTGCTGTAATAACGCCAACAGATGAACCTGTGCGAACGCGCTCAGGCACCGGAAGGCACAGCACGCCGACACGCTGTGAATACATCCCTGTACGCTCGCACATGCCATTCATGGCATGTGACGGTCGGCTTAGCTGTATCCTTCCGTTGCCTGTTCGGGATCCCGATCGTCTGACTCGTCAAACAACAGTGCAAGCCGGTGGAGAAGCCAAATGCAAACACGTACCGAATACGATCTTCTGGGCGAACAGCAGGTGCCGGCCGAGGCCTGGTACGGTATCCAGACCCAGCGTGCCAAACAGAACTTCAACATCACCGGCGTGCCCATCAGCCACTTTCCCGAGCTGATCCGGGCCCTGGCCATGGTCAAGGCCGCCGCCGCCCAGGCCAACCACCAGCTCGGCCTGCTGCCCGAACACAAGGCCGCCGCCATCGAGGCCGCCTGCGCCGATATCATCGAAGGCGAGCTGCACGACCAGTTTATTGTGGATCTGATCCAGGGCGGGGCCGGCACCTCCACCAACATGAACGCCAACGAAGTGATCGCCAACCTGGCGCTGCACAAGCTCGGCTTCGCCCGCGGCCAGTATCAGGAACTGCACCCCAACAACGACGTCAACCGCTCCCAGTCCACCAACGACGCCTATCCTACCGCGGCGCGGCTGGCCATCGTGTTCGCCGCCCAGCCGCTGAAAGAAGCCATTGCCGGCCTGCAGCAGAGCCTGGCGGCCAAGGCTCTGGAATTCGGCCATATCCTCAAGATGGGCCGCACCCAGCTGCAGGACGCGGTGCCCATGACCCTGGGCCAGGAATTCGAGGCCTTCGCTGTCAATCTGGGCGAGGAGGAGGCGCGTATCGACGACGCCTGCCGGCTGCTGTGCGAGGTCAATCTGGGCGGTACCGCCATCGGTACCGGCATCAACGCCCACCCGCGCTACGCCCGGCTGGCGGTGACCGAGCTGGCCGGGATTGCCGGCCAGCCGGTGAGCCTGGCGGGCAACCTAGTGGAGGCCACCTCCGACATGGGTGCCTTCGTCACTTTCTCCAGCGTACTCAAGCGGCTGGCGGTGAAGCTATCCAAGCTCAGCAACGACCTGCGCCTGCTGTCCAGCGGTCCGCGCACCGGCCTGGGCGAGATCATGCTGCCGGCCATGCAGCCCGGCTCTTCCATTATGCCGGGCAAGGTCAACCCGGTGATCCCCGAGGCGATGAACCAGACCGCTTTCCAGGTGATCGGCGCCGATCTGGCGGTGACCCTGGCGGCGGAAGCCGGCCAGCTGCAGCTCAACGCCATGGAGCCGCTGATCATCTACAACCTGCTCAACAGCTGCCGCATGCTGGGCGAGGCCATCCGTATGCTGGACGAGCGCTGCGTGCGCGGCATCGAGGCCAACGAGGCCCAGTGCGCCCGCCACGTGCAGAACAGCATCGGCATCGTCACCGCCCTGGTGCCCCATATCGGCTACGACAACGCCAGCCGCATCGCCGGCCTGGCCCTGCTGAGCGGCGCCGGCGTCGCCGAGCTGGTGCGCAAGGAAGGGCTCTTGAGCGAGGAACAACTGGCCGCGATCCTGAGCCCGGCGGCCATGGTGGCGCCGGTGGAGGCCTGAGATGGGACGGGTACTGATACTGCATACCGGCGGCACCATCGGCTGCCGGGCCACCAGCGAGGGGCACAAGCCGTCCCTGGACTTCACCGCCCTGCTGCGCAAGCGGCTGGCGGACAGCGGCGAGCCCGAGCTGCCCGGGTTCGACGTGATCGAGCTGCAGACGCTTATCGACAGCGCCAACCTGACGCCGGCGCACTGGGCGCAGATCGCCGGCCTGCTGGTGGTGCACTGGCAGGACTACGACGGCTTCCTGGTACTGCACGGCACCGACACCATGGCCTACACCGCCTCGGCGCTGTCGTTCATGCTGCAGGGGCAGGACAAGCCGGTGATCATCACCGGCTCCCAGATCCCGCTGTCGGAGCGGCGCAGCGACGGCCTGGACAACCTGATCAACGGCTTGCACCTGTGCGTGGCGCCGGGGCTGGCGGAAGTGTGCATCTACTTCAACGGCCGGCTGCTGCGGGGCAACCGCACCACCAAGCTCAAGGCCACCGAGCTGGACGCCTTCGCCTCACCCAACCTGCCGCCGCTGGGGGTGGCGGGCATCCGCCTGGAACCGGATCGCGGGCTGCTGCTGCCGGCCGGGCCGCTGTGCTTCCGCATTCCCGAATTCGACCCAGAGGCGGTGACGGTGCTCAGCCTCTACCCGGGCATCAGTGCCCGCGCCGCCCGCGCCCTGCTCGAGCACGCGCCGCTGCGGGGGGTGGTGATGCTCAGCTTCGGGGTCGGCAATCCGCCGGACGCCAATACCGAGCTGATGGCGGCGCTGGCGGCGGCGGTGGAGCGGGGCATCGTGATCGTCAACCGCACCCACTGCCTCTACGGCAAGGTCGATCAGGGCACCTATGCCACCGGCAACAGCCTCAACCGCATCGGAGTGACCCCGGGCGGCGATCTTACCCTGGAGGCGGCCTTTGCCAAGCTGCATTACCTGCTCGCCATGGAGCAGGATCCGGCCCGGGTGCGCGAGCTGATGTGCCGGCCGTTGCGGGGGGAGATGATGGCCGTCTGACACCACACGACAGTTATCTGCGGACGGCGTCCCGCGGCGGAGGTTGGTTCATCATGAAATGCTTACACTATAAGGACCGGTCTTTATGACCAATGACCCACACCGCCGAGGACAAGATGATGAACCACAAGATAATGACGGGAGCCGTTGCCGCCGCCCTGCTGTTCGGTCTGTCGGCCTGCAGCAACATGTCGGATCGGGATCGCAACACCGCCATCGGCGCCGGTGCCGGTGCCGTGGGTGGCTCTGTCCTGACCGGGGGCAGCACCATGGGCACCATAGGCGGAGCCGTGGTGGGTGGGGTTATCGGCAACCAGGTCGAGACCAAGGACAAGAAATAATCCCCGGCCCACCCTGGAACGCCATATAGTCCACAACTTAGGCTGCCTCATTTTCGAGCTCCCGGATTCAACCGCAAGAGCCGGAGTGCCCCCGGCCACGGAGCGGGCTACATTGAGGGGGTGACCCACTACAGCCAAGGACAATGCCATGGACAGCAACAAGGCGGCCCATATCGAGGCGGTGCAGCGCGATCCCCGCTGGCAGGCGGTGCTGAGCCGGGATGCGCGGGCCGACGGCCATTTCTGCTATGCGGTCAGTACCACCGGCGTCTACTGCCGGCCCTCCTGCCCGTCGCGCCAGGCCCGGCCCGAACACGTCACCTTCTACACCAGCGGTGCCGCGGCCCGGGCCGCCGGCTACCGGCCCTGCAAGCGTTGCCGGCCGGAGCCGACGAGCGGGGAGCCGGCACTGATCCCGGCCCTGTGCCGTTATATCGAGCAGGCGGAACGGCTCCCCACGCTGGCGGAGCTGGCCGGTCACGCCGGACTCAGCCCCTGCCACCTGCATCGCCGCTTCAAGGCCGAAACCGGGGTGACGCCCCGGGCCTATGCCCTGGCCCGGCGCGGCGAACGTGTGCGGCGGGAGCTGGCCCGGCAGCACAGGGTGACCGATGCCATCTATGAGGCGGGATACGGCTCGGACAGTCGCTTCTACGAACAATCCGCCCGTCTGCTGGGCATGACTCCGGGCCGCTACCGCGCCGGGGGCCAGGATACCGATATCCGCTTCGCCGTCGGCCAGTGCTCGCTCGGCGCCATCCTGGTGGCGTGCAGCGAGCGGGGCGTCTGCGCCATTCAACTGGGTGATGAGCCGGAAGCGCTGCTGCGGGAGTTGCAGGATCGCTTTCCCGCCGCCAACCTGATCGGCGGCGATGTCGATTTCGAACAACTGGTGGCCCGGGTGGTGGCCATGGTGGAGTGTCCCCGCCTGGGGGTGGGGTTGCCGCTGGATATTCGCGGCACCGCCTTCCAGCAGCGGGTGTGGCAGGCGTTGCAGCAGATCCCCCCGGGCGAGACCCTCAGTTATGCCGACATTGCCCGGCGTATCGGCAGCCCCCGGGCGGCGCGGGCGGTGGCGGCCGCCTGTGCCGCCAACCCGCTGGCGGTGGCCATTCCCTGCCATCGGGTGGTGCGTGGCGACGGCAGCCTGTCCGGCTATCGCTGGGGCATAGCGCGCAAGCGACAATTGCTGGAGCGGGAGGGCGAGGCGCTGCCGGCACCCGGGCCGGCGGACTGAGGGGAGAGTTGCCGCCGGCTGGGCTATACTGCCAGCACCAGATACTGCCCGCCCGGGCAGGCTGCCATGGAGGGCAGGTGATGCAAGAGAATCTGTTGCACGTGGGGCAATCCGCACCTTGGTTCGTGGCACGCACCACCAGCAATCCCCGTTTTCAGTTCAACACCGTGGCCGGCCGCCACGTGGTGCTGTGTTTCTTCGGCTCCGCCGCCGATCCGCTTGGCCGGGATGTGCTCGGGGAGATAGACCGGCATCGCAGCGTGTTCGACGACGTCAATATCTGCTTTTTCGGCGTCAGCACGGATCCCGAGGACGAGAGCAGCGGACGGCTGGCGGCCTTGCTGCCGGGCATGCGCATCTTCTGGGATTTCGACGGGGGCGTCAGCCGCCTGTATGGCGCGGCGGGAGAGGCGTCGTCGTCCTATCGGCGCTTTACCCTGGTGCTGGACGAGCGGCTACGGGTTTTCGCCGTGCTGCCGTTCGGCGAGCGGGCCGGCAACCACATGCTGGAGCTGATGCGGGTACTGTCGGTGCTGCCGCCGCTGGCGCCGACCTGGACCGCGGTGTCTCACGCCCCCATCCTGATCGTCCCCCGGGTGTTCGAGCCCGAGCTGTGCCGCGCCCTGATCGGCTATTACGAGCGGGAGGGGGGCTATGAGTCGGGCTTTATGCGGGATATCGACGGCAAGACGGTGCAGGTCCATGATCACCTGCACAAACGCCGGCGCGATCAGGACATCACCGACGAACAGCTGATGCTGGCCTGCAGAACCCGGCTCCAGTACCGGCTGCTGCCGGAAGTGCACAAGGCGTTCCAGTTCCGGGCGACCCGCATCGAGCGCTACATCGTGGCCTGTTACGAGGCCGAGAGCGGCGGCCATTTCCGTCGCCACCGGGACAACACCACCCAGGGTACGGCCCACCGGCGTTTTGCCGTGTCCCTGGTACTCAACAGCGGCGAGTTCGAGGGCGGCCAGTTGCTGTTTCCCGAATTCGGGCCCCAGAGCTACAGCCCGCCGGCGGGGGGCGCGGTGGTGTTTTCCTGCTCCCTGCTGCACGAGGCCACGCCGGTCACCCGGGGGCGACGCTACGCCTTTCTGCCGTTCCTGTACGACGAGGAAGCGGCCAGGGTGAGGGAGGAAAACCTGCATGCCCTGGATCGCGGGGACTAGCCTTGGCGAACAGCGCGCCAATTCAGTAGGCCCTTTCCCCCAGGTAGTTGCCCGGCGGGTGGTAGTGGCACACCAGGATCAGCTTGTCGTCGCAGACCGAGGTGGCACAGCCCAGCTCCCGGGTGGCAGGCCAGACCATCTGGGTGTAGTGGCCCACCACCGGGGCCAACGCCCGGGTCAGCGGCTGGCCCCGATAGTCCCGCTTCTCCTCTTCCCAGGCCCTGACCCCGTCCAGCTCGTCATAAAAGCCGAGGGTGCCCATAAACAGGTTTTCGCCAAAGCCCGAGCCCTGGCTGTGCTCCAGTACGCAGCGCCGGGCCAGTGCCCCGGCCCAGCGTTCGGCCTGTTCGGTGGCATGGGCCGACCAGCCCAGGGGCGGCGCCCCCACTTCCTCCCGTGCCTTGTTGTGGGCTTCCAGCAGCACCCGGCGCTGGTCCTGGGTGAGGACGCCGGGACCGGGCAGTCCGGCATCCGGCGTGATGACGGAGATGGGGCCAGGGGCCCAGGTGGCCGGGCCGCCACAGGCGGTCAGCAGCAGGGTCAGCAGGCTGAGATGGACGAGGTGCATAAGGCGGCTCGCGGCAGGAGTACAGACCCTAAGTGTACCGGGCGCCAATAAAAAGCGCCCAGCGGCGGGCGCTTTCAGAAGGATGATGATCCTACGGATTGGCCCAAAAAGACAACACCCATGCCAGAAAGGAGGACAAAGGGAGCCGCTCCGCCGACCGTCACATGCCAGGGATGGCATGTGTGAGCGTATTTACAGCGTGTCGGCGGAGTGGGCCCTTTGGCCGCTTGCATCGGTCATGACAAGCGGTCTAAATAGCTGTTCCGAATAGTAGATCAATCAAGACAGCGGGCGGGTACTGCTAAGCAGACCCTTTGCGCCAGGGATTGGCGCGGCGGAGCCCCCAGGGATGGGTTTACGGCGTGTCTGTGTGCGGTGCCCGGCCGATGTAGCACCATTAGGATCAGTTATTTAGTGAACAGCCTGAACAAAGCGCCTATCGGCGGGCGCTTTGTGGTTCAGGGTGAGGTGATCAGAGGCTGGCGATCTGCTCGCGCTGGGCTTGCAGCTTGGCCAGGGTGGCTTGGTAGTCGGCCAGCTTCTCCTGCTCCTTGGCCACCACCTCGGCGGGGGCCTTGGCCACGAAGCCGGGGTTGTTCAGCTTGCCTTGCAGCCGCTTGATTTCACCGCCGACCTTGTCCAGCTCCTTCTGCAGGCGCGCCAGCTCGGCGTCCTTGTCGATAAGTCCCGCCATCGGCAGCAGCAGCTCGGTGTCGCCGATCAACTGCTTGGTGGACACCGGTGCTGCTTCATCGGCGGCCAGCAGGGTGATACTGTCGAGCTTCGCCATGGCCTTGAGGAAGGCGTCGTTGTCGGTGGCACGGCGGGCGTCGTCGCCGGCCGGGCGCAGCAGCACGGACAGTGCCTGGGCGGGGGGGATGTTCATCTCGGCGCGCAGGTTGCGGATGGACACGATAAAGCGCTTCACCCACTCCAGATCCGCCATCGCCTGCTGGTCTTCCAGTGCTGCATCGGCCTGCGGGTAGGCGGCCAGCATGATGGTGTCGCCGGCGCGGCCGGCGAGCGGGGCCACCCGCTGCCAGATTTCCTCGGTGATGAAGGGCATGAAGGGGTGAGCCAGACGCAGCAGGGTCTCCAGCACCTCGATCAGGGTCTTGCGGGTGGCGCGCTGTTCGGCCTCGGAGCCGTGCCACAGCACCGGCTTGGTCAGCTCCAGATACCAGTCGCAGAACTGGTTCCAAATGAACTCGTAGAGGGCGTTGGCGGCCCGGTCGAAGCGGTAGCCGTCGAGCGCGCTGCGCATGTCCCTGATGGTGACCTGCAACTGGGCCTGGATCCAGCGGTCCGCCAGCGAATACTGCAGTTCGCCGCCGTGTTGGCCGCAGTCCTGCTCTTCGGTGTTCATCAGCACGTAACGGGAGGCGTTCCACAGCTTGTTGCAGAAGTTGCGGTAGCCGTCCAGGCGCTTCATGTCCCAGTTGATGTCGCGGCCGGTGGAGGCCATGGCGCAGAGGGTGAAGCGCAGGGCGTCGGTGCCGTGGGGCTCGATGCCCTCCGGGAACTCCCTGCGGGTGTTCTTCTCGATCTTGGCGGCCAGCTGGGGCTGCATCATGTTGCCGGTGCGCTTGGCCACCAGCGATTCCAGATCGATGCCGTCGATCATGTCGAGCGGATCCAGCACGTTGCCCTTGGACTTGGACATCTTGTCGCCGTTCTCGTCGCGGATCAGGCCGGTGACGTAGACGGTCTTGAACGGCACCTGGGGCTTGCCGTTCTCGTCCTTGAGGAAGTGCATGGTCATCATGATCATGCGCGCCACCCAGAAGAAGATGATGTCGAAGCCGGTGACCAGCACGCTGGAGGGGTGGAAAGTCTCGAGCTCCGGGGTCTGCTCCGGCCAGCCCAGGGTGGAGAAGGTCCACAACGCCGAGCTGAACCAGGTGTCGAGCACGTCCTCGTCCTGGCGCAGGGCCACGTCATCGCCCAGCTGGTGGGCGGCGCGTACCTCGGCCTCGTCGCGGCCCACGTAGACCTGGCCGTTGTCGTCGTACCAGGCGGGGATGCGGTGGCCCCACCACAGCTGGCGGGAGATGCACCAGTCCTGGATGTCGCGCATCCAGGAGAAATACATGTTCTCGTACTGCTTGGGCACGAACTGGATGTCGCCGTCCTCCACCGCCTGGGTGGCCACGGCGGCCAGGGGGCCGGCGCGCACGTACCACTGATCGGTGAGCATGGGCTCGATCACCACGCCGCCCCGGTCGCCGTAGGGCACGGTCAGCTCGTGATCCTTGACCCCGTCGAGCAGGCCCAGCCGCTCCAGCTCGCTCACCACGGCGCTGCGGGCGTCGTAACGGTCGAGGCCGCGGAAGGCGGCGGGCAGCTCGGCGCCGTAGGCGTCGGACGGCTCGCCCTTGGTGGTGAACACCTCGGCCTGGTCGCGGATCTCGGCGTTCAGGGTGAGCACGTTGATCATCGGCAGGCCATGGCGCTTGCCCACCTCGTAGTCGTTGAAGTCGTGAGCCGGGGTGATCTTGACGCAGCCGGTGCCCTTTTCCATATCGGCGTGTTCGTCGCCGACGACGGGGATGCGGCGATGGACGATGGGCAGGATGATGTCCTTGCCGATCAGGTCCTTATAACGAGGATCCTCCGGGTTGACCGCCACCGCGGTGTCGCCCAGCATGGTTTCGGGACGGGTGGTGGCCACCACCAGGTAATCCTTGCCATCGGCGGTCTTGGCGCCGTCGGCCAGGGGGTAGCGGAAGTGCCACATATGGCCCTTCATCTCGCGGTTTTCCACTTCCAGGTCGGAGATGGCGGTATGCAGCTTGGGATCCCAGTTCACCAGCCGCTTGCCCCGGTAGATGAGATCGTCCTCGTACAGGCGCACGAACACTTCCTTCACCGCGTTGGACAGGCCCTCGTCCATGGTGAAGCGCTCGCGCTCCCAGTCCACCGAGGCGCCCAGGCGGCGCAACTGGCGGGTGATGGTGCCGCCGGACTCTTTTTTCCACTCCCAGATCTTGTCGATAAAGGCGTCGCGGCCGTAATCATGGCGGTTCTTGCCCTCTTCGGCGGCGATCTTGCGCTCCACCACCATCTGGGTGGCGATGCCGGCGTGGTCGGTGCCCACCTGCCACAGGGTGTTCTTGCCCTGCATGCGCTGGTAGCGGATCAGGGTGTCCATGATGGAGTCCTGGAAGGCGTGGCCCATGTGCAGGCTGCCGGTCACGTTGGGCGGCGGTATCATGATGCTGTAGGCATCTTTGCTGGTGTCGCCGTGGGCTTTGAAGTAGCCCTTGTTTTCCCATTGCTGGTACAGGGCCTGTTCGATGGCGTTGGGGTTAAACGTTTTGTCCATGGTGTTATGCGTCTTCAGTTTGGGATGGTGCAGGCGCGGTGGTCAGTTCGACCCCGGCCTGCCGATAGGCTTTGAAGCGTTCGCGGGCCAGTTGCTTACCGGCCTCGTCGGGTGGCACGAAGTCGAGCAGGCGGTTGAAGCGCCGGGCGAAGGCAGGGGCCTGGGGCGCCAGGTTGATCAGCAGCGGCCGGCCCTGGTGCGGTGCCTGCCAGCCGATCACTACGGGGGCGCCCTGACGGGGACCCTCGCCCTGCAGGTTGTGGGCCACGAAGCTGTCGGGCGACTGTTGCCAGAGCAGTTCATCCAGCGCTTCGGCCTGGGCCTGGTCGCGGGTATGGATGAACACACCCAGCCCCTGGCGATAGGCGTCGGTGGCGAGCCGGCATGCCAGCTGCTCCGGCGCATCGGGGCCGGCGTGGTCCGGCAACAGGTAGAAACAGCCCTGGTTCATGCTCACTCTTCGGTATTGTTAATGCCGGCCCGGTTCAGCAGGAACTGGGTCAGCAGCGGCACCGGGCGGCCGGTGGCGCCCTTGTCCTTGCCGCTCTTCCAGGCGGTGCCGGCCACGTCCAGATGCGCCCAGTTGTACTTCTTGGTGAAACGGCTGAGGAAGCAGGCGGCGGTGATGGTGCCCGCCGGACGGCCACCGATGTTGGCCATGTCGGCGAAGGGACTTTCCAGCTGTTCCTGGTACTCGTCGTTCATGGGCAGGCGCCAGGCTCGGTCGCCTGCCTGTTCGGAGGCGTTGAGCAGCTCATGGGCCAGGGGGTTGTGGTTGGCCAGCAGTCCCGAAGTGTGATGACCGAGGGCGATGATGCAGGCACCGGTGAGGGTGGCCACGTCCACCACCGCTTCCGGTTCGAAGCGTTCGATGAAGGTCAGCGCATCGCACAGCACCAGCCGGCCCTCGGCATCGGTGTTGAGCACTTCCACCGTCTGGCCGGACATGGTGGTGAGGATGTCGCCGGGGCGATAGGCGTTGCCGTCGGGCATGTTCTCGCAACCGGCCAGCACCGCCACCACGTTGACCGGCAGCTGCAGCTCGGCCAGGGCGTGCATGGTGCCCAGCACCGAGGCGGCGCCGCCCATGTCGTACTTCATTTCGTCCATGCCGTCGGCCGGCTTGAGCGAGATGCCGCCGGCGTCGAAGGTCAGGCCCTTGCCCACCAGGGCGATGGGGCGCGCATTGGGATCCGGGTGGCCCTTGTACTCGATCACCGACATCATGGCTTCGTTGTGGGAGCCGCGGGCCACCGCCAGGTAGGCGTTCATGCCGAGCTCGGCCATTTCCTGCTCGCCGATCACCCGGGTGCTGATGTTGTCCCAGGCGTCGGCCAACTGGCGCGCCTGGGAGGCCAGGTAGGCCGGGTTGCAGACATTGGGCGGCATATTGGCCACGTCGCGGCAGATCCGTACGCCCTTGGCTACGGCCAGGCCGTGCTGGATGGCGCGTTCGCCGATGGTCAGCTCGCGCCGCGTGGGGACATTGAACACCAGTTTGCGCAGCGGACGGCGCGGCTCGGCCTTGTTGGTCTTGAATTGGTCGAAGCTGTACAGGCTGGCCTTGGTGGTTTCCACCGCCTGGCGCACCTTCCAGTAGGTGTCCCGGCCCTTGACGTGCAGCTCGGTGAGGAAGCAGACGGCTTCCATGGAGCCGGTTTCGTTCAGGGTGCTGATGGTCTTCTGGATGATCTGCTTGTACTGGCGCTCATCCAGCTCGCGTTCCTTGCCGCAGCCGACCAGCAGCACCCGCTCGCCCAGCACGCCGGGCACCTGGTGCAGCAGCAGCATCTGGCCGGCCTTGCCTTCCAGATCGCCCCGGCGCAGCAGGGAACTCAGGTAACCGTCGCTGATCTTGTCCAGCTGTTCGGCGACCGGCGACAGGCGGCGGGGTTCAAACACGCCCACCACGATGCAGGCGCTGCGCTGTTTTTCGGGACTACCACTCTTGACACTGAACTCCATGGATTCTCCTACAGCTTGAAGACAATGGGCGCCAGATGAACGATAATGATGGCCATCGCCAAAGGCGCCGATCTTCGCGTACTTAATATGCGAAAATCGTGATTTTACGCTTATTCTTAAGCGTTTCCATTAAAAAAGACAAGTTTACACTGGGATTGACGGTGATTGCATTCCGCTATTTGTTTCGGGAAACCCTGAAGACTCAGCTGGCCGTATTGTTCGTCTTGCTGCTTATTTTTATCAGCCAGAATTTTATCGAGGTGCTGGGCGACGCCGCCAGCGGCGACATTCCCGGCGCCCTGGTGGGCAAGTTGCTGCTGCTCAACCTGCCGGAGATGGCCACCATCATGCTGCCGGTCAGCCTCTTTATCGGCATCCTGTTCGCCCATGGCCGGCTCTATGCCGAGAGCGAGATGACGGTGATGCGGGCGGTGGGCATGGGACCGGGCAGGATCATGCGTACCACCCTGGTGCTGGCACTGTGCTGGACGGCGGTGGCGCTGTTCAACTCGCTCTGGCTCAATCCCTGGTCCAAGGCCCAGGTCTATCAGCTGCTGGAAGAGGTCAAGGCCGATCCGGGCTTTGCGGTATTGCGCGAGGCCCGCTTCATGAGCCTGGACGGCGGACGCATCGTCGCCTACGTGGAAGAGCTGGAGTCCGATGCCGACGGCAATCGCCTGAACCGGCTGTTCGTGGCCCAGCGCGCCCAGGGCCAGCAGGCCCCGGCCATAGTGGTGGCCGATGGCGGCCGCATCCACGAGCGGGAAGGCGGCCAGTGGCTGACCCTGGAAGAAGGACGCCGCTACAGCGGTACCCCGGGCAGCCGCGAGTTCGATGTGGCCACCTTCAGCGAGTACAGCGCCTATATCCGGGCGGCCGAGGTAGGCGAGGCCGAACGGGAGGAAGCCTCGGCGGACAGCCTGAGCCTGTGGCACTCCGATGAGCTGAGCGACAAGATAGAGCTGCAGTGGCGGCTGGTGCTGCCGCTGTCGATGCTGGTGCTGACCCTGGTGGTGGTGCCGCTGGCGGTGGTCAACCCGCGTCAGGGCCGCTATGCCAAGCTGCTGCCGGCGATACTGCTGTACCTGGCCTATTTCCTGCTGCAGAGCGCGTCCCGCTCGGCGGTGTCCGGCGGCAGCCTGCCGACCACGCCCGGCCTGTACCTGGTGCCGCTCGGCTTCCTGCTGCTGGTGGCATTGCCGCTCAACCTGCTGGAAACGGCCTGGTGGAACCGGACCCGGGAACAATTCAAACGGAGCAGGGCGGCCTGATGTTCAGTATCCTCGATCGTTACATCGGCCGTACCGTGCTGATGTCCATTTTATTGTGCGAGCTGACCCTGGTGGGGCTGTCGGCCATCATCCGCTACGTGGAGCAGCTGCGCAGCGTGGGCGAGGGCAGCTATACCCTGCTGGTCGCGTTCTATTACGTGCTATTGTCCATGCCCAAGGAAATCGTGCTGTTTTTCCCCATCGCCGCCCTGCTGGGGGGACTGATCGGCCTCGGCCAACTGGCCAGCAGCAGTGAGCTGGTGGTGATGCAGGCGGCGGGGCGCTCCCGTTTCAATATCGTGACCAGCGCACTCAAGACCACGGTGCCGCTGATGCTGGTGATCATGCTGGTGGGGGAATACCTGGCCCCGGCGACCAAGCTGGCGGCGGACGACCTGCGCACCCAGGCCCGTTCCGACGGCCAGGTGGTGCTCTCGGTCAACGGTGTCTGGGCCAAGGACGGCGAGGCCTACATCAATATCGGCCAGGCCCGCCGGGACGGCAGCCTGAGCGGCATCACCCTCTATTATTTCGACGACGACATGCGGCTCAGCCGTATCACCCAGGCGGCGGAAGCCAGCTATCGGGGCGACGAGTGGCAACTGCTGAACGTGACCGATACCCTGTTCAATCATGGCGAGTTGATCACCACCGAACTGCAGGCCAGTCGCGGCTGGCGCTCCAGCCTGACCCCGGAAAAGCTGGGAGTGGTGGCGATAGACCCAGATGAGCTGTCGATGCGCGGCCTGCGGGAGTATCAGGCCTACCTGCAGGAAAACGGCCAGGACGGCAGCCTGTACGCGCTGGAGTTCTGGCGCAAGGCGCTGCAGCCGGTGATGGTGGTGGCCATGATGCTGCTGGCCTCGTCCTTCGTGTTCGGCGCCCTGCGCAGTGTGACCATGGGGGCCCGGTTGCTGATGGGCATCCTGTTCGGCTTTGGCTTTTACGTGGCCAACGAGGTGTTTGGCCCGGTCAGCCTGGTGTACGAGGTACCGCCGGTGGTGGGTGCCCTGGGTCCCAGCCTGCTGTTTATCGGGGTGGCGCTGTTTTTGCTGAATCGCCGGGCTTGAAAGCGGGGATTAGGAATTAGGGATCAGTCCCCGGTCCCGGGCAATCAATCCCGGCGCAGCAACTGCCGGTTCTGCTCCTTGGTCAGTACCACCACCTCGCAGTCGGCGATCTTGTCCTGCAGCGCCAGTTTGGTGCCCGGGTTGAGCCAGACCCAGAAGTTGCCGAGTCCGAGCAAGGCGCTGGCGGCGCGGATCAGCGTCTGGCTCAGGCGCAGGGGGGAACCGTCGGTGTTCTGCACCCGCAGCCGCCAGGCGCGCATGCCCAGGGTCTGGCCGCTGGTATGCCAGAACCAGCTGTAAAAGCCCATGACCACGCTCAGCAGGTAGAGGCTGTACAGCCGGCTGGCGCCGAGCAGCGCCGCGGTATCCGCATGGGCACCCAGGCCGATCCAGCCCAGGACCAGGGCCAGCTGGGTCAGCCCGAAACCGATGAAACCGGCCACCATCAACAGTGCCGTCACTATCAGAAAATCGTAGAGCCAGGCGCCCAGCCGGCGTAGCACGCCGGCCCTGGGCAGGCCCGAGAAGGAAGAAACCGCCATCATTCGTCTGCCGTGAGAAAGTTTGGCGCATTCTAGCAAAACCGCGGTCCGGGGTAACCTTTGCGTCGACGCACAATTAATGGTCAATCATCGCCGGCATCCCCAGAATAAGCTTGCGGGCCATAGGTGGATACGTATAATGCAAACCGCTTACCAAGTTGAGCATACCAAGTGGCAGTGTGATGAAATTGGTAGACATGAGTGATTCAAAATCACTTGCCTTCGGGCGTGCCGGTTCGAGTCCGGCCACTGCTACCACTTAAAACCCAGCATCGGCTGGGTTTTTTTGTTTTTGCTAAGCTGACAGACAGCTTCATTGCGCAGAGTTGATCCCATGTTAAAGCCCGGCCAGCTGGTTTCCGTTTCCATTCATAGCCTTACCGACAAGGGCGACGGCATCGCCACCCTGGAGGGACGACCGCTCTACGTGGAGCGGGCCCTGCCGGGAGAGCGGGTTGAGGTGAGTCTGACCCTGGTCAAGCCCAATTACTGCCACGGCAGCCTGCTCCGGGTCGAACAGGCGGCGAGCGGCCGTAGCGAGGACTTCTGCCCCTATACCGCCTGCGGTGGCTGCCAGTTACGGGTGATGGACAACGGGGCGCAGCTGGCGCTGAAACGCCGGTTGCTGCTGGACGCCCTGCAGGCGACCGGGCTCGACTGCCCGGTGGCGGAAACCCTGGGCATGGCCGAGCCCTATCACTATCGCAACAAGGCCCAGTATGCGGTGCAGCCCGGGCCCTACATCGGCTTCTACGCCAAGCACAGCCACCAGTTGGTGGAAGCGGATCGGTGCCGGGTGCAGGCGCCGGTCACGGCCGAGGTGGTGCAGCGGGTGCGTGGCTGGATGCGCCAGTGCGCCGTGCCGGCCTATAACGAGGCGACGGGGGATGGGGTGGTGCGCCATATCATGGTGCGCGACGGGGTGAACAGCGGCGAACTGATGGTGGTGCTGGTGGTGGCCGAGCCACCGGCGGAGCCGGCGCTGGAGCAACTGGTGGCCGGGCTGCGCTCGCTGGCCGGCCTGGCCAGCCTGATCCTCAACCTCAACCCCAAGCCGGGCAACCGCGTGCTCGGACCGGAAAACCGGGTGCTGTGGGGGCGGGAGGCGATAGTGGATCGGCTGGACGGGCTGCAGTTTTCCATCTCCCCCCTGTCGTTTTACCAGGTGAACCCGCGCCAGACCGAGGCCCTCTATCGGGAGGCGGTGCGCCTGGCCGGGCTGAGCGGCGACGAGGTGGTGTTCGATCTCTATTGCGGCATCGGTACCATAGCGCTGTTTATGGCCCGGCAAGCACATCGGGTGATCGGTGTGGAGCTGGTACCGGAGGCGATTGCCGACGCCCGCGCCAACGCCGAGCGCAATGGCCTGGCCAACGTGGAGTTTCACCTGGGGGCGGCGGAGCAGGTGGTGCCGGCCCTCTATGCCGAGGGGCTGAAGGCGGACGTGGTGGTGCTGGATCCGCCGCGCAAGGGGTGTGATCAGGTCCTGCTCGAGACCCTGGTCGAGATGCGGCCGGCCCGGCTGGTGTATGTATCCTGCAATCCCAAGACCCTGGCCCGGGATCTGGCCTGGTTGACCGACCATGGTTTTGTACTGGAGCAGGCGACACCGGTGGACATGTTCCCTCATACCATGCACGTGGAAACCGTGGCGCTGTTGACCCGGAAATAAATAAAGCTTTGCAAAATAACGAATGATAACTATTATCAATAACTCGACGGAGGAGGTGGCTATGGTCGTGTTATTGGTATTGTGCTGGCTGACGGTGGTGTGGTGGGTGCCGGCCTCGGCGCTCACCCTGTGGCTGAGCGCCGGTTTTGCACTGTTTGCATTGCTGCTGACCGTACCCTCGGTCAGCCGGCACTGGTACTGGCTGCCGGTGGGCGGCCTGGCCGGGCTGGGACTGACCCTGGGCTTGTTGCTCGGGGCCTGAGCCCGGATGCCGGGGCCGGGAAGGGCGGGCCTCTTCCCGGCTGCGGTTCAGGGAGCCCGGTGATTTTCCCGCAACAGGGCTTCCATTCGGTCAAGCTGCTGGCGTAACTGATCCAGCTCCTGCTGCAGTGCCCGGCTCTCCTGCTCCGGCCCTTCCCCGTTTTCCGCCTTGAATTTCTCGCTTTCGCTCTGCATCACTTCCAGCACGATGCCGATCATCATGTTGAGGAAGATGAAGGCGGTGAGGAAGATAAAGGTGACGTAGTAGATCCAGCTGTAGGGGTAGGGCTCCATGGTGGCATACATCACATCGGTCCAGTCCTCGAAGGTGGCGATGCGAAACAGGGTCAGCATCGCCTGGCTGATATTGCCCCACAGGAAGGGATCCACCTGCTCGAACACGAAGCTGCCGACAGCGGCATAGATATAGAAGATGATAAACATCAGTAGTGCCACGTAGCCCATGCGCGGGATGGACACCACCAGGGCATTGAGCAGCACCCTCAGCTCGGGGATCATGGAGATCAGCCGCAGGGCGCGGAATACCCGCAGTAGGCGGGCGATCAGCACGGTATCGGTGCTGTCGATGGGCACTATGCTGGCCAGCACTATCACCAGGTCGAAGACATTCCAGCCGGACTTGAAAAAGTCCCGGAAGCGGGGCTCGGCCGCCATGCGGATGGCGATTTCCACCAGGAAGAACAGGGTGACGGCGGCGTCCAGCACCGCCAGTATGTGCTCGAAACGGCTGGTGTTGTCGTAGGTTTTGGCGCCCACCACCAGGGCGGACAACACGATGACGGTAATGACGAAACCTTCGAACAGTCTGTTGCTGCGCAAACGTAGAAACTGGGCCTGCAGCTGGGCAAATCCGTTATTCATGCTCTATCTCAAACTCAAAAAGCCATCCGCACAACAGCGTGCGGCGCTCAAATTACTCTATTGTGCCGCGTCGCACAAACCTTTCGCGCGGGCTTCGGAGCCGGATGAGGGAGGTGGGCCGGCCGCGGTGGTCGCGGCCGGCATCGGGAAGGCGGAAACCGGGAGGCTTCCGCCGTGCCGTCAGGCGGAGTGGGTATCGACGATATTCAGCAGGGTCGGCGTTTTGCGGATATCGAGCGGCATATGCAGCCGTTGGGCGATGTCCTGCACCGAGATCACGCTGCGGATCTGATGGGATTCCCGGTCGATCACCAGGCAGTACTGTTCCCCGCTGGACTGCAGGGTATGGATCACATCGGCAATGGTGCTGTGCTCCAGCTGCTGATAGGAGAACGACTTGATCTTGTCGCGGGGCAGCATCAGATCCGTCACCAGGATGTCGTGGCGGGCATCCCCTTTCGCCACCTGGCGGATGATGGCCTGGTGGGACAGCTGTTCCAGCTGGATCAGCCCCAGCAACTCGTCCCGGTCATCGACCACCAGCTTCAGCCGGGTATGATCGTGTTGCATCATCTCCAGGGCATCGGCGGCCCGGGTATCGGCGTCGATCATGGTGGGCTGGCTGTGCTTGAAGTCGCTCAGCAGGCTGAGCGCCGGGGAGTCGAGGTAGGCACCGGTAAAATCGGCAGGCTGCACCAGGTGATCGGTGGCTTCAACGGCATACAATGGCAGTGTTTTCATGGCAATTCCTCTCATGCCGAACTCATTTGGGTGTCGGCCATGTCTTATTATGATGGGGAGTGGCGCTGCACTCCGGGAATCAGCTGAGAGAGGAAGGAGCCGGAGGGGCCCTGATATGCAGGGCGCCGAGGAAACGAAGCGAATCCTGTGCGACCCGGGCTGCCGGCCAGTGGCCGGTGGGAGGGGGTTCCTGTCCCCGGCCGGTGAACGGTAGGGCGGGATCCGGCTCGTCACCACCGGCGGCGGCCTCGGTATGCAGGCTCGGCTGGCCGGGCTGCTGGCCGGTGATGCTGGCATGGGCGTCGGCCAGCGGTGCCAGCTGCTGGCCATAGGCCACGGCGGTGTCTGTGGTGGACAACAGGCTTAGGTACAGCAGCAGGGTAAAACGGCACAGCCAACGCATGGATACCACGTTTAACAATCTGGTAACGAAGGGCCCATGATGAGATGGCGGATAACAAAATGCAAGGGAATAAGGAGGCGCGGCGACAGGGGTCGACAGTGACGGTGCGAGAAGCTGTTGGGAAAAAAGAAAGAAGAATAAATACAGGAAGATATTATCGATTCAACAATCGTGGTGCGAAGGGGGGGACTTGAACCCCCACGTCCATAGGACACTAACACCTGAAGCTAGCGCGTCTACCAATTCCGCCACCCTCGCATACCTGATTGTCCGGCTGTTTTAGATGAGCCACCATCCTGATGGTGAGTATATTACCAAACTGCATGGAGTCTGGTGCGAAAGGGGGGACTTGAACCCCCACGTCCATAGGACACTAACACCTGAAGCTAGCGCGTCTACCAATTCCGCCACCCTCGCATACTCAACTTGTCCGGCTGTTTTAGATGAGGCCGTCATCTGCTTAGCGTTACTTACAAAGTAACTTGGTGCGAAGGGGGGGACTTGAACCCCCACGTCCATAGGACACTAACACCTGAAGCTAGCGCGTCTACCAATTCCGCCACCCTCGCACTGTGCTAAGGACTGCGAATTCTATAGATTTTTTATCGGTCGTCAATACGCAGTTTCCGGGAAAATTTAAAAAAAACCGGCGTTCAACACCGGTTTGTCAAAAAATCGGCAATTTGTGCAAAAACTCAACGAGTGGCCCGGTAGATCTTGAACTTGCCGGTCGCGGCCAGGGTTTCGCAATGGCCAAAATTCCGTTCGATCAATTCCGGATAGGGCAGGAAAGCGTTGGCCACCAGAATAAGAGATCCCCCCGGCCGCAGGTAATCGGCCGCCTGGGTCAGCAGGGTTTCGGTGGTGTGATAGAAAGTCTTCAGGCCGGCGTGGAAGGGCGGGTTGGTCACGATGTGGTTGAATTTGCCGGTTACCTGGGCCAGCCCGTCGGAGGCATAGACCTTGGCGTGCAGCCGGTTTTCTGCCAGCGTCAACCGGCTGGCTTCCAGCGCCAGGGCATTGATGTCGATAAGTTCCAGCTCCAGTCCAGGGTGGCGTTTGAGCAGGCTGGCGCCGATCACGCCCGCGCCGCAGCCGAAGTCGAGCACCCGGCCGTGCAGGCTCGTCACTGTATCCAGCAGCAGCCGGGAGCCGCTGTCCAGGTGCTCGGCGCTGAACACCCCGGGCAGCGAGCAGATCTGCAGGCCTTCCTCTGTCAACGGGTAGCGGCGTACCCAGTCGGCCGGCTGGAAGGCGGGGGCAGGCCGGCTCAGTTCGGCCTGGTACAGGCTGGCCCGGCGGGCACTGTCGAGCTTGTTGACCTGGTCACAGTAGGGCGCCAGCAGCTTGGGGGCGGCCTTGACCCCACCCTTGTTGTCGCCGGCAATAAAGATCCGGGCGCCGGGGGCGAGCAGGGGCAGGCAGGCGGCCAGCAGGTATTCGGCTTCCGCCTTGGCCTTGGGCATCAGCAGCAGCAGGGCCTCCACCAGCCGCTGCCGGGGGCGGTGTCCAAACTCCGCTTCCGGATAGCCGTGCTGCTGCAACCATTGAAAATAGCGAAAATCGGTGGTGAACACGGCCGGGGCCGGCCCCTGCTCTGCCAGCATCCGGGGCAGGCTGTCTTCTAGCTGGCCACAGATAAGCAGTTTCTGCCGGCAAAGGGGATCAAAATTACGGGTCAGCATCTCGCCGACCGGAGTCAAGGCCTCAAACATTTCGGGCTCCGCAGTGTATCAAAGCAATTGGGCATTATACATGCCACCGCGGCCCTTGACATTTGTCGGTCATTAGCAAAAGATGCTGTTCAAGGTCTTTTTAGGTGCAAGTCATGATTTTTACCATTAAACGCAAACCGGCCAACCCGCTTAAACGAAAAGCGGCTGCCCCTATTGCGTGACCGACGCCTGATCCTCATCAAGACGAGAAGTTCTCAAACCCCGGTTACGCAGCAGCAGCCGGGGTTTTTTAATCCAAAATCTTTAATCCTCTAGCCAGGAGAAGGAGTTTCCATGTTTCGCGGTTCTTTAGTTGCCCTGCTTACCCCCTTTGACGGTGATCGTCTCGACGAGGCGGCCCTGCGCCGCATGGTTGAGTGGCACATCGAGGAGGGTACTCACGGCATTGTGCCGGTGGGCACCACCGGGGAAAGTCCGACTCTGAGCCATGATGAGCACTGCCGCGTGATTGAAATCGTGGTCGAGCAGGCGGCGGGCAGAGTGCCGGTGATCGCCGGGGCCGGCTCCAACAACCCGGTGGAAGCCATCGAATACAGCAACTACGCCCAGCAGGTGGGCGCCGACGCCACCCTGCATGTGGCCGGCTATTACAACAGGCCCAATCAGGACGGCCTGTACGCGCACTTCAAGATGCTGCACGATGCGACCGAGCTGCCCATCATCGTCTATAATATCCCGCCCCGGGCCGTGGTGGATATTTCCCCGGCCACCATGGCGCGCATCGCGGCGCTGCCGCGTATCGCCGGGGTGAAGGATGCCACCGGCGACCTGGCCCGGCCCTGGGCCGAGCGTCAGCTGATCAAGAAGTCCTTCGCCTGGCTGTCCGGAGAGGACGGCACCGCGGTGTCCTACAACGTGGCCGGCGGTCAGGGCTGCATTTCGGTCACCGCCAACGTAGCGCCCCGCCTGTGTGCCCAGCTGCAGGAACTGACCCTGGCCGGCAAATGGGAAGAAGCCCGCGCACTGCAGGACAGGCTGCTGCCGTTGCACCAGGCGATGTTCGCCGAGCCCAACCCCGCCTGCCCCAAATACGGGTTGTCGCTGCTGGGGCTGGCCAGCGAAGACTGCCGCATCCCGGTGGTGCCGCTGCAGGACGGCACCAAGGCGCGGATTCGCCAGGTGATGGAAGAACTGGAACTGATTTAACCCCGATGGCCGCGCAAGCGGCCATATTATTTGGAACAGAGCATGAATCCGGAACAATTTGACGGTTTGATTTTTGATCTCGACGGTACCCTGGTGGATACCATGCCCCTGCACCTGGCTTCCTGGGAGCTGGCCTCGCGGGAGTTCGGCTTTGTCTACGACGCCGACTGGCTCTACGCGCTGGGGGGGGTGCCCAGCCGCAAGATCGTGGACATCATCAACCGGGAGCAGGGGATTTCCCTGGATGGCGAGCGGGTGGTGCAGGTCAAAAACGATCATTACCAGACGCTGCTGCCCCAGGCCCGACCGTTTCCCGCCATGCTGGCCCTGCTCGAACAGCATCGCGGCCGGCCCATGGCCATCGGCACCGGGTCGTCCCGGGTTAATGCCGAGCGGGTGCTGGCCAATACCGGCCTGAAGGCGTTTTTTCCGGTGGTGATCACCGCCGATGACGTCGAGCAGCACAAACCCGGCCCCGAGACCTATCTGCGGGCAGCGGACGGGCTGGGCATCAGCCCCGAGCGCTGTCTGGTATTCGAGGATACGCCCATCGGCCGGCAGGCGGCGACGGCGGCCGGCATGGCCTGTGTAATGGTGGTGGAGGGTCAGCCCGAGCTGGGCTGACCTCTGCCGACAGGGAGTGGCCTAGGACTGTTCATCCTGGCCATCGTCATGATGGCCGTGATTATCCTGATGACCGTGATGATCCTGATGGCCGTGGTGATCGTGGTGGTTTTCGTAGCGCGGGCGACGGGGCTTGTTGATGATCACCCCGGTGCGCGGCGGTCGGCGGGTGGCCGGCGAAATGGTGGATATCTTGGCTTTGTAAATCAGCTGCTGCTGACCGCGCGGGTCCGACAGCAGGATACTGTATTGGTCAAAGGCACTGATCATCCCTTCCAGCTTGATGCCATTGGTGAGGAAGATGGCGCAATGAGTCTGATTCTTGCGCAACCAGTTCAGTGCCGCATCCTGTCCGTTACCCAATGAAAAGGCTTGTTGCAGCGATTGGGGATTAGATGATTGGGCAGTCATGTAGGCAGTCCTGTTTGTAATTTTTCAACCTTGATTGTGCTTAATGAATGCCCAGCTTGTCAAAGCAAAGCTCACATTAATCCAACAACTCATAAGGAGTCGAGGTGGCAGCGCCTGCCAGGCAGACTCGTACTATCATACTGGCCTGTCTTATCGTCAGCATGGGACAGCTCAGCGTAGGGTTGCTGTTTCCCGTGTTGCCGGCCATCAGCATCGCCCTGGCGGAAGAGCCGGAACGGGTGCAATGGCTGATCTCCGCCTATCTGTTTGCCTTCGGTCCGGTACAGCTGCTGTACGGCCCGCTGAGCGATGCCCGCGGTCGCCGCCCGGTGCTGCTGGCGGGGCTGACCCTGGCCCTGCTGGGCGTCGGGCTCTGTCTGTTGCCCGGGGTGTCCTTCGAGTGGTTGCTGATCGGGCGGCTGTTACAGGGGCTCGGCGCCGGCTGCGGCGCCGTGGTGTCTCGCGCCATGCTGCGCGACAGCTTCGAGGGGCCGGCGCTGCGTAACGCGCTTTCCTATGTGGCGATGGCGGCGGCGTTTACGCCGATCATGGCCCCGGCTCTGGGCGGTCTGATCGGCCACCACCTGGGATGGTACAACGTCTTCGCCGCCATGCTGCTCTATCTGCTGACCCTGTGGCTGCTGCTGCTGGCCGGGTTCGAGGAAACCCACAACGGTAAGCGTCGCCCCATGCGCCTGACAACCATCGTCGCCAACTACCGCCAACTGCTGGGGCAGCGGCACTTTCTCGGTCATGGTGGCATGCTGTGGGGCCAGTTTTCGTTGATGATGCTGGCCATTTCGGTACTGCCTTATGTGATGCAGCAGCAGATCGGCATGAGTGCGGCGGAGTACGGCCGCTGGGCGCTGATCCCGGCGCTGGGGCTGTTGCTGGGCGGTATCGTCAACAACCGCATTCAGCACCGGGTCAGTGCCGGGCAGGTGCTGCGGCTGAGCCCCCTGATCCAGATGGCCGCCGGTGTCTGGGTGATGCTGGCGCCCCTGCGGCCGGGCTGGATGATCGCCGGCATCTTTCTGCAGGCGCTGGGCAACGGCATGGCCTTTCCCAATGCCATGAGCCGGCTGCTGGAGCCGTACCGGGACTTGGCCGGGGCGGCGGCGGCCTTGTCCGGCGCCCTGCAGATGCTCTGCGCCAGCCTGTTGTCGGCCGGGCTGGTGCTGTATGGCGTGGATACCGCCTTCAGCCTCGGCCTGTGCATACTGCTGGGCGCCCTGGGCCTCAAGCTGCTGTCTTGGTGCGCCATCGGCCGCTTTTAGGCATCCGCATCGGCCAGGGCTCGTTGTTCCCGGGGCAGCCGGGTCAGGGCCAGCAAGGCCATCAGGGCCAGCACCAGTATGGTCGACGCGCAGGCCTCGCCGGGGCTCAGCGGCAGCCGGGAAGCGAGATAGGAAGCGCCGGCCGCGCCGGCCATCTGCAGGCAACCGAGCAGGGCGGCGGCCCGGCCGGCCCGGTCGGCGAAGGGCGCCATGGCCGACGCCGCCGCCGCGCCCAATACCAGCGAAAACCCCACCGAACACCATGCCACCGGCAGCATGAAGGCCCATACCCCCGGCGCCGCCTGCATCCACAGCATCATGGCGCCGCCGCCGCCCAGCAGGCACAGGGCACCGGCTCTGACCACCCTGTGCCGCCCCAGCCGCTTGCTCAGGCGGGGAGCGGAAAAGCTGGCCGCCATCACCACCAGGGCATTGGCGCTGAATGCCAGGGCGAATTGGGCCTCGTTCAGCCCGAGCTGATCCATCAGGATCAGCGGCGCAAAGGTCACGTAGGTCAGGATGGCCCCCATGGCGGCGATGCAGGTCAGCACATAGATCCGGAAGGCCCGGTGCCGCCATACCGCCAGGTAGGCATCGGGCGACAAGATAGCCTGGCGACGGGTATGGCCCGGCCGGGTTTCCCGCAGGCGGCTCATCACCGGCAGCAGGGCCAGGGCGGCAAACAGGGCGAGAAAGAAAAAATTGGCCTGCCAGCCGAAGCGCAGGGTGAGCCAGGCGCCCAGTACCGGGGCCAGCGCCGGGGCCAGGCAGAGGGCGCCGTTGAGATAGGAATAGGCCCGGGCACTGTCGGCGGCGTTGAGCTTGTCGCGTACTACCGCAAAGGCCACCACCGAGGTGCCGCAGGCGCCCAGCCCCTGGATCAGGCGGCCCAGCAGCAGCTGCGGCAGGCTATCGGACATGGCGGCCACTAGTGCCCCGATAAAGAACAGGGTGATGGCGCCGAGGGCCACCGGACGACGGCCCAGGTTATCCACCAGGGGGCCGAATACCAGTTGCCCCAGGCCGACCGCCAGCATGAATACCGACAGGCTGAGTTGGATATCGGCGGCACCGACCGCCAGCGCCTGTGCCATCTGCGGCATGGCCGGCAGGTAGATATCGATGCCCATGGGACCGAACAGGATCAGGGGGAGCAGCAGCAACACCAGGCTGATAACGGGATTTTTGGCCATTGAGTCTGTCCTTTCGGGAAAAGGCGGAATTATAACCAGAAAGTCAGAAAAATGGCAGAGCGGGAAAAGGGAAATAAAAAAGCCGCGCCCGGAGGCACGGCTTAGGAATTCTTGGCGAGGTAGTCTCTTACAGAGGAACTACGTTCTCGGCTTGAGGACCTTTCTGGCCTTGAGCTACAGTGAACTGTACGGCTTGGCCTTCAGCCAGAGTTTTGAAACCCTGAGTCTGGATGGCGCTGAAGTGTACGAACACGTCAGGACCTTGTTCTTGCTCGATGAAACCGAATCCTTTGGACTCATTGAAGAACTTTACTTTACCTTTAACGATATTAGACATACCTAAATCCTGTAAACAAACTTACATAAATAACTAGCTGTGAAAAATACCGGTTTAACTTATGAAATACAGGACGAGGTACTACTAGGAACTTCGTAAGCAAGAACATAAATATAGCCGTATCTTTCGAGCTGGGGTCACTCTAACCGGTTCCCTGATGGGGGTCAACAGGTATTTTCGGGCGTCGAGCGGCTTTCATCGAACTTTAACATAGAGAGCCGCCGCCCGGGGTTGAGCGGCTCCTGTTGCCTGCTCGCGGTATCATTCCGGCCCCCGTATGAATTAGGATAAGCGTGGTCTGAATTGAGGAGAAGCATCGAACATGTCCGAACTCTATTGTGTCGCCCGTTTCCGGGCTCAAGCCGGCAAGGCCGACGAACTGCAGCAGGCGCTGAAGTCCCTGATTGCCGACACCCACCGGGAAGCCGGCTGCCTGTTGTATCAGCTGACCGAGGAAGTGCCCTACGAGGGCGCCAACGGTGAGCCCTGGGATTGCGTGTTCGTCGAGCGGTGGGCCAGTCGCGAGGCGTTCGATGAACACTGTGCCCAGCCCTATATCAAGGAGTATTTCGAGCAGGTGTCCCCGGCCCTGGTGGCCGAGGCGGATGTGAGACTGTATCGTCCGCTGTGATTCAGCGGCGCACGACGAGATCGCCCCGGAACAGGACTTCCAGACGCAGGGTCAGGCCCCACTGGGGCTCGTAGTCCTGTTCCCGGGGAAAGTGCAGCTCGGGGATGACATCGAGGAAAAGCAGTTCCCGGTGCAGGTTGCGCCGGTAGTGGCTGAGCAGGTAATAGTCGTGCAGCCGCGGGTCTGACGCGCTCTGCCCCACGGCCACGACGGCATAGCGGATGACGCTGCGGCGGCCGAGGATCTGGTTGAGCTCCACGGCCTCGGAATATTCGAGGGTGTCCACCGTTTCCTGCCATTGCACATTGGTGACAAAGCGCAGGTGGCGGTGTTCATCCAGCGGCCGGCCCAGATCCCATTTGCTGCGCACCGAGTAGCCGTCTTCGTTGAACCAGGAAGCCCGGTTGTAGGACGCCAGCTGCCAGGGGCTCTCGTCCAGTTGCCACAGGCGTTCACCGGTGATCCTGGCATAGGGATCCAGGGGCAGGCGGAATTTGACCCCGGCCCCGACGCCGACATCCCATTCCCTGGTTTTGTCTCCTCTCCCCAGGCGGCTGAGGCCGATCACCGTACTGCCGGTACCGCGCTGATCGGTACGCAACCGGTTCGAACCCTGTTCGGCCAGGGTGCCCTGGGACTCTTCGGGATCGCTTTCGATGATCAGCCGCAGCCGTTCCTTGGTAGTGGGCAGGTCGAGCCGGAAGCGTACCGCGCTCTCGGCGGAGAAGTTCTCGGTATCGTTCCATTCCAGCTCCTGGCTCAGGCGCAGGTAGGAGCCGTTTTCCACATGCAGGCTGTCGTCGGTGCCGAAAAAGCCATCGATGTTGCGGGAAGTATTGCTCACCCAGTGGGACACGGCATCGTGCATCGGGGTCATTTTATCCACCGCCCAGCGGGGTAGATCCGTGTCATCATCGTGCTGGGCTTGCGCCAGGCCCGCAAAGATGGCCAGCGTGGCCGCGAGGTAGCTCGTTCTCATGGCATGGTTCCTTTGCCTTTTGAGGTTAAGACTATGTTTTTCGGTACGGTAACGCCATCCTCGGCGGGAATAATTGCGACGAATGATGCCGTGGTCACGTCCGGCAATCCGCTTGGCCGGAGGCCGCTTCCAGGATCATATAGCGGCCCTTGCCCGCATTCTTGGCCCTGTACATGGCGTTGTCCGCCAGGGATAGCCAGTCTTCGAGGAGGCGCTCACCGTTACAGGGCAGCACCGCCCCCAGGCTGGCGGAGACCGTTACCCGGCTTTTTGATACCAGGCTGATTGGCTGCCTTATCTCGTCGCTCAGCCGCTGCAGGGTATGCTCCGTCATGTCGCGGCTGCGCAGTCCCTGCAACACGATGACGAACTCGTCGCCTCCCAGCCGTGCCAGGGTATCGGTGGCCCTCAGGCTGCGCTGCATCCGCCGGGCCAGGCAGGCCAGGACCTGATCTCCCGCCTGATGCCCAAGGCTGTCGTTCACTTCCTTGAAGCCGTCCAGATCGAGCAGGCAGATGGCGGTAAAGCTGCCCTGGCGGCGGTCGTTGACAAAGGCCTGGCTGACCCGGTCGGTCAGCAACATACGATTGGGCAGGCCGGTGAACTGGTCATAGTAGGCCAGTTCATCCAGTTCCTTCTGGCGATGCAGCAGTTGCCGGTTGGCACTGGCCAGGGCACGGGCGTCCCGCAAGGAGCGAGCCACGAAGGCGACCAGCAGGGCGGTGAGCAGCAGCAGGGAAAGCAGCAGCCACAGCGGTTGCCGGCTGGCATGGGCGGAGAGGAAATGGGTGGACGGCCACAGCTCCAGTTGCCACTGGCGCCCCGGCAGTTCCAGCAGGAAGCTGACCCTGTCATTGGAGGTGGCTGGGGGCGGCTCCTGCCTGGGATAAATCGGCACCGCTTGTTCGCCGGAAATATCCAGCAGGCGCAACTGGCTGTTGAGCTGGTCATCATCGATCAGCGCCTGCAGCAGCAGCTCCGGCCTGAGCATCAGGATCACCAGCCCCTGCAGGGCCTGCCGGTATTGTGCCGGTGTGGTCGGCGGCGCCGGTTGCGTGGTATAGATCGGCTGATAGATGGCCATGGCGAGGGGACCTTCCGGATCCTGGATGATCCGGAACGGGGGACTGCTGGCCTGCTGTCCCTGGCTGGCAGCCCGCTGCACCGCCTCCCGGGTATCAGGGCGCTGCAGGGCATCCAGGCCAATCAGCACCTGATTGATTTCCCGGGGTTCGGCAAAGAGGATGGGAAAATACTCGGGGCGATCGGGGGAGGGGAACATGTGATCGGCGCCGGGTGTGATGTCGAAGATCCCGATGGGAGCCAGCCCCTGGGCAGCCAACTGGCCCTCCTGCTCGGCACGGTCGGGTGCCACGATCCTGGGCGCCCAGTGCACCGTGATGATCTCCGGGTGATTTTCCAGCACGGACAGGACGAAGCGGCGGTATTCTTCCCGGGTCAGTAGCTCCGAGGCGATGAACATTCCCCTGAATGCATCGAGCAACTCCTTGGAATTATCGATTAGCTGTTGGGCCCTCAGCGCCTGAATCTGGGCCAGCCGTTCGAACTCCTTCTGGCGGAGCTGGCCGTTGAATGCCACTCCCTGATAATAGGCGGCGATGGACAGACAAATTCCCAGTACGGCAATCGATACCAGGATCAGCCGGTGGTAGCGGCCATAACCGAGGGGACTGTTCAAGATCGGTGACTCGCCCGCATAGTCGCGTTTTGCAAGACGTTATCACTACCAATATTTTTGCCGGCTCGCAAGCGCGCCGGAAGGCTTATCTGATGTGAAAAAATGAATTCTCTTTCACATCAGATAGATAGTTTCGGGGTGAAAAACGGCTAAATCAATGTTTGGTGTCAAGTGGATTTTTTTTGGCCGGCGGTAACAAAACGGAGGCCGTCCGGGCTTCTTACCACCCGGTTTCGCCCCTGCTTCTTGGCTTCATAAAGGGCCATATCGGCGATCTTGAGCGCCAGCTTCAGGTTCTCGATGTCCGGCGGACAATGGGTGATGCCAAGAGAAATGGTGATCCGGCCGACGTCGGGTATGGCCTGACTTTCGGTGCAGGCCCGTAGGCGCTCCGCTATCTGCACGGCGATGTCCAGGCTGCCGTCTGGCAGCAGTATCATGAATTCCTCGCCGCCGCTGCGGCACAGCAGATCGGTTTCCCGCGAATTGTCACGCATCAACCGGGCCAGGCTCTTGATCACCCGGTCGCCGACATCGTGGCCGTGGTTGTCGTTGATGGCCTTGAAGTGATCGATATCCAGTGCAATGATCGAGAAAGGCTGCTGCTTCTCCCGATATTTTTCCAGCGAGACCTGCATTCCCCTGTGATTGAGCAGGCCGGTCATGGAATCGGTCAGGCTGTCGATGTTGAGCTGGCTTATCTTCTCGTGCAGCAACCCTATGCCCCTGAGCAGGGCCCGCTTCAGTTTGGCGGCCTCGTAATACCAGGAATGGATTCCGGTGATGTGGTGGTGCACTTCATCTGAATCCATGCGGTGGGCGTTGCTGGCCAGTTGCCAGAGCGGTTTGGAGATCAGTGCCGCGAAAAACCAGATAAGCGGCAGGGTCACCAGGGTAAAGAGCAGGGCCCGGATGAAAATGGCGAGCATCTTGTCATCCAGCTCGGCCAGGGTGGCGGCGGTAGGGCGCTGGGCCACCACGCCCCACCCCGCGGCCGGCACCGGCGCATAACCGGCCAGCATATCGACCCCCTGGCTGTTCACCAGCCGTTGCACCCCCGCCTTGCCCTGGATAACAGCCTCGATGACCGGGTTGTCATTGACCACTTCGCCCACCCGCTCGGGAGTCAGGTGGCAGATCAGGTGCCGGTCGCTGTCGACCACATAAAGGTAGGAGCCGTCGTTATAGTAGTGCTCGCCCAGCAGTGCGTTGAGGATATTCTTTTCCCTCAGGTAGAGAGCGCCGCCGACATAGCCGAGGTAGCGGTTATCGGCCGAAAATATCGGGTAGGACAGGGAGACCACCAGATTGTTGCTGGCCGAAAGATAGGGCAGGGTGATCAGCGGGCACCGTTCCTGCAGGGCTTGTCTGGCGCCCGGGCTGTCGAGGCGGGCGCCTTTCAGCCGCAGCGAATCCGGGGAGGCGGCCAGCACCTGCCCATAACGGTTGACGATGACCGCGGAGTTGAAGCTGTCGGTCTGCCGGTACAACCTTTCGGCCTCGGCCTGCAAGGTGGCCGCATCATCCACATGGCCTGCCATCAGGCCGGCGCTGTAGGACAACTGTTGCTTGGCCGAATCGAAAAACTGCCCGGCGCTGTCCGCCAGCTTGGCGGCATACACCCGGTTGGACTCCAGGGTGTTGTGGATCAACAATTCATGCTGTATCCGGTAGCTGGCGTATAAAGATATTGGCCTGTGTCAGCAGGGCACTGAAAATGGCCAGGAGTAAAATCAGCCGTCTCAGGTCAAGACGAAACAGGAACGCCAGTGATTTCATTGCAGAATATCCGTCAGTCCGGGGTCGATACGCAGAGGACAATACCGCTTATTTTGCCCGACATCCGTTAACAGTTTGGCAGTTTTTTGCAATGTGGCCCAAGTGGAGCCAGTGTTTGGCCCTTGGATGTAAGGATTCGAACGGCGTGATCGAGGTACAAACCGCGGTGTCAGAAGGGCGACGAGCTTTCCGGTCGCGAGGAGATCGCCGTCAAACGGCTGTTGTTGGCACGGCTTGGGCTCTGCCACACGGTGAGCTCACCAGGCCGACGGCAGGCCTCCGCATAGGCAGATTTTGTTCCCCCATGACCGGTTAACGATACGGCTTTCACCATCCTTGGCCAGCTTCACCCACACACCGGGTGCTTGACCGTTGCTCTGTGCTCCGAAAGCGTTTGATCTGGCAAACCAGATCGGGGGGTTAGACATTCGTAGTGTAAAAAATAATCGCCTAATGAATGCCGGGCCCGTGATTTCTATTTTGCATTTCAATTCTACCTTTTTGCGATTGTCATCAAGGCAATAATGTAATACAACTGATTTTCACGGCGTTCAAATGAATCTCTACGTTTAATCGTATTGGGCGATTATTCCGAATGACTGTGAACAAAATATAAACAAAAAAAGGATGTTGATTAAATGTTTAAAAAATCTCTCGTTATCTTGTCCATGGGCATCGCTGTTGCTGGTTGTCAGTCCACCGGTGAGGAATACCAGGCCAATGTCTTTGATGCCAGTCAAGTCAATACTCAGCAAGAAGCCAAAACAATCGAGATCGTTACCGTCACTCCCACCAAGATTAAGGTGAGTAATGAACAGAATAAAAAAGCGGCCAGTGTTATCGGGGGGCTTCTGGGCGCTGCTGCAGGCGCTGGTATTGGGTCGTCATACAATAGTCAAAGAGCGGTTGCCGGCGGAGCTGTTGGCGGTATAGGCGGAGCGTTGGCGGGATCTTTGGTCAGTGATACCAGTCTGGTTGACGGTGTTCTTATTGGCTACGCCGATGAAGGCAAGATATTCACTTCTGCGCAAGTGGGGCGGGTTTGTGAGTTCGAAATAGGTAAGATTTCCCTGATGGTCAAGACCATGGCTGATGAAACACGTATTCAGCCAAACGCGGCATGCCCAGAGTCAGAACAAGTGAAGTGAGGTGGTCATGAAACACACCTTACAGACTCCGTTGCTGGCTATAGCGTTGTTAAGTACACCGTATCTCGCTGAGGCTCAGTTCGATAAGCTGCATCAGATCGAGCAACAGCAGAAAAGGGATGCGGCGGCAGCTGAAGCAGAGCAAAGGCGACAACTGGCAGCCGAGAAGGCCCGTAAAGAAGCCAGGGAAGATGCGCTGAGGCGGCAAAGAGCAGCGGCCGAACAAAAAGCCAGGGAGCAACAGTTAGCTTTAAGTAAAGAAAAGGAAGAGGAAGCCAGACGCCTACAAAAGAGAGATGAGAGTTTCGAGGATGAATTAAGAGCTCTTGAGCTGGAAGAGAGAAAGCTGATACTTCAGGCGAAGAAAGCCAGGGTTACCCGAGCGGATGAATTTATTGATGCTGAACTCCGTGAGCAAGCTGCGAAAACCGATGTCATTCAGTCAGAAGCCGACTCGGCGAGAGATTTGAGTTCTGGAACCAAGGCTTTCCTGGAAGGCCATGGTGAAGCTGAAGTTAACCGATCCAAGCGGCTTTTTGGTGATTAATCCTGCTCTTTAGATGCAGTGTGGCGCTCTATATTGGGTTGGAGCTACCAGATGATGTCAATATAGAGCGCTTTATATGGGACTGTGGCTGTGTATGAAACCATTTCGTGCCAAATAGCAGGTGCCGGTGCTGTGGGTACGGTACGGAACATCTGGAGAGGCGTCGTGTTCCGGGAAAGTACCAGGACCGCGGGCATAAAAAAACCAGCGCGGAGGCTGGTCTGGATGGTGCCGGCAGAAGGAGTCGAACCCTCGACCTACTGATTACAAGTCAGTTGCTCTACCAACTGAGCTATGCCGGCTAAGGATATGGTGCCCAGAGGCGGAATCGAACCACCGACACGGGGATTTTCAATCCCCTGCTCTACCGACTGAGCTATCTGGGCGTTGGGCTTTTTTACAAGAGCACCGAAAATGGTGCCCAGAGGCGGAATCGAACCACCGACACGGGGATTTTCAATCCCCTGCTCTACCGACTGAGCTATCTGGGCAACGGGGCGTCATTAAATAAGATCGACCAAGGCAAGTCAATCGCTTTTTGGAAGGCCCGAGCGCGTTCGCTCAAGCCTTGAGCAAAGCGGTGGTTTACTCGGCGGGGGGGGTGTAGCCCTCAACCTGAACGTCGGCGCCTTCGAACAGGTAGGCGACCATCTCCTGCTCGAGCAACTGACGGTGCTCGGCATTCATCATGTTGAGCTTTCTCTCGTTGATCAGCATGGTCTGCTTTTTCTGCCAGTCGGCCCAGGCTTCCTTGGATATATTGTCGTAGATGCGTTTGCCGAGCTCACCCGGGTAAAGTTGAAAATCCAGGCCTTCGGCCTCTTTTTTTAAGCGCTGGCAAAAAATAGTGCGGCTCATTGTATCCTCTCTTGCAGTTGCGGGTAGGCCAGCAGTTTCTTGGTTGCTGCCGCCAGGCCTACCGATGCCGGTTGCTGCAAGTTATACCAAAGACGTTCCTCTCCCGCCATGACCTCGGCGGGCAACCGTGGCAATTCCGCCAGCCAGGGCTCGATATCCAGGTGGAAGTGGCTGAAGGTGTGGCGAAAACCGGGCAGGGGACGGGGCTCGCTCGCATCCGGGTAACGTTTGAGCCAGGTTCTGAGTTGCTGCTCATCGGCAAATTCCGGGAAGCAGTACAGGCCGCCCCACAACCCCTGGGGTGGCCGCTGCACCAGCAGCAGCTGCTCACCGTGCCTGAGCAGCAGGAAACTGGACTGTTTTTCCGGCTGCGCGGTTTTTTTCGGCTTGGCATGGGGAAAGGCGGCGGGGGTGCCGAGGGCCAGGGCCCGGCAGTCGTCCTTGACCGGACAGCGTTCGCATTTGGGTTTGCTGCGGGTGCAGATGGTGGCGCCGATGTCCATCATCGCCTGGTTGTACTGGCTCACTCCTTCCCCGGGCGTCAGCCGCGCCACCTGCTGCCAGAGGGCGTTTTCTACTTCCTTCCGGCCGGGCCAGCCCTCCAGGGCCAGCCAGCGGGTCAGCACCCGCTTGACGTTGCCGTCCAGAATGCCGTGGTGCTGCCCGAGCGACAACGACAGCACGGCGCCGGCGGTGGAGCGGCCGATGCCCGGCAGGCCCAGCACCTCCTCGAAGCGTTCGGGAAAGCGGCCCTGGTAATGGTCGCGGATCACCTGCGCCGCCTGGTGCAGGTTGCGGGCCCGGGCGTAATAGCCCAGGCCGGTCCAGTGATGCAGCACTTCGTCCTGAGCGGCATCGGCCAGGGTGACCACGTCGGGGAAGCGGGCCATAAAGCGCTCGTAGTAGGGGATCACGGTGGCAACCTGCGTTTGTTGCAGCATGATTTCCGATACCCATACCCGGTAAGGGGTCTTGTCCTGCTGCCAGGGCAGGGTCTTGCGGCCATATTGCTGATACCAGCTCAGCACGCGTTCGGCAAAAGAGGTTGTGTTCACGGTATTCGGGGCTGAAAGGGAATGGGGCGATCACAACACAGCCTTGGGAACAGTGCAAATCCGGCTTGCTTCACCATCCCGACCCAGACTCCCCCGGCTTTTCCCCGCAGTGGTTTTTGGTCGACTGAAGTCGACCCTACGGCTGGCTTATCCTCGCCGGAAGGCTTGTAAGTCCGCCGCCAGGGGGAGGGCTGGGGAGGGGGGCGCCGTGCGGGCAACCCCGCCGCCAAGGGAGAGCTGCACTCCGAGCCGCTCCGGCAGCCATGGCGCTGATAGTCGTCACCAACAATCTTTTGCTGTTCATTGTTTGTTATTCGAATGTTTTCTGATACAAAAGAAGGGTTTTGTTGGTGCCCGCCATGCCCGTAATCAGAGAGACCCCTATGCAGCCCTTTTTTGCCCAGCGCTTTGCCAAGGTAGAGCCCTCCTTCATCCGTGAAATCCTCAAGGTCGCCGTCAACCCGGAGGTGATCTCCTTCGCCGGCGGCCTGCCCAACCCGGCCTTCTTCCCGAACGAAGAGCTGGCAGCGGCCACGGCCAAGGTGCTGCAGAACAAGGGCAACGGCGCGCTGCAATATGCCGCCACCGAAGGATTCGGCCCGCTGCGTGAATACATCGCCGAGCGCTATCACACCCAGCACGGCATGCGGGTGTCTCCCGACAACATACTGATCACTAATGGTTCCCAGCAGGCGCTGGATCTGATCGGCAAGGTGCTGGTAGACGAAGGCTCGGATCTGATCATCGAGGAGCCGGGCTATCTGGGTGCCATTCAGGCCTTGTCGGTCTACCAGCCCAATTTCCGCGGTGTCTCGCTGAACGAAGACGGCCCGGATCTGGCCGAGCTGGACGCCCTGCTGGCCGAGCCCAACCATGCCCGGCTGATGTACGGCGTGACCAACTTCCAGAACCCGTCGGGCCTGAGCTACAGCCTGGAAAAGCGCCAGGCGGTGGCCGAGCGGCTGATCAGGCACAATGTACTGATGGTGGAAGACAACCCCTACGGCGAGCTGCGCTTCGAAGGGGAGCACCTGCCGCCCATCGCCAAGCTGGCACCGGAAAACGTAGTGCTGCTGGGCTCCTTCTCCAAGGTGGTGGTGCCCTCCTTCCGCCTGGGCTGGATGCTGGTGCCGGACTGGCTGCGCCAGAAGATCACCATCGCCAAGCAGGCTTCCGACCTGCATACCAACGGCTTTGTGCAGCAGGTGCTGTACAGCTACCTGCAGGACAACAGCCTGGATGCCCATATCGACCGCATCCGCAGTGTGTACGGCCAGCAGAAAAAAGTCATGGAGCAGGCGCTGCTGCGTCATTGCCCAGGGCTGGACTTCACCCGCCCCGAGGGCGGCATGTTCCTGTGGCTGAAGCTGCCCCGGCACATCAGCGCCATGGAGCTGTTCAACCAGGCTATCAAGGAGAACGTGGCCTTCGTGCCGGGCCGGCCTTTCTATGTACGCCCGGACATCCTCAACACCGCCCGCTTCAGCTATTCGGGCGCCGACGCCGCCACCATCGAGGAGGGCATCGGCCGCCTGGGCCGGGTGATCCAGCGGGTGCTGTAAGCCGCCAGCGTTAATTCTTTCCCGTATCGGCCGCCGGTTAAACCGGCGGCTTTGTTTTTGGCTTGTCACTTATCGCTCAAGACAGCGGTTCCGCCCTTGCACCTTTGGGCTAACTTTGGATAATTCGCCTTCCCAAGCCTGCCGGAGAAAACAAATGACAGATCAACACCCGTCCGCCCAAACCGAGGAAGAACTGCGCAAACGCAAAATCCGCAGCTTCGTGCGTCGGGAAGGACGCCTGACCAAGGGCCAGGAAAAGGCCCTGGCCGAGCAATGGCCGGTGATGGGCATCGAATACCACGGCCAACTGCTCGATCTGGACGCGGTCTTCGGCCGCAGCGCGCCGCGGGTGCTGGAAATCGGCTTCGGCATGGGCGCCTCCCTGGTGGAGATGGCCAGAGCCGCGCCGGAGCAGGATTTTATCGGCATCGAGGTGCACACCCCCGGGGTAGGCGCCTGCCTGATGGCCGCTGGCGAGGTGGGGCTGACCAACCTGCGGGTGATGTGCCACGACGCGGTGGAAGTGTTCGAGCAGATGCTGCCCGAGCAGAGCCTGGACCGGGTACAGCTGTTCTTCCCCGATCCCTGGCACAAAAAGCGCCACCACAAGCGGCGCATCGTGCAGCCGGCGTTCGTGGAAATGGTGCGCAGCAAGCTCAAGATCGGCGGCGAATTCCATATGGCCACCGACTGGGAAAACTACGCCGATCACATGCTGGAAGTAATGCAGGCCGCCCCCGGCTACGGCAACGCCGCCCCCGCCGGTGACTACATGCCGCGCCCGGATTACCGGCCGCTGACCAAGTTCGAACAGCGCGGCCAGCGCCTCGGCCACGGGGTATGGGATCTGATCTTCAGCCGCACCGCCTGAACCGGCCCGCTCCCTCCCCGAATACGATACCGCCAGCATGGCGCCGGGGTGCCAGTATCCCCGCGACCAAGGGGAAGCAGCAGTTAGCTCCCCCCTCCTAACACGGTCTGGTCAGCATGGCGCCGTGGTGTCGCCAGGGGGAGGGCTGGGGAGGGGGCTCAGGCGGATTGGGCCTGGGCCAGGTATTTCCGGTGCAGTCCGGCCACCGCCGCCTTGATTCCTGCCATATCGCTGTCGCTGTTGTCCAGCACGTCGTCGGCGGCGGCCAGGCGTTGTTCCCGGCTGGCCTGGGCGGCCATGATGGCGCGGATTTGTGCCTCGTTGGCCCGGTCGCGCCTGACGGTGCGGGCCAGTTGCAGCTCGGGCGAGACGTCTACCACCAGCACCCGGTCGGTCAGTCCGGTCAGGCCGTTTTCCACCAGCAGCGGCACCACCAGCAGGCAGTAGGGCGAACGGGCGGCGGCACAGGCGGCGAGCATGCGTTCCCGGATCAGGGGATGCAGCAGGGCGTTGAGCCAGTCTTTCTGCATCGGTTCGGCGAACACCCGTTCACGTAGCAGGCGGCGGTTCAGGCCGCCATCCGGCAGCATCACCTCCTCGCCGAAGTGCGCGGCGATGGCCGCCAGGGCCGGTTCCCCCGGCGCCACCACCTCGCGGGCGATAAGGTCCGCGTCTACCACTTCCGTTCCCAGTGCGGCAAACAAATCGGCCACGGTGCTCTTGCCGCTGCCGATGCCGCCGGTCAGTCCCACGATAAAATTCACAGTGCCAGGCTCCAGTACAGGCTCATCAGTTGTGGGCCCCATAATAAATACAACCAGCCGCCCAGGGCCAGCGCCGGGCCAAAGGGCAGCACCCGGTCTTCCCCCAGGCGACGCCGAGCCATCAGCCCCAGTCCCAGGGCGGCGCCGGTCAGGGAGGCGAGTAGCAATACCGGCAGCAACGCCTGCCAGCCGAACCAGGCGCCGATGGCCGCCAGCAGCTTGAAATCACCGTAGCCCATGCCCTCCTTGCCGGTGGCCAGTTTGAACAGCCAGTACAGGATCCACAGCACGCCATAGCCGAGTACTGCGCCCAGCACCGCATCTTCCAGCGGAATGAACAGGCTGTTCAGGTTCAGCAACAGCCCCATCCACAGCAGCGGCAGGGTGAGGTTGTCCGGCAGCAGCAGATGGTCCAGATCGATCAGCGTCATGCACAGCAGCATCCAGCTGAACAGCAGGGCGCCCAGCAGCTGCGGGCTGGCGCCGAAGCGCCACAACGCCAGCGCCGCCAGCACGGCGGTGGCCAGCTCTACCAGCGGATAGCGTGTGGCGATGGGGTTGCTGCAATAACGGCAGCGTCCCCTGAGCCACAGCCAGCTGAGCAGCGGAATATTGTCGAGTGCCGAGAGCGGGTGCTGGCAATGGGGGCAGCGCGAGCGGGGGGTGCAGAGATTGAAAGGGAGATGCTCGTCGGCCGGCTGGCCGGCGAATTCGGCGCATTCCTGCTGCCACTGGCGCTTGAGCATGAGCGGCAGGCGGTAGATCACCACATTCAGAAAGCTGCCGACCAGCAGGCCCAGCAGGGTGATGATGAAATACAGTGAGGTGGTATTGGTGATCCATGGGCTCGATTCGGCCATGTTTGTTCCTTGTTCGGGTTGTTATAGGGTGTCGCGGCTTGACTTAATCTGTTGGTCCGGATTGCTTCTCCCCCTCGGTGGCGGCGTGGGGGCGACCCTTCCAGCCTCCCGCTTCAGCGGATAACACTACCCAAATTAAAGATGGGAAGATACATGGCGATCACCAGGCCGCCGACCAGCACGCCCAGTACCACCATGATCACCGGCTCGATCAGGCTGGTGAGGCCGTCGACCGCGTCGTCCACTTCCCGCTCGTAGATGGTGGCCACCTTGTTCATCATATCGTCGATGGCGCCGGATTCCTCGCCGATCATCACCATCTGCACCACCATGTCCGGAAACAGCTGGGTGGCGCGCATGGCCAGGTTCATCTGCATGCCGGCGATCACCTCGTCGCGCATCTGCATCACCGCGTTGCGGTACACCACGTTGCCGGAGGCGCCGGCGGAAGAGACCAGGCCCTCCACCAGCGGGATACCGGCGGAAAAGGTGGTGGCCAGGGTGCGGGCGAAGCGGGCCAGGGCGGCCTTGTGCAGTATTTTACCCACCACCGGAATACGCAGGACAAAGCGGTCGGTGGCATCGCGCACCTTCTGGGAATGGCGCCAGGCGCGCACGTAAAGGAACACGCTCACGATGACGACGGCCAGAATATACAGCCAGTTGTCCTGCATAAAGCGCGACAGGTTGATTACCATCTGGGTAAAGGCGGGCAGGGTGGCGCCGAAACCGGCAAAAATCTCCTCGAACTGGGGGATCACGAACAGCAGCAGGATGGAGGTGACCACGATGGCCACCAGTATCACCATGGCCGGGTAGAACATCGCCTTCTTGATCTTGGACTTCAGCGCCTCGGCCTTTTCCCGGTAGATGGCTATCTGGTCGAAAATATGCTCGAGCGCCCCGGTCTGCTCGCCCGAATGCACCAGATCGCAGTAGAGATCGTCGAAGTGGCGGGGGTGCTTTTTCAGCGCGTCCGACAGCGGCGTGCCCCCTTCCACATCGGAGGACACTATGCCCACCAGCTCGCGGATGCTGCTTTTTTCATAGGAGCGGGAGATGATCTGCAGGGTTTGCACCAGGGGGACGCCGGCACCGAGCATGGTGGCTATCTGGCGGGTGATAATGGCGATGTCCATCGGCTTGATGGCGTCTTTGTAGCGCGAGAACAGGCTCTGGCTCCTGCGGCGCACGCTGGTGGCATTCACCCCCTGGCGCTGCAGCTCGCGCTTGACCGCCTGGGTGTTGATCGCCTGGATAAAGCCGGACACCTTCTGCCCGCGCCGGTTTACCCCTTCCCACTTATAGGGGTAGACCTTGTAGTTTTTGGTCGTTGCCATAACACATCCTTGTTACCGATAAGGCCCGCAGACAATTACGCTGGGTCGCCATTCCCGGCTCGATTTGCTCCAACCCCCCCAACCCTCCCCCTTGGCGGCGGCGTTGCAGGCACCTCGTCGATGCTTACCCAAGGGGAGGCCGGGTGGGGGTGTCGCTCCTTCCCGCTATTCCTCTTCGTCCCGCCTCAGCCGCTGATACGGTTGACCTCGGCCAGGCTGATCACCCCCAGCCGGGCCTTTTCCAGGGCCGAGCGGCGCAGGGTCATCAGGCCGTCTTCTTCCGCCGCCCGGGCCAGCGCCAGCGAGTTGGCTCCCTCCATGATCAGGTTGGCCAGCCGTTCGTTCATCGGCAACACCTCGTACACCCCGACCCGGCCCTTGTAGCCGTCGGTACAGAGGTTGCAGCCCACCGCCTTGTACAGGCTAATTCCCTGTTCCAGCTGGAACTTGCTGAAGCCCAGGGTCAGCAACTGCTCTTCCGGTACCTGTTCCCGGGCCTTGCAGTGGGGGCACAGCTTGCGCGCCAGCCGCTGGGCCATGATCAGGGTCACCGAGGAGGCGATGTTATAGGCGGGCAGGCCCATGTTGCTGAGCCGGGTCAGGGTCTCGGTGGCGGAGTTGGTGTGCAGGGTCGACAGCACCAGGTGGCCGGTTTGCGCCGCCTTGACCGCGATTTCGGCGGTTTCCAGATCGCGGATCTCGCCCACCATGATGATGTCCGGATCCTGGCGCAGGAAGGCGCGCAGGGCATGGGCGAAAGAGAGCCCGGCCTTGGGGTTGATCTGCACCTGGTTGATGCCGGGCAGGTTGATTTCAATGGGGTCTTCGGCGGTGGAGATGTTGGCGGTCACGGTGTTGAGGATGCTTAAGCCGGTGTACAGCGACACCGTCTTGCCCGAGCCGGTGGGGCCGGTGACCAGTATCATGCCCTGGGGTTTGCGCAGGGCGTGCAGGTAGAGTTGTTTCTGGTGTTCGTCGTAGCCGAGCTGGTCGATATCCAGCCGGGCGCCGGAGCTGTCGAGGATACGGATCACCACCTTCTCGCCCCACTGGGTGGGCAGGGTGTTGACCCGCATGTCCACCGACTTGTTGCGGGTGAGCTTGAGCTTGATGCGGCCATCTTGCGGCAGCCGGCGTTCGGCGATATCGAGCCGGGCCATCACCTTGAGCCGGGCGGCGAAGCGGGTGGCCAGGTTGACCGGCGGCGAGGCGACTTCGTGCAGCATGCCGTCGATGCGAAAGCGGATGCGGTAAAAGCGTTCATAGGGTTCGAAGTGCAGGTCGGAGGCCTCCTTGCGCACCGCATCGAGCATGATCTTGTTGATGTAGCGGACGATGGGGGCGTCGTCGTCGCCCCGGCCCAGGTCGTCGTCCCGTTCGCTCGGATCCTCGCCCAGCTCCAGGCCGGCGATGTCGTTGTCTTCGATATGCTCCAGGTCGAGCACGCCGCTGGTGCCGCCCTGCTGCAGCCGGGTCAGCATCTGCTGCAGTTTGTCTTCCTCCACCAGCAGGGCGTCGGTCACCAGGTTGAAGCGGAAGCTGAAATCCTCCAGCGCCGCCACATTGGTGGGATCGGCCATGGCCAGGTAGAGTACCTTGCCCTGCAGGTAGATGGGGATCACATGATGGCGCTCGATCAGGTCCATGCTGATGTATTGCGGCGGTACCTGCTCCAGCTCGAAATCGTTCAGGTCGATCAGCGGCAGGCCGTATTCCTGCTCGCAGAAACGGGCCAGCGCCTGGCTGGTCAGCAGCCGCTGCTCCACCAGCACGGTGCTGAGCGGCTTGCCCTCCTGGCGAACCAGGGTCTGCGCCTGCTCCAGCTCGTCGGGCAACAAAAGTGAAGAAGCGGCCAGGCTTCTGGCCAGACCGCTTCTGATAATATTAATAGGCATGGTCATAGGTTAGCACAGGCCATTGGTGACGCATGATCCGGATGTTGTCCATACGACTTGCTGACCGGCGGAAGCGATTGTGTCGCTGACTAGCAAGAAAGTCATGCCGGAACCAAATTCTGTGGTGTTACCTGTTGCAGTAATTGTAACAACTCCACTTGCATTAGCTGCAGATACACTTGCAACCATATCTGTATTAAAAGATCCAGCAGCAGCGTTTGTACCTGCAGTTGCACAATCCGCTACATTAAGTGTTGCAGCGCCTTGAACACATACTTCAACTGCGGTTTTTGCCGGCCCCGTCGCCGCTATTACCTCGCTAAACTTGGCTCTTTGGGTATAGGTCTGATAGGCGGGCAAGGCCACCGCGGCCAGAATGGCCACTATCGCCACCACTATCATCAGTTCAATCAGGGTAAAACCGCCCTGTCGGTGAATAGGTAGGTTGTTCATCATTATCATCCTTGATCTGAAAGGTTTTGGTTGAGGTGGGAAGCACGGTGCCCGCCTTAAGATCTATAGCCAAGCTTGCGCGCTTTTACTACCGGGGACGGATGAAAAAAACAGTAACTACCAACATTGGGGATTCGTATGGAGTTGTCTTGGTTGCGGCCCACCCGGAACTTGCCCCAGTAGCCGAACGACGCCGTCAAGGGGGAGACAGTTAGCTCCCTCCCCGAACAGCGGGTTGCCAGGCTGGCGCCATGGTGCCGCCAGGGGAGGGGGGCGGTATAAGCGGCTTCCCGCCTCCCGCCACCGGCGCCGTGTTTTGGTCCGATGTAGGGTCCACTTCAGTGGACCAGTCCCGCCACCGGCGCCGTGTTTTGGTCGACTGAAGTCGACCCTACGGCCGGCGCTTCCCCGCCGGGGTGCCTGTCAAGGCCGCCGCCAAGTGTTTTGGTCCGATGTAGGGTCCACTTCAGTGGACCAGTCCCGCCACCGGCGCCGTGTTTTGGTCGACTGAAGTCGACCCTACGGCCGGCGCTGCCCCGCCGGGGTGCCTGTCAGGCCGCCGCCAGGGGGAGGGGGGGCGGTATGTTCTGCTTCCAGCTTCCAGCTTCCAGCTTCCAGCCTCAGCCTTCGACCCGCATCGACAGGTCCAGGGCGCGGATATGCTTGGTCAGCGCGCCCACCGAGATATAGTCCACCCCGGTGGCGGCGTAGTCGGCGATGGTGTCGAGGGTGACGTTGCCGGACACTTCCAGCCTGGCGCGGCCGGCGGTGGTGGCCACGGCGGCGCGCATGTCGGCCACGCTGAAGTTGTCGAGCATGACGATATCGGCGCCGGCCGCCAGGGCCTGCTCCAGCTCGGCGAGGGATTCCACTTCCACTTCCACCGGTTTTTCCGGCTGCAGCCGGCGGGCCTCGGCAATGGCGCTATCGATGCCGCCGCAGGCGAAGATATGGTTTTCCTTGATCAGGTAAGCGTCGTACAGGCCCAGGCGGTGGTTGTGGCCGCCGCCGCAGGTGACCGCGTACTTGAGGGCGTGGCGCAGGCCGGGCACCGTCTTGCGGGTGTCCAGCAGCCGGCAGCGGGTGCCGGCGAGCCGGTCCACGTAGCGGCGGGTCACGGTGGCCACCCCCGACAGGGTCTGGATAAAGTTGAGCGCGGTGCGCTCGCCGGTCATCAGCGCCCGGGCCGGGCCGGTGAGGGTCAGCAGCCGCTGGCCGGCCGTGACCGCGTCGCCGTCTTTTACCTGCCAGTGCAGATGCACCTCGCCACCCAGTTGCACAAAGGTTTCATCGGCAAAGGCGCGGCCACAGAAGACGCCGTCTTCCCGGGTGATCAGGTGGGCGGTCACCTGCTGCCCGGCAGGCAGCAATTGGGCGGTGATGTCTTGTTTGGGATCCAGGGTGCCGCCGAGGTCTTCGGTCAGCGCCGCGGTCACGTTGAAACGGATTTCCTGAGCCAGCATGGTGTTGTGCATGGTGATGTGCCTTACCTTTTGTTCACGTATCCTTGCCCGGACCACCCCGGGTGCGGCGCTATTCGGGCGTTAAATATTTGATGGTCAGCCGGTCGCCCCGCTGCGTCAGCTCGAACTGGCGCAGGGCGTTCATGCCGAGCAGCACCTCGAAGTTGCTGCCGGGAACGATGACCGCGTCCAGATCGTACAGGGTGAGCGGCCCGAGCGACAGTGTTTTGATATGGCTGTGATAGCCGGTTACCCGGCCGGCGGCGGTGTTCAGGGTCAGCTCCGGCCCCCGGGGCAATCCCAGGCGTTTGGCTTCGGGGCCGGACAGGGCGACCTGGGTGGCGCCGGTATCCAGCAGGAACACCACCGGCTGGCCGTTGATGGCGCCGTTGGCCAGGTAGTGGCCATGGCGGTTCTGATCCAGCACTATGGTCCGGCTGTCGAGCAATTGCACCTGCTGGTTGGGATTGTAGTCGCGCTCCAGCTTTTGCTGGAACAGCCAGGTCAGCAGGATCAGCGCCAGGCCCCATACCAGCAGCCACATTATCCGCCCGATTTTCTGCGGTTTGTTGTCGTTGTTCGTCATGTTCAGCTCCTTGGGTGGCGGCACAGTGCCGGCCCGGGCCGGTAAATTGTTAGTATATGTGTTGGTGTTGTCTGTTTCGGGAAACCAGTATGTCTTTTCAGTTAACCGCGGCGGGCTGGCTCGAGCCCGCCCGCCATTGTGCATCGCCCCATTGCGACGGGCGGCCCGGGGGCGAAGTGTCGCTGCTGGTGGTGCATTGCATCAGCCTGCCGCCCGGGCGTTTCGGCGGTCCTTATATAGACGACCTCTTTATGGGTCGTTTAAATCCCGGTGAGGATCCTTATTTTGCCGAGATCCACCGGTTGCGGGTATCGGCCCACTGCCTGATCCGGCGGGACGGCGAGCTGGTGCAGTACGTGCCCTTCGGCCAACGGGCCTGGCACGCGGGGTTGTCCTGTTTCGAGGGGCGGGACAAGTGCAACGATTTTTCCGTGGGCATCGAACTTGAGGGCACCGATACCGGTGGCTATACCGAGGCCCAGTACCGGGTGCTGGCCGGGGTGGCCCGGCTGCTGATGCAGGCCTACCCGGCCATGACTCCCGAGCGCATCACCGGCCACAGCGATATCGCCCCCGGGCGCAAGACGGATCCCGGACCGGGATTCGACTGGGCAAAATTCAGGGCAATGCTGGCCACCGGCTGAGCAGTAGCGCCAGGGGGAGGGCCGGGGTTAGCTCCCTCCCCGAACACCGGGTTGCCAGCTATGGAGCCGTGGTTGCGCCAGGGGGAGGGTTGGGGAGGGGGTGTCGGTATGTTCTGCTTCAGGCTTCCAGCTTTTTTTGGTCTTACCAATTTTATCTTCTTGTTTTTCCCTTCGCTTAAGCTAGTTTTATAGATTCCCGCCCGAAAAAGGTGAAATTTTTATTTTTTTGTATGCAATCAATACAAAACACATGGACATTTATACCCCACTCTGATACCTTTTTTTAACAGTGTTAATTGGTCTTACCAATTTCAAGCCGGACCGCATGTCATATCAGCGCATCAAACAGCCAAAACTCGCCGAAACCATCGCCGCCAAACTGGAGCAGATGATAGTGGAGGGCAGCCTGCAGCCCGGGCAGCGGTTGCCGCCGGAACGGGAACTGGCCGAGCAGTTTGCGGTCTCGCGGCCCTCGGTGCGGGAAGCCATTCAGCACCTGGAAGCCCGGGGGTTGGTGTCGCGCCGCCAGGGCGGCGGCACCTATGTGCAGAACGCCCTGAGCAAGGGCCTGGCGGATCCGCTGTTCCAGCTGCTGGCCGAACATCCCGAGTCGCAATACGACCTGCTGGAGTTCCGCCACACCATGGAAGGCATTTCCGCCTACTATGCGGCGTTGCGCGGCACCGAGGCGGACTTCGACGCCATCCGCGAGGCTCAGCAGGCCATCGTGAAGGCCCAGGAAAAGGGCGATTTACCGGCCGAAGCCAAGGCCGCCGCCGAGTTCTATCTGGCGGTGGCGGCGGCGGCGCACAATGTGGTGCTGCTGCACCTGTTGCGGGCGATTCAGCCGATGCTGGAGTCCAGCATCCTGCGCAACATCAAGATTCTCAACCGGCGCGCCGGCATGGTGGAGAAGATCCGCGTTCATCGCGCCAATCTGATCCAGACCATCCTTGCCCGCGAGCCGGAGCAGGCCCGGGATGCTTGTCATGAGCACCTGGCCTTTATTGAAGAAACCCTGCTCGACATTCAGCGCGAGGAAAGCCGCATTCAGCGGTCCCTGCGCCGGACCCGTCAGCAGGAATAATAATGCCTCCGGCAACGACGAAACCCATGGGCAGGTGCCCCAAACGAGATAGGAAACAGCCATGTCTGATATCCTGAAAAACGATGTGGATTCAGTAGAGACTCTTGAGTGGCTCGACGCCCTCGAGTCCCTGATCCGTCAAGAAGGACCTGAGCGCGCGCAGTACATCTACGAGCGTCTCACCACCAAGGCCATCAAATCCGGTGTGGCCGTGGCCAGAAATGCCCACTCAGACTACGTCAACAGCATCAAGACCGACGAAGAGCCTGAATACCCGGGCAACTGGGATCTGGAGCGGCGGATCCGCGCCATCATCCGTTGGAACTCAGTCATGATAGTGCTGCGCGGCTCCAAGAAAGACCTGGATCTGGGCGGCCACATGTCTTCCTTCTCCTCCAGCGCCACCATGTATGAAGTGGCGTTCAACCACTTCTTCCGTGCCCGCAACGAGAAGGACGGCGGTGACCTGGTGTTCTTCCAGGGCCATATCTCCCCCGGCATCTACGCCCGTGCCTTTGCCGAAGGCCGCCTGACCGAAGCTCAGCTCGACATGTTCCGCCAGGAAGTGGATGGCAAGGGCATTCCGTCCTACCCGCATCCCAAGCTGATGCCGGACTTCTGGCAGTTCCCCACCGTGTCCATGGGTCTGGGCCCGATCAACGCCATCTACCAGGCGCGCTTCCTCAAGTACCTGACCGACCGTGGCCTGAAAGACTGCTCCGAGCAGCGCGTTTACGCCTACCTGGGTGACGGCGAGATGGACGAGCCGGAATCCAAGGGTGCCATCACCATCGCCGCCCGCGAGAAGCTGGACAACCTGTGCTTCATCGTCAACTGCAACCTGCAGCGGCTGGACGGCCCCGTGGTCGGCAACGGCAAGATCATCAACGAGCTGGACGGCATGTTTACCGGTGCCGGCTGGAACGTGGTCAAGGTGATCTGGGGTCGTCGCTGGGACGAGCTGATCGCCAAGGACAAGTCCGGCAAGCTGGTTCAGCTGATGAACGAAACCCTGGACGGCGACTACCAGAACTTCAAGTCCAAAGACGGTGCCTATGTGCGCGAGCACTTCTTCGGCAAGTATCCGGAGACCCTGGAACTGGTGAAGGACATGACCGACGAGGAAATCTTCGCCCTCAACCGGGGTGGTCACGATCCGGCCAAGATGTTCGCCGCCTACAAAAACGCCGCCGACACCAAGGGCAAGCCGACCGTCATCCTGGCCAAGACCATCAAGGGTTACGGCATGGGCAACGCCGCCGAAGGCAAGAACATCGCCCACCAGGTCAAGAAGATGGACATGTCTTCGCTCAAGCATTTCCGTGACCGTTTCAACATCGAAGTCACCGACGAAGAGCTGCCCAACCTGCCCTACATCAAGATCGAGGAAGGCAGCCGCGAGCACGAGTACCTGCACACCCGTCGCCAGGCACTGAAAGGCTATGTGCCCACCCGCCTGCCGCAGACCACCGTCAAGCTGGATATCCCCGCCCTGAGCGAGTTCCAGCCGCTGCTGGAAGAGCAGAAACGGGAAATCTCCACCACCATGGCGTTCGTGCGTTCGCTCAACATCATGCTGAAGGACAAGTCCATCGGCGAGCGTATCGTGCCCATCCTGGCCGACGAAGCCCGTACTTTCGGCATGGAAGGCCTGTTCCGCCAGATCGGTATCTACAACCCGCACGGCCAGCAGTACGTACCGCAGGACCGCGAGCAGGTGGCCTACTACAAGGAAGACAAGCAGGGCCAGGTGCTGCAGGAAGGCATCAACGAGCTGGGCGCCATGTCCTCCTGGCTGGCGGCTGCCACCTCCTACAGCACCAACGACTGCCCGATGATCCCCTTCTACATCTACTATTCGATGTTCGGGTTCCAGCGGGTCGGCGATCTGTGCTGGGCGGCGGGCGATCAGCAGGCACGAGGCTTCCTGCTGGGCGCGACCTCCGGTCGTACCACCCTCAACGGCGAGGGGCTGCAGCACGAGGACGGCCACAGCCACATCCTGGCGGGCACCATCCCCAACTGCATCACCTATGATCCGACCTACGCCTATGAAGTGGCGGTGATCGTACAGGACGGGCTGCGCCGCATGTACGGCGACAACCCGGAAAACGTCTACTACTACCTGACCACCCTGAACGAGAACTACCACCAGCCGGCCATGCCCGAGGGCGCCGAGGAAGGTATCCGCAAGGGTATCTACAAGCTTGAAACCGTGGCAGGCGACAAGGGCAAGGTCCAGCTGATGGGCTCCGGCACCATACTGGTGGGCGTGCGCGAAGCGGCGCAGATCCTGGCCGAGGAATACGGTATCGGCTCCGACGTGTACAGCGTGCCTTCGTTCAACGAGCTGACCCGCGACGGTCAGGACGCCGAGCGCTGGAATATGCTGCACCCGACCAATGAGCCGCGGGTGCCCTATATCGCCCAGGTGATGGGTGAGGCGCCGGCCATCGCCGCCACCGACTACATGAAGAACTACGCCGAGCAGGTGCGGGCCTTCATGCCGTCCGCCAGCTACAAGGTGCTGGGCACCGACGGGTTCGGCCGTTCCGACAGCCGCGAGAACCTGCGCCGTCACTTCGAGGTGAACAAGCACTACGTGGTGGTGGCCGCGTTGAACGAGCTGGCCAAGCTGGGCGAGCTGGACAAGCAGGTGGTGGCCGACGCCATCGCCAAATACGGCATCGACGCCGACAAGATCAACCCGCTGTACGCATAAGGGGTAACACATGTCTAAAGATATTCTGGTGCCGGATATCGGCGCGGACGAGGTTGAAGTCACCGAAATCCTGGTTGCCGTGGGCGACAAGGTGAGCGAAGAGCAGTCTCTGCTGAGCGTGGAAGGTGACAAGGCGTCGATGGAAGTGCCGGCCCCCACCGCCGGCGTGGTGAAGGAAATCAGGATAGCGGTGGGTGACAAGGTCGCCACCGGCTCACTGATTATGGTATTCGAATCCGAGGGTGGCGAAGCCGCCGCCCCGGCCGCCACCGAAGCGCCGGCCGCCAAGGCCGAGGCCGCTCCCGCGGCTGCCGGCGTGGCCCTGAAAGAAGTGCAGGTGCCGGACATCGGCGGTGACGAGGTGGAAGTCACCGAAATCGCCGTGGCCGTGGGCGACACCGTGAGCGAAGAGCAGACCCTGCTCACCGTGGAAGGCGACAAGGCCTCGATGGAAGTGCCCGCGCCCTTCGCCGGCAAGGTGGCCGAGATCAAGCTCGCCGTGGGCGACAAGGTCAGCACCGGCTCTCTGATCATGGTGTTCGAAGTAGCCGGTGGTGCGGCCCCGGCCGCCGCCGCGCCTGCCGCCCAGCAGGAAAGCACGCCGGCACCGGCCGTGACCGGCTCCGCCGCCCGCGACGTCAATGTGCCCGATATCGGCGGTGACGAAGTGGAAGTCACCGAAGTGATGGTGGCGGTGGGCGACAAGGTCGCCGCCGACCAGTCCATCCTCACCGTGGAAGGCGACAAGGCCTCGATGGAAGTGCCCGCGCCCTTCGCCGGCGTGGTCAAGGAAATCAAGGTGGGCACCGGCGACAAGGTCTCCACCGGTTCCCTGGTGATGGTGTTCGAAGCGGCAGCCGCTGCTGTGGAAGGCGCCGCCCCGGCTGCCGCGCCCGCCGCCGCACCGGCCAAGGCCGAAGCGCCCAAGGCGGCGCCGGCTGCCGCTCCTGCTGCCGCCCCGGCCGCCAAGGGTGACTTCGTCGAGAACAATGCCTATGTGCACGCCACCCCGGTGGTGCGCCGCCTGGCCCGTGAGTTCGGCGTGGATCTGTCCAAGGTCAGCCCGACCGGCCCGAAACAGCGCATCCTGAAAGACGACGTGCAGAACTACGTCAAGGCCATCATCAAGAAGGTCGAAAGCCAGCCCGCGGGCGTGGCGGTGGCCGGCAACGGCCTGGAAGTACTGGCCTGGCCCAAGGTCGATTTCGCCAAGTTCGGTGAAATCGAGGAAGTGGCGCTGACCCGCATCCAGAAGATCTCCGGCCCCAACCTGCACCGCAACTGGGTCAAGATCCCCCATGTCACCCAGTTCGACGAGGCGGACATCACCGATCTGGAAGCCTTCCGCAAGGAAGAGAACGCCATCGCCGACAAGCAGAAGTTGGGTTACAAGATCTCCCCGCTTATCTTCATCATGAAGGCCGCCGCCAAGGCGCTGGAAGCCTTCCCCAAGTTCTGCTCTTCCCTGTCGGAAGACGGCCAGAGCCTGGTGATGAAGAAGTACGTGCACATCGGCGTGGCGGTGGATACCCCCAACGGCCTAGTGGTGCCGGTGGTGCGCGATGTCAACAAGAAAGGCATTCGCGAGCTGGCGCTGGAACTGGGAGAAATCTCCAAGAAGGCCCGGGCCGGCAAGCTGACCGCCGCCGACATGCAGGGCGGCTGCTTCACCATCTCTTCCCTGGGCGGGATCGGCGGCACCCAGTTCACGCCTATCGTGAACGCGCCGGAAGTGGCCATACTGGGCGTGTCCAAGTCCGACTTCAAGCCGGTGTGGAACGGCAAGGAATTCGTGCCCAGGCTGATGCAGCCGCTGGCGCTGTCCTACGACCACAGGGTGATCGACGGCGCCGACGGTGCCCGCTTCATCACCATGCTGAGTGGGGTGCTGAGCGACCTTCGTCGTTTGGCCCTTTAATGTGACAAGGCAGGCATTCGCCTGCCTTTTTACTTTCTTTTTACAGGCAGAACAGTAAACTTTGGCCCGTTTAATTCAGTAGTGGTCGTAATGAGTCTGGTCCGGCCGGAGGCGGTTTGTCCGGGCGCCGCTGCTTAAACGGGGCAAAAAATCATAATAGAGGTCACCATGAGTCAAGAAGTCAAAGCTCAGGTTGTGGTACTGGGCGCGGGCCCTGCGGGTTACTCCGCCGCTTTCCGTGCCGCCGATCTGGGCCTGGAAACCGTAATCGTCGAACGTTATTCGACCCTGGGCGGCGTTTGTCTGAACGTCGGCTGTATTCCTTCCAAGGCACTGCTGCACATCGCCAAGGTCATCGAAGAGTCCAAGATGATGGCCAGCCACGGTGTGACCTTCGGCGAGCCCCAAATCGACCTCGACAAGATCCGCGCCCACAAGGAAAAAGTCATCGGTCAGTTGACCCAGGGCCTGGGCGGCATGGCCAAGATGCGTAAGGTCAAGGTCGTCAACGGTTTTGCCAAGTTCACCGGCGCCAACACCCTGGTGGTGGAAGGCGAGGGCGGCAACACCACCGTGACCTTCGACAACGCCATCATCGCGGCCGGTTCCCGTCCGATCAAGCTGCCCTTCATCCCCCACGAAGATCCGCGCATCTGGGACAGCACCGACGCGCTGGAGCTGAAGGAAGTGCCCGAGAAGCTGCTGGTCATGGGCGGCGGCATCATCGGCCTGGAAATGGGCACCGTCTACCACGCCCTGGGCTCCAAGATCGACGTGGTCGAGATGTTCGACCAGCTGATCCCGGCCGCCGACAAGGATCTGATCAAGATCTTCACCAAGCAGGTGAAAGACAAGTTCAACCTGATGCTGGAAACCAAGGTTACCAAGGTGGAAGCCAAGGACGACGGCATCCACGTGACCATGGAAGACAAGAAGGGCGAGAGCAAGACCATCGCCTATGACGCCGTGCTGGTGGCCATCGGCCGTACCCCCAACGGCAAGTCCCTGGACGCGGAGAAGGCCGGCGTCAAGGTGGACGAGCGCGGCTTTATCAATGTCGACAAGCAGCTGCGCACCAATGTGCCGCACATCTACGCCATCGGCGACATCGTGGGCCAGCCGATGCTGGCGCACAAGGGCGTGCATGAAGGCCATGTGGCCGCCGAAGTCATCGCCGGCATGAAGCACTACTTCGATCCGAAAGTGATTCCGTCCATCGCCTACACCGAGCCGGAAGTGGCGTGGGTGGGCGTGACCGAGAAGGAAGCCAAGGAAAAAGGGCTGAACTATGAAGTGGCCAGCTTCCCCTGGGCCGCCTCCGGCCGTGCCATCGCTTCCGACTCGTCCTACGGCATGACCAAGATGATCTTCGACAAGGACACCCATCGTGTGCTGGGTGGCGCCACCGTGGGCACCAACGCCGGTGAGCTGCTGGGCGAGATCTGCCTGGCCATCGAAATGGGTGCCGACGCCGAAGACATCGCCCTGACCATCCACGCCCACCCGACCCTGCACGAGTCCGTGGGCATGGCGGCCGAGATGTTCGAAGGCTCCATCACCGACCTGCCGAACCCCAAGGCCAAGAAGAAGAAATAAGTTTTTCCTGGTATCGGTACTGTCAGCGCCCGGCCTGTAAGCCGGGCGTTTTTGTCTGCGCGATAGTGCCAGACTAGCGCCCTGGTATCGCGAGGGGGAGGGTTGGGGAAGGGGTGTCGGCTAAACATCAGTGTGGTGCCCGCCACCTCGGGCGGTACACCGGGTATTCCATTTGTGTCTGCGATCACTTTTCCGGACTAAAGGCTTCACTTATTTGTCAATTAGTCGATATGGTTAGGAGCCACAACAAAAATAACCATTTTCGACCGATGTAAAGGAATACGAGATGCTCTCAAAACTTGGCCACCTGAGTGTGCGGGTCAAACTGACCCTGGGGTTTGCGCTGGTACTGCTGGCCACCCTGACCACCGCCGCTATCAGTTTCTACACCCTTTCTTCCGTTCTCGATCGAGCCCACAAGCTGGAGGAGGCGGGGGCCATCGACCTGCTGTTCAGCAAGGCCCGCCAGTTCGAGAAAAACTACCTGCTGCAGGACGATCCCGAACAGCTGAACCTGGCCAAGGAGACGGTGCTGCAGGCGCGGGCCCAAGCGGAAACACTAAAAGGCAGCCTGGCCGAAGCGGATGATCTGGCCCTGGTCGAGCAGATCCTGGCCGGTACCCAGTCCTATGAAGAAGAACTGACCCAGATGGCGACGCTGAACGAGGATGCCCAGCGCCAGATCTTCGATCTGAACGGCCTGGGCTTTTCCGCCCAGCAGCGGGCCGAATACCTCAGCTCCAGCGACTCCAGCGCCATGAGCTGGCTGGTGAGGCTGGTGGGTATCCGCCTGACCCAGAAGGACTTCGCCCTGAGCCGGGACGAGATCGATGCCATGCAGCTGGCGTCCCGCCTGCGCGGCCTGCTGGTGACCCTGGAAAACCGCCTCAACATGCGTGAAGACGAGGACGTGAAAGAGCTGTACGACCTGCTCAAGCAGTTCCAGCAGCAGCAGGAGCGCTTTATCGAGGCCATCAACGGCCTGGTGGCGGTGGAAGAGCGCATCGGCGCCGTGGCGGGGACCATCGCCGACGGCACCACCACCCTGCTGGCCAACCAGCAGGCGGCCATGGCCCGGGAGAGCAACTGGTCGCGCATCATCATACTGGCGGTCACGGTGGCCGCGCTGGTGATGGGCGTGCTGTTCGCCTGGCTGATCACCCTCGGTATCATCAACCCGCTCAAGCTGCTGGTGTCCCAGGCCAACCGTATTGCCGAAGGGGATCTGAGCCAGGATATCCGCCATAACCGCAAGGATGAGCTGGGCCGGCTGATGGACCGCATGCAGACCATGACCCTCAACCTGCGCCAACTGGTGGGCGAGCTCAACAACAGCGCCTCCCATATCGCCACCTCGGCGGAAGAACTGTCGGCGGTATCGGAGCAGACCCGTACCGGCGTCAACCAGCAGCGGATGGAGCTGGAGCAGGTGTCCACCGCCATGAACCAGATGGCCGCGACCGTGCAGGAGGTGGCCCGCCATGCGGAGGCCGCCTTCGGCTCTGCTCGCACCGCCGACACCGATGCCAGCGCCGGCGATCAGAAAGTGGGCCTGACCATCAGCCAGATCAACAGCCTGGCGGAGGAAATCCGTCATTCGCTGTCCACCATCAACCAGCTGGAAAGCGAGAGCCTGAATATCGGCAGCATCCTCGACGTGATCAAGGGGGTGGCGGAGCAGACCAACCTGCTGGCGCTGAATGCGGCGATAGAAGCGGCCCGGGCCGGCGAGCACGGCCGCGGTTTTGCGGTGGTGGCCGACGAGGTGCGGGCCCTGGCCAAGCGGACCCAGGAGGCGACTTCCCAGATTGAAAGCATGATCCAGGGCCTGCAGACCAAGGCCCAGGAGTCGGTGACCATGATGGGACGGAGCGCATCCATGGCCGAGGAAACCGTGACCATCGCCAACGAGGCGGGCAGCTCCATCCACGCCATTACCCGCTCGGTGTCCGATATTCAGCAGATGAACAGCCAGATCGCCACCGCCTCGGAGCAGCAAAGCTCGGTGGCCGAGGAGATCAACCGTTCGGTGTTCAGCATTCGCGAGGTGTCGGAGCATTCGGCGGCGGCCACCGAACAGACCGCGTCCAGCAGCTCGGAGCTGGCCCGCCTGGGCAACGAGCTGCAGCAGCTGGTCGGTCGCTTCCGCCTGCCGGCCTGATGATGAGCATGCGGTTTGCACGAGCCGCTCCCTCCCCCGGACTCGGGGTTGCCAGAACGGCGCCGCGGTGTCGCCAGGGGGAGGGGGTGTCGGTAGAGGCCTGCTGTGTTCGGCCCGCCCGCATGGGTGTTACGCCGCTGGTCGGGGGGTGGCATTTGGTCGAATAAATTCGACCCTAGGCCCGGACTTCCACCTTTGCGTGAGCGGCAAGGGGTCAGCAGCGGCCCTTCATCGCCTGGCCGGGCGGGCAGAAGCCGCCGCCCCTGTGGGGGGCGCCGTCGCTGACGCGGATGCTGGCGTCCCGGGTACGGATCTCGGCATCCCGCACCCCCAGGGTGGTGGAGCAGGCACTCAGGCCGAGCAGCATGGCCACAGCAATACACAGATTCTTCATGGTTTACTCCCTTCTGTCAGGCGTTCCATTCTACTCTGGTTGCCGCCCGGGCACAGCGACGGCCCGGGCGCGCCCTGACGTCGTTCGTCGCAGCATCCAGCCAGGTCCGCCGGTCCGGCGGGGGAGTCGACTTCCCGCTTCCCGACGTCCGATTTAGCTCCTACAATGCGGATATCCTTTTCCGCCGGGCCGTACCCCCATGATCCGCCATCTCCTGCTGTCGATATTGTTCGTGGCCACCAGCCTGCCGGCCCTGGCCGAACGTCCCAGGGTGGCCCTGGTGCTCAGTGGGGGCGGCGCCAAGGGGGCCGCCCACGTGGGGGTGATCAAGGTGCTGGAGGCCAACCGCATCCCGGTGGATATCGTCACCGGCACCAGCATGGGCGCCTATGTGGCGGGCATGTACGCCCTGGGGCTGGATGCGGAGGAGCTGGAGCGCCAGCTGTTGAGCCTGGACTGGAACCAGGGCTACCAGGACAAGGTCGGGCGCGACGAGCTCTCGCTGCGGCGCAAGCGCCAGAACGACGAATACCTGCTGCGCACCGATATCGGCATCAACCCGGAGTGGCAGCTGAGTCTGCCCGGCGGCTTCTTCCAGGGCCAGGCCATGGGTGCCCTGTTGCGCCAGAGCACCCTCAACCTGCCCGGGCTGAAAAGCTTCGACGAACTGCCCATTCCCTACCGGGCCGTGGCCACCGACATGGAAACCGTGACCCCGGTGGTGCTGGGCTATGGCCACCTGGCCACCGCCATGCAGGCGTCCATGTCGGTGCCCGGGGTGTTGCAGCCGGTCATGGTGAACGGCCGGCTGCTGGCCGATGGCGGCGTGGTCAACAACATGCCGGTGGACGTGGCCCGGGAGCTGGGGGCGGAGGTGGTGATCGCGGTGGACATCGGTGATGCCATGCTGCCCCGGGAGCGGCTGAACAGCGCCCTGGCGATGATCAGTCAGCTCACCAACTACCTGACCCGTTCCAGCACCGAGCGACAGCTGGCGCTGATGACCGAGCAGGACATTCTGCTGACGCCCAACATCGGCGGCATCGGGGTGGGGGATTTCAGCCTGATGCCCGACGCCATCAGCCGGGGCGAGGCGGCGGCCGAGGTCATGCTGCCCCGGCTGCAGGCCCTGTCGCTGAGCGAAGAGGAATACCAGGCCTACCAGGCCCACAAGCTGGACCGGCGCGCCCAGCTGCAACGCACTGACGCGGTCTACCTCGACCGGGTGGTGGTGGAAAACCGCTCCGGCCTGAGCGAGGCGGTGATCCGCGATGTGCTGGGGGTGGTGCCGGGGCAGTTTCATGAAACCCGGGAGCTGGAAGACGGCGTGCGCCGGCTCTATGCCCTCGACGCCTTCGAGCGGGTCAGTTACCGCATCGAAGAACACAACGGCGAGCAGGTGCTGACGGTTATCACCAGTGAAAAGGGCTGGGGGCCGGGCTTTATCGACTTCAAGTTTGCCCTGGAAGACGACTTCTCCAGCCGCTCCAATTACGAGATCGGCGTCCAGTTCCGCCGCACCAACATCAACATGCTGGGCGGCGAGTGGTTGCTGGAGGCGACCTTCGGCAGCAACAAGCAGCTGGCCTCCGAGTTTTATACCCCGCTCGATACCGATTACGACTTTTTCTGGAAAGTGCGCGGCGAGTACGAAAAACGCCGGCGGACCTTCTTCTTCGATGCCTCGGATCCCCAGTTCGAGCTGTTCCGGCCGCTGACCACCCTGGATGTGGACTATGCCACCTGGAGCCTGCTCACCGAGCTGGGCTACAACCTGCGGCCCTGGAGCGAGCTGGCATTCGGGGTGCAGGGGCTGGTCGGCGATATCGAGGCGCGCAATATCGATCAGCGACTCGATATCGACTCGTTCGGACCCTATGTGCGCTTCAGCCACGATACCCTGGACAACGTCTTCTTCCCCAGACGGGGCGAGGCCTGGGAAGTGCGCCTGGGGTACTTTCGCAACAGCCTGGAGGTGAACGGCGGCGAGGAGAGCGTCAGCGGCCTGGACTATGAACTGGAGTGGCTGCGTCCCTATGCCTTCGATCGCCATACCCTGATCGGCAAGCTGTCGCTCGGGGGCTCCAGTGCCGAGCAGGAAGTGCCCACCTTCGCCCGCAGCCTGGGTGGCCTGTTCAACCTGTCCGGTTACCAGAGCGATCAGCTGAGCGGTCGCTACAGCGCCTTCGGCGGCCTGCTCTACCACTACCGCTGGTTCGACAACGACTTCGGTGCCTTCCGCTCGCCGGTGTACCTGGGCGGCTCCCTGGAGCGAGGCGGGGTGTGGAACTCGGGGGCGGACGTGGACTGGCAGAGTTCGCTGATCGCCGGCAGTGTTTTTATCGGTGTGGATACCAACTGGGGGCCGTTATATCTGGCTTATGGCCATGGAGAAGGGGATAAAAACAGTTTTTATCTCTATTTTGGCAATCTGTTCAGCTTCTGATGTTAATGGTTTGTTGGCGGAAAGGGCCATGCCGGATATGCAAAAGTATATTAAAAACATTGGGTTAGTGAGATATTCGACCAAAGGGTAGGGGCGCCGGATTTTAATTCACGGTTAAAACTTATATACTGCTGCGGCGTCCGGACGGGACGCCAGCCCCCAACAAGGATATTCCCGCCCACGGTGGCGAATGATAATAAGAGGATACAGTCGTGCTTGAAGCCTATCGTAAACACGTCGAAGAACGTGCCGCAGAGGGAGTGGTCGCCAAGCCACTCGATGCAGAGCAAGTTGCCGCCCTGGTTGAATTACTCAAGAACCCACCCGCCGGCGAAGAATCCTTCCTTTATGAACTCCTTTCCAACCGTATTCCTCCCGGTGTCGACGAAGCCGCCTATGTCAAGGCCGGTTTCCTCGCCGCCGTGGCCAAGGGGGAGGTGAGCTCGCCGGTGGTCTCGCCCGCCCAGGCCACCGAGCTGCTGGGCACCATGCAGGGCGGTTACAACATAGCGCCGCTGGTCGAACAGCTGGACAACGACGCCCTGGCCCCCATCGCCGCCCAGGCCCTGTCCCACACCCTGCTGATGTTCGATGCCTTCCACGACGTGGCCGACAAGGCCAAGGCCGGCAATGCCCACGCCAAGCAGGTGCTGCAGTCCTGGGCCGACGCCGAGTGGTTCCTGGAGCGGGCACCACTGGCCGACAAGATCACCATGACCGTGTTCAAGGTGCCCGGTGAAACCAATACCGACGACCTGTCCCCGGCCCAGGACGCCTGGTCCCGCCCGGATATTCCGCTGCATGCCCTGGCCATGCTGAAGAACGCCCGTCCCGGCATCGCCCCCGACGAAGACGGCGTGGTCGGCCCGATCACCGCCATCGAGGCGCTGAAGGAAAACGGCTTCCCCCTGGCCTACGTGGGCGACGTGGTCGGCACCGGCTCCAGCCGCAAGTCCGCCACCAACTCGGTGCTGTGGCACATGGGCGACGACATCCCCTTCGTGCCCAACAAGCGCGCCGGCGGCGTGTGCATCGGCAACAAGATCGCCCCCATCTTCTTCAACACCATGGAAGATGCCGGCGCCCTGCCCATCGAATGCGACGTGACCCAACTGCAGACCGGCGATGTCATCGACATCTACCCCTATGAGGGCAAGATCTGCCGCCACGACAGCGACGAAGTGCTGGCCGAATTCAAACTGAAAACCGATGTGCTGCTCGACGAAGTGCGCGCCGGCGGCCGCATCCCGCTGATCATCGGCCGCGGCCTGACCGACAAGGCCCGCGCCGAACTGGGCCTGGGTCACTCCGAGGTGTTCAAGCGCCCGGCCGACGTGGCCGACTCCGGCAAGGGTTACACCCTGGCCCAGAAGATGGTGGGCAAGGCCTGCGGCGTGGCGGGCGTGCGCCCCGGCCAGTACTGCGAGCCGAAGATGACCACCGTCGGCTCCCAGGACACCACCGGCCCCATGACCCGGGACGAACTGAAGGACCTGGCCTGCCTCGGCTTCTCCGCCGACCTGACCATGCAGTCGTTCTGCCACACCGCCGCCTATCCCAAGCCGATAGACGTGACCACCCACCACACCCTGCCGGACTTCATCATGAACCGGGGCGGGGTGTCCCTGCGCCCGGGCGACGGCGTCATCCACTCCTGGCTGAACCGCATGCTGCTGCCCGACACCGTGGGCACCGGCGGTGACTCCCACACCCGTTTCCCCATCGGCATCTCCTTCCCGGCGGGCTCCGGACTGGTGGCCTTCGCCGCCGCCACCGGGGTAATGCCGCTGGACATGCCCGAGTCGGTGCTGGTGCGCTTCAAGGGCGAGATGCAGCCCGGCATCACCCTGCGTGACCTGGTGCACGCCATTCCCTACTACGGCATCAAGCAGGGCCTGCTGACCGTGGCCAAGGAAGGCAAGATCAACGAGTTCTCCGGCCGGGTGCTGGAAATCGAAGGGCTGCCCCAGCTGAAGGTGGAGCAGGCGTTCGAGCTGGCCGATGCCACCGCCGAGCGTTCCGCCGCCGGTTGTACCATCAAGCTGGATCAGGAGCCGATCGCCGAATACCTCAACTCCAACATCGTGATGCTGAAGTGGATGATCGCCGAAGGCTACGGCGACCCGCGCACCCTGGAGCGGCGCATCAAGGGCATGGAGGAGTGGCTGGCCAACCCGGCGCTGCTGGCAGCGGACGCCGACGCCGAATACGCCCATGTGCTGGAAATCGACATGAGCGAGATCAAGGAGCCGATCCTGTGCGCGCCCAACGATCCGGACGACGCCCGCCTGCTGTCCGAAGTGCAGGGCGAGCAGATTGAAGAGGTGTTCATCGGCTCCTGTATGACCAACATCGGCCACTTCCGCGCCGCCGGCAAGCTGCTGGACAAGTTCAAGGGCCAGCTGCCGACCCGGCTGTGGGTGGCGCCGCCGACCAAGATGGACAAGGACCAGCTGACCAGTGAGGGTTACTACGGCATCTTCGGCCGGGTCGGTGCCCGCATCGAGATCCCGGGCTGCTCCCTGTGCATGGGCAACCAGGCGCGGGTGGCGGACAACAGCACGGTGGTGTCCACCTCCACCCGCAACTTCCCCAACCGCCTGGGCAAGGGCGCCAACGTGTACCTGGCGTCGGCCGAGCTGGCGGCGGTGGCGGCGATCCACGGCAAGCTGCCGACGGTGGCGGAGTACCTGGAGTACGCCCAGGCGCTGAACGCCACGGCGGCGGACACCTACCGCTACCTGAACTTCGACGAGCTGGACAGCTACGTGCAGAAGGCCGATACCGTGATCTTCCAGCAGGCCATCTAAGCCCTGGTGAGAACACGCTGAACCAAAGCCAGCCTCCGGGCTGGCTTTTTGCGTTTTAGCCATGTTCGTTTTTGCCGCGGGCGCCGGACCACCGGCATGCTGGGCATCCCCGCTCGTACTCCGCGGTCAAAGTTGAATAGAATTGAGAGTAAGTTTTTTTTAGAATACGCCCGGTGCGACGCCACGAGGGTGTCCGCTTGATGGACGATATCGTTGTATGGAACCGTTTTCTGCCCTGGCCGATGCCCTCTACGGCCTGCTCTGGCTGCCTCTCTGGCACAAGTTCACCGGCCTGTTCGATCTGAATGGGCGCATGGGTATTTTCTTCCTCGCGATCTCCGGGTTGGTGGCCTACGGGTTGTACCGCCGGCAGCGGCGCCAGGGGTATACCCAGGCGAACGGCTTCTGGCACTATCTGGGGGGCCGCGAGGTGTGGTGGCACCCCTCCGCCCGCCTCGACTATCAGTATTATTTTGTTCGTGCCCTGCTGCACCTGGCCCTGGTGCTGCCGGTGCTGATCTGGCTGGATCCCTACCTGTTGCGTTCCGCCGACGTCCGGGGACTGCTGAACGAGCTGTGGGGGGCCAGGCCCTGGGCGGGGGAAAGTACCGGCCTGATGCTGGGCTATGGACTGGGCGCCTTTCTGGTGGCCGACTGCGTGCATTACTGGGTGCACCGGGCCTTTCACTGCCGCTGGTTGTGGGAGTTTCACAAGGTGCACCATTCCGCCACCGTCATGGTGCCCTTTACCGCCAGCCGAGTGCACATCGTGGAGAAGTTGGCCGAGAAGCTGTGCAAGGGGACCGCCCTGGCGCTGTTTGCGGGGCTGTTCTTTTACCTGAGCGGGGGCAAGGTCGGCAAGTACACCCTGTTTGGCGCCAGCTACCTGGTGCTGATCTTCAATTCGTTGGCGGCCAATCTCCGGCACACGCATGTCTGGCTGTCTTTTGGCCCGCGGATCGAACACCTGATCAACAGCCCGGCCCAGCATCAGATCCACCACAGCCGTGATCCACGCCACTTCAACCATAACTTCGGTACCAACCTGTCGCTCTGGGACTGGCTGTTCGGCACCCTGTACGTGACCACGGCCCGGCCCGAGCCGTTGCAGTTCGGCGTCGGCCCCAGGGACAACGAGCGCTATCAACGGATGAGTACCCTGATCCTGCGTCCTTTCTGGGTAACCGGCCTCAAGCTGTGGCGTGCCCTGCAAGGGATTATCCCGGCTGTTCGATCCGCGCACCGGCGAGTAGAATAGCGTTCTTTTTTACTGGTATTCAGCGATGGACTTTGAGTTTTTCCGGGATCTGACCGGGGTGTGCCGGGCGCGCTTTTCCATGGGCCATGAGGCCTTCGGCCAATGGCTGACCGATGAGGTGACGCCGGCGGAGGTGAGCGCCCTGCTGGCGCAGATCCGGCGGCTCGAGGCGCGCCAGGGCGAGGAGTTCAGGAAGGTCTACGCCGAGTTCACGTTGTTGCTGGGCCGGGATGATGTCGAGCTTGCCGCCCATAGCCTGGCGTTCGAGGGCGACCAGCTGGAAGAAGGCATGGCCTATTACGACGACGAGCTGTTCGCCGGCTGCGGCCTGGACGATCTGGCCCGGGTACTGGAGCAATGGCGGGAGTTTATTAAAGCTTGAAACGGTAGGCTGGACGCTTGAAGCTGCCCGATGCTGGCTGTGAATTAAGCCTCATCTGGGTCTTTTTTTCTGCCTGCCCAGGCCACAGGCACAACATATAAACCTCAGCCGGCTCGGGCAGCTTCCCGCATCAGGCTTCCCGCTTACAGCTTGATCTTCCCCCGGCCGCTCTTGATCTTGCCCCGGTGGGTTTTGCTGTCTACCCGGCGGGCCCTGGCGGCCTTGCCCGGTTTGGTGGCCCGGCGCACCTTGATGGGGCGCCCGGCCTGTTGCAGCAGGGCCACCAGGGCGGCTTTGGCGGTTTCCTTGTTCTGCAGCTGGCTGCGATCGGTGTCACAGCGAATGAGGATCCAGCCGGAGGCCAGTATCCGGCTGTCCTTGATGGTCAGCAGGGCATTTTTGTAATACTCGGGCAGACTTGGACTATTGGCATAGTCGAAGCGCAGCTGCACTGCCGAGTCGGTTTTATTGACATGCTGGCCGCCGGGCCCGCCGGCGCGCATGGTCAGAAACTCCAGTTCCCGCTCCGGTATCCTCACCCGGGCCGATACTTCCAGCATCTCCTGCTCCTGTGCACCACTTTGGTGCTTTTATGTTCAAGCCTGCACCAAGATAACATCAAGACCCTGGTCCAGGCCAGGGTGTCACTATTAACTATATGAAAAATATGAAATAAAAAAGTTGGCACAGAGATTGTTTATAGCTAAGGGTCTCAGGCTTACAACACGGAGCTAGCCATGAAAATGATCTGCGCCATTATCAAACCGTTCAAACTCGACGATGTGCGCTCGGCCCTGGCCGAGGTGGGCATAGACGGTATGACGGTATCGGAAGTAAAGGGATTTGGCCGCCAGAAAGGTCACACCGAGCTGTATCGGGGTGCTGAGTACACCGTTGATTTCCTGCCCAAGATCAAGCTGGAGATCGCCACCCAGTCCGATCAGGTGGAGCGGGTGATCGAGGCGATCAGCGAAACCGCCTACACCGGCAAGATTGGCGACGGCAAGATTTTTGTATTTGACCTGCTGCAAACCGTGCGCATCCGCACCGGTGAGCGCGACGTAGAAGCGATTTAAGCGAGGGAACGCATGATGGATGCACTAACCGAAATGAAGTTTGCCCTGGACACCTTTTACTTCCTGATGTCCGGCGTACTGGTAATGTGGATGGCGGCCGGCTTCGCCATGCTGGAAGCCGGCCTGGTCCGCGCCAAGAACACCACCGAGATCCTGACCAAGAACATTCTGCTGTTCGCCATCGCCTGTACCATGTACCTGCTGGTCGGCTATCACATCATGTACGTGGACAACGCCGAAGGCGGCTGGCTGCCGAGCCTGGGCGGCCTGATCGGTGCTCAGGCCGACGGTGCCGACCACGCCCTGGAATCCGATTTCTTCTTCCAGGTGGTGTTCGTGGCCACCGCCATGTCCATCGTTTCCGGTGCCGTGGCCGAGCGCATGAAGCTGTGGGCCTTCCTCGCCTTCGCCGTGGTACTGACCGCCTTTATCTACCCGCTGGAAGGCTACTGGACCTGGGGCGGCGGCTTCCTGTCCGAGTGGGGCTTCACCGACTTCGCCGGCTCCGGCATCGTGCACATGGCCGGCGCCTCCGCCGCCCTGGCCGGGGTGCTGCTGCTGGGTGCCCGTAAAGGCAAGTACGGCAAGAACGGCGAGATCCACCCTATCCCCGGCTCCAACATGCCGCTGGCGACCCTGGGTACCTTTATCCTGTGGATGGGCTGGTTCGGCTTCAACGGTGGCTCCCAACTGCTGGTGTCCGACGTTGAAAACTCCACCGCCGTGGCCAAGATCTTCGTCAACACCAACGCCGCCGCTGCCGCCGGTGCCATCGGTGCCCTGCTGGTCACCAAGCTGACCTGGGGCAAGGCCGACCTGACCATGGTGCTGAACGGCGCTCTGGCCGGCCTGGTGGCCATTACCGCCGACCCGCTGTCGCCCGGTCACCTGTGGGCCGCGTCCATCGGTCTGCTGGCCGGCGTGCTGGTGGTGTATGCCATCGTGAGCCTGGACAAGCTGCGCATCGATGATCCGGTCGGCGCCATCTCCGTGCACGGCGTATGCGGTATCTTCGGCCTGCTGCTGGTGCCGGTGGCCAACGACGACGCCTCCCTGTGGGCCCAGCTGGCCGGCATCGTGGTTATCGGTGCCTGGGTGTTCTTCGCCAGCCTGCTGGTGTGGTACCTGCTCAAGCAGGTGATGGGCATCCGTGTGACCGAAGAGGAAGAGATGTCCGGCATGGACATGATCGACTGCGGTATCGACGCCTATCCCGAATTCGTGACCGTGAAGCAAAGCTGATTGATGACTTGACGAGGCTGCCGAGCCTGGTTTTGGGGAGACCATGATGGTCTCCCTTTTTTTGTCTTCCGTTTGATCCGGCGCAAGGTATTCCGGCCGGGATTCAGGAATCGTATTGCAGATGAAAATTTTTATTATTTAGATAGGGGTTGGCTGTTGATTCCACTCTCTGTCCGGGTATACTTCTGAACGTTAATTATTCTCAATCAACCAAAGGGAATCTGGATGATGTCTAACAAGTTTTTCCTGTCCGCCGCCGCCTTGCTGGTCTCCAGCGTTACCGCCCAGGCCTTTGCCGAAGAAGTGAACGTGTATTCCAACCGTCAGGACTTCCTGATCAAGCCCATCGTCGACGAGTTCACCAAGGAAACCGGTATTCAGGTCAATCTGGTCAACATTCCCGATGGCCTGGGCGAGCGCCTGGAGCGGGAAGGCCGCCTGTCCCCGGCGGATCTGGTGCTGACCGTGGACATCAGCCGCCTGATGGACGTGGTGGAGAAAGACCTGACCCAGCCGCTGGACAACGCCGTGCTGGAAGAGAACATCCCCGCCCAGTATCGCGACGCGGACGGCAAGTGGTTTGCCCTCACCACCCGCGCCCGGGTGGTTTACAGCTCGGTGGAGCGGGTCGGCAAGACCGACGTCACCTATGAAGAACTGGCGGATCCCAAGTACAAGGGCAAGGTCTGTACCCGCAGCGGCAAGCACCCCTACAACGTGGCCCTGACCGCCTCCATGATTGCCGAGCACGGCACCGAGTACACCAAGACCTGGCTGGAGGGCCTGAAGGCCAACCTGGCGCAGAAGCCCCAGGGCGGCGACCGGGATCAGGTCAAGGCGATCAAGGACGGCGTCTGTGATTTCGCCCTGGGCAACAGCTACTACTACGGCGCCATGCTGAACGACGAAAACCAGCGTGCCTGGGCCGAGTCTGCGGCGGTGAACTTCCCCAACCAGGCGGATCGCGGCACCCACGTCAACATTTCCGCCGTGGCCCTGACCAAGCACGCCAAGAACAAGGAAGCGGCGGTCAAGCTGATGGAATACCTGGTGAGCGATGACGCCCAGCACCTGTACGCTTCCCTCAACCATGAATATCCGGTCAAGCCGGGCGTCGAGCCCTCCGCGCTGGTGAAGGGCTGGGGCGAGTACAAGGCGGATGAACTGCCGCTGACCGACGTCGCAAAACATGCGAAAGAAGCGATCCAATTGATGGACGAAGTGCAATACGATCTGTAAAAAGACGGGGGTTCATCCCCCGCTCAGAGTTGTAGATGAAAAGACTTGGTTGGATGGTCAGTAGTTGGGGCATAGCCCTGCTGCTGACTTTGCCTATTCTGGCGCTGATATATGAAGCGCTGTTGCCCGCAGAGGACATCTTCCGTCATTTGTGGAATACGGTGCTGCCCGTTTATATCAACAATACCTTCTGGCTGGTGCTGCTGGTGCTGGGCTTCAGCCTGCTGTGCGGCCTGCCCGCGGCCTGGCTGATGGCCATGTGCGAGCTGCCCGGCAAGCGCTGGCTGCAGTGGGCGCTGATCCTGCCCCTGGCCATGCCGTCCTATATCGTCGCCTTCGTCTATACCGACCTGCTGGATTTTTCCGGCCCGGTGCAGTCGACCCTGAGAGCCTGGTTTGGCTGGCAATCCTCCGCCGACTATGTCTTTCCGCCCATCCGCAGCCTGGGCGGCGCCGCCCTGGTGCTGGGGCTGGTGCTCTACCCTTATGTCTACCTGCTGGCGCGCACCGCCTTCCTCGAGCAGTCCACCAGCCTGATCCAGTCGAGCCGGTTGCTGGGTTGCACCCCCTGGCAGAGCTTCAAGCGGGTCAGTCTTCCCCTGGCGCGGCCGTCCATCGCCGTGGGCCTGTCGCTGGTGGCGATGGAAACCCTGGCCGACTTCGGCACCGTCAAGTTCTTCGCGGTCAATACCCTGACCACCGCCGTGTACGACACCTGGCTCGGCTATGGCAGCCTCAATGCGGCCGCCAAGATTTCGGCCATCATGCTGCTGGTGGTGATGCTGCTGCTCAGCCTGGAGCGGATGAGCCGCAAGCGCCAGCAGGTATTCCAGAAAGGCATGGAGCACGAGCAGGAAACCGGCTACCGGCTCACCGGCCTGACCCGGCTGGGGGCCCTGGTGTTCTGCTGGGGCCTGGTGGTGCTCGGCTTTTTAATGCCCTTCCTTATCCTCTGTTACCATGCGCTGCGCTATTTCGGGCAGGCCTGGAACGCCCGGTTTTTCGAGTACAGCCTCAACAGCCTGCTGCTGTCGACCCTGGTGGCGGCGGTGGCGCTGATGATGGCGCTGTTGCTGGGCATGACCCACCGGCTGAAGGGCAAAAGCCATACGGTGCTGCCCCTGCGGTTGGCGTCCATGGGCTATGCCCTGCCGGGCACCGTGCTGGCCATCGGGGTGCTGGTGCCGCTCACCAGCCTCGACTTTGCCATCAACGACCTGGCGCTGTGGCTGGGGTTCACCGAGCCCGGCCTGGTGCTGACCGGCACCATGACCGCCATCGCCTTCGGCTACCTGGTCCGCTTCGGCGCCATGGCGGTGGGGGCGGTGGAGAGCAGCATCAACAAGGTATCGCCCTCCCTCGACATGGTGACCCAGACCATGGGCTATGGTCCCCGCGCCATGATCATCCGGGTGCACATGCCGCTTATTCGCAAGGGCATGCTGGCGGGGGCCCTGCTGGTGTTTATCGAGTGCATGAAGGAGTTGCCGGCGGCGCTGTTGCTCAGGCCGTTCAACTTCCAGACCCTGGCGACCTACGTATATCAGTTCGTCTCCGACGAGCAGCTTGAAGTGGGGGCGCTGCCGGCCATCGTGATCGTGCTGGTCGGCCTGATCCCGCTGATTTTCTTGAATCGATCCCTGGAGCAGCATCACTGATGGCGGCATTGGATGTGAACGGCATTCGCTGTAGTTATAACGGCAAGGCCATACTGGACAACCTCTCGCTCCAGGTAGTCGAGAACGAAATCATGTGCCTGTTGGGTGCCAGCGGCTGCGGCAAGACCACCCTGTTGAAGGCGGTGGCCGGCCTGCTGCCGGTGAGCCGGGGCGAAATCCGTATCCATGGCCGGCCGATGAATGCGCCGGGTGTGGCGGTGGTGCCGGAAGAGCGCAACATCGGCATGATCTTCCAGGACTATGCGCTGTTTCCGCACATGAATGTGGCGCAGAATGTCGCCTTCGGCCTGCAGAGCAAAGAGAAGAACAAGGCCCGGGTCAGGGCCCGGGTGGCCGAGGCGCTGGAACTGGTCAACCTGGCGGAGCTGGGGGATCGCTACCCACACCAGCTGTCCGGCGGCCAGCAGCAGCGGGTGGCCATCGCCCGCGCCCTGATCTGCCAGCCCCGGCTGATGCTGCTCGACGAGCCCTTTTCCAATATCGACACCCAGGTGCGGATGCGCCTGATCGGCGAGATCCGTTCCCTGCTCAAGGGCCAGGGCATCAGCGCCATCTTCGTCACCCACAGCAAGGAAGAGGCTTTCGCCTTTTCCGACCGGCTGGCGCTGTTCCGGGCCGGCCATATCGAGCAGGTGGGCCGGCCGCAGACCCTGTACCAGCACCCGGAGAGCCGCTTCGTGGCCGACTTCCTCGGGCTGGCCAACTATGTGCCCGCCACCGTGCTCGACAGCCGCACCCTGGTCACCGCCATGGGCACCATCGGTAGCCAGGCCTGCCTGAACGCCGAGCCCGGCACCCATGGCCAGCTGCTGCTGCGACCGCGGCAAATCCAGCTGTCGCTCACCGAGCAGGGCAACGGCCGGGTGCTGGAGCAGCAGTTCCTCGGCAGTCATACCCGCTGCCTGGTGGAATGCCTGGGAGTAACGCTCGAGGTGAGCATCAACGAGCCGCTGCCGGCGGTGAGCCAGGTCAATGTCGGCATAGTGCCTCATGCCCTGACCTTTTTCCCCGATACCCGGCAAGGGCAGCGCGCCGTGGCCTAAAAACGGGGATTTGGGATAAGGGACTCGGGACTAGGCTCCCCGAATCCCGAGTCCCAAGTCCCTGTTTTTCCGGTTATACTGGACCACCCTGGATGACCGAGAGAGCAGGCGATGACAGCACAAGCCGGCATTTGCGCCGAACCCAACCTTCATGCTTACTACCTGATGTTTGATATCCTGCCCGGCTGCCAGCCGGCGGTACGCTCGGCCCTGGCCGAGGTGCCCTCCCTGTGGCGCGAGCTGGCACAGAGTTACCCGGATGCCGCTTTTTCCGGCCTGGTGGCGGTGGGAGACCGGGCTTGGGATACGCTCTATCCCCGTGCCCGTCCGGCCGGGCTGGTGCCTTTCCCGGCCCAGCAGCAGGGCAAGCGGACCGCGCCCGAGACCCCCTTCGATCTGTTTTTCCAGTTACGTGCCGACCGGCTGGACGTGGCCTATATCGCCGTGCAGCGGGTGATGGCGCTGCTGGCCGGACAGGCCGAGCTGAAATACGAGCGCCAGGGCTTCCGCTACCTGGACTGCCGGGATCTGACCGGTTTTGTGGATGGCACCGAAAACCCCCAGGGCGAGCACAGGGCCGAGGTGGCGCTGCTGGCCGAAGGGCCCTTCGCCGGTGGCAGCCATGTCCATGTGCAGCACTACAGGCACAACCTGGTCAAGTGGCAGCGGATGTCGGTAACGTCCCAGGAGGACGTGTACGGGCGCACCAAGGCAGGCAACATCGAGTACGAGTCGGAGCAGAAGCCGTCCACCGCTCACACCAAACGTACCAGCCTGAAGGATGAGGCGGGCAACAGCATGGAAATTCTGCGCCAGAGCATGCCCTGGGGCAGTGCCTCGGAGCAGGGACTGGTGTTCATCTCCTGCTGCAACACCCCGCTGCACTTCACCCGCATGCTCGACAACATGTTCCAGGCCGACCCGGCCGGGCACTTCGATCACCTGACGCTGTTTACCCAGGCCGAAACCGGCTCGGCGTTTTTCGCTCCAGCGCAAGAGTGGCTGGAAAGACAGGGAGAGTAACCGGCCGCTGGAAGCTGGAGGCGGTAAGCCATAAGCGTTAAGCTGATCGAGCCGATGCCGTGAATAAATCAACCAAATAAAAAAGCTGCGAACCCTTGGCAAGGAGTCCGCAGCCTTTACCATTTATTTCCAGCTTCCAGCTTCCAGCTTCCAGCTTCCAGCTTCCAGCTTCCAGCTTCCAGCTTCCAGCTTCCAGCTTCCAGCTTCCAGCTTCCAGCTTGCTGCAGGCGTCAGACGTACTGCTCGAACAGGTCCAGCACGCTCTGGAACAGCTCCTCGATGGGAGTGTCCTTGGTGGGGGTGATGAAGATGGTATCGTCACCGGCAATGGTGCCGAGAATACCTTCGGCCTTGCCCAGGGAGTCGAGCATGCGGGCGATCAGCTGGGCCGCGCCGGGGCTGGTATGAATGACGATCAGCGCACTGTTGTGGCCTACGTCCAGCACCAGGTTCTTCAGCTGGCTGCTGCTGGTGGGCACCCCCAGTTCGACCGGCAGGCAATAGACCATTTCCATCTTGGCGTTGCGAGTACGTACGGCGCCGAACTTGCTCAGCATGCGGGAGACTTTGGACTGGTTGATATTGTCGAATCCCAGATCCTGCAGCGCACTCACGATTTCCGCCTGGGAGCCGAAGCGTTCTTCCTTGAGCAGGGCCTTGAAGGCCTTGATCAGTTGTTCTTGCTTTTCATTCATCTTTTGCAGTCGACTGAGCGTGGTTGAGTAGGACATATTGTCTATCCGTAGCCGGGTTTTATCAAGGAATAGTCATTTGTTTTGCATAAAGATGCAGATTTAGCTTGCATTAACACCAATGCAAAATAAAATCAGCCGAACACTCTGACAGATGATGTGAACATAGCGCATGGGCATAGAATTCAGCGGCATTTGCAAGTCCTGGGCTGGTCAGGAAATTTTAAGCCAGGTTTCGCTTAAATGCGATGCCGGAGAGACATTAGTTCTGCTCGGCCCGAGCGGTGCAGGAAAAAGTTCGCTGTTGCGGCTGCTGAACCTGTTGGATATTCCGGATTTCGGCAGCCTGACCATCGCCGGCGAGCGCTTTGCCTTTCCCGACCCGCAACCGGGAAAATTACAGCAACGGGCACAACGATTGCGCTGCAAGGTGGGCATGGTGTTCCAGCAGTATCATCTGTGGCCGCACCTGACGGTGGAGCAGAACCTGCTGGAAGCGCCGCTCAAGGTGCTGGGCATGAACAGGGCCGAGGCCCAGGACAAGGTGGGTTACCTGCTCGGCCAGCTCAAGCTGGCCGACAAGCGTCAGAGCTGGCCGGGTGCCCTGTCCGGCGGCCAGCAGCAGCGGGTGGCCATCGCCCGCGCCCTGATGATGAATCCCGAGGTGCTGCTGTTCGACGAACCCACGGCGGCGTTGGATCCGGAGATCACCAAGGAAGTGGCGGAGATCATCCTGCAACTGGGAAAAACCGGCATTACCCAGGTGATCGTGACCCACGAAGTCGGTTTCGCCCGACGGGTAGCCACCCGGGTGGCCTACCTCGAACAGGGCCGGTTGGTGGAATACGGCGATGCTGGCCTGCTCGATCATCCCCAGAGCAAGCGTCTGGCAGAATTTCTGACTCATTAATCACAATTTAAGGACATGACCATGAATAAAACCCTGTTGTCCCTGGCCCTGCTGGCCAGCCTGGGCGCCACCGTCGCCCAGGCCGAAGAAGTGAAATTCGTGACCAACGCCGCCTACCCGCCGTTCGAGTTCGTTGATGAAAACAACGAGATGCAGGGTTTCGACATTGACCTGGCCAAGGCCCTGTGCGACGTGGCGGCCCTGGAGTGCAGCTTCCACAACCAGGCCTTCGACAGCCTGATCCCCAGCCTCAAGTTCCGTCGCTACCATGCCGCCATCGCCGCCATGGACGTGACCCCGGAGCGTTCCGAGCAGGTGGATTTCAGCGACATCTACTACGAAAACTCCGCGGTGTTCGTGGCCCCGCAAGGCAAGTTCGGCAGCCTGGACGAGCTGCTGAGCCAGACCGTGGGCGTGCAGAATGGCACCTCCCACCAGAAATACATCCAGGACAAGCTGGAAGGCGAGGGGCTTCAGTCCCGTCCCTATCAGAGCGTGCAGGATGCGCTGCTGGACATGACCAACGGCCGGCTGGACGCGGTATTCGCCGATACCGCTGTGGTGGGCGAGTGGCTGGCCAAGACCGAAGGCTATGAGGTGGTGGGCGAGGCCATTACCGATGACAACTATTTCGGCACCGGCTTCGGCATCGCCGTCACCAAGGGCAACCAGGAACTGCTCGACAAGCTGAACCAGGGCCTGGCCGAGCTCAGGGCCAACGGCACCTACGACAGCCTGTACGGCAAGTACTTCCCGCAATAAGATGATGACCCATCTGTTTAATGCCGCCCTGATGACCCTGGGGCTGGCATTGGTATCGCTGGCGTCGGGCCTGCTGCTGGCCATGCTGCTGTGCGGTGCCGAAATGAGCCGCTACCGGCTGCTGCGCTGGCCGGCGTCCGTGTTCACCACGATGTTGCGCGGCCTGCCCGAGATCCTGGTGGTGTTCTTCATCTATTTCGGATCCACCCACCTGCTGTTTCTGCTGACCGGGGAATACCTGGAATTCAGCCCCTTCTGGTGCGGGGTAACGGCGCTGTCGTTGCTGTTCGCCGCCTACGCCGCCCAGACCCTGCGCGGGGCCCTGAACGCGGTATCCCACGGCCAGCGGCAGGCGGCCCAGGCGCTGGGACTGCCGCCGCTGTATACCTTTTTCCGGATCGTGCTGCCCCAGACCTGGCGTCACGCCCTGCCGGGACTGGGCAACCAGTGGCTGATCCTGCTGAAGGACACCGCCCTGGTGTCGCTGATCGGGGTGCACGATCTCATGTACCAGGCCAAGTCGGTGGCGGCCAGCACCTACCAGCCCTTCACCTGGTACGGCATCGCCGCCCTGATTTACCTGGCGATCACCGTGCTCAGCCAGCAGGGGCTGAAACGCCTGCAGGGGAGGGTAACCCGCTATGACTGACTGGCTCGACTATCTGCCCGTGCTGTTGCGGGGGGTGGAGGTGACGCTCACCATCACCCTCTCCGGACTGCTGCTGGGCTTGATCATCGCCCTGTGGCTTACCTGGATACTGGATCGCAAGGTGCCGGTGCTGGCGCAACTGGCGGAAGGCTACCTGCTGCTGCTGACCGGCACGCCGCTGCTGGTGCAGATCTTTTTGGTCTACTACGGCCCGGCCCAGTTCGACTGGGTGAAGAGCAGCTGGGCCTGGCACTACCTGCGCGAGCCCCTGTTCTGCGCCATACTGGCGCTCGGCATGAACGCCGGCGCCTATACCTGCCGGCTGTTCAAGGGCGCGCTGGACGCGGTGCCCAGGGGCGAGACCCTGGCCTGCCAGGCGCTCGGCATGAACGCCTGGCAGACGCTCAGCGTCAAGCTGCGCCACGCCGGCCGGCGGGTGATCCCGGCCTATTCCAACGAGGTGGTGCTGGTGCTCAAGGGCAGCTCCCTGGCCAGTACCATCAGCATCATGGAAATCATGGGCCTGGCCCAGCGCCTCAATGGCCAGACCTACGATACCCTGGTGGTGTTCGGCCTGGCCGGCGCCATCTACCTGACCCTGAACGGCATTCTGACATTTTTGTTCCGTTTGCTGGAGAAACGGGCGCTGTTGTTCCAGGCCCAGGGATGACTCGCCCTGGCTCACAGAACATAAGATTCGGTGGGCCTTGGGCATTGTCTTTCCGCGAGGGTTTCGCTATGTTGCTAGGGCCCAAGGAAACGTATAACTATTCAATAATAAACGGAGTTCAGCTATGAAAGTTGCCGTACTCGGAGCCGCCGGTGGTATCGGCCAGGCTCTGGCCCTGCTGTTGAAAAACAACCTGCCCGCCGGTTCTGAATTAAGCCTGTACGATATCGCCCCCGTGACCCCCGGTGTTGCCGCCGATCTGAGCCATATCCCCACGCCGGTGAGCATCGTCGGTTTCGGTGGTGAAGACCCCACCCCCGCCCTGGAAGGCGCCGATATCGTGCTGATCTCCGCCGGCGTGGCCCGCAAGCCGGGCATGGACCGTGCCGACCTGTTCAACGTGAACGCCGGCATCGTCAAGAACCTGATCGAAAAAGTTGCCGCCGCCTGTCCCCAGGCCTGCGTCGGCATCATCACCAACCCGGTGAACACCACGGTGCCGATCGCCGCCGAAGTGCTGAAGAAGGCCGGTGTGTACGACAAGAACAAACTGTTCGGCATCACCACCCTGGACGTGATCCGGGCCGAGACTTTCGTGGCCGAAGCCAAGGGGCTGGACGTGACCCAGGTCAAGGTGCCGGTGATCGGCGGCCACAGCGGCGTGACCATACTGCCGCTGCTGTCCCAGGTGGAAGGCGTGTCCTTCTCCGACGAGGAAATCGAGAAGCTGACCTACCGCATCCAGAACGCCGGCACCGAAGTGGTGGAAGCCAAGGCCGGTGGCGGCTCCGCCACCCTGTCCATGGGCCAGGCCGCCTGCCGTTTTGCCCTGTCGCTGGTGAAGGCCATGCAGGGTGAAGCCAACGTGGTGGAATGCACCTACGTGGACGGCGGCAGCGAGCACGCCCAGTTCTTCGCCCAGCCGGTGCTGCTCGGCAAGAACGGCGTGGAAGAGGTACTGCCCTACGGCGCGGTCAGCGCCTACGAGCAGGCCGCGATGGACGGCATGCTGGAAACCCTGCGCGGCGACATCGAGAAAGGCGTGGAGTTCGTCAACCAGTAAGGTTGGGATCCCGTCCGATATAAAAGGGGGCTGCGGCTCCCTTTTTGCGTTTTTGAGCGCCGGGCCAAGGAAAAGCAACAAGACAATTGCATTCCGGCGCTTTGCTTTTTATTGTAGCTGACTCGATTCAGCACCTTGGTGCCGGACCCGAGCCGTTACCCAAGTCGATCGCCCTGATTGGTCTGTTTGGGTAACCGCTTCCTCATATTCTATTTTTTATTATCCGACTCTTTGCAGGTGATGCTATGAACTCAGTCAACCCCCTCGATACCCGGGCCTGGCAGCAGCTTGGCGAGCTGGCGCAAACCGAACGCACCCTTTCTACCCTGTTCGCCCAGGATCCGGAGCGGGCACGCCGCTACAGCCTGGAGCTGGAGCGCTGCCTCAAGCTCGACTTTTCCAAGAACCTGATCGACGACCAGGTGCTGGGTGCCCTGCTGGCCCTGGCCGAGGAAACCGGGCTGCGCGACAACATCAAGGCGCTGTTCGCCGGTGAAACCATCAACCGCACCGAAAACCGGGCGGTATTCCATATGGCGCTGCGCAACCGCAGCGGCGAGCCCATGCCCCTGGCCGACGGCACCGATGTGATGCCCCGGGTGCAGGAGGTGCTGGCGCAGATGAAGGCGTTTTGCGCGGCGGTGCGCGGCGGCGGCTGGACCGGTTTCGACGGCCGGCCCATTCGTGACGTGGTCAATATCGGTATCGGCGGCTCGGATCTCGGCCCCTATATGGTGAGCGAGGCGCTCAAGCCCTACCATGGCGAGCTGCGGCTGCACTTCGTGTCCAACGTGGACGGCGCCCACCTGGCCCAGACCCTGCAAGGGCTTAATCCGGCCACCACCCTGTTCATCGTGGCCTCCAAGACCTTCACCACCCAGGAAACCATGACCAACGCCTTCAGCGCCCGGGAATGGCTGCTGGCGGCGACCGGGGACCCGTCCGCCACCGCCAAACACTTCGTGGCCCTGTCCACCAACGCCGCCAAGGTGGCCGAGTTCGGCATCGACACCACCAACATGTTCGCCTTCTGGGAATGGGTGGGCGGCCGCTTCTCCCTGTGGTCCGCCATCGGCCTGCCGATCGCCCTGGCCATCGGCTTCGAGGGCTTCGAACAACTGCTGTCCGGCGCCTGGGAGATGGACAGGCACTTTAAAACGGCGCCGCTGGAGGCCAACATGCCGGTGCTGCTGGGGCTGCTCGGCATCTGGTACCGCAACTTCCTCAATGCCCCTTCCGAGGCGATACTGCCCTACGATCAGTGCCTGCACCGGCTGCCCGCCTACCTGCAGCAGGCGGTGATGGAGTCCAACGGCAAGTCGGTGGATCGCAACGGCGAGCCGGTGGCCTACCACACCTCGCCCATCGTCTGGGGCGAGCCGGGCACCAACGGCCAGCATTCCTTCTACCAACTGCTGCACCAGGGCACCCACCTGATCCCGGCGGACTTCATCATGCCGGCCCAGAGCCATTATCCTCTGGGCGATCACCACGCCAAGCTTGTCGCCAACTGCCTGGCCCAGAGCCGGGCCCTGGCCTTCGGTCAGTCCGAGCAGGAACTGCGCGAGCAGGGCGAGCAGCCGGAACTGATCCCCTTCAAGGTGCACAAGGGCAATTCGCCCTCCAACACCCTGCTGCTGCCCAAGGTGACCCCCCACACCCTGGGAGCGCTGATCGCCCTCTACGAGCACAAGATCTTCGTGCAGGGCGCGATCTGGAATATCTTCAGCTTCGACCAGTGGGGGGTGGAGCTTGGCAAGAAGCAGGCCAGCGTGCTGCTGCCCTGCATCACCGGCGACGGCGACACCTCGGTGCTGGATGCGTCCACCCGCAGCCTGCTGGCCCAGCTGAAAGACTGGGCCTGAGGTTAGCTGGAGGCTTGAAGCCGGAAGCGGGAAGAATAGACCGCTTCCAGCTTCCTTCCCCGCGCAAAGCCTGTTATGTTACCTGTAACATAACAGGCTTTTTGCATATCCATGATCAAGAAGAAAAGACCGACACTGCAGGACGTGGCCGACCGGGTCGGGGTGACCAAGATGACGGTCAGCCGCTACCTCAAGGATCCGGCCCAGGTATCCACCGCCGCCCAGGAAAAAATCGCCGAGGCGCTCGAGATACTCGGCTATATCCGCAACCGGGCCCCGGACATTCTCTCCAACGCCAAGAGCCACGCCATCGGTGTGCTGCTGCCCTCGCTCACCAACCAGGTGTTCGCCGAGGTGTTGCGCGGCATCGAGCAGGTCACCGAGGAAGCCGGCTACCAGACCATGCTGGCCCACTACGGCTACAGTGCCAAAGTGGAAGAGGAGCGCATCGCCTCGCTGCTGTCCTACAACGTGGACGGCCTGATCCTGTCCGAAAGCTACCACACCGCCCGTACCCTCAAGATGATCGAAATCGCCGGGGTACCGGTGGTGGAGATCATGGATACCTGCTCTTCCTGCATCGAGCAGGCGGTGGGCATCGACAATATCGCCGCCGCCCGGGCCATGGTGGAGGCGATGATCGAACGCGGTTATCGCCATATCGTCTACTTCGGTGCCCGCCAGGACGTGCGAACCCTGCAGCGCCAGCAGGGCTACGCCGCCGCCATGCAACTGCACGGCCTGTCACCCCGCTCGCTGCTGACCGAACGTTCCTCTTCCTACTCCTTGGGGGCGGATCTGCTGGCCGAGGCGCTGGACAAGTACCCGGAGCTGGACGGCATCTTCTGCACCAACGACGATCTGGCGGTGGGCGCCATCTTCGAGTGCCAGCGGCGGGGCATAGCGGTGCCGGGACGGATCGGCGTGGCCGGCTTCCACGGTCACGATATCGGCCAGGCAATAGTGCCGAAACTGGCCAGCGTGATCACCCCGCGCAAGGACATGGGCAGGATCGCCGCCGAGCGGCTGCTGGCCCGGCTGCACGGTGAGCCCATTCATGAGCGCACCGTAGACGTGGGCTTCGAGCTGAAGCTGGGGGAAAGCCTCTGAAGCCGGAAGCTTGAAGAAATTAAAAAAGCCGCTTCCAATCCGAAGCGGCCTTTAACATCATTCAGCTTCCAGCTTTAGTTCCGTAGGGCCCATTTCAATGGGCCATTCCCGCAGCGCCGCCATGATTTGGTCGAATGAATTCGACCCTACAAGCGACTTGCTTCCGGCTTTCAGCCTTTTACCGCCGCTACTGCGTCCGCGGCCAGGCGGGTGATGCCGTCCCAGTCCTTGGCGGCGACCAGCTCTGCCGGCAGCATCCAGGAGCCGCCCACCGTCATCACCGACTTCACCGCCAGGTAGTCCTTGGCGTTGGCGGCGCTGACGCCGCCGGTGGGGCAGAAGCGCAACTGGGGCAGGGGGCCGGCCAGGGCCTTGAGCGCCTTGGCGCCGCCGTTGATCTCCGCCGGGAAGAACTTGAGGTGGGTGTAGCCCAGCTCCAGCGCCTGCATGGCCTCGGAGGGGGTGGCGATGCCGGGCATCAGCGGCACCGGGCCGGCCTTGGCGTGCCTGAGCAGGGCCGGGGTGAAACCAGGGGTGATCACGAACCTGGCGCCGGCGGCCACGGCGGCGTCGTACTGCGCCACGTTGAGCACGGTGCCGGCGCCTACCAGGGCGTCGGGCAGTTCGCGGGCGATGGCGCGGATGGCGTCCAGCGCCGCGGCCGAGCGCAGGGTCACTTCAAACACGGTGATACCGCCGGCGGCCAGGGCCCTGGCCAGGGGCACGGCGTCGGCGGCGTCTTCCACCACCATCACCGGGACCACGGGAGAAGCGGAAAAGACGTCGGCGGGGGAAAGGGTCCAGCTCATAAGTTACTCCTGATAAAAGATAGAGGCACCGGTTTCCGCACTGGAAACCTGGCGGCGGAACAGGGCGAACAGCTCGCGGCCCAGGCCACTCTGTTCGCTGGTTAAATCCGGTTGCAGCGGGCTGCGCCGCTCGAGCGCGGCCTCGGTGAACAGCCGGCCGCTGGCGGCGTCCAGGGTGATGATATCACCGTCGCGCAGCCGGCCGAGGGGGCCGCCCTTGGCGGCTTCCGGGGTGATATGAATGGCCGCCGGTATCTTGCCCGAGGCGCCGGACAGGCGGCCGTCGGTGACCAGCGCCACCTTGAAGCCGGCCTTCTGGATATTGCCGAGGATCGGCATCAGCTTGTGCAGCTCGGGCATGCCGTTGGCGCCGGGGCCATTATGGTGCACCACCACGATGACATCCCGGTTGAGCTCGCCGTTCTGGTAGGCGCGCTCAACCGCATGCTGGCTGCTGAACAGGGCGGCGGGAGCGGTGATGAGCTGGTGCTCGGGCGCCACGGCGCTGACCTTGATCACCCCCCGGCCCAGGTTTCCGTCCAGCAGCCGCAGGCCGCCGCTGACGCTGAACACCGTGTCCTGGGGCGGGATCACCGCCGGATCCCGGGTTTCCGGCACCGGCTGCCAGGCCAGTTGCTCCCCTTCCAGCACCGGCTGACGGAAATAGTCCTCGAGCCGGCCGAACATGGGGGTGGCGTCCCTGTGCAGCAGGCCGCGCTCGGCCAGCTTGCGCAGCAGCAGGGGCACGCCACCCGCCTGCTGGAAGGCGTTGATGTCCGCCGGGCCGTTGGGGTAAACCCGGGCCAGCAGGGGCACCACCTCGGAGAGATCGCTGAAATCGTCCCAGCTCAGCACCAGGCCCGCGGCCCGGGCCACCGCCACCATGTGCAGGGTGTGGTTGGTGCTGCCGCCGGAGGCGAGCAGGGCGATGAGGCCGTTGACCAGGCCCTTTTCGTCCACCACCTCGGCCAGCTGACGGTAGTGGCCGCTGCCCTGGATCTGGCCGGCGAGGCGCAGGGCGGCGTGTTCGGTCAGTGCCCGGCGCAGGGCCGAGTGCGGGTGCACGAAGGCGGAGCCGGGCAGCATCAGGCCCATGGCCTCGAACACCAGCTGGTTGGTGTTGGCGGTGCCGTAGAAGGTGCAGGTGCCGGGGGAGTGGTAGGCGTTGCACTCCATCTCCAGCAGCGCCTCCTTGCCCACTTCACCGGCGGCGTACTGCTGGCGCACCTTGACCTTTTCGTCGTTGCTGATGCCGGTGGCCATGGGGCCGGCGGGCACGAAGGCGGTGGGCAGGTGGCCGAAGCTGAGGGCGCCGATCAGCTGGCCCGGGGCAATCTTGTCGCAGATGCCGAGCAGCAGGGTGGCGTCGAAGGTATTGTGGCTGAGCGACAGGGCGGTGGCCTGGGCGATGACGTCGCGGGAAAACAGTGACATGTCCATGCCCGGCTGGCCCTGGGTGACGCCGTCGCACATGGCGGGCACGCCGCCGGCCACCTGGGCGCTGTGGCCATGCTCCGCCAGCACCCGCTTGAGCTGCTCCGGGTAGCCGGCGTAGGGCTGGTGGGCCGACAGCATGTCATTGTAGGCGCTGACGATGGCCACATTGGCGCTGGTCAGGTTGAGGATACGCTGTTTCTGATCCGGGCCGCAGGCGGCCACCGCGTGGGCCAGGTTGCCGCAGCTCAGGCTGGATTTGTGCTTGCCCTGCTCGGCTTGGGCCTGCATCCGGGCCAGGTAGCCTTCGCGCAGCGCCTGGCTGCGCTCGAGGATACGGCGGGTAACCCGGCCGATCACCGGGTGGAGTTCAGTTGACATGGGCTTCTCCCTTGATGGCGGCGAGGGCGCGGTTGACCACGTCCTCGAAGTTGCCGTCGATGCTGATGAAGGTAACGTCCGGCTCGTCGGCGCCGGGACGTTCCAGCACCTCGAACTGGTTTTGCAGCAGGGACTCGGGCATGAAGTGGCCGTTGCGCCGGCGCAGCCGGGCCAGGATCAGCTCGAAGTCGCCGTCGAGAAAGATGAAACGCACCCGGTCGTTGCCGGCGCGGATGCTGTCGCGATAATGGCGCTTGAGCGCCGAGCAGACGATGACCCCGGTCTCGCTCTTGTGGCGGATGCTGAATACGGCGTCGCGGATCCGCTCCAGCCAGGGTGCCCTGTCCTCGTCACCGAGCGGTACACCTTCGGCCATCTTGAGGATATTGGCCCTGGGGTGCAGGTCGTCGCCGTCGATAAACTTGGCGCTCAGCGCCCGAGCCAGGGCGGCGCCCACGCTCGATTTGCCACAGGCGGTAACGCCCATCACTATGATGCTTTCTCCAGTCATGCTTGACCTCTGTCCCTACTGGTAATCTTGCCCTGGGGTGAATGGCTTTTACTCTATCAGGTTACGGGTAACATGTTACCAGTAACTTTTGAAAATGTGAGCTGACACACAATGACAACAACAGGCGATATGGCCGGAGATGGCGGTACAATAAGCGGGCTTATGAATTTAAATTATTTTAAATCAGTGTTTTATGTTTTTCTTTTGGTTGTTTATGAAGATTTTATGATTTTCGTTTTCTTGAGCGCAGTCCCATTTTTTAACTTTATCGTCACTTGGGGCTTGGTGGTTCCTCTTGGTTACGCGTAACATGTTACTGGTAACTTCACTGAGCAATGGAATGGAGTAAAACGCCATGGCGGAAATGTCCCATAAACCCGTGTCTGTGCTGCGCCGTGCAGCGGAGGCCATGCTGGCCATCAGCATGTTCGGCATGGTGTGCGCCGTGTTCCTGAACGTGGTGATGCGCTATCTGTTCAACACCGGCCTGGCCGGCTACGAGGAGCTGTCCCGCCTGCTGTTTGTCTGGCTGGTGTGCATCGGCGCCGTGCTGGCTACCGTCGACAATCAGCACCTGCGTTTCGATCTGGTGCTGGACCGGCTGCCGGCACCGGCGCAGCGGCTGTGCCGCTGGCTGAGCCGGCTCCTTATCGGCTGGGCGCTTTATCACCTGATCCTCGGTGCCTGGGCCCAGATCCTGGTGGGCATCGACAGCCGCAGCCCGGTGCTGGGTTATCCCCTGGCGCTGGCGGCGGCGGCGGTGTTCACCATGGGCGCCTGCATGGCGGTGCTGCTGCTGCGCGAGGCCTGGCAGGAGCTGCGCTGCCGTCGCGGCGAAGCCGGCGCCGCCGTTACCACTCATAGCGTTAAGTAAGGATAGCTACCATGTCGATCGCAATTTTTCTGGCGGTACTGTTCAGCTCCATGAGCATCGGCGTACCCATCGCCTTCGCCCTGATGCTGACCGCCCTGGCGCTGATGATCCAGCTCGACTTCTTCGATGCCCAACTGCTGGCGCAGAACGTGCAGGCGGGCTTCGACAACTTCCCCCTGCTGGCGGTGCCCTTCTTCGTGCTGGCCGGCGAGCTGATGACCGCCGGCGGCCTGTCGCGGCGCATCGTGGACCTGGCCCGGGTCTATTGCGGCCATGTGCGCGGCGGCCTGGGCTATGTGGCCATCGGCGCCTCGGTGCTGCTGGCCTCGATGAGCGGCTCGGCCATCGCCGACACCGCCGCCCTGGCCACCCTGCTGTTGCCGATGATGCGCCGCCAGGGCTACCCGCTCGGCAGCAGCGGCGGCCTGATCGCCTCCGGCGGCATCATAGGCCCCATCATTCCGCCGTCCATGCCCTTCATCATCTACGGGGTGACCACCAACACCTCCATCAGCCAGCTGTTCCTGGCGGGTATCGCGCCCGGCATCATGATGGCGGTGGCCATCGCCGTCGCCTGGGGCTGGATAGTGCGCGGCAAGGAGCTGCCGGTGGAGGAGAAGGCCAGCTGGAAGGAGCGCGGCCGGGTGATGCGCCGCAGTATCTGGGCCCTGCTGCTGCCGGTGATCATCGTCGGCGGCCTGCGCGGCGGCATCTTCACCCCTACCGAAGCGGCGGTGGTGGCGGCGGTCTACGCCCTGATCATCACCACCCTGGTGTACCGGGAGCTGGATCTGAAAGGCCTGTACAAGGTGCTGGTGGATGCCTCCAAGACCACCTCGGTGGTGATGTTCCTGGCCGGTGCCGCCATGGCGTCCTCCTACATGATCACCCTGGCGGATCTGCCGCGCCAGCTGATCGACCTGTTCGAGCCGGTGCTGGGCAGCCCGATGCTGTTTATGGCGCTGGTGGTACTGTTCCTGCTGGTGATCGGCATGGTGATGGACCTCACTCCCGCCATCCTGATCCTGGCGCCGGTGCTGGCGCCGATGGCCGCCGCCGCCGGGGTACACCCGGTATACTTCGGCCTCATCTTCATCATGTCCGGCTGCATCGGGCTGATCACCCCGCCGGTGGGCACTGTGCTCAACGTGGTCTCCGGCGTGGGCAACATGAAAATGGAAGCGGTGGTGCGGGGTGTGATGCCCTTTATCGTCGCCTATTTCACGCTGCTGGCACTGCTGGTGCTGTTCCCGCAGCTGGTACTCTGGCCACTGAGCTGGCTGTCCTGACCCCGGGTCTTGTTAACTTGATAAGGATATTTCCATGAAACTGAAAACCCTCGTACTGTCCGGCATTATCGGCCTGATGTCCGCCAACGCCATGGCGGCCGATATCCAGTCTCGGATGATCCGTTTCGGCTACGGCCTGAATGAAGACTCCAACCAGGGCCGGGCCACCCAGAAATTCGCCGCCGAAGTGGGCAAGCTGTCCGGCGACAAGATGAAGGTACGCGCCTTCGGCGCCGCCACCCTGGGCTCGGATCTGCAGATGCAGCAGGCCCTGCTGGGCGGTGCCCAGGAGATGATGGTGGGCTCCACCGCCACCCTGGTGGGCATAGTGCCGGAAATGGCCATCTGGGATACCCCCTTCCTGTTCAACAACGTCGAGGAGGCGGATGCCGTGCTCGACGGCCCGGTGGGCGAGCAGGTGATGGCCAGGCTGGAAGAGAAGGGCCTGATCGGTCTCGTCTACTGGGAGAACGGCTTCCGCAACCTGACCAACAGCCGCGGCCCGGTGACCAGCCTGGAAGACATGAACGGCATCCGCCTGCGGGTGATGCAGAACAACGTCTTCCTCGACAGCTTCAAGGCGCTGGGCGCCAACGCCGTACCCATGGCGTTTTCCGAGCTGTTCACCGCGCTCGAAACCCGCACCGTGGACGGCCAGGAAAACCCCTACAACACCATCCTCTCCAGCAAGTTCTACGAGGTGCAGAAATACCTGACCGTGACCAACCACGTCTACAGCCCCTGGATAGTGCTGGTGAGCAAGAAGTTCTGGGACAAGCTGTCCGACGACGAACGCAACGTGCTCAAGCAGGCCGCCGTGGCCTCCCGCGACTTCGAGCGGGCCGACACCCGGGAAGAGGCCGCCTGGGCCCTGGCCGAGCTGAAGGAAAAGGGCATGGAAGTGAACGAGCTGGACGCGGCCCAGGTGGATCGCATGCGCGCCCGCCTGGATGAGGTCAACCAGGGCATCGCCCAGGACGTGGGCCAGCAGCTGTGGGACGACGTGCAGGCCGAGCTGCAGAAGATCCGCGGCTGATAACGCCTTGTTTTGGTACTTTGAAGGCGCCCGCGGGCGCCTTTTTAGGCTGAGTAAAAATGAGCCCACTAGTGCTGAAGTGTATCGACGGTGGCGATGACGTGATGCTGCGTTGTCAAGTCACCTGGCCTACGCTTCTATCTGGGTCGTCTCATGCTTATTGGCATGGTGTGCCTGGGCGAAATTGATACCGGACAGCAGCGCTTTCAGCGACGCGCTCACGGTGTCGCTATCTTCGGCAACGGCACAAATACGCTGGCCGTCAATATTCAGTTGTACAAACGCGATGGCGTTTGCTTCGCTGTCTCCCCCCAGGGAGTGCTCGCTGTAATCAAGAATCGCCACCTGACTACCCGAGTGTTTTTTCCATGCGTCGGTAAACGCCGACATCGCACCATTGCCAGTACCTGAAAGCCGCAGCGTTTCAGCATTTTGCCACAAGGTAACCTCGATGCCCTCGTGCTGTTCTTTAGAGAGCCGGTAATCGGCCAGTGCCAAGGGGGCATCATGAGTGAAGTTGTCGAACATCACCTGACGAATCACCTCGCTGGACAGCTCGCTACTACGCCGCTCGCTCTCTTTTTGCACATAGGGAGCCAGTGCCAGCATCATCCAGCGCGGCAGGTTGATGCCGTAGTCCCGCTCCAGCAAGAAGGCCATACCACCTTTGCCCGATTGACTGTTAACGCGGATAACGGCCTGATAGTCGCGGCTGATATCGTGGGGGTCTATGGGCAAGTAGGCCACCTGCCAGGGTTCACCGGGCTTTTGATGTTTAAGCGACTTGCGAATGGCGTCCTGGTGGCTGCCGGAAAACGCGGTATACACCATTTCGCCTACCCAGGGGTGGCGAGGATGTATGGCAATGCCGGTGCACTCGTGCACGACCTGGATAATTTCGTCCGGATTCGACAAGTCCAATCCAGGATCGATACCCTGGCTATACAGATTCATCGCCAGGGTCACAATATCCATATTACCGGTACGCTCGCCGTTGCCGAGCAGGGTTCCTTCTACGCGGTCGGCACCCGCCAACAGCGCAAGTTCTGCGGAGGCGACGGCACCACCGCGATCATTATGGGTATGCACCGAGATAATCACACTGTCGCGACGGCTGATGTGCTGGCAGAAGTATTCAATCTGGTCCGCGTGGTGGTGCGGCCCTGCCACTTCGACGGTAGTTGGCAGGTTGAGAATACACTTGTTGTCGGGCGTTGGCTGCCAAACGTCCATCACCGCCTCGCAAATGGCCAGCGAAAAGTCGATCTCGGTGCTGGAAAAGCTTTCCGGCGAGTACTGGAAGCGCCAGTTAACGTCCGGATACCGGGCCGCATAGGTTTTGACCCAGGCCGCCCCTTGAACGGCAATGTCGGTAATGCCATCGCGATCCATCTCAAATACCCGTTCGCGCTGGATGGTTGAGGTCGAGTTGTAGAGATGAACTATCGCCCGCTTAACGCCTGCCAGCGATTCGAACGTCTTCTCAATCAGGTGTTCGCGGCATTGAACCAATACGGCGATAGTGACGTCATCGGGAATTTGCTCTTCCTCGATCAGCCAGCGTACAAAGTCATAGTCGGGTTGGCTGGCGGACGGGAAGCCGACCATGACCTCTTTAATGCCAACCTTGATAATCTGATGCCAAAAACGCTGCTTTTGCGCAACCGTCATCGGCTCCAGCAGTGCCTGATTACCATCGCGGAGGTCTTCGCTCAGCCAAATGGGGGCATGATCCAGGTTGCGATCGGGCCATTGCCGGTTGAATGCCGGGACTCGAGGGGCCGGGCGGTACTTGCGATGATCAAAGGCAGACATATTGGGTTTCCTGATGGTAATGAGTTATTGAGGGCGCTGGCTTGTGGCATCAACCGTTTTAAATAACCGGGCCTGCTTTGTAACAATAACCACAGTATACGTCGGCCATGGCGAAAGGTTATTGCGAAAACAGGCTGTTTTGGGGGGTTGTTAGCGTAACATTGCCAAATAATGAGTATTGTTGGCATAACTCGCCTTCTTTATCGCTAGATTGCCATTCCGAATAGCAGCTCACTCTCGGCAGTGACCAGGTACCACTAAGCAGGCCCTCCGCGCCAGGGCCGGAAAATGCTCCTGCCGTTCCGCCATTCCCGCCATCCACGCTGGTCAGAGGCGCGGCGGAGCTCCATGGCTGGGGTGACGGTGTGCCGGTGAAGTAGTACGTTTTGGCCGAGTAACACAGAGAAAAATTGGGCTCCAAATGACAGCGTATCAGGCGGTGTCCGGTCAGAATTTCAAACTGATTGGTGCCCAAGGGCCCGGCCCACCTTGGAGCTGTTTTCCCGGCCCAGTTGTTGGCTGATCCAGTGCCCCGTCTCCACCAGCCTGGCCAGGTCCACCCCGGTCTGGAAGCCGAGGCCGTGCAGCAGGTAGACCACCTCTTCGCTGGCCAGGTTGCCGGAGGCGCCTTTGGCATAGGGGCAGCCGCCCAGGCCCGCCACCGAGCAGTCGGCGATGCGCACCCCTTCTTCCAGCACTGCATAGAGATTGGCCAGGGCCTGGCCGTAGGTATCGTGAAAGTGGGCGGCGAGTCGTGTTATCGGCACCTCCCGGCGCACCGCTGCCAGCATGGCCCTGGCCTTGCCCGGGGTGCCGGTGCCGATGGTGTCACCGAGGGAAACCTCATAGCAACCCATCCGGTACAGGGCCCCCGCCACCCGGGCCACGGCATCGGGGCTGATGTCGCCCTCGTAGGGGCAGCCGAGCACGGTGGACACATAGCCCCGCACCCGGATCCGGCGGGCCCGGGCCTCGGCCAGCACCGGGGTGAAGCGCGCCAGGCTCTGATCGATGGAGCAGTGGATGTTCTGCTGGCAGAACGACTCGGAGGCGGCGGTGAACACCGCCACCTCGTCGGCGCCGGCGGCCAGGGCCGCCGCCAGCCCCTTGAGGTTGGGGGTGAGGGCCGAGTAGACCACTCCGGCCTTGCGGCGGATACCGGCCAGCACGGCGGCGCCGTCGGCCATTTGCGGTACCCACTTGGGCGAGACGAAGCTGGCCGCCTCTATGTGCCGCAGGCCGCAGTCGGCCAACCGCTCGACCAGTTCAATCTTGACCGCCGTGGGGACCCGGGCGGCCTCGTTCTGCAGCCCGTCCCGCGGGCCCACCTCCACCAGCTTGACCCTATCCATCCGCTTCCTCCAGCCGCAGCAGTTCATCCCCTTCGTTCACCTGGTCGCCTTCCCGGCAGCGGATCTCCGCCACCCGGCCGGCGGCGGGGGCGCGCAGGGGGTGCTCCATCTTCATCGCCTCCAGCACCAGCAACGTCTGGCCGGCGGCGACGGTGTCGCCCACCGCCACCCGCAGCTGGCCGATGAGCCCGGGCATGGGCGCCCTGAGGCCGGCCTGGTGCCCGCCCTGATGCCGGGCGACCTCGAGCGGGGCCAGGCGCAGGTCGTAGCGCTCGCCCCGGTGGAACAGCCACAGCAGGTCGGCGTGACGGGCGCAGTGGCAGGGCAGGGGCTCGCCGTCCAGCTCCGCCTGCAGCCGGTCGCCGTCGAGCAGCGCACGGACTTGGTGACGGTGCCCGCCACTCTCCACCTGCCAGCCCAGGTCTTCAGCGGTCATATCGACTTCATGCCGCTCCCCACCGTATTCCAGCTCCATCCGACGCCGTGCCGGCAGGTTGAGCCACCAGCCCGAGTGGCCGGCGAAGGGGGCGATCTCGTCGTTCGGCTCCAGCGCCAGCCAGCAGGCGGCGGCCAGGGCCAGCACCCGGGAGGTGGACAGGGTTGGCGGGGCAAAGAGCAGTTCCTGGTGCTGCTCGATAAAGCCGGTATGCAACTCGGCGGCCTGCAGCGGCGCCGAGCCCGCCAGGGCGTGCAGAAAGCGCAGGTTGGTCCTGACCCCGCCGATGCGGTACCGGGCCAGGGCCCGGGCCAGCCGGTGCAGGGCCTGCTCGCGACTGGGATCCCAGACGATCAGCTTGGCGACCAGGGGATCGTAGTGGATGCCCACCTCGTCGCCTTCGCGCACCCCGGTGTCCAGCCGTACCCGGGGGCCGGTGGCAGGCTCGCGCAGGTAGTGCAGGGGGCCGGCGGCGGGCAGGAAGCCCTGGTCGGCGTCTTCGGCATAGACCCGCGCTTCGATGGCGTGGCCGCGGACGGTCACCTGAGCCTGGGTCAGCGGCAGCGGCTCACCCGCCGCCACCCGCAGCTGCCATTCCACCAGATCCAGGCCGGTGACCAGTTCGGTCACCGGGTGCTCCACCTGCAAGCGGGTGTTCATCTCCATAAAGTAGAAGCGGCCGTCCTCCTGATAGAGAAACTCGATGGTGCCGGCCCCTTCATAGTCGATGGCCTGGGCGGCGCGCACCGCCGCCTCGCCCATGGCCACCCGGGTTGCGGGGGCAAGATTGGGGGCCGGTGCCTCCTCCAGCACCTTCTGGTGGCGGCGCTGCACCGAGCAGTCCCGCTCGGCCAGATAGAGGCCGTGACCGAGCCGGTCGCAGAACACCTGTATTTCCACATGGCGGGCCCGGGGCAGGTAGCGTTCCAGCAGCATGGCGTCGTCGCCGAAGGCGGCCAGGGCTTCGCGTCGGGCCGCGGCCAGGGCTTCGTCGAACTCATCGATATGGTTGACTACCCGCATGCCCTTGCCGCCGCCGCCGGCCACCGCCTTCAGCAGCAGCGGAAAGCCGCAGCGCCCGGCTTCTTGCCGCAGCCGCTCCGGGGACTGCGCCGGGCCATGGTAGCCGGGCACCACCGGCACCCCGGCGGTTTCCATCAGCGCCTTGGCGGCGGACTTGGAGCCCATGGCGGCGATGGCCTCGGCGGGCGGGCCGACGAAGACCAGGCCGGCGGCGGCGCAGGCACGGGCGAAGTCGGCGTTTTCCGACAGGAAACCATAGCCCGGGTGCACCGCCTGGGCATCAGCGGCCCGGGCGATGGCCAGCAGCCGGGGTTGGTTCAGGTAGCTCTGGGCCGCCGGCGCCGGGCCCAGGTGCCAGGCCTCGTCGGCCAGTGCCACATGGCGGGCGTGGCGGTCGGCGTCGGAGTAGACCGCCACGCAGTCGATGCCGAGCCGGTGGGCGGTGCGGATGATGCGGCAGGCGATTTCGCCCCGGTTGGCGACCAGCAGCTTAGTGAACATCCTCGTCCTCCCAGGCCGGCGGCCGCTTGTCGAGAAAGGCGGCGAGTCCTTCCCGGGCCTCGCTCGTTACCCGGATCCGTGCTATCCGGCGGGCGCTGTCGAGCAGCTGCGCCTCGTCGAGGGGGCGGCCGGCGTAGTCATTGATGAGTTGCTTGGCCGCCCCCTGTGCCGCCGGGCCGTTGCGCTGGAGCGCCGCGATCAGCGGGGCGGCGGCTTCGTCCAGGGGCTGGCCGGGCTCGGCCAGCAGGTGTACCAGGCCCAGCCGTTCGGCTTCCCGGACAGGAATGATCTCGGCGGTCAGCATATAGCGTCGGGCCTGGCGCGGCCCCAGGGCGCGCAACACATAGGGGGCGATGGTGGCGGGGATCAGCCCCAGTCGGACCTCGCTCAGGCAGAAACGGGCATCGGCGGCGGCCACCACCAGGTCGCAGCAGGCGACCAGCCCCAGGGCACCGCCGTAGGCCGCCCCCTGCACCAGCGCCAGGGTGGGATGGGGAAAATGGTCGAGCCGCCACAACAGTCGTGCCAGGGCTTGGGCGTCGGCCAGGTTGGCCGCCTCGCTCAGGCTTGCCGCCCGGCGCATCCAGGCCAGATCCGCGCCGGCACTGAAATGCCTGCCACTGGCGCGCAGCACCAGCAGCCGCAACCCGGGCTGGCGGGCGGCCTGCTCCAGCCCGGTGCTCATGGCGGCGATCAGTTCATCGTCGAAGGCGTTGCGGCGTTCGGGCCGGTTCAGCACCAGCTCCCAGACACCGGGAAGGGAGGCTTGCAGCAACAGGGGCTCGCTCATGGCTTCTCCTCACATGCGGAACACCCCGAAGCGGGGCTCGTCCATGGGCCGGTTCAGGGCCAGGGCCAGGCTCATGGCCAGCACGGCGCGGCTGTCCCTGGGATCGATCACGCCGTCGTCCCACAGCCGGGCACTGGCGTACCAGGGGTGGCCCTGGCGCTCGTAGCGCTCGACGATGGGCGCCTTGAAGGCGGCTTCGTCCTCGGTGCTCCAGGATTCACCGGCCTTTTCCTTGGCATCTCGTCGCACCCTGGCGAGCACACCGGCGGCCTGCTCGCCCCCCATCACCGAGATGCGGGCGTTGGGCCAGATCCACAGAAAGTCGGGATCATAGGCCCGGCCGCACATGCCGTAGTTGCCGGCGCCGAAGCTGCCGCCGATGATCAGGGTCACCTTGGGTACGTTGGCGCAGGCCACCGCCATCACCAGCTTGGCACCGTGCTTGGCGATGCCCTCGGCCTCGTATTTCCTGCCTACCATAAAGCCGGTGATGTTCTGCAAAAACAGCAGGGGAATGCGGCGTTGGCAGCACAGTTCAATGAAATGCGCCCCCTTCTGGGCCGATTCGCTGAACAGCACGCCGTTGTTGGCCAGTATGCCTACCGGGTAGCCGTGCAGCCGGGCGAAGCCGGTGACCAGGGTGGGGCCGAAGTCGCGTTTGAACTCGTCGAAGGCCGAGTCGTCCACCAGCCGGGCGATCACCTCGCGCACCTCGAAGGCCTTGCGCAGATCGGTGCCGACGATGCCGTACAGCTCCTCGGCCGGGTAGCGGGGCGGCAGCGGCGGGTGGGGCGGGGCCGGCAGCGCCGGCCGGTTGAGGTTGGCCACTAGCCGGCGGGCCAGGTGCAGGGCGTGGGCGTCGTCCTCGGCGATATGATCCGCCACCCCGGAGACGCGGGTGTGCACCTCGGCCCCGCCCAGATCCTCGGCGCTGACCACCTCGCCGGTGGCGGCCCGCACCAGGGGCGGACCACCGAGGAAGATGGTGCCCTGGCCGCGCACTATGATGGACTCGTCCGCCATGGCCGGCACATAGGCGCCGCCGGCGGTGCACAGCCCCATCACCACCGCCAACTGGGGGATGCCGTCGGCGGACATCCGCGCCTGGTTGAAGAAAATGCGGCCGAAGTGGTCCCGATCCGGGAACACCTGGTCCTGGCTGGGCAGGTGGGCGCCGCCGGAGTCCACCAGGTAGAGGCAGGGCAGTCGGCAGCGTTCGGCGATGGCCTGGGCGCGCAGGTGTTTCTTGACCGTGAGCGGGTAGTAGGTGCCGCCCTTGACGGTGGCGTCGTTGGCTACCAGCATGCATTCCACCCCACCGACTCGGCCGATGCCGGCCACCAGCCCCGCCGCCGGTACTGCCTCGTCGTAGACCCGGTGGGCGGCGAGTTGGGACAGCTCGAGGAAGGGGGCACCCGGGTCCAGCAAGCGGCGGATGCGTTCCCGCGCCAGCAGCTTGCCCCGCTGCCGGTGGCGCTGCCGGCTGGCATCGTCGCCGCCCGCTTCGATGCCGGCCACCAGCTCGCGAAGCGCCGCCACCTCGGCGGCCATGGCGTTATGATTGGCCCTGAACTCCTCCGACTCGGACCTGATCTGGCTGGTCAGTATGGTCATGGCTGGATCCTCACCGGTTCTGCACCAGTTCCCGGCCGATCAGCATGCGGCGGATCTCCGAGGTGCCGGCGCCGATTTCGTACAGCTTGGCGTCCCGCAGCAGGCGGCCGGCGGGGAACTCGTTGATATAGCCGTTGCCGCCTAACAGCTGGATGGCGTCCAGCGCGATCTGGGTGGCGGTTTCCGCCGCCAGCAGTATCACCCCGGCGGCGTCCTTGCGGCCGAGCGCGGCCCGGTCCGCGGCCATGGCCACCATATAGGTGTAGCTGCGGGCGGCGTTCATGCGGGTGTACATGTCGGCGAGCTTGCCCTGCACCAGCTGGAAGTCGCCGATGGCCTGGCCGAACTGCTTGCGCTCCCGCACATAGGGCACCACCAGATCCATGGCCGCCTGCATGATGCCGAGCGGCCCGCCGGCCAGCACCAGCCGCTCGTAGTCGAGCCCGCTCATCAGCACCTCGACCCCGCCGTTCAGGGTGCCGAGCACATTGTCCGCCGGCACCCGGCAGTCCTGGAACACCAGCTCGCAGGTATTGGAGCCGCGCATGCCGAGCTTGTCGAGCTTCTGGGCCTGGCCGAAGCCGGGTGTATCGCGTTCGACGATAAAGGCGGTGATGCCCCGGGCGCCGGCTTGGGGATCCGTCTTGGCGTACACCACGAACACCTGGGCGTCGGGGCCGTTGGTGATCCACATCTTGGTGCCGTCGAGCACGAAGTGATCGCCGTCGGCCCGGGCGGACAGCCGCATGGACACCACGTCGGAGCCGGCATTGGGCTCGGACATGGCCAGCGCGCCGATGTGTTCGCCGCTGAGCAGTTTGGGCAGGTAACGCGTTTTCTGTGCCTCGTTGCCGTGGCGGTGGATCTGGTTGACGCAGAGGTTGGCGTGGGCGCCGTAGGACAGGCCCACCGCCGCCGAGGCCCGGCTGATTTCCTCCATCGCCAGCACCTGGGCCAGGTAGCCCATGTTCACGCCGCCGTAGTGTTCGGCCACGGTAATGCCGAACAGGCCCATGTCGCCGAGTTGGGGCCAGAGTTCGGTGGGGAAGCGGTTGTCCCGGTCGATGGCCTCGGCCAGGGGAGCGATTTCCCGGCTGGCGAAGGCGGCGACCTGGTCGCGCAGCAGGTCCAGGGTCTCGCCCAGGCCGAAGTTCAGTTGCGGATAGGGGGCCATGGAAACCTCCTTGCTGATGGAGAGATTGGGCTCGTTTGCTACCAATATTGCTGAATTAACTATAGTTGTTATGGGACTGTTAGGGGTCGGCTAAGCTTGAATAGATAAAGGATTTTTAGGTTGCCACTGATGATTGGGTGCAGGGCGATAAAAGGAACGACACGCCGACACGCCACAAGTACGTCCATGTAGGCTCGGACATGCCGGATGTCGCGGAAACCGCCGTATCATCGTTTCGCGATGCTGGCGGCGGTGCCAGGCGCTTCGCGCCCCCTGGCATGTCACGGTCGGCTTAGTCGCTTCCTTATTATCGCCTTTGCCTCATCACTGGCCTGCGGCAGATGGAGCCACCATGGCAAAAAGCGAGATAGTGATAGTCGGTGCGGCCCGGACCCCCATGGGGGCCCTGCTGGGGGACTTCGGCGCCGTACCGGCGCCCAAACTGGGGGCCGCGGCCATCGAGGCCGCCCTGAGCAGGGCCGGGGTCGCGAATGAGCGGGTGGATGAGGTGGTGATGGGTTGCGTGCTGCCCGCCGGCCAGGGCCAGGCGCCGGCCCGGCAGGCGGCGCTGGGGGCCGGATTGCCGGTTGCCGTCGGCTGCACCACGGTCAACAAGATGTGCGGCTCGGGCATGAAGGCGCTGATGCTGGCCCACGATCAACTGCTGGCGGGCTCTGCCCGGCTGATGGTAGCGGGCGGCATGGAGAGCATGAGCCTGGCGCCCTACCTGCTGCCCAAGGCGCGGGCGGGGCTGCGCATGGGCCACGGCCAGTTGCTGGATCACATGTTCTTCGACGGCCTGGAAGACGCCTACGAGGGCGGCCTGATGGGGTCTTTCGCCCAGCAGACGGCGGACAAGTCCGGCATCGGCCGGGAGGCGATGGACGACTTCGCCATCGCCTCCCTGACCCGGGCCCAAAGGGCCATCGGCGAAGGGGATTTTGCCGAGGAAATCGTGCCGGTAGCGGTGGAGGAGCGGCAGGGCCGTCGTCTGGTGGACACCGACGAGCAGCCGGGCAAGGCCCGACCCGACAAGATCCGTACCCTCAAGCCCGCCTTCGCCCAGGGCGGCACCATCACCGCCGCCAATTCCAGCTCCATTTCCGACGGCGCCGCCGCCCTGGTGGTGACCACCGCCGAGCAGGCGGCGGCGCTCGGCCTCAGGCCCCTGGCCCGGGTGCTGGCCCATGCCACCCACGCCCAGCTGCCCGCCGAGTTCACCCTGGCGCCCATCGGCGCCATCAACAAGCTATTGGATAAGCTCGGCTGGCAGGCCAGCGAGGTGGATCTGTTCGAGATCAACGAGGCGTTCGCGGTGGTCGCCCTGCTGGCCATCCGCGAGCTGGGGCTGGATCCGGCGCGGGTCAACGTCAACGGCGGCGCCTGCGCCCTGGGTCACCCCATCGGCGCCAGCGGTGCCCGCATCCTCGTCACCCTGCTGTACGCCCTGCGCCGGCGCGGACTCAGGCGAGGGGTGGCGGCCCTGTGCATCGGCGGCGGTGAGGCCACGGCGGTGGCAGTGGAATTGCTCTAGGAGGACAGGAAAATGGCATATCAGGTACCGCTCTTCATCGGCGGCAATATGGTGCAAAGCCGGACTCACGAGTGGCTGGAGGTGAACAACCCGGCCACCCAGGAGATTATCGCCCGCCTGCCGTGCGCCACACCCGAGGAGGTGGCGGCGGCGGTGGCGGCGGCGAGCCGGGCCTTTGCCGAGTGGCGGGAAGTGCCGGTGCCGGAGCGGGCCCGGCTGATGCTGCGCTACCAGGCGCTGCTGAAGGAGCACCACGACGACATTGCCCGCCTGCTCAGCGAAGACACCGGCAAGACCTTCGAGGACGCCAGGGGCGACGTGTGGCGGGGCATAGAAGTGGTAGAGCAGGCCGCCAATATCGCCTCCCTCAGCATGGGCGAGACCCAGGAAAACGTGGCCCGGGGCGTGGACTGCTACAGCCTTACCCAGCCGCTGGGGGTCTGCGTGGGCATCACCCCCTTCAACTTTCCGGCCATGATCCCGCTGTGGATGTTTCCGCTCGCCATCGCCTGTGGCAACACCTTTGTGCTCAAACCGTCGGAGCAGGATCCCCTGGCGTCCATGCGGCTGGCCGAGCTGTTCAAGCAGGCCGGTGCTCCTGACGGCCTGCTGCAGGTGGTACACGGCGGCAAGGAGGTGGTGGACCAGTTGCTGGTACACCCGGAGGTGTGCGCCATCTCCTTCGTCGGCTCGGTGGCCGCCGGCCAGCATATCTACCAGACCGGCACCGCCTACCTGAAACGGGTGCAGGCCTTCGCCGGCGCCAAGAACCACATGGTGGTGCTGCCCGACGCCAACAAGCAGCAGGTGATCAACAACCTGGTGGGCTCCTCGGTGGGCGCCGCCGGCCAGCGCTGCATGGCGATATCGGTGGCGGTGCTGGTGGGCGAGGCCAGGGCCTGGATCCCGGAGCTGCAAGACGCCATGGCCCGGGTGCGGCCCGGTGCCTGGGACGACCCCGATGCCGGTTACGGCCCGCTCATCAGCCAGGCGGCCCGGGAGCGGGTGCTGCGGCTGATTGCCGGGGGCAAGGCCGAGGGCGCCGACTGCCTGCTCGACGGCAGCGAGTGCACGGTGGACGGCTATCCCCGCGGCAACTGGGTGGGGCCCACCCTGTTTAGCGGCGTCACTCCCGAGATGGGTCTCTACCGGGAGGAGATCTTCGGCCCCGTGCTGCTGCTGATGGAGGCGGACAGCCTGGACCAGGCCATCAGCCTGGTCAACGCCAACCCCTACGGCAACGGCACCTCCATTTTCACCGCCTCGGGTGCGGCGGCGCGCAAGTACCAGCACGAGATCCGGGTGGGCCAGGTGGGCATCAACGTACCCATTCCGGTGCCGCTGCCCTTTTTCTCCTTCACCGGCTGGCGCCGCTCCTTCTACGGCGACCTGCACGCCTACGGCAAGCAGGCGGTGCGGTTTTACACCGAAACCAAGACCGTCACCGCCCGCTGGTTCGAAGACGAGGCGGTGGCCGGGCCCAATATGTCGATTCATCTGAAATAGCCGGAGAGCGGCTGGAAGCAACAGCAGGCAGCGGCGGGGTCGGGTGGAGGGCAAAGGGAACGGCTCTGCCGACCGTCACATGCCAGGGATGGCATGTGCCGAGCGTCACAGGGATGTGCTTGAAGCGTGTCGGCGAAGTCGGCCCTTTGGCCGACAGTCAACGGATATTAAGGAGAGGCCATGGACTTTGAACTGAGCGACGAACAGCGGGCCTTTGCGGCCCTGGCCGACGACTTTGCCCGCAACGAACTGGAGCCCCATGCCGCCGACTGGGACCGGGATCACCACTTCCCGATCGAGACCCTGCACAAGGCGGGCGGGCTGGGGCTCTGCGCCCTCTATACCCCCGAGTCCGCCGGCGGCCTGGGGCTGAGCCGGCTCGACGCCAGCATCATCTTCGAGCGCCTGGCCATGGGCTGCACCTCCACCACCGCCTTCCTCACTATCCACAACATGGTGACCTGGATGGTGGCCAGCGCCGGCCGTGAAGAGACCTGGGCGCGCTGGGGCGAGGGGCTGGTCGGCGGCCGCCTGCTCGGCTCCTACTGCCTGACCGAGCCCAACGCCGGCTCCGACGCCGCCGCCCTCAGGTCCAGTGCCCTCCGCGACGGCGATCAGTACGAGCTCAATGGCAGCAAGATGTTCATCTCCGGCGCCGGCAGCACCCAGGTGCTGGTGGTGATGGCCCGCACCGGCGGCGAGGGGCCCGGCGGCATCTCCGCTTTCGCCCTGGACGCCGACAGCCCCGGCATCGTCTACGGCCGCCCCGAGGACAAGATGGGCTGGAACAGCCAGCCCACCCGCACCGTCACCTTCGAACGGGTGCGGGTGCCCGCCAATCAACTGCTGGGCCAGGAAGGTGAGGGCTTCAAGCTGGCGATGAAGGGGCTGGACGGGGGCCGCATCAACATCGCCAGCTGCTCAGTGGGCACGGCTCAGCAGGCCCTCAACAAGGCGCGCCAGTACCTGCAGGAGCGCAGCCAGTTCGGCCGCAAACTGGCCGAGTTCCAGGCGCTGCAGTTCAGCATCGCCGACATGGCCACCGAACTGGTGGCGGCGCGGCAGCTGGTGCGGCTGGCGGCAAGCCGGCTGGATGCGGGCCATCCAGACGCCACCACCTACTGTGCCATGGCCAAGCGCTTCGCCACCGATGCCGGCTTCAAGGTGTGCGATCAGGCGTTGCAGCTGTACGGCGGCTACGGCTATATCCGCGAATACCCGCTCGAGCGTTACCTGAGGGATACCCGGGTGCACCGCATCCTGGAGGGCACGAACGAGATCATGCGGCTGCTGATCGCCCGCCGGGTACTGGCGGAAGGCAGCGGGGAGCTGTGATGGGTTCGCATAGGGAGCTTGAGTTGATGTCAGTACCTGTGTGCCAGTTCGGTAATGCCGTCCGTGATATGGGCGGAGGAGACCAAAGGGGGCCGCTACGCCGACACGCTACAAGCACGTCCATGTGGGCTCGGACATGCCATCCCTGGCATGTCACGGTCGGCTCCTCGGCCCCCTTTGTTCTCCTTTTGGGCATGGGCGGCGTCTGTGTCATAGCTGTTCCCGGAGCTTTATCACCACTGGCCATAGTCATAGAGAGGTGCACCCATGACCACCGCTATTCGTTTTGAACAACAAGACCATACCGCCATCCTGACCATGGACAACCCGCCCGCCAATACCTGGACGGCGGCAAGCCTCTCGGCCCTGGCCGAGCTGGTGGCAAAACTGAACGACGACCGGGAGATCTGGAGCCTGGTGCTGACCGGGGCGGGGGACAGGTTCTTTTCCGCCGGGGCCGATCTCAAGCTGTTCGCCGACGGCGACAGGGCGGTGGCGCGGGAGATGGCGCGGCGCTTCGGCGAGGCCTTCGAAGCCCTGAGCCGGTTTCGCGGCCTGTCCATCGCCGCCATCGACGGTTACGCCATGGGCGGCGGCCTGGAGGCGGCCCTGGCCTGCGATCTGCGCGTGGCCGGCCGGCAGGCGGTGATGGCCCTGCCCGAGGCCAAGGTGGGGCTGCTGCCCTGTGCCGGCGGCACCCAGAACCTGACCTGGCTGGTGGGCGAGGGCTGGGCCAAGCGGCTTATCCTCTGCGGCGAGCGGCTGGATGCCGAACGGGCCCTGGCCATCGGCCTGGTGGAGGAGGTGGTGCCGCAGGGACAGGCCCTCGACCGGGCCCTGGCGCTGGCCCGCCAGGCGGAGCAGCAGAGCCCCTCGTCGCTGGCCGCCTGCAAGCGATTGATCCAGTCGGCCCGCCGCCGGCCCCTGGAGCAGGGCTATATCCGGGAGCGGGAGGAATTCGTGGATTTGTTCGACACCGAGGATCAGCGGGAAGGGGTCAACGCCTTCCTGGAGAAACGCCCGCCCCAATGGCGCAACCGTTAAGGAGACTCTATGAGCCTGATAATCGAAGAGCATGCCACGGGTGGCGGCCGGCGTATCGGCCGGCTGGTGCTCGACAATGAGCGCAGCCTCAATGCCCTGAGTCTGGAGATGATAGAACGGATGCTGCCCCAACTCTCCACTTGGCGGCAGGACGAAGGGCTGGTGGCGGTGCTGCTGGAAGGTACCGGCAGCAGGGCTTTCTGCGCCGGCGGCGATGTGGTGGGGCTGTACCGGGCCATCACCTCGGCCCGCACGGCAGGCCCCCTGGATGACCTGGGCCTGGGGCCGGTGCCCGAGCCGGCGGCGCGCTTTTTCGAGCAGGAATACCGGCTGGATTATTTGCTGCATGGTTACCCCAAGCCGGTGATCTGCTGGGGCGGCGGCATCGTGATGGGCGGTGGCCTGGGGCTGTTCAGTGGCAGTCATCAGCGCATCGTTACCGAAAGCAGCCGGCTGGCGATGCCGGAAGTGACCATCGCCCTCTATCCGGACGTGGGCGGCAGCTGGTTCCTCAACCGCCTGCCGCCGGGGCTGGGCGAATTCATCGCCCTCACCGGCTGCCAGTTGAACGCCAAAGACAGCCTCTGGCTGGGGCTGGCCAACAGGGCCATCGCCGAGAGCCAAAGGACCGAGCTGCTGCCCCGCCTGCGGGAGGTGGCCGACTGGCAGGCGCCCGCGGCGGCGGTGGGCTTGGTGCTGCGACAACTGGAAGCGGCCTCGGCCGGCGCCTTCGCCGACCAGCCCTCGCCCCTGCGGGAGCACCAGGACGCCATTCGCCGGCTGCTGGACCGGGACCGTCTGGCGGACCGGGTGGTGGCCATCCTCGAGGCGGGCATCGGCTCTCCCTGGTTCGAGCGGGCCCGGCAGGGGCTGGCGGCGGGCAGCCCGCTGGCCATCCGGGTGATAGCGGAGCAACTGCGCCGCTGCCGGCATTGTTCCCTGGCCGAGGTGTTCCGCCGGGAGCTGGCGCTGTCGGTGCAGCTGTGCCGATATCGGGAGTTCGCCGAAGGGGTGCGAGCCCGGCTTGTCGACAAGGACAACAACCCCGACTGGACATTCAAGCGCCTGGACGAGGTGGACGAGGCGCTGCTGGCCGCTCTGTTCTCCCCGCCCTGGCCCCGGAACCCACTGCAGGATCTGTAACGGAGGTAACACCATGGCAACCATTGCATTTATCGGATTGGGCAACATGGGTGGCCCGATGGCCGCCAACCTGGTCAAGGCCGGGCACCGGGTGCAGGTGTTCGATCTGCAGCCCGAGGCGGTCAGCCGGGCCGCCGGTACCGGCTGTATTCCGGAAACCAGCGCCACCGAGGTGGTGAAGCAGGCGCAGGTGGTGATCTCCATGCTGCAAAGCGGCCGCCAGGTGGACTCGCTCTACCTGAGCGGCCCCGAGCCGTTGTTCCAGCGGCTGGCGCCGGGCACCCTGGTGATCGATTGCTCCACCATCGATGCGACTACCGCCAAGGCCACGGCCGAGCGGGCCGCGGCCCATGGGCTGGACTTTGTAGATGCCCCCGTGTCCGGCGGCGTGGCCGGGGCCCAGGCCGGCACCCTCACCTTTATCGTCGGCGGAGCCGAGGCCCAGTTCGCCCGGGCCGAGCCGGTGCTGCGCCAGATGGGCAAGAACGTGTTCCACGCCGGCCCCCACGGTGCCGGCCAGATGGCCAAGGCCTGCAACAACATGCTGCTGGCGGTGCTGATGGCGGGGACCTGCGAGGCGCTCAACATGGGCATCAACAGCGGCCTCGACCCCAAGGTACTGTCGGAGATCATCAAGCAAAGCTCGGGCAACAACTGGGCGCTGCAACTCTACAACCCGGTGCCGGGGGTGATGGAAAACGTGCCGGCGGCCCGTGGTTATCAGGGCGGCTTCCTGGTCAATCTGATGTGCAAGGATCTGAACATCGCCATGGATCTCAGCCGGGACAGCGGCTCGCCGGTGCCGATGGGTGCCGCCGCCAAGGCATTGTTCAACCTGCACCAGGTGGCGGGCCACGGCGGCCTCGACTTTTCCAGCCTGTTCCGGATGTTTGAGCAGCGGAAGGGAGGCGAATGACCATGGATATCAGGGAAAAGGTGGTGGTGATCACCGGGGCCGGCCGGGGCCTGGGGCAGGTCATGGCCCGGCAGCTGGCGCGCCAGGGCGCCAGCCTGGCGCTTATCGACAACAACGAGCAGGATCTGGCCAACAGCGGCGAGCTGGTGGCCGCCACCGGGGCCCGGGTGGCGGTGCACCTGTGCGATATCGCCGACGAGCGACAGGTGGCGGACAGCTTCGGTCATATCGTGCGGGAGCTGGGTGGGCTGGACGTGCTGGTCAACAACGCCGGCCTGATGCGCGACGCCTTGCTGGTCAAGCTGGAGGAGGGCAAGCTTGCCGGCAGGATGAGCCTGCAGCAGTGGCAGCAGGTGGTGGACGTCAACCTTACCGGTACCTTCCTGTGCGGCCGGGAGGCGGCGGCGATCATGGCCGAGCGGGGCCAGGGCGGCCTTATCGTCAACATTTCCTCGGTGGCCCGGGCCGGCAACCGGGGCCAGAGCAACTATTCCGCCACCAAGGCGGGGGTGGCGGCGTTGGTGGTGTGCTGGGCCGGCGAGCTCAGCCGCTACGGCATCCGGGTGGCGGGCATCGCCCCCGGGGTGATCGCCACCGCCATGACCGCCCAGATGAAGCCCGAGGCGATGGAACGCATCACCCGCAACATTCCCCTGGGACGCCTGGCGCAGGTCGAGGAGCTGATGCACAGCCTGCAGTACATCATCGAAAACGACTACTTCCACGGCCGCATGCTGGAAATGGACGGCGGCCTGCGGCTGTAGGACTAAAGTCTAGCTTGTCCGGATGCCCCGGTGGGGGTAAAGTTTTTTGCAACGCACAGCAACGGACGTGCCTGCCTGCGTTAACAGAGCGAATCAACTCAAACATAATAACGACTGTCATATCCCTGAACGCAATGGTTCCCCATGGTGACGGAATCACTGCCTTCAGGGTTTTTTTTATGGCTACATATTGGGATAGTTGGGGCCGCTGCCCCCTTCCGGCGGCACCCAGCGGATATTCTGGGCCGGATCCTTGATGTCGCAGGTTTTGCAGTGCACACAATTGGCGGCATTGATCTGGAAGCGGGGCTCGCCTTCCTGCTCCACCACCTCGTAGACCCCCGCCGGACAATAGCGCTGGGCCGGCTCGTCGTAACGGGGCAGGTTGTCCCGCAAGGGTATCTCCGGATCGAGCAACTGCAGATGGCAGGGCTGGTCTTCGTCGTGGCCGGTGTTGGCCAGGTAGACCGACGACAGCCTGTCGAAGGAGAGCCGGCCGTCCGGCCTGGGATAATCCGGCTTGCGGCACTTCGCCGCCGGGGCCAGGGTGGTGTGATCCGGCGTCTTGTCGTGCAGGGTGAGGGGCAGCCGCCCACCCAGCCAGTTGTGGTTGAGGACGTTGAAGGCGCCGCCCAGCCAGGGCCCCAGTTTGTGCAGGGCGGGGATGAAATTGCGGCCCTGATCCAGCTCCCGGTATAGCCAGGAATCCCTGAAGGCGGAGGCGAAGTTGGTGAGCTCCCGCCCCCCCGGATCCCCCGACGCCAGGGCCTGCACCACCGCCTCGGCGGCCAGCATGCCGGATTTCATGGCGGTGTGGATGCCCTTGATCTTGGCCCCGCTCAGGGTACCGGCGTCGCAGCCCAGCAGCAGGGCGCCGGGCATCACCATGCGCGGCAGCGAGTTCAGGCCGCCCTTGGTGATGGCCCGGGCGCCGTAGGCCAGCCGCTTGCCGTCATACAGATGGCGGGCCAGCAGCGGATGATGCTTGAGCCGCTGGAACTCGTCGAAGGGGCTGAGGTGGGGGTTGCGGTAGTTGAGATCCACGATAAGCCCCACCGCCGCCTGGCCGTCGTCGCCGTGGTAGAGGAAAAAGCCGCCACCGCTGTCTTCCTGCAACGGCCAGCCGCTGCCGTGCAGCACCAGACCCGGCCGGTGGCGTTCGGGGGCGAGCTGCCACAGCTCCTTGATGCCGATGGCGTAATGCTGGGGATCCCGGCCCCGGTCCAGGCCGAAACGGGCGATCAGCTCCTTGCCGATATGGCCGCGGCAACCCTCGGCGAACAGGGTGTACCTGGCGTGCAGTTCCATGCCCGGCACGTGACTGGCCTTGGGGCTGCCGTCCGCCGCCAGCCCCATGTCGCCGGTCAGGATGCCACAGACGGCGCCATCTTCCGCGTAGAGCGGTGCCTGGGCGGCGAAACCGGGAAAGACGGCCACGCCCAACTGCTCGGCCTGGGCCGCCAGCCAGCGGCACAGGTTGCCCAGGCTCACGATAAAGTTGTCCTCGTTGTGCAGGGGGGCGGGCACCAGGGCGGGGGGCAGCTCGATACCGCCCCGTTCGCTGCTCAGCATGTAGAGCCGGTCGTCGATGACCCGGGTATGCACGGGCGCGCCCCGCTCCCGCCAGTCGGGGAAGAGTTCGTCTAGGGCCCGGGGCTCCAGCAGGGCACCGGAGAGGAGATGGGCGCCGACTTCGGCGCCCTTTTCCACCACGCAGACACTGAGCGTCAGGCCCCGGGCCGCGGCCTGCTGCATCAGCCGGCAGGCGGCGCTCAGGCCGGCAGGGCCGGCGCCTACTATGACCACGTCAAATTCCATCGACTCCCTTTCCATTTCCGGCTCCGAACCTGGGGTACATGGCTAAAGTATTGTATTGGTTGCGGTATTTAACAAACCGTTAAAACGGCAGGATCCCCGGCCATGGATTAGTATTAACTCAAATCCGACAACATCCGGGAGCCGCCATGAAGGTGCTGGTTACGATAAAACGGGTGATCGACTATCACGTCAAGATCCGGGTCAAGGCCGATCAGAGCGGGGTGGATCTGGCCAACGTCAAGATGGCGGCCAACCCCTTCTGCGAAATCGCGGTGGAGGAAGCGGTGCGGATGAAGGAAAAGGGCTGGGTGTCGGAGGTAGTGGCCGTGTCCGTCGGCCCCGCGGCGGCCCAGGAGCAGCTGCGCGCGGCGCTGGCGCTGGGGGCTGATCGGGCGGTGCTGGTGCAGGCCGATGACTTCCCCGAGCCGCTCACCGTGGCCAGGCTGCTGGCCAGCTTGTGCGAGCGGGAACAGCCCGGGCTGGTGCTGCTCGGCAAGCAGTCCATCGACACCGACAACAACCAGGTGGGGCAGATGCTGGCGGCACTCAACGGCTGGCCCCAGGCCACCTTCGCCTCGCACATTGAACGGGAAAACGACGAACTCCTGGTCACCCGGGAAGTGGACGGCGGCCTGCAGACCCTGGCGCTGGCCCTGCCGGCGGTGGTGACCACGGATCTCAGGCTCAACGAGCCGCGCTATGCCTCCCTGCCCAATATCATGAAGGCCAAACAGAAACCCCTGGAAACCCTGACCGCGGACGCACTCGGGGTCACGCCCAGGGTTCATTCCCAGTTACTGAAGGTGACGCCGCCGCCGGTGCGCCAGGCCGGCATCAAGGTGGCCGACGTGGCCGAGCTGGTGGACAAACTCAAGCACGAAGCAAAGGTGATCTGATGACGACGCTGGTGATTGCGGAACACGATGCCGAGGGCCTGAAGCCGGCCAGCCTCCATGCCCTGGCCGCCGCCGCCCGATTGGACGGGGAGACGGATCTGCTGGTGATGGGCCAGGGGTGCCGGGCGGCGGCCGAGGCCGGTACGGCACTGGGGGTCAGACAAGTATTGCTGGCGGACGAGGCGGGGTATGCGCATCAGCTGGCCGAACCCTGCGCCGCCCTGGTGACCAGCCTGGCCGGTGACTACAGCCACCTGCTGGCCCCGGCCACCACCTTCGGCAAGAACCTGATGCCGAGGGTGGCGGCGCTGCTCGACGTGGGCATGGTGGCGGATATCATCGCCATCGAGGCGGAGGATACCTTCGTGCGGCCCATCTATGCGGGCAATGCCATCGCCACCGTCCGCTCGCTGGATCCGATCAAGGTCCTGACCATTCGCGCCACCGCCTTCGAGGCGGTGACCGCCGGCCCCGACCCGGCACCGGTGGTGGAGCTGGCGCACCCGGCCGAGCCCGGCGGCAGCCGCTTCGTGACTGACGCCCTGGCCGAGAGCGCGCGGCCCGAGCTCACCGCGGCCCGGGTAGTGATCTCCGGTGGCCGGGGCCTGGGCTCGAAGGAGAACTTTGCCTTGCTGGAGCGGCTGGCGGACAAGCTGGGGGCGGCGGTGGGCGCCAGCCGGGCGGCGGTGGACGCGGGGTTTGCCGCCAACGACATGCAGGTGGGCCAGACCGGCAAGATAGTGGCCCCCGAGCTCTATATCGCGGTGGGCCTGTCCGGTGCCATCCAGCACCTGGCGGGGATGAAGGACTCCAGAGTGATCGTCGCCATCAACAAGGATGGGGAGGCGCCCATCTTCCAGGTGGCGGACTACGGCCTGGTGGCGGACCTGTTCGATGTGCTGCCCGAGCTGGAAAGGCAGCTGGCGCCATAGAAGCTGTTTAAGGTCTTTGTGACGTGTCTTCATCTGTTACGACTCAGTAAAGAGGCAATCCCTGTTGCCTCTTTACATACCCCGCTGTGGTTTGATAGCCGTATCAGCTGGCGACACTGGCGATCTTTGGCCGGGTACACCAGAGCCCGGACAGGCCTTCGGGCGAGTGTCGTTTTATCTGATCGGCGTCAAGTTTTGGTTGTTACATTTTGTTGTAATAAAACTACATAAGACGTTATAGTGCCCACCAGTCTGCCGCTGGCAGCAGGTTCGAATGCGGAATCAGGCACGGCGTCACCGGGACCGCCCGGGGATTGTTTCATTGTCGTTATCGGGCATCTTGCGTATACTATGACCCCGTCTTGAATTCCACATTTCATTCGTTCCCTAGCTTTCTTCAGGTTCAGCATGACGACTAAATATATTTTTGTTACTGGTGGGGTAGTGTCCTCCTTGGGTAAAGGCATTGCGGCCGGCTCCCTGGCGGCCATCCTCGAGGCTCGCGGTCTTAATGTGACCATTATGAAGCTGGATCCCTACATCAACGTGGATCCGGGAACCATGAGCCCGACCCAGCACGGTGAAGTCTTCGTGACTGACGACGGTGCCGAAACCGATCTGGATCTAGGCCATTACGAGCGTTTCATCCGTACCAAGATGACCCGCCGCAACAATTTCACCACCGGCCGTATCTATGCGGACGTGCTGCGCAAGGAACGACGCGGCGACTACCTGGGTGCCACCATCCAGGTGATCCCCCATATCACCAACGCCATCAAGGACAGGGTGATCGCCGGTGCCGAAGGGCATCAGGTCGCCATCGTGGAAGTCGGCGGCACCGTCGGCGATATCGAATCGCTGCCGTTCCTCGAGGCGCTGCGTCAGCTGGCGGTGGAAGTGGGCCGGGAAAACACCCTGTTTATGCACCTGACCCTGGTGCCCTATATGGCGGCGGCCGGCGAGGTGAAGACCAAGCCGACCCAGCACTCGGTGAAGGAACTGCTGTCCATCGGCATCCAGCCCGATATCCTTATTTGCCGCAGCGACCGGGCCATTCCGCCCAACGAGCGCGCCAAGATTGCCCTGTTCTGCAACGTGTCCGAAAAGGCCGTTATTTCCCTGAAGGACGTGGACTCCATCTACAAGATCCCGGCGCTGCTGCGTTCCCAGGGGCTGGACGAGCTGGTGGTCCGGCGCTTCGCCCTGGAGTGCCCGCCGTCGGATCTGTCCGAGTGGGAACAGGTGATCTACGAAGAAGCCAATCCGGTGGGGGAAGTGACCATCGGCATGGTGGGCAAGTACGTCGAGCTGCCCGATGCCTACAAGTCGGTCAACGAGGCGCTCAAGCACGGCGGCCTGAAGAACCGGCTCACCGTCAACATCAAATACATCGACTCCCAGGATCTGGAAAGCAAGGGCCTGGGCCTGCTCGAGGGCCTGGACGCCATCCTGGTGCCCGGCGGCTTCGGCGAACGCGGGGTCGAGGGCAAGATCATGGCGGCCCGCTATGCCCGGGAAAACCGCGTGCCCTACCTCGGCATCTGTTTGGGGATGCAGGTGGCACTGATCGAATACGCCCGCAACGTGGCCGGCCTGGAAGGCGCCCATTCCTCCGAGTTCGACAAGCAGAGCCCCTACCCGGTGGTGGGTCTGATCACCGAGTGGGTGGATGAAGAGGGCAGGGTGGAGGTGCGCGACGAGCAGTCCGATCTGGGCGGCACCATGCGCCTGGGCGCCCAGCTGTGCCACCTGGAGCCGGGCTCCAGGGTGCATGCCCTGTACGGCTCCGACACCATCTACGAACGTCACCGCCACCGCTATGAAGTCAACAACCGGCTGCTGCCCAAGATCGAAGCGTCGGGCCTGAAAGTGACCGGCCGTTCCGCCGACAAGAAGCTGGTGGAAATCATCGAGAACCCGGATCACCCCTGGTTCGTGGCGGCCCAGTTCCACCCCGAGTTCACCTCCACGCCCCGCGACGGCCACGGCCTGTTCGCCGGCTTTGTGAAGGCGGCGGGCCAGTACCAACAGGGTGAACTGGAATAACCTGATCCTGCGGCTGAGCCACCTGGCTTGGCCGTATTTTTATAGTGCTTTGTTTCGTTTTACTTTTTTAACTCAAGAGGAAAGAGAGAATGGCAAAGATCGTTAAAGTGATCGGTCGCGAAATCATCGACTCCCGCGGCAACCCCACCGTTGAAGCCGACGTTTACCTGGAAGGCGGTTTCATGGGCCGCGCCGCGGCGCCGTCCGGTGCCTCCACCGGCTCCCGCGAAGCGCTGGAACTGCGTGACGGCGACAAGTCCCGCTTCCTGGGCAAGGGTGTACAGGTTGCCGTAGCCAATATCAACGACAAGATCGCCGCCGCCCTCGCCGGCAAGGATGCCACCCAGCAGGCCGAGATTGACCAGATCATGATCGACCTGGACGGCACCGAGAACAAGGCCAGCCTGGGTGCCAACGCCATCCTGGCCGTGTCCCTGGCCACCGCCAAGGCCGCCGCCGCCGCCAAGGGAATGCCCCTGTACGCCTGGATCGCCGAGCTGAACGGCACCGCCGGCCAGTTCTCCATGCCGCTGCCGATGATGAATATCATCAACGGCGGCGAGCACGCCGACAACAACGTCGACATCCAGGAGTTCATGATCCAGCCGGTCGGCGCCAAGAACATCAAGGAAGCCCTGCGTATCGGCGCCGAGGTGTTCCACAACCTGGCCAAGGTGCTGAAGGCCAAAGGCCTGTCCACCGCGGTGGGTGACGAGGGTGGCTTCGCTCCCGACCTGGAGTCCAACGCCGCCGCCCTGGCCGCCATCAAGGAAGCCGTGGAAAAAGCCGGCTACGTGCTGGGCCAGGATGTGACCCTGGCCATGGACTGTGCCGCTTCCGAGTTCTTCGACAAGGAAAAGGGCAACTACAACCTGAAGGGCGAAGGCAAGGTGTTCTCTTCCCAGGAGTTCACCCATTACCTGGAAGAGCTGACCAAGCAGTACCCGATCGTCTCCATCGAAGATGGCCTGGACGAGTCCGACTGGGACGGCTTCGCCTACCAGACCCAGGTGCTGGGCGACAAGATCCAGCTGGTGGGTGACGACCTGTTCGTGACCAACACCAAGATCCTGAAGGAAGGTATCGACAAGGGCATCGCCAACTCCATCCTGATCAAGTTCAACCAGATCGGCTCCCTGACCGAGACCCTGAACGCCATCAAGATGGCCAAGGACGCCGGCTACACCGCCGTCATCTCCCACCGTTCCGGCGAGACCGAAGACGCCACCATCGCCGACCTGGCGGTAGGTACCTGCGCCGGCCAGATCAAGACCGGCTCCATGAGCCGTTCCGACCGTATCGCCAAGTACAACCAACTGATCCGCATCGAGGAAGAGCTGGGTGCCAAGGCCCCCTACCGCGGTCTGGCCGAGGTGAAAGGCCAGGCCTGAGCCCCGCTTTTCATCCTGTCGTGATATCGAAACCCCGCCTCGCGCGGGGTTTCTTTTGTTCGCGCCGCGAATATGGGAAACTAGCGCGCTACTTAGGAGGACCGATGCGCACCCTGACGTTGATACTGCTCGCCCTGTTAGGCACCCTGCAATACCACCTGTGGTGGGGGAAAAACGGTTTGGCCGAATACCACGAAGCCAGGGCCAGTGTCGCCCGTCAGATGACGGATAACGAGCAGTTGGTGGCGCGCAACGCCCTGCTTTACCGGGAAATCGAAGATCTCAATAGCGGCCTGGCGGCGGTGGAAGAGCTGGCCCGCAACGATCTCGGCATGATCAAGCCCGGGGAAACCTTCTACCGGCTGCTGCCTGCGCAGGATATGCCCCGGCGATGAACGCCTGGACGCCCTTGACGGCGATAGTGCCGGCGGCCGGCGTGGGCAAGCGCATGGCCGCGGACATTCCCAAGCAGTACCTGCCGCTGGCGGGCAGGACGGTGCTCGAACATACCCTGAGCCGGCTGCTGGAACACCCCGCCATCACCAGGATTGTGGTGGCCACGGGGGAGCAGGATGAGTGGTTTCCCACGCTGGCCATCGCCCGGGATACCAGGATCGAGCGGGTGATCGGTGGCCGGGAACGGGCCGATTCGGTGCTCAACGCCCTGGCCCGGGTCGATACCGGCCGGGTGCTGGTGCACGACGCGGCCCGACCCTGCCTGCACCGGTGTGATCTGGATGCGCTGCTGACGGCGGCGGATCAGCCGCAAGGGGCCATACTGGCGTGCCGGGTGCGGGATACCATGAAGCGGGGCGATGGCCGGGGCGCCATCATGGAGAGCGTGTCGCGGGACGAGCTGTGGCATGCGCTCACGCCCCAGTGCTTTGCCACCGGGCCGTTGCGCCGGGCCCTGAGCGCGGCACTGCGCCAGGGACTGGCCATTACCGACGAAGCCTCGGCCATGGAGTGGGCCGGCTTCCACCCCCGCCTGGTGGAAGGACGGGGCGACAATATCAAGATTACCCGGCCGGAAGATCTGGCGCTGGCGGCGTTTTTTCTGCAGCAGATGATAGAGAGCGAGACATGATGCGAATCGGGCACGGTTTTGACGTGCATAAATTTGGCGGCGAGGGGCCCTGTATCCTGGCCGGCGTGGCGGTGCCCTACCCGCAGGGGCTGCTGGCCCATTCGGACGGGGACGTGGTCCTGCACGCCCTCTGTGACGCCCTGCTCGGGGCCATCGGCGCCGGCGATATCGGCCGCCACTTCCCGGATACGGATGCGGCCTATGCCGGTATCGACAGCCGCATCCTGCTGCGCGACGTGTTCAAACGAGTCAGGCAGGCCGGCTTTGTGCTCGGCAACGCCGACGTCACCGTGCTGGCCCAGGCGCCCAGGCTGGCGCCTTTTATCGGCGCCATGGCGGCTAATATCGCCGCCGATCTGGAGACGGAGGTCGGCCGGGTCAACGTCAAGGCGACCACCACCGAACAACTCGGCTTTGTCGGCCGCAAAGAGGGCATCGCGGCCGAAGCCGTGGTGTTACTGGTAACAGCATGAACAACTGGCATTATCTGCACGGACAACCGGACTATCGCGGCCGCCTGAAGGCGGCGCCCGAAGATTTTATCGTGCGCGAGGACCTGGGGTTCGAGCCCGGCGGTGAAGGCGAACATATTCTGCTGCATGTGCGCAAGCGGGGCCAGAATACCCAATGGGTGGCGCGCGAGTTGGCCCGGCTGGCCGGGGTAGCCCAGCGGGACGTGACCTGGGCCGGGTTGAAGGACAGGCACGCGGTCACCGAGCAGTGGTTCGGCGTCCACCTACCGGGCAAGGATATGCCGGATTTCTCCCCCCTGGAAAACGACGATGTCCAGATCCTGGCCATTGCCCGCCACCATAAAAAGCTGAAGACCGGCGCCCTCAGGGGCAACTGGTTCGAGCTCAGGATCACCGGACTGGAAGGCGAAGGCGATCTGGACGCCCGCCTGGCGGCCATTGCCGCCCGCGGGGTGCCTAATTATTATGGGGATCAGCGCTTCGGCCGGGACTACGGCAACCTGGAGCAGGCCAGGGCCATGTTCGGCGGCCGCCGCATCAAGGATCGCAACAAGCGGTCGCTGTTCCTGTCTTCCGCCCGTAGCTATCTGTTCAACCTGGCCGCCAGCCATCGTCTGGTGGCCGGCCTGGGGGAACAGCTGTTGGACGGTGACTGCGTGATGCTGGCCGGCAGCCAGTCCTTCTTTACCCTGGGTGAGGACAACCCCCTCGACGAAGTCATGCTGGCACGCTTCGCCACTGGCGATATTCGCCCGAGCGCGCCCCTGTGGGGGCGCGGGCGGCTACCGAGCCAGGAGGCCGCAGCCGAGCTGGAACTGGCGGCGCTGGCGGGGCAGGACGAGCTGTGCGCCGGGCTGGAGGCCAATGGCCTCAAGCAGGAGCGGCGGGCGCTGCTGCTGAAGCCGGAACGGATGGACTGGCAACGGCAGGAACAGGTGTTGCGGTTGTCGTTCTGGCTGCCGGCGGGCAGCTATGCCACCAGTGTGGTGCGGGAGCTGATCAAGGATAGCGAGTTTGATGAAGATATTAGTGAGTAATGACGACGGGGTGAATGCCCTGGGTATTCGTACCCTGAGCCGGGTACTGGCGGAGTTTGCCGAGGTGGTGACGGTGGCGCCGGATCGCAATCGCAGCGGTGCCAGCCATTCCCTGACCCTGGAGGTACCGCTGCGGGCCGACCAGCTCGATGAGTCCGGTTTCTATTCGGTCAAGGGCACGCCTACCGACTGTGTGCACTGGGCGGTCAACAGCCTGCTGGATCCGGATCCGGACATGGTGGTGGCCGGCATCAACCACGGCGCCAACCTGGGCGATGACGTGCTCTATTCCGGTACCGTGGCGGCCGCCACCGAGGGCCGCCACCTGGGCCTGCCGGCGGTGGCGGTGTCCCTGTGCGGCCACCGGTACTTCGACACCGCGGCGCACTTCGCCTCCCAACTGGTGCAGGGATTGCTGCGGGCGCCGCTGTCGGCCAACCAGATCCTCAACGTCAACGTGCCCGACTTGCCCCTGGCGGAGATTCGGGGTATCAAAGTGACTCGTTTGGGTAATCGTCACCGCTCCGAGGCGGTACTGAAAGAATTCGATCCCCGGGGGCGGCCCATCTACTGGATAGGCCCTCCCGGTGCCAAGCAGGATGCGGGGGAGGGGACCGACTTCGATGCGGTGGAACGGGGCTTCGTTTCCATTACCCCGCTCACCATTGACATGACCGCCTATAGCCAGATGGCGGCGCTGGCCGATTGGATAAAAGAAGTGGAGTAACGTGTGCTTACGTTAGCAGGACAGCAGCTCTATCGTCAGCTGCAGCAGCAGGGAATCAAGGATGAACGGGTGTTGCAGGCGATCGCCCGTCTTCCGAGAGCGCAGTTCGTCGATGAAGCCATGGCCCACAAGGCCTGGGAAAACAGTGCCCTGCCCATCGGCTTCGGCCAGACCATTTCCCAGCCCTATATAGTGGCGCGGATGACGGAAATCCTGTTGTCCCGGCAGCCGGGGCGGGTGCTGGAAATCGGGACCGGCTCGGGTTTTCAGACCGCGGTGCTGGCCCAACTGGTCGAGCAGGTGTTTACCATCGAACGGATCAAGGCGCTGCAGTATCAGGCCCGGCGCCGGCTGCAGCGGCTGGATTTACACAACGTGGCCACCAAGCACGGCGATGGCTGGCAGGGCTGGGCCAGTAAAGCGCCGTTCGACGCCATTCTGGTCACGGCGGCGGCCAGCCAGACGCCCCAGGCCCTGCTGGCGCAGTTGGCCGAAGGCGGACGCATGGTGATCCCGGTTGGCCAAAGCAGTCAGACCCTGTGGCTGTACGAACGTACTGGCGACAGTTTTCCGCGTACCGAGCTTGAAGCGGTGCGCTTTGTACCTTTGGTTCAAGGTGAGCTTGAGTGAGACTATTTTCGCGTTTGTATCGACAGGTGATGATGTGGGCGGTGCACCGGCACGCCCCGGTGTATTTGTCCATGACCAGCTTTGTCGAGTCGATATTCTGGCCGGTGCCGGTGGATGTAATGCTGGCCCCCATGGCCCTGGCCAAGCCGGAGCTGGCCTGGCGCTACGCCTCCCTGGCCACCCTGTTTTCGGTATTGGGGGCGGTGTTCGGCTACCTGCTCGGTTATGCCCTGTGGGAGCCATTGGTGGAGCCCTTCATCAACACCATGGGCTATCAGGACAAGATACTACTGGCGCAGCAGTGGTTCAGTGACTGGGGCGTCTGGGTCATCTTTATCGCCAGCTTTACCCCCATCCCCTACAAGGTATTTACCGTCACCGCCGGCTTGTTGCAGATGGCGTTCCTGCCCTTTGTGGTCATCTCCCTGGTGGGGCGCGGCATGCGCTTCTTCCTGGTGTCCGGGCTGATGGTATGGGGAGGGGTCAGGATGGAGCGCAAGCTTATCCAGTATATCGACATCCTGGGTTGGCTCTGTGTCGTCGCGGCGGTGGCCGCTTACCTGTTGCTGAGACACTGATGCGGGGCTGGGGGCATCCTTTCCGGCTGGCGTGTATCAATCTGGTATTGATCGCGCTGTTGGCGGCCTGCTCCTCGTCCCGCCCGGCGCCGGTGGTAGGCGCCGGCGGCCACGCTCGTGGCAATATGCAGGCCGGCGGCCAGGGCTATGTGGTGGTCAAGGGGGATACTCTCTATTCCATCGCCTGGCAGGCCGGCACCGATGTGCCCACCCTGGCCAGGCACAATAATATCAGCCCGCCCTACCAGATTTATCCCGGCCAGACCCTGCGACTGGATGTGGCGGGCCGGGGGCGGGCGAGCTACCGGGTGCGAAGAGGCGATACCCTGAGCGCCATTGCCCGCCGAAGCGGGCAGTCGGTCGCCGATCTGGCCACCCTCAATGGCCTGAAGCCGCCCTATCGCATCTATGTCGGCCAGCCGTTGATCCTGCGTGCGGTGCTATCTCCAGCTTCTTCCCCTGTCGTCAAACCGAGTGTTCCTGAGGTCAAATCGCCCTCTCCGGCCGCCCGGCCGTCCGCCTCCCAGGGGGCCAGCCGCGCCGGCAAGCTGTCTGGTACGAGCACCCCGATAAAATCGACCAAGCCCCTTGCGCCGGTCCGAGGAAAGGAATACGCTGATTCGAAAGTACAAAAAAACGCCGCTGTCAATACCGCTATCGTCTGGCGGTGGCCGGCTCAGGGCCCGGTTATTTCCGGGTTCTCACTGGCCGAAACCGGTAACAAGGGTATTGATATCAGGGGCAGCAGGGGGCAGGCCGTCAAGGCTTCTGCCGCCGGTAAGGTAGTTTACGCAGGGAATGCGCTACGTGGTTACGGCAATCTGATCATCATCAAACACAACGATGATTACTTGTCGGCCTATGCCCACAACGAGGTGCTCCGGGTCAAGGAGCAGCAAGCGGTGAGCGCAGGCCAACACATAGCGGATATGGGAAGCAGTGATACCACTGATGTCCGGTTGCATTTCGAGATCAGACACCAGGGAACATCGGTCGATCCGATGCGATATCTGCCAAAGCGATAGACACCGGGAGTCAGGTAGTACCCGGATTTAGGGAGAACTGCCATGAGTCATAGCAAAGAAATGCTCCACGACGAAGACGTGGACTTTGATGCTGATGTTGAGCTGGAAACGATCGGCACTGCCCAGAGCGATGAAGAGCAGGAGAGTATTCAGGAAGAAGAAATCCTCAGCGCACCCAGTCAACGTACTTTGGATGTAACCCAGTTATATTTGGGGGAAATCGGTTTTTCTCCGCTGCTGACGGCGGAAGAGGAAGTCCATTATGCCCGTCGGGCATTACGCGGCGATCTGGCCGCCCGCAAGCGGATGATCGAGTCCAACCTGCGGCTGGTGGTGAAGATTTCCCGCCGTTACAACAACCGCGGCCTGGCCCTGCTGGATTTGATCGAAGAGGGTAACCTTGGCCTGATCCGGGCGGTGGAGAAGTTCGACCCCGAACGGGGATTCCGCTTCTCGACCTACGCCACTTGGTGGATCCGCCAGACCATAGAGCGGGCCATCATGAACCAGACCCGCACTATCCGCCTGCCCATCCACGTCGTCAAAGAACTCAACGTCTACCTGCGCACCGCCCGCGAGCTGGCGCATCGGCTCGATCACGAGCCTACCGCCGAGGAAATTGCCGAGGCGCTGGACAAGCCCGTGGAAGACGTGTCGCGCATGCTCAAGCTGAACGAGAAAATCAGCTCGGTGGATACGCCCATCGGTGGTGACGGCGACAAGGCCCTGCTCGATGTGATCACCGACGAGCGGGACACGGATCCGGAAACCGAAACCCAGGACGACGACATGCGCTTGAGCCTGGTGCACTGGCTGGAAGAGCTCAATCCCAAGCAGCGGGAGGTGCTGGCCCGGCGCTTCGGCCTGCTCGGCTACGAAGCCTCTACCCTGGAAGACGTAGGCCGGGAGATCGGCCTGACCCGGGAACGGGTACGGCAGATCCAGGTGGAGGCCCTGCGCCGGCTGAAGGAAATCTTGACCCAGCAGGGGTTGTCCATCGATACCCTGTTCCACAGCGATTAAACGCAAGGCGGCTTCAGGCCGTTCGGGATAGTTTTCGGGATAGTTAAAGCAGGACGGCGGAGCCACAAGCTCCGCCGTCTTCTTTTTATCCTCAATGGACAGTTGCGAGCCTACTAGCAGCTTCCGGCCTGACTCTTAGTCGCAAGTCCGGCTGTCTGATTTAACGCAGAGAAGAGGCTACAGGGCCACCTCCGTCGACACGCCGCAAGTACGTCTATGTAGGCTCGCACATGCCGAATGTTGCGGAAACCGGAGGTATCGCCGTGCTGCGACTTGCCACTGGTAACTCGGTCGCGGCAATACCTCCGGTGCAAGGCGCTTCGCGCCCCCTGGCATGTGACGGTCGGTGGAGGCCATCCCTGTTGCCTCTTTCCAGCCCCGACGCCGTCTGATAGTGGTGCCAACAGGCGGCAGCGGGGCGATAGGGAGGACAAAGGGCGCAGCGAAGCCGGCCCTCCGCGCCAGGGCCGGAAAATGCTCCTGCCGTTCCGGCATTCCCGCTATCCATGGCGGTCAGAGGCGCGGCGGAGCCCCCATGGGGCGAGCTTGCTCGCCGTGACGAGCCATTTCGGCCTGACCGAACACCCAGTGAATGTTCGCAGCAGGCCGAAATGGCGAGTATCAGGTCCCACGGCGTGCCGAAGGAGTAGTGCGCTTTGGCCGATGTTTTATGCCTTATCAAACGTCAACAAAAACTTGTGACCAAGAGTCAGGCTTCCGGCTTATAACGTTTGGCGCAGCTTTTTCATCTGATACAGCAGCTCCAGGGCCCGGCGCGGGCTCAGCTCATCCGGCTGTAATTCATCGAGCAGTGCCAGGGCCGGGTCCGGCTCGGCCTCGAACAGGGGCAGTGAGGGTTGGATATCACGCTTTGACCGGGGTTGACTGGCCGGCGGCTGATGGCCCTGCTCCAGTTCGGCCAGCTTCTGTTTGGCCAGCACCAGCACCGCCCTCGGCACGCCCGCCAGGGCGGCCACCTGCAGACCGTAGGAACGGCTGGCGGCGCCTTCCTGTACCGCGTGCATAAAGGCGATGCTGTCCTGGTGCTCCACCGCGTCCAGGTGCACGTTGGCGACCATGGGCCAGAGTCCGGCCAGCTCGGTCAGCTCGAAATAATGGGTGGCGAACAGGGTATAGGCATGCAGCCGGTTTGCCAGGGCATCGGCGCAGGCCCAGGCCAGGGCCAGGCCGTCGTAGGTGCTGGTGCCGCGGCCGATCTCGTCCATCAGCACCAGGCTGTGGCGGCTGGCGTTGTTGAGGATATTGGCGGTTTCGGTCATTTCCACCATAAAGGTGGAGCGGCCCGAGGCCAGATCGTCGGAGGCGCCGATACGGGTGAAGATGCGGTCCACCTTGCCGATCCTGGCTTTTTGCGCCGGCACGAAGGAACCGATATAGGCCATCAGCACGATCAGTGCCGTTTGCCGCATATAGGTGGATTTTCCCCCCATGTTCGGCCCGGTGATCACCAGCATCTTGCGTTGGGCCGAGAGGCTGAGCGGGTTGGCGATAAAGGGATCCGTCATCACCTGCTCCACCACCGGATGGCGTCCCTCCTCGATCTCGATCACCTCGTCATCGGTGAGCTCCGGCCGGCAGTAGTCCAGGCTTTCCGCCCGTTCCGCCAGGTTGGCGAACACATCGGCCTGTGCCAGCGCCGCGGCACTTTGCTGCAGCGGCCCCAGCCGCTCCAGCAGCCGGTCGAGCAGGGCCTCGTAGAGCTTTTTCTCCAGCACCAGCCCCTTGCTCTGGGCGTTGAGCACCTTGTCTTCATACTCTTTCAGCTCGGGGATGATATAGCGTTCGTTGTTCTTCAGCGTCTGGCGGCGCACGTAGTGCACCGGCACCTGGTGGGCACTGGCGCGACTCACCTCGATATAGAAGCCGTGCACCCTGTTGTAGGCCACCCTGAGGGTATGGATGCCGGTGGCGGCTTTTTCCCGTGCCTCCAGCTCTTCCAGGTAGCGGTGGGCGCCGGCGGCCAGCTCGCGCAGCTCATCCAGCTCGGGGCTGAAGCCGTCGCGGATCACACCACCGTCGCGGATCAGCACCGGCGGGGTGTCGACCACGGCGCTTTCCAGCAGCTCTGCCAGTTCGGGGAACTGGCCGATCCGCTCCGCCAGGGAGTCGAGGCAGGACGGCGCCGCCTCCGCCAGTATTGCCTGAATATCGGGCAGGGCCTGCAGGGCGGTGCGCAGCCGGCTCAAATCCCGGGGGCGGGCGGAGCGCAGCGCCAGTCGGGCCAGCACCCGCTCCATGTCGCCCACCTGACGCAACAGCGGCCGTAGCTCATCGTGGCGCCCCTGCTCCATCAGCATGGCGATGAGCTCCTGTCGTCCGCCGAGCTCGGTGGCATTACGGCTGGGCTGGTGGATCCAGCGTTTGAGCAGGCGGCTGCCCATGGGGGTGGCGGTGTTGTCCAGCACTTCCGCCAGGGTATTCTCCACCGTGCCCGACAGGTTGAGGGTCAGTTCCAGGTTGCGGCGGGTGGCGGCGTCCATGATCACCATGTCCTGGCCGCGCTCCAGGCGGATGCCGTTGATATGGGGTAGGGCGGTACGCTGGGTATCCTTCACATACTGCAGCAGGCAGCCGGCGGCGCAGAGGGCGGTGGCGGACTGCTCTACCCCGAAGCCGACCAGATCCCGGGTGCCGAACTGCTGGCACAGCAGGTGACGGGCGGTGCCCAGATCGAACTCCCACTCGGGCCGGCGGCGCAGTCCCTTGCGCTGCTCGATGAGGGGGAACCAGCCGAACCCTTCCGGATAGAGCAGTTCGGCGGGCTGGGTGCGCTGTAGCTCGGCGGTTAGCGCCTCTTCTTCCCGGAACTGGTTGATCACGAAACGTCCGGTGCTGACGTCGAGGATGCCGAAGCCGAACTGCTGACCGTCGTGGTAGACGGCCGCCAGGCAGTTGTCCTGGCGCTCAACGAGCAGGGCCTCGTCGGACAGGGTGCCCGGGGTGACGATGCGCACTACCTGCCGCTCTACCGGCCCCTTGCTGGTGGCCGGGTCGCCGATCTGCTCGCAGATGGCCACCGATTCGCCCAGCTGTACCAGCCGGGCCAGGTAGTTTTCCGCCGCATGGTAGGGCACACCGGCCATGGGGATGGGCGAGCCGGCCGATTGGCCACGCTTGGTCAGGGAGATATCCAGCAATCGCGAGGCTTTCTTGGCATCGTCGTAGAACAGCTCATAAAAATCCCCCATGCGATAGAACAACAGAATGTCCGGATGCTGCGCCTTGAGCGAAAGATACTGTTGCATCATGGGCGTATGCTGGGTTTTGTCTTGATTCATAATCTAAATCAATACCTTATCTTTTTATGAGTGTGTTGCTGAGGCGGATCGCGGGCGATTGGCATTGGCGCTGCCGGCCCGGGTCGGCATAATACCAGCATATTGGCTTGAGCACATGACCCGGGGAGGCGGCTTTGCACCAAGCGACACTGGCACGACAATTGGGCGAGGCATTGCAGGTGCGGGGCTGGATGATGGCGACGGCCGAATCCTGTACCGGCGGCGGTATCGCCTCGGCTCTCACCGATATCGCCGGCAGCTCGGCCTGGTTCGACCGGGGCTTCGTCACCTACTCCAATGCCGCCAAGAGCGAGATGCTGGGCGTGGATCTGGCGCTGATCGAGCGTTGTGGCGCGGTCAGTGAAGACGTGGTGGAGGCCATGGCCAGGGGCGCCTGTGCCAGGTCGGGCTGCGCCCTGAGCGTGGCGGTGAGCGGGGTGGCCGGGCCCGGTGGCGGCAGCGAGGAAAAACCGGTCGGTACCGTCTGGCTGGCTTGTTACCTGGCGCCGGCCGACCGGCTGAGCTGTCGCCGGCTGCAACTCGAGGGTGACCGGAGCGCCGTGCGCCGGCAAAGTATCCAGGCGGCCTTGCAGGACTGCCTGGCCCTGGTGCACGGAACCCGGACTTGATACTGTACGAATAAACAGTATACTCAACCTATATTTCAAGACGCATCAGCAATTCAGCGGAGCACCTCATGGATCAGAACAAAGAAAAAGCCTTGGCCGCCGCCCTGGGCCAGATTGAAAAACAGTTTGGCAAAGGCTCCATCATGCGGCTGGGCGACAACAAGGCTTTGAATGTCGAAGCCATTTCCACCGGCTCCCTGTCGCTGGACATCGCACTGGGCATCGGTGGCCTGCCGACCGGCCGTATCGTCGAGATCTATGGCCCCGAGTCTTCCGGTAAAACCACCCTCACCCTGCAGGTGATTGCCGAGGCACAGCGCCAGGGCAAGGTGTGTGCCTTCGTCGATGCCGAGCATGCGCTGGATCCGGTGTACGCGGGCAAGTTGGGGGTGAATGTGGACGATCTGCTGGTGTCCCAGCCGGATACCGGTGAACAGGCGCTGGAGATCTGCGACATGCTGGTGCGCTCCGGTGCCGTCGACGTCATCATCGTCGACTCGGTGGCGGCGCTGACTCCCCGTGCCGAAATCGAAGGCGAAATGGGCGACTCCCACGTCGGCCTGCAGGCCCGGCTGATGTCCCAGGCGCTGCGCAAGTTGACCGGCAACATCAAGAGCGCCAACTGCCTGTGCATCTTCATCAACCAGATCCGCATGAAGATCGGCGTCATGTTCGGCAGCCCCGAAACCACCACCGGCGGTAACGCGCTCAAGTTCTACGCCTCGGTGCGCCTCGACATCCGTCGTATCGGCTCCATCAAGGAAGGCGACGAAGTGGTGGGCAACGAAACCCGGGTCAAGGTGGTCAAGAACAAGGTGGCGCCGCCGTTCAAGCAGGCCGAATTCCAGATCATGTACGGCGCCGGCATTTCCAAGGAAGGGGAGCTGATCGAGCTGGGCGTCAAGCACAAGCTGATCGAAAAGGCCGGGGCCTGGTACAGCTACAAGGGCGACAAGATAGGCCAGGGCAAGGCCAACTCCATCAAGTACCTGCGCGAACACAAGAACATCTCCGACGAGATCGAGCAGCAACTGCGTCAGCTGTTGCTGCTGGCACCGGGGGCGGCCAAGGAAGACAACGGCGACAAGGATTATGAAACCGTCGCCGAGCTGGACGGACCGGACGGCGGCGACGACTTTTAACCGAAAGGCCGGGACATTCCCGGCCTTTGTTTTAGCAGCACACCATGGAAGCGAACCTTACCCCACAGCAACTCTGGGACTGCGCCCTGAGACTCCTGTCTCGTCGGGATCACAGCCGGCGCGAACTGGCGCAAAAGCTGCGCCAGCGTCAATTCGACCCCGAGTGGATCGAGCAGGCGCTGGATCGGCTGGAGCAGCAGCACTGGCTGGCGGACAGCCGTTTTGCCGCCGTGCAGGTGCGCCAGCATGTGCTGAAAAGGCACGGCCCCCTGCGTATCCGCGCCGAGCTGCAGCGCAAGGGCGTCGGCCCGGCGGAGATCGCGCAGGCACTGGCGGCGGAGGATCCCGACTGGTTCGAACTGGCCCGGCTGTGTTACCGGGCCCGCTTCGGTCCCGACGAGCGGCTGGACATGAAAGAGCGGGCCCGGCGCATGCGCTACCTGCAGGCCAGGGGTTTTGCCCCCGATCATATCCGTTATGCCCTGGAATCGGCCGACGAATAGCACTTTCTCTCCTGCCGCCGCAAGGCGCGTTTTACATTGCCCCGGATACCTTTTAAATTATCCGGGTTAACGCCTATGAAACCCAGCAATAGAACAGGATTATCCATGCAGATGACCACATCTGAGTTACGCACCGCGTTTCTCGAGTATTTCCGCCAGCAGGGCCACCAGGTGGTGGCGTCCAGCTCGCTGGTGCCCCATAACGACCCGACCCTGCTGTTTACCAACGCCGGCATGAACCAGTTCAAGGATCTGTTCCTCGGGCTGGAGCAGCGGGCCTACAACAGGGCGGTCAGCTCCCAGCGTTGCGTGCGAGCCGGCGGCAAGCACAACGATCTGGAGAACGTGGGCTATACCGCGCGTCACCATACGTTCTTTGAAATGCTGGGTAATTTCAGTTTTGGCGACTACTTCAAGCAGGATGCCATCCGCTTTGCCTGGGAATTCCTGACCGGCGTGGTCAAGCTGCCGCAGGACAAGCTGTGGGTGACCGTCTATGCCACCGACGACGAGGCGTTCGATATCTGGGCCAAGGAGATAGGGGTGCCCGTCGAGCGCATCGTGCGTATCGGCGACAACAAGGGCGCGCAGTATGCCTCCGACAACTTCTGGACCATGGGCGATACCGGTCCGTGCGGCCCCTGCACCGAGATCTTCTACGATCACGGCCCCGAGATCTGGGGTGGCCCTCCCGGCAGCCCGGAAGAAGACGGCGACCGCTATATCGAGATCTGGAACCTGGTGTTCATGCAGTTCAACCGGCAGGCGGACGGCACCATGGAGCCGCTGCCCAAACCGTCGGTGGACACCGGAATGGGCCTGGAACGGATCGCCACCATCCTGCAGGGGGTGCATTCCAACTACGAGATCGACCTGTTCCAGGCGCTGATCAAGGCGGCGGCCCAGGCGGTGGGCACCGAGGATCTGGACAACAAGTCGCTGCGGGTGATCGCCGACCATATCCGCTCCTGCTCTTTCCTGATCGCCGATGGCGTCATGCCGTCCAACGAGGGCCGGGGCTATGTGCTGCGCCGCATCATCCGCCGCGCCGTACGGCACGGCCGCAAGCTGGGTGCCGAGCAGGCCTTCTTTTACACCCTGGTGGGGGCGCTGTGCGAGCAGATGTCTGATGCCTACCCGGAGCTGAACAGCCAGCGTGCCGTTATCGAGAAGGTGCTGCGGCTGGAAGAAGAGCAGTTTGCCCGCACCCTGGGGCGTGGCCTGCAACTGCTGGAAGAGGCCATCGACAATCTGGGCGACGGCAAGGTGCTGCCCGGCGAGGTGGTGTTCAAGCTGTACGACACTTACGGCTTCCCGGCGGATCTGACTGCGGACGTGCTGCGTGATCGCGAGCTCAGCATCGATGAGGACGGCTTCGAGACCCTGATGCAGCAGCAGCGGGAGCGGGCCAAGCAGGCCTCCAACTTCGGGGTGGATTACTCCAGGGTGATCAAGGTGGACGGTCACACCGACTTCACCGGCTACCAGCATCTGGCCGAACCGGCCCGGGTGACTGCGCTGTTCAAGGACGGAGAGCCGGTGCCGGCACTGATCGCCGGTGAGGAGGGGGCAGTGGTACTGGACAAGACCCCCTTCTACGCCGAGTCCGGCGGCCAGGTGGGCGACACCGGGGTGATCAAGATGGACGACGGCCTGTTCGTGGTCAGGGACACCCAGAAGGCCGGCAACGGCATACTGCACCTGGGTTACCTGGAGCTGGGTACCCTGGAGCAGGAAGAAACCGTCACCGCCGCGGTCGACAGCTACCGTCGCCAGGCCACCGCACTCAACCACTCGGTCACGCACCTGCTGCACGCCTGCCTGCGCAAGCTGCTGGGCGAGCACGTGATCCAGAAAGGTTCGCTGGTGGGCCCGGACCGGCTGCGCTTCGATTTCTCTCATCTGGAGGCGATGAGCCCGCAGGACATCCGCGAAGTCGAGGACATGGTCAACAAGGAGATCCGGGCCAACCACGCGGTGTCCACCGCGCTGATGGACCTGGACGCCGCCAAACATGCCGGTGCCATGGCGTTGTTCGGCGAGAAATACGATGACGAGGTGCGGGTGGTGACCATGGGTGAGGCGTCCACCGAGTTGTGTGGCGGTACCCACGTACAGCGCACCGGTGATATTGGCCTGTTCAAGATCCTGTCCGAGAGCGGCATCGCCGCCGGTATTCGTCGCATCGAGGCGGTGACCGGTGACGCGGCCCTGGCCTACCTGCATCAGCTGGATCACGAACTGGCCCTGGCTGCCGGCATGGTCAAGGGAGACCTGTTCTCGGTTTCCGCCAAGGTGCGCCAGGTACTGGACCGCAGCCGTCAGCTCGAGAAGGAAATCGAGCAGCTCAAGGCCAGGCTCACCGCCCAGGCGGGTGTTTCCCTGCTGGAGCAGGTCATTGACGTCAACGGCACCAAGGTGCTGGTGGCCAACCTGGAGGGGGTGGATGCAAAATCCCTGCGCGGCTCGCTGGACGACCTCAAGGCCAAGCTGCAGTCCGGGGTGGTGGTGCTGGCGACCGTGGCCGACGGCAAGGTCAGCCTGATTGCCGGGGTGACCAAGGATCTGACCGACAAGGTCAAGGCCGGCGAGCTGGTCAACCTGGTGGCCCGGCAGGTGGGCGGCAAGGGCGGTGGCCGGCCGGACATGGCCCAGGCCGGTGGTACCGAGCCGGCGCAGCTGCCGGCGGCGCTGGCCTCGATCACGCCCTGGTTGACAGAGCGGCTATAATCCTGAACGGTGATAGTGGCAATTTCAGGGGCCTGTCGTTGACAGGCCCCTTGATTTTATGGCCGGCGCCCCCATTTGTTACCGGACGGGGACTAGGTTTTTTAGAGCCTTTATTGGATAATAAATAACATTTTTAACTAATACACAGATTAACAGGAGCAGCCATATGCTGATATTGACTCGTCGAGTGGGGGAAACCCTGATGATTGGTGATGAAGTCACCGTGACCGTGCTGGGCGTCAAGGGTAACCAGGTACGCATCGGCGTCAACGCGCCGAAAGAAGTTTCCGTGCATCGTGAAGAGATTTACATGCGCATACAGGCTGAGAAAGGCACCGGTCAGGACAGCCAGTACTAAGACTTTTCGGGGCGTTTTTTGTTCGGGTTGGCTGCTTTTAACCCATTGTGTTTGAAGACTGTTCGAATGGAAAACTGATTGGAAAAAGTGTTTGACTTATTTTCGCCGGACAGTAATATACGCCCCGCAAACACGGTGAGGTGGCCGAGAGGCTGAAGGCGCTCCCCTGCTAAGGGAGTATGCGGCTTATACCCGCATCGAGGGTTCGAATCCCTCCTTCACCGCCATTTACGCATCCGTAGCTCAGCTGGATAGAGTACTCGGCTACGAACCGAGCGGTCGGAGGTTCGAATCCTCCCGGATGCGCCATATTACACAAGACAGTTTTTTAGAGAAGCATCCGTAGCTCAGCTGGATAGAGTACTCGGCTACGAACCGAGCGGTCGGAGGTTCGAATCCTCCCGGATGCGCCATCTAAGATTCCCGATGATTTCAACATTGCATCCGTAGCTCAGCTGGATAGAGTACTCGGCTACGAACCGAGCGGTCGGAGGTTCGAATCCTCCCGGATGCGCCATTTTCCAAAAACAAAAAGCCGGCCTAGGGCCGGCTTTTTGTTTTCCTCTTTGATGTTCACTCCACCTCCCCCTTGTTATCAATTTGTATACAAACGACATTGATGATGGATTTTCTGCATATTTATTCTTAATTTTTAGCTTTAAATGTGTAAAGTGTGGCTTGAGTCATATTTTTTTTGTAATCTTTACAACATTTTTAGAATGTAACATTGCCAAGGCAACCTCAAGCTGGGTATGCTCTTGGCCGGATATTGTACAGCAAGGAGCATGCTGATGAATCAGGTCACTTCCCAACTGTTTGATGCCGCCACCTTGATGGGGTTGGGGATGGTATTCGTATTTGCCTTCCTGTCCCTGACCATAGTGGCGGTCAAGGTCCTCTCGCGGATTGCCGGCGAAGCAGCACCGCAACCGGTCGCGGTTACGACCACGGCGGCGCCAGCCCCAGCCCCCGGACCGAGCCCGCAGAAACTGGCGGCGATCAGTGCCGCCATTACGCAGTACAAAAACAATAAAAAAGGCTGAGCCCCGCTCAGACACGGACTAACCGGAAACGGAACTTAACGGAGCCTCGTCATATGACTAAACCTCTTGCCATCACCGATGTGGTGTTGCGTGATGCCCACCAATCCATCCTGGCCACCCGCCTGCGCCTGGAAGACATGCTGCCGATCGCCGCCAAGCTGGACGATATCGGCTACTGGTCGCTGGAAACCTGGGGCGGCGCCACCTTCGATGCCTGTATCCGCTACCTGGGGGAGGATCCCTGGGAACGCCTGCGCGCCCTGAAGAAGGCCATGCCCAAGACCAGGCAGCAGATGCTGCTGCGTGGCCAGAACCTGCTGGGCTACCGCCATTACGCGGACGATCTGGTGTACAAGTTCGTCGAGCGGGCGCGCACCAACGGCATGGACGTGTTCCGCATCTTCGATGCCATGAACGACGTGCGCAACCTGGAAACCGCCATCAAGGCGACCGTGGCGGTGGACGGCCACGCCCAGGGCACCATCTCCTACACCACTTCTCCTGTGCATACCCTGGAAATGTGGGTGGACATGGCGAAGAAGCTGGAGGACATGGGCTGCCACTCCATCTGCATCAAGGACATGTCCGGCCTGCTCAAGCCTTATGAAGCAGAGAAACTGATCAAGAGCATCAAGGCGGCGGTCAAGCTGCCGCTGGCGCTGCACTGCCACGCCACCACCGGCCTGAGCCTGCCGACCCACATGAAGGCCATCGACGCCGGCATCGACATGCTGGACACCGCCATCTCCTCCATGAGCATGACCTACGGCCATTCGCCCACCGAGACCCTGGTGGCCATGGTGGAAGGCACCGAGCGCGACACCGGCCTGGATCTGGTCAAGCTGGAAGAAATCGCCGCCTATTTCCGCGACGTGCGCAAGAAGTACGCCCAGTTCGAAGGCAGCCTCAAGGGTGTGGACTCCCGCATCCTGCTGGCCCAGGTGCCCGGCGGCATGCTCACCAACATGGAGAGCCAGCTCAAGGAGCAGGGCGCGGCCGACAAGATGGACGAAGTGCTCAAGGAAATCCCGCGGGTGCGGGAAGACCTGGGCTTTATCCCGCTGGTCACCCCCACTTCCCAGATAGTGGGGACCCAGGCGGTGATCAACGTGCTCACCGGCGAGCGCTACAAGAGCATCACCAAGGAAACCGCCGGCGTGCTGAAAGGCGAATACGGCGCGGCCCCGGCCCCGGTCAATGCCGAGCTGCAAAAACGGGTACTGGATGGCGCGGAGCCCATCAGCTGCCGCCCGGCGGATCTGCTGCGCGACGAGCTGGACAAACTGACCGCCGAATTCCAGGGCCTGGCCAAAGAGGAAAAACTGCGGGTTGCCGCCGACGAGGTGGACGATGTGCTGACCTATGCCCTGTTCCCGCAGATTGGTCTCAAGTTTATCCGCAACCGCGACAACCCGGCTGCCTTCGAGCCGGCCCCCGGTTCCGAGCCCGAGCAGGCTGCTCCCGCGCCTGTTGCCAAAGCCGCCACTGGCGTGCCCGAAGTCTATGCGGTCAAGGTCGACGGCCAGGTGTTCGAGGTGGAAGTGGGTCCGGCCGGCAGCATCAGTGCCGTGCGGGAAAGCGGTGCGGCCGCGCCGGCCGCCGCTCCTGCGGCTGCCCCGGCGGGTGCGGCCGAGGCCGTGCTGGCGCCGCTGGCGGGCAATATCTTCAAGGTGGTGGCCAGGAAAGGTAGCCAGGTCGCCGAAGGTGATGTGCTGCTGATCATGGAAGCCATGAAGATGGAAACCGAGGTGCGTGCCGCCCGGTCCGGTCAGGTCGCCGACGTGCTGGTCAAGGAAGGCGACGCGGTGTCCGTGGGTGACCCCCTGGTCAGTCTGGCCTGAGGAGCGGTGATGGATTCTTTACTGACCCTGTGGCAGGAAACCGGCCTGGCCAATTTCCACTGGAAACAACTGGTGATGATAGTGGTGGGCCTGGGCCTTATCTATCTCGCCATCGCCAGAGGCTTCGAGCCCCTGCTGTTGTTGCCCATCGGCTTCGGCGGCGTGCTGGCCAACATTCCCAACGCGGGCATGGCCGAGCCCGGCGGCCTGCTGTACTACGTCTATGAAGTCGGCATCGGCAGTGGCGTTTTTCCGTTGCTGATCTTCATGGGTGTCGGCGCCATGACCGACTTCGGGGCGCTGATCGCCAATCCCAAGACCCTGTTGCTGGGGGCGGCAGCCCAATTCGGCATTTTCGCCACCCTGTTCGGCGCCATTGCCCTGAACTTCCTGCCCGGGTTCAACTTTACCCTGGCGGATGCCTCGGCTATCGCCATCATCGGGGGCGCGGACGGCCCGACCGCCATCTTCCTGGCGTCGAAGCTGGCGCCGGATCTGCTGGGGGCCATCGCCGTGGCGGCTTACTCCTACATGGCGCTGGTGCCCATTATCCAGCCGCCGATCATGAAGCTGTTGACCACCAAGGAAGAGCGGGCGATCAAGATGGATCAGCTGCGCCACGTGGGCAAACGGGAGAAGGTGCTGTTCCCGCTGATGGTGCTGGCCCTGACCATACTGTTCCTGCCGTCGGCGGCGCCGCTGATCGGCATGTTCTGCCTGGGTAACCTGATGAAGGAATCCGGGGTGGTGGACCGGTTGTCGAAGACCGCCCAGAACGAGCTGATCAACATCGTCACCATTTTCCTCGGCCTGGCGGTGGGCTCCAAGCTGTCCGCCGACAAGTTCCTGACCCTGGACACCCTGGGGATCCTGGCGCTGGGTGCGGTGGCCTTCTCCATCGGTACCGCCGGTGGCGTGCTGATGGCCAAGCTGATGTGCAAACTGAGCGGAGGCAAGGTCAACCCGCTGATCGGCGCGGCCGGGGTGTCGGCGGTGCCGATGGCGGCCCGGGTGGTCAACAAGGTGGGGCTGGAAGCCAACAACCAGAACTTCCTGCTGATGCATGCCATGGGCCCCAACGTGGCCGGGGTGCTGGGCTCGGCGGTGGCCGCCGGCGTGCTGCTGGCCCTGGTGGGCTAAGTCGGTCGCGGCTCTGCAATACCAAAAAGGCGCCTGCGGGCGCCTTTTTGGTCTTTACCCCAAGGACGGGGATAATGCCGGTGGTTGGCAGCGAATCGGCTCGGGACGACAGGGGCGGGGCCGGTATTGCTGCTGCCAGCGTTCGAATTCTGCGGCCGGCATCGGCCTGGCGATGCCGAAGCCCTGTCCCAGATGGCAGTCTAGTCCCAGCAGCATGGCCCGGTGTCCGGCCGACTCGACACCTTCCGCGACCACTTCGCGCTGAAAGGCCCGGGCCAGGCCGATGATCCCTTGCACTATGGCCTTGTCTTCCGGGTTGTCCAGCATGTCGATGACAAAGCTTTTGTCTATCTTGAGCACGTCGGCGGGCAGTCGTTTGAGGTAGGTCAGGGAGGAATAGCCGGTGCCGAAGTCGTCCAGCGCGATACGCAGGCCCAGGCGATGGCAATGGTGGATGATGTCGGTCACCTGCTTGATGTTTTTGATCGCGGCGGTCTCGAGGATCTCCAGCTCCAGCCGGCCGGCGGCGATGGCCTCTCCTTCGGCGAGCAGTCGTTCCAGGACGGGGATAAAACCGGGATCCTGCAACTGATGGGGGGAGATGTTGACGCTCAGGCTTAAGCCATGGCCACGGCGCTGCCAGTCCCTGAGCTGGGCCACCGCCTGGGCCAGCACCCAGTTCCCCAACTGCAGGTCGAGCGGGGTGGCTTCGATTTGCGGCAGGAAATGGGGTGGGGTGAGCAGCCGGCCGTCGGCGTGTTGCCAGCGCAGCAGGGCTTCGGCACCGATCAGGGCTCCGCTGCGCATGTCGATTTTGGGCTGGAAATACAGCAACAAGCGTCGCTCTGCCAGCGCCTGTTCCATTTCCGCCTGCATTTGCTGGCGGGCCCGGGCGTGGCTGTCGTGTTCATCGTCGAAGCGACAGCAGCGGTTGCGACCGGCCTGCTTGGCCCGGTACATGGCCTGGTCGGCCCGGCGGATCAGGCCGTCGACGTCTTCGCCATCTTCCGGATAGATCACCACGCCGATGCTGGCGGAGAGCCTGACCTGTCGTTCTTCCAGCGGGTAGGGCTGGTTGAGCAACTGCAACACTCGGTCGACCGAGGCTTGCCACGACCGCTGCCCGATATGGTCCAGCAGCAGGATGAATTCGTCACCGCCCAGCCGGGCCAGGGTGTCGTCGGGGCCCAGGTGCTGTCCGAGTCGTTCGGCAACCATCACCAGCAGCTTGTCTCCGCCGTCATGGCCGAACTGGTCGTTGATCGGTTTGAAGCCATCCAGATCCAGGTAGCAGATGGCCAATTGCCGGCGGCGGGTCGCTGCCATGGCGCTGGTCATGCGCCGGCTCAGCAGGGTCCGGTTGGGCAGCCCGGTTAGACTGTCGTAGTGAGCCTGGTATTCGAGCGCCTGCTGCTGCTGCTTGAGCAGGGTCACGTCGGATGACATCGCCACATAATGGCCGGGGGTTCCCGCCGGTGACAATACTGCCGATACGGTCAGGTGCTCGGTATAGTTGGTGCCGTCCTTGCGACAGCCGTTGATTTCGCCACGCCAGTATCCCTTGTTTCTCAACTGCCGCCAGACCGGCTCGTAAGCGGCCTCCGTGCCGGGGCGCAGGCTGCCGGGGACACGGCCCAGCACCTCCCCCCTGGCGTAACCGGTCAGCTCGGTGAAGGCGTCGTTGGTGTCCAGTATGCGGAAGCGCTCATCGGTGATCATGATGGCCTCCCGGGCGTGGGCGAAGACGCTGGCCGACAGACGCAGTCGTTCCTCGTCCCGTTTTCGGGCCGAGATATCCGCTACCATGCCGACCATGCGCAGTGGCTTGAGCCGGTCGTCCCTGCCTGTCAGGCTGCCCCTGGCCATCACCCAGCGCCACTGCCGGGACCTGCAGCGTAGGCGCAACTCGCAGTGGAAGGAGGCGGACTCCCCCGCCAGGTGCCGCGTCAGTGCCTCATCCAGCAGGGGTTTGTCGTCGGGGTGGACCAGGCGGTGCAGGTCGCCGCTGGCGAGTCGCTCATTGCCGGCATGACGCCAGGGCAGATGTACCTCGAGTCGATCCTGCTGCAGATCCCAGTCCCAGGTTCCCTGGTTGGCCCCGTTGATCGCCAGCTCCAGATGTTGCCGGCTGGCGGTCAGCTCGTTAAGCAGCACAGTGATCAGCATGGTGATCACCGACATGGTAGCCATATAACTCCAAAGCATAAGCAGATTCTGGTGAGGATTGCCCAGGCTGAAGCCGCCCTGGCCCTCGAGAGTGCCCAGGGCGGCGATGACCGACACCGCCAGTGCTGCGAGTGAGGCCAGGCCAACCCCGGCGCGGATGGCTATCCAGCTCAGTAGGAGAAAGGGGATGAACAACAGGGGCGAAGCGGTGAGGAGGATGGCTTCTCGGCTGTCGGAAAGGAACAGCAGGACGGCAAGCAGCAGCAGCAGCGACAGCACGGTAACCGTTTCCGGCAGGCGCCAGCCCCGGAGTGAGGGAATGAGGCGGCGCCAGGAAAAGGTCAACAGGGGGGTGCCCACGATCAGGGTGCCGATGGCATCACCCAGCCACCAGTACAGCCAGCCACTGAGCCAGAGCCCGGGCGGCAGCTTGCCCGCCAGCCAGATCTGGCTGGCGCCGTTCAGGGCGCTCAGGGAGGCACCCAGCACCACGCCGATAAATAGGAAGGCCAGTAAATCCTGGCGCCGGTCAAGGCTGCTGTGGATGCCATAGTGGCGCAGCAGGCGGACAATCAGCCAGGGAACCAGGGTATTGCCGGAGGCGATGCCGGCGGCTATCCAGAGCGGCAGTCCAGCCAGGTAGTTGATCAGCAGGGCGCCGAGCCAGACCCCCGGCCAGAGCCACTGCCCCCAGCGCAGTAGTCCGGCCAACGCCAGCCCGGCTGGGGCCCAGATCAGGCTGATGTGGGTGCCGGCAAAGGGATGGCTGAGGCAGAGATGGCCGACAACGGCGTAGCTGCAGGCCAGCAGGAGGATCCGGGAGGCCCGATAACCGGGCCGGAGAAGGTGCAGGGCGGGCATGGCGTCACCACAACAGGATATTTACAGTCTGGTTACACGATAGTTTATTTTCAAGTAAAGATAAATGGGGTTGTATGCGCCGCCGACAGGGTGGACGGGGAGCTGCAGTAAAAAAGCTGCCCGGGGGCAGCTTCTGTAACGGCGGGGCTCAGGCCTGGTCTTCCAGGCCGACAATCAGCCAAGGGGCATTGGGCCGGGTAAGATCGCGCTCCAGGTGCCATACCTCGCGGATATCCTGCTCTACGCTTTCGTGGCTGTCGCGGTAGCGGCCACTGAACTTGAGGCTGACCTGGGCCAGGCTGGCACTGTGATCGGCCCGCACCAGTTCCGCATCGACGAACATCACCTCGGTGTGCTGCTCGCCGCTGAGCCTGGCGCGTTCCTGGCTCAGTTCGGCAAAGAGTTCGGGGCTGACGTACTCGCGGATTTTCTCCAGATCGTTCTGGTTCCAGGCTTGCTGCAGGGTGCGGTAGTGCTCGCGGGAGCCTTGCAGAAACGCCTGCATGTCGAAGTTCGGCGGCAGGTTGAAGGGCACCTCGCTGGCACCAAAGCCGGACGCGGCGCCGTTTGCCGGTGCCGGGCGGGCGGCTTCAAACTGCTGCGGGCCACCGTAGGCCGGGCGCGGGGCCGGGGCCTTGGTCTGGCGAAGCATGCGGAAAATCATGATGGCGGCGAAGGCCAGGCCCGCGATCAGGAGGAAGTCCATGAACTGGAAGCCTTCGAAGGCGCCGGAACCGAGCAGGTAGGCGAACAGGCCGCCGGCCAGCAGGCCGCCGAGCAGGCCGCCCATCAGGCCGGATTTCTTGCCGGTCTGCTGGGTCTGGTTGGTGGTGTTGCGGTTGACATTCTGCTGGGTCGGCTGGCTGGGCGCGGTCTGGTACGACTTACCGACCGAGCGGCTGCCACCGCCCAGCTTACGGGCTTCCGCATCGAAAGCGGTGGTGCTGATGCCGACCGCGAAGATCAGGGTAAACAGGGCAAGAAGTTTACGCATAGTAGTTTCCTTGGGTTACAGACAAGCAACATCCTAAAGCAGCGACATGTTATGTCAACTGGTGATTAAGCCGGCAGCCACCGACCGTATCGCCGTGCTGTCGAAGTCAGACGCGTTTGGCCCAGGGAAAGCGCACCGGGTGGCCAAACGGCATAAAGGCGGACCTGGAGGGCCGCTCCGACTGTTCTTTATTCAGGCCAATCGCCGGGTGAGGGATGGCCCCTTCATCAGGGAGCCTCCTGAATCCGGGGAAAGGGGTCCAGCCTGGCGCAAGGGTGAATGGGACTTTCGGACCTCGCGTAAAATCCCGATAATGGTGTTTTGGCAAATCAGTGAGACGACCGATGACAGAAAAGACCGCCACCAAGACCGACAAGGCCGTGGCCCAGCTCAAGATGCCACCCCATTCCTTCGAGGCGGAACAATCCGTGCTGGGTGGGCTGTTGCTGGACAACAACGCCTGGGATCGGGTGGCGGAGAAAGTCTCGGAGCCGGATTTCTACAGCCGGCCGCACCGCTTGATCTTCCAGGCCATGCAGCGGCTGAGCCAGGCGGGCAACCCCATCGATCTCATTACGGTGCAGGAAGAGCTGGAGCGGCACGAGGCGCTGGATACCGTGGGCGGCTTTTCCTACCTGGTGGAAATCGCCAAGAACACCCCCAGCGCCGCCAACATCGGCGCCTATGCGGATATTGTGCGCGAGCGGGCGGTGGTGCGGGAGATGATCTCGGTGGCCAACGAGATCGCCGAGGCCGGTTTCGATCCCCAGGGACGCAACTCCGCCGATCTGCTGGATCTGGCCGAAACCAAGGTGTTCAAGATTGCCGAGAGCCGCACCAATGCCAACGACGGCCCCCAACCCCTGCGGGTGCTGCTCGAGAAGACCATCGACCGCATCGAAGATCTTTATAAAAATCCCCATCAGGGCATCACCGGGGTGTCCAGCGGATACACGGATCTGGATAAAAAAACTGCCGGACTGCAGTCTTCGGACCTGATTATAGTGGCAGCCCGACCCTCTATGGGTAAAACTACTTTTGCAATGAACCTTTGCGAGCACGCTGCACTAACAAATGATAAACCAGTACTCATCTTCTCCTTGGAAATGCCATCTGAGCAGATTATTATGCGGATGCTTGCTTCCCTGGGACGTATCGATCAGACCCGCATACGCACCGGGCAGCTGGATGATGAAGACTGGGCCAGATTGTCCTCGACCATGGGCATGCTGCTGGAAAAGGGTCAGCTCTATATCGACGACTCTTCCGGCCTGACGCCGACCGAAGTCCGCTCCCGCGCCCGGCGCGTGGCGCGAGAACACGGCGGCATCAGCATGATCATGGTGGACTATCTGCAACTGATGACGGTCCCCAGCCTGTCCGATAACCGAACCCTGGAAATCGCCGAGATCTCCCGCTCGCTCAAGGCCCTGGCCAAGGAGCTGCAGGTGCCGGTGGTGGCCCTGTCCCAGCTCAACCGCAGCCTGGAACAACGGGCAGACAAGCGGCCGGTGAACTCGGATCTGCGGGAGTCGGGCTCCATCGAGCAGGACGCCGACCTCATCATGTTTATCTACCGGGACGAGGTCTACCACGACGACAGCCCGGACAAGGGCATCGCTGAAATCATCATCGGCAAGCAACGTAACGGACCCATAGGCAAGGTCCGGCTGACGTTCCAGGGGCAGTTTTCCCGCTTCGACAACTACGCCGGACCGGATTTCGATGATGACTATTAAGGAGCAGAGATGGATGCAACGGGGGCAGTGGCCCGCATCAATCTGGAAGCGGTACGGCACAACCTGCGGGTAGCCAAACAGCTGGCCCCGGGCGCCAGGGCCATCGCCGTGGTCAAGGCCAACGCCTACGGCCACGGTGACCTGACGGTGGCGGCCGCACTCAAGGACGAGGCCGAACTGTTCGCGGTGGCCCGCTTCGAGGAAGCACAAAAGCTGCGGGCCGGCGGTATCCGCCAGCCGATACTGCTGCTGGAAGGATTCTTCAACCTCAGTCAGCTGGAATACGCCGCGCTCAATGATTTTCAGATCTGCATTCACCAGTACGCCCAGCTCGAGGCACTGGAGCAGACCCCGCTGGCCGCACCGGTCACCGTTTGGGTGAAAATTGACTCGGGCATGCACCGGGTGGGCTTTGCCCCCGAGCAGGCCGACGAGGTGTTCGCCCGGCTGGCGGCCATTGCCAGGGTAGTGCAGCCGGTCAATGCCATGACCCACTTCGCCCGGGCCGACGAGCCCGAGCAGCAGGCGGTGACCCAGGCCCAGATCACCCGTTTCAAGCAGGTGACCGCCGGCAAGGTCAAGGCTATCGCGCTGTGCAACTCCGCCGGTGTTATCGCCTTTCCCGAGGCTCACGCCGACTATATCCGCCCGGGTATCATGTTGTACGGTATCACCCCTTTCGGTGACCGGCAGGGCAGCGACTTCGGCCTGCGCCCGGCGATGGACTTCACCACCAGCCTGATCGCGGTGCGCGAGCTCAAGGCCGGCGAGCCGGTGGGCTATGCCGGCTCCTGGGTGAGCCTGCGGGATACCCGTATCGGGGTGATCGCGGTGGGCTACGGCGACGGCTACCCGCGCATGGCGCCGCCCGGAACCCCGGTGCTGGTGAACGGCCGTAGGGTACCCCTGGCGGGCCGGGTATCGATGGACATGGCCACCGTCGACCTGGGGCCGGACGCCACCGACAAGGTGGGAGACGAGGTGCTGCTGTGGGGCGAGGGCCTGGCGGCGGAAGAGGTGGCCCGCCATGTGGGCACCATCGCCTATGAGCTGGTCACCCGGATGACCGCCCGACCCAGGCTCGAATATATCGGTTGATGACAAAGTTGCCTTTTTCACTGGTACGAGTCAGCCAAAGGACCAACTCCCCCGACACGCTTCTGGACAAGACACTCGCGGTTTCAGCCTGCTGCGAACATTCACTGGATGTTCGGTCAGGCTGAAACCGCTCGTCACGGCGAGACGAGCTCGCCCCCTGTATTGCTCGGCCCATGCCGGATGTCGCGGAAACCGCCATCTCATCGCTTTGCGATGCTGGCGGCGGTGCAAGGCGCTTCGCGCCCCCTGGCATGTGACGGTCGGCGGAGCTGTTCCCTTTGCCCGCCTGTTTTGGCATGAGTGTTGCGTGTTTAGGTAAACCCGAAGGCTTGTCAGCAGTCTGCAAGACCGGTCCCGCAAGGAGCCGGCCTTGTCGTTTACTGCACGCTCAGCACCGCTCCCCGTCGTCCTTTTTTACGGAACCAGGCCAGCAGCGCCAAGGCGGGGATGTTCATCAGGATGCCGTAGAGCAGGGCCATCACCGCGAGAGCCTCCGAGCCGAGCTGGGTATAGGCCACCAGCATGGCGGTGGCGCCGTTCTGGATGCCCACCTCGAATGCCAGGCTGCGACAGCTCGCCTCCGGGCACTTGGCCAGGCGGGCGGCCAGGTAGCCGCAGGTCAGGGCCAGGGTGCACAGCAGCAGCATGGCCAGGGCCGGGGGGCCGAACAGGGAAGGCAGGTGCTTCAGGTTGCGGGCCACCAGCGCCAGCAGTACCAGCATGAATGATAGGCTCACCAGTTGCTTGAGCCGGGACTGGTGGCGTTCCACCCAGCGCCGGTAGCGTTGACGAATTCCCATGCCGATCGCCACCGGCAGTATGCCGATCAGCGCCAGCTGCACCATGGTGCGACCCAGGGGCAGGGACAGCTCGTGGCTGTCCAGGCCCAGCCAGTGCAGTTGGGTCATCACCGCCAGCGGCATCCAGACGGGGGTCAGCAGGCCAACCAGCGCGGTGAGGCTCACCGACAGGGCGGTGTCGCCGTCGGCCAGGAAGCTGAACAGGTTGGAGGTGGCGCCGCCGGGAGCGGCGGCCACCAGGATCACCCCGGCGGCAATCGACGTCGGCAGTTCAAGCATGACAATCAGCAGCCAGGCCAGCAGGGGCAGCAGCAGCCACTGCATCCCCAGGCCCAGCAGCAGTGGCCCCGGGGTACCCAGCAGCCGGCTGAAGTGGCTGACTTCCAGAGTCATGCCCATCACCAGCGTCATCAGCGCCAGCATCAGGGGCAGCAAGAGGGTGGTCAATATATCGCTCATGGCGGTAGGCCCCGGTATTGGATAACCGGATACTACCATGGGGGTAGGGGAGGCGACTGATCCAGGTCATGCTTCCGGGTGCCAGCGGTGGATGAACTCTTCCCGCCCCGGATTCCATCTCAGGTAATACCAGGGGGACTCGGTCCGCCAGCGGGGAAAGATGATTTCAATCTGGTTGTCTTCATACCTGTAGAGCGAAGCGCTCAGATTCACCTCGCTCAATACCAGTACGGCCACCGCCAGGATCAGCAGCCACTTGATCAATTTGCCCATAACTCATCCTTGAACAGGGCCGTGACGAGCCTTAACTATATCAGCAGCCTGCGCTTTTTTCCGCCTTGCACTGCCGGCAGTGGCCGTGGGCCTCGATGGACTGGCTGGTGATGGCAAAGCCGTGCAGCTCGGCCTGCTGGCTGAAGGCCCGGTTGATGGCTTCGTCGTGCAGCTCGATGACCAGCCCACACTGGTCGCAGATCAGCAACTGCATGGGATGGTGTTCGGCAAAGTGGTCGCAAAACAGAAAAGCATTGAGCGACTCCACCTTGTGCACGAAGCCCTGGGACAACAGAAAATCCAGCGCCCGGTAAACGGTGGGGGGCTTGGCGCTGGGCTCCAGCTCCTTGAGCCGGTCCAACAGATCGTAGGCGCTGACCGCCCCCTTGTGCTCGGCCATTAGGGTAAACACATGGCGGCGGGTGGGGGTAAAGCGCACCCCGCGCTGCTGGCACAGCCGTTCGGCACGCTCAAGCTGATGTTGAATGGACATAAACGATGACGATCCTCAATGGCTCCTGAGCGCATCTTAGCACAGCCTGATCCGGGTTCATCGGATCGAGGTTGGGTCTGTGAGCCGCCTTGGGTATAATGCGCGCCCTGTGTTCAAAAAGTCGTCGTTCTCATGAGTCATTATCCCAGTGCCCGTTTCTCTGTTGCCCCCATGCTGGACTGGACGGATAAACATTGCCGTTACTTCCACCGGCTGCTCAGCCGCCATGCCCAGCTGTATACCGAAATGGTGACCACCGGCGCCATACTGCACGGCAAGGGCGATTATCTGGCGTTCAATGCGCAGGAGCATCCGCTGGTGCTGCAGTTGGGCGGCAGCGATGCGCACGCGCTGGCCCGGTGCGCCCGGCTCGCCGAGCAGCGCGGCTACGACGAGATCAACCTGAACGTGGGCTGCCCCTCGGATCGGGTGCAGAATGGCCTGTTCGGTGCCTGTCTGATGGCCGAGCCCGGACGGGTGGCGGACGGGGTGGCGGCGATGAAGGCGGAAGTGGCGATACCGGTCACGGTGAAGACCCGCATCGGCATCGACGAGCAGGACAGCTACGAATTCCTCTGCGCCCTGGTCGACAGGCTGGTGGACGCCGGGGTGGACGCGCTGATCGTGCACGCCCGCAAGGCCTGGCTCAAGGGCCTGAGCCCGAAGGAGAACCGGGAGATACCGCCGCTCGACTATGAACGGGTCTACCGGCTCAAGCGGGACTTTCCGGGGCTGACCATCGCCATCAACGGCGGCATCAAGACCCTGGCTGAGGCGCGGGAACATCTGCGTCACCTGGACGGTGTCATGCTGGGGCGGGAAGTCTACCAAAACCCCTACCTGCTGGCGCAGGTGGACGGCGAGCTGTTCGGGGATCGGCATGATGTTATCAGCCGGCACCAGGTGATCCGCGAACTGCTGCCCTATATCGAGCAGGAACTCGGCAAGGGAACCTATCTGGGCAACATCACCCGCCATACCCTGGGCCTCTTCCAGGGCCTGCCCGGTGCCCGGGCCTGGCGCCGTCACCTGAGCGAAAACGCTCACAAGCCCGGCGCCGGCATCGAGGTGGTCGAGGCCGCCCTGGCCAAGGTAGCGGAGCCGGTGGTCGACTATAGTTAAGGCATCCTCAGCCAACAGAAGGAGCCTGACCCATGGACAGCCATGCATTGACCATCGAGTTTCCGGAATACGTCGACAAAATTGCTCAGCTGAAGCAGCAGGATACGGAGTTTGCCCGGATGGCGAACGAGTATCACAAACTGGATCACCAGATAGCGGGGTTGGAATCCCGGAATATGCCGATATCGGACGAGGATTTCGAACAGCTTAAAATGCAGCGCCTGCGGCTGAAGGATGAAATCTACCAGCGGTTGCTGAACGGGCTGGGATAAGGGTGTGGCGGAAAGGGCGACGCCGTCCCTTTTCGCTTCCAATAGTCAAAACCGATTAAATGTATTTATAAAAACAGTTATAACAATCAAATTATTCCCGGCATACTGAGTCCATTCCCGAAAACAATCTCCAAATGAGGACCTCAGTATGTTGAGCAACAAAACAGGCCGGGCCGTTCCACAAGTGACTTTCCGTACCCGCCAGGGTGAGCAGTGGGTGGATGTGACCAGCGATGATCTCTTCAAGGGCAAGACAGTGGTGGTATTCTCCCTGCCCGGCGCCTTTACCCCCACCTGTTCCTCCACCCATCTGCCGCGTTACAACGAACTGGCGCCGGTGCTGTTCGAAAATGGTATCGACGACATCGTCTGCATCAGCGTCAACGACACCTTCGTGATGAACGCCTGGCTCAAGGATCAGGAAGCGGAGCACATCCGGGTGATCCCGGACGGCAACGGCGAGTTTACCGATGGCATGGGCATGCTGGTCGACAAGCAGGAGCTGGGTTTCGGCAAACGCTCCTGGCGCTATTCCATGCTGGTGAAAGACGGCATCATCGACCAGATGTTCATCGAGCCGAACAAGCCCGGTGACCCCTTCGAAGTGTCCGACGCCGACACCATGCTGGCCTACATCAACCCCGAGGCCGCCAAGCCCTCCGCCATCACCCTGTTCAGCAAGCCGGGCTGCCCTTTTTGTGCCCGGGCCAAGCAGATGCTGCTGGATCAGGGCATGCGCTACGAAGAGGTGATCCTGGGCCAGGATGCCACCAGCATTACCCTGAAAGCGGTGTCCGGCCGATCCACTGTGCCGCAGATCTTCATCGACGGCCGCCATATCGGCGGCAGTGACGAACTGGCCGAATACCTGGCATAAACTAGGGTAAAAGGGGCGCGAGCTTTTTTCATCCCTGTTGCACGGAGGTTTCTGCCCATGAAGCACATCACCGCCGACGTGGTCATCATCGGCAGCGGCACCGCCGGCCTGGCCGCCTATCGCACCGCCCGGGCTCACCACAAGAAAGTGGTCATGATAGAGGGCGGCCGCTATGGCACCACCTGTGCGCGGGTGGGCTGCATGCCGTCCAAGCTGCTGATCGCCGCGGCCGACAGCGCCCACCGGGTCGCCGAGGCGCCCGCCTTCGGCGTCCACCCGGGGGAGTTCAGGATCGACGGCCGGCAGGTCATGTCCCGGGTGAAAGCCGAACGGGATCGTTTCGTGGGCCTGGTGCTGGCATCGATTGACTCGATACCGGCGCAAGACAAGGTGGCCGGCCATGCCCGTTTTGTGGACCAGCATACCCTGATGGTGGACGAACACACCCGTATTACCGCTACTTCGCTGGTGATCGCCACCGGTTCACGGCCTACCTTTCCCGACGCCTGGCGCGAGCTGGGCACCCTGCTGCAGGTCAGCGATGATGTGTTCGAGTGGGACCGGCTGCCCCGGTCGGTGGCGGTGTTCGGCCCCGGCGTCATCGGCCTCGAACTGGGGCAGGCGTTGCACCGGCTCGGGGTGAAGGTGTGGATGTTCGGGGTCGGCGGCCAGTTGGCGGGGCTGACGGATCCGGTGGTGATGGCCTGTGCCGGCAAGGGGTTTGCCGGGGAATTCTTTCTGGATGCGGATGCCAGGGTCGGCCGGATGGAGCGGGTGGCGGACGGGGTGGACATCGACTTCCTCGACGCCGAGGGCGTCAGCGAGCGCATTCGGGTAGATCTGGTGATCGCCGCGACCGGCCGCCTCCCCAACGTCGAGCGGCTGGGGCTGGAGCGGCTCGGCATGGCGCTGGACGATAAAGGGGTACCGCTGGCCGACGCCTACACCCTGCAGACCAGCCTGCCCCATATCTTCGTGGCCGGTGACGCCAGCAACCAGCTTCCGTTGCTGCACGAAGCCAACGCTCAGGGGCGGATAGCGGGGGACAACGCCGGCCGCTTTCCCGATATCCGGGCCGGCCTGCGGCACAGCCGACTGGCGGTGGTGTTTACCGATCCCCAGATTGCCATGGTGGGCGCCGGCTACCGGGAGCTGGAGCGACGCTACGGTGGTGGCGGCTTTTTTGCCATCGGCCAGGCCTCTTTCGAGGATCAGGGCCGCAGCCGGGTGGTGCTGCGCAACCGGGGGATGCTGCGGCTCTATGCGGAGCAGGGCAGCGGACTGTTTCTGGGGGCCGAGATGAGTGCCCCGGAAGCCGAACACCTGGCGCATCTGCTGGCTTGGGCGCACCAGAGCCGGATGACGGTGGCACAAATGCTGGAGATGCCGTTTTACCATCCGGTGATCGAAGAAGGCGTGCGCACGGCGCTGCGGGATCTCAACGCCGGGCTGCACCGGGGGCCGGCGATGGTCGATCGCTGCATGGAGTGCGGGGTGGGCGACTAGCCCCGGCGGGCCTTTCTATTTACCGCCAGATCGGTAACTATTGGCGCTAAACGTCAGTATAACGGTGAAAACGTGAATTTAAGGGATCTCGAATATCTGGTGGCGCTGGCCGAGGAGCGGCATTTTCGCAAGGCGGCGGAAAAGTGTTTTGTCAGCCAGCCGACCCTGAGCGGCCAGTTGCGCAAGCTGGAGGACGAACTGGGGGTGCTGCTGATGGAGCGGACCTCGCGCAGGGTGCTGTTCACCCCGGCGGGGGAGGCCATTACCGCCCAGGCGCGGCGGGTACTGGCGGCCACCAAGGAACTCCGGGACATCGCCCGTACCTTTACCGAGCCGATGTCCGGCGAGCTGCATATCGGCCTGATCCCCACCGTGGGGCCTTACCTGCTGCCGCATATCATTCCCGCCCTCAAGCAGCACTTTCCCGAGCTGCATATCTACCTGTACGAGGCCCAGACCCAGGTGCTGCTGAAGCAGTTGGCGGACGGCGAGCTGGACTGCCTGATCCTGGCCCAGCTCGACAATATGGATAATTTCGGCTCCCTGCCGCTGTATGACGAGCCGATGATGCTGGCGCTGCCGGCGGATCACGCCTGGGCCGGGCGCGAGCGTATCAGTCTGAACGAGCTGAAAGGCGAGAAGCTGCTGATGCTGGAAGACGGTCATTGCCTGCGGGATCAGGCCATGGGCTTTTGCTTTGCCGCCGGGGTGGGGGAAGACAATCATTTCCAGGCGACCAGCCTGGAAACCCTGCGCAACATGGTGGCGGCCGGATCAGGCATGACCCTGATCCCCCGCCTCGCCATCGGCCGCCACAACGGCGGGCTGGGGGTGAACTATGTACCCGTTGCCGATCCGGAGCCGAGCCGTACCATCTCGTTGCTGTACCGCATTCATTCGGTGCGGCGGCCCTGTTTCAACGAAATGGCCAAGGTGATCGGGCAACTGGTCAATACCCTGCTGTAATTGAAGCAGGGGCCTCTGGCCCCGCTGTCAGAACAGTTCATCGGTGATGCTGGTGCCGCCGAACTGCTGGCTGCCGCCGGCCCGGCCATAGCGTCTGGGCTCGCTGCCTTCCACAAAGTACTCGGTCAGCCCCCGGCCATCGGTACGCAGGCCGCTGCCGGTGTCGATGTTCACCGTCACCAGCTTTTCCGGCACCGGGCGCTGGCGTTCGGGGAAGTCCTTGAGCGCCACCTTCATGTAGTCGATCCAGATGGGCAGGGCGGTGCTGGCCCCGAATTCACCACCGGCCACCTGCTCCGATCCCAGGTTGGGATTATGGGCGGTGCGGCCCAGGGGACGGCCGAAGTCGTCGAAGCCGACCCAGGCGGTGGCCACCCGGTCGGGGGTAAAGCCGGAGAACCAGGCGTCGCGGGAGTCGTTGGTGGTGCCGGTTTTGCCGGCGATATCCTTGCGCTCCAGGGCCCGGCCAGCCCGCCAGCCGGTGCCGTTCCAGCGCCGTCCGCTGCTGCTGCCGCCCCAGATGGCAGAGCTGAGGGCATCGGTCACCAGAAAGGCGTTTTCCGGGCTGATGATCGGTGTGACCACCGGCTTGGACTGGTACAGCACCTGCCCGTGCGCATCCTCGATGCGTTCCACCACAAAGGGCGTGACCTTGCTGCCGCCATTGGCGAAGGCGGCGTAGCCGGTCGCCATTTCCAGCGGGGTGGCCGACGGCGACCCCAAGGCAAGGCTTTCGGTGGCGGGGATGCGGGCGGTGTTGAAGCCGAAATCATTCAGCCGCTGCATGGCCACGGGGATGCCGGTGTCGCGCAGCAGGCGGATGGACACCACGTTTTTGGAGCGAGCCAGGGCCTCGCGCACCCGGATGGGGCCGTCGTAGACATTAGGCGAATTGCGCGGCCGCCAGGCGTTGCCGCTGCCCGCGTCCCAGTGGTTGATGGGGGCATCGTTGACCATGCTCGCCAGGGTGAAGCCGTTGTCGAGGGCGGCGGAATAGATGAACGGCTTGATGTTGGATCCCATCTGCCGCTCGGCCTGCTCGGCCCGGTTGAACTTGTTGAGGGTGAAGTTGAAGCCGCCGACCAGGGCGGTAACCGCGCCGCTGTGGGGCTCCAGCGCCACCAGGGCGCCGTTGATGTCCGGCAGCTGGGCCAGCATCCAGCCCTCGCCCAGGGGGCGGACCCAGATCTGATCCCCGCTGGCCAGGATGTCTTTTGCCTGGCGGGGGGCATTGCCCTGGCGGTTGTCGGCGATATAGCGCCGGGCCCACTTGATACCGTCCCAGTCGAGACTGCGCTCGCCCTTGCCCTTGACCACCATGGTGGCGCTGCGCTCGGCGACGGCGGTGACCACCGCCGGCTCCAGCGGCCAGTAGCCGGGCTGTTCATCTAGGTGCTGGCGGATCCGCTCCGCGCCCCAGGGAGTGCCCTGCCACAGTTGCTCGACCGGACCGCGATAGCCATGGCGCAGGTCGTAGGCCAGCAGGCCGTCGACCAGCGCCTGGGTGGCGGCCTGCTGTTCGTCCGCGTACACGGTGGTATAGATGTTCAGGCCGCGGGTATAGGCTTCATCACCGAAGAGGGTGAGGGCGAACTGGTGCGCCATCTCCGCCAGGTAGGGGGCGTTGAGGGTGATTTCCGCGCCATGGTAGCGGGCCGCCACCGGCTCGGCCATGGCCTGGTCGTACTCGGCCTGGCTGATCTTGCCGGTTTCCAGCATGCGGCCCAACACCAGGGCCCGGCGCTCGCCCGCCCGTTGGGGGGAGCGGATGGGATTGAGGACGGAGGGCGCCTGGGGCAGGCCGGCGATCATCGCCATTTCCGCCAGGGTCAACTGGTCCAGGGTCTTGCCATAATACACCTGGGCGGCGGCGGCGACGCCGTGGGAGCGGTGACCGAGCGGGATCTTGTTGAGGTACAGCTCCAGGATCTCGTCCTTGGTGAGCAGGCTCTCGATATGCAGGGCGAGGAAGATCTCCTTGATCTTGCGGATCACGGTCTTTTCCCGGCTCAGGAAGAAGTTCCTGGCCACCTGCTGGGTGATGGTACTGGCGCCCTGGCGCTTTTCCCCGGTGGTCAGCCAGATCACCGCGGCCCGGGTGATACCGATGGGATCGATGCCCGGGTGTTCATAGAAACGGGCGTCCTCGGTGGCCAGAAAGGCCGCGATCAACTGCGGCGGCATCTGCTCGATGGCGATGGGATTACGCCGCTGCTCCCCGTACTGGGAGATCAACTCGCCATCCTGGCTGAAGACACGCATGGGGGTTTCCAGACGCACATCCCTGAGCGTGGACACATCCGGCAATTCCGGCCTGAGCTGCTGATACACCACAAAGATGGCGGCAACACCACAAAAAACCAAGAAGAGACCGAACAAGAACAGGCGAGAAAGCCATTTGAGCATGGAGCGAGAACCCGACAAATCATTTTTTAACCAATAGCGAGCAAGTATATCCTGTGTTAGCCGCTTTATTCGAGCGCTTTGTTTTTCTACGCAATAATTTCATCCGGCTGGTTGAGTCCGTCTATCCTTACTAAGACCAATAACAACAAACGCATGGACGCCTATGTTGAGCCTGTTCAGGAACAAGGATTTCCAGTGGATGGTCGGAGTCGACTTCGGCTCCAGCAGCATCAAGGCGGTGGCGCTCAAGGGCAGTGAAGGCCACTACCAGATCGAAGCCATCGCCAGTATTCCCACCCCCAAGGGCTGTATCGTCGATCACCAGTTGCAGGACGTGGCGCAGGTGGCCCATGCCCTGAAACAGCTCCGGCGCCAGCTGAACAGCCGGTACGACAAGGCCGCCACCGCGGTCACCGGCAGCAGCGTCACCACCAAGGTGATACTGGTGCCGCGCAACCTGTCGGCGGAGGAGCTGGAAAACCAGGTATTGATCGAGGCTGAGCAGCATATTCCCTACCCGCTCGATGAAATCAGCCTGGACTACGAAACCCTGGGCATCAACGCCAATCACCCGGAGCGGGAAAACATCCTGCTCAGCGCCGCCCGCACCGAGAGCGTCACCACCCGGCTCGCCGCCTTGCAGGAGGCCGGCTGGAACACCAAGGTCGTCGACATCGGCGTGCATGCGCTGGCCCGGGCGGTGAATGCCTGCCTGACGGCGCAGAAGACCAGCGCCCAGATGCTGGCGCTGGTGGATGTCGGCGCCGAGTGCCTGACCTTTGCGGTGGTCGAAAACGGCGAGGTGATCCACAGCCGGCTGCAAAACTTCGGCGGTGGCCAGTTCACCCGCGAGCTGGCCAAACTCACCGACATGCCCGAGGACGAGGTCGAGCGGGAAAAGGTCGACAATCGCCTGCCCGAGGCGCTCAGGCACGACGTGGAACAACAGCACATCACCGCTATCTTGCAGCACATACGTCGCAACATTCAGCTTTTTTGCAGCAGTTCCGGCAACAAGCCGCCGACGGCGCTGTTTCTCAGCGGCGGCGGTAGTCGGGTGCCCAGGCTGGCGAAGGTACTGGAGCAGGAACTGAGCGTGCCGGTATTGCAGCCGGATTTCGGTCATCTGCTCGGCGGCAAGCGGACGGATGACGGGGACGCTGCCTACATGACGGCGCTGGGACTGGCGTTGAGGAGTTTCACACCATGTCCAATATAAACCTCTTGCCCTGGCGGGACAGCGTCAGGGCGCGGCAGAAGAAGCAATTCCTGGTGACCCTGGCCGTCGCCGCCCTGGCGACGGTGGGGCTGATGCTGCTCGGCAACGGCTGGATCCATCGCCAAATCGCCCAGCAGCAGGAACGCAACCAGTTCCTGCAGACCGAAGCGGTCAAGCTCGATCAGGTACTGGGGGAGATACGGCATATCAAGGAGCAGCGGATCCAGCTGCTGGAGCGGATGCGGCTGATCGACGCCTTCCAGCAGCGGCGCAACTTTTCGGTGAAGCTGTTCAACCAGATGCCCGAACTGGTGCCCCCCGGCGTCTACCTGAGCTCGATGAACGTCGCCGCCAACCGCATCGATGTGGTGGGTAAAACTGAAGCCTATACCCGGGTGGCGAACATGATACGGCAAATTGAGGATACCGGCTGGCTGGGCGAGCCGAGGATCAGCTCGATTTTCGCCAGCGATGTACAGCCGATAGCGCTGAGCCAGTTTTCCATGCTGTTTCAGGTAAGGGAACCGACCCCGGGAGAAATGCAATGAACTGGCAACAGGTGAACGAGCTGGACTTCGACAACATCGGGCAGTGGCCCAAATCGGCCAAGCTGGTGGCCATCGCCCTGGTCTGCGCCGTGCTGGCCGGCGCCATCGGTTACTTCTTTATCAAGGACAGCCTGGCCCGGCTGGACCGGACCAGGGCCCAAGAGCTGCAGCTCAAGGCCGCCTTCGAGGAAAAGGCCCGGCAGGCGTCGGCGCTCGGGGCCTACCAGCAGCAACTGGAAGACTTGCAGACCCAATTGGAGGCGCAGCTACGCAAGCTGCCCAACAGCCTGGAGATCGCCGGCCTGCTCGACGACATCAGCTTTGTGGCCACCGACAACGGCCTGCGGCTGGAGCGCATCAACTGGGAGGCCGAGCGCCCCAGCGAGTTCTCGACCGAGCTGCCGATGCGGATCATCGTCAGCGGCAACTACCATCAGCTGGGCCAGTTCGTGGCCGACGTGGCGGCGCTGCCGCGTATCGTCATCATCGACAGCTTCAACCTGAGCCGTTCATCCGGCGAGCAACTGAACATGAGCATGCTCGCCAAGACCTATAAATACAATGAGCAGGAGGCGCCATGAGACACCGCCTGTTATTGCTCCTGTTGCTCTCGCTGACCGCCTGTGTGGAAGAGGGGGATCTGCGCCAGTACGTGGCCGAGGTCAAGGCCCGGCCGGCGGCGCCCCCCGAGCCGTTGCCGGAAATGAACGAATACGTGCCCGAAGCCTACCGGCCGGAATCGGATCGCAGCCCCTTCGTGGAGCCGCAGCCGGAAAACGTACGGGAAACCGCCGCCACCAGCACGGACTGTGTCCAGCCGGCGTTCACCCAGCCGAAAGAGCCGCTGGAGCAGTATTCGCTCGATAACCTCTCGCTGCGGGGTACACTGGGCGACAGCCAGGGGTTGTGGGCCCTGATCCAGGCCCGGGACGGCACCACCTACCGGGTCGGCATCAAGCAGCGAATGGGACTGAACCACGGTGAAGTCACCGGCATCAGCGGCAATGAAGTGGTGCTGAAAGAATACATTCCCGACGGCAAGGGGTGTTGGGATACCCGGGATACCAAACTGACGTTGTCCAAAGCCGGATAATAACAGCGCAGGGAGTGCGATATGAGAAGACACATGGGTGTTAAGTGGATGGCCTTGGTGGCGTGTGCTCTTATGCTGGTGGGACGGGCCCAGGCGGTGAGCCTGGAGAGCCTCAAAGTCAATCCGCTGACCGGAGACCAACTGCTGCTGGAACTGGAGTTCGACATGCCGCCCCTGGGCGTCACCGAGCTGATGCGCTATCAGCCGGACCGGCTGGTGCTGCAGATCCCCGATGGCCGCTCGGCCCTGCGGGAAAACGTGATTCCCATCGAGCGCCAGGGCATCGAGCTGGTGGATGTACGCCGGGTCGGCCGCAACCTGGAGGTGGCGGTTGGCATGGACAGGGTACAGCCCTATCAGGTCACGGTCGAGGATAACAGCCTGCGCCTGTTGCTGGGGCGGGCGGTGAGCGGCACCAGCAGTAGCGGCGCTACCCTGCCGCCCGGCGCCATCAATTCGATTACCGGGGTCGATTTTCGCCGCGGCCGCGACGGCCAGGGCCAGGTGCTGGTCAACCTGGACAAGTCCAGTGCCGCCGTGGACATGCAGGTGCGCGGCAATCAGCTGATCGCCCAGTTCCACAATACCCATATTCCCGATGAGCTGCTGCAGGCCCTGGACGTCAACGATTTCGCCACCGTGGTCAGCAGGATCACCAGCTCCCGCGACAGGGGCACCGCCCTGCTGACGGTGGAGACCACGGGCGCCTTCGACTACCGCTACGATCAGTCCGAGCGCATGTTCGTGCTGGAAGTGGCCCGGCCGGCCGCCGCCGCCGCGGTGGCAAACGATGATCGGCGTCGTTACACCGGTAAGCCTATCTCGATGAATTTCCAGGATATTCCGGTGCGCACCGTGTTGCAGCTGATCGCCGACTTTAACAACTTCAACCTGGTCACCACCGATTCGGTGCAGGGCAATATCACCCTGCGCCTGGACGGCGTGCCCTGGGAGCAGGCGCTGGACATCATCCTGCAGGTGCGCGGACTGGACAAGCGGCTGGACGGCAACATACTGCTGATCGCCCCGGCCGCCGAACTGGCCCAGCAGGAGCAGCAGCAGCTGGAGAACCGCCAGGCCCAGGAGGTGCTGGCGCCGCTGGTGACCGAATTCCTGCAGGTGAACTACGCCAAGGCCACCGATGTGGTGGCGCTGCTGAGTAACGAGAGCACCCGGCTGCTGACCGAGCGCGGGGCTATCGCGGTGGATGACAGGACCAACACCCTGGTGATCAAGGACACCCGGGAAAGCATCGACAATATTCGCCGCATGCTGGAGCTGCTCGATATTCCCATCAAGCAGGTGGTGATCGAGGCGCGGATGGTGACCATCGACGACGGCTTTGAAGAAGCCTTTGGAGTGCGCTGGGGTTACAGCAACACCACCAGCACCAGCGGCAACCGCAATCAGCAGTCGGTCAGCGGTACCCTGGAAGGGCTGCGCAGCGCCGTGGATAACTCGCTCAACGTTAACCTGCCGGTGGCCGGTGCGGCGGGCAATATCGCCTTCCAGATAGCCAAGCTCGGCGGCGGCCGCATCCTGGATCTGGAGCTGTCGGCGCTGGAGCGGGAAAACCGCGCCGAGATCATCGCCAGCCCCCGGGTGACCACCTCCAACCAGAAACCGGCGTTGATCGAGCAGGGCACCCAGATCCCGTTTTCCTCCACCAGCAACGCCGGTACCGAGGTGGAGTTCCAGGATGCGGTGCTCAGCCTCAGGGTCACCCCGCAGATCACCCCGGACAACAGGGTGGTGCTGGATCTGACCGTCACCCAGGACACCATCGGCGAGCGGATCCCGCAGGCCACCGGGGGCGAGGCGGTGGCCATCAACACCCAGTCGATCACTACCCAGGTGCTGGTGAACGACGGCGAAACCCTAGTGCTGGGCGGCATCTTCCAGCAGAACATCACCCGCAACGTCACCAAGGTACCGGTGCTGGGCGACATTCCGGTGGTCGGCAACCTGTTCAAGACCACCAGGGACAACAACGCCAAGCGCGAGTTGATTATCTTCGTCACCCCCCGTATCGTGCACGACAGCCTCTGAATACCGCGCCGTTCCCCGGTTTCTGGCCGGGAAGCGGCGTTGCCCTTGCCAGCGACCAGCACAGTTGCGATAATCCGGCGTCCAATTTCAGAAAGTAAAGGTTAGGTTCATCGTCGACCCTGCGGTGTTCGTGGGGCGCATTTGTTTGTGAGAATTTCGTGTAACATGGCTGAGAAACGCAATATCTTCCTTGTAGGGCCTATGGGTGCGGGCAAGAGCACCATTGGTAAATACCTGGCGCAGCAACTGCATATGGAGTTTTATGACTCCGATCATGAGATTGAGCGTCGAACCGGTGCCGATATCAGCTGGGTGTTTGATGTAGAAGGCGAAGAAGGCTTCCGCCAACGCGAAGAAAAGGTGATCAATGACCTGAGCGAGCTGCAGGGCATCGTCCTGGCGACCGGCGGTGGCTCGGTCAAGAGCAAGGAAAGTCGCAACCGGCTGTCGGCCCGGGGCATCGTCGTCTACCTGGAAACCACGGTGGAGAAACAGCTGGCCCGAGTGCAGAAGGACAAGCGTCGTCCCCTGCTGCAGACCGAAGAAGCCCCCGAGGACGTGCTGGCGCGGCTGGCGACGGAGCGCAACGAGCTGTATCTGGAAATTGCCGACTATGTGGTGCGCACCGACGAACAGAGTGCCAAACTGGTCGCCAACCAGATAGTCGAACTGATCGGCCTGTAACAGGCAGGAGATCCATGGAAAGGTTAACCGTCAACCTGGGGGAGCGCAGCTACCCCATTATCATCGCCGAAGGTGCGCTGGGTGAGGCCTCGCTGCTGCGCGACGCCGTCAAGGGCAAAAGAGTACTGGTGGTCACCAACGAGGTGGTCGCGCCGCTCTACCTGGACGGCCTGGTCACCTCGCTCTCTCCCCTGCAGGTCGACACCCTGGTGCTGCCCGACGGCGAGCAGTTCAAGACCCTGGACACCTTCAACCAGGTCATGAGTACGCTGCTGGCCGGCAACCACGGCCGGGATACCACCCTGATCGCCCTCGGCGGCGGGGTGATCGGCGATCTCACCGGCTTTGCCGCCGCCTGCTACCAGCGCGGGGTGCCCTTCATCCAGGTGCCCACCACGCTGCTGGCCCAGGTGGACTCTTCCGTCGGCGGCAAGACCGCGGTCAACCATCCATTGGGCAAGAACATGATCGGTGCCTTCTATCAGCCGGATCTGGTGCTGGTAGATACCCTGTGTCTGCAATCCCTGCCCGAGCGGGAGTTCGCCGCCGGCATGGCCGAAGTGATCAAGTACGGCATCATCTGGGACGCGGCCTTCTTCTCCTGGCTCGAGCAGAACCTGCATCGTCTGCAGCGGCTGGACGCCGATGCCCTGGCCCATGCCATTCGCCGGTGCTGTGAAATCAAGGCGGAGATGGTGGCCAGCGACGAGCGGGAGCACGGGGTGCGGGCGCTGCTCAACCTGGGCCATACCTTCGGCCATGCCATCGAAGCGGAAATGGGCTACGGCAACTGGCTGCACGGCGAAGCGGTGGCGGCGGGCACCATGCAGGCCTGCGAGACCGCCCTGCAGCGTGGCGACATGAGCACCGACGAGGTGGCCCGGGTCGAAGCCCTGCTGATCAAGGCGCATCTGCCGATCCAGGGTCCTGCCGAGATGGGCATTGGTCACTACCTGCCGCATATGCTGCGCGACAAGAAGGTGCTGGGCGGCAAGTTGCGTCTGGTGCTGCCGCTCGGCATCGGCCGGGCCCAGGTGGTGGACGACGTCACCGAACAGCAACTGGCCCGGGCGGTAACGCCGGAACGGATGAAGTGACCGGGGCGGTTGCTGTCCCTGTTCCCCTGAAATCTCAGCAGCAGCTGCTGGCGCGGCTGCTGCATTTGTCCCGTCTGGATACCGATTTTATCTTCCTCACCGGGCCGCAAGGCGCGGGGAAATCCTATATGGCCGCCCTGCTGGCCGACCGCTGCGAGCTGCAACTGCCGGTGATACTGGATGCTCAGGCGCTCAACACCAATGCCCGTTTCCGAGATGCCCTGCTCGGCCACTGGTTTCCCGGGGGGATCTTCGATGCCGACGAACCGCTGGCGGACTCGATGCAGCGCCTGCTGGCGGCGAGCCCGGGCAAGCGGTTGCTGCTCGTGGACGATGCCGAATGGCTGACCGATACCCTGCTGGCGGAGCTGTGGCAGCTTTACCTGCTGCTGCCGCCCCGGTTCCGTCCCTGCGTCCTGCTGCTCGGCTCTCCCGACTGGGCCCGGCAGGCGCGACAGCAGCTCGACGAGTCCACCGGCAAGGTGCTCGAGGTGGAAGTGCCGCCGCTCGATGAGGCGGACAAAGAGGATTTATGGCACGCTCTGGGGTATAAGAATACTCCGGACAGCGCCCCCGGCGGGGCGTATCCGGGGGATGCCAGTGCCATGAAGGAGCCGCAGATGAGAAAAACCGGTTATCAGCAGTTGCTGGAGCAGCGCTGGATCAAGGTCGCGCTGACCGCCCTGATCCTGCTCGGCCTGTTCATACTGATCATGACCCTGCTGGGAGACCGGCAGCCAGCCCGGCCGGAGCAGGCGGGGCCTTCGCCCGTCCCCGCCCGGGAGGCGCCGCTGCCGGTGCCCGCCGAGCCCCTGACCCTGTCGCCCTCCGCCGACGAGCCGGCCCCCTCGCCCGACGACCACGGCCTGGTGCAGGAGTGGGCCAACGAGACCCTGCCCGATGCCCCGCAGGTGGCAACCCGGGTGGCGGAAACCCCCGATGACAGCGACAAGGAGCGGGTGGTGATCGAAGACGAGGTGGTCAGCCGGTTGCTGCAACGCGAGCGGGAGGGCAGCCGCCAGGACGCGGCCGGCCAGGCGGCGCAAGCGGAGCCCCCCGCCGGGTTGAGTCCCCTGTCGGTGCTGATGCAAAAACCGGCGCAGCGCTATACCCTGCAGTTGATGGCGGGCAAGGACCGGGCGGCGCTGTATCGGCTGGCCTCCAGGCATACCCTGACCCCGGCCTGGATCTACCCCCGTACCATCAGCGGTCAACCCTGGTTTGTGCTGGTGTTCGGCGATTTCGACTCTCCCGAGCAGGCCCGGCGCGCCATCGGGGTGTTGTCGTCCGAGCTGCAGGCGGCCAAACCCTGGCCCAAGCCGTTCGGCCAGGTGCAAAAAGAAGTCAAACCATAGTCATGACCTCGGCTTGCGGTTACAATGCGCGCCCTGCACCGGTTCGGCAAAGACAGCGACTATGACTAAAACTCGGGCATTTCTGAAATGGGCCGGCGGCAAATACGGCCTGGTGGAAAGCATCAACCGTCGCCTGCCGGAGGGGCGGATGCTGGTGGAGCCCTTCGTGGGGGCGGGGTCGGTGTTCCTGAATTCCGATTACGACGCCTACCTGCTGGCCGATATCAATGCCGATCTGATCAATCTGTATCAGCTGCTCAAGACGCGGCCCGACGGCGTTATCCGCGATGCCGCGACCCTCTTTAGCGCCGCCAACAACGACAGGGCCGCCTACTACCGCTTTCGTACCGAGTTCAACCAGGAACGGGACGGTTACCGTCGCGCCCTGCTGTTCCTGTATCTGAATCGCCACGGCTATAACGGCCTGTGCCGCTACAACCAGAAGGGGGGCTTCAACGTCCCCTTCGGCGCCTACAAGAAGCCCTATTTTCCCGAGCGGGAGCTGTGGTTCTTCGCCGAAAAGGCGCAAAAGGCCACCTTCGTCTGCCAGAGCTACCACCAGGTGTTTGCCCAGGCACGGGCGGAGCAGGTGTTCTACTGCGATCCGCCCTATGCGCCGCTGTCCACCACCGCCAGCTTCACCACCTATGCCGCCAACGGCTTTACCCTGGACGATCAGGCGATACTGGCGCGACTGGCGCGGGAAACCGCGGCCTTGGGCGTGCCGGTGCTGATCAGCAATCACGATATCCCGCTGACCCGCGAACTGTACCGGGACGCGGATCTCGACGTGGTGGCGGTCAAGCGCACCATCAGCCGCCACGGCCACAACCGCAAGAAGGTGGATGAGCTGCTGGCGCTGTTCCGGGCCCCGGCACCGGCCGAGGTGATCGCGCTCGAACAGGAACGGGCCGCCGGCGGCTAGGCGAGCACCCAGCGCACGATCAGCACCAGCAGCAATACGAACAGCACGATGGCCAGCACCCCCAGGCCGATATAGGGCCAGGGACTGCCCTGAAACTGCAACTGGCGATGATGCTCCGACTGGACCCCGAACAGGGCCGCCGCCACCGCCTGCAACCGATGTTTCCAGCTCATGACGCACCTCGTTGGACCAACTTCTGCCTAGCATAGACGGCTTGCTAGAGAATCACCGGGCGCTGGGGTAGAATTGGTGCGTTTTTTGCGCTTAAGGGAACCCCCAATGAAAGACTATCTGATCGCCCCCTCCATTCTCTCCGCCGATTTTGCCCGCCTGGGCGAGGATGTGGCCCGGGTGCTGGAGGCCGGAGCCGATGTGGTGCACTTCGACGTGATGGACAATCACTATGTGCCCAACCTGACCATAGGTCCCATGGTGTGCAAGGCCCTGCGCGACTATGGCATTCAGGCTCCGATCGATGTGCATCTGATGGTCAAGCCGGTGGACAGCCTGGTTCCCGAGTTTGCCAAGGCCGGGGCCTCCATCATCACCTTCCACCCGGAAGCGTCCGAACATATCGACCGCACCCTGGGCCTGATCAGGGAGCAGGGCTGCCAGGCCGGCCTGGTGTTCAATCCCTCCACCCCGCTCAGCCACCTGGACTACGTGATGGACAAGGTCGATGTCATCCTGCTGATGTCGGTCAACCCCGGCTTCGGTGGTCAATCCTTTATCTCCGCCACCCTCGACAAGCTGCGCCAGGCCCGTCGCCGCATCGACGAGAGCGGCCGCCATATCCGCCTGGAAATCGACGGCGGCGTCAAGGTCGACAACATTCGTGATATCGCCGAGGCCGGGGCCGACATGTTCGTGGCCGGCTCCGCCATCTTCAGCCAGCCCGACTATAAGGCGGTGATCGACCAGATGCGCGGCGAACTGGCCAAAGCCCATGGCTGAACGCGACATCGAGCTGATCCAGTTCGATCTGGACGGCACCCTGATCGACAGCGTGCCCCAACTGGCCCTGGCGGTGAACCGGATGCTGGCGCACCTGGGCCATGAACCGGCGGCGGAGCAGGCGGTGCGCCACTGGGTGGGCAACGGCGCCGACATGCTGGTGCGCCGGGCGCTGACCGCCGCCCTAGGGGAGGAGCCGGACGCCGGGGCGCAGCAGGCGGCCCGCGCCGCCTTCGATGCGGCCTACGAGCGGGTGGCCGACCAGGGGCTGGTGTTTTATCCCGGCGTGCTCGATACCCTGGCGGCCCTGCGCCTGGCGGGCAAGAAACTGGCCATCGTCACCAACAAGCCCTACCGTTTCGTGCCCGCCATCCTGGCGGCCGCCGGCCTGAAAGACCGGTTCGAGCTGGTGCTGGGCGGTGACAGCCTGGCGGTGAAAAAGCCGAGTCCCGAGCCCCTGCTGCACGTGTGCCGGGAACTGGACATCGATCCCGCCCGCACCCTGATGGTGGGCGACTCGGAAAACGACGTGCTGGCGGCCAGGGCGGCGGGGATAGCGGTGGTGGGGCTGACCTACGGCTACAACTACGGCCGGGATATCGCCGACAGCGGCCCCGACTGGGTGATGAGCGACTTTGCCGGGCTGGCGACGCTTTTACGGGTTTAACAGATTGACACAGAAAGGATGACCATGGCTAAACCAATAGTACTCAGCGGTGCCCAGCCTTCGGGCCAGCTGACCATCGGCAACTACATGGGCGCGCTGCGCCAGTGGGTGAAGATGCAGCAGGACTACGACTGCCTGTACTGCATCGTCGACATGCACGCCATTACCGTGCGCCAGGATCCCCAGGCGCTGCGTTCCGCCTGCCTGGACGCGGCCGCGCTCTACCTGGCGATCGGCCTGGAGCCGGAGCAGAGCACCATCTTCATCCAGTCCCATGTGCCCGAGCATGCGGAGCTGGGCTGGATCCTCAACTGCTACACCCAGTTCGGCGAACTGTCGCGTATGACCCAGTTCAAGGACAAGTCCAGCCGCTACGCCGAGAACATCAACGCCGGCCTGTTCACCTACCCGGTGCTGATGGCGGCCGACATCCTGCTGTACCGGGCCAACCAGGTGCCGGTGGGCCACGATCAGAAGCAGCACCTGGAGCTGACCCGGGACATCGCCTATCGCTTCAACCAGCTCTACGGCGAGGTGTTCACCGTGCCCGAGCCCTTTATTCCCGAAGAGGGGGCCCGCATCATGAGCCTGCAGGAGCCGACCAAGAAAATGTCCAAGTCGGACGACAACAGCAACAATTTCATCGGCCTGCTGGAAGATCCCAAGAGCATCGCCAAGAAGCTGAAGCGGGCGGTCACCGACTCGGAAGATCCGCCGGTGGTGCGCTTCGATACCGAGCAGAAACCCGGCGTCTCCAACCTGCTGACACTGATGTCCGGCGCCACCGGCCGCGGCATTCCCGAGCTGGAGCAGCACTTCGAAGGCAAGATGTACGGCCACCTGAAAACCGAGACCGCCGAGGCGGTGCTGGCCATGCTGGAGCCTATTCAGCGCTGCTTTCACGAGCTGCGCGAAGACGAAGCCGAGCTGAAAAAGGTGCTGTCCCTCGGCGCCGACAAGGCCCGGGTAAAAGCTGTACAGACCCTGGAAAAGGTATATGATGTGATCGGCTTCGTACCGAAGAGCCGTTAAACAATTAAGGAGCCCGAGGGCTCCTTTTTCGATGGTTTTACTGGATCTACTCCCATATATGAGCGAACAACACATCCTTGAGCGGGAACTGACCGACAAGCTGTACTGGCTGCGCAAGTTTCGCATGGCCAAAAACGACAAGACCCTGGAGCTGATGGTGTCCAAGGCGGTGGATGACCATCACCAGCAGGCGGCGGTGGTGGCGGCCATCTACCTGGCCGAGTGCCAGCGCGAACGGGAAATGGCCCAGGGGCGTTTCCTCGATCAGTAAGCTTTCCGGCCTCCGCCCGACCTGCCTATGCAAACGCCTACTCCTTTGAAACCTGTTGTCACAGGCTGACGCGTTACTTTCCTCCCGCGTTGTCATTTCCGCCGGTTCCGGTTCATGATTAAGTTAGCTACTGCGCATCGGTCAGCGGTATCGGCGATGAGAGGAGTGACAGCAATGAAACATGCGATATTCAGACGCGGGGCGCTGTTGCTGCCGCTGCTGGGTGTGCTGGGTTTTGGACTGGTGGTGCCGGAGGCCCAGGCCGACCGGGATGATCGCCGTTACGAGCGACACGGCAAGCACCACAAGGATTTCCGGCAGCACAAGCACGAGCGGCATTTTCGCGGCGATCGCCGGCATTTTCGCAGCGAACGGCGCCATTACTTCCGCTCGCGCGACCGGGTGGTGGAGCGCCATTACTATCCCAGCCCCCGCCGCCACTACGCACCGGGGACCCGCATCTCGGTGGTATTGCCGCTGGGGACCATCGTTTCCGGCCTGCCGGGAGGCTATATCAGCCTGAGCCTGGGGGATGGGCCCTACTATTTTCACGGCGGCAACTATTTCCGCCCCCATCACTGGGGCTATCAGGTGGTGTCGGCACCGCCCGGCCACCGCTGGTAACGGCGGTGTATTAATCGGCCAGCTCCGGCCTGTCCCTGAACTGCTCCAGCGCGTCGGGATTGGCCAGGGCGCCGACGTTCTTCACCGGCTCACCCTGAACTACCTGGCGCACCGCCAGCTCGACGATTTTTCCTGACCTGGTTCTGGGGATGTCGTTCACCGCCAGGATTTTGGCCGGCACATGGCGGGGGGTGCACTGGCGGCGGATCCGCTCACGGATGCCCTGCTCCAGCGCGGGCGTGAGCACCTCGCCTCGCGCCATCTTCACGAACAGCACCACCCGCACGTCGTTCTGCCAGTGCTGGCCGATCACCACCGAATCCTGGATCTGCTCGAACTGGTTGACCTGGCGGTAGATCTCGGCGGTGCCGATACGCACCCCGCCCGGGTTGAGCACGGTGTCGGAGCGGCCGTAGAACAGCATGCCGCCCTGTTCGGTGAGCTCGACGAAATCCCCGTGGTGCCAGACCCCGGGCCAGGTGGCCCAGTAGGCGGCGTGGTAGCGGCTGCCGTCTGCGTCGCCCCAGAACCCCAGTGGCCGGTTGGGAAAGCTGTTGCAACACACCAGCTCGCCCCGCCGGCCGACCAGGGGGTGGCCCTCGTCGTCGAACACCCGCACGTCCAGCCCCAGGCCGATGCACTGGCATTCGCCCCGGTACACCGGGCTGATGGGGTTGCCGAGCACGAAGCAGCCGCAGATATCGGTGCCGCCGGAGATGGAGGCCAGTTGCAGATCCGCCTTGATATGGCGATAGACGTAGTCGAACTGCTCCGGCTCCAGGGTCGAGCCGGTGGAGCAGAGGGTGCGCAGGGCGCCCAGATCGTGGCCGTCGGCCGGGTGGATATGCTGCTTCTCCAGTGCTTCCAGGTACTTGGCGGAGGTGCCGAACAGGGTGACCCTTTCCCGCTCGCTCCAGTCCCACAGCACCCGGCCGTCGGGGGCGAAGGGGGAGCCTTCGTACAGCAGCAGGGTGGCGCCGCTGGCCAGGGCGGACACCAGCCAGTTCCACATCATCCAGCCGCAGGTGGTGAAGTAGAGTACCCGGTCGCCGGCACGGATGTTCGAGTGCAGTTGGTGCTCCTTGAGGTGATTGAGCAGTATGCCGCCGATGCCGTGGACGATGCACTTGGGTTTGCCGGTGGTGCCGGAAGAATACAGGACATAGAGCGGTGCGTTGAAGGGCATGGGGGTGAAGCGCAGCGGCTGGCCGCGGTGGCGCTCGAGCAGCTCAGGCCAGTGCAGGGCGCCGTCGTCCGGGGTCAACTGGTGCCGGCCGATATAGGGGATCTGCACCCAGTGGCGCACGCTGTCCAGGCCGGCGACGATGTCCCGGGCCTTGGCGCTGGTGTCGTGCAGCTTGCCGTTGTAGCGGTAGCCGTCGGCGCTGAACAGCACCTTGGGCCGGGTCTGGCCGAAGCGGTCGATGACGCTGTCGACCCCGAAGTCCGGCGAGGTGGAGGTCCAGACCGCCCCCAGGGCGGCGGTGGCCAGCATGGCGACTACCGTCTCCGGCAGGTTGGGCAGGTAGCCGGCCACCACGTCGCCGGGGCCGATGCCCTCGGCCTCGAGCCAAGCGCGCAGGGCCGCCACCCGGGCTTCCAGCTCGGCCCAGCTCAGCCGTAGGTGTCCCTGGCCCTCGGCCTGGAACAGCAGGGCGTCCTCCCGGGCGAAGGTGTGGGCCTGGGCCAGCAGGTTTTCGGCGAAGTTGAGCCTGGCCTCGGGAAACCAGCGATCCTGCTCGGGGCTCTGGCCCCTTTCCAGCAATACTTCTCCCTTGTGGCCGATAACGCCGGCGAAGTCCCACAGCCGGCTCCAGAAGGTCTCGCCGTTATGCACCGACCAGGCGTGCAGGCCGGCGTAGTCGTCGAGGGGCAGACCCTGCTCCCGGTTCAGTTCGTCGATAAAGCGGTAGAGCCGGCTCTGCTCGATGCGGGCGCGATCGGGCCGCCAGAGGGGCTCGTGAGTGGTATTCATCTAGACCTCCTGATGATGGTCGGGATGGGCGGCGGCGAAGGCCTCCAGCCGCTGGCAGGTCGCGTCGATGGCGATCAGGCGCGGATAGGGGGCGAGATCCAGGCCGAAGCGGCGGGCGTTGTAGAGCTGGGGCACCAGGCCGAGGTCCGCCAGGCCCGGGTGCTCGCCGCAGCAGAAGGGCGAGGCCCCGCCCGCCAGCTGCCGTTCCAGGGCGGCCAGGCCCTGCTGCAGCCAGTGGTGGTACCAGGCCAGCTTCTGCTCTTCGCTCGCGCCCAGCTCCCTGACCAGGTATTGCAGCACACGCAGGTTGTTGAGCGGGTGGATGTCGCAGGCCACCTGCAATGCCAGGGCGCGGGCGCGGGCACGGGCGAAGACCCCGGCGGGCAGCAGCGGCGGCTCGGGAAAGCGCTCGTCCAGGTATTCGATGATGGCCAGGGACTGGCCGAGCAGGCCCTCACCAGTGTCCAGGCTGGGCACCAGCCCGGTGGGGTTGAGGGCGCGGTAGTCCTCGCCGCGCTGGGCTCCCTCCAGCAGGTTGACGGGGACGGCCTCCCAGTCCACCCCCTTCAGGTTGAGCGCGATCCGCACCCGGTAGGCGGCGGAAGAGCGGGCGTAGTCATAGAGCCTCATGTTTCACCACCTTCTGATCGATGGCGCCGAAGATGGAGTGGCCGGCCTCGTCCAGCATCTCGATGCGCACCCGGTCGCCAAACTTCATAAAGGGGGTGCTGGCCTCGCCCTGGTCGATGATCTCCAGCATGCGCCGCTCCGCCAGGCAGCAGGAGCCGGTGCTGCGGTCCACGTTGGAGACGGTGCCCGAGCCGATGATGGTGCCGGCGCAGAGCGCCCGGTTGAAGCTGACGTGGGCCACCAGTTGGGTGAAGTCGAAGGTCATGTCGGTGCCGGCGTCGGGCTCGCCGAACAGCTCGCCGTTGAGGTGCACCCGCAGCCGGCGGTGTACCTTGTGTTCCCGCCAGTGGTCGCCCAGCTCGTCCGGGGTCACCGCCACCGGCGAGAAGGAGGAGGCGGGCTTGGACTGGAAGAAGCCGAAGCCCTTGCCCAGCTCGCCCGGGATCAGGTTGCGCAGGGAGACGTCGTTGACCAGCATCAGCAGCCGGATATGCTCGCCGGCCCGCTTCGCCGGGGTGCCCATGGGCACGTCGTCGGTGACCACCGCCACCTCGCCCTCGAAGTCGATGCCCCAGGCCTCGTCCGCCAGGCGGATGTCCTCGCGCGGGCCGATAAAGCCGTCGGACACCCCCTGGTACATCAGCGGATCCGTCCAGAAGCTGGCCGGCATCTCGGCGCCGCGGGCCTTGCGCACCAGCTCGACGTGGTTGACGTAGGCGCTGCCGTCGGCCCACTGGTAAGCCCGGGGCAGGGGCGAGGCGCAGGCGGCCTGGTCGAAGGGGAAGCTGCCAGCGCAGTCGCCCCCGTTCAGTTGCCGGTACAGGGCCTGCAGTTTTGGCTCGGTCTCGGCCCAGTTGTCGAGCGCGGCTTGCAGGGTGGGGGCGATGGCCCCGGCCTCGACCGCCCGGCTCAGATCTCGGGACACCACGATAAGCCGGCCGTCGCGGCCCTGTTTGAGAGAGGCTAGTTTCACAATAATCTCCTTAATATTCCTTGTTCGGCCCTGGGCCTGTCGTGTTTCTGCCGGCGTGGACGTTGCCTTGTCATTCCCGCGCAGACGGGAATCCAGGCGAGCACACCTTTATCCGTTACGGGCTTCCACCTGAGCGGAAGCAGGCTATTCTTTCTTCCAGCTTCCAGCTTCCAGCTTCCAGCTTCCAGCTTCCAGCTTCCAGCTTCCAGCTTCCAGCTTCCAGCTATCCGCCCTTCACCTGCCAGGAATTCACATAGTCCGGGTTTTCCACCCCCTCGGGCAGCTCGGCCACCTCCAGCGGCAGCCGGGCATCGATCATCACCGCTACCTCGTCGGTCTCGGTGCGGGCATGTTTGGCGCCGGCGGCGAAGGCCTTGGGATGGGGACCATGGGTAAAGCCACAGGGGTGCAGGGTGATCATGCCCGCGTCGATATTGTCCCGGCTGAAGAAGTTGCCCTTGTGGTAGAAGATGACCTCGTCGTAGTCGTCGTTGTTGTGGTAGAAGGGCACCTTGAGCGCCCCCGGGTCCGACTCTATGGGCCTGGGCACGAAGGTGCAGATCACGAAGCCGTTAGCGACGAAGGTGGTGTGGGCCGAGGGCGGCAGATGGTAGCGGTGGCTCATCAGCGGGCGGATGTCGCGCCAGTTGAGCCGGAACACGGTGAGATCGCCCTTCCAGCCCCGGGCGTCCAGCGGGTTGAAAGGGAAGCTGATGCGGTTCATCTGCTCCCGGGCCTTGAGCAGTACCTGCCATTCGCCGGGCCGAGCGCTCTGGGCCCGGAAGGCGTCGTCGATGCGCGGGTACTCCAGCACCGCCGGGTCGAAGATGGCGTGGGCGCCCACCAGGCCGCGCTCGGCGTTCAGGTAGGAGCCGTTACTGGCCTCGATCATCAGCAGGGTCACCGGCTCTTCGAGTTCCAGCCGCCAGGTGGTGGAGCGGGGCAGGATCAGGTAGTCGCCATCCCCGAAGGCCAGCCGGCCGTAGTCGCAGTAAAGCCAGCCCCGGCCCCGGTGCACGAACAGACACTCGTCGCCGTCGCCGTTGCGCACCAGGTGATTCATGGATTGCTCGCTCTTCCAGAGCCGCACCCTGACGTTGGCGTTGTGCAGCAGCGGGGCGGCATCCCAGGGGCTCTGGCCCGGTGGCGTCAGCTTGTTGGTGTCGAAGGCGCGGGGTCGCAAGGGGCCTTCCCAGGCGCTCCAGCCGGTGGGGGCGTGCTCATGGTACATATGAGTGGCCGGACCGAAGAAGCCCTCCTTGCCGATTTCCCGCTCGAAGGTGCCCGCCGGCATATCGCAGTGGGCCTGGTGCGAGGTGTCGCCCTCGCGGATGGGAAATTGAAACCATTTACGCATCTGGTGATTCTCCACGAATGCCATTTAGTTACATTTGTTACCAATATTCACTCATCCCGCGTATATTTCAAGTGCTCATGTTAAAATATAGTAAATTTATTGGCCCTTTCTGGCGTTTTGAGGGCAAACTACCGGTTCATTCGGGCTGAAAATAGTTACACTGGTTTTTATTTCATGGTCTTGGCCGGTGCTGGCCGGCCGCTGAGGAAACGGCATGGCTGAGAAAAAAACACATTTTGTGCTGGACGATTTTGTTCCCTACAAGCTGATGTTGGTGGCGGAGCGGGTGGGTAGCGGGCTGGCGGCCTTCTATCGGGAAGAGTTCGGCATCACCCGGCCGGAATGGCGGCTGTTCGCCGCTATCGGCCACCGGGAGAAAATCATCGCCCGCGAGCTGGCCGAGCTCACCTGCATGGACAAGGTGAAGGTGTCCCGCGGGTTACAGGGACTGGAGGAAAAAGGCCTGATCACCCGGGTGCCCCTGCCGGAAGATCAGCGCGCGGCCCAGGTGGCCCTGACCGGGGAGGGTATCGCACTGTATCGGAAAATGGTGCCCCGGGTGCTGGAATGGGAGTCTCGGCTGATCGACTGCCTGTCGGCCTCCGAGTACCGGGATCTGGTCAACGGGCTGGATCGGCTGCTCAAGCGGCTGGACGAGCTGTAGCGCCCGCCTTGGGTATACTTGGGGAAGTGCCTGCCACCGGAGTGCCCCATGTCCGCCGATGTTTCCCCTGCCTTCGATCAACGGCTGCTCGACACCCTGGTGCGAGCCCTCGCCAGCAGTTCGGGCCAGCCGTTTTTCGAGCAACTGGTGCGGCAACTGGCGCTGGTGCTCGGCGTCAAGGGTGCCTGGGTTACCGAATGGCTGCCGGCCCGGCGTCGGCTGCGGGCATTGGCGTTCTGGTTCGATGATCACTATATCGAGGACTATGAGTACGATATCGGCGGCACCCCCTGCGAGCCGGTGATCAACCGTTGCGAACTGACCCTGGTGCCGGAGCGGGTGATCGAGCTCTACCCGCAGGATCCGGATCTGCCGGCGCTGGGGGCGGTCAGCTACCTGGCCCAGCCCCTGGTGGATGCCGGCGGCGTGGTGCTCGGCCACCTGGCGGTCCTGGATGACAAGCCCCTGACCGCCAGCCCCGGCGTGCTGTCGGTGTTCCGGCTGTTTACCGCCCGTGCCGGTGCCGAGCTGGCCCGGTTGTGGCGGGATCAGGCGCTGGCCGAGCGTGAGACCAGGCTGCGTGTGCTTACCGCCGAAGCGGCGCAGCTGCGCGAGGATATCCGCCAGTTGCAAGGCGAGGCGGAGATCCTGGGCGAGAGCCCGCCGATGCGCCGGATGCGGGAAGAGCTGGGGCGGGTGGCGGCGCTGGACACCACTGTGCTTATCACCGGTGAAACCGGCACCGGCAAGGAGCTGGTGGCCAGCGCCCTCCATCGCCAGAGCGGCCGGGCCGCCATGCCCTTTGTCCGGGTCAACTGCGCCGCCATCGCCCCCGGACTGCAGGAGAGCGAATTTTTCGGCCATGAAAAGGGCGCCTTCACCGGCGCCCTGCAGCGGCGGGAAGGGCGCTTCAAACAGGCCGACGGCGGCACCCTCTTCCTCGACGAAGTGGGGGAGATGCCGCCGGATCTGCAGGCCAAGCTGCTGCGGGTGCTGCAGGAGGGGGAGTTCGAGCGGGTGGGCGGCGGCCGTACCGAAAAGGTCGACGTGCGCCTGCTCGCCGCCACGCATCGGGATCTGGCGGCCATGGTGGCGGCGGGGACCTTTCGCCAGGATCTCTGGTATCGGCTCAACGTCTTCCCGCTGCGGGTGCCGCCCCTGCGTGAGCGGGGCGACGACATCCTGCTGCTGGCCCGGGCCCTGCTGGCGCGTTTCGCCCGTCGTCATGGCCTGCCCCTGCCGGAACTGAACGAACAGGACGAGCGCCGCCTGCGCGGCTACCCCTGGCCGGGCAATGTGCGGGAGCTGGAAAACGTGCTGGAGCGGGCGCTGATCATCAGCCCGGATGGCCGCCGCCTGGCCCTGGACCGTGCCCTGCCCGAGATGGCGCCGGCGCCCTTGCCCATGGGGCCTGGCGAGCCTGCCATCCTCACCGCGGCGGAGCTGGCGGCGCTGGAGAAAGCCAACCTCGAGCGGGCCCTGGTCCACTGCCACGGCAAGATAGCGGGGGCCGACGGCGCCGCGGCCCTGCTCGGCCTGCATCCCAATACCCTGAGTTCTCGCCTGAAATCCCTTGGCATCAAACGCTGACGATCCCCGGATCCCGTGGCCGTGGCGCCCGAGCTTTCGTGAAAAACGGGATATCGGGAGCGGGGGAGAGCCGGGGATAAATAACAATCCATTGATAAAAAGGCAGATTAAGCTCCCTCGTCGATTGGCACGGGCATTGCGAAAGAGAGACAGAGGCGATACGCCCAACCCAACCGAGGAGCAATGCCATGAACACCCATACCCAGATGATCAACGGTCTCGACCAGGACCAGATGATGACCACCATCGCCGCCATCCAGCAGCAGCCGGGCCTGGCCCGCTTCCAGTTCCGGGCCAGCAACCGCTGGATCAGCGGCGGAGAGAACCGCTCCACCATCCAGGGCTTTTACGGTGCCGGCCAGGAAGATGAGTCCCGGGCCGAGCCCTTCCGCTTTACCAACGGCGAGCCGCCGGTGCTGCTGGGCGCCAACGAGGGCGCCAATCCGGTGGAGTTCCTGCTGCATGCCCTGGCCGGCTGCGTCACCACCACCCTGGTGTTGCACGCGGCGGCCCGTGGCATCCGCATCCGCGCCCTCTCCACCGAGCTGGAGGGCGATATCGATCTGCATGGCCTGCTGGGCCTGGACGACGGCGTGCCTGCCGGCTACGAGCAGATCAGCATCCGCATGAATGTGGACGCCGACTGCAGCGACCAGGAGCTGGAAGAGCTGATGGGCTATGCCCGCCAGCATTCGCCGGTGTGCAATACCGTCTGTCGGCCGGTGCCGGTCAGACTGGTGCGGGTGGCATGACCCGTGCCGGGCGGCGGCGTGGCGTCGCCCGGCGTTGATTTGCTGGCCCCATGTCCCCCGCTGCGGGTATGGTGGGGTATGTCATATCGTCACCTTAGTGGAGCCTCAAGATGACCGATCACACCACGCCGAAATTGCTGACCCTGGTGCGCCATGCCAAGTCGAGCTGGGACGATCCGGCCCTGGCGGATGTCGATCGTCCGCTGGGGGAGCGCGGCCGGCGCGATTTGCCCGCCATGGCCGCCTATGCCACGACCCGGCTGCCGCCGCCGGATCTCATCCTGTGCAGCCCGGCCCGGCGCACCCGGGAGACCGCCCTGGCCTTCGCCGATGCCCTGGGCTGCCCCGAGGGCAGGCTGCAATTTGAGCCGGACCTCTACGAAGCGAGCGGCCGCCGGATCCTGGCGCTGTTGCGCCGGCAGCCGGAGCGGATCGGCCACCTGTTGCTGGTGGGGCATATGCCCGGTCTGGGCGAACTGAGCAGGATGCTGTGCGGGGCGCCGGACGACAAGTTTCCCACCTGCGCCATCCTGCATATGCGGCTGGGGATGCTGCGCTGGAACGGGCTGCAGGCCGGCGGCGGCGAGCTATTGTGGTACCAGACGCCGAGACAACAGGGGCTGCGCCATGGCTGAGGGCCATGGGCTACACTTAGCGTCCGGTGGGGCCTGCCCCGGCAAGAGTGTATCAGCATGAGTTTCGAACTGAGTCTGCAGCTGTCCCTGGATCAGTCCCTGCGGGAGACGGCGTGCCGGTTGCTGGAAGAGGCGGCCGCCGGCTTGAACGAGGGGGCGGATCGGGACGACGCCATTCACCAGGCCCGCAAGCACCTGAAGAAGCTGCGTGCCCTGTTGCGGCTGATAGAGCCGCCCCTGGGCCGGAGGTACCGCCCCTGCGATCGTTATTTCCGTGATATCGCCCGCCGCCTTTCCCCCCTGCGCGACGCCTGTGTCCGGCAGCAAACCCTGGCGCAACTGGCGCAGCAGCAGCCGGCTCTGGCCGAGGTGATCCGCGAGTTGCTGGTGCTGCTGCCGGCGTCGAACGGGGTGAAAAAACCGGGCAAGGTGGTCAGGCAGGCGGCGACGGCGCTGCGGGAAGGACGGCAGTGGATCGCCAGGTGGCCGCCGCTCGAGCCCCGTTACCGCACCCTGGGCGGCGGCTTCAAGGCCGTGTACCTGCAGGCCCGGGATCCGGTCTGGCAGCTGGCCGGGGTGGCCGAGGCCGAGCCCTGGCACCAGTGGCGCAAGTGGGTGAAATACCACGGCTACCAGCTGCGCTTCCTGCAGCCGCTGGCGCCCGACTGGCTGCAACCCCGGGCCCAACAGAGCAAGGAGCTGGGGGAATGGCTCGGCAGGGAGCACGATCTGGACATGCTGGCCGGCCTGCTCGGCCGTTATGGCGCCAGGTTGGCGGGACTGGCCGAGCCGATATTGCCGCTGCTCGCGCAGCAGCGCCAGGTGCTGAGGGCGCAGGCCCTGGATCTGGGGCGGCAGCTGTTCGAGGCCGAAGCGGATGACATCGGCCGGCGTCTGAAGCGGCACTGGCTCGAGCGGCGGGGTTAATCCAGCGGCAGCAGGATGGCGGTCAGTTTCCAGCCCAGGCCGCGGCGGCTCAGCACGAATTCGGCCTCCTTGCCGCCGTCGTCGGTCAGGGTCACCACGAAGCGGTTGAACGAGCGGTAGCCCATGCGGGCATCGGAGAAGGGCTTGCGGCGTTCGGCCGCCGGTTCTCCGGGAGCCGGCGGCGGGCTGCTGTCGGGAATGCCCGGCGCCGGGGGTTCTCCGCGCATCAGCTGCTCGATGCCGGCGGGCGTCACGTAGCTGTCGACCAGGCCGTCCACCACCAGGTTGGCGAAGGCGGCGCCCAGGGCGGCCAGCGGGCTCTGTTCGAGCTCGCCGTCCAGCTCGCGCAGCATGCGCGCATTCAGTTGCTCCTTCAGGCTCTGGCGCACGCTGTCGAATTCCACGTGCCCGGCCAGGGCCAGGCTGTCTCGCCGGTCGGCCGCGTCGCGGATCTGGTAGACGGTGAGCCAGGGCGCCGCCGCCCCGTAGCCGGCCGCCAGCACGGCGATGAGCACCAGAAAAAATCTCACTTTGCCCATGGCTTGCTGTACTCCGAATCGATACCTGCCGCCAAGGCTGCCTGCAAGCGGTGCCGTTGGCAAGCCGAAAGACGACGACGATCAATCTTTGCCCTACTTTTTGCCAGCGCCGGAGGCACCCCCGGTCACAGCGGCCATACTTAGTGCTGGGTTTCACCACAAGGGAGCAGCCATCATGTTGGAAGCACACGGCATGGCCGTCGAGATGAAAAAGCAGGACAACCATACCCTGTACCTGACCATCAAGATCTATGGCGATATCGCCTACGATGACTTCAGGGCGATGGAGCAACAGCTCGAGCAGACCCTGGCCACCATGGACAGGCCCCGGATCAAGGCGTTGGTGGACATGATCGATTTCGGCGGCTGGGAGGCGCGGGCCTTCTGGGAGGACATCCGTTTTACCCGCAAGCACGGCGACGAGTTCGGCAAGCTGGCGATAGTGGGCGTCGAGTTCAAGGAGAAGCTGATGGCCAGGGTGGCCGACTGGTTTCTGCTGAGCAGCCAGGTGGAGTACTTCGAACATCTGGACCAGGCCCGGGCCTGGCTGGAGCAGGATGAGGGGTAAGCGACCCCGTTCGTCGCGGCCGGACCGCCTGCCGCCGTCCGGCCCTCGGGGGGGGGTCTCAGGTTGAGCCGGCCCGGATCAGACTCAGCGGAGCATATTTCCGACATAATCCACCCAGGTAGGCTATTGAGTTCTGGCAAGGACCTGTCAGAATTCTGGCCCGTTGTTGTTCCTTTTAGGGTTCCTCAAGATGCGCTTTTACAAATCCGGCCTGCCCCTGCTGGCAGCCCTCGTTATAACCGCCTGTTCATCGCCTTCCGTCAACAGGAATGCCCCACCCGCCGGCATCGAAGTGGTGCGAGGCCCGACCACTATCCAGGGCGGTAATGCTCTCGGTGCCGAGGATATTACCGTGCGTACCCCGCATTTCGCGTTCGCCATCGCCCTGGGAGGCGAGCCGGGCGCCAAGGGCGGCGTGGTGGACATGGCGTTGGTGGAGAACGGCGGCTTCGGCCCCGATCGCATCGTCTCGCTGGACTTTGTGCCCGGCGAGGGTGAGCTGCGCCTGACTGGGCTGAATATTGTCGAACAGACCGCGGAGCGGCTGGTGATCGAACTCGAGCGGGAGTGGAACGGCAACACCCTGCTCAGCCGTTACGAAGTCGGCAAGGACTACCCCGGTATCAAGCTCAGTACCCGCCTGCAGAGCCCGGCCAGGGAAACCCTGTTCGCCGGCTACCGGCTGCTGCGCAACGAGCCGGGCCAGTACGGCAAGCCGAGCTACAACGAGGTGCCGCGGATGGTGCAGACCCACTGGACCGCGGCCCAGCCCCAGGCTCACCTGGGCGAGCTGTACGAAACCGACGATCTGCGCCGGCCGCGTCAGCCGGGGCAGGCCGGCGAATTCGGCGCCTGGCTGAGCGCCGGCTCCCTGGGGGATCTGCACTCCGACAAGGAAATGTACACCACGGTCAGCGATCAGGCGGCGATCGGGCTGTTTGAGCTGGCCCCGGCGGCCAGCAACTTCGAATCCTACTTGTCGGTGATGCGCCAGCGTTGGGATCGGGGCGAGCGGGTCTACTTGAGTGCCAGCCCGCAGTTGAAGGACGCACGCCAGCAGAGCGCCAAGCTGTACGCCTATACCCCCAAGGGGCGCATTGCCGCCGACTTCGCCACCGCCGCTGCCAAAGGCCACAGCTTCGTCAGCTTCGGCCCCGAGGTGTACCCCATCACCACCAATTTCGGCGGCGAAGCCGCCCCCTACAGCGAAACCGAGGTGGAATTCCGCTCCGAGCTGGGCCTGGCCAAGGCCGAAGTCTGGCTGGACGGCAAGCAGGTGGCGGGCTGGAGCATTAACGGTGCCAAGTGGTTCCGTACTGGTGTACCGGTACCACCCAAGCGCACCTGGATGCAATGGGTGGTCGAGGACAGGCAGGGCAACCGCGCCTATTCCAATCCCATCTGGATCAAGTAAGCGGCCATTGCCGTTGCGAAGGGGCCTGCGGGCCCCTTTTCCATTGGGGCGGTCAACGGCAGGGGTGTTTTCGGACTATGTTGAAAGAACAGACATCGTGCAGGGGCCACCGCTCCGGGAGCCGTCAAGATGGAAAGCTTTTATGTCAGCTACACCCTGGGCTGTACCGACGCCGATGCCGTCGCCGCGGTACTGGAGGGGCGCAATGCCTTCGTCACCTCGGCCCACAAGGGCTCGGTGGTGGTGTTCGATGAGGAGGCGGAAGGCCAGCAGCCCGAGGTGGTGCTGGCGCTCGGCTGCCTGCTGTCTGCCGAGCTGAAGGCGCCGGTGCTGGTGGCGCAGAACCACGACGACGACATTCTGCTCTGCGCCCTGTGCCAGCAGGGCTGGGTGGTGGATCAGTACAACTCGGCCCCCGAGCTGTTCGAACCGGATCCGGATGCGGAGCCCATCGGCCCCCAGGGCGGCAACGCCGGGCGGCTGGCCGAGGCCTTCGCCAGCCCTCATGCGGACGAAATCGAGCGCATACTGCGCCGTCCCTCGGGAGACGCCGGCTATCTGTTCGCCTACGAGCGACACTTCGAGCTGGTGAAGGCGCTGGGCATTTCCGAGTTCGGGGTCAATACCGGCTACAAGTACCTGGCCGCCGGGGAGATCCCTGCCGGCCTGGAGCTCGGCCAGCTGCGGCGGCTACGAGCCGGGGAATGACCGTAAAATGATAATGATTCGCTTTAATGGTGTGCCCTGATCCGGTAGGCTAGCGGCTTTTCCTTTCCTGTGTGGAGTCTGTTTCATGTCCAGCTCGTCCAGCTTTCAGGCGCTGGGGCGCCTGTTGCGCTATGCCCGGGGCTATCGCGGCCGCATCATCGCCGCCACCTGCTGCTCCATCCTCAACAAACTGTTCGACATCGCCCCCGAGATCCTGATCGGTATCGCCATCGACGTGGTGGTCAACCAGGAGCAGAGCTTCGTGGCCAAACTCGGCTTCGTCGAGGCCAGAGAGCAGATCCTGGTGCTGGGGGTGCTCACCTTCCTGATCTGGGCCGGCGAGTCGCTATTCGAGTACCTTTACCAGATCCTGTGGCGCAACCTGGCCCAGCGGCTGCAGTCGGATCTGCGCCAGGACGCCTACGAGCACGTGCAGCGGCTGGATATGGGCTTTTTCGAGTCCAAGAGTTCGGGCCAACTGGTGTCCATCATGAACGATGACGTCAACCAGCTGGAGCGCTTCCTCGACGGCGGCGCCAACAGCCTGATCCAGGTGTTCGTCACCGTGGTGGCGGTGGGCGCCGTGTTCATGGTGCTGTCGCCGCAGATCGCCCTGCTGGCCTTCACCCCCATCCCCATCATCATCTGGGGCGCCTTCTACTTCCAGCGCAAGGCCGGCCCGGTGTACGCCGAGGTGCGCGAAAAGGTGGGTGAACTGGCCGGGCGGCTGTCCAACAACCTGGGCGGCATCGCCACCATCAAGAGCTTTACCGCCGAGGCCCGCGAGGCCGAGCGGCTGCGTCAGAGCAGCGAGGCCTATGTAGAGGCCAACCGCAAGGCCATCCGCATCAGCTCGGCCTTTATCCCCATCATCCGCATGGCGATACTGGTGGGCTTTCTGGCCACCTTTATCCTCGGCGGCCTCAAGACCCTGGACGGCTCGCTCAATGTGGGCGCCTACGGGGTGCTGGTGTTCCTCACCCAGCGGCTGTTGTGGCCGCTCACCGGCCTGGCCCAGGTGATCGATCTGTTCGAGCGGGCCATGGCCAGCACCCGGCGCATCCTGGATCTGCTGACCACCCCGGTGCAGGTGCAGGACGGCGGCGAAGGGCTGACGGCCCCGGTAAAAGGCGAGGTGCGCTTCGAGGGCCTGAGCTTCCATTATCCATCCAGCGGGGTGGGGGTGAACGACATCGAGCTGACCGTGGCGGCGGGCTCCACCCTGGCCCTGGTGGGCGCCACCGGCTCCGGCAAATCGACCCTGGTTAAACTCTTGCTGCGTTTCTACCAGCCGGAGCAAGGTGACATCTATCTGGATGGCAAGTCGCTGGCGCGGCTGGACATGCAGCAGCTGCGGCAGAATATCGGCCTGGTCAGCCAGGACGTGTTCCTGTTCGAGGGCAGCATCCGCGACAACATCGCCTACGGCCGCCCCGAGGCGAGCGAGGAAGAGATGGTCGCCGCCGCCCGGGTGGCGGAAGCCTGGGAGTTCATCGAGCGGCTGCCGCAAGGACTGGATACCCCGGTGGGCGAGCGGGGCGTGCGGCTGTCCGGCGGCCAGCGTCAGCGGCTGTCCCTGGCCCGGGCCCTGCTCAAGGATCCGCCGGTGCTGATCCTCGACGAGGCCACCAGCGCGGTGGACAACGAGACCGAGGCCGCCATCCAGCGCTCGTTGCGCAAGATTGCCCACGGCCGCACCGTGATCATGATAGCCCACCGGCTGTCCACCATAGTCCACGCCGACAGCATAGTGGTGGTCGACCAGGGTCGCATCGCCGAGCAGGGGCGCCATGCCGAACTGCTGGCCAGAAACGGCCTCTACGCCGCCCAGTGGCGGGTGCAGACCGGCGAGATAGCACCAGCGCCGGAAAGGGTGTTTGCCTGAGCCGGTGTCCGAGCGGTCCTGGAGCGCGGGCGGCCCGCCTGCCTGTCCGCGCTGCGGGAAACACGGGGCAACTTATGTGGATGAGCTGTCCTCCCTGCGGAGGACATCACCCGTACTCCAATATCGTGCAACTGGCTGGTGCCTTACCCCTGGGCGGTATCCAGCAGCATCATCAGTACAAAGCCGAGTATCAGGCCGTCGGTGGCCCACAGCTCGTGGCTGATCACGAACGGCATGGCGTCCGCCGACAGCGCCCAGGGCACCACCCGGTACGGCTACACTAAGAGGGTGTAACCCAACCGGGAGACGGACGAATGAGACATCTTTTCCTGTTACTGGGGCTGCTGCTGGCCTTCGGGCCCGGGGCGCAGGAGGCGGCGCCCGGGCCCGCCGCCGTCCGCGAGTGGCCGGTGCCCTGGGCCGGCACCCGGCCGCGGGATCCCTACGTGGATCCGGCCGGGCGGGTCTGGTTCTGCGGCCAGGCGGGCAACTACCTGGCGGTGTTCGATCCCGGCACCGAGCAGTTCCGGCGCATCGAGCTGGAGCCGGGCACCCATCCCCACAACCTGGTGGTGGATGAGGCGGGACTGGTCTGGTACGCCGGCAACCGCAATGCCCGCATCGGCCGGCTGGATCCGGCGAGCGGGGAGACAGTCACCTTCCCCATGACCGATCCGGAGGTGCGCGATCCCCACACCCTGGCGCTGGATGGCCGGGGCGGGATCTGGTTTACCGCCCAGGGCAGCAACAGGGTGGGCCGGCTGGACATGGCCAGTGGCGACATCGCCCTGGTGAGGGTGCCGACCCCCGATGCCCGCCCCTATGGCATCAAGCTGGACGGCCAGGGCCGGCCCTGGGTGGCCCTGTTCGGCACCAACAAGCTGGCCCGGATCGATCCGCAGACGCTGGCGCTGACCGAGGTGACCTTGCCCCGGGAGCAGGCCCGGGTGCGCCGTCTGGAAATCGCCGCCAACGGCGAGGTCTGGTACCTGGACTTCGCCGGCGGCATGATCGGCCGTTACCGGCCGGCAGGGAACGAGTTCGAGGAGTGGCCCATTCCCGGCGCGGGGCGGGCCCAGCCCTACGGCTCCGGCATGGACCAACGCGGACGGCTGTGGCTGGTGGACGTGGGCTCCCGCCCGGTACGGCTGCTGGGTTTCGACACCGCCGAGGAGCGCTTCCTGCCGGCGGTGCCCATCCCCAGCGAGGGCGGAGCGGTGCGCCACATGTACTACCACGCCGCCAGCGACAGCCTCTGGTTCGGCACCGACGCCAATACCCTGGGACAGGCTCGGCTGGCGCCCTAGCGCACCGCTGAGTTTAAAACGTGACCAGTACAATGTTTTTGGAGCGCGCGAGCCACCTGCGCTCCACCAGCAAGGTACCCATCCGCCAACGGCAATACCGGGCCTGCTTCAGGCCCGGTTTTTTGTCTGCCCGGTGAAGCCGACGGCCTGAATCAGCCTCGTTACCCCGGCCTGCATGCCTACCGCCAGAGAGAGGATCCTAATGGAGCTACTTACGACGCAGCTACACATAAGGGGGCATTTTCCGGTGGCAGAGAGGTAAAGATGAAAATCCTGTATCCATTGCTGGGGTTGTGGCTGGTGCTGGTCGTCGAGGCGCAACAGGTCCCCGCATCACCACCCCTTATCCAGGAATGGCAGGTACCCTGGGCCAGGACCCGTCCCAGGGATCCTTTCGTGGCGCCGGATGGGCGGGTCTGGTTCAGCGGACAGCTCGGCAACTACCTGGCGGTCTTCGATCCCGCCAGCGAGGCCTTCGAGCGGGTCGATCTGGAGTCGGGTACCTACCCCAATGGCGTGGCGGTGGATGACGCCGGCATGGTCTGGTACGCGGGGAACCGCAATGCCCGACTCGGCCGGCTGGATCCGCAAAGCGGGGAGATCACCACCTTTCCCATCCGCAACCCCGCCGTGCGCGACCCCCACACCCTGGCGCTGGATGGCCGGGGACAACTCTGGTTTACCGTGCCGGAAAGCAACCGGATAGGGCGGCTGGATATGAGCAACGGAGAGCTGGAGCTGATATGGGTACCCACCTCCAACGCCCGGCCCTACGATATCAAGCTGGACGGCCGGGGCCAGCCCTGGGTGACCCTGTTCGGCACCAACAAACTGGCCCGGGTAGATCCCGTCACCCTGGATCTGGCGGAAGTCACCCTGCCTCGGCCCAGGGCTCGGGCGCGGCGCCTGGAGGTAGCCGATAACGGCGACGTCTGGTACCTGGATTTCTCCGGTGGTATCGTCGGCCGCTATCGGCCATCGTCGGAGAGCTTCGATGAGTGGCCGATCCCCGGCGAAAGACGGGCCCGCCCCTACGGAGCGGCTCTGGATGGCGAGGGCAGACTGTGGCTGGCGGATCAGGGCGGCAGGACCATGCGCTTGCTGAGCTTCGATACCCAAGGCGAGCGTTTCCTGCATGATCTGGCGCTGCCCAGCCCCAGTGGTACGGTGCGCCACCTGCATTACCACGCGCCCAGCAACAGCCTCTGGTTCGCCACCGATGCCAACACCCTGGGCCAGATCCGGTTGGCGCCTTAGAGCGTCATATAGTTTAAAAATCAGGTTTGGCACCTGTCCTCAGGATCCGGCTATGGCACTGGGTATTGGGGCGCGGGCGGCCCGCCCGCATGGGGGGTGCACCCGACCCAAACCGAGGAGGCCTTTGCAAGGCCCGCGGTTCCCGCTGCGCGGGAAGGCAGGCGGGCCGCCCGCGCCCCAAGAAGCTTCATGCCGGTCAACTTTTAAACTGATCGGTGCTCTAGCACACCGAGCAACTTAAAATGCATCGGCACTATGCTTCCTGGCGCCCGGGTTTTTATGCCGCTCACAAATTTACGGATAAATGAAACCGGTTTCTGTAACCGGTTTCATTTTGCTGTTAGGATATGCTCACTTCAGGCAATCCTGCGCTTCATCCTGCCCGTCAAAGAGGTGGGACTGGAGGCACGGTTGCCGTCTCGTCCAGCACCGAACCGAGGAGCCCAGCATGACAGCATTTCCGGCGCATTTTCTGTGGGGCGCGGCCAGCGCCGCCTACCAGGTGGAGGGCGGCCACGACGCCGACGGCAAAGGGCCATCCATCTGGGATGTCTACGCCCACCTGCCCGGCACCACCCATGAAGGCACCAACGGCGATCTGGCGGCGGATCACTATCACCGCTTCAAGGAAGACGTGGCGCTGATGGCGGAGCAGGGACTCACCAGCTACCGCTTTTCCATCGCCTGGACCCGGCTGTTTCCCGCCGGGCGCGGCGCCATCAACCCGGCAGGTGTCGCCTTCTACCATGCCTTGATCGACGAGCTGCTCAGGTACAATATCAAGCCGATGATCACCCTCTACCACTGGGATCTGCCCCAGGCGCTGCAGGACATTGGCGGCTGGGAATCCCGCGAGACGGTGGACGCCTTCGCCGACTACGCCGAACTGTGCTACCGGGAATTCGGTGCCAAGACCGAGCTGTGGGCCACCTTCAACGAGACCGTCGTCTTCACCGGCATGGGCTACATTACCGGTGCCCACCCGCCCGGGGTGTGCTCCCCGGCCCGGGCCCTGCAGGCCTGCCACCATGTGTTCGTGGCCCACGCCCGGGCGGTACAGTGCTTCCGCGAACTCAAGCGCCAAGGACGGGTACGCGCCGACGCGGTGATCGGCTTCGTCAACGTGCTGCAGCCCCACGCCCCGGCCAGCGACAAGCCCGAAGACATCGCCGCCCGGGAGCTGGCCGACGGCTGCTTCACCCATTGGTTCTACGATCCCGTGCTCAGGGGCGAGTATCCCGCCACGCTGCTGCAATGGGCCCGGGAGGCGCTCGGCGCGCCGGTGTTCGCCCCGGGCGACGCCGAACTGCTCAAGGCCAATATCTGCGACTTTATCGGGGTCAACTACTACAAGCGAGAGCTGGTGGCCGCCAACCCGGACGTGGACAACACCCGCATCAACACCAGCGGCGAGAAGGGCTCGGGCCAGGAGTTCGGTTTCCGGGGGCTGTTCAAGTTCGTGCGCAACCCCGATGGCGAATACACCGACTGGGACTGGGAAATCTATCCCCGAGGCCTGACCGAGGGCATACTGCAACTGAAAGAACGCTACGGCAACGTGCCGGTGTACATCACCGAGAACGGCTTGGGCGCCAAGGATCCCATCATTGACGGCGAAGTGGTGGACGACGCCCGCATCGACTACCTGGCCCGCCACCTGGAGGCGGCGGCGGACGCCATCGCCGCCGGCGCCGACGTGCGCGGCTACTATCCCTGGTCCTTCACCGATCTGCTGAGCTGGCTCAATGGCTACCAGAAGCAGTACGGTTTCGTCTACATCGACCGGGGCAACCACCTGGCCCGGCAGCGCAAGAAGAGCTTCTTCTGGTACCAGGAGGTGATAAGATCCCACGGCGCCAGCCTGCAATGGGGCTGAGCCGCCCAGGCGTCGTTTTCCCTTACACTTTTCCGATAACAGCAATGGCCACCATAACCGATGTATGCAAACTGGCCGGGGTTTCCAAGGCCACGGTCTCAAGGGTGCTGAACGGCACCGCCCAGGTGAAGGAGTCCACCCGCCGCGCGGTGTTCGACGCCATCGACCAGCTCGGCTACCGGCCCAACAGCCTGGCCCGGGCCCTGGCCAACAACAGCGCCAACAGCCTGGGGCTGGTGGTGTCCGAGTTCGAAGGCGCCTACTTCGGCACCCTGCTCAAGCAGGCGGCGCAGAGCGCCGAACAGCACGGCAAGCAGCTGATCGTGACCGACGGCCACGACGATCCGGAGCGTGAGCGGGACGCGGTGCACCTGCTGGCCGACCGGCGTTGCGACGCCATCGTGCTGTACAGCCGTTTTATGAGCGAATCGCAGCTCGCCGAACTGAAGGCCGGGCTCGCTGTCCCGCTGGTGGTGATCAACCGGGAACTGCCGCCGGCGCTGGGGCCGAGCGTCTGCTTCGAGCAGGCCGGCGCCGCCCGGTTGATGGTGGAGCACCTGATCGGCCTGGGCCACCGACGCATCGCCTGCATCACCACCCCTATCCAGGCCCCCACCGGCCAGGCCCGGCTCGAGGGCTACCGGGCCGCGCTCGGGGCACACGGCATCGCCGTCGAGCCGCAACTGATCGAGCACGGCGACAGCCATCTCGAAGGGGGCTACCTGGCCTGCCGGCGCCTGCTCGAGCGGGGGACCGGGTTCAGCGCCCTATTCGCTTTCAACGACGACATGGCGGTGGGCGCGCTGCGGGCGCTGCATGAGGCCGGCATCCGGGTGCCGCAGCAGTTGTCGGTGGCCGGCTTCGACAACGAGCCGATGTCGGCCTTCAGCCTGCCGCCGCTCACCACGGTGGAGCTGCCGATCCAAGCCATGACCCGGCACGCCATGCAATTGGCGTTGGAGCTGGCCGAAGGCCGCCCGGCCCCGGTCCCGGCGCGCTTCCGGGGACGGCTGGTCCCGCGGGAATCGGTGGCGGCGCCGAACACCAGCGATTAAACCAGCAACGAGGAGCACAGCATGATTGAAGCGGTTATTTTCGATATGGACGGGGTCATCGTCGACTCCGAGCCCCTGTGGCTGCAGGCCAAGAAGGAGGCGGGGGCCCGTTTCGGCTTTACCGTCACCGAGGAGGACGGCGCCCAGACCGTGGGCCTGCGCATCGACGAGATAAGCCAGCGCTGGGTGCGCACCAAGGGGCTGGATCCGGCCTGTGCCGATGCCCTGACCGAGGCGATGATCGGGCAGGTGATAGCCCAAGTGCGGCAACTGGACGACCCCATGGCCGGGGTGCGCGACACCCTGGGTTGGCTGGCTCGCTCCCCGCTCAAGGTCGGGCTGGCTTCTTCCTCGCCGCTGCGGCTGATCGACGCCGTGCTCGAGCGCTTCGGGCTGGCCGACCACTTCCAGGTGCGGGTGTCCGCCGAACACCTGCCGCTCGGCAAGCCCCATCCCCAGGTCTACCTGGAAGCCGCCGCCGCCCTGGGCGTGTTGCCCCAGCACTGCCTGGCCATCGAGGATTCGGTCAATGGCGTCATCGCCGCCAAGGCCGCCCAGATGACGGCGCTGTGCGTGCCCGAGCCGGCCCTGTACCGGGATCAGCGCTTCGGCATCGCCGATTTCCGGCTACCCTCCCTGGCCGACTTCGACTGCCCCCAGCTGCGCCGCCTGCTGGGGCTGTGAGGGATAGCCGGGGCGGCCGGGCTTTGCCCTCGGCCGTTTCGGCGCCTGGAATGGCGCCGGATGAACCGCGTTAAAAATAACACACGTTCTTATTACCACTACGTTATTCAAGATAAATCAGTAACTTAGCTTGAATTTAAATTTGAAAAGGGGAGCGGGCACGTCTATCATTGCCAACGGAATCCACGGGGAGAAGGTTTATGAAAGGCGATAAAAAAGTCATCGAGTACCTGAACCAGGTACTGAGCATCGAACTCACCTCCATCAACCAGTATTTCCTGCACGCCCGCATGTTCAAGAACTGGGGCCTGCACGAGCTGGACGAGCACGAGTACAAGAAATCCATCAAGGACATGAAGCAGGCCGACAAGCTTATCGAGCGTATCCTGTTCCTGGAGGGGCTGCCCAATCTGCAGCACCTCAACCGCCTGTATATCGGCGAGAGCACCGAAGAGATGCTGCGCTGCGATCTGCAGCAGGTCGAGGAACAACTGGTGGTGGTGAAGGAAGCCATCGCCTATTGCGAGTCGGTGCAGGACTATGTGTCCCGGGAACTGCTCACCGAGATCGAGGAATACGAGGAAGGGCACCTGGACTGGATCGATACCCAGCTCGGCCTTATCGCCAAGGTTGGCATCGAAAACTACCAACAGTCGCAAATGTAAGGGGACCTCCAGATGAAAGGCAATCCAAAGATTATCGCGGCGCTGAACGAGCTGCTGGCCGGCGAGCTGAGCGCCATGGATCAGTATTTTATCCACTCCCGCATGTACGACGACTGGGGCCTGAAGAAGCTGTTCGAGCGCATCGACCACGAATTCGAGGACGAGAAGGGCCATGCCGCCAAGCTGATCGAGCGCATCCTGTTCCTGGAGGGCACCCCCGACATGGTGACCCGGGTGCCGCTCAATATCGGCAAGGACGTGCCCGCCATGCTCCAGAGTGATCTGGACCTGGAATACAAGGTGATCGAGGATCTGCGCAAGATCATGGCCCTGTGCGAGCAGGAGCGGGACTACCAGAGCCGCGACATGCTGCTGCAGCTGCTGGAAGACACCGAGCACGACCACACCCACTGGCTGGAGCAGCAGCTGGGGCTGATCGACAGGATTGGCCTGCAAAACTACCTGCAATCCCAGATGGGCTGATCCGGCCCGCCATGCTCCACGGCCCGGCAGGGCCGTTCAGACGGCTGACAACGCTTCGAATTTCTCTATAGGTTTGTTCCTCATTCTGGCAAATGCCGTCCCAGCGACTACTTTTGGTGCATCCGTCTGCTACCATGGACGGCTGATGTTCACCCGGGCGCAAGGCCTGTCCATTCGCGGGGATTTAAAGCATGAATCGATCGATATTTTCACTGAATAAGGCCAGGTATGGCGGTTTCTGGCGCCGCCTGTTCGCCTATCTGATCGATGTGCTGCTGATGACGGTTCCCATGGCGCTGCTGCTGTCCTGGCTGCTGGGGGTGGATCCCACCCTGGCCGAGCCCGATGCCCAGACCTATCAGCAGGCCGAATCCTGGTACGGACTGGTGTTGTGGTGGCTGTATTTCGCCCTGCTGCAATCCTCGCCCTGGCAGGCGACCATCGGCAAGAAACTGCTCGGCATGAAGGTGATTGATGCCCAGGGCCGGCGGCTGTCCTTTATCCGCGCCTCGGTGCGCTATTTCGCCTCCTTGCTGTCCGCCCTGCTGCTGATGCTGGGGTTCGTGATGATCGCCTTTACCCGCAAGAAGCAGGGGCTGCATGATGTTATCGCCGGCACCCAGGTGATCCGCTCTCGCTAACGTCCGCCCAGCATTGATCCGAGCAAGCCCCGGGCGATACGCCGGCCGAGCTGGCTGCCGAGGCTGCGCAGGGTGCTCTTGGCGATGCTTTCCAGCATGCTGTCCCGGTTCCCGCTCCGGCGGGGGGCCGGTTTGGCCTTGTCGCGGAGCTGCTCCTGCTCCTTCTGTTCCCGCTGCTGTTGCGCCACCCTGGCCGCGAGCAGCTCGAACGCCGATTCCCGATCCAGCACCTGTTCGTAGCGCCCGGCCAGCGGTGAGGCGCCATGTCGGGCGGCTCTCTCCGCCGTGCTCAGCGGGCCGATACGCGACTCCGGTGGACAGATCAGGGTGATTTCCACCGCCGTGGGCGCGCCTTTTTCATCCAGCACCGACACCAGCGCCTCGCCCACCCCCAGGGTGGTGATGGCGGCCTGGGTATCGAAGGCCGGGTTGGCCCTGAAGGTACGGGCCGCGGCCTTTACCGCCTTTTCATCCCGCGGGGTGAAGGCACGCAGGGCGTGTTGTACCCGGTTGCCGAGCTGGCCCAGCACGGTGTCGGGAATATCGAGCGGACTCTGGCTGATAAAATACACGCCCACCCCCTTGGAGCGGATCAGCCGTACCAGCTGTTCGATTTTTTCCAGCAGCGGCCTGGGGGCCGAGTTGAACAGCAGATGAGCCTCGTCGAAGAAGAACACCAGCACCGGCTGCGCCGGGTCGCCGACTTCCGGCAGGTTTTCAAACAACTCGCTGAGCAGCCAGAGCAGGAAGGTGGCATAGAGCCGGGGGCTCTGCATCAGTCGGGTGGCGTCGAGGATGCTGACCACCCCCTGGCCGGAAAAATCCCTTTGCATCAGGTCGGCCAGCCGCAGCGAAGGCTCGCCGAAGAAGTGCTCGGCGTCTTCCTGCTCCAGCACCAGCAGCCGGCGCTGGATGGCGCCCAGGCTGTTGCCGGGCAGGTTGTCGTAGCGCCCGCCTAGGGCCTTGGCGTTGTCCGCCACCCAGCCGAGCAGGGCGCGCAGATCCTTGAGGTCGAGCAGCAGCAGTCCCTCGTCGTCGGCGATGCGGAAACAGCCGTAGAGCACCCCGGTCTGGGTGTCGTTGAGCTCCATGATATTGGCCAGCAGCAGCGGCCCCAGCTCCGAGACGGTGGCGCGCAGGGGATGGCCGGCCGCGCCGAACAGATCCCAGAACAGGGTGGGGCAGGGGCGGGGCCGGTAGTCCGCCCCCCCCAGCTGCGCCAGCCGTTCGGCAATCTTGCCGCCGGGATTGGCGGGCGCGGCCAGACCGGACAAGTCGCCCTTGACGTCGGCCATGAACACCGGGGTGCCGGCGCGGGAAAAACCTTCCGCCAGTGTCTGCAGGGTCACCGTCTTGCCGGTGCCGGTGGCGCCGGTGATCAGTCCATGGCGGTTGGCCATGGGGAGGTGCAGGGAGATGGCTTGCCCTTCCCGGGTGCCGCCGAGCGGGAGCTGAGTGCTGGTCATGGTGCTGGGCCTGATGGATATGGTGATAGCCACAAGCTTAGCGGATGGGCTCAAAAAAGCCCGGCGGCTGCCGGGCTTGGGAGGGATGACTGTCCGGTATTTTAGTCCAGGGTCTCGAGGCTCTTCTGGTAGTTGTCGAAGGTCTTGGTCACCGAGGCGGCGGGGCCGCCGGTGAGCTTGCTCACCGCGACGATGGCAATGGAGGCGAAGATAAAGCCGGGGACGATTTCGTAGATATCGAAGATGCCGCCGGAGATTTGCTTCCACACCACCACGGTAATGCCGCCCACCAGTACCCCGGCCAGGGCGCCGTTGCGGTTCATGTCGCGCCAGTACAGGCTGAACAGCAGGGCGGGGCCGAAGGCGGCGCCGAAGCCGGCCCAGGCGTAGGACACCAGGCCCAGCACGGTGCTGTCCGGGTTCATGGCCAGCAGCAGGGCGACGATGGACAGGGCGATCACCGCGAAGCGACCCACGTTGACGATGCTCTCGGAGCTGGCCTGGGGATTGAATACCTGCTTGTAGAAGTCTTCCGCCAGGGCGGAGGAGGACACCAGCAACTGGGAGTCGGCGGTACTCATGATGGCGGCGAGTATGGCGGCCAGCAGGATACCGGCGATCACCGGGTGGAACACGGCGTTGACCAGCACCATGAAGATGGTTTCCGCATCGGCCAGCTCGCCGCCCATGTTGTTCTGCACGTACAGCAGGCCGACCAAACCGACCATCAGCGCGCCGGCCATGGACAGGAAGCTCCAGGTCACGGCGATGCGGCGGGCGGTGGTGATGTCCCTGTTGCTGCGGGTGGCATTGAAGCGCGCCAGGATATGGGGCTGGCCGAAGTAGCCCAGGCCCCAGGCCGCCAGCGAGATGATGGCGATGGCGGACAGCGGCTCGCCCTGGATATCGTTCCACAGGGTCAGCAGCTCGGGGTTGAGGTTATGCAGATCGGTATTCAACTGGCCGAAGCCGCCTTCCATGGTGGCGATGGGTACGAACAACAGGGCGGCGGCCATCAGCAGCCCCTGCACCAGATCGGTCCAGGATACCGCCAGAAAGCCGCCGAACAGGGTGTAGGACACGATACAGAGGGTACCGATGACCACGGCAATGCTGTAATCCAGGCCGAACACGGTCTCGAACAGCTTGCCGCCGGCCACCAGGCCGGAGCTGGTGTAGAACAGGAAGAACAGCAGGATGAACAGGGCCGAGATGGTCTGTAGCAGCTTGGACTTGTCCTCGAAGCGGCGCGCCAGGTACTCGGGAATGGTGATGGCGTTGTTCACTTCCAGGGTATAGGTGCGCAGCCGCTTGGCGCAGAACTGCCAGTTGGCCCAGGTGCCCAGCAGCAGGCCGCCGGCCAGCCAGAAGGATTCGATACCGGCGGCATAGGCATAACCGGGCAGGCCCAGCAGCAGCCAGCCGCTCATGTCGGAGGCGCCGGCGGAAATGGCGGAAGGCCAGGGACCGAGCGAACGGCCGCCGAGGAAGTAGTCGGCCGAGTTGGCGGTGCGCTTGTAGGCGTAATAGCCGATGGCCATCATACCGATGAGGTACACGATAAAGGTGCCGGTGATGGCAAAGTTGGATTCAATCATTCCCTGTTCCTCCAGGATGGATTCCTGTTTTTCTGTTACATCGCGATGTGGGAGACGCCATGGGGCCGGGCCGCCACGGTTAAGCTTTTGTTACGTAACAAGGATAGTAGGGGGAACCAAAGCCCGGGTCTTTTGCTTTCCTGCGTTATTTTTTAGGAAAACTCCGTCCCTGGCAGGGAGTGATCAGCAATGCAACTTGCGGTAGCGGGAAGGGGAAAGGTCGAAGCGGCCGGAAAAGACCTGGGTGAACAGGCTCTGGCTGGAGAAGCCGCAGTGCTGGGCGATATAGGCCAGGCTGTGCTGGCTGAAGGCCAGCATCTTCTTGGCTTCGCTCAGCCGCTTTTCCAGCACGTACTGGTAGGGGGACAGCCCGGTCTGCTCCTTGAACAGCAGATGGAACTGGCTTTCCCCGAGGAAGGCGCAGCCGGCCAGTTGGGCCACGGTGATCTTGCGCCCCAGGTGCTGGGCGATATAAGCGTCGATCACCTCCAGGTTGAGGCGCTTGGCACGGGACTGCACCCGCGGAAACGCCATGTGCCGGTGCAGGGCACACATCAGGGTATGGGCGCAGGCCTGGCCCAGCAGGTGATCGTCCGGATTGGCGCGCATCTCCTCACTGAGCACCGACACCAGTTGCTGGGCCTGGGGATGCAGCTGAAAGTAACGGGGGCGCTCGAACAGGCAGTGCATCCGCTCCTGCTGATCCGGCAGGGCCGGTGAGGGGCTGAGCGACAGGTTGATCACCAGTATCCTGTTGGAGCCCAGGCCACCGAAGGCGTGGTCCAGCTCGGAAGACACCAGGCAGCCCTGGCCCGGCCCCATCAGGCTGCCGTTGCCGCCGAGCTCGAACTCGGTCCGGCCGTTGAGGCCGATCACTATCTGGTTGTAGTGATGCTGGTGCTGGGCCATTTCCGTGGGCAGTGCCATGATTTCAAAGGGCTTAAAAGCAGGCATGGGACTTTCCTTCGCGGTTGGAGGGCGACCGGCGTTGATAACGGCACCAATTGTACACCCGAAGCCGTCCGGGCTCCATGGTGCCGGCGGCGGTTCGGCCGGACCACGGCGCCATTGGCGTGATGGTCCGTTGAAACGGACCTACGGCAAACCACCGGCAGGCCCGGTGTAACCAGCCGCCTGCGTAGGGTCGAATTTATTCGACCGACCACGGCGCCGTGGGTGGGATGGTCCACTGAAGTGGACCCTACGGCAGGCCCAAAAACGGCACCTGCCTGGCATTACCCCAGCCGCTCCACCAGAAAATCCACCAGCAACCGCACCTTGGGGGAGAGATGACGGTTGTGGGGGTACAGCACCCAGATACCGTCGTCCGGCAGCCGGTACTGGTCCAGCAGGCTGACCAGGGTGCCCCGGTTCAGCTCCTCCAGCACGTAATAATCGGGCAACTGCACTATGCCGAGGCCCTTGAGGGCGGCATCCTTCAAGGCCAGCCCGGAGTTGCAGTGCCAGCGGGAGCCCAGTTTCAGCTGACGCGGCTTACCCTGCTCAACGAAACGCCAGTGATCCACCGTGCCCGCCAGGCAGTGGTGGGCGCCCAACTCGGCCAGGGTGGCCGGGGTACCGTGCCGGGCCAGGTAATCCGGCGACGCGCACAGGTACTGGGTACGCCGGGCCAGCTTGCGGCACATCAGGCTTGAGGAGTCGAGCCGGCCCAGGCGGATGGCCAGGTCGAAGCCCTCCTGTACCAGGTCCACCGTCTGGTTGGTGAGCACCAGGTCCAGCTCCAGCGCCGGATGCCGCAGCAGGAAGTCGTTGACCTGCGGAGCCAGGAAGCGTTCGCCGTAATAGACCGGGGCGGTGATGCGCAGCCGGCCCACCGGCCGGCCTTCCATCGCCGTCACCATCTGTTCGGCGGCGGCCAGCTCGTCCAGCACCTTGCGGGTATGGCGGTAGTAGAGCTGGCCCACCTCGGTGAGCCGCAGCTTGCGGGTGGTGCGATAGAGCAGCTTGGCACCCAGCCGGTCTTCCAGGCTGCTGATGCGCCGGCTGACATGGGCCACCGACACCTCCAGCCGCCGGGCGGCGGCGGTGAAGCTTTCGGTTTCCACCACGCTGATAAATTCGTTAATGCCGTCCCAGGTGGTCATTATTACTCAGCTGTAAAAATCATTTGTCCTGAACGCCATTATCGCGGCTCGGCGGTGTAATACAATCAGGAAAGTATCGGCTCGTTCTTGCGTCCCGTCGTCATTCCCGCGCAGGCGGGAATCCATGATATCGGCACCATGCCGTGGAATGGGTCCCCAGCTTCGCGGGGGCGACGGTGAAACCCGGACCGACTTGTAGGGTCGACTTCAGTCGACCGGCAGCGATGGCCCATTGAAATGGGCCCTACGGGCAGTGCCCGTTTTATCCAACAGGAGCCAACCATGGAAATGATAAAGACCCGTGCCGCCGTGGCCTGGGAAGCGGGCAAGCCGCTCAGCATCGAGGAAGTGGATCTGATGCCGCCCCAGAAGGGCGAGGTATTGGTGCGCATCGTGGCCACCGGCGTCTGCCATACCGATGCCTACACCCTGTCCGGCGACGATTCGGAAGGGGTGTTCCCATCCATCCTCGGCCATGAGGGCGCCGGCATAGTGGAAGCGGTGGGCGAGGGTGTGACCAGCCTGGCCGTGGGCGACCACGTGATCCCGCTTTATACCGCCGAGTGCGGCGTGTGCAAGTATTGCAAGTCCGGCAAGACCAACCTGTGCCAGGCGGTGCGCGCCACTCAGGGTAAAGGCCTGATGCCCGACGGCACTACCCGTTTCTTCAAGGACGGCCAGCCCATCTACCACTACATGGGCTGCTCCACCTTCTCCGAATACACTGTGGTGCCGGAGATCTCCCTGGCCAAGATCAGCAAGGAGGCGCCGCTGGAAAAGGTATGCCTGCTGGGCTGCGGCGTGACCACCGGCATGGGCGCGGTGAAGAACACCGCCAATGTGCAGCCGGGTGACACCGTCGCCGTGTTCGGCCTGGGTGGCATCGGCCTGGCGGTGATCATCGGCGCGGTGCAGGCCAAGGCCGGGCGCATCATCGCCATCGACATCAACGAGGACAAGTTCGAAATCGCCAGGAAACTGGGGGCCACCGATTGCGTCAACCCCAGCAAGTTCGACCAGCCGATCCAGGAGGTGATAGTGGACATGACCGACGGCGGCGTGGACTTCTCTTTCGAGTGTATCGGCAACGTCAAGGTGATGCGCTCGGCCCTGGAGTGCTGCCACAAGGGCTGGGGCGAGTCGGTGATCATCGGGGTGGCCCCGGCGGGCGCCGAGATTTCCACCCGCCCGTTCCAGCTGGTGACCGGCCGCGTCTGGCGCGGCAGCGCCTTCGGCGGCGTGAAGGGACGCTCCCAGCTGCCCGGCATCGTCGAGCAGTACCTGAACGGCGAGTTCGAGCTGGACACCTTCATCACCCACACCATGGGCCTGGACGATATCAACCACGCCTTTGATCTGATGCACGAAGGCAAGTCCATCCGCTCGGTGATCCTGTACAACAAATAAGGGGATGGCGGGCTTGTAGGGCCGAATTTATTCGACCGCCTTCAACCTCGGTGTTGGCGGCCGTTGAAATGGGCCCTACTCATTCGTTCCGTCATTCCCGCGAAGGCGGGAATCCATGTCATCGGCGCCGTGCCGTGGACTGGCCCCCGCCGTCGCGGGGGCGACGGGAAAACTCGAAGAAACTGGGGGTCGACTTCAGTCGACCATCACAACAGGGATTTTCCATGCAAATCGTTCAACAACAACAATGCTTCGGCGGCCGCCAAATCCGCTACCGGCATGACTCCCAAAGCCTGAACTGCAGCATGCAGTTTTCGGTATTCCTGCCGCCCCAGGCGGAGCAGGGGCCGGTACCGGCGCTGTACTGGCTGTCGGGCCTCACCTGTACCGACGACAACTTTTCCACCAAGGCCGGTGCCCAGCGGATGGCCGCGATGCTTGGGCTGGCGCTGATCATCCCCGACACCAGCCCGCGCGGCGAAGGGGTGGCCGATGATCCGCAAGGCGCCTACGATCTGGGCCTGGGCGCCGGTTTCTATGTGAATGCTACCGAAACGCCCTGGAACAAACACTACCGCATGTACGACTATGTGCTGAACGAGCTGCCGGCACTGGTCGAGCGTGAACTGCCACTCAATGGCAAGCGCGCCATCAGCGGCCACTCCATGGGCGGCCACGGCGCCCTGGTGCTGGCCCTGCGTAACCCGGCGCGCTTTGTCTCGGTGTCGGCCTTTGCGCCCATCAGCCACCCGACCGACTGCCCCTGGGGGCAAAAGGCCTTTACCGCCTACCTGGGCGAGGACCAAAGCGCCTGGGCCGAGTACGACGCCAGCCTGCTGCTCGCGGCCAAAGGTTGCTCCCTGCCCATGCTGGTGGACCAGGGCGAGGCCGACAACTTCCTGGCCGAGCAGCTCAGGCCCGAGGCGCTGCAGGCCGCCGCCGATGTGGACGGCGCCGAGCTGACCCTGCGGCTGCAACCGGGCTACGACCACAGCTACTACTTTATCGCCAGCTTTATCGAAGAGCACCTGCGTTTCCATGCTCGCCATCTGGCCGGCTGAGGTTTACACCGCTATTGGCTCCGCATAAACAGGCAGTACAGGGCCGCGCCCGCGACCGTCAGGGGTGGTCCGTCCTCCGCCGTTACCTGGCCGCCATGTCCCCATCTTCCATCGCCGGTGGCGGCCGACGACGGCGCCAGGCGTGCCAGGCCACGAAGCCGGCGGCCAGGGCCAGGGCGTAGCCCGCCTCCGGCCCGAGCGAGAGCAGCACCCCCAGGCAGAGCAGGCTGGCCAGGGCCGCCAGGGCGCGCCAGGGGCCAGTGAGCAGCTTCACCGCCGCCACCATGGCGAGCAGGTAGACCAGGATGAAGTTGCCGTTGGCGTAGCGGAACAGGGTATCCAGCGGCAGCCGGAACAGCCAGGCAGCCAGCACGCACAGGGCGCACACGCCGATCACCCAGGCCAGGGCGCGCAGCGGCGCGCCGTTGCGGTTGAGGCGGGCAAGGCTGGCGGGCAGTTTGCCCTCGTCCGCCAGGCTCCACAGCAGCCGGGCGAAGCCCTGGATATAAATATTGATGCTGGCGAAGCAGGCCAGGTAGCCCACCAGGGCCGCCGCCCAGCGTCCGCCCTCGCCGAACAGCCGGGCCATCAGGGTGGGGATGGAGGTGGTGTTGGCCAGCTCGTTGCCGAACACCCCGAAACGGAGCACCGCCAGGGCGCAGGCCAGGTACACCAGTCCCGCCAGCAGCACGCCGCCGAGCAGTGCCAGGGGAAAGTCCCGCCGGGGATTTTTGAACTCTTCGCCCATATGGGTAAAGGCTTCCAGTCCCACGAAGCACCAGAACATCACCCCCAGGGCGGCGGGCAGCAGGCTCCACTGCACCTCGCCAAGGGGCGGCAGGGCGGGGGGCGAGGCCAGCAGGCCGCCCGTCCACCAGATGGCCAGCAACAGCAGCACTATGGTCAGGGCGATCAGCACCTGCACCAGGCCCGAGGCCCGGGTCTTGCGGCTGCCGAGCAGCAGGATGAGTCCCAGGGTGCCGAGCTGTACCAGCAGGTCGCCCCCGGCGGAAAGATCGAACAGGGCGTGCCAGAAACCGGCGGTCAGGGTCAGGGCGGCGGGCAAGCCCACCGGCAGCACCGCCAGGAACAGGAAGGCGGCCAGCTTTTCCATGGGCGCGCCCAGGCCCCGGCCAATCAGGTGCGGCGCGCCGCCGGCGTGGGGAAAGCACTGGCCCAGGCGGGCGAAGCAGAAGGCCACCGGCAGTACCAGCAGCATCAGCCCCAGCCAGGCCCACAGCGAGCCCGGGCCGGCGATGCTGGCGGCCACCGCCGGCACCACGAAGATGCCGGTGCCGAGCAGTGAGGTGGCCATTATGCCGGTGCCGTAGGCCAGCCCCAGTTCCTTGTTCAAGCGTGTCATTGTTGTTTCGATTCCGTGCCTTAGAATTCTGATATATTACCGCCCACGCATCAGTTTCCGACGCTGCAAAACGCCGTTTGCCGGCGGCAGTTCGTCGCTTTGTGCCGCCGTTTCGCCGGCGGGTGGGAGAAAGGCTTCGGGTGGACAAATTCGATCGACAGATAGTGGCCCTGCTGGCCAGCAATGCCCGCATGGCGGTGGCGAACATCGCCCGTGAGGTGAGCCTGTCCCGCTCGGCGGTGTCCGAGCGCATCCGCCAGCTGGAGGAGCGGGGCATCATCCGCGGCTATCACGCCCGCATCGGCGGGGGCGGCGGTGCCGTGCGCGCCTATTTCGAGCTGTATTACCAGGTGCACCGCTGCGAGCAGTACGCCGCCCTGTTGCGGGCCATTCCCGAGGTGAAGCTGTGCTACACCATCAGCGGCGAGACCGACATGCTGGTGTACGTGGAGGCGGCCTCCATGGCCCGGCTGGACGAGGTGCGCGGCCAGATCGAGAACATGCCCAATATCAAAACGGTGAAAACCCACATGATCTTGTCCGAGCTTATCAACAACCTGGGGTGAGCATGCAGATATACAAGGCCCACTGGCTGGCGCCCTGGTTCAACCATCCCTTCCTGGCCACCGAGCTGACCGCGGACGGCCTGGTGCTGCACCTGAAGCGCGAGCGCCACGGGCTCGGCTGGCACGAGCTGAGCGCGCCGCCCCGGCTGGAGGAGGCCCGCCGCCTGTACCGGCTGCGGCTGTTCTGCCAGCAAGGGGACATCGAGCTGGGCTGGTTGCCCCGGGCGGAGGCCGAGCCCCTGGCCGAGGCGGTCACCCTGGGCTGGTACCGATATCATGCGAACCGGGTGTTGCCCCTGGCGGAGCAATGCCTGGGACTGCTGGAAGCCGGTTACCTGCGCCATTCCCGCTGGCGGCGGCTGAAGGCGCTGGTGGCCGGGGAGGCGGTGGACTGGTCCGCCTGTCCGCCGCCCGCGTCGCTGGACGACCGGGGCCGGGCCGGCTTCGAGCTGGTGGCCACGCTGCAAGCGGCGGACGAGGCCTGGTGGGAGCAGTGCTGCCAGGATTATTGTCGGCAGGCCCTGGCCGAGCACGGAGCCCTGTTCGACGGCCTGGAAGCCCATCCGCTGACCCCGGCCCAGCGCCTGGCCTGCGTGGTGGACGAAGACCACAACCTGGTGCTGGCCGGGGCCGGTTGCGGCAAGACCAGCGTGATGGCGGCGCGGGCCGCCTTTCTGCTGGCGTCGCGCCAGGCCCGGGCCGACGATCTGCTGCTGCTGGCCTTCGGCAACGAGGCGGCGGCGGAAATGGCCGAGCGGCTGGCGCGCCGGCCCGAGACCACTCCGGTCAAGGTCAGCACCTTTCATGCCCTGGGGTTGATGATACTGTCCCGGGTGGAGGGGCGCACCCCGCCCCTGAGCCCGCTGGCCCAGGACGAGCGGGCCCGCCAGGGCGCCTTCGCCGCCTGGCTGGAGCAGTTCGGGCAGGAGGATCCGGCCTACGGCGAGCGGCTGCTCGACTGGCTACGCCGCCACCGTTTCCAGGTGGTACCCCGGCCGGATTTCATGCGGCTGGCGCGGGAGTGGGCACCGCTGGTGGCGGCACTCAAGCTCTATGGCGAGCCGGATCCCTTCGAACTGACCCCGGAGCAGGCCGAACAACTGGCCCTGGTGCGGCCGCTGCTGCACCGTTACCAGGCGCAGCTGCGCGAGCAGGGCGACATTGACTTCGACGACATGATCGAAAAGGCCACCGATTATGTGCGTCAGGGCCGGTTCGAGGTGCCCTGGCGCCATGTGCTGGTGGACGAGTTCCAGGACATTTCCGTGCCCCGGGCCGAACTGCTCAAGGCCCTGCGCGACGCGGCCCCCGGACTTTCCCTGTTCTGCGTGGGGGACGACTGGCAGGCCATCTACCGCTTCAGCGGCGCAGATGTGTCGCTGACCACCCGCTTTGCGGACCACTTCGGCGCCAGCCGGATCACCGTCCTGGACCAGACCTTCCGCTTCAACAACCGTATCGAGCAGGTGGCCAGCCGCTTCGTGACCCGCAACCCCGGCCAGCTACCCAAAACCCTGGGTACCCACAAACGCAGCGAGGGCCCCTGCGTGCACGTGCTGCCGGTGCAGCACGACAGCCAGATGGACGCGGTTACCCGGCTGCTGGGGCAGATCGCGGCCCAGCGGCCGGAGGCCTCCGTCTACCTGCTGGCCCGCTTCCGTTTCAGCCTGCCGGACGAGTCCCAGCTGGCGGGCTGGCGCCGGCGTTTCCCGGATCTCCGGCTGGAGGCCCAGACCCTGCACGGTGCCAAGGGCAAGGAGGCGGATTGCGTGATCCTGTTGGGGCTGACTCGGGGCAAGTACGGGTTCCCGCCCGAAAAAAACGGGCCTGGCCTGCTGGATCTGTTGCTGCCTGAAGAGGAAGCCTTCCCTCACGCCGAAGAGCGCAGGCTGTTCTATGTGGGGCTGACCCGGGCCCGGGATCAGGTGTTCCTGCTGGCCGACCGGCAGATCCCCTCGGTGTTCGTCAAGGAGCTGCTCGACGGCGGCTACCCCAGCGTCAGCCGCTGGGGCTAGGACAACAAGAGGCTGGAGCCGGTCCGGCGGTTTTGTTAGTCTTCTTTACATGAAAACTTATGCATTCCGGGAGAGGGCGTGCCCAGTATCAAGCGAAGAGAAATCCAGCGCATCGTCGGTATCATTTCCCGCGCCATCCTGGAGCAGCGGCTGGCGCCGGGAACCCGGCTGGTGGAAACCCGGCTGTCCGAGGCGCTCGGCGCCAACCGCAACCATGTGCGCGCCGCCCTGCTGGAGCTCGGCCATCAGGGGCTGGTGGCCATCGCCGCCAACCGGGGTGCCACCGTGGCCTGTCCCAGCCAGCAGGAGGCGGCCGAGGTGTTTGCCATGCGCCGCATCCTGGAAGAAGAAGCGGTGGCCCTGGCCGCTCGGGGCGAGCGGCGGGGCGAGCTGGCCCCGCTCCGTGCCCTGATAGAAGAAGAGCGGCGGGCGGTCGAGGAGGGCCGGCGGCCGGCGGCGGTGGATTGCGCCGCCCGTTTTCATATCGAGCTGGCCAGGCTCGGCGGCAACCGCCTGCTGGTGGAGGTGCTGGAACGGATGATCGCCAAGACCTCGCTCATCGTCAGCATGTACCAGAAAGACAGAAACGCCCACCACTGCCATTGTGAAGAGCACGGCCGGCTGCTGGATCTGGTGGCGGCGGGGGAGGCCGACACGGCCGCCCTGTCCATGCGCCGCCACCTGGAAAACCTCGAAGCCAGTCTGGAGTTGACCGAGGAGGAAGAGCAAAGCCTGGATCTGGCGGCGTTGTTCGCCGAACTGCAAACCGAGGCGGAAGCCCCCCCCCGCTGATCACCCTCCCTTATTCCCCTGGCGGGTCATCCCCGCACCCTCTGCGGCGGGGCCTGTGCCCAGTCGGCATCAATTAGATAAATATGCTAATTTTTTGAATGTTTTAAAAGTAAGCTGTCGCCGTGCTCCCATTTATCACTTTATTATTCATTAACCTTGGTGTAACGTTTTTCCTGCAATTAATTGCTAGCAATTTAATTCTTTGTTTTTAGCAATGAGTTCGGACTATTTCACTTAGGGAAGAATAATGACCATAAAACCTCTTATCTGGGGCGGCGCCCTCGGGGCGCTGACCATGACCTTGCCGGCATTGGCCGACACCCTGTTCAACGGCGATGTGATCCAGGGCAAGCCGGTGATCACCCGGCTGGATGTGGACTCCCTCGAGCCGGGCAAGCAGCATGAGTTCTACTTTCGCGTCGCGGGCCAGAACAACGCCGGCCAGCATTACTACCTGCCGGTGAGCGTGCTGAAGGGGGAAGCGCCGGGCAATAAGGTGATGCTGGTGGCCGGGGTGCACGCCAACGAGATGAACCCCTATCTCACCGTGCATAAAGTCAAGGAGCGGCTCGCCGGGGAAGCGCTCAAGGGCACGGTCACCATAGTGCACCAGTTCAACATTCCCGGGCTTATCGCCAACGTGCGCGAATTCGTGCCCTCGGGGCCGGTCAAGGTCAATGAAAACCTCAACCGCCAGGCCAATACCGAAGATACCAAGACCTCGGGTCAGCGGTACTCCCACAGCATCTGGAACGATCTGCTCAAGCACAACGCGGACTATGCCATCGACATGCATACCGCCAACCCCACCACCTTCCCGCTGTTCGCCTACACCGACTACAGCATTCCCGAGGTGAAGGAGATGACCCGGCTGTTCGGGGTGGACGTGGCCTTCAGCAGCCAGAGCCAGACCACGGTGGACGGTGCCTACAGCGGCATCGGCGTACCGGCCTTTACCCTGGAGATCGGTTCGAGGGATGTGTACGAGCCCGAACTGGTGGAGAGGGCGGTGGACGGTACCCTCAATTTCCTGCGCCATATCCAGCTGATCGAAGGCGAGGTGGTGCAGCCCGAGTTGCCGGTGGAAACCGAGCACTGGGAGGACGTGCGCGCCGAGTTCGGCGGTTTCGTGGTGCCCAAGGTGAAACTGCTGGACAAGGTGAAGAAGGGCGAGCTGATGTTCGTGCAGTACGACGCCTTCGGCCACGAGGTGAAGCAGTATCACAGCCCGGCCGACGGGGTGGTGGTGCAGATCATCCAGAACCCCATGGCGGAAAGCGGCAGCCAGCTCGGCAGCCTGGTGTACTGAATCTCCATGTAGTTGAAAATTGGGCGGCCAGGTGTTTTCCTGCCGGCGAGAGTGGCAGGGTAGCGAACGCCTGACCGCTTAATTTTTGAACTATTCGGCGCCCTGTCAGCCCAGCGGCAGCACCGTGGTGTGCTTGAGTTTGTCGAGCAGGATATTGGAGCGGATGTTGGACACCGTCTTCAGGTTGAGCAGCTGGTGCATCATAAAGTCGGACAGGCTCTTGAGATCGGTGGCCACCACCTTCAGCATATAGTCGGCGTCGCCGGTGACGCTCCAGCATTCCAGCACCTGGGGAAAGTGCTGGATGGCCAGGTGGAATTCGTCGGCGATGCGCTCGCCGTGCTTGCCCAGGGTCACGCTGATCAGCGCGGTCACGTGCAGCCCCACCTTCTCCGGATCCACATAGGCCACGTATTTCTGCACCACTCCCAACTCTTCCAGCTTCTGCCGCCGGCGCTGGCACTGGGACGGGGAGAGGTGGATCAGCTCCGACAGCTCCACGTTGCTCAGCCGGCCGTTTTCCTGCAGCGCCTGCAGCAGGCGGGCGTCCTGGCGGTCCAGTTCGATTTCATGCGCCTTTCTCACGGTTATTCCTTCTCCGGTGCAACATTCACGCAAAAAACTAAACTTTAATGTAACAAGTTGCAAACAAAATGTGCCGACCTTGCCGTATTCTGTCTCCATTGCGTTTAAGCATAAATCAATGGAACCAAGGCGATTAAGGAGAATAATCATGATGTCTGAAACACTTGCACCGGAAAAAAATTCTTTGTGGCATAACCCGCAGGGGACCGACGGCTTCGAGTTTGTGGAATACGCCTCCCATGAGCCGGAAAAGCTGGCCCGGTTGTTTGAGCGGCTGGGCTTTGTCGCCATCGCCCGCCACCGCAGCAAGAAGGTGACCCTCTACCGCCAGGGCGATATCAACTTTATCCTCAATGCCGAGCCCAACAGCCAGGCGGAGCAGTTCGCCCGCATCCACGGTCCCTGCGCCAACGCCATGGCGTTCCGGGTGAAGGACGCGGCCCGGGCCATCAAGCAGCTGGCCGCCAACGGCGCCAGGGTGGTGGCCTCCGGCGCCGGTCCCATGGAGCTGCAGATCCCGGCCATCGAGGGCATCGGCGGCTCCCTCATCTACCTGGTGGACCGCTATGGCGAGCAGAGCATCTACGACGTGGACTTCCGCCCCATCCCGGGTGTGGATCAGCACCCCAAGGGGGTGGGCCTGACCTACATCGACCACCTTACCCACAACGTGGCCATGGGCAACATGAACCTCTGGGCCGGTTTCTACGAGCAGCACTTCAACTTCCGCGAGATCCGCTACTTCGATATCGAGGGCAAGCTCACCGGGCTCAAGTCCCGGGCCATGACCAGCCCCTGCGGCAAGATCCGCATCCCGATCAACGAGTCGTCCGATGAGAAGAGCCAGATCGAGGAGTTCCTGCACCAGTACAAGGGCGAGGGCATCCAGCATATCGCCCTGGGCACCGACGACATCTTCCGCACGGTGGAAACCCTGCGTGACGGCGGCATGAGCTTCATGACCACCCCCGACACCTACTACGAGAAGCTGGACGCCCGCCTGCCCGGCCACGGCGAGGATCTGGCCCGGTTGCGCAGGGATCATATCCTGGTGGACGGCGCCCCCACCCAAGGCCAGGGGCTGCTGCTGCAGATCTTCACCGACACCGTGATCGGCCCCATCTTCTTCGAAATCATCCAGCGTAAGGGCAATGAAGGTTTCGGCGAGGGCAATTTCCAGGCCCTTTTTGAGTCTATCGAGGAAGATCAAATTCGCCGCGGTGTGCTAAAGGCCGAATAATCTACATTTTTTTACCACAGCCATTTTTTCAATCGGGAAGATGGTGGCAAAATAGCAGGACATACTGTCAGCCATACTTTACACCTTTAGCTGGGGTGGCTGACGTTGTCCTAAAACAGCTAAAGGAGGAGAAGCTGTGTCTGTGGTGGCAACGAATGTTCAGGGTAAAGCGCAGTCCGGAATGACCCCGGCCCTGTGGTCCAGCCGTTTTGCCTTTATCATGGCGGCGGTGGGCTCGGCGGTGGGCCTCGGCAATATCTGGAAGTTTCCCTATATCACCGGGCAGAATGGCGGCGGTGCCTTCGTGCTGGTGTATCTGCTCTGCATCGCCATCATCGGTATTCCGATCATGATGTCCGAGGTGATGCTGGGCCGGCGCGGCGGCAAGAGCCCCATCGGCACCATGGGCGCGGTGGCGGTGGCCGAAGGGCGCAGCCGGGGCTGGGCCGGCATCGGCATCATGGCCACCCTGGCGGCCTTTCTGATCCTCTCTTTCTACAGCGTCATCGCCGGCTGGACCATGCCCTACATCGTGGAGGCGGCCAGCGGCGGTTTCGCCGGCATCGCGGCGGAGGACTCCGGCGCCCTGTTCGGCGGCCTGCTGGCTTCGCCCGGCCAGTTGCTGCTGTGGCACTCGGTGTTTATGGGGCTGACGGTGCTGGTGTCCGCCGGCGGCGTCAAGCATGGCCTGGAGCGGGCGGTCACCTGGCTGATGCCGGCGCTGTTCGTGCTGTTGCTGATCCTGGTGGGCTATGCCATGACCACCGGCCACTTCGGCGAGGCGCTGGTGTTCCTGTTCAGGCCCGACTTCTCCAGCCTGACCGCCGAGTCCATACTGGTGGCCCTGGGCCATGCCTTCTTCACCCTGAGCCTGGCCAGCGGCGCCATGATGGCCTACGGCGCCTACCTGAAGAAGGAGGTGTCCATCGCCCGTACCTCCTTCACCGTGGCCATCATGGACGTGTGCGTGGCCCTGCTGGCGGGACTGGCGATTTTCCCCATCGTGTTCGCCCACGGCCTGCAGCCGGGCGAGGGCCCGGGGCTCATCTTCGTGACCCTGCCGGTGGCCTTCGGCCAGATGCCGGGCGGCGGCTTCTTCGCCACCTTGTTCTTCGTGCTGCTGTTGTTCGCGGCCTGGACCTCCTCCATCTCCATGCTGGAGTCCCTGGTCAGCTTCCTCAACGAAAAAGGGGTAAGCCGGGTCAAGGCGGCCGTCGGCGGCGGCCTGGCGGCCTGGCTGGTGGGCATCACCACCGTGCTGTCGCTCAACCTCTGGTCCGATTTTGCGCCCCTGGCCATGTTCGATCGCTTCGAGGGCAAGACCCTGTTTGACCTCTACGACTACTTCACCGCCAACATCATGATGCCGCTCGGCGCCCTGCTGACCGCCATCTTCGTGGGCTGGGTGATGAAGCCGGCGCATTCGGCGGCCGAACTGGATGGCCAGTGGCACCCCCTCTGGCATGCGGTGGTGCGCTACGTCACTCCCATCGGCGTGTTGATCATCTTCTACTTCAACCTGAGCTGACCCCTGGGCGCCGCCGTGGCGGCGCCCTCTTCACTTCCTCCCTGGTTTGCATGCATGGCCTTCGCGGGTCAGGGATCCCTATTGCCTGTAACATGGAGTTATCAACGGATATGAAAGCACTTCTTCAGCAATTCGAGCGGAAAAACCCGGAAATCGTATTCGAGTGGCACGACGGCGAGACCGAGGCCAAAGGCTGGGTGGTGATCAACTCCCTGCGCGGCGGGGCGGCCGGCGGCGGCACCCGCATGCGCAAGGGCCTGGATCGCCACGAAGTGGAATCCCTGGCCAAGACCATGGAGGTGAAGTTCGCGGTGTCGGGCCCGGCCATCGGCGGCGCCAAGTCGGGCATCGATTTCGACCCGGCCGACCCGCGCCGGGACGGGGTGCTGGCGCGCTGGTTCCAGGCAGTGGCGCCGCTGCTCAAGCACTATTACGGCACCGGCGGCGATCTCAACGTGTGCGAGGTGAAGGACGTGGTGCCCCTGACCGAGCGCCATGGCATCTGGCACCCCCAGGAAGGGGTGGTCAACGGCCACTTCAACCCCACGGTGAGCGAGCAGATCCAGAAGCTGGGCCAGCTGCGCCTGGGGGTGGCCAAGGTGGTGGAGGACGGCCGCTACAGCCCGGAGCCTCAGCGCAAGTACAAGGTGGCGGATCTTATCACCGGCTGGGGCCTGGCCGAGTCGGTGCGCCATTACTACGGCATCTGGGGCGGGCAACTCGCCGGCAAGCGGGTCATCGTTCAAGGCTTCGGCAACGTGGGAGCGGCGGCGGCCTGTTACCTGGCTCAGGAAGGGGCCAGCATCGTCGGTATCATCGATGCCTCCGGCGGGGTGATAGCACCGGAAGGACTCGGCGTCGAGCAACTGAAGGCGCTCTACCTGGGGCGCCAGGGCAACCGGTTGGCGGGCCCCGGGGTGGTCGGTTTCGAGCAGGCCCAGGCCGCGCTGTGGCAGCTCGGGGCCGAGGTGTTCCTGCCCTGCGCCGCCTCCCGCCTGGTCAGCGCCGAGCACCTGGCGGACCTGGCGAACAACGGGGTGGAGCTTATCGCCTGCGGCGCCAATGTGCCCTTCAAGGATCAGGAGATCTTCTACGGCCCCGTCTACCAGCAGGCGGACGAACGGCTTAGCGTTATCCCGGATTTTATCGGCAACTGCGGCATGGCCCGGGCCTTCGCCTTCCTGATGGAAACCGAGCAGGAGATCTCCGACGAGGCCATCTTCCGGGACGTGTCCGAGCGCATCCGCGGCGCCCTTCAACGGGTGCACAACCACAGCAGCCGCACCACCGGCATCTCCGCCACCGCCCTGGAGCTGACCCTGAAGGAGCTGATGGGGGAGTAGTCAGCAATATCTCCAGCATCCCGCTTCCGGCTTCCGGCTTCCAGCTTACAACCCGTACCGCTCTATTTTTTTCAGCAGGCCCTGGCGCGACAGCCCCAGGGCCTGGGCGGCGTGGGTGCGGTTGTTGTCGTGGCGGGCCAGGGCCTGGCTTATCAGGGCGATCTCCAGGGCCCGCACCTGGGCGTCCAGGCTGTCGCCGCCAGCGGCCGGCGCCGGGGTGGCGCGGGCCGCCGGGTAGAGCAGGGCGATATCGTCCAGGGTGATGACGCCGCCCCGGGCGATGGCCGCCACGCTGTCGAGGGTGCTTTTCAGCTCGCGCACGTTGCCCGGCCAGCGGCGCTGGATAAACCAGTTGAAGGCCTCGGTGTCCGGGCGCAGCGGCGGCTGGCCGCTGTTTTGATGCTGCAGTTCGAGGAAGTGGGTGATCAGCAGCGGAATGTCTTCCGGGCGCTCGTCCAGGGGCCGGGTCTCGATGGTCACCCCCTTGATGCGGTAGAACAGATCCTCGCGGAACGCGCCCCGGCTCACCTTGTCGGGCAGGTTCGCGTTGGTGGCGGAGACCACCCGCACGTCGATGGTTTCCAGGGTCCGGCTGCCCACCGGGTAGAAACTGCCTTCCTGCAGCACCCGCAGCAGCTTGACCTGCATCGCCAGCGGCATTTCGCCGATTTCGTCGAGGAACAGGGTGCCGCCGTCGGCCACCTTGAGCAGGCCGTCCCGGGCCTTGTCGGCGCCGGTGAAGGCACCCCTGGTGTGGCCGAACAGTTCGCTTTCCAGCAGCTCGGCGGGAATGGCGCCGCAGTGCACGGAAATAAAGGGACCGCTGGCGCGCTGGCTGAGATCGTGGACCGCCCGGGAAATCACCTCCTTGCCGGTGCCCGAGGGGCCGGTGACCAGCACCCGCACGTCGGTGGGGGCGATACGCTGCACCAGGGCGCGGATGCTTTCCATGGAAGGGGAAGCGCCGATCAGGCTGGCGAGCGGGCTCTTGCGGCCCAGGTTGTGTTTCAGGCTGTTCAGCTCGCGCACCAGCTGGTGCTTGGTCAGGGCCCGGCGCACCACCACCGCCAGCATGTCCGGATCGATGGGCTTGGCCAGAAAGTCCCAGGCGCCCTGGCGCAGGGCTTCCAGCGCCAGCTCCCGTTCGCCGTGGCCGGTGAGGATGATCACCGGCCGGTCGGTGAACTGGGGCAGGCTGCTCAGGGTATGGCGCGGATCGAAACGGGGCGGCAGCGACAGGTCGAGCAGCACGAGATCCGCGTCGAACGCCTGCAGGGTGGTGCGCAGGGTGTTGAGGTCGGCGCCGGTCCTGACGTCGTAACCTTCGGCGCCGAGCCACTGGCCGCAGAGGGTACGAAAGGCCGGTTCATCGTCGATCAGCAGTATGCGCGGCGGCGTCATGGGGTGTTGTCCTCGGGAAAATGGAGTTCGAAGGTCACCGGCCAGCCCAGATCGCTGCGGTGGCGGATATGGCCGCCGTGGGCGTCCATGATGCGGCGGACGATGGCCAGCCCCAGGCCGCTGCCGCCGCTGCGCTGGCCGACGAAGGGGCGGAACAGCCGGTCGCCGAGCTCGGGATCGATCAGGGGGCCGTTATTGTGCACCCGTACCAGGCCGGGCCTGTCCCCCGCCTCGACGAGAAGGCGTCCACCGGGCCGGTTGCGCACAAAGGCCAGGGCGTTGTCCACCAGGTTGACCACCACCTGCTGCAACCGGTAAGGGTCGGCCCACAGCCGGTAGTCGGCGGGAAGCCGGTGCTCGAAGGCGGTGCCCTGCCAGTCGAACTGGGGCCTGAGGCTGTCGAGCAGGGCGGCGAGGGGAATGGCCTGGCACTGCACCTGGATGCGGCCGGAATAGGCCAGCATGTCCGAGATCAGCCGGTCGGCCCGCTGCAGCTGGGCCTGGATCATCTCCTTGCGGCTGGCGTCCAGGCCGGCGGTGGCCATGGAAATAATGTTGAGCGGGTTGCGCAGCTCGTGGGCCATGGCCGCCGACAGGCCGCCGAGCTCCACCAGATGCTGCTCCGACAGCCGCCGGCGCTCGGCTTCCGCCAGCTGCAGCGAGCGCTCCAGCAGGCCGCAGCGGGTGGCCAGCAGCGAGGCGAACACCTCCGCCGCCAGGCGCAGGCCCGGGGTCACGTCCTCGAAGCCCTGCAGCCGTGCCTGCCAGCCCTGGGACTGATGCCGGCAGTGGATGCAGGGGCCGGCGGGCAGGGCGTCGGCCTGCTCGCCCTCCGGCGCCAGGTGAATGGCCACCGGCTGGCCCATCTGGCGCGAAATCAGCCCCGCCGCCGCCGTGGTGAGCCCGTGCCAGCTGCTGGCTTCGCCCAGGCGACGTTGCCAGGTGGCGAGCAACTGCTCGTCGAGCCGGCTGCCCGGGTAGATCAGCCGCTCCACCAGTTTGCTCACCGGCTGGTACAGGGCCAGGGCCAGCATCAGCAGCAGCATGGAATAGAGCCACAGCTGCCACTTGGGCACGTTGGCCAGGGCCTGCATGCCAAACTGGCCGGCCATGGCGCTGAGCAGGGCAATAAGCCCCATCACCAGCGCCGTCATCAGGGTCCACAGCAGGGCCCGGTTGGCCCAGGCGTTGATTTCCAGCATCTGGTAGCGCACCACACCGTAGACCAGCAGCACCACGTAGCTCGGCAGCAGCAAGATGGGCCAGGGATACCAGTACAGGCCGAGGGAAGGAAAGATAAAGCTGGTGGCCAGCAACAAGCCCCAGGCGCCGGCGGCGAACATGGCGGCGATGGAACGCTTGCGGTTGCCCTTGTGGCGGCCGAAGCCCCACAGCAGCAGGGCGTGGGCCAGCACCCCGATGGCGATGGTGTAGGCGATGTTGAACCAGCCGGCGTGGCGGAACACGAAGTAGTGCTCGAAGGGGCCGAAGGCGATGACGCCGCCGCCGCCGAGCGCCAGGCTGAGCCCCATCACCACCAGGGCGGCCAGGTACAGCAGGCCCCGGCGACGGGCCAGCCAGTCCAGCCAGGGCCGGCTGCCCGGGCCCTGGTTGACGAAGCCGATGGCGAAGTCGAGGAAGAAGGTGGGCATCAGCGGGTTAGCCAGGATCAGGGCGATGCCGGGGCTGGCCAGGCCGTGGAACACCGCCACATGGCCGGCGCACCAGAGCGCCATCATGATGCCGAACCCGGCCAGCGCCTTCATGCTGCGCTGACGGCGCGCGCGCCAGAACAGCCAGGCGGACACCAGCAGGGCACAGCCGCTGGTCACTATCATCATCAGTTCGAAGGCAATATCCAGCGGCATCCCGACGGCCCCAAGGTGTAAACGGTGTTGACGTTTTTAACTGGAAAAACTGTAAACCTTGTTGTCGGTTGGAGCAAGTTTTTGCGGCTTTCTTGATCCAGGGCAAGGCGGCGCAAGGTCTTGTTAATGATGGCACGCTTTCTGCAGATATCTTGGGCAATTCCAATCCAGGACCACAGAGTGAGCCGAGCCGGATGAACATCAGCGCCTTATTAATTGAATTCTCTGCTATTTTTATTGTCTTGTTGCTGGCAACCCTGCCTGCCGCCGTCAACCGCTACCGTCGCCGTTAAGGGGGAATCATGGAGCTGGATGCCGCCATACTGTCGCGAATTCAATTCGCCTTTACCGTCAGTTTCCACATCATCTTCCCGGCCATCACCATCGGCCTGGCCACCGCCATCGCCATCTGGGAAGGACTCTGGCTGAAGACCCGCAACCCGCTGTATTTCCAGCTGGCCAAGTTCTGGATCAAGCCCTTCGCCATCACCTTCGGCATGGGGGTGGTGAGCGGCATCGTGCTGTCCTACGAGTTCGGCACCAACTTCTCCGAGTTCTCCCGGATCACCGGCCCGGTGCTGGGCCCGCTGATGGCCTACGAGGTGCTCACCGCCTTCTTCCTGGAGGCGGGCTTTCTCGGGGTCATGCTGTTCGGCTGGCAGCGGGTCAGCGAGAAGCTGCACTTCTTCGCCACCTGCGTGGTGGCGGTGGGCACCTGGATTTCCGCCTTCTGGATCATCGTGGCCAACTCCTGGATGCAGACCCCGGCCGGCCATGAAATTGTGGACGGCCGCTTCGAGGTGGCCAGCTGGCTGGAGGTGGTGTTCAACCCCTCCATGCCCTACCGGCTGGTGCACATGTTGCTGGCGGCCATGCTCAGCGCCACCTTCGTGATCGGTGGTGTCAGCGCTTGGTACCTGCGTAACAACCGCGACCTGGCCTTCGCCCGCAAGGGCCTGTCGATGGCGCTGTGGGCGGCGCTGATCCTGGCGCCGGTACAGGCGCTGGTGGGCGACTTCCACGGCCTCAACGTCAAGGAGCACCAGCCGGTCAAGCTGGCGGCGATGGAGGGCATCTGGCCCGAGCGGGAGGCCGGCGCGCCGCTGCTGCTGTTCGCGGTGCCGGACATGGAAAACGAGACCAACCATTTCGAAATCGCCATCCCCAAGCTGGCGTCGCTTATCCTTACCCACGAGTGGGACGGCGAGCTGCAGGGGCTCAAGTCGGTGCCCGCCGACCAGCGGCCCAACGTGCCCCTGGTGTTCTATTCGTTCCGGCTGATGGTGGGCCTGGGCGTGCTGATGATAGGTATAGCCCTGTGGGGGCTCTGGCTGCGCCGCTCGGGCCGGCTCTATGAAAACCGGCCCTTCCTCGCCCTGATGAACCTGATGATCCCCTCGGGGGTGCTGGCCACCCTGGCCGGCTGGTACGTGGTGGAGATCGGCCGTCAGCCCTGGCTGGTGCAGGGGCTGGTGCGCACCATGGAGGTGGTGTCGCCGCTGCCGGCGGAGCGGGTGCTGTTTTCGCTGCTGCTGTTCGTGGCGACCTACAGCCTGCTGTTGTGCGTCTACCTCTATTTCATGGCCAAGCTGGTGCGCAAGGGGCCGCCGGACATGGTGCACCTGGAGCAACACCTGATCGGCGTCGACGCCCCCGGCTATGCCCTGGCCTGGGTGAAGCAACTGAAACACGACAAGGCGGAGGCATAACATGGACTTGGCATTGTTCTACTACCTGCTGCTGGGTTTCGCGGTACTGATGTACGTGGTGCTCGACGGCTTCGATCTCGGCCTCGGCATCCTCTACCCCTGGTTCAAGAGCGAGGCGGAGCGGGACCACATGATGCGCTCCATCTCCCACGTGTGGGACGGCAATGAAACCTGGCTGGTGTTCGGCGGCGTGGTGCTGTTCGCCGCCTTTCCCGCCGCCTACGCGGGCATACTGGCGACCCTGTACACCCCGATCATCATCATGCTGATCGGGCTCATCTTCCGCGGCGTGGCCTTCGAGTACCGCTTCAAGTCGCACCGCTCCAAGCCCTGGTGGGACAAATCCTTCTTCCTCGGCTCCACCGTCGCCACCTTCTGCCAGGGCGCCATCCTCGGCGCCGTGGTGCAGGGGGTGGAAGCGGGCCCCGGCGAGCTGGGCGCCCTGGAATGGCTGTCGCCGTTCAGCATCTTCACCGGCTTCGCGCTGATGGTGGCCTACGCCCTGCTGGCCTGCTGCTATCTGGTGATGAAGAGCCGGGGCGACATCATGGCCCGCGCCGCCGGCTTTGGCCGCAAGCTGGTGCTGACCATCATGGTGATACTGGTGGTGGTGAGCCTGTGGACGGTGCTGGACAATACCGAGGTGCGGGCACGCTGGTTCGACGGCCTCAACTTCCTGTTGCTGCTGCCGCTGCCGCTGCTGAGCGGGCTGTTCGGCTGGCTGCTGTACCGGGATCTGGACGGCCAGCCCCACGAGACCCGGCCCTTCTGGCTGGCGGTGGGGCTGTTCATCCTGGGCTTTATCGGCCTGGTGGTGGGGCTCTTCCCCTATCTTATTCCGCACCAGCTGACCCTGTGGGATGCCCGGGCACCGGATTCCAGCCTGTTGTTCCTGCTGCCGGGGATCCTTATCTTCCTGCCGCTGATCTGCGCCTACACCCTCTGGGGCTACCGCATTTTCTCCGGCAAGGTCGAGGATTTCGAGGAGGGTTACTGATGAAGGCATCCCGCAAGGGCTGGCTGTGGTTCGCCGTCCTCTACCTGGGCGGGGTGCTGGCCGTCACCCTGCTCGGCCTGGTGATTAAACTGGCACTGAGGATCTGAGAACATAAGAAAGGCTCCCGCGGGAGCCTTTTTTCAGCTTGATGACAACGTCGTTTGCGTTACAGGAATGAGCCGGCCAAAGGGCCAACTCCGCCGACACGCAGCAAGTACATCCATGTAGGCTCGCACATGCCATCCTTGGAATGTGACGGTCGTCGGAGCCATTCCCTTTGTCCGCCTGTTTTGGCATAAGCGTTGCCCGCGTAAGTGGGCCTGAAGGTTTTCAGCAGTCTGAAAAGGCTAAAAGGCTCCCGCGGGAGCCTTTTTTCATTGACGTGCAGCGCGGAAACCGGACGTTTCCAGCTTACGCCGCCGTTACACCAGCCAGAAGCCGGCGGCGAGCAGCGCCGCCAGGGTCAGGGCACCGCCGATCAGCGCATAGGGCAGCTGGGTCAGGGCGTGATCCATGGTGTCGCAGCCGGCGCCTTGGGCGGACAGCACGGTGGAGTCGCTGAAGAAGCAGGCGTGGCTGCCGAAGGCCGAGGCCGAGAGCAGGGCGCCCACCACCAGCGGCATGGGCACTTCCATGGCCTGGGCCAGGGGCACCACTATCGGCAGCGAGATCACGAACACCCCCCAGCTGGAGGCGGTGCTGAACACCACCAGCGCCATTACCAGGAACACCACCGCGGGCAGCAGCGCCGGCGTGAGCAGGGGAGTAACGGTGTCGATGATATACTGGGTCATACCCAACTGATCATTTACTTCCTTCAGGATGAAACCGGCGCAGACGGTGGCCAGCGGGTGCAGCATCACCTTGAAGCCGTCGAGGGTGGCTTCCACCTGCTGCTGGAACGACAGCAGCCGTTGTACCGAATAGAGCAGCATGGTGCAGCCCAGCGCCACCAGCACCCCTTTCAGCAGGTCGATCTCGTACCAGACGCTGGCGAACACCAGCACCCCCATGGGCAGCAGGAAATTGCACAGGCCGAGCCAGGCCGGCGGCTGCCGGGCAGGAATGGCCTCTTCCTGGTCTTCCCAGCCGGTCGGCACCGGCTGGCCGGCCCGGGCGCGGGCTTCCGCCTTGTTCATGGCGCCCAGATCCGGCAGGCGGTTGGCCGCCACCAGCACCACCACCAGCAGCGCGGCCCAGCCGTAGAGCATGTAGGGGATGCTGTCGATATAGAGCGACATGCCCCGGCCGCCCTCGGCGGCGCCGGCGTCCTCCAGCAGGGAGGCGAAGAACACCGCCCAGGTGGAGACCGGCACCAGGATGCAGATGGGAGCGGCGGTGGAATCGACGATGTAGGCCAGCTTCTCCCGGGAGATCTTGTAGGTGTCGGTGATCTTCTTCATGGAGGAGGAGACGGCGAGGGAGTTGAGGTAGTCATCGATGAACACCACCAGCCCCAGGCCGACGGTGCCGAACATGGCGCCGCGGGGGGACTTGATCAGCCGGGTCATGAAGTTGCCGAAGCTGAACACGCCGCCGCCCCGGGCCAGCAGGTTGATGAGCCCGCCCATCATGCCGCATACCAGGATCAGCCAGGCGATGGTTTCGTCCATCATCACCGCCAGGGTCACGTCCGCCAGCGGCGTCACCAGATCGGTGGGATCGATCAGCAGCAGCCCGAGCAGGCTGCCCGCCAGCAGGGACTCCACCGTCTTGCGGGTGAGCACCGCCATGGTGATCACCAGCGCCGCCGGCAGCAGGCTGAGTACGCCGTAATCGCTGTCCGGATCGTGGGTAACGCCGAGCCAGGCGAAGCCCAGTGCCGCCACCAGGGTGACGGCCAGGCCGTGCCACAGTGCGGGCCATTTCTTCGTGGAATCGAGTGCCAGGGTATTGTCTTGTTGCATCGCTGTTTTCCTTGATTCAGGGCCGGCGCCGGGGGCAAGGGACCGCCACGGCGCCGGTCACTTCCCTATGGTTTGCCTACGGCGGCCGCGGCCGCCTTCCCAAAATCCGGCGCCATCGCCACCCGGTCGAACCCGGGCGTCATGCCGCCGGAAAATCGTGCTGATGCCGACTCAGGCATTTTTCAGCATCCATTCCAGTTCGATGTCGGTGATGCGCCGCTCGAACTCCAGCAGTTCATCATATTTGCAGGTATGGTAGACCTCGACGAAGGCGTCCCCCAGGTAGCGCCGGAGCGGCTGGCTCTCGGTCAGCGCCTGCAGTGCCTCGCTCTGCCGGGTGGGGAAGGGCACCCCTTCCTGCTCCAGGCCGTTGCCCACCACCGGCGCCGGCAGCGGCAGGGTATTGTCCAGGCCGTGCAGCAGGCCGGCGAGAATGGCCGCCATTACCAGGTAGGGGTTGGCGTCGGCGCCGGCCACCCGGTATTCGATGCGGCGGGCGTCGTCGTCGCCGCAGGGGATGCGCAGCGCCACCGTCCTGTTGTTGTGGCCCCAGGAGGCCTGGGTGGGCACGTACATGCCGGGCTGGAAGCGACGGAAGGAGTTCATGTTGGGGGCCAGCAGCGCCATGCTGTCGGGCATCAGATCCAGCATGCCGGACAGGGCCAGGTGCAGCAGGGCCGAATCTTCGCCAGCGGCGTCGGCGAACAGGTTGTCACCCTGGTCGTCGACCACGCTGATGTGCACATGCAGGCCGCTGCCCGCGTGCTCCTGGTAGGGTTTGGCCATAAAGGTGGCGTCCATCTCGTGCTGCTCCGCCACCAGTTTGATCAGCCGCTTCAGCGCCAGGGCCTGGTCGCAGGCGGCGAGCACGTCGTCGGTGTGGTTGAGGTTGATCTCGAACTGGCCCGGCGCCGCTTCGGCCACGGCGCCGTCGGCGGGCAGCCCCTGCTGGATAGCCAGGTTGTCTATCTCAGCCAGAATGTCGGCGAAGTTGTTGAGGTTGTCCACCGAATACACCTGGCTGTAGGTGTCCCGCTTCTGGGTCAGTGGCGAGCAGGGCGGCTGCAGCCGGCCGCTGTCGTCCCTGTCCCGGTCCACCAGATAGAACTCCAGCTCCAGCGCCACCACCGGCCGCAGACCGCGGGCCTTGACCTTTTCCCATACCCGGGCCAGCACGTTGCGCGGCTCGAGTGGGAAGGGCTGTTCGTCTTCCGTGACCATGGTCAGCAGCAACTGGGCCACGGTGTCCGGATCGCAGGCCGAGGGCACCAGGGTATCGGCAATGGGGTAACAGGGCAGATCCGGCTCACCGATGTCCTGGCCGATGCCGGTTTCCTCCACCACATTGCCGCGAAAGTCCATGGCAAACACCGAGCCGGGGAAGAAGCAGCCCGCCTCCAGCTTGTCGAGGGCGCCGACCGGCAGCCGCTTGCCGCGGAAGATGCCGTTGAGATCGGTGAGCAGTACGTCGACATACTGGGTGTCGGGATACTGGGCCAGGTAGTTGGCCACTTCCTGTTCGAATTCGCTGGGCGCGGAGGCCGTGGCCAGGGGTTTTAATATTTCCATTTCTGCTTGCATTATTGCACCGCCATGTGACCGTTAAAAATACTTACCATGAGAAACATAAATTTGTTTATTTTGTTTTGCAAGTGTTAAATATTATTGAGCATGAAATTAACGTGTGCTAGTTTTTGACCATATATTTGACAAAAACTGGCTTTATTTGCTGTTATGTTCAGAATTTAGAGCGTCCAGGAGGGGATGGTGATGGTTGATATTATTAACAAGCCTGTGATCGGGGTGATCATGTGCCGGCAGCAGCTGGGACCGCACCCGGCCATGACGCTGCAGGAGAAATACCTCAGCGCCCTGCTGGCCGCCGGTGCCCTGCCGTTTCCGCTGGCCCATGGCCTGGCCGACGACGAACGGAGCCTGGCCCAGGCTCTGGCCCTGCTCGACGGCATCCTGCTCACCGGCAGCTACAGCAACATGGAGCCCCATCATTACGGGGAAACGGGGGAGGAGCCGCTGAACGATCCGGGACGGGACAGTGTCAGCCTGCGGCTGATCGCCGAGGCCCGGACGCGGCGGTTGCCCCTGCTCGGCATCTGCCGTGGCTTCCAGGAGATGGTGGTGGCCGGCGGCGGCACCCTGCACCGGCGCCTGCACGACACCGGCCTGTTCGATGAACACCGGGAAGACAAGTCGCTGTCGCTGGCGGAGCAGTACGCCCCGGCCCACGATATCATCCCCCGGACCGGCGGCCTGCTGGCCCGACTGGCCGGGCCGGAGCACCGGCGGGTGAATTCCCTGCATATGCAGGGGGTGAAGGCACTGGGGGCAGATACCCGGGAGGAAGCCCGGGCGCCGGATGGCCTGATCGAGGCCATCAGCCTGGCGGATCATCCCTTCGCCCTGGGGGTGCAGTGGCATCCGGAATGGCAGAGCCGGGACAACGCGCTGTCCTGCGTCCTGTTCGACGGCTTCGTCGAGGCCTGCCGCCGCTACCACCATGACGCCGGGGCCCGCTCATGAGCGCGGTGAACGAACCCGGTCTGGCCCCGGGGCAGCGGCTGGCCCGGCTGCGCCAGCAACTGGGCCTGAGCCAGCGGCGGGTGGCCGAGCTGTCCGGGCTGACCCACAGCGCCATCTGCACCATCGAGCAGGACAAGGTCAGCCCGGCGGTGAGCACCCTGCAGAAACTGCTCAAGGTGTACGGCATGTCGCTGTCGGCGTTCTTTGCCGAACCGGTCAGCCCCAGGCGCAACCGGGTGGTGATCAACCCCGAGGAACTGATCGAAATCGGCAGCCGGGGGGTGTCGTTCAAGCTGGTGCACAACGGCAACCGCAAGCGGGCCCTGGGCTTTCTGATCGAAACCTATGCCCCCGGCACCAGCACCGGCGGCCACCTCAAGCACCAGGGCGAGGAAACCGGCACCGTGCTGGAAGGGGAAATCGAGCTGACGGTGGACGGCGAGGTCTATTCATTGAAGACGGGGCAAAGCTATGTGATCGATACCGGGCTGCCCCATACTTTTACCAATATATCCGACCGGGAGTGTCGCATCATCAGCGCCCATACCCCGGCCAATCTGTAAGGAAGGCGGAGACCATCATGGAGTTCAGAGACAAAGCCCACTGGCAGGCCCTGGCGGCCACCCTGACCATCGAACCCCGGCTGTTTATCGCCGGCGAATACCGGGAGGCGGAAGGCGGCGAGCGCTTCACCCTGACCAATCCGGCCAGTGAACAGCCCCTGGCGGAGGTGAGCCGAGCCCAGGAGCGGGACGTCAACACCGCAGTGGCGGTGGCCCGCACCAGCTTCGAGTCCGGGGTCTGGTCCGAGGCGGCGCCGGCCGAGCGCAAGCGGGTGCTGCTGCGCCTGGCGGAGCTGATGGAGGAGCACCGGGAAGAGCTGGCGCTGCTCGAAACCCTGGACACCGGCAAGCCGATCCGCCACAGCCTGCGGGATGACATCCCCGGCGCTGCCCGCGCCATCCGGTGGTATGCCGAGGCGGTGGACAAGGTGTACGGCGAAATCGCCCCCACCGGGCCCGAGGCCCTGGCGCTGGTCAGCCGCGAGCCCATCGGGGTGGTGGCGGCCATCGTGCCCTGGAACTTTCCGCTGCTGCTGGCCTGCTGGAAGCTGGGCCCGGCGCTGGCGACGGGCAACTCCGTCATCCTCAAGCCGTCGGAGAAGTCGCCGCTCACCGCCATCCGCCTCGCCGCCCTGGCCAGGGAGGCGGGCCTGCCCGACGGCGTGCTCAACGTGCTGCCCGGCTTCGGCCACGAAGCGGGCAAGGCCCTGGCCCTGCATCAGGACGTGGACTGCCTCACCTTCACCGGCTCCACCGGAGTGGGCCGCTTGCTGATGGAATACGCCGGCCGCTCCAACATGAAGCGGGTGTGGCTGGAGGCGGGCGGCAAGAGCGCCAACCTGGTGTTCGCCGACTGCCCGGATCTGGCCAAGGCGGCCCGCGCCTCCGCCGCCGGCATCTTCTACAACCAGGGCCAGGTGTGCATCGCCGGCACCCGGCTGCTGGTGGAGGCGAGCATCAAGGACGCCTTCCTGGCCGAGCTGAAAAAGGCCGCCGAGGCGTTCAAGCCGATGGACCCGCTCGATCCCGACTCCACCATGGGCACATTGATTGACAACGATCACCACGGCAGCGTGTGCCGCTATATCGCCGAGGGGCTGGAGGAGGGCGCGGTGCTGTCCCTGGACGGCCGGGATCAGGCCGGCAACTTCATGGGGCCAACGGTGCTGGAGCAGGTCAACCCCCATATGGTGGTGGCGAAGGAGGAAATCTTCGGCCCGGTGCTGGCGGTGACCACCTTCGACAGCGAGGAGGAAGCGGTGCGCCTGGCCAACGACAGCAAATACGGCCTGGGCGCCGGGCTCTGGACCTCGGATCTGCGCCGGGCCCATCGGTTGGCGCGCAAACTCAAAGCCGGCTCGGTGTTTATCAACAACTACAACGACGGCGACATGACGGTGCCCTTCGGCGGCGTCAAGCAGAGCGGCAACGGCCGGGACAAGTCCCTGCACGCCCTGGAGAAATTTACCGAACTCAAGACCACCTGGCTGGCACTGGATTAAGGGAGAAGTTTTAAATGGAACATGTAAACAGCTATTACGCCGCCTCGGCCAACCGGCACGAGTCCTGGCCGCAACTGACCGAAGACATCCGCTGCGACGTGTGCGTGGTGGGCGGCGGCTACACCGGCCTCTCGACCGCCCTCTTCCTCACCGAGGCGGGGTTCGACGTGGTGCTGCTGGAAGCCAGCTGCATCGGCTTCGGCGCCAGCGGCCGCAACGGCGGCCAGATAGTCAACTCCTACAGCCGGGACATCGATGTGATCGAGGCCCGCTACGGCCAGGACACCGCCCGCATGCTGGGCAGCATGATGTTCGAGGGTGGTGACATCATCCGCAGCCGCATCGAGCAGTACGGCATCGACTGCGACTTCCGCCCCGGCGGCATCTTCGCCGCCCTGAACCGGCGCCAGCTGCATGAACTCGAAAACCAGAAGGCCAACTGGGAACGCTACGGCCACCGGCAATTGGAGCTGCTGGACGAGGGGCGAGTGCGGGAAGAGATCGACACCGAAGCCTATGTGGGCGCCCTGCTCGATCACCGGGGCGGTCATATCCACCCGCTCAACCTGGCGCTGGGCGAGGCCGAGGCCATCCGCAAGCTGGGCGGGCGCATCTTCGAACAGTCGGCAGTGACCGACATCCAATATGGCGACCCGGCGGTGGCGATCACCGCCCACGGGCGCGTAACCGCCAATTTCCTGGTGCTGGCGGGCAACGCCTATTTGGGCAACCTGGAGCCCAAGCTGGCGGCCAAGGCCATGCCCTGCGGCACCCAGGTGATCACCACGGCACCACTGAGCGAGGCGCAGGCATCGTCCCTGATCCCCCACCATTACTGTGTGGAGGACTGCAACTACCTGCTGGACTATTTCCGCCTCACCGGCGACCGGCGGCTGATCTATGGCGGCGGTGTGGTCTATGGCGCCCGGGACCCGGACGATATAGAGCGGCTGGTACTGCCCAAATTGCTGAAGACCTTCCCTCAGCTCAAGGGGGTGAAGATCGACTACCGCTGGAGCGGCAACTTCCTGCTGACCCTGTCGCGCCTGCCCCAGTTCGGGCGGCTGGAGCCGAACGTCTACTATATGCAGGGCTACAGCGGCCACGGCATCACCTGTACTCATCTGGCGGGCAAGCTGCTGGCAGAAGTGCTCAAGGGTCAGGCCGAGCGCTTCGATGCCTTCGCCCGCCTGCCGCACCTGCCCTTCTTCGGCGGTCGCCGTTTCCAGGTGCCGTTCTCCGCCATGGGCGCCGCCTACTACAGCCTGCGCGACAAGCTGGGGGTGTGACCGGAGCCGGAAGCTGGCAAAGGGGCTTCCTCCTTTGTTTAATAGTGGTCACCTCCGCGAAGGCGGAGGTCCACCTTGTAGGTTGCACCTGTCCATTCAATGGACCATGTCGCACCGGTGCCGGGGGTTGGTCGACTGAAGTCGACCCTACAAACCGCCCTTGCGCCGCCTCGCCGGTGTCCGGCCTGCAGTAGCCGGGGGTTGGTCTAATAAATTCGACCCTACGGTCGCCAGTTACGCCGGCCTGTTGTAGGGTCCACTTCAGTGGACCATCCCACCCACGGCGCCGGGTTTTGGTCGACTGAAGTCGACCCTACGGCCGCCAGTTACGCCGGGCCTGCCCGCACCGGTGCCGGGGTTTGGGTCAGGGAGTGGGTCTTTCCTCCAAAAACGGGTATAGTGTTAGAGTTATTGCTCAAATCAGGAGCGCAGCCTGGATGCGCCTGCTTCGAGCCGGGACGGCTTTTCCTTATCTTGTGAGGTTATATATGAATCGACTGACTTCCCTGGCTCTGGTGTCCTCCCTGTCCCTGATTGCCCTGAGTGGTTGCGCCGGGCCGGGCAACCAGCAGCCGCAACACCGACTGACCGGCACCGAGTGGCAGGTGCGGGAGCTGAACGGCATGGACGTGACCGGCGAGCTGCCCGGCAGCATCGGCCAGGCCGCCGGCACCCTCAACTTCGGCGACGACGGACGACTTTATGGCCGCGCCTTCTGCAACGGCTTCCAGGGCGGCTACCGGCTGGAGGGCGACAAGCTCGAGACCACCGGCATGGCCAGCACCATGATGCTGTGCACCCCGGCGCAGATGGAGCGGGAGCAACTGATGCTGGATATGCTCGGCAATGGCCAGCGCATCGAGTTCACGCCCGGCGGCGAGCTGGTGATCCATGCCAATGACGGACGCACCCTGACCGCCCGGTAAATATCAAAAGGAGTCGGGGTCAATTTTTAAAATTGACCCCGACTCCTTTATTCTCTTCCAGCTTCCGGTTTTCAGCCTTCCAGCAGGGTATCGGTCCTGGCCGCCATGATAAAGTCATTGCGGTGCAGGCCGTTGATGGCATGAGTCCACCAGGTCACGGTGACCTTGCCCCATTCCAGGGTGATGGTGGGGTGGTGGAATTCGCTCTCGGCCAGCTCCGCCACCTTGTCGGCGAAGGCCCAGGCCAGCTTGAAGTTCTTGAATTTGTACTCCCGCTCCAGCTGCAGCACCCCGTCCCGCGCCACCGGCGTCCAGTCGGGAAGATCCTTCATCAGGGCCGCCAGCTCGTCATCGCCGACCCTGGGGGCATCGGCGCGGCAGGCCTCGCAGTGTTGTTGGGCAAGTGCGGTCATGTTCACTCCTTTAACTGGCTTGTTGTTGTTTCGGGGGAAAGGTGGGGGCGAACAGCCCCAGGGCCTTGGCCTCGTTTACCTTGGCCATGATGTCCATCTCGGCGATATGGAACAGGTCGTCGATGGAGTCCAGCACGTAGTAGATGGGCTGCATGATGTCGATGCGATAGGGAGTGCGCAGTACGTCCAGGATGTTGAAGGGGCGGAACTCCGGCTTGGGCGACTCGAAGGCGTAATGGGTTTCACCGGGAGAGGAGAGGATACCGCCGCCGTAGATGCGTCGTCCGGTCGGGGTATCGAGCAGGCCGAACTCCACGGTAAACCAGTACAGCCGGGCCAGGAAGATCCTGTCCTGCGGGTTGGCGGCGAGCCCGAGCCGGCCGTAGGTGTGGGTAAAGCGGGCGAAGGCCGGGTTGGTCAGCAGCGGGCAGTGGCCGAAGATCTCGTGGAAGATGTCCGGCTCCTGCAGGTAGTCCAGCTCCTGGCGGCTGCGGATAAAGGTGGCCACCGGAAAGCGCCGGTCGGCCAGCAGCTCGAAGAAATGATCGAAGGAAATCAGCGCCGGTACCCGGCTTACCCGCCAGCCGGTGGCGGGCTCCAGCACCCGGTTGATGTCGCCGAGCTGGGGGATGCCCTCCCGCGGCAGTTGCAGCCGGGTCAGGCCCGCCATGTATTCATCGCAGGCGCGGCCGGCCACGCAGGCCAGCTGGCGTTCGATCAGGGTTTGCCAGATGGCATCTTCTTCGGCGCTGTAATGGATAATTCCGTCCGGCCCGGCTTGGCGGGCCACATACTGGGTCGCTTTCATTGCTGCTCCCTCCTCAAAGCGTCTTGGCCCCCTAATCTAGAGAGCCGGCATACTATTTAGAAGGTGGCCGCCGTCCTCGGGTTCATCTCCTTTGTAACATTAAGTTTACACCATCCGGCGGCGTCGCCCCGGGATTCAGGGCGCCGCGACCCGGAACACCCGGGCCAGGTAGGCCAGGTAGTCCGGGTCTTCGCACATCGTCTTGCCCGGGCTGTCGGACAGCTTGGCCACCGCCTGGCCGTTGCAGGCGATCATCTTGATCACCATGTTGAGCGGGGCCGCCGCCACGTCGTTGGTGAGGTGGGTGCCGATGCCGAAGGCCATGGTGCAGTCGCCGCGAAAGCGCTGGTAGATTTCCAGCGCCCGGGCCATGGTCAGGCTGTCGCTGTACACCAGGTGCTTGGTACGCGGATCTATCTTCAGCCGGCGGTAGTGGGCCAGCGCCTTCAGGGTCCACTCGATGGGATCGCCCGAGTCCTGGCGCAGGCCGTCGAACAGCTTGGCGAAGTAGAGGTCGAAGTCGCGCAGGAAGGCGTCCATGCCCACCACGTCGGTCAGGGCGTAGCCCAGACGGCCGCGGTATTCGTGCACCCAGGCCTCCAGCGCCGCCTTCTGGCTGTCGATAAGCCGGGGGCCCAGCGCCTGGAAGGCCTGCAGGAACTCGTGGGCCATGGTGCCGACGGGCAGCAGCCCCAGGCGGCGGGCCAGATGCAGGTTGCTGGTGCCGACGAACTGCCTGGGCAGTTGCCGGCTCAGCTGGGTCACTACCTCCTGGTGCCAGCGGCGGGAAAAACGGCGGCGGGTGCCGAAATCGGAAAAATGGAACCCCTGGTGGTGTTCGCCGTCGCTCACCAGGTCGATTTTCCGCTGCAGCCGGGCGCGGGCCTGCTCCCAGTCCGGGGCGGGGTGATGCCGCCGGCAGTAGATCTCGCTGATGATGGCCAGCAGCGGCACCTCGAACAGTATGGTGTGCAGCCAGGGGCCCTGGATGCGCAGCTCCAGCTCGCCTTGCCGGCAGTCGAGCCGGACAAAGCGCGGATCGAGCCGGAACAGTCGCAGGAAGTGGATGAAGTCGGGCTTGATATAGTCGAGTCCGGCCAGGTAACCGAGCTCGTCTTCGGTCAGCCGCAGCTGGCACAGCCGTTCGATTTCCCGGCGAATGTCCCCGAGGCAGTCGGTGAAATCGATGCCGGGGGTGCGGCAATGAAATTTGTATTCCACCGCCGCCGCCGGGTGCTGGTGCAGTACCGTCTGCATCATGGTGTATTTGTACAGGTCGGTGTCGAGCAGGGAGCGGATCACGGGCTCAGTCATCGGCCTGCTCCAGCTGGTCGCTGTCGTGCACGAAATGGGCGCCCAGCTGGATCATCTCGGCGATGGCGTGGCGGCTGCTGTCGTCGGCCACGCCGCGGATGGCGGAGCGGTTGACCACCACCTCGAAGCCCGCCGCCAGCAACTGCAGCACCGTCTTGCGTACGCAGTAGTCGGTGGCCAGGCCGCCCACCAGCACGGTATTGACCTGGTTGCAGCGCAGGAACTCGACCAGGCCGGTGCTCTGGCGCTCGGCCAGGTCGTGGTAGCAGGCGCCGTAGGGGTGCATGTCCGGCTCCACCCCCTTCCACACGAAGAAGTCGTAATCGGCGGGATGGGGCAGGCCGGCCAGCAGCTCGAAACCCCTGGTGCCGGGTACCGCATGGCGCGGCCAGCGGATGTCCATGTTGTCCGCGCCGGTGATCGGGCTGAAGGGCGGCTCGGTATCGCTGCTGAGCCACAGCGCCCGGGGCGAGTGGGCGTCCTTGGAGCCGAGGCGGTAGCCGGCAAAGGCCGCCTGGCGGTTGAGCTCGTCGGCGATCCGGTCGCCCTCGGGCACCGGCAGCTCGTCCGGGCAGACCGGGGTAAAGGTGTACTGGGCGTCGACATCCAGGCTGGCGACGCGGTGTTTGGCGGGTAATTTCATGCTCCACCTCCTATGGTTAAGTATGGGCCCGGGAGGGCCGGTGTAGCACTCTGTTAATATTGTTTTGATTGAGTCTAAAGTTGATTTGGTTCAGTATCGCCCCATCGGGGGCTCTCTCCCCATTATCAGCCAAAGGTGAACAAGATGAGCGACAGCCACCAACAAAACTACCAGCGTTTTATCGATGAAGTGAAAGCCAACCGGGTGATGTGGGGGCTGCGTTTCGGGGACGAGTGGGTGGTCTGCGATTCCAGCGAGTTCGAAGATACCGAAGTGATGCCGGTCTGGTCCACCGCCGCCGAAGCCAAGGTGCAGTGCGTGGACGAGTGGGCCGAGTACGAACCCTTCGAGATCACCCTGGCCGAGTTTCTGGAAGTGTGGGTGGAAGATCTGTCGGAAGACGGCGTGCGCATCGGTCCCAACTGGGATGAAGAGCTGGACGGCATCGAGCTGGACGTGCTCGAGCTGGTGAAGGATCTGGCCTGATCACCGCTGCGGGGGCCCGACGGCGGGCCCCCGCACTTTCCCTTCCGCCCAGTTATACCCGCTCCGCCTGCGGCAGCGACGGTTCCCGCCTGCGATAGAACATCACGCCATTGCCCACCAGGATCAGCGCCAGCCCGAGCAACGCCGGCGGCGTCCAGCGATAGCCTTCGAACAGGGTGGAAATGGCCAACGCTACCAAGGGAAACAGCAGGGTGGCGTAGGCCGCCTGGCCGGCGCCGATGCGTCCGACCAGGGCGAAGTAGACCCCGAAGCCGACCACAGAGCCGACGATGGCGAGATAGAGCAGCGCCCCCAGGTAGCCGGGCGAGGTATCCAGCACCAGGGGCTCGCCGCCGGTCAGGGCGATCAGCAGCATCAGCAGGGCGCCGTAGCCCATGGCATAGGCGTTGGTGGACCAGACGTCCAGCCCCCGCCGCTGATGGCGCAGGCTCAGCATGTTGCCGAGGGAGAAGCCGTAGGTGCCGAGCAGGGAGCAGCCGAGGCCGAGCAGCACGGTGCCGTTCAGGCTCTGGCCACGGATATCGGGCCAGAACAGGCAGAGCATGCCGGCCAGGCCGAGGGCGGCGGCCAGCACCAGCCGGCGGGTCAGCGGCTGGCGGAAGAAGATAACCCCGTTGACGGCGTTGAACAGCACCGACATGGAGAACACCACCGAGTTCAGGCCGCTGGTGATGTAGCCGGTGGCGGTATAAAACAGATAGAAGTTGAGGCAGAACACGCACAGCCCCTGCAGGGCGCAGAACAGGTGATCCTGCAGGCCGATACGGCGCAGCCGGCCGGTGAGCCGCAGCACCAGCAGCAGCACCAGGGCGGCCAGGGCGAAGCGGTAGAACACCGACTGAGGTACCGGCACCTCGCCCAGCTGGAAGGTGATGGCGATCCAGGTGGTGCCCCAGATCAGGACGGTGAGGCTGTAGAGGACGATATTCATGGGTAACTTTTCCGGTGGTGGTTCAGGCCTTCAGTGTGCCAGCCGGCGGGGCGGCCCGCGCCCAGCTTCTTGCGCTCCGGTTGCAGATTCTTGCGCTTTTTTGTACCGGGGCCGCCGCCCGTCTTGGCGCGCCCGCGCCGGGGAGATATCATCAAGGGCCGCCGAACGCCGTCACCGGAGGACAATGTGAGCGCGCATTATGATGTATTCGACCGCCTGAGCCGGCACAAGGCCGTGAACAGGAATGCCGCCACCCTCGGCGACGACATCGCCCTGGCGCGCTGGTACAACGACCAGGACTATATCGACCTGGACAAGGCCAGTCACCATACCTTGAGCCTCTATGTGGCCGACGGCTACGAATCCTATCGCAAGACCGGCGACGGCTGGCGCAACGGCGGCGGCCCGGACCGGTTTTGCCTGATGCCCGCCGAGCACGAGTCCACCTGGGATATCCGCGGCCCCCTGGAATTCGTGCACCTCTATTTCACCGATCGGCACTTGCGCGAGCTGGCCGAACGGGTGTGGGACAAGTCCCCCGCCGGCCTGCTGCTGGACGAGCGCACCTTCGCCGCGGACGACCGCATCGCCGGCCTGTACCGCCAGTTCCTGCTCGATCTGGACTGGCACGACAACGGCGACCGGCTGGCATTGGGCAGTGCCGTCACCCTGCTGCTGAGCCACCTGCTCCGGCACTACACCCAGTACCGCTGGGCCCCGCCCAGGGTCGTCGGGGGGCTGGCGCCCTACCAACTGCGCCGGGTGCTGGACTACATCGAAGCCCACCTGGAGCAATCGCTGCCGCTGCGCGACCTGGCTGCCCAGGTGAACCTGAGCGAGTTCCATTTCGCGCGCATGTTCCGCCAGAGCCAGGGCATGACGCCGCACCAGTATGTGCTGTCGCGCCGGCTGGAACGGGCGCAGAGCCTGTTGCGCACCACGGCGCTGCCGCTGAGCGAGATTGCCCTGCGCTGCGGCTTCAGCTCCGCCAGCCACCTGGCCCATCGTTTCCGCCTGGGCACCGGCCGGGCGCCGTCCAGCCTGCGCGGCTGAGCCCTCAGGGCTGGCGGCGGTAGATCCGCTCGGGCCGGCCCCGGCTGCCGTAGTGCAGGCTGATCCGCAGCCGGTCTTCCGATTCCAGGTATTCCAGATAGCGGCGGGCCGTGGTGCGGCTCATGGACAGCCGCTGGGCCACCGCGTCGGCGGAGAAGCCCTCGTCGGGGGCGGACTCGAACAGCTGCTCGACCTGGCGCAGGGTGAGGGCGTCGATGCCCTTGGGGGTGCTGCGCTGGGGCTCGCCGCCCGGGCGGTGTTTGCCCAGCATCTGGTCCAGAGTGCCCTGATCCAGGCTGGACGGCTGGCGCAGCCGGGTGTGGAAGGCGCGCAGATCGGCCAGGCTCTGCTGGATGCGGGCCAGGCGCAGCGGCTTGATGATGTAGTCGAACACCCCGGTGTTGAGCGCCCGTTGCACCGTGGCCACGTCGTCGGCGGCGGTGATCATGATGATGCCGGCGTTCAGCCCGGCGCGGCGCTGCTCCTCGAGCCAGTCCAGGCCGGAGCCGTCGGGCAGCGACAGGTCTACCAGCAGCAGCTCGGGCATTCCCGCCGTCAGCATCAGCCCGGCCTCGGCCAGGGTCTCGGCCCGGCCCAGCACCCGGAAGCCGGGGGTGGTGCCGACCACTTCCTGCAGGATGCGGCCCACTCTGGGATCGTCCTCGACGATCAGGGTTACGATGGGTTCCATGTGCTGTCGGTGAGTCCGCTCTTGTCGATATAGATACCGAACAGGGTAAAGCCTTCCGCCGTCCGGCGCCATTCCAGGGTGCCGCCCAGACGCCCGGCCGTTTCCTTCACCAGGTAGAGGCCGACGCCGTGATCGCCGCCCTGGCCGGTGACGCCGTAGTCGAACAGCTGGTCGGCGATAGCCTCGTCCACTCCGGTGCCACTGTCTTCCACCTCGATGATCAGGCGCTTGCCGAAATCACTCAGGGACAGCAGCACCCGGGGCGCGCGATGCTGCCGGTTGGCCCAGGCGGCGCTCATGCCGTTGTCGAGCAGGTTGCCGATCAGGGTGATCAGGCTGGCCGACAGATGGCTGTCGCAGGCGGCCAGGCAGCTGTCCGGATCGAGCCGGAACGCGACGCCCAGCTCCCGGGCCCGGCTGAACTTGGCCAGGATCAGCCCGGCCACCGGCTTGTCGGCGATGGTGCGCAGCAGATCCTGCAACAGGGCCTGGTAGTCCTCGGTTTCCTGCTGGATCATCTCCACCGCCTCGGCCACGTGGCCCAGCTGCAGCAGGCCGGACAGGCTGTTGAGCTTGTTGGCGTATTCGTGGGTCTGCATGCGCAGCAGCTCGGCGTATTGCTGCAGGTGGGTCAACTGGTGGGACAGGCCGGAGGCGGCCTCCGGCCGGCTGAAGGTCAGCAGCTTGCCGACCTGGTGCTGCTGCCGCCGGATGGGCAGCCACTGGCCCTGGTAGCCTTGCCCCAGTACCTGAAAGCGGAAGGGGACATCGGCCGGGGCCTGCTGCAGGCAGCGGGCCAGTTCGGGCAGCAGGGCGGCCAGCGGCCGGCCCAGGGCATCGGCCTTGCGCAGCAGCGGCAGGCGCAGCTGGTAAAAGGCGGCGCTGTTGAGGCTGGTCAGCCGCTCTTCTCGATCCAGCGCCAGGATGCCCTCGGCGATGCTTTCCAGCACCAGTTCCTGCTGGGCGAACTGGCGGGCGATGTATTCCGGCTCCAGATCAAGCAGGGTGCGGCGCAGCCGGCGCAGCAGCAGGCCACCGAGCAGGCCGCCGAGCAGCAGTATGGCGCCGATGGCGGCGGCCATCAGCCCGATTTGATCCCGGTAGAGCCGGGTGAGCTGGCCCTGCAGGAAGCCGACCGCCACGGCGCCGAGCGGGGCACCGTCGGCGCCGGGCACGGGGGCGAAGCAGCGGATGGAGGGACCCAGGGTGCCTTGCCAGCGGGAGCAGTGCTGCCGGCCCTGGCGCAGCGTGGGCCAGAGGTCGTCGCCGCGGAAGGGCTCGCCGATTGCGGCGGGCACCGGGTGGCTCAGCCGCAGTCCCTGGCGGTCGGTCACCACCAGGTAGGCGGCGCCGGTTTGCGCGCGCAGCCGCTCCACATAGCCGGGCAGACCCGGGTCCGCCCGGCGCAGCGCCTGGCCGACCCGGGGATCCAGCGCCAGCACCCGGGCCAGCGCCAGGCCCTTGTCGGCCAGGTTGGCCTCCACCTGCTGGCGCAGCAGGACCGCCAGCAGGGCGCCCAGGCCCAGCACCAGCAGCAGGGAAAACAGCATGGCCAGGGCGACGAACTGGTGGCGCAGTTTCATGGCATGGACCCTTTACCCAAAAACGCCAGTGTAACCTAGGCCCAGAGGGAAATGATCAGGGTGGCCAGGATCAGCATAAAGGCGCCGCCGAGGCGGGACGAGATCTGGGCGAAGGGCATCAGCTGCATGCGGCGGGCGGCGGACAGCACCGCCACGTCGCCGGTGCCGCCCATGTTGGCCATGCACAGGCTGCCGGTGATCGCCGCCTCTATCGGGTAGAAGCCGACCAGCCGGCCGACCAGGGCGGCGCCGAGGGCGCTGCCCACCACGGTCACCGTGACCAGCAACAGGTAGCTGAGGGAGAGCGCGTCCAGCAGGGCGTTGATGTCGGTATAGGCGATGCCGATGCCGACCAGCAGCGGCCCGGTCAGGTTGGTAACCACGAACTGGTACCAGCCGGCGGCGGCCTCCTCATAGGCCCGCGGCAGCACGCCGGCAATCTTGATGACGGCCACGCTCAGGATCATCAGCGCGAAGGGATGCATGGGGATGACCAGGCCAAGCAGCGAGCCGAGCACGAACATGCTCAGGCTGATGAACAGGCCGATGCCGAGGGTTTCCATCGACGGCGCGGCGCTGTGCTCCGCCGGCGGCGTGTTCTCCTCGCTGACCATCAGCCGGCCGTTGCCGGTGAGCGAGGGGTAGCGCCGGCCCAGCCGGTGCAGCAGGCCGCCGAGCACGATGGCCAGGGTGTTGGCGATGACCACCGCCGGCACCATGCGCGACAGCAACTCGGTGCTGCTCAGCTGCAGGGGAGCGGACAGGATTTCCACCAGCGGCACGGCGCCGGCGCCCATGCCGCCGCCCATGATCGGCAAGCCGATCAGCAGCACCGCGCTCTTGAAGCCGTCGCCGAGTAGCAGCCCCACCAGGCCGACGGCGAGGAAGGCGGTGCATACGCCACCCAGGATCACCGGCAGGTAGCGCATGGCGGCGTTTTTCAGCAGCGCCCGGCTCATGCCGAACACCGAGCCGGTGACCAGGCTGGCGATAAAGAAGTTGAGGAAACCGCCCTGCTGCATGAAGTCGCTGATCACCTGGCCGGCCTGGGCCGGCAGCAGTTGGTACTGGAACAGGGCGGCGGAGCCGAAGATGGCGATGATGGTACCGCCGCCCAGGTATTCGCGCACCGGGTGGATGCGTTCACCGAGCTCGTTGAGCAGCACGGCCAGCACGTACATCAGCGCCAGGGCGCCGACCATGCCCAGCGGCAGACTGCCCTGCCAGCCGGACAGCAGCACGAAAAACGCCAGGGCCAGAAACAGCAGGGCCGGCATGCCGCCGAGTTGCGGCCCGCCCTGCCAGGATGCGGTTGCGGTATTGAGTTTCTTCACTGAAATCGTCTCCGGTTGGGGATTGCGACCATGCAATCGAGGCCGGCGACTGTACCCAAATTTTCGTTGTTACTCTTTGGCAACCCCGGCAAAGCAAAATAAAAATATTTAGAACTTAAAGCACACGGCGCCAGGGGGCCTCAATGGCGACGGGCCTGGCCTGCACCGAGGCGTTGGCGGCCGTCGCCGGCTCCCACTCGGCGCGTACCCGGTTGCGGCCGGCGAGCTTGGCCTGGTACAAGGCCCGATCCGTCCGCTGGATGAAGTCGTCCGGCGACGGCGGCTCGCCGCCGTCGGTCCAGGCCACCCCGATGCTGACGGTGAAGCGGATCTCGGCGTTCCGCTCGCCGTTGGCCGCCGGCAGGCAGAGCGCGGCCACCGCCGCCCGGATCCGCTCGGCCAGTTGCAGGCACTGCTCCGGGGAACAGCCGGGCAGGATCAGGACAAATTCTTCGCCGCCGTAGCGGGCGGCCAGCTCCCCCGGCCGCTGGCTGAGCCGGCTCAGTACCGCCGCCAGCGCCTTCAGGCATTCGTCGCCGCTGACATGGCCGAGCCGGTCATTGAGCTGCTTGAAATAGTCGATATCCAGCATCAGCAGGGCCAGGGGTGAGCGATGGCGTCGGACCCGGACGAGCTCCTGCAGCAGGGATTCATCGAAGCAGCGCCGGTTGGCCAGGCCGGTCAGGCCGTCCTGCTGGGACAGCCGGTGCAGGGCGTCGTTGACCTTGCGCAGGTCCCGGGTGAGGGCGGAATAGTCTTCCACCGCCCGGCAGATGGTATTCAGCTCGCTGAACAGTACCGGCGGCAGTCGGACCTGGCTGTCGCCGCCCCGCTCGATGGCGCGCAGGCCCGCCACCGACGCTTCCACCGGCCTGAGCATGAAGTGCTGCAGGGCCCGGAACAGCAGCAGGGACATCACCGCCATCACCCCGATCAGGGCATAGGTATAACCGGCGACGGCCCGGGCATTGGTGCCGATATCGCCGTTCAGCTGCTGCACCTGGAGCGCGGCGTCCGTGGTCAGGTAGTTGGCTACCTGTTCGAGCTGTTCCCGGCCATCGTGCAGCAGCCGTTCGGCCTGCCGGTTGAGGGCGGACATCTCCTGCAGTCGCAGCGCCACCTCGTCGAGGGTCTGTTGCCGCCGGGCCAGCGGCTCGGCGGCCGGCGCCGGCAGGCCGCGGGCGGCGTCCTGCAGCTGCCGGCGCAGGGCGGACAGGTCCGCCGCCAGCTGATCCCAGCGGACCTCGTTGAGCGCCAGGGACGACAGCCTGAGCCGGAAGGCGGTGATGTCCCGCTGCAGCCGGGTCCGCGGCGACCCGGCCGGCAGCGAGGCGGGCAGGGGCAGCGCCGCCGACAGGGACGCCACCTGGGCCATGCGTTCCCGCTGCAGGTTGCGCAGGTTGATCAGCAGGCGGATGGTTTCCAGCGATTTGACGGTAGCCGTGGCCAGATAAGGCACCTGCTCGAGCATGAAGCTCTGGATCAGGACCTGGGCCTGCAGCCGGCTGTTGCGCTCCTGGCGGGCATGCTGCGACCAGTAGATGGTGTTGAGGTAACCGCTGATTTTCTCGATCTTCAGCGCCAGCCGCTGGTTGTTGACGATCTCCGGCAGGTGCTGCTCCCGGGTCTGGCGGGAGTTGTCGTGGATATCGGTGAGCAGCGGCACCACCAGCCAGGTGATCAGCCCCATGAACAGCAGCAGGCCGAACACGATCAGGGAGAGGGTGGTCGATAGCCTGGGATGGAAGGGGCGGGATAATAATCTCACGGCGGCGGTTGTCCTTTTTTGCCCGGGTCGGGCTCAGTATACGCTGAATGGAATATACTGCCGGTTGATATGGTCATAACTGCCGTTCAACCGGATGGTGACGATGGCCTGGTTGATACGCTCGAGCAGCGCCGGGTTGCCCTTGGCCACGGCAATCCGGGCTTCCGCCTTGAGCAGGTCGTCGGCCAGGGGCTCGCCCACGTAGTCGAAGTGCTCCCCCTCGCGGCTCTGCAGGAAACCGAGCAGGTTGATGGTGTCCGAGAGCACCAGATCGGCCTTGCCGGTGCGCAGCCAGTCGAGGGCCTGCTCCTGGCTTTCGCTCAGCAGGAGCTCGCTGGCACCGTAGTGGCGCTGTAAAAACGCCGCCTGGATGGTGCCGGTGCCGGTGGCGATACGCAGTCCCGCGAGGTGCTCGGGGGTGGCGTGGGTCAGGTTGCCGGCCGCGCCGACGAACACCGAATGGGTACGGTAATAGTGGTCGGAAAAATCGGCGCGGCGGGCCCGGGCTTCGGTTCTGGCCATGCTGGCCACCACCATGTCGAACCGGCCCTGCTCCAGGCCGTCGAGCAGCCGGTCCCAGCGCTCGGTGACCAGTTCGCACTCCGCGGCCATGGCCCGGCACAGGGCCAGGGCGATGTCCACGTCGAAGCCGGTGAGCCGGCCCTGCTCGTCGATATAACTGAACGGCGGGTAGGCGCCCTCGGTGGCCACCACCAGGCGGTCCGCCAGGGCGGGGAAGGCGCTGACGAGCCAGTAGCACGCCAGCAGCGGTAAAACGGCGTTCCTCATTACGGCATCCATGCGAGTCTGTGGGCAAGGCGCCATATTGCCATCAAAACCGGGCTCCGAACACTACTACCTAAGGATGACGACCCGGCGATACCCGGCCGTGCCCTGCTGCCGGCAATGGTTGTTTAAACCAGTCGCGCTTCCGCTCATTAAATCATTTTTAATATGACAGCCATCGTTTTTTTAATGGCTCTATCTCTTGTTAGGTAATCCGGGGGCGATTACCCGCCTTTATCCATCCGTTACAGGAAAAAACAACTGCCGATTTTCCCTCCGCATTGCCATTCCTTATCGATTTCGATGGCAATTATCCGATGTCATCAGTAATGAAATGGATATTCCATCCGCACTGGCAGCGAGCGTGATGCTCTGCAAAAAAATGTGAATTTTTCATGTGGGGGCTGACACTTACCTTTTTTTTATGCTAATTGTTAATACGCACTTTGGTTGGTCGTTGCCACTTTGTCTGGCGGCCAAACCTGAAAATAAGAAAAATATTGCAAGGATGATTTTAGGGAGTATCTCACTACCACACCTATTTCTTTAATATTTACCCGGCACGTTATGCTATCGCCAATTTCATGGTCTTGGCACGGGATTCCTGTAGCCGATGGCGGGTGCTTTCGGCTTAATTGATACGCCGCCGTTTTTGTTTTTACCGGCTTTGTCGCCGGTAGGCCCTTGCACGCCTTAATTGGCGGCGGGAAAGGGGAAGGCATGTTCAGGAGGCATAGATGAAAAACGCTGAAAACGCGGAAGCTGAAATAGTGCAGGGGGAGCCGCGCCTGGTCGGTCTGGCCCCCGTCCTGGTGGCGGTGACGGCAACCTTGCCGTTGCTGTTGCTCACCGACTTTTCCACTCCCGCCCTGCTGGTGTCCGTGCTCTTGTGTCTGGCTTCGGTCGGGCTGGGCCATTACTGCAAGCGCAGCCTGGCCAGGCAGGCCGCTTCCCGGACCGAGGCGGTGGCCCCTTCTCCCCCGGAGCCGGCCGATGGCCCGGCCCTGGCCCAGGCGGTGCTGCCGATACTGGGGCGCCATATCGAAACCGCCCGCGGCCAGACCGAAGAGGCCATCGCCGAGCTGACCGGCCAGTTTTCCTCCCTGGTCCAGCGGCTCACCCTGCTGGTGGGGACGTCCGGCGACTCCATCGCCCGGGGAGAGGACGACATGAAGGCGGTGACCCGTTCCAGCGAGCAGGCCCTGGCGGAGATAGTGTCTTCCCTGCGCGGCGCCCAGCAGCGGCACAGGACCATGCTCGACGAGGTGCGAGTGCTGACCGGCTATACCGAGGAACTGCAGCGGATGGCGACCGAGGTGGACGCCATCGCCGGCCAGACCAACCTGCTGGCGCTGAACGCCGCCATCGAGGCGGCCCGGGCGGGGGACGCCGGCCGGGGCTTCGCGGTGGTGGCCGACGAGGTGCGCAGCCTGTCCATCCGCTCCAGTGCCACCAGCAAGAGCATGGCCGACAAGGTCAACGTCATCAACCAGGCCATCCTCGACACCTTCAGCGACAGCGAGCAGGCCAGCGCCGAGGACGACAGGGAGCTGGATCAGGCGGAGGCCGCCCTGCGCAAGCTGCTGGCCCAGTTCGACGGCACCGCCGAGGGCCTGACCCGGGCGGTGGACAGTACCCGCAGCGAGGGAGAAGGGGTACGGAATGAGATAGAGCAGATGCTGGTGTCGCTGCAGTTCCAGGACCGGACCAGCCAGATCCTGCGCCAGGTGTGCGACAACCTGGAGGAATTCGGGCGGACCCTGATACAGGCGGGGGAGCCCATCGACGTGGATGCCTGGCTGGCGCGCATGACCCGCAGCTACGCCATGCTGGAGCAGCACCTCAATCACCAGGGCCAGGCCGTGCAGAGCCAGGGCCAGTCGGATATTACCTTTTTCTAGGGGAGTACACTCATGGCCAAAACCATCATGATCGTCGACGACTCCGCCTCCTTGCGGCAGGTGGTCAGCATCGCCCTCAAGGGGGCCGGCTACGACACCATCGAAGCCTGCGACGGCCGGGACGCCCTGTCCAAGCTCAACGGCAAGGTGCACCTTATCATCAGCGACGTCAACATGCCCAACATGGACGGCATCAGTTTCCTGAAGGAGGTCAAACGCCATCCCGGTTACAAGTTCACCCCGGTGATCATGCTCACCACCGAATCCCAGGCGGAGAAGAAGGCCGAAGGCCAGGCGGCGGGAGCCAAGGCCTGGGTGGTCAAGCCGTTCCAGCCCCAGCAGATGCTGGCGGCGGTCGCCAAGCTGGTCATGCCCTAAAGCACCGATCAGTTTAAAAGTTGACCAGCATGATACTTCTTGGGGCGCGGGTCTTGTCCTCCGCAGGGAGGGCGGGCCGCCTGCGTTCCACCAGCAAGGTCCATATCTGCAAACGGCGGTGTTTTGCTGCCGACGAGAGTGGCAGGTAGCACATGCCTGACAGCTTGATTTTTAAACTATATGGCGTTCTAGGGAGGAAGACAGATGCAGTTAATGGCCGAAACCCGGGAGCAGGGAGTGCTGTTACGGCTGGAGGGGGAGCTGACCATCTACACCGCCGCCGCCGTCAAGTCGCAGCTGGCACCCTACCTGGCCGGGCCACAACAGCTGGGCCTGGATCTGGCGGGGGTCAGCGAGCTGGACAGCGCCGGCTTGCAACTGCTGCTGCTGGCCAAGCGGGAGCTCGACCGCCAGGGCGGGGCCCTGTCCCTGCTCTGGCACAGCCAGGCGGTGCTGGAGGCGCTGGAGCTGTGCCGGCTGAACGCCCACTTCGGCGATCCCCAGTGGCTGCCGGGTGACCCGAGCGCCTGAGCCCCTTATGGCAAGGAGAAGGAATTACAGATGAGCATCAACCTTGATCAGGTACTGCACACCTTTATCGACGAGGCCAGGGAGCTGCTGCAAGAGATGGAGAGCGGCCTGCTGGGGCTGGAGCAGGAGGCCGGCGCCGAGGCGCTGGACTCCATCTTCCGCGCCGCCCACACCATCAAGGGCTCGGCCGGGCTATTCGGCCTCGACCCCATCGTCGACTTCACCCACGTGGTGGAGGACGTGCTGGACCGGCTGCGGGAGGGCAAGCTGGCCGCCGACGCCGAGCTGGTGGCGCTGTTGCTGGCCGGGCGGGATCATATCGAGCAGCTGGTGGACGGGGTGGCGCGGGGCGAGCCGCCGGCCGACGATACCCTGGAGCGGGGCCGGGCCCTGCTGGCACGGTTACAGGCTTTTCGCGGCGGTGTCCCGGCACCGGTGGCAGTGGACGGCCCGGTTTCCCGCCAGCCTTGCGAGGAAGGGAGCGAGGCGGCGGCGAGCCTCTGGCACCTGTCCCTGCGCTTCGGTCCCGAGGTGCTGCGCAACGGCATGGATCCCCTGTCTTTCCTGCGTTACCTGGGCACCCTGGGGCGCATCCTCTCGCTGACCACCCTGACCGACGCCATGCCGGCGGCGGCGGAGATGGATCCCGAGTCCTGCTACCTGGGGTTCGAGCTCGACTTCCAGTCGGAGGCGGACAAGGCGGCCATCGCCGAGGTGTTCGACTTCGTCCGGGACGACTGCGAGCTGCAGATACTGCCGCACCACGGCAAGGTATCCGAATATATCGCGCTGATCCGGTCGCTGCCGGAGGACGATGCCCTGCTGGGGGAGATACTGGTGGCGAGCGGAGCCCTGACCCGGCAGGAGCTGGAGCAGGGGCTGGCGGAGCAGGCCGCCATTGAGGCGGCGCCCGCCCCCCGGCTGGGGGAAGTGCTGGTGGGGCAGCAGGCGGTGGCGCCGGTGCTGGTGCAGGCCGCCCTGGAGAAGCAGAGCCAGGGGCGGGAGCAGAAGAAAAAGGAAAGCCGCTACATCCGGGTCCAGGCCGACAAGCTGGACGAACTGATCAACCTGGTGGGCGAGCTGGTGATCGCCGGCGCCGGGGTCAAGCTGCTGGCCCAGCGTGCCCAGAACACCGCGCTGCAGGAGGCGGCCTCGCTGGTGTCCGAGCTGATGGAGGAGATCCGCGACGGTGCCCTGCGTCTGCGCATGGTGCCGATTGGAGATACCTTCAACCGTTTCCAGCGGGTGGTGCACGACGTCAGCCTTGAGCTGGGCAAGGACATCGTCCTGCACATCAGCGGCGCCGACACCGAGCTGGACAAGACGGTGATCGAGAAGATAGGCGATCCCCTGATGCACCTGCTGCGCAACGCCATGGACCACGGCATAGAGACGCCGGCGGCACGGCTGGCGGCGGGCAAGCCGGCCTCCGGCCAGCTCCGGCTCAACGCCTTCCACGACGCCGGCAGCATCGTCATTGAGATCGCCGACGACGGTGCCGGTCTCGACCGGGATCGCATCCTGCAGAAAGCCATGGAGCGGGAACTGGTTCCGCCCGGGGCCAGCCTGAGCGAGCAGGACATCTACCAGCTCATTTTCGAGCCCGGCTTTTCTACCGCCGATACGGTGACCAACCTGTCGGGACGGGGCGTGGGCATGGACGTGGTCCGCCGCAACATACTGGCATTGCGGGGACGCATCGATCTGGACAGTCGGCCGGGACAGGGCACCCGGGTCAGCATCCGCCTGCCGCTGACCCTGGCGATCATCGACGGCTTCCTGGTGGGCGTGGGCGGCGAGCGCTACGTGGTGCCGCTGGACACGGTGCAGGAGTGCATCGAGCTGAACGAGGCGGATCGCCGGCTGGCCCGGGAACACAGCTACCTCAATCTGCGTGGCGAGGTGCTGCCGCTGATCAAGCTTGGGGATCACTTCGGCCTGGCGGCGGTGAGCAGCCGGCGCGAAAACGTGGTGGTGGTGCAGTGCGCCGGACAGAAGGCGGGGCTGGTGGTGGACGAACTGATGGGGGAGCACCAGACGGTGATCAAGCCCCTGGGCAAGCTGTTCGGCGCCCTGCGGGGCATCGGCGGCTCGACCATACTGGGCGACGGTTCCGTGGCCCTGATCCTCGACGTATCGACCTTTGTGCAAGCAATGATTTCCCGGGAGGGGCGGGCCCTGTCCGCCTAAACGCCGGTGTGGAATAACGCTGTCAGAAACAACCTTAAGGAGTGCACCATGTTTAAAGGAATGAGAGTCGCCACCAAGCTGGCCCTGGGGTTCGGCCTGGTCATCGCCATGCTGTTGCTGGTGTCCCTGGTCGGTATCAGCCGGATGCAGCAGCTCAACCAGGCCCAGCAACTGATCGTCGAGGATCTCTGGCCCAAGACCAAGCGGGCCAATGATGTGATCGACAATGCCAACGCCATCGCCATCGCCCTGCGCAACATGATGCTGACCGAGGATCCGCGGGAACGGCGGCAGCAGCACGAACAGATCCTGGAGTTTCGCCGGCGGATCGCCGCCAATATCGACACCTTGCAGCAAAGTATCCATTCCGAGCATGGCATCGAACTGCTGCGGGTGCTGGGCGAGCAGCGGCAGCGCTATATCGCCGGCCAGGATCGGTTGCTTGACCTGATCGAAGGGGACAACCCGGGCGCCGCCCAGCGCTACTTGCAGAACGAACTGCGCCCGGTGCTCCGCGGCTACCAGGACAGCGTGGTGGCCCTGATCGAGTACCAGGGTGAGCTGCTCGAGGCCTCCGGTCGCGAGGCCCGGCAGACCTACGAGCAGGCCCGGCTGTTGATGCTGCTGTCCGCGGGCGTCGCGCTGCTGGCCGCGCTGCTGGCCGGCTGGCTGATCACCCGCAACCTGCTGCGCCAGCTGGGCGGCGAACCGGATTATGCCGCCTCCGTCGCCGGCCGGATCGCCCAGGGGGATCTGTCGGTGGACATCGCCCTGCGCCGGGGCGACAGCACCAGCCTGCTGGCCGCCATGAAGGACATGGTGGATAAACTGTCCCAGATCATCGGCGAGGTACGCACCGCCGCCGACAACCTGGCCAGCGCCTCCGAGGAGGTGAGCGCCACCGCCCAGTCCATGAGCCAGGGGGCCAGCGAGCAGGCGGCGGGGGTGGAGCAGACCAGCGCCTCCATCGAGCAGATGAGCGCCAGCATCAACCAGAACACCGACAACGCCCGGGTCACCGACGGCATGGCCAGCAAGGCGGCGCGGGAGGCGGCCGAGGGCGGCGAGTCGGTACAGCAGACGGTGGCGGCGATGAAGCAGATCGCCCAGCGCATCGGCATCATCGACGACATCGCCTACCAGACCAACCTGCTGGCGCTGAACGCGGCCATCGAGGCGGCGCGGGCCGGGGAGCACGGCAAGGGCTTCGCGGTGGTGGCGACCGAGGTGCGCAAGCTGGCGGAACGCAGCCAGGTGGCGGCCCAGGAGATCGGGGAGCTGTCCGACAGCAGCGTGGCCCTGGCGGAAAAGGCGGGGCGGCTGCTGGAGGAGATGGTGCCGGCCATCGGCAAAACCTCGGATCTGGTGCAGGAGATCAGCGCGGCCTCGAGCGAGCAGGCCACGGGGGCGACACAGATCAACTCCGCCATGAGCCAGTTGAGCCAGGTGACCCAGCAGAGCGCCTCCAGCAGCGAGGAGCTGGCGGCGACGGCGGAGGAGATGAGCAGCCAGGCGGAGCAGCTGCAGCAGGCGATGAGCTTCTTCACCCTGGTCGCCGGGGCAGCCGTAAAACGGGAGAGCCGGGCGGCCACCGGCAAGGGGAAAGCGGCCAGGCAGCCGGATCCGGAGTTGGGCGATGGCGAACTGGAGCCCGGCTTCACCCGCTTCTAGGCACGGGCCGGGCGCCCCGGCGCCCGGCATCAGGGAATACAGTGGCAGGGCCCCGGGGCGGGCCCTGATGCAGGAGGAAAACCAATGAATGCATTAGTGGCGACAGAGCCGAAGGTCGGCGGCGAGGCCCAGTACCTGACCTTCGTGTTGGGAGGCGAGATGTTCGCCATGGACATCCTCGGCATCAAGGAGATCATCGAGTATGGCAACCTGACCACGGTGCCGATGATGCCCGCCTTCGTGCGCGGCGTCATCAACCTGAGGGGGGCCGTGGTGCCGGTGGTGGATCTGGCGGTGCGCTTCGGCCGGCCGTCCACTCCGGTCAACAAGCGCAGCTGTATCGTCATCCTCGAAGTCCATGGCGAGGAGGGGGTGCAGGACATCGGCGTGCTGGTGGACGCGGTGTCGGCGGTGCTCAGCATACCGGCGGCCGATATCGAGCCGGCCCCGAGTTTCGGGGCCGGGATCCGGGCGGATTTTATCGGCGGCATGGCCAAGGTGGACGGCCGCTTCGTGATAGTGCTCAGCATCGAGCGGGTGCTGTCGGTGGAGGAGATGGCATTGTTGTCCCAGGCCGGCGACGGCAAGACCCCGGCCAGGGAGGGAGAATTCGCCCAGTAATCCCCATCACCCAACATGGCTCGGCACTGCCATCACTCAAACCAATAACAATAACGGCGGGAAAGCTCCCGGAGGGCGCCGCCCGGCACGGCCCGACGCCGTGACCGGGAAGTTGCGCCGTCGTCCCGGCGGAGAGCCCCGGCGGCACAAGGAAACCCTATGTTTCAATTACGGATAAAAACCCTGTTCATGGGCCTGACCCTCGCCTCGCTCGGCATGCTGCTGCTCACCCTGACGGCGGTCAGCCGCTACCAGGCGGCGGTGGAACGGGTGGCCGAGGCCAAGGATCGGCAATATCAGTCCTACCTGCTGGCCGATGAGCTGCGGCAAAGCTCGGACGATCTGACCCGCCTGGCCCGGACCTATGCGGTCACCGGCGACGGCCGCTTCGAACAGCAGTACTGGCAGGTGGTGGCCATCCGCAACGGCGAGCAACCCAGGCCGGAGGCCTACCACCGGATCTACTGGGACTTTGTGGCGGCGGGAGACGACAAGCCCCGGCCGGACACCCCGGCGGTGCCGCTCGCCGAGCTGATGCGCCGGGCCGGCTTCACCGAGCAGGAATTCGACCTGCTGGCCGACGCCAACGCCAAGTCCGCCGCCCTGGTGGAGACGGAGGCGGTGGCCATGCAGGCGGTGAAGGATCATGCCAGCGGCGCCCTCGGGGCGGTGAGCCCCGAGCAGGCCCGGCGAATGTTGCACGATGCGGCCTACCACCGGGAAAAGGCCAATATCCAGCGTTCCATCGACGACTTCTTCGTGCTGATGGAAAACCGAACCGACGCCGTGGTGACGGCGGCCCTGGCCGACAAGGACAGGGCCTTTTCCTGGGTGCTGATCAGCATGGCCGGCACCCTGCTGGTACTGGGACTGGTGCTGTGGTTCGTGTACCGCCGCCTGGCCGGCTCCCTGGCGGTGGCGGTGCAGGCGGCCGAGCGGCTGGCGGAGGGAGATTTGAGCCATCGCATCCAGGTCCGCTCCCGGGACGAGGTGGGCCTGCTGCTGGCGGCCATGGGCCAGATGCAGGACCGGCTGACCCGGATCATCGGCGAGGTGCGCGGCGCCGCCGACAACCTGGCCAGCGCCGCCGAGGAGGTGAGCGCCACCGCCCAGTCGATGAGCCAGGCGGCCAGCGAGCAGGCGGCGGGGGTGGAAGAGACCGGCGCCTCGATTGAACAGATGAGCGCCAGCATCAACCAGAACACCGACAACGCCCGGGTCACCGACGGCATGGCCAGCAAGGCGGCGCGGGAGGCGGCCGAGGGCGGCGAGGCGGTGCAACAGACGGTGGCGGCGATGCAGCAGATCGCCCAGCGCATCGGCATCATCGACGACATCGCCTACCAGACCAACCTGCTGGCGCTGAACGCGGCGATCGAAGCGGCGCGGGCCGGGGAGCACGGCAAGGGCTTCGCGGTGGTGGCGAGCGAGGTGCGCAAGCTGGCGGAACGCAGCCAGGTGGCGGCCCGGGAGATAGGAGAGCTGTCCGACGGCAGCGTGGCCCTGGCGGAAAAGGCGGGGCGGCTGCTGGAGGAAATGGTGCCGGCCATCGGCAAGACCTCGGATCTGGTGCAGGAGATCAGCGCGGCCTCGAGCGAGCAGGCCACGGGAGCGACGCAGATCAACTCTGCCATGGGCCAACTGAGCCAGGTGACCCAGCAGAATGCGGCCAGCAGCGAGGAGCTGGCGGCCACCGCCGAGGAGATGAGCAGCCAGGCGGAGCAGCTGCAGCAGGCGATGGGCTTCTTTACCCTGGCCGCCACCACCGGTATGCCGGCGCCGGCCGGGCGAAGGGCTGGCGCCTTCGATGACAAGGCCGAGCCCGGTTTCGTTTGATTCCGGATTCCCGGGGCGAGGGAGGTTGACCCATGCAGATGCCGTCGTTGCAGGATGAGGAGTTTCAGCTGTTCCGGCGCTGGCTGTACCGCAGCGCCGGGATCAACCTGTCCCCGGGCAAGAAGGCGCTGGTGGCGGGGCGGCTGGGCAAGCGGCTGCGCCACCACGGCCTGGGCAGCTACGGCGACTACTTCCGGCTGATCATGGCGGAGCGGGGCGGGGGCGAGCTGCAGACGGCGCTGGATCTGCTGACCACCAACGAAACCTATTTCTTCCGGGAGCCCCGGCACTTCGACTTTCTGCGGCAACAGGTGCTGCCCGCGCTCGGCAGGGGCCGCCCGGTCCGGCTGTGGAGCGCGGCCTGCTCGTCCGGGGAAGAGCCCTACAGCCTGGCCATGACCCTGGCCGAGGCGCTGGGGGCCGGGCCCTGGGAGCTCGTCGCCTCCGACATCAGCAGCCGGGTGCTGGCGCAGGCCGGACGCGGGCAGTATCCCCTGAGCCGGGCGGAACACATTGACACCCGCCTGCTGCACAAATACTGCCTGAAAGGGGTGGGGGAGCAGGAGGGCAGTTTCCTGGTCGAGCGGCGGCTGCGGCAGCGGATCCGCTTTATGCAGATCAACCTCAACCAGCGGCTGCCCGAGATCGGCGATTTCGATGTTATCTTCCTGCGCAACGTGATGATCTACTTCGATCTCGACACCAAGCGCCAGGTGGTGGAGCGGATCCTGCCCCGGCTGAGGCCGGGCGGCTATTTTATCGTCAGCCATTCGGAGAGCCTGAACGGGGTGTCCGAGGTGCTCCGGCTGGTGCAGCCGTCCATCTACCGCAAGCCATGACACCGGACGAGGTCGACGAGGTGTTACTGCAGCCCGGCCAGTTCCATTTTGGCGGCCCGGCTACCCGCATCCGCACCCTGCTCGGCTCCTGCGTCGCCATGGTGTTGTGGCACCCCCGCCGGCGGATCGGGGGCATGTGCCACTACCTGCTGCCGGCGGGGGGCCGGGGCGGGAGGCGGCCCGACGGCCGTTACGGCGAGGACGCCATGGCCCTGTTCCGGGCGGCGGCCCGGCAGCACGGCACCGGGCTTGAGGAGTATCAGTGCAAGCTGTTCGGCGGTGGCAACATGTTCGGCGCGCCGGTGCCCGCCCGCCTCGACGTGGCCCGGCAGAACGTGGCGGCGGCCCTCCGGCTGGTGCGGGAGCACCGCCTGCGGCTGGTGGCCCAGAGCCTGGGCCGCAGCGGCCACCGCAAGGTGGTGTTCGAGGTGTGGAGCGGGGTGGTCTGGGTGAGCCACAGTCCCCTGAAGGGAGCGGAGGAACAAGGATAAGATGAAAAAAATCAAGGTATTGCTGGTAGACGACTCGGCGGTGATGCGCCAGGTGCTGGTGGCGCTGCTGGAACGGGAGCCGGACATGCAGGTGCTGGGCACGGCCTCGGATCCGCTCTTTGCCCTGGACAAGATGGCGCGGGACTGGCCCGACGTGATAGTGCTGGATGTGGAGATGCCGCGCATGGACGGCATCACCTTCCTGAAGAAAATCATGGCGGAGCGACCCACGCCCGTGGTGATCTGCTCGTCCCTGACCGAGCAGGGGGCCGAAACCACGCTGCAGGCCCTGGCCGCCGGCGCCGTGGAGATCATCACCAAGCCGAGGGTGGGGCTGAAGCAGTTCCTGAAGGACTCGTCCGCCGCCCTGGTCGGGGCGGTGCGCGCCGCGGCCCAGGCCAGGGTCGGCCGGCTGACGGCACGCGCACCCTTGCCGGTGCCGCCCAGGCTGGGGGCGGATGCCATGGCGGAGCCGCCGGGCAGCCAGGCCATGGTGCAGACCACGGATCATATTGTGGCCATCGGCACCTCCACCGGCGGCACCCAGGCCCTGGAGCGGGTGTTGACGGCGCTGCCCCGGGTGTGCCCGGGGCTGGTGATAGTGCAGCACATGCCGGAGAAGTTCACCGCCTCGTTCGCCGCCCGCCTGAACCAGCTGTGCCGGCTGGAGGTGCGGGAAGCCCGCCACCAGGACAGGGTGCTGCCGGGGTTGGCGCTGATCGCCCCCGGCGGCCGGCACATGCAGCTCAGGCGCAGCGGCGCCTACTACCAGGTGGAGGTGCTGGACGGGCCGCCGGTGAACCGGCACAAACCCTCGGTGGACGTGCTGTTCCGCTCGGTGGCCAAGTTTGCCGGTAAAAACGCCACCGGCATCATCATGACCGGCATGGGCGACGATGGCGCCCGGGGACTGAAGGAAATGGCCCAGGCCGGGTCCGAGACCCTGGCCCAGGACGAGGCCTCCTGCGTGGTGTTTGGCATGCCCAGGGAGGCCATCGCCCTGGGGGCGGTGGAGCGGGTGGTGTCGCTCGAGCGGATACCGGCGGAGATCATGCGCCACGCGGCCCGGCGCTAGGGGCCGGCCTTGTCCGGCGGCGGGCGCTGTGGCTTAATGCCCTTCCGTTTCGCAAACCCCGGCCCGTTATGACCCTTTCCCCCTACGCCGCCTACCTCGCCGCCCTGGACGCGGGCTTTAAGGACGATGCCGCCCAGCGCCGGGCCGCCGAATGGCTGGAGCAGTGCCAGCGCCGGCTGCATGCCGGCGAGCGGGATATCGGCGGCGTTTACCTGTGGGGGCCGGTGGGGCGGGGCAAGACCTGGCTGATGGACCTGTTCCATCGCGGCCTGTCGGTGCCGGCCCGGCGGCTGCACTTTCATCACTTTATGCGCTGGGTGCACCGGCGGCTGTTCCAGCTTACCGGCACCGAGGATCCGCTGGCGCAACTGGCGGCGGAGCTGGCCGCCGAGGTGAGGGTGCTGTGCCTGGACGAGCTGTTCGTGAGCGACATCGGCGACGCCATGCTGCTCGGCCGCCTGCTGCAACAGCTGTTCGCCGATGGCCTGGTGCTGGTGACCACCTCCAATCAGCCGCCCGAGGGGCTCTACGCGGAGGGCTTCAACCGGGATCGCTTTCTGCCGGCGGTGGCGGCCATGGCCGAGCGGATGCGGGTAGTGGCGGTGGACGGCGGCGAGGATCACCGGCTGCACCCGGGGGCGCCCCGGCAACGCTACTGGGTGGACGCCCCCCAGGCCCTGGCGACCCTGTTCGCCGAGCTGGCGCCGGCGGGCGGCGGCAGTGAGCCCTTGTTGCTGGGCCACCGGCAGATACCGGTGCAGGGGCGGAGCGAGGCCGTGCTCTGGTGCCGCTATGCGGACCTGTGCGAACAGCCGCTGGCGGCGCCGGACTTTATCGAGCTGTGCGACCGCTTTAACCATATCCTGCTGGGCGGGGTGCCCCGCCTGAGCGGCGGCCGGCGGCAAGGCACCATCGCCCGCGGCACCGAAGACGGCGCGACCCAGGTCGCCGCCGGCGAGCGCCAACTGCCGCCCCTGTCCCGCCAGGACGACGGCGCGCGCCGTTTTATCGCCCTGGTGGACGAGTGCTACGACAGGGGCATACCGCTCTGGCTGGAGGCCGAAGTGCCGCCGGAGGAGCTTTACCGGGACGGCGCCCTGGCCTTTCCCTTCCGCCGCACCCTGAGCCGGCTGCAGGAAATGCAACTGGCCCGGTTCGGCGGCTGAGACCGGTTGGCCACCAGCCTGGGGCAGCCTTGGCAATTCGGCCGCGCTACCAAGAAGCTGTGCCAGACCCTTCGCGCCTCGGTCGCTGCCGGCAGTGATCCACTATTTCGGAACCGCTATTCAACGAAGCTGAAGCCCTGCCGCCGCATAGCGACACGATACGAGCGTTCAGCGAGACACTGCACAACCATGCTTAGCCTCTGTCCACGGTGATATGGCTGACATGATAGAGAACGCCCCCTAATCAATCAGGCCATGCTCGTCAAAAAACGGGTAGGGGCCATCGTAGCGGCCGATGGCCCCGGTGTGGGTCACCATGCCGCCGGCCTCACTCCAGTGGTGCAGCAGGAAAGCGGGGGGTTCCAGCATAAACTGGGAAGGGGCATTGGGGCGAAGATCCAAGGCGACCTGGTGCGAGCTGCCCGGACACACGCAGGCCAGGGTACCGGCAAAACGCCGCTGGATGCTGCGGTGCAGGTGTCCGCATAACACCCGTTCCACCTGCGGGTGCCGCTCGATAACCCGGGCCAGGGCATCGTCATTACGCAGCTTTTGTCGGTCCATGTGGCTGATGCCGCTGTCGAAGGGCGGATGGTGCAACATCACCACAGTAGGGCGCTGCGGCTGCTGGCGCAGGGTGGCGTCCAACCAGTCCAGGCGGGGTTGGCACAGTTCGCCGTGGGGCTGGCCGGGCACGGTGGAGTCGAGGCCAATCAACCGAACCGGGTAATCATCGATGACCCATTGCACAAATTCCGGCTGTTGCCGCAGGTAGTCATGATCTTCAAAGGCGGCCCGAAGGGCATTGCGCTCGTCGTGGTTGCCGGGCATCAGGTAGAAGGGCATGAGCAGGTCGGCCAGGGCTTGCTTGAGGGTGGCGTATTCTTCCGCCCGACCAAAATCCACCAAATCGCCGGTGATCACCACCACGTCCGGGCGGGGACTCAGTTGGTTGAGGGTCGCCACCGCCCGCTGCAAGGCACTGAGAGTGTCGACCCGGCGATAAGACAGCTTGCCGCCCGCCTTGATGTGCAGGTCGCTGAGCTGGGCGATGAAAAAATCACTCACGGGTGCAGACCTCCCTGGTGCTTGCCTGGCTCCGGCAGGGTAAACAGCGCCTCTGGCGGGATCTCCAGGCCCACCCTGTCGCCCCGTTGCCATGGCTGGCGGGCCGGGCTGTCTACCTGCAGCAACTGCTCGGCGCCGGTGTCCACCAGCAGGCGCTGGCTCTGGCCAAGAAAGAAACTGTCTACGACCTTGCCACTGATCGGCGCATCGGGGGTGGCGCACACGCGGATGTCCTCCGGCCGGCAGTAGAAGTGATCTGCACGTCGTTCAGGTGGCACCGGGATCCAGCCCCCCGCAACCGCCAGTCGAGCGGAGCCGGCTACGCCGGTAGGCTCAAGCCGGTTGACGGTACCGATGAAGTTGGCAACAAAGGCGTTGGCCGGATGGTGATAGATCTCCCTGGGACTGCCAATCTGGGCGATACGCCCTTGTTCCATTACGGCAATGCGATCTCCCAGGGCCATGGCTTCGGCCTGATCGTGGGTGACATAAATGGCGGTCGTGCCCAGTTGGCGCAGCAACTGGCCGATATCGATACGCAGGCGATCGCGCAGTTTGGCGTCGAGGGCGGCCAGCGGCTCGTCAAACAGCAGTACCCGAGGGCGTACCGCCATGGCCCTGGCCAGGGCCACCCGTTGTTTCTGGCCACCGGACAGTTCATGAATGGCCCTGTCCGCATAGGCGTCAAGATGCATCATGGCCAGCATTTCCTCTACCCGGCGGCGGATTTCCTGGGCCGGCAGCCGCTTGATCTTGAGGCCGTAGGCTACGTTGTCGGCCACGTTCATGTTGGGAAACAGGGCATAGTTTTGGAAGACCATGCCAACGTCCCGTTTTTCTATCGGTAGCCGGGTCACGTCTTCTTCGCCAAAACGGATCTGGCCGCCGGCGTCGGGCGTTTCCAGTCCACTGATCAGGCGTAAGGTGGTGGTTTTGCCGCAGCCGGATGGGCCCAGCAGCACCAGGGTTTCGCCGGCGTTGATGTCCAGATCCAGGGGATGCAGGGCAGTGGTGCCGTTGGCAAAGGTACGGGCGCAGTGGCGCAGATGAATACTGATGGCGGACATGTTAGTGACTCTCTGTTGCGGTAACGGGGGCCGATGCCCGGGAACGAGGTTTGCGGTGGGGGAGGTTGCCTAGCCATTGCACCAGGATCAGCAACGGCATGATCATCGCCAGGAAGATTAGGGTATAGGCCGAACCGATTTCCAGGCGCATGGAGGCATAGCTGTCCGCCAGGCCCACGGGCAGGGTTTTGTTGAGCGGCGTGTGCAGCATCCAGGTGATGTTGAATTCCCCGATGGACAGGGTAATCACCATCAGGGCGCCGGCCAGGATGCCGCCGGTGCAGTTGGGCACGATAACGGTAAAAAAGCGCCGCCAAAAACCGGCGCCCAGGCTGGCGGCCGCCTCTTCCAGGCGGGGAATATCGATGGTGCGCATCACCGACAATACCGATCGGATCATGAACGGCAGGGTGAACAGCACATGGCCAATCAGCATCAACAGCCAGCTTTCGCGCAGGCCGCGGAACTGGCCGTAGGCCAGCAGCAGGGCCAGGGCGGTGGCCAGGCCCGGAATGGCCACCGGCATCAGCAGCAGCTCCTCGATGGTGTGGGCCCAGCGCCGTGGGCTTTTGAGCAGGCTGTACGCGGCCGGCACGCCCAGCACCAGGGTGCATACCAGGCAGGCCAGTGCCAGCTTGATGGACAACAGAATGGTATCGGCGTAGAGGTGCCATACTTCCACCACCCAACGGGTGGTGAGGCCGCTTTCCAGGCCGATGAAGTAGTTTTCGGTCAGTCCGGCCAGCACCGACATCAGCACCGGCACTATCATGAACAGGCACACCAGCAGGGTGAACCCCAGTTGCAGCAGGAACAGTCCACGATGTTTCATGCGGGCGCTCCTACTACATCGCCGGCCAGGCGGCGGGCTAGGGCGAGCGCCAGCCAGGTGACCAGGCCCAGGATAACCGACAGGGCGGCGGCCATGGCGAAGTTGGCGTAGTTGGTGAACTCGCCGTAAATGCTCAGCGGTAAAATATTCATGCGGGTACCCAGGGTAAAGGCGGTGCCAAAGGCGCCCATGCTGGTGGCAAAGCAGATGGCGCCGGTCGAGAGCAGGGCCGGCCGGATGGCGGGAATGATCACATCGCATATCACCCGCCAGTGGCTGGCGCCCAGTGAACGGGCCGCTTCCTCAAGGCTGCGGTCAAGCTTTTCGCAGGCGGCCATGACCGTCATCACCACCCGGGGAATGGAAAAGTAGAGGTAGCCGACGAACAACCCGGTCAAGGAGTAAGCGAACATCCAGCGTTCGCCAAACAGGCTTTGGCTCAGTTGGGCCAGGGCCCCCTGGCGACCGCCCAGCATGATCACCAAAAAACCGACCACCACCCCGGGAAAGGCCAGCGGAAAGGTGAGGATGGAGAGTAGCCAGGTTTTGCCCGGGAACTGATTGCGTGCCAGGAAAAAACCGCACACACTGGCCAGGGCCACCGCCAGGCCGGCTACCGCCAGCGACAGCCACAGGGTGGAGAACAGGCTGCCCAGATACCGGGGGTGGGTCAGCACGGTCCAGTAGGCGCTGGCACCGCTGTGGTTGTCCGGCTCAGTGCCCATGACCACCAGGCGGGCAAAGGGCAACAGCCAGAAGGCGCAAAAAAAGGTCAGCGCCGGTACCAGGGTAAAGAGTACCGCCCGGTTTACCCTGAGCCGCTTGCGGCCTGGCGAGGCGCCGTAAAAGGCCCCCGCTGGGGGCCTTGAAAGCGTATTTTGCCGGGCCGACATCAGTTCACCTCGGCCAGATAGCGAGCGGAGAAGTCACGTTGGGCTTGGGCCATTTGGTCGTAATCCACCGTTTTGGCCCGGGCGTAGTCGCTGTCCGGCAGGAAGTATTGCTCTGCCTCGGCGGAAATGGCGCTGGCGCGTACCGGCCGCAGGAAGGCATTGGCCCACACCGCCTGGCCCTTGTCGGAGAGGACATAGTCGAGGATTTTCTTGCCGTTTTCCGACTGGGGCGCGTTTTTAACCAGGCTCATCACATAGGGCACCACCACGCTGCCTTCTTCCGGGATCACGAAGGCAACGTTGGCATTGTCCTTGTATTTGGCGCGGTAGGCATTGAAGTCGTAGTCGAGCAGGATGGGGATTTCGCCCGACAACAGGCGGGCATAGGCGGTTTGCTTGGGCACGATGGGGGCGTTGTCGGCCAGCGCCTTGAAATAGTCGATGGCCGGGGTGAAATCGTTCAGATCGCCCCCCTTGGCCAGGTTGACGGCTACGGCGCCCACATAGCCGACAAAGGCACTGGAAGGATCCAGGTAGCCCACCATGCCCTTGTATTCCGGCTTGAGCAGATCATCCCAGGTGCTTGGTACGGGGGCGCCGCCCAGGGCGTCGACGTTGACCATAAAGCCCATGGTGCCGGAGTGGATGGCAAACCAGTGCCCCTCGGGATCCTTGAGGCCAACCGGGATCTCGTCCCAATGGACGGGTTGGTAGCCTTCCACCACCCCCGACTCCTTGGCCTGGATGCCGAAGGTAACGCCGTAATACACCACATCGGCCATGGGGCTGTTTTGTTCGGCGACCAACTGGGCCAGTGACTGGCCGGAGTTTTTATTGTCCTGCGGCACCTTGATGGCCAGATCCTGATCGATGGCGCGCAACTGGGTACCCCAGTCGGCCCATTCCGGCGGGCAGTTGTAGCAAATGGCGGTTTCTGCCGCCTGCAATGGGCCGCTGAAGGTGGCCGCCAGCAACAGGGCGGGGGCGGCATACTGGCTTAACGTCAATAATTTCTTCATAATCTGTCCTGCTTTGAGTTTGGTTAAGAAACGACAAGCACCTCAGTTGGGCCATGGCAGCGGCCCAACGCTCTCTCCGAGGCGCAGTTGATGGGGCAGTTTTTCCAGCCTGGCCTGTTCGCCCCCCATCAGCGCCAACAAGCCTTCTACCGCCGCCCGGCCAATGGCCTGGCGGGGTTGAACGACCGAACACAGGGATGGGCACAACTGCTCTCCCAGTGCGATGCCGTCAAATCCAATGACCGACACCTGATCCGGTACCCGCAGGCCGGCCCGCTGCAGATCGCCGATGACGCTGATGGCCAACAGGTCGTTGGAGCACAGCAGGGCGGTCAGCGGGGTGTCGTTGTCGAGCCAGGGAGCCAGCACCTCAAAGGAGGAGCGGGTGTGTTGCGGCATTTCGATAATGGGCAGGGCGACGTGCCTCTGTGCCAGCATGGCCTGGCAATAGCCCTGATAGCGCAGTTTGGCGCGATCGGACTGCAACATGGGGCCGGCCACCATGCCGATGTGACGATGTCCCAGTTGCTGCAGATGGCGGGTGGCATCGAACATGGCCTGCCGGTTATCGACGCACACACAGGGGGCGTCCAGGGTGTCCAACTGGTTGTAGACCAGCAGATAGGGAATGTTTTCGGCGTCCAACTGCCTGAGCAGGGCATTCTCATGGGCATCGGCCACCGTCATGATCAGGCCGTCCACCCGCTGGCGCAGCAACTCTTCGACGATGTCGGCCTCGCGCTCCGGATCATAGTCGGTGGTGGCAATAAGCAGGGCATACCCACGTTCGCGGGCGGCCACTTCCATCGCCTGCAACTGTTCGGCAAATACCGGGTTATCCAGGCTGGGAATAAGCACCCCAATGATGTGGGTAGCCTGGGTGCGCAGCTGACGGCCAAGATGATTGGGGCGAAAGCCCAGCTTGCGGGCGGCGGCAAAGACTTTCTGGCTGGTTTCTGGTCGTACTAGATCGGGCTGGGAAAAAGCCCGGGCCGCCGTGGCGCGCGATACCCCTGCCTGTTTGGCCACTGTTGCCAGATCTGTCATGCGTAACTCTCTCTGAATACTGAATGAGATCGATCTCATTTGCAGAAAGGCTAGCGCCGGTTTATGACAAGGGCGTGAAGGTTATAGGGAAATTCAAGGGCGAGGACAGCCACGTTATGGATGCCGAAACCCAGCAGCAGGACTCTCATTGGAGCCGGGTGAGGTTGGACACCGGGTGGATAGATGCGAGAATACGGTTTCTTCGTGCATGCCGTTGCGGTCCCGGGTTTTGGGGTAAATGGAATTGCGGCCGGTAAAGCGATGATTGACTATTTTTATTCTCTTAAATCAAATAGATAAGCTAAATATGCTGTTGATGATCGACAACTACGACTCCTTTACCTGGAACCTGGTGCAGTACTTCGGTGAGCTGGGGCAGGAGGTGGTGGTGCGCCGCAACGACGAGATCGGGCTGGACGAGATCGCCGCGCTGGCACCGCGGGGGCTGGTGATCTCGCCCGGGCCCTGCACGCCCAACGAGGCGGGGGTGTCGCTGGCGGCCATCACCCGGTTTGCCGGCGTCATCCCCATCCTCGGCGTCTGTCTGGGGCACCAGGCCATCGCCCAGGCCTTCGGTGGGCGGGTGGTGCGCGCCCGCCGGGTGATGCACGGCAAGACCTCCCCCATCCGCCACACCGGCCGGGGCCTGTTCGAGGGGCTGCCGGATCCACTCACCGTCACCCGTTACCATTCCCTGGTGGTGGAGCCCGAGAGCCTGCCCGCCTGCTTCGAGCTCACCGCCTGGACCGAAACCGGCGACGGGCGGGTGGACGAGATCATGGCCATGCGGCATCGCCACCTGCCCCTCTACAGCGTGCAGTTCCACCCCGAGAGCATCCTTACCGAAGGCGGCCATCGCCTGCTGCAGAACTTTCTCGAACTTATCTGAGTCCTTCCCTGGCGCCGTCTGCGGCCCATTAGAAATCCTGTTGCCGGCCCCGACTATTAGTTTTCCTTATCGGGGCTATCAGTGTTTTTCGTTCGTAAGTCACGTCCATACCGGGAATAATGCGGTTTCCGCCTGCCGGGCCGGACCGGGAAAAAAATTTTTCGGTTGCCCTTTTATGCAGCCCGGGCGGCTTGCGGTAGCCCGGACCGGCGGGGTTGATGCGAGCTTATGCAATATAAATGACTATATTTCTCTTTGGTGCCGAATAAATGACTAAAAACTTCCGGCGTTGTAGAGACAAGTCACCATTGTTTTGTAATAATGCTCGCGTGTTTACATGGATTTAACTTTTATCGCAGAGCAAGCTGCGGTACTGGAGGAGATAAGCATGTCTGATATGGCAGTCACCCGCGAATTATTCGACCAGGTCATGGTCCCCAACTACGCCCCCGCCCAGGTGATCCCGGTGCGGGGCCAGGGTGCCCGGCTATGGGATCAGCAAGACCGGGAATATATCGACTTCGCCGGTGGTATTGCGGTCAACTGTCTCGGCCATTGCCACCCGGCACTGGTGTCCGCGCTCAAGGAGCAGGGCGATAAGCTCTGGCACCTGAGCAATGTGTTGACCAACGAGCCGGCGCTGCGTCTGGCCAAGAAACTGGTGGACGCCACCTTCGCCGAGAAGGTGTATTTTTGTAACTCCGGCGCCGAAGCCAACGAAGCGGCGCTGAAACTGGCCCGCCGTTACGCCATCGACAACTTCGGCCCGGAAAAGACCCAGATCATCGCCTTCGCCCAGGGCTTCCACGGCCGTACCTTCTTTACCGTGACCGTGGGTGGCCAGGCTGTCTATTCCGATGGTTTCGGCCCCAAGCCAGCCGACGTCGACCACGTGCCCTACAACGATCTGGCGGCGCTCAAGGCGTTGATCTCCGACCGTACCTGTGCCGTGGTGATGGAGCCGCTGCAAGGGGAAGGCGGCATCATCAGCCCGGATCCGGCCTTCGTCAAGGCGGTACGCGAACTGTGCGACCAGCACAATGCGCTGCTGGTGTTCGATGAAGTGCAGACCGGCGTGGGCCGTACCGGCGCCCTCTATGCCTACATGGATCTGGGCGTGACCCCCGACATACTCACCAGCGCCAAGGCCCTGGGCGGCGGTTTCCCCGTCGGTGCCATGCTCACCACCACCAAGATCGCCGCAGCCTTCAAGGTGGGGACCCACGGCTCGACCTACGGCGGCAATCCGCTGGCCTGTGCGGTGGCCGAGGCGGCCTTCGACACCGTCAACACCGACGCGGTGCTGAACGGCGTGAAAGAGCGGGAGGCCTGGTACCGGGAAGGGCTGGAGGCCATCAACGCCAAGTACGGCTGCTTCGAGCAGATCCGCGGCAAGGGCCTGCTGCTCGGCTGTGTGGTGAACGAGCAGTACCGGGGCCGGGCCCGCGATTTCCTGCTGGCGGCGATGGAAGAGCAACTGATGGTGCTGATTGCCGGCGCCAACGTGGTGCGTTTCGCTCCCTCCCTGGTGATCACCAAGGAAGAAGTGGCCGAAGGCCTGGCCCGTTTCGAGCGCGCCGTGGCCCGGGTAGTAAACGGCTAACTCATTCCGGCGACAGGTATCAAGGGCGGGGCAGGGTTGCCTCGCTCTTGTCGCCAATTTTGTAATAAGGAGTTCTGCATGTTGGTGATTCGCCCCATCGAGCAGAGAGATTTCCCCACCCTCAAGCAGATCGCCATCGAGTCCGGCCACGGCTTTACCTCGCTGCCGGTCAACGATGAACTGCTGCAAAACAAGATCGATCACTCCATGGCCTCCTTCGCCAGCCAGCCGGCGGGCAAGGGCGAGTGTCTCTATTTCTTCGTGGCGGAAGACAGCGACACCGGCGAGGTGCTGGGCACCACCGCCCTGGATGCCGCCGTGGGCCTGTCCTCCCCCTTCTATACCTACCTGCTGGGCAAGCAGGTCCACAGCTCGCGCAAGCTGGGTATCTACAACGTGGTGGAAACCCTGACCCTGACCAACGATTACACCGGGGTCAGCGAGCTGTGCACCCTGTTCCTGCGCGAGAAGGCGCGGGCGGGGCTGAACAGCCGGCTGCTGTCCAAGTGCCGTTTCCTGTTCCTGGCCGAATTTTCCGAGCTGTTCGATCACCGGATCCTGGCGGAGATGCGCGGGGTGTCCGACGACAATGGCAACAGCCCGTTCTGGAGCTGGCTGCAGGAGCACTTTTTCTCCATGGACTTCCCCACCGTGGATTACCTCACCGGCATCGGCCAGAAGGGCTTTATCGCCGATCTGATGCCCAAGTACCCGATCTACGTCAACCTGCTGTCGAAAGAGGCGCGGGCGGTGATCGGCAAAACCCACGACAAGACCCGGCCGGCCCTGCGCCTGCTGGAGGAAGAAGGTTTTGCCTGGCGCGGATATGTCGATATCTTCGACGCCGGCCCCAGCGTGGAGTGCGATCTCAAGCACATCCGCACGGTGCGCAACAGCCGCCGGCTGACGGTGCAGACCGGCCATCCGGTACAGGCGGGCAAGCACCTGATCAGCAATACCCGGTTCAATGGTTTCCGGGCCCTGATCGGTGATCTGGCAGTCGATGAAGAAAAGGCCCAGGCGGTGATGACCCCGGAGGTCGCCCGCCTGCTCAAGGTTGAAGACGGTGATACCGTCAGGGTAGTGGAGATGTAAGGCGATGACTGAAGCAGTGCAATATATCAACGGCCAGTGGCTGGCGGGCGAGGGCGAGGCATTCGTTTCCCTGGATCCGGCGAAGAATGAGGAAATCTGGCGCGGCGCCGCCGCCGGTGCCGAACAGGTGGCCGAGGCCATCGCCGCCGCCCGCGAGGCGTCCGTGCCCTGGGCCGAACGTCCGGTCGAGGAGCGGCTGGCCATCGCCAAGCGCTATGCCGAACTGCTCAACGAGCACAAGGACAGCCTGGCCCGGGTGATCGCCCGGGAAACCGGCAAGCCCCAGTGGGAAACCCTCACCGAGGTGGCGGCCATGGTCGGCAAGGTCGGCATCTCCGAGAAAGCCTATTTTGAGCGTACCGGTACGGTGGAAAACCCGATCCCCGGCGCCCGTGCCTTCGTGCGTCACAAGCCTCACGGGGTGGTGGCGGTGTTCGGCCCCTACAACTTTCCCGGCCATCTGCCCAACGGCCACATCGTGCCGGCGCTGATCGCCGGCAATACCGTGGTGTTCAAGCCCTCCGAACTGACCCCCATGGTGGCACAGGAAATGGTCAGGCTGTGGGCGCAGGCCGGCCTGCCCGCCGGCGTGCTCAACCTGGTGCAGGGCGAGGTGGCCACCGGCAAGGCGCTGGCGGCCCATCCAGGGTTAGACGGCCTCTTCTTCACCGGTTCGTCCCGCACCGGCAACCTGCTGCACAGCCAGTTCTCCGGCCAGCCGGGCAAGATACTGGCGCTGGAGATGGGCGGCAACAACCCGTTGGTGGTGACCCGGGTGGAAGACGTGGATGCCGCCGTGCACACCATAGTGCAGTCCGCTTTTATCACCTCCGGCCAGCGCTGCACCTGCTCCCGCCGCCTGCTGCTGCCGAAAGGCGAGGCCGGTGACCGCCTGTTGGCGCGGTTGATCGAGGTGACCCGGGCCATCCGGGTGGGCCGGTACGACGCGGATCCCCAGCCCTTTATGGGCTCGATGATCTCCGAGAAGGCGGCCAAGTCCATGGTGGCGGCCCAGGCCCATTTGCTGGCCCTGGGCGGCGAGTCGCTGCTGATGCTCAAGCAACTGCAGGCCGGCACCGGCCTGGTGTCGCCGGGCATCATCGACGTCACCGCCATCGGTGAGCTGCCCGACGAGGAATACTTCGGCCCGCTGCTGCAGGTGATCCGCTACACCGAATTGCCCGAGGCGCTGGCCATCGCCAACAACACCCGCTACGGGCTGTCGGCGGGGCTGCTGTCGGATAGCCAGGAAGACTGGGACTACTTCTTCCGTCGTATCCGCGCCGGCATCGTCAACTGGAACAAGCCGATCACTGGCGCCTCCAGCGCCGCCCCCTTCGGCGGCATCGGCGAGAGCGGCAACCACAGGGCCAGCGCCTACTATGCGGCGGACTACTGCGCCTACCCGGTGGCCTCGGTGGAAGACGACAGGGTGACCATGCCGGCCAGCCTGTCGCCGGGGCTGCAGTTCTAGGGCGCACCGATGGCAGGCCCCGGCGTCGCCGGGGTGGGGGAGGAGGCAAGGCCGGCCGGCGTTTTGCCGGCCGGCCATCAAGGTACTGAGCGGCCCGGCGCCGTTATCCGGACCGCTCGGATTGCGTGAAATAGGGATGACCCCACAACAAGGAAAAAAGAGCATGCACACTTCGGTGAATGAACTGTTCAACGCCCTGTGGCAGGACTATCTGAAGATGACCCCCAGCGCCCTGGAGATCCACGAGCTGCTGGGCGGCGGCAAGGCCATCATCAACGACCACGTGGCGTTTCGCACCTTCCGCCATCCCAGGCTGGGGCTGGAGAAGCTGGCCGCCCACTTCCTGGCGCTGGGCTACGAGCAGAAGGGCGAGTACCGTTTCGAGGCCAAGAAGCTCTACGCCCGCCACTACGAGCATCCCCTCGATGCCACCGCGCCCAAGGTGTTTATCAGCGAACTGCTGCTGGAGCAGTGCTCCCCCGGGCTGCAGCGCATCGTCGCCGGCCTGATCGACCAGGTGGACGAGGGCCTGCCCGCCCAGACCGGTTTTCTCTATTCCGGCGCGCCCTGGCAGGTCTCTTATGAAGACTACAAGACCCTGCTGGCGGAGAGCGAATACGCGGCCTGGCTGGCGGCCTACGGCTTTAGGGCCAACCACTTCACCGTCAGCGTCAACGAGCTGGACGGCTTCGACAGCCTGGAGGCGGTGAACAGCGCCCTCAAGAACGCGGGCTTCCGGCTCAATGCCGCCGGCGGCGAGATCAAGGGCTCGCCCGAGGTGCTGCTGGAGCAGTCCTCCACCATGGCCGACACCGCCATCGTCGAGTTCAGCGACGGCAAGGCCGAGCTGCCGAGCTGCTTCTACGAGTTCGCCCTGCGCTATGCCAAGCCCGACGGCGAGCTCTACACCGGCTTCGTCGCCGCCTCGGCGGACAAGATTTTCGAAAGCACCAACGTCAACAGATAACCCGCGGAGGCCTGGAGCCCCGTCGCTTGCCCACCACGAGACGTGCCCTTTCGGCAAGGCCCGCGCCGGCGGACCTTGCCTTTTTTATGGCGGCAACAAGACTTGTTCCGCTCCCGCCGGCGTGTGATGATTTCCCTCCGATTCAATTCGTTATCTCGACAGCAAAGCAGGGGAGCAGAAGATGAAACTGGCATTTATCGGACTGGGAGTTATGGGCTTTCCCATGGCCGGGCATCTGCAACAGGCGGGCCACCAGGTCTGCATCTACAACCGCAACCCGCAGAAGGCGGCCGACTGGGTGGCCTGCCACGGCGGCACCTGTGCCGCCACCCCCGCCGAGGCGGCCCGAGGCGCCGACATGGTGATGGTCTGCGTGGGTAACGACGACGACGTGCGCGCCGTGGTATACGGCGAGGAAGGCGTGCTGGCCGGGATGAAGGCGGGTGCCCTGCTGGTCGACCACACCACCACTTCGGCGGAGCTGGCGGAGGAGCTGTCCGGGAAGGCCGCCGAGGCCGGGCTGCGCTTTATCGACGCCCCCGTGTCCGGTGGCCAGCTGGGGGCGGAAAACGGCGCCCTGACGGTGATGATAGGGGGCGATGAAGCAGACGTGGCCGAGGCCGTGCCGGTGCTGGCCGCCTACGGCAAGAAGGTGACCCGGCTGGGCCCGGTGGGGTCCGGCCAGCGCTGCAAGATGGTCAACCAGATCTGTGTTATCGGCGCGGTGCAGGGCATCGCCGAGGGGTTGATGATCGCCAGGAAGGCGGGGCTCGACATTCCCACCCTGATCGAGGTGCTGGCCGGCGGTGCCGCCCAGAGCTGGCAGTTGCAGAACCGGGCCCAGACCATGGCGGAAGGCAAGTTCGACTTCGGCTTCGCCGCCCAGTGGATGCACAAGGATTTGGGCATCTGCCTGGACGAGGCACAACGGCTGGGGCTGACACTGCCGCTGACCGAGCATGTACACCAGGTGTACGAAAAACTGCTGGCCGAAGGCTATGGCCGCTGCGACTCCACCGTGGTGATCAAGGATCTGGAGTCCTGATCATGGTGGCCGGCGGCGGCATCACTACGGCAGATTTTGCCCGCCACACCGGCTTTGCCCTTGGCAGGGCCGGTTCCGGTCGGCTATGCTGAGGTCGTTTGTGGCTTGTCGCCACGGGCTTTCCCTTGCGGTAGTGTGATGTTTTCCGCAGTTTCTGAACAAAACAACGGCACTCGATGTTTGGCTCCAAGACAAAGGCTTTGCTTGAGCCCGAAATTTGAATAGAGTGGGCAACCGCTTAATGCCAAGTGAGAAAGGATACCCTATGAATAAGACTCAGCTTGTCGATGCAATTGCTGCCAAAGCAGATCTGAGCAAGACTCAGGCCAAGGCTGCACTGGAAGAAGTACTCAACGGTATCACTCAAAGCCTGAAGGAAGGCGACCCGGTACAACTGGTCGGTTTCGGTACTTTCAAGGTGAACCATCGTGCCGCCCGCACCGGTCGCAACCCGCAAACCGGCAAGGAAATCCAGATTTCAGCGGCCAACGTGCCGAGCTTCGTCGCCGGCAAGGCGCTGAAAGACGCGGTCAAATAAGACTCCCCAAAACCCGGCGCCGCCGGGTTTTTTTTCATCCCTACTTGCTCCTTTGATTATCCGGTTGTTATAACTGATCCAGGTCCGCAGCCCGTTTCTGGGAGGGTGTTATGGAAGTTAACGCGATTCGACAGGTAGCGGTTCCATGGGCGGGAGCCCGGGGACTGACGACCGGCCTCATGCTGACCGAACTGCATCAGGACGTCTGGAGTGGCAGCCTCGAGCTCTGCATGGGCATACCGACCGACATTGATACCCCACCCCGTATTATCTATCGGCTGAGCTTCGGTCACCTGTTCGGCTACCGGGTGCTGGAAGGGGCCGACGTGCTCGACTTTATCAACGATGATGCCGGCGACATCGATTGCCAGATCCAGCTGATCACGCCGTCCCGCTTCCTGACCTGGTTTCACCAGGAAACCCAGGGCTCGCATCTGGAGGAGGATATTCAGCATTACCGTATTTCCAGTTGGGACTTCTGCGTGGATGTGCTGGCCGCTCAGCCCCCCGACATCAACCTGAAACAGGAGTAGTATGAAAGCCTTTATCCTGGTCGCCCACGGCAGTCGACGGGCGGCCGCGAACGATGAAATCGCCACCTTTTCCCGCGCCCTGGCCGACGGCATGAACGACAAGTTTGCGCTGGTTGGCCACGGTTTCTGGGAACTGGCCGAGCCCAGCCTGGAGCAGGCCATTGATGACCAGGTGGCGGCCGGTGCCAGTGACATCAAGCTGTTTCCCTATTTCCTGGCCCAGGGCAAGCACGTGGTGAAGGATCTGCCCTCGGTGCTGGAGCAGAAGCGGGCACAGTATCCGCAGGTGACCATCACCCTGCTGCCCCACTTGGGCGCCCTGCCCGGCTTTGCCGACTGGCTGGGCCGGCAGCTGTAAACAAGAGCTCTCAGGGGCTTTTGCTGACTGCTAATAAAGCTTCGTGGTTCTCTGTGGTCACTCCCGTGCAGACGGGAGTCCAGGACAAACCCTCATGGTTCTCCGCCTGCGCGGAGATGACGATGATGTAAAAGCCGTGGTAAAGAGAAATCTCTGGCGAAAAAAAGAGGGGCCTCATCGGGCCCCTCAGTATTATCCTTCCAGCTTCCAGCTTCCAGCTTCCAGCTTCCAGCTTCCAGCTTCCAGCTTACGCCAGCTGTTCCCGCTCGATGGCGCGGTAGGCGATGTCGTTGCGGTAGAAGACGCCGTCCCATTCGATCTGGCGGGTCACCCCATAGGCGTTGGCCTGGGCCTCGGTGACGGTATGGCCCAGGGCGGTGGCGCACAGCACCCGGCCGCCGGAGGTGACCAGCTCGCCATCCTTGAACTTGGTGCCGGCGTGGAACACCTTGCTGCCCTCGGTCTCGGCGGGGATGCCGGTGATGGCGTCGCCCTGGCGATAGTGGCCGGGGTAGCCGCCCGCCGCCAGCACCACGCCCACCGAGGCGCGCGGGTCGAAGTCGGCGGTGACCTGGTCCAAAGTGCCGTTGCAACCGGCGAGACACAGCGCCACCAGATCCGACTGCAGGCGCAGCATGATCGGCTGGGTCTCGGGGTCGCCGAAGCGGCAGTTGAACTCGATCACCTTGGGCTGGCCGCTCTTGTCGATCATCAGGCCGGCGTAGAGGAAGCCCTTGTAGACGTGCCCTTCTTCCGCCATGCCGCGCACCGTGGGCATGATCACCTGCGCCATGATGCGGTCGTGAATTTCCTGGGTGACCACGGGGGCGGGGCTGTAGGCGCCCATGCCGCCGGTGTTGGGGCCGGTGTCGCCGTCGCCGACGCGCTTGTGGTCCTGGCTGGTGGCCATGGGCAGCACGTGCTCGCCGTCCACCATCACGATAAAGGAGGCTTCCTCGCCGTCGAGGAACTCCTCGACAACCACCCGGCTGCCGGCGTCACCGAAGGCGTTGCCGGCCAGCATGTCGCGTACCGCCGCCTCGGCTTCTTCCAGGGTCATGGCCACGATCACCCCCTTGCCGGCGGCCAGGCCGTCGGCCTTGACCACGATGGGGGCGCCTTTTTCGCGCAGGTAGGCCAGTGCCGGCTCCACCTGGGTGAAATTCTGGTAGTCGGCGGTGGGGATCCGGTGCCGGGCCAGGAAGTCCTTGGTGAAGGCCTTGGAGCCTTCGAGCTGGGCGGCGGCGGCGCTGGGGCCGAAGATGGTCAGGCCTTCGGCCTCGAAGGCGTCGACCACGCCGGCCACCAGCGGGGCCTCGGGGCCCACTATGGTCAGGCCGATCTGCTCTGTTTTGGCGAAGGCCAGCAGATCCTTGATGTCGGTGGCGGAGATGGCCACGTTGGTGAGGCTGGGCTCGAGCTCGGTGCCGGCGTTGCCGGGGGCCACGAATACCTGGCTTACCTTGGGAGACTGGGCGGCTTTCCAGGCCAGGGCGTGTTCACGACCGCCACCGCCGATAACCAATACCTTCATGGTCTGTTCCTTAAAATCGGTTCGAAGATAGTGTCTGTTTTGTGCCGCGCGAGACTGGCAGGGTCGGCACGCCGACACGCTGCAAGTACATCCATGTAAGCTCGACGGCGGCCTCCCTGCCGCCGATGGTCGGCTTAGCCGACCCTGCCAGTCCTGCTTTCAATACCTGGCGTTGCCTGCTGAATATGCCATGCAGGCGCATCCGGCACAGAAGGATAATCAGTGCCGGAAATGGCGCATACCGGTAAACACCATGGCCATGCCGTGCTCGTCGGCGGCCTGGATCACCTCTTCGTCGCGCATGGAGCCGCCGGGCTGGATCACGCAGCTGATGCCGGCGGCGGCGGCGGCGTCGATGCCGTCACGGAAGGGGAAGAAGGCGTCGGAGGCCATCACGGAGCCTTCCACCTGCAGGCCTTCGTCGGCGGCCTTGATGCCGGCGATCTTGGCGGAGTAGACACGGCTCATCTGGCCGGCGCCCACGCCGATGGTCTGGCCGCCTTTAGCGTAGACGATGGCGTTGGATTTGACGTACTTGGCCACCTTCCAGCAGAACAGCAGATCCTGCAGCTCCTTGGCGGTGGGCTGGCGCTGGCTGACCACCTTGAGGTCGGCCTGCTCCACCATGCCCTGGTCGCGATCCTGCACCAGGATGCCGCCGTTAACGCGCTTGATGTCCAGGCCCCGGGTCTGGTCGGCCCACTGGCCGCACTCCAGCAGGCGCACGTTCTTCTTGTCGGCCACGGCCGCTTTCGCCTCGGCGCTGATGCTGGGGGCGATGATCACTTCCACGAACTGGCGCTCGATGATGGCACGGGCGGTGGCCTCGTCCAGCTCGCGGTTGAAGGCGATGATGCCGCCGAAGGCGGAAGTGGGGTCGGTCTGGTAGGCGCGGTCGTAGGCCTCCAGAATGTCTTTGCCGAGGGCCACGCCGCAGGGGTTGGCGTGCTTGACGATGACGCAGGCCGGCTCATCGAATTCCTTCACGCACTCCAGGGCGGCGTCAGTGTCGGCGATGTTGTTGTAGGACAGCTCCTTGCCCTGTAGCTGGGTGGCGGTGGCCACCGAGGCTTCGTCAACGTTGTTTTCCACATAGAAGGCGGCGGCTTGGTGGCTGTTTTCGCCGTAGCGCAGATCCTGCTTCTTGGTGAACTGGTAGTTGATGGTGCGCGGGAATGTGGAGCCCTCGGCGGCCTGGTGGTAGGCCGGTACCATGGTGCCGAAGTAGTTGGCGATCATGCCGTCGTACTGGGCGGTGTGCTCGAAGGCGGCGATGGCCAGGCTGAAGCGGGTGGCCTGGGTCAGGCTGTTGCCGTTGGCGTCCAACTCGGCCAGTAGGCGCTCGTAGTCGCCGGCGTTGACCACGATGGCCACGTCGTTGTGGTTCTTGGCCGCGGCACGTACCATGGTGGGGCCACCGATATCGATGTTCTCGATGGCGTCTTCCAGGGTGCAATCGGCCTTGGCCACGGTGTTGGCGAAGGGGTAGAGGTTGACCACCACCATGTCGATGGGCTGGATGGCATGCTCGGCCATGATGGCGTCGTCCTGGCCGCGGCGGCCGAGGATGCCGCCGTGCACCTTGGGATGCAGGGTCTTGACCCGGCCGTCCATCATCTCCGGGAAGCCGGTATAGTCGGACACTTCGGTCACGGGCAGGCCCTGGTCGGCCAGCAGGCGGGCGGTGCCGCCGGTGGACAGCAGCTCCACGCCGCGGGCGTGCAGGCCACGGGCGAAGTCGACGATGCCTTGTTTGTCGGACACACTCAGCAGAGCACGGCGAATGGGTCGAGCAGTTTCCATTATGTTCTCGTTCCTTTAACGATCAATCGGGGGGTTTGGTAAAATGGGCAGGCTTGCCGACTTTACCAAACCGCCTGGTACGCCAGAACGGAGGCGGCACATTTTACAGTATTTTGACGCGGCTTGTTTGACTATTTGCTTTGGTGTCAAGAGGTTTTATGTGTAACAAAGCCCCGGTTTCATCAAGGGAGTAACGGATGTATCGAATCGGTGAACTGGCCAGGCACTTCGGTGTGAAGGCCGATACCCTGCGCTTTTACGAGAAGGAAGGCCTGCTCGCCCCCAGCCTGCGCACCGCCGCCGGCTATCGGCTGTACAGCGAGGAGGACAAGAACCGGCTGCATTTTATTTTGCGCTGTAAGCGGGTGGGCTTCTCCCTGAAGGACATCGAAGAGCTGCTTGCCCTGCGGGTAAGCAGCTGCGAGGTGAGCTGCCACGAAGTCAAGGCGGTGGCCGACGCCAAGCTGGCGGACGTGGAGGAGCGGATCACCGAACTGAAGCGGTTTCGCGATTCGTTGAAGCAGCTGTCCGACGCCTGCTGCGGCGGCCAGGAGAGTGCCGAACACTGCTCCATCCTCGAAGCGCTGGATGGCAAGCTGCTTACCGCCGAGAACAATGCCCGCTAGATCCCCTCGAAACGGCAAAGGCAGCCGCCTTTGCCGTAGCGTTGACGCCAGTACTGGAACTGCCGTGGCTGGGTACGAGGCTAGCGGATCACCAGCACCGCGCAGTCGGCGTGGCGCACCACCCGGGAGGCGTTGGAGCCGAGCAGGTAGGTCTCGGCGCCGGGGCGGGAGGCGGGCATGACGATCAGATCGGCCCGCTGTTTCCTGGCCCGGGCCAGGATGGTGTCGTATACCACTCCGTGCTTGATCCATACCTTGCCCTGGTGGGCGGCGGGAATGTGCCGGGCCATGAAGTCGGCCAGTTGCTGCTCCATGGTCTTGTCCATGCTGTCGATCAGCTCGTTCGACATCAGCGGCACCGCCGCGTGGTGGATACGGGCCGGATTGACGTACAGCAGGTTGATCCTGCCCTCGGGGTGGCAGAGCTTGAGCGCCGACTCCAGCACCTGGGGATACAGTTCCTGGTGCTCGAAATCCAGCGGCAGCAGTATTTGCTTGAACATAAGTATTACCCCATCAGTTTGTTGGGCAGCCAGGTGACGATCTCCGGCACCAGCATGCACAGGATCAGCACGCCCAGCTTGAGCATGACGAAAGGCAGTACCGACTTGTAGATATCCAGCATGGTCACGCCCGGCGGGGCAATGCCCTTGAGGTAGAACAGGGCGAAGCCGTAGGGCGGGGTCTGTACCGCTATTTCGATGTTCAGGATCATCAGAATGCCGAACCAGATGGGATCGTAGCCCAGGCTCACCGCGATGGGGGTGAACAGCGGCGCGCAGATCAGCACGATGATCATCTCGTCGATGATAAAGCCGAGCAGCAGCATCACCACCTGCATCATCAGGATGATCACGATGGGCGGCAGATCCAGGCCGGCGGCGAAATCCGCCACCATGCCCTGCACGCCCATCAGCAGGTGGAAGTTGCTGAACACCGAGGCGCCCAGCACTATCCAGATGGCCACGCTCACCAGCAGCGCGGTTTCGATGCCGGAGCGCTTCATCATGCTGAGCTTGAAGCGCTTGTACATGATGGCCAGCAGCAGGGCGCCGACCACGCCCAGGGCGCCGGACTCGGTGGGGGTGGCGATGCCGGTGAGGATGCTGCCCAGCACCAGCACGATCAGCAGCAGTGCCATAAAACCGTCGCGCAGGGTAATGAAGCGTTCGCGGGCGTTCTTGGGCACGTCCAGGGCATGGCCGACGGGCGCCCGGCTCGGGTTGAGCTTGCAGGAGATCACCACGTACAGCACCAGCACGGTAATGGAGATCAGCGCCGGCACCAGGGCGGCGACGAACATCTTGCCCACCGAAGTCTGGGTGGTGGAGCTGAACAGTATCATGGGGATGCTGGGCGGGATCAGGATGCCCAGGCCGCCGCCGGCCATGATCACCCCGAGCGCCAGCTTCTTGTCGTAGCCGCGCTCCAGCATGGGGCGCAGGGCGATGCTGCCCGAGGTCATGATGCCGGCGCCGATGATGCCGACCATGGCGCCGATCATCGAGCAGACCCCGATCACGCTGATGGCGAGCGAGCCGCGGATGCGCCCGATGATCAGCTGGCTGGCCTTGAACATGGCGTCGCCGATGCCGGAGCGGGTCAGCAACTGGCCCATGTATATGTACAGCGGAATGGCCAGCAGCACGAAGCTGAACAGGGTGCTTTCGATGGTGGTGGGGATGATGTTGAAGATGCCTTCGCCCCAGGTGGCATAGCCGAGCAGCATGGCCACGCCGCCCAGGGCCAGGCCCACCTGGGCGCCCAGCATAAAGGAGATCAGCACCCCCAGCAGCAGCAGGCCGGTAATCAGTTCAATACTCATTATTCGTCTTCCTCGGACAGCAGGGGTTCGCCGGTGATCAGCTGCCAGCCGTCCCGAAGCAGGTCGGCGGACAGTTGCAGCAGGAACAGCAAGGCGGCGGCGGTGACCATCACCCAGAAATGGCCGATGGAGGGCGCCCATTCGGACTGGCGGGTATAGCCGAAGTCGATGGCTTCCAGCGCCTTTTCCCAGCTTTTGCTGGCGATGATGTACAGGAAGAAGGTGCCCAGTACATTGGAAAGCAGGTTGAACAGGTTCTTGATACGCTGGGATACCGCCAGGTAGACGATATCCACGTTGATATGGGACTTTTTCAGCTGGGCATGGGCTCCGCACAGGGCGCCGATATAGCCGAACAGGAACAGCGACACGTCGTAGGCCCACAGGGTCGGGCTGTTGAGCATATAACGGGCGAAGACTTCGAAGGCAACGGTGCCGGCCAGCAGGGGCAGCGCCAGCGAGATGGTGTGGCTGACTGTGGACACCAGCAGGCCGACCCCTTTGCACCATAAACAAAGCAGTGTTTTCATCGTGCATCCGTGGGTTGATATACGGATCTGCCCCGCCTGAGCGGGGCAGCATGGTGGAGGGTTACTTGAGCAGCTCGACCAGTTGAGCGCTGTACTTGTCGGTTTTGCCGTAGTGGGCCCAGACCGCCTCGGCGGCGTCGCGCCATTTGGCCTGGTCGGCCTCGGAGGCGGCGGGGCCCCACTGCATGCCGATCTTCTGCATGTCGGCGACCGCCTCCTGCTCCCACAGGGCGGACTTCTCGGCCTGCTGCTGGGCGTGCCAGCTGGCCGCGTTGCGCACCACTTCCTGCAGATCGTCGGGCAGCTTGTTCCAGGCGTTCTTGTTGATCAGGATGGGCAGGGCCTGGGCGCTGGAGACCGGCAGCGGGTACATGTACTTGGCCACTTCGGCGAAGTTGCCGTCGCGGTGATCGATCAGGTTGGAGCCGATGGTGCCGTCGATGACGCCGGTGGCCAGGCTGGTGTAGACCTCACCCCAGGCCAGGTTGACCGGGGAGGCGCCCAGCTCGCGGAAGAAGCGGCCGTAGGCGCCGGGGGCGCGGATCTTCAGACCCTTGAAGTCCTCGATGGATTCGATCTTCTTCTTGGTGATGACATAGACCCCGGGCTGGAAGTAGGGATCCAGCCACACCAGGCCGTGGCGGTCGTAGGCCTCGGTCAGGATCCCGCTCCAGCCTTTTTCGTGGAACAGGGTGTTCAGCTCTTCCAGGCTGCCGCTGGTGCCGGGCAGGCCGACCTCGACCACGCCGAAGGGGATTTCACCGGCGTGCATGGGCTGGAAGGGGGCGGCCATGTCCAGCAGCCCGGACTTGGTGGCGCCGATGATGCCGGTGGTGTCCACCCCTTCGCCGGAGTAGAGCATGGTGATCTTCATGCGGCCGCCGGAGTCGGCTTCGATCTTGTCGGCAAAGGACTGGTAGACGTCGCCGAAGGCGGTGCCGCGGGAGTAGAGGTTGGTAAAACGCCAGTTGACGTCGGCGGCCATGGCTTCCATGGTCATGCCCATGCCGGCGACGGCGATCAGGGAAGCGGCGATTTTGGTGCGAGCGGAGCTCCATAAACGAGTCATGTAGTTAGTCCCTTGTTGTTATCACATTCCATCTCTTCGAGGCGGGCTCGAAGTCTGTCTTCGGTTATTCGGTACCCTTTGGGTTTATGCAGTCTGCGTCAGCTCAGGCGGGGATTAAATACATAATGATTCATGTTTGGTTTGATAACAGTCAAACAAAACGCGGAAAACCCAGCATGGTGCAGTAGTAAGCACCAAAACGGTGCGAAGTGAAAGCAGAATTGTTTGCTTTATATGTGATGCCGGTCACTGGGGATGACCGGCCGGCGCCGTCAGGGCTGGGCCGTCAGGTGGTTTTGCAACAGCTGCAGGAACAGCTCCTTCAGCCGGCTCTGGCGGCCGTGGCTGCGAGTGATGGCGGAGATGCCGAGGTAGTGGTTCTTCTGCTCCGGCAGCAGCGCCTTGAGCCGGCCGCCTTCCACCCAGCGGCGGGCGAAGCTCTCGGGCAAAAAGCCGATATACTGGCCGGAGAGGATCAGCGCCGCCCTCGGCTCGTAGTGGTAGGCGCGCCCCGCCAGGCGCAGGCCGGCGAGCTGGGCGCTGGCCTCCGGGTTGGTGTAGATGCCGGGATGAATCAGCTTGCTCTCGCCCAGGCGTTCGCCGATAAAGGCGTCGTCCTCGGCGTAGAACAGCGGATGGCGATCGCTGCAATAGAGGTAGCAGCGGACCTTGTACAGGTGGTGGTAGTTCAGTCCTTCCAGATCCCGGTGATAATGGATAAAGCCGATGTCCGCATCTTCGCTCAGTACCCGCCGTTCGATCTCGCCCATGTGGGCCACGTCCACGCTCACGTTCACATCCGGCGCCTGTTCGCCCAGGGCGGCGAACACATCGGCCATGGGGAAGTCGTCCTCCAGCCAGATGTTGTCGCTGGACACGATTTTCAGCTCGCCGGTGAGCTGCTCGTGCAGCTCGTTCACCGTGTAACGGAACTCCTCCAGCCGGGCGAACAGCCGCTTGGCGGACTCGTAGATCACCATGCCGTCGTCGGTGAGGGCGAAGCCGGAGCGGCCCCGCCGGCAGAGCTTGAGCTTGAGCCGGTTTTCCAGGTTGGCCATGTGCACGCTGATGGTGGAGCGGCTGATATTGAGCTCGGTTTCCGCCGCCGAAAAGCCGCCGCATTCCACTACCGTCTTGAACAGTTTCAGCAGGCGGATTTCGTAATCACCGATTTGCCCCAGCACGGGTCTGCTCGCTTGGCTCATAGTTTGATGTTCTTCAATGTGAATGTTGATACGTGATCATTTATAGGACTTTAAGCGCAAGGCTAACATGCTATCAAACTATGGCCAACGCTGGCATCGGCCCGGTCACAAGAATCGGCGGTATGGGGCGGACATCCGTGACGCCCCGGCCAGTAACAGGTCCATGGATGGGTCCGGCAACCCCGGGCAGGATGGAGTCAACACCGAGGCGCAGCCCCTATGAGTATTTGTGCAGTGAACAGCAACCTTGTTAAGAACGCCGGCCACATCAATGGCCAGTGGTGCCAGGCCGACGGCGGCGCCACCATTGCCGTGTATAACCCCGCCACCGGCGAGCTGTTGGGCCAGGTGCCCGACATGGGGGTAAACGAAACCCGTGCCGCCATCGATGCGGCCGGGCAGGCCCTGGCCGGCTGGAGCGCACTCAATCCCAAGGAGCGGTCCCGTCTGTTGCGCCGCTGGTTCGAGCTGATCATCGAGCACCAGGAAGAGCTGGCCCGGCTGATGACCCTGGAGCAGGGCAAGCCGCTGTTCGAGACCCGGGGCGAGGTGCTGTACGGCGCCTCCTATATCGAGTGGTACGCCGAGGAAGGCAAGCGCGCCTACGGCAAGCTGTTTGCCGCGCCCACCGCCGACCGGCGCACCCTGAGCATCCAGCAGCCCATCGGGGTGGTGGCCGCCATCACCCCCTGGAACTTCCCCAACGCCATGATCACCCGCAAGATAGCGCCGGCGCTGGCGGCGGGCTGCACCATAGTGGTCAAACCCTCCGAGGAAACCCCCTTCTCCGCCCTGGCGCTGATGGCCCTGGCCGAGCAGGCCGGCATTCCCGCCGGGGTGATCAATATGATCACCAGCTCCCGGGCGGCGGAAGTGGGCCAGGTGCTGACCGGCGACAGCCGGGTGCGCAAGCTGTCGTTCACCGGCTCCACCCGGGTAGGCAAGCTGCTCTACGGCCAGAGCGCCGACACCGTGAAGAAGCTCAGCCTGGAGCTGGGCGGCAACGCGCCCTTCATCGTGTTCGACGATGCCAACCTGGAGGCGGCGGTGAGCGGTGCCCTGACGTCCAAGTTTCGCAACGCCGGTCAGACCTGCGTGTGCGCCAACCGGATCCTGGTGCAGGACGGCATTTACGACGCCTTTATGGCCCGCTTCAAAGAGGAAGTGGAAAAGTTCGTGGTGGGTAATGGCCTGAGCGACGCTACCACCCTGGGCCCGGTGATCAACCGGGCGGCGATAGACAAGATTGCCGCCATGGTGGACCGGGCCCAGAGCCAGGGCGCCGAACTGGTGACCGGCGGCCGGCGCCACCCGGCCGGCGAGCTGTTCTTCACCCCGACCATACTGACCAAGGTGACCCAGGACATGGAGATCGCCCAGCAGGAAATCTTCGGCCCGGTGGCGCCGGTGATCCGCTTCAGGGACGACGCCGAGGCCGTCGCCATCGCCAACGATACGCCTTACGGCCTGGCCGCCTATTTTTATACCGAGAGCCACAGCCGTATCTGGAAAGTGGCCGAGGCGCTCGAGTACGGCATGGTCGGCATCAACGAAGGCATCATTTCCAACGAAGCGGCGCCCTTCGGCGGCGTCAAGGAATCCGGCCTGGGGCGTGAAGGCTCCGCCCAGGGGCTGGAAGATTACATGGAAACCAAATACCTGTGCATGGGCGGCATCCGCTGAGCAGGGTTTTTCAGGAGATAACACGATGAGCAAGAACCAAGAACTGCAACAACGTAAAGATGCCGTCTTCGCCCGGGGCATGGGCAACATGGCCGCCCTCTACGTGGACAAGGCCCGGAACAACGAGATCTGGGACGTGGAAGGCCGTCGCTATATCGACTTCGCCGCCGGCATCGCCGTGGTCAACACCGGGCACAGCCATCCGCGCATCCAGGCCGCCGTGGCCGCCCAGCTGGAGCGCTTCAGCCACACCTGCGCCATGGTCACCCCCTACGAGAGCGTGGTCGAGCTGGCCGAGCAGCTGGTGGCGCTGGCGCCGGGCAACAGCCGCAAGAAGGCGATGTTCGTCACCACCGGCGCCGAGGCGGTGGAGAACGCGGTCAAGATTGCCCGCGCCCATACCAAACGCAGCGGCGTCATCGCCTTCAACGGCGGCTTTCACGGCCGGACCAACCTGGCCATGGGCCTGACCGGCAAGGTGGCGCCCTACAAGGCCGGCTTCGGCCCCTTCCCGGGCGAGATCTACCACCTGCCGTACCCCAACGCCTACCACGGCGTGACCGAGGCCCAGTCGCTCAAGGCGCTGGACGAGCTGTTCCACTGCGATATCGAGCCGGGCCGGGTGGCCGCGATCATTATCGAGCCGGTGCAGGGCGAGGGCGGTTTCTACCCCGCACCGCCGTCCTTCCTGCAGCAGCTGCGTGCCCTCTGTGACCAGCACGGCATCCTGTTGATCTGCGACGAGATCCAGACCGGCTTCGCCCGTACCGGCAAGCTGTTCGCCACCGAATACGCCGGTATCGAGCCGGATCTGATGACCATGGCCAAGGGCATCGCCGGCGGCTTCCCGCTGGCGGGGGTGGTCGGCAAGGCCGACATCATGGACGCCGCCAACCCGGGCGGCCTGGGCGGCACCTACGCGGCCTTCCCCCTGGCCTGCGCCGCGGCGCTGGAAGTGCTGAAGATCATCGAAGAAGAACAGCTGTGCGCCAAGGCCCTGGCCCTGGGCGAGCTGATGAACAAGCGCCTGTCCGAACTGCAGGTCAGGTATCCCCGCCATATCGGCCAGGTACGCAACCTGGGCGCCATGGTGGCGATGGAGCTGATCCACGATGGGGACGTGGATCAGCCCAATCCCGAGCTGACCAAGGCGATAGTGGCCAAGGGTATCGAGCAGGGCGTGATCCTGCTGTCCTGTGGGGTACGGGGCAATGTGATCCGCTTCCTGCCGCCGCTGACCTCACCGCCGGAAGTGGTCAACGAGGGGCTGGATCTGCTGGAGCAAGTGCTGGCGGATCTGATCTGAGTCAGTGAAAACGTCGATGTCATCACCTTTTGGCGGGCCATTTGGCCCGCTTTTTTGCGTCAGCTACTCGGGAACATCCAGGGTATAGCCCATGCCGCGTACCGTCTGGATCAGCCTGGGCTCGAAGCCGTCGTCGATCTTGGCGCGCAGCCGGCGGATGGCCACGTCGATCACGTTGGTGTCGCTGTCGAAATTCATGTCCCACACCAGGGAGGCGATCAGCGAGCGCGACAGTACCTCGCCCCGGCGCCGCACCAGCAGCTCGAGCAGGGCGAATTCCTTGTTGGTGAGGTGGATGCGCTCGCCGCCGCGCAGGGCCCGGCGGCGGGCGAGATCCAGGGTGAGGTCGGCCACCTGCAGCCGATCGTGCTGGGGCTGGGGCGAGCCCCGGCGCAGCAGGGTGCGCACCCGGGCCAGCAGCTCGGAAAAGGCGAAGGGCTTGACCAGGTAGTCGTCGGCGCCGAGCTCCAGGCCCTTGACCCTGTCTTCCACGCTGTCGCGGGCGGTGAGGAACAGCAGCGGCATCTGCCGGCCTTCATCGCGCAGCGATTTGACGATATGCCAGCCGTCGAGATCCGGCAGCATCACATCCAAAATGATTAAGCCATATGGCTCCACCATGGCCTGGTGATAACCGTCAAGGCCGGTGCGGGCCAGGTCGACCACAAAGCCGGCCTCGTTCAGGCCTTTTTGCAGGTAGTCGCCGGTTTTAAGTTCGTCTTCAATAATCAATAGTTTCATCATTCATGTCCGTCGGCGGCCAACCAGCAAGGCGCCCAGAGGAAAGCCAAGGCCAATAAGCGTCATGATATCTGAACCAGGCTGACTTGATCATGACCCCAAGATGACAAATTTGTAATCTCGCTGTCATCTTGCAGCAAGCGACCCCTTTCTATGCTTCCCGTCAAGGATCCGTATTTGGGATAGTTTGAGGGAGAACTTGAGCATGAAGAAAGAAACACCGGGCCTTAACCTGCCCCGGCGACGCTTTGTACAGGGGCTGGCCGCGGGGGGAGTGGTGCTGGGCATGGCTCCCATGTTGCAAAGAGCCCGGGCCGCCAGCCCGGGCACCCATACCGGTGCCGCCCCGGTACTGACCGGTACCGAGTTCGAGCTGATCATCGAGGAAACCGCGGTCAACTTCACCGGAAAGACCCGAATGGCAACCACCATCAACGGTTCCATTCCCGCCCCGACCTTGCGCATGCGTGAAGGGGACGACATCACCATCAGGGTGACCAACCGGCTGAAGGAATCAACCTCTATCCACTGGCACGGTATTATCTTGCCCTATCAGATGGACGGGGTGCCGGGTATCAGCTTTCCCGGCATCGCTCCCGGCGAGACCTTTACCTATCGCTTCCGGCTGGAGCAGAGCGGCACCTACTGGTATCACTCCCACTCCGGCATGCAGGAGCTGACCGGCATGTACGGCGCCCTGATCATCGATCCGGCCGAGGCCGACCCCATCGAGGCCGAGCGCGAGCATGTAGTGCTGCTGTCCGACTGGACCGATGAAAACCCCATGCGGGTATTCGGCAAACTCAAGAACCAGGGCGACTTCTACAATTTCAACCAGCCGACGGTCGTCGATTTTTTCCGCGATATGGCCGAAGGCGGCGTGGGCAGCGCTCTTGAAAAACGGCAGATGTGGAATCAGATGCGCATGAGCCCATCCGATCTGGCGGATCTGTCGGCCGAAACCCTGACCTACCTGGTGAACGGCACCACCCCGGCGGGCAACTGGACGGCGCTGTTCAAGCCCGGCGAGCGGGTTCGGCTGCGCTTTATCAACGGAGCCGGCAATACCTTCTACGACGTGCGCATTCCCGGCCTCGCGCTGACCGTGGTGCAGGCCGACGGCGTCGATGTGGCGCCGGTGACGGTGGATGAGTTCCGCTTCGGCCCCGGTGAAACCTACGACGTGATGGTGGAGCCCACCGCCGAGGCGTATACCCTGTTCGCCCAGGCCATGGACAGAACCGGCTATGCCCGGGGCACCCTGGCCACCCGCGAGGGGCTGAGCGCCGCCGTGCCGCCGATCGATCCGCCCCAGCGACTGACCATGGCCGATATGATGGGTGCCATGGATCACGGCGGTGCCATGGCGGGCATGGATCACGCGGCCATGGGCCACGGCAAGATGGCGGGAACGGGAGATGGCGCCATGGCCGGTATGGATCATGGCAGCATGGCGGGCATGGATCACGGTGCCATGGGCCATGGCGCCATGGCCGGCGGCCTGGCCATGGCCAGCAGCGAGGTCAGGCACGCCAGCACCGAATACGGCCCCAGTGTCGACATGCGGGTGGATATGCCGCGCACCAACCTGGACGACCCCGGCGTGGGCCTGCGCGACAACGGCCGCCGGGTGCTGACCCTGGCCGATCTGCGCACCCCCGGCGGGCCCCTGGATCCGCGCCCGGCGGAGCGGGAAATCGAGTTGCACCTCACCGGCAATATGGAACGCTACACCTGGTCTTTCGACGGGGTCGAGTTCGGCGGCTCCACCCCCATCCACCTGAGCTACGGGGAGCGGGTGCGCATCATACTGCACAACGACACCATGATGACCCATCCCATGCACCTGCATGGCATGTGGAGCGAGCTGGAAAGCCCCGAGGGGAATTTTCTGGTTCGTCGCCATACCATACCGGTGCAGCCGGCCCAGCGGATCAGCTTCCTGGTGACCGCCGACGCTTTGGGCCGCTGGGCCTGGCATTGCCACCTGATGTTCCATATGGACGCGGGCATGTTCCGTACTGTGGTGGTGTCATGAACAAGAGGAAAGCGACGATGAACTCCGGAATGAACCGCATCCTGCTGGCGCTGGCGGCCCTGCCCCTGGCGTCGACCTGGGCCCAGGAGCTCCATGCGGGCCATGGGACCACAGCAGCCGATGTACCACAATATCAAACACACCAGGCAGACCACGGCCAGATGCCGGGCATGGATCACGGCCAGATGCCGGGCATGGACCATAGCCAGATGCCGGGCATGGACCATAGCCAGATGCCGGGCATGGATCACGGCCAGATGCAGGGCATGGACCACAGCCAGATGCCGGGCATGGATCACGGCCGGATGCCGGGCATGGATCATGGGAATATGCAGATGCAGGGTGGGTCGGCGCCGGCGGATGCCCGGGATCCCCATGCCTATTCCGGTGGCCAGACCCTGGCTAAAGGAGACTACGCCCTGCCCGGGCCACGCCGGCTCCGGCTGGCGGACGAACATCTGTTCGCCGGTGTGCTGGTGGACCGGCTGGAGCGGGTCGATGCCGGTGAAGGCCATGCCTGGGTGTATGATACCCGGGCCTGGGTCGGCCGCGACTATGATCGGGCGGTGCTGAAGGCGGAAGGCGACATCATCGGTGGCCGGCTGGAAGAGGCCAGCACCGAGCTGCTGTGGAGCCATGCGGTATCGTCATTCTGGAATACCGAGCTCGGGGTGCGTTACGACACGGGTCATGGCCCGGATCAGGGCTGGCTGGCCCTGGGCATATCGGGGCTGGCGCCCTACTGGTTCGAGGTGGATGCCACCGCCTACCTGGGCGAGCAGGGACAGACATCCCTGGCGCTGGAGGCGGAATACGAACTGCTGCTGACCCAGCGGCTGGTATTGCAGCCCAGGGCCGAACTGAGCGCCTATGGCAAAGACGATGCCGGGCGAGGCCAGGGCAAGGGGCTATCCGAACTGGTGGCCGGCGCCCGGCTGCGTTACGAGCTCAGCCGCCAGTTTGCCCCTTATGTGGGCTGGGAATGGGCCGCCGCCCTGGGCAACACCGCCGATCTGGCAAGGGAAGAGGGGGAGTCCACCCAGGAAACCCGCTGGGTGGCCGGCGCCCGCTTCTGGTTTTAAATCCATTGATACACCATAAAAACTGACTCCAGGGAAAATAAGATGAAAAAAACACTGTCTGTTGTAATGCTGACCCTCCTGCCCGGGCTTGCCATGGCCGCTGGCGAACATGGAGGCCACCAGGGCCATGACATGGCCTCGATGAACCAGAAGATGCATGGCGTCGGCCAGCCCGGCAAGGCCGCCGACGTCGGCCGCACGATTGAAGTCGTGATGGGCGACAATATGCGTTTCTCTCCGGCCCGGATCGAAGTAAAGAAGGGGGAGACGGTACGGCTGTTTGTCAAAAACGAGGGGAAACTGGCGCATGAGCTGGTAGTAGGGGATATCGAGTCGCTCCGGGAGCACGCCGAGATGATGCGGCAAATGCCGGATATGAAACACGCCGAACCCAATATGGTCAGTCTGCAACCGGGGCAGCGCGGCGGCCTGGTATGGAAGTTCGATCAATCCGGTACCGTCGACTTCGCCTGCCTGCTTCCCGGTCATATGGATGCCGGCATGCAGGGTCAGGTGGAGGTGATGTAAGCCGAGAGAGCTTGATCCCTGTCAAGGCGGAAATGACCGAAGCTCTCTAGGCTGAACATATCCGGATCGGCTTTTGATCCGGTCACCTCCGGGAGGGAGCATGAAGCACCCGTTCAGCAATGAAAAATCACGGCCGGTGGCAAGCCTGTTGCTGTGCCTGCTGAGCCTGTGGGTATTGCTGCTGCCCCTCCATTGCCTGGCCGAGCCGGTGTTCGACAGCCTGGCGCACCAGGCCGGGGTCGAAGAGCTGCTCTGCCATCAGCAGGGATTGGATGAATCCGAGCCCTTTATCAAGCAGGGCGACCAGGGTCGGCTGCTCACGCCGTTCCTGGCGTCCCCTCATCCGGAACCGCTGCCGGCGGTGCCGCACCTGCGCATTCTGGCGGTACAGGCCCTGCCCGGGGCGCCGCCCCTGGCCAAGCTGCCGCGCTATCTCGCCACCGTTCGCCTGCGTATCTGATATTCCTCTGCAGCCGGGATCCTTCGTGCCCGGCTCCGGTTATCGTTTTGCCCCGTTATCAGAGGAGGTGCCCGGCCCACCGTCGGTGGCCGTGTCTTCCCGTTTACACACCAAGAGGAATATCACCATGAGCAAACATATCCTTATCGCCGCCGGCCTGGGCCTGATGCTGAACCTGCCGCCGGCGCTGGCCGAAGAAGCCCACCACACCCCCGCCGAACCGGTCCAGCCGGTCGATGCCGCCACCATGATGGAGCGGCAGCAGCAGATGGGCATGATGCAGGAGCGAATGCAGACCATGCGCGACCAGATGGCGGCGCTGCAACAGGAGCAGGATCCCGCCGAGCGCGAGCGGTTGCTGGCGGAGCACCTGGAGTTTATGACCCAGTCCATGGTGCAGATGGAAGAGCATATGGCCATGTGCCGGCAGATGATGGAGCACATGGGGCAGATGGGCATGGGGCAGATGGGCATGGGGCAGATGGGCATGGGCCAGATGCAACAATAACCACCGGCGGCCGGCGCCTTGCCGGGCCGGCCCCCTCGGGAGATCCTCATGAACAAGAACTCCAACTCCGGCCCGGCATCCGGGCCCCGTGGCTTCTGGCCCATCCTGCTGATATTTGCGGCCATGGCACTGTTCTTTCTGTGGCAGGAGCACCGCGCCCACCTGCTGGGCGCCTTGCCCTACCTGATCATCCTGCTCTGTCCCCTGATGCACCTGTTTATGCACCGGGGCCACGGCGGCCGGGGCGGCGGTGACGATCACCATCACAAGGGGGACTGAACCCATGGATCATACTATTCCAGCTTATGGCCTATGGGGACTGGTGGTCCTCAACTCCCTGGTGTTCATCCTGTTCGCGTTCAGCTTCTTCAGGCCCCGGAGTGGGCGGGACTGGCGCACCTTCGGCACCTTCGCCGCCTTTATCGTGGCGCTGTTCGTCGAGATGTACGGTGTTCCGCTGACCCTGTTCCTGCTGGCCGGCTGGCTGCAGGGGCGCTACCCGCAGCTGGATCCCCTGAGCCACGACGCCGGCCACCTGTGGAGCACCCTGTTCGGGCTGAGCGGCAACCCCCATTTCAGCCTGCTGCATATTTTCAGCAATATCCTGATCTTCGGCGGCTTCCTGCTGCTGGCCAGCGCCTGGCGGGTGCTCTACCGGGCCCAGCGCCAGGGGCAACTGGCCCAGAGCGGGCCCTATGCCCGGATCCGCCACCCCCAGTATGTCGCTTTCGTGCTGATCATGGCGGGTTTCCTGCTGCAGTGGCCGACGCTCCTGACCCTGCTGATGTTCCCGGTGCTGGTGGTGATGTACGTGCGCTTGGCCCGGCGGGAGGAGCAAAGCACCCGGGATGCTTTTGGTGCCGAGTGGGAGGCCTACCGTCAACGGGTGCCGACCTTCTTCCCACGCCTGTCGCGTGCGAGCGGTTCCGTTGCCAGATAAGGAGAAGAGATGATGGATAGCATACCAAAGGGGGTGAAGGCCTCCGGCAGGGCACCGGCCGATGAGGCTGCCGAAGCGACCCTGATCGTCCCCGGCATGGGCAGCGACCATTGCGCCGGCCTGGTCAGCACTTCGCTGCGACGCCTGCCCGGGGTAACGGCAGTCAGCACCCAGATCGCCACCCACAAGGTGACGGTTTCTTTCGACACCGGCCGGACCGATGTGGCCGCGCTCAGGGCGGCGGTCGAGCGGGCCGGCTACGAGGTGGCCGGCGCCGGTCTGAAAGGGGAAGCACAGGGCGGCGCCGAGGCCGAGGAAGCCTACCTGCGCGACGCCCTGCGGCGGCTGTGGCTGGCCGGCGTGCCCACCACCCTGATCATGCTGCTGATGATGGTGGAGATGTTCTGGTTACCCATGCCGGGTTACCTGCTGCTGGTCGCCCTGCTGGCGGTGCCGCCGGTCTTCGTCGCCGGTGCCGCCACCCATGCTGCCGCCTGGAAGGCGCTTACCAACAGAACCGCCAACATGGACGTGCTCATCAGCCTGGGCAGTCTGCCGCCCTATCTGATCGGGCTGGTCGGCTTCCTGTTCCCCATGACCTCCTTTATGGAAATGGCCGCCACCATCATGACCTTCCACCTGCTCGGCCGCTACCTGGAAAGCCGGGCCAAGGGCCGGGCGTCCCAGGCCATCCGCCAGTTGCTGGAGCTGGGCGCCAAGAGTGCCCGGGTGCTGCGTGACGGCGAGGAGGTGGAGCTGCCCATCGGCGAGGTGCAAGTGGGCGACCTGATGGTGGTGCGCCCCGGCGAGAAGATCCCCTCCGACGGCGAGGTGGTCGAGGGGGCCAGCCACGTGGACGAGTCCCTGGCCACCGGCGAGTCGCTGCCGGTCGAGAAAGTCCCCGGCGACGGGGTGATCGGGGCCACCATCAACAAGGAAGGCCTGCTCCGGGTGCGCGCCACCAAGGTCGGGGAAGATACCTTCCTGGCCCAGGTGATCACCCTGGTGGAACGGGCCCAGGGCTCCAAGGTGCCGATCCAGGAGTTTGCGGATCGGATGACCGGCCGTTTCGTGCCCCTGGTGTTGCTGACCAGCCTGCTCAGCCTGGTGATTTGGCTCGGCTTCGGCGAGTCGTTACGGGGCATCCTGTACTGGGGAGCGGGTTTCCTGCCCTGGGTCGATCCCGGACTGTCGGCGCCCCTGGTGGCCCTGTTGTCCAGCGTGGCGGTGCTGGTGATCGCCTGTCCCTGCGCCCTGGGCCTGGCCACGCCCACCGCCCTGATGGTGGGGGCCGGACGGGGCGCCGAGCTGGGCATACTGTACCGCTCCGGCGAGGCCATCCAGACCTTCAAGGACATCCGGGTGGTGGTGTTCGACAAGACCGGCACCCTGACCCTGGGACGGCCGGTGGTCACCGATCTGGTGCCGGCCGGGGGCGTGTCGGCGGACGAGTTGCTGGCCCTGGCCACCGCGGTCGAGGTCGGCTCCGAGCACCCCATCGCCCAGGCGCTGCGGGACAGGGCCAGGGAAACCGGCCTGGCACTGCCACCGCTTGAGGGCTTCGAAGCCCTCAACGGCCGGGGCGTGGAGGCCCGCCTCGAGGGCGCCCTGGTTCGAGTCGGCAACGGCCGCTGGATGGCCGAGTGCGGGCTGGACACGCACGAGCTGGCGGGGGCGCTGGCCGGGCTGGAGGAGCAGGGCAAGACCGCGCTCTATGTGGCGCGTGAAAACCGGTTGATCGGGGTGGTGGCCATCGCCGACACCCTTAAAACCGACGCCCGGGAGGCGGTCGCCGCGCTCAGGGCCATGGGCATCCGTACCGTGATGCTCACCGGCGACAACGAGCGGGCCGCCCATCATGTGGCGGCCCAGGTGGGCATCGACAGCGTCTACGCCAATGTGCTGCCGGAGGGCAAGATCGACAAGGTGCGGGAGCTGCAGGCCGAGGTGGGGCCCTGGGTGGCGATGGTGGGGGACGGCATCAATGACGCCCCGGCCCTGAAGCAGGCCAACGTGGGCATCGCCATCGGCGCCGGTGCCGACGTGGCGGTGGAGGCTGCCGACGTCATCCTGATCGGCGATCGGCTCGGCGGCGTGGTGCAGGCCGCGCACCTCTCGCGACTGACCTTCCGCAAGATAGTCGAAAATCTGCTGTGGGCCTCCGGCTACAACCTGGCCGCCATTCCCATCGCCGCCCTGGGGCTGCTGCACCCCATGGTGGGGGTGGTCGCCATGACCGCCAGTTCGCTGTCGGTGATCGGTAACTCGCTCAGGCTTAAACGGATCTCTTTGGCCGGGCTGTCCGGGGAAAACAGGCACTGAAGCAGGTTTCGTGTTCATCGGAGCGTGCCGACAGGCTGCCGCCATGGGCCTCGATGATCGCCTTGGCGATGGACAGGCCCAGGCCGGTGCCTTCGGTCACCGGCTGGCGGGCGCTGTCGGCCCGGTAGAAGCGATCGAACAGGCGCGGCAACTGCTCTGCCGGTATGGGATTTCCCGGGTTGGCGATCTCCACCACGACATGACTGGCATCACGCTTTACTTCTATCCTGATTTCCCCCTGAGCCGGAGTGTATCGAATTGCATTGGTCAGGAGGTTGCTGAAGGCCCGTTGCAGCATGGCGCGATCACCTTGCAGTGTTGCATTTCCTCGTCGGTGCAAACGCAACTGTTGCTCACTGGCCAGGGGTTCGAAGAACTCCAGCAGCTCATCAAGCTCCGTTGCCAGCTCCAGTTCCTCTGCTTGCATCAGCAGTTGTCCCTGCTCCGATTTGGCCAGGAACAGCATCTCCCCAATCATCCGCGCCAGCCGCTCCGCCGTTTCCAGGTTGTTGTACAGGGCTTCCCGATAGTCGTCGGCGCTACGCTCGCGGGAAAGTGCCACCTGGGTTTGCATCATCAGGCTGTTGACCGGGGTGCGCAGCTCGTGGGCGATATCCGAGGAAAATTCCGACAGCCGGCGAAACGAGTCCTCCAGCCGATCCAGCATGGCGTTGAAGGCCTGGATGGGGGTGTGCAGCTCGGCTGGGGCATCGTGTAGCGGCAGGCGGTGATTGAGCTTGTCGGCAGTAACCCGGGACGAGAGTGAGGCCAGGGTGCGCAGTGGCTTGAGCCCGATACGTGAGGCGAACCAGCCCAACAGCACCGAGACCAGCGCGATACCGCCGGTGAACCAGGCCAACCCTTTTTGGATTTCATCAATAAAATGCTGGTGATTGCTGGTGTCCAAGGCGGCACGGATCAGTACGGACTCCGGAGCATCGGGCCAGGGGAGTGGCGGCTCAAAGAATATCTGCTCGGTAATACTGCGATAGCGAATGCCGTCTTCGGCCCAGCTCTCTGACAGTGGTAAGGATGCGGGAGGCGGGAAAGGGCGCGTCATCCCCGGTTGCCGGCGATGATTGGGCCTGGCATTGGCCAGAGTCCGGCCTTGTACATCTCGTATCAGCAAGTAATGGCCGCCATGCCCGGAGAGCGCATCGTTCAGATGCTCTTCCAGCAACGACCAGTTCTGGCCGTTGCTCTGTAAATGGGTCGCGAGAAAGTTTTTAGCCAGGATCAGCTTGCCCCGAATGTCCGCCTCGTCCTGGCGGGCGAAGTGATGCTCCAGCGATTGCATCAATACGATACTGACCAAACTCCATATGCCCAGCATGGTGATGCTGAACAGCAGGCTCAGACGAGCGGTCAGCGAAAAATAACTTCTCATCTTATTGGATCTCTTCCGTTTAGCAGCCGCGAGCGCCCCAATCTACCATTCTGCGAGCTGAAACGAGCAGCATGACAAGAATGTAATCTGGCGGAATAACAGACAGGAAGGCGGCCGCATCGGCCGGACATCGTATGGGGACAGGGCCAGCCCCCCTGAGCTTGCTGGCCAGGCGAGAGCAGGATACCGAGTCGAAAGCAACTGGTTCGGCATGCGGTTGGACCCGCATGCCGATGGGCATTAGCCGGGTTACCTTATTTTACGCCGGTAATGACGTAGCCCTTTTCCCCTTGCCGGAATTCAAATTCCACGGTGCTGCCGACGGCGAGCCTGTCGAGCAAGGCCTGGTCCATGACCCTGAAACCCATGGTCATCCCCGGCCAGCCCAGGCTCTCGACCGGGCCGTGGGTCAGGGTGACGACACCGGTGGCGGCATCCACCTTGGTGACCTTGCCCCTGGCGGTGTGCACGGCCTGCCCGGATGCCGGCATCTGCATCGGCGTGTTCTTCATTTCCTGTATCGGCATGCCTTCCATCATTTTTTGTTCCGCCAGGGCCGGGGTGGCCGACAGCGCCATCACAAGGGTGAGCGAACCTGTCAGGGATTGTTTCATCTTGGGTGTCTCCAGTGACTCGAGAGGGAAAAAACCGGGCCAGGTGGCCCGGCGATATTTATCACACGTCATCGCCGTGTGACCGAACGGGTTGTGGTGTTGCCGGTTGCCCCCGGCGCGGCCGGCGCATCAGGTAGTAGGCGGCGGGGATCACGAACATCGACAACAGCGGAGCGGTGATCATGCCGCCGACCATGGGCGCGGCGATGCGCTGCATCACCTCCGAGCCGGTGCCGCCGCCCCACATGATGGGCAGCAGGCCGGCCAGGATCACCGCCACCGTCATCGCCTTGGGGCGCACGCGCAGCACCGCTCCTTCGCGGATGGCGTCGAGCAGGTCGGCTTCGCCGTCGCGGTCCTGCTCCAGCCGCTCGAACCAGGCCTGCTTGAGGTACAACAGCATGATCACCCCGAACTCGGCGGCCACCCCGGCCAGGGCGATAAAGCCGACCACCCCGGCCACCGACAGGTTGTAGCCGAGCCCGTACAGCAGCCAGATGCCGCCCACCAGCGCGAAGGGCAGGGTCGCCATCAGCAGCAGCGCCTCGCCGACATGCTTGAAGGTGAGGTACAACAGCACGAAGATGATCAGCAGGGTGAAGGGCACCACCAGCTTGAGCTTGGCGCTGGCCCGCTCGAGAAACTCGAACTGACCGGACCAGGACACCGAATAGCCGGGCGGCAGCGCGACCCGCTCGGCGACGCGTTGCTGCATCTCGCGCACCGCCGAGCCGAGATCGCGGTCCCGCAGGTCGACATAGACGAAGCCGGTCGGGCGGGCGTTTTCGCTGCGCAGCATGGGAGGACCGTCGTTGATGCGGATGTCGGCCACATCGCCCAACACCAGTTGCTGGCCGCGCGAGGTGACCATGGGCAGGGCGCGCAGCTTGTCCAGCGAGTCGCGTACCTCGCGCGGGTAGCGCACGTTGATGGGGTAGCGCTCCAGCCCTTCCACCGTCTCGCCGATGTTCATGCCGCCGATGGCACTGGCCACGACCGACTGCACGTCGGCGATGTTCAGGCCGTAGCGCGCGGCCGCCTCCCGCCGGATGTCGACGTCGATATAGCGGCCGCCGGTCAGCCGCTCCGCGAAGGCGCTGGTCACCCCCGGCACCGCTTTCACCGCTTGCTCGATGTCGGCGGTGAGCCGGTTGATCACCCCCAGATCCTCGCCCATGACCTTGACCCCCACCGGGCTCTTGATACCGGTGGCGAGCATGTCGATGCGGTTGCGGATGGGCGGGATCCAGATGTTGGTCAGCCCCGGCACCCGCACCGTCCGGTCGAGCTCGGCTACCAGCTTTTCGGGCGTCATGCCGGCCCGCCACTGCTCCCGGGGCTTGAACTGGATGGTGGTCTCGAACATCACCAGGGGCGCGGGATCGGTGGCGGAGACCGCCCGACCGGCCTTGCCGTAGACGCTTTTCACCTCGGGCAGGGTCTTGATCAGGCGATCGGTCTGCTGCAACAGTTCGGCGGCCTTGCCGGCCGACAGGCCGGGCAGGGCGGTCGGCATATAGAGCAGGTCGCCTTCGTCCAGCGGCGGCATGAACTCGCTGCCGATGTGCTTGAGTGGCCACAGACTGGCCGCAAAGAACAGCACGGCCAGGACGATGGTTGCCCTGGGAAAGCGCAACACCCACTCGAGCAGGGAGCGGTAGGCGGCGATCAGCCAGCGGTTGAGCGGGTTCTTGTGCTCGGGCGGAATGCGCCCCCGGATCAGATAGCCCATCAGCACCGGTACCAGGGTCACCGCCAGGGCCGCCGCGGCCGCCATGGAATAGGTCTTGGTGAAGGCCAGCGGCGAGAACAGCCGGCCTTCCTGGGCTTCCAGGGCGAACACCGGAATGAAGGACAGGGTGATGATCAGCAACGAGAAGAACAGCGCCGGGCCCACCTCCGCCGCCGCCGCACCGATGACCCGCCAGCGCGCCTCACCGGCCAGGGACTCCCCGGGGTGCTGGTGGTGCCACTGCTCCAGGTGCTTGTGGGCGTTTTCGATCATCACCACCGCCGCGTCGACCATGGCGCCGATGGCGATGGCGATGCCGCCGAGCGACATGATGTTGGCGTTGACCCCCTGCCAGTGCATGACGATAAAGGCGGCGAGGATGCCGATCGGCAACGAGACGATGGCCACCAGGGCCGAGCGCAGGTGGAACAGGAACAGCGCGCAGACCACGGCCACCACCAGGAACTCCTCCAGCAGTTTGTGGCCGAGGTTGTCGATGGCCCGCTCGATCAGGCCGGAACGGTCGTAGGTCGGCACTATCTCCACGCCCGCCGGCAGGCTCCCGGCCAGCTCGGCCAGCCGGGCCTTGACAGCGTCTATGGTCGCCAGGGCGTTTTCCCCGGAACGCATCACGATGACGCCCCCGACCGCCTCGCCTTCGCCATCCAGCTCGCCGATGCCGCGCCGCATCTCCGGCCCGAGCTGTACCTGGGCCACGTCGGCCAGCCGCACCGACACCCCGGCATCGGTGGTCATCAGCGGCACGGCCCGGAAGTCGTCCAGGGTCTGGAGGTAGCCTGACGCGCGCACCATGAACTCGGCCTCGCCCAGTTCCAGCACCGAGCCGCCGGTTTCCTGGTTGGCCCGGCGCAGCGCCTCGATGACCCTGTCATGGGTAATACGGTAGGCGGCCAGCCTGTCGGGATCGAGCACCACCTGGTATTGCCGCACCATGCCGCCGATGGTGGCGACCTCGGCCACCCCCGGCACCGTTTTCAGCTCGAATTTTAAAAACCAGTCCTGCAGGCTGCGCAGCTGCGCCAGGTCGAGGCGGCCGGAGGTGTCGGTCAGGGCATACTGATATACCCAGCCCACGCCGGTGGCGTCCGGTCCCAGCGCCGAGGTGGCGCCGGGCGGCAGCCGCGACTGCACCTGATTGAGGTACTCCAGCACCCGGGAGCGGGCCCAGTAGAGATCGGTGCCATCCTCGAACAGCACATAAACATAGCTGTCGCCGAAGAAGGAGTAGCCGCGCACGTCCCTCGCGCCGGGGACCGACAGCATGGTGGTGGTCAGCGGGTAGGTGACCTGGTTCTCGACCAGTTGCGGGGCCTGCCCCGGCCAGGTGGTGCGGATGATGACCTGGGTATCGGACAGATCCGGCAGGGCGTCGAGAGGGGTGCGCAGCAGCGAGACCAGTCCCCAGGCCGTCACGATCAGGGTGGCGATGAGTACCAGGAAGCGGTTGGCCACGGACCAGTGGATCAGGCGGACGATCATTGGTCACCTCCCGTGGCGTTATTGTCCACCGGTTGCAGGGTGACGATGCGCGGCGCCTCTCCCTCCCGCAGGTGGAAGGCGATATCGAGTCGGTCGCCGACCGACAGCGCCGGCCGCGTCGGCTCGGGTGCCAGCGTGAAGCCCATGGTCATGCCCGGCCAGCCGAGCTCGGGGATGTCCGGATGCGTCAGCGTCAGGGTCTCGCCGTCGATGGCCTCCAGGCGGGCGCGGGTGCGGTAAAGGGGGTCCGCGTTCGCGGCCACATCCGGTTCGGTCGTCCCGAGCCGGGCCTCGATGCCCTTGAGGCTCGCCTCCGAGTCGATCAGGAACTGGCCGGAGAGCACGATCTGTTGCCCCTGGTCGAGGCCGGCGAGGATCTCGGTCATGCCGTCCTGCTCGGCACCGGTGGTCACTTCCAGCGGGCGGAAGTCGTCGCCCTCTACCGCCATCACCAGGGTGCGCTGCCCGGTACGAACCAGGGCTTCGGTCGGCACCAGCAAGGCCGTGCGCGCCTCGGGGGCGGCCAGTGTCATTTGCACGAACATGCCCGGCACCAGTTGCCCCGTCGGGTTGTCCAGCTCCACGCGCGCCTTGCGCGTCCGGGTGGCGGAGTTCACTTCCGGCAGCAACGCCTGCACGGTGCCGGTGAATACCTCGCCCGGCAAGGCGGGCGTGCGGGCGCTCACCGGGCTGCCCCGGTGCAGCATCGTCGCCTGGCTTTCCGGCACTTCGGCCTCCACCCACACCGTCGCCCATTCATTGATGCGGGCGAGCAGCGTACCCGGCATGACGGTGCTGCCTTCGCGAGCCGGGAGTTCCGTCACTATGCCGCTGGCCGGGGCGATCAGGGTGAACCGGGGTTGTATCTGGCCGGTGCGCTCGACCAGGGCAATCTGCTGGTCGTTCATGCCCGCCTGGCGCATGCGCTGGCGGGTGGTGTCCACCAGCCCGGCCAGATCCTGCCCCTGCATCCGGCGCAGGCCGAGGTAGTCTTCCTGCACCGCTACCCAGTCGGGCACATAGAGCTCGAGCAGGGGCTGTCCTTCGGTGACCGCATCCAGGGTGGCGCGCACATGGAGCCGCTCGACAAAGCCGGTGGCGCGGGCCGTCAGGGTGAACTGGCCGCGTTCGTTCCAGCTCACCTTGCCCACCGCCGAGACCGTCGGTCGCAATTGCCCTTCGGACACCTCGCCGGTACGCAGCCCCAGGTTCTGCCGGATGCGCGGACTGACCGTCACGGTGCCGTCGTCGGCGTTCTCGCTCCCCGCATAGGCGGGGATCAGCATCATGTCCATGAAGGGGGATTTGCCGGGGGCGTCGAATTTCCTGCCCGGGACCATGGGATCGTGGTAGTAGAGGATGGTCCGGCCGGTACGGGGATCAACATCGCCGGCCTGCAGGCCGGCCTCGATATGCCGGCGGGTGGCGGCTTCGCCCTGCGGGATGCCCCAGGTCGAGGGATCTTCCGTGGCCGCCATGGGCGCGGCCCCGTCCACGGCGGCTTCGCCGCGGGACAGGCCCTGCTCCAGGCCCAGCCGATAGAGGCCGGCACCGGCGGCGCTCAGCACGGCGGCGGCAAGCAGGCTGAGTACGAGGGGGGTCTTGTTCATGGGTTCTGCTCCTCGGCAATCGATTCGGTATGCCCGTCAGGGCCGGGGTACGCCTCCGGGATCAGGAAGGCCAGCTCGGCCCAGAGGGCGGCGGTCTGCATCTCGATGCGCAGCCGCTCGATGCGGGTGTCGACGGCCATGCGCCGGGCCTCCAGCACCGCGGCCAGTGAGCCCTTGCCGCCGCGATAGGCGGCCTGGGCCGCCTGGGTGCGGGCCTCGGCCAGGGGCAGCAGGGTGCGGTCGTAGTCGTCCAGCCGGCTCAGGTTGCTGCGCCAGCTTTCCCGCAGGCGCCGTACCTCGAACAGGTGTTCACGACGTATTTCCTCCCGCTCGTTGCGCCGCTGCTCGACGCTGGCCAGCCTGGCGGCCAGCTCCCGGTCCTGCCGGTTTTTCCGATCCCACTGCAGGGGGATGGCGACGCCCAGCGACACCATGTCGCCGAAGGCGTCATCCCGTCGGCTGTACCTCAGCGACCAGGTCCAGTCGATGCTCTTTTCCTGGCGGGCCACTTCCACCTCGGCCTCGGCCACCCGGGTCCGGGCATCCAGCAGGGCGAGTTGCGGATGGGCTTCTATCTCGTGGACAGGCGCCAGGGCGGTGCCAGGCACCTGCCTGATGTCGGGGAGGTGGCCCAGGGTGGTCGTGGCGTCATCGCCCACCCAGCGGGACAGCAGGGTATCGGCGTTGTTCAGGCCCGCACGGGCTTCCAGCAGCCGGTCGTCGAGTCGGGCCACCGCCGAGCGGGCCAGGAACAGCTCCGACTGGGTGGCGCTTCCGCCCCGGTAGCCGGCCTCGACCGCCTCGACCACGAGGTTGGCCTCCTTCCGTTGTCGTTCCAGCAGCGCGAGCAGTTGCTGCTGGTAGTGGCGTGCCAGCCAGGCACGGGCGGTTTGGGTGCGCAGCGTGGCGAGCTGCAGCCGCCGGGTGGCGGCGGCGGCATCGGCCTCGCGTTCGAAGCGAGCCCGGCGAGCCAGCCGTTTGTCCGCATCGGTAAAGGTCTGCGACAGGCCGACGGACTGCATGGTCATGAAGTCGTCGTCCAGGCTGAAGCGCATGGGGCCCTCTGCCGGTACATTGTCCAGCGACAGGCGCAGCTCCGGGTCGGGCAGGCGGCCGGCGGCCACGGCCTGCTCGCGCAAGGCGCGGGCCGAGGCATCCTGGGCCAGCAGCCCGGCCGAGTGCATCTCCGCCGCCTGCAACGCGGCCTCGAAGGTCAGGGGGGCGGGCAGCGGCGACTGCGCCACCACCGGCTGGGTGGTGCCCGAGATCAGCGCCACAGCCAGGGCTGCCATGCTCAGGCGGGAGCGCCGGCGCCGGACGGCGTGGCGCAGGAGAAGCCGTTTGGCTTCGCCAGGATGAGAATAGGAGTACATAGGCCAATTCCATGTGTAAGGGTGCCCGCGTGCAAACGACGCGGACAAGGCACGGCAACAGGCCCAGCCTGCTGCCGCATCAGGTCAACACAGGGTCAGCCGATGCTGGGCGGTCGCCAGACGGAGGAGGGTTCGCGGGATCTTAACTGAAGCAGCGGATGGCCCGCCGGTTCGGTGGCAGTGGGGGGCGATGCGGTCAGGTTAACCGGGGCGAAAAGACAGGATCCGGACGAACCGCAAGGCATGTCGGTTTTGCACGGCTCGCCCGTTTTGACCTGGGTGTCGGCCTCGTTGCAGCAGGGGTGCTCCTCGGCGGACATCGCCATCGGGGACGCCGGTTGCTCATGCTCCATGGGGCAGGGAAGCATGGCGACGCGCGGGGCCGCGATGCCCTGGAAGGCAACGAATAAACTGATGAGCAAGGCCAGGAAGGTGCGTGTCATGGGGCGATTCTACACAATTGGGTCTCGAAAAAAATCTTTTTAAGAGGAGGCAGTATTGATATATGTCATGGCTCCGCGGCCTTGTATCCGGTGGCGGCCCGGCTCACACTATCTTTCCTTTGCTGGAAGACAAAAAAAACTTGACCTTACCCTTATGGTAAGGATGAAAGTAGAGATCGGATACACTACCAACGAGGATTCCATGATGCTGACCTTTACCCTGCCCGAGATGAGCTGTGGCCATTGCACCGGTGCCATCAGCCGTGCCCTGAAAGAGCTGGATCCGGCGTGCGAGCTGGAATTCGACCTGCCGGCGCACCGCCTGCGGGTGCAGAGCTCCGCCGACCGGGACGAGGTGATCGAGGCGCTGATCGACGCCGGTTACCGGCCGGCCTGAGCCGGACAAACGCCGCCGTTTGCAGCTTTTTGCACCTTGCTGGGGGAGCGCAGGCGGCTCGCCTGCTTCCCCGCGCAGCGGGAACCCCATGCGGGCGGGCCGCCCGCCCCAGGGTGGCAGGCAATATTCAAGCCATGGCGGCATCCCCTGCACCAAGCATCGTCGCTGGCCAGTTTTTAAACCAAATGATCCATGACGGAGGTTGCCATGAATATCGGTGAAGCGGCGCAACGGGCCGGGGTGTCGGCCAAGATGATCCGCCACTACGAACAGACCGGGCTGCTCAAGCCGGCGGCCCGCTCCGCCGCCGGCTACCGGCAGTACAACAGCGAGAACGTCGAGGTGCTCAGGTTTATCCGCCAGGCGCGGGTGCTGGGCTTTTCCATCCGCCAGATCGATGACCTGCTCAGGCTGTGGCAGGATCCGCTCCGCTCCAGCCGGGCGGTGAAGCAGGTGGCCCAGCAGCACCTGCTGGAGGTGGAAAACAAGATGCGGGAGCTGGCGGCGATGAAGGCCACCCTGGAGCGGATGATTGCCGCCTGTCCGGGCAACGAAGACCCGGACTGCGCCATCCTGGAGCAGCTGTCCGCGTCGGAACAACAAGCGGCGAAAAAAGACGGCCGGGAGCCTTGACCTTGCCATCATGGCAAGCTTGATAGTGAAGGCAGCTTAACAACGGAGACGGATCATGACAGCACTACCTCACGCCCGGCCCGCCGCCGATGGGCAGGATGTTTTTCATCTGAAACTGCCGATCGAAGGCATGACTTGCGCTTCCTGCGTGCGGCGGGTGGAAAAGGCCCTGCTCGGTACCCCCGGGGTGCGCTCGGCCTCGGTCAACCTGGCATCGGAAAGCGCCGAACTGGCGCTGGCGGCGGGTACCGAAGTGGGCGAGGTGATAGCGGCACTGGAAAAAAGCGGCTACCACAGCCGCACCGAGCAACTGGAACTCGCCATCATCGGCATGAGCTGCGCCTCCTGCGTGGGCCGGGTGGAGAAGGCGCTCGCCCGCCTGCCCGGGGTGCTGTCGGCCAGCGTCAACCTGGCCGCCGAACGGGCCCGCGTCGAACTGCTGGCCGGCAGCCAGGATGCAGGCGCGCTGATCGACGCCATCCGCGAGATCGGCTACGAGGCCCGTCCGCACGCCGCCGGGGGGGAAGACGACGGTGCGCGCAAGGGCCGTGAGCAGGCCGGGCTAAAGCGGGCCTTCTGGCTGTCGGCGGGACTGACCCTGCCGGTGTTCGTGCTGGAGATGGGCGCCCATTTCGTGCCCGGCATGCATCACTGGATAGCGCAGACCCTGGGCCAGACCCTCAACTGGAACCTGCAGTTCCTGCTCACCAGCCTGGTGCTGTTCGGCCCCGGCCTGCGTTTCCTGCACAAGGGCCTGCCGGCGCTGATGCGCGGCGCGCCGGACATGAACTCCCTGGTGGCGCTGGGTACCCTGTCGGCCTGGGGTTTCTCGGTGGTGGCTACCTACGCCGGCCACTGGCTGCCGGCGGGTACCCGCCACGTCTACTTCGAGGCGGCGGCGGTGATCGTCACCCTGATCCTGCTCGGCCGTTACCTGGAATCGAGGGCCAAGGGCCGCACCGGAGAGGCCATCCAGCGACTGCTGAGCCTGCAGGTCAAGACCGCCCGGGTGTGGCGCGGCGATGAGGCGGTGGAAGTGCCGCTGGCCGAGGTGCGGGCCGGCGACCGGGTGCAGGTGCGCCCGGGGGAGCGCATCCCGGTGGACGGGCGGGTGCTCGAGGGCAGCTCCTACGTGGACGAGTCCATGCTCACCGGCGAGCCGGTGCCGGTGGCCAAACAGGCGGGCGACGAAGTGGTGGGCGGTACCGTCAACAAGAACGGGGCGCTGGATTTCGAGGCCACCCGGGTGGGCGGCGACACTCTGCTGGCCCAGATAGTGCGCATGGTGGAGCAGGCCCAGGGGGCCAAGCTGCCGATCCAGGCGCTGGTGGACAGGGTCACCGCGGTGTTCGTGCCGGTGGTGATGGGCATGGCGGCGCTGACCTTCGCGCTCTGGCTGTGGCTGGGCCCGAGCCCGGCGCTGACCTTCGCCCTGGTCAACGCCGTGGCGGTGCTGATCATCGCCTGTCCCTGCGCCATGGGCCTGGCCACGCCCACCTCCATCATGGTGGGCACCGGGCGCGCCGCCGAGCTGGGGGTGCTGTTCCGCAAGGGCCAGGCGCTGCAGACCCTGCGCGAGGCGAAGGTGATCGCCCTCGACAAGACCGGCACCCTGACCCTGGGCCGGCCCGAGCTGACCGATCTGCTGGTGCAACCGGGCTTCGACGAGGCCGAGGTACTGGCGTTGGTGGCGGCGGTGGAGCAGCGCTCCGAGCACCCCATCGCCGAGGCGGTAGTGCGCGCGGCGAAGGCGCGGGGACTGAGCCTGGCCGCGGCCGCCGAGTTCGAGGCGCTGCCGGGGCTGGGGGTGAGCGCCCGCGTTTCCGGCCGGCGGGTGGAAGTGGGCGCCGATCGCCTGATGCAGCGCCTGGATCATGATCCGCAGGCGCTGGCCGGGCCGGCGGCGGAACTGGCCGGGGCGGGGAAAAGTCCGCTCTATGCGGCCATCGACGGCAAACTGGCGGCGATCATCGCCGTGGCCGACCCGGTCAAGGAGGGTTCGCACGAGGCCGTCGCCGCCCTGCACCAACTGGGGCTGAAGGTGGCGATGATCACCGGCGACAACCGCCGTACCGCCGCGGCCATCGCCCGCCAGCTGGGCATCGACGAGGTGGTGGCCGAGGTGATGCCGGACGGCAAGGTGGCGGCGCTGCAGGCGCTGCGTGAGCGCTTCGGCGCCGTGGCCTTCGTCGGCGACGGCATCAACGACGCCCCGGCGCTGGCCGAGGCGGAGGTGGGGCTGGCCATCGGCACCGGTACCGATATCGCCATCGAGGCGGCGGACGTGGTGCTGATGAGCGGCGATCTGCGCGCCGTGCCCAATGCGCTGGCGATAAGCCGGGCCACCCTGCGCAACATCCGCCAGAACCTGTTCTGGGCCTTCGCCTACAACGCCAGCCTGATCCCGCTGGCGGCCGGCGCCCTCTACCCGGCCTTCGGCCTGCTGCTGTCGCCCATGGTGGCGGCCGGCGCCATGGCCCTGTCCAGCGTCTTCGTGGTGGGCAACGCCCTGCGCCTGAAAAGGGTGAAGCTGTGAGCCGGCAGCCGCTTGCTGGCACTGCTATCAGACGGCATCGGGGCTTGAAAGAGGCAACAGGGATGGCCTCTTCTCTACGTAAAATCAGACAGCCAGGGTTGTGACTAGAAAGTCAGGCCGTGCGGCTACAGCCAGAACCCCGACAGCATAAAGGCCGGGATCAGCACCAGTAGCGGACACTTGAACACCCGCAGGGCCAGCAGGCCCAGGGCGGCGGCGGCCAGGGCCGGGGCGCCGGTCACGCTGGCGACAAACACCGGCTGGTACAGCGCCGCCAGCAGCAGCCCCACCACCGCCGCGTTGATCCCCGCCACGGCGCCGGCCAGCCGCGGGCGGGCCGCCAGCGCCTGCCAGCCGTGCTGCAGCGCCAGCACCAGCAGGAAACCGGGCAGGAAGACGCCGAAGGTGGCGACCAGGGCGCCCAGCACCGGGGTGGCGGGCAGCAGCCCGGCGCCCAGAAAGGTGGCCAGGGTGAACATGGGGCCGGGCATGGCCTGGGCCGCCGCGTAGCCGGTGAGGAAGGTTTCCTGGCTGATCCGGTCGGCCAGCAGCCCCTGCAGCAGCGGCAGCACCACGTGGCCGCCGCCGAACACCAGGCTGCCGGCCTGGTAGACGTCGGCGAAGAGGGCGGCGCTGCCGCCGAGCGACAACAGCGGCAGTACCAGCAGCAGGCCGGCGAACAGCAACAGGAAGGGCCAGTTGGGGCGGATAGTCCGGTGCTGATCCGGGGTTTCACCTGCCGCCCGCCGCAGCCAGAGGGCGCCGGCCAGGGCCGCCGCCAGCAGGGCGAGGAACTGGGCGAACAGGCCGGACAGCAGCCACAAGAGCGTGGCGGTGAGCACGGCGATGGTCAGGGTCAGCCGCTGGCGGCAGAACTGGCCGGCCATGGTCAGCACCGCATCGGCCACCACCACCAGGGCGAACAGCTTGAGGCCGTTGATGATTACCAGGGTGGCGGGCTGGCTGGCCCAGGCCTGGCCGGCCAGCGCCAGGGCGAGCATCAGCAGGAAAGAGGGCAGGGTAAAGCCGATAAAGGCGGCGACGGCGCCGCCCAGGCCGGCACGCTGGTAGCCGATGGCGAAGCCGAGCTGGCTGGAGGCGGGCCCGGGCAGGAACTGGCACAGGGCGAGGGTGGAGGCGAAGCGATCCTGCGGGATCCAGCCGAGTTGTTGCACGAAATGACGTTGAAAATAACCGATATGAGCAGCTGGGCCACCGAAGCTGACCCAGCCCAGCTTGAAGAACTGCCAGAACACCTGAAACATGCGCGCTACCCGTTTTTAGACATCTGTCGCCATGATAATGGCTAAGTGTTGAATTTCTATGATGATGTTGCACGTATTCCGACGGAATACCCTGAGTGGAGTGAGGCCGGGGACGGTTGAAAAATGTTTTGTTGTTGATATGCGTCAATAAAATCTTTCTTTAACAATGCGGGGGGGGACCCCCTTGGGTATAGTCTGCGCTTTGGTAACAAGGAGACTACCCAACCATGGCCGGACGTCCGACCACGATCAGGCGCTATTTACTGAATCGTACCCTGCTGTTCTCGGTGATCGGCTTCCTGTTGCTGCTGCTGGTTGCCAACCAGGCCTACCAGAGCAGCATCCGGGAAAATGCCCGGCAGGTGGCGGCCTCGGTGGCGGAGAACACCTTCAATTCCATGTACCTGATCATGAGCCAGGGCTGGACCCGCAACCAGCTGGAGTCCTTCCTCGGCCAACTGGCGGACGGCAACGACGGCGGCAGCTTCCATATCGGCCTGTACCGGGGCGAGCTGGTCAACGAACGTTTCGGTGATATCGATCAGCCGACACCGGATGTGGCGCTGCAACAAGTGCTGCAAAGCGGCAACATCGCCGCCTTCGACCGGGGCGAGCACCTGCGCTACCTCTATCCGCTCAACGCCAGCGAGAACTGCCTGGCCTGCCACACCAACGCCCGGGTGGGGGATACCCTGGGGGTGATCGAAGTCGGCCAGGATCTCTCGCCCCAGCTCGGGCTGGCCAACCGCAACCTGCTCTATTACCTGCTGCTGCTGTCGCCGCTGCCGCTGCTGTTCGCCTTCTGGGCGGTGCGCCGGGTCAGCCTGCATATCAACGACTCGGTGCAGCACCTGTCCCGCAGCATAGAGCAGGTGGAAACCCTGTCGGACCTGTCGCGCATGGGGGAGGATCGCCGCCAGTTCCGCTTCAAGGAGATGAACAACATCTTCGGCCAGGTGGAGCAACTGGCGGACAAGCTGCGCAACATAGCGGTGGACAAGGATCTGCTGGAATTCGAGATCCGGCTGCTGGAAAAATTCGTGATCACCTCGGAAGTGGTGCGCGACTGGCGGGAATACGTCAACGTGCTGATGCTCGACATCAACCGGGTGCTGGACATCTACACCATGTTCTCCATCTTCAAGGTGGACGACGAGCTGTTCGACCTGGAGATTTTCTGGCTGCGCCCGCCCAGCCCCCGCACCCGCGACATGATGGAACAGGCGGTACTGGCCCGGCTCAGGGCCCGGGATTCCTTCTTCAGCCACAGCGAGTTCAAGCTGCACCACAACATGGTGCAGGGAGGCGGCGAGGCCGTGATCGAGCTGGACGCCCGCGACATCGAGCTGCAGACCAAGTCGCTGCTGGTGGAAACCCCCAAGATCGGCGGTATCGTCGGCATCGGGGTGCAGGCGGACATCGTCAAGGACAAGACCAAGGTACTGGTACTGGAGAGCATCCTCTCCACCCTGCTCAACGTGGTGGGCTCGGTCAAGGCCATCTACAAGTACACCCGGGATCTGGAGTACTACGCCACCCGGGATCCGCTCACCAACCTCTACAACCAGCGCATGTTCTGGGAGCTGCTCGACTACGAGCTGGATCGCAGCCGCCGGCACGGCTACCCGGTGGCCATGCTGCTGCTGGATCTGGACAACTTCAAGTCGGTCAACGACGGCTACGGCCATGCCTGCGGCGACCGGCTGCTGACCGAGCTGTCACTGTTGCTCAAGCGGCAGCTCGGCAACGGCGACGTGCTGGCCCGCTACGGCGGTGATGAGTTTGTGATCGTGCTGCCGGAGGCGGATCTGGACAAGGCGGAAAAGGTGAGCCAGCAGGTGCTGAAGGCGCTGGACGGCTTCGTGATGGAGCACGAGGGCGGCGCGCTCAAAACCACCTGTTCCATCGGGGTGGGCATCTACCCGGATCATGCGGATCACGCCAAGGAACTGTTCATGTTCGTGGACAACCTGATGTACCGCGCCAAGGCCCAGGGCAAGAACCGGGTTAGCCTGCCGAAAGAGCAGGATGTGGCGGACATCTTCCGCGACATGAGCGAAAAAACCCAGTTGGTGAACCAGGCCATCGAGCAGCGTACCCTGCTGCCGGTGTTCCAGCCCATCCTGCCCATGGACGACGGCGAGCCGGGGGCGGTGGAGGTGTTGAGCCGGATCCGGCTGGCGGACGACAGCCTGATGAACGCCGGCGAGTTCATCGAGATCGCCGAGTCCATGGGCAAGGTGCACCTGCTCGACTACATCGTGATGGAAAAGGCCTTCGGCCAGGTGCGCGACACCGGCTACCGGGGCCTGTTGTTTATCAACCTGTCGCCCCGGGCGGTGCTGGTCGGCGACTTCCTGGCCCGGGTCAACGCCCTGGTACAGCAGTACGCCATGAGCCCGGGGCGGGTGGTGTTCGAGATCACCGAGCGGGACACGGTGAAGAGCATGACGCTGCTGGAGAAGTTCATCCGGGCCCTGAAGGATGCCGGATTTTTACTGGCGATCGACGATTTTGGCTCAGGTTTTTCCTCATTTCACTACCTGAAGCACCTGCCCATCGACTTCGTCAAGATCGAGGGCGAGTTTATCGCCAACATGGCCAACGACAGCCGGGACATGGCCTTTGTCAGCAGCATCACCCAGCTGGCGCGCCAACTGGAGGTAAAGACGGTGGCCGAATACGTGGAAACGGAAGAGGTGCTGGCGCTGGTGCGGACTACCGGCATCGACTATGCCCAGGGCTTTTATATCGGGCGGCCGAACCCGAGCCTGGCGGCGGTGATGGCGAGCCGGGGCTGAGCCGTTCTGGTTGCGCAATTGAGTCTATACTTCTGAATTGTCATTTACCCAGCGAGAGGAAGGCGATGATGATGAAGACACTGTTGGCAGCCCTTATTGCCGTCGGCCTGGCGGGGTGCAATACCTTTGCCGGCGCCGGCCAGGATATTCAGCGCGGCGGACAGGCGGTGGAAGAAGCCGCCCGGGATGTGCAAAGCGATATGTAACAAGCGGGGGCGGTGAATACCGCCCCGCGCAGCCCACCGTACCAGAGATCTCCCCCGGAAGACCCGGCCACCACTCCCGCCCCGGGCTAACCGGCCTCGATATGCTGCAGTATGCGTCTGGCCCGGGCCATGACCGGCGCATCCACCATGTTGCCCCGCACCGCCACCACGGCGCCGTTGACCCGTCGTTCGGCCTCCAGGATGCGCCTGGCCCAGGCGATTTGTGCCGTGGTCGGTGCCAGGGCGGCCCGGGCCGGCGGCACCTGCTTGGGATGGATCAGCAGCACGCCGCCGAAGCCTTGCTTCATGCTCTGGCGGGTATAATCCGCCAGCCCCTGCTGGTCGTGAATGTCGGTATAGACGGCGTCCAGCGGCGCCGCCAGGCCGTTGGCCCGGGAGTGCATCACCAACTGGCTGCGGGCGAACAGGAAGGGCGACTCGTCGTGGGGCTCGCCTTCCGGCGGCGGGTAGTCCATGCCCAGGTCCACCGCCAGATCCAGCTTGCCGAACAGCAGCCGTACCACGCCGGTGGCCGAGGCGATGTCATCCAGGCGGGCGAAGGCCTGGGCCGATTCGATAAAGGGCAGCAGGGGCTTGTCGGTGATGTTGGCGAGCTCGCTCAGGGCGCCGGGATCCTCGGCCTTGGGTACCACGATGGCGGCGATGGCCGAAGAGCGGCAAAGAATGGTGTCCTGGTTGAACCAGGGGCTGCCGGTGCCGTTGATGCGCACCAGCACCGAGGCGGCGGGGCGGCTTTCCAGCCAGCCGGCCAGGGTATTGCGGGCGCCGTCCTTCTCCGCCGCCGGCACCGCGTCTTCCAGATCGATGATGACCGCATCGGCACCCGAGGCCATCGCTTTCTCATAGCGTTCCGGCCGGTTGGCCGGCACGAACAGCAGGGTTTGCAGGGTATTAAGATCCATATAGTTGCCCCTGTACCCGGGCAGGATGGCCCGGGGGCTGTGCAAAGGTGCTTTCTATTTAGACCCAAGCTTGGCCGACTGTAAACACCCGGATGGGTGTTGTGCGATCGGCGCGGCTGTTTGACTTTCGTCTGGAACCTGTTTGAAATCTTTCGTAGCGGGTTATGAGGGGGATATAGCAAGGCCGGCTGCTACCGCGGCGAGGATCTGTGTGTCGAGTCGGTCGGGTTGGCGAGCCTATGAGTCACATCCTCTGTGTATCGAGGTCATCATGGCGGTTGATGGTGGCTGCAATGATCGACCGGCCTCTCGGCCGGTCGACTCCTCACCCGTTAATCAAGTGGACTTTCAGGTGTCGGCTGGTGCCATCACACGCTGACGTTCGTGCATTGCCTGCCGGTCCTGCCTGTCGGTAGGCACCAGCCGGATGTTGAATTCCACCTCGGTGACCGGACCGGTCACGCCATGGCGTTCGCCTTCCGCTGAATGTGCTACCGGGCGTGCTGCTACAACCAGCTCATCGCGCGTGGCAAAGGCGAAATCGTCATAGGTGTATTGATCGCCGGCCAGGTTGATTTGGGTGGTCAGGTGCTTGTGACCGGATGCTGAGATGAAAAAGTGGATGTGTGCCGGGCGCTGACCGTGACGACCCAGTTGGGTAAGCAGGGCCTGGGTCGAGCCCTGGGGCGGGCAGCCGTAGCCGGACGGGATGATGGACTGTGCCACGTAGCGCCCCTCGGCGTCGGTCTTGATGCGACGACGCAGGTTGTATTCGCTTTGCGAGGAGTCGAAGTAGGAGTAGGCGCCCTTGCTGTTGGCGTGCCATACATCGACGATGGCATTGGCCAGCGGTTGGTTGTTCTCGTCGGTGACCACCCCCTTGAGCAACATGATCTCTGCACCGGTCTCGGTACCGTCGTCCAGGCGGGCGAAGCCTTCACTCATTGGCGCGCCGGCCACGTACAACGGACCTTCGATGGTGCGCGGGGTACCGCCGGCCAGGCCGGCTTGTTCGTCTTCGGCATCCATGCGGATGTCCAGATACTTGTCCATGCCCAGACCCGGTGCCAGCAGGGCGGCTTCGCCGTTTTTACCCAACTCGTTGAGGTAGTACACGGCACTCCAGAACTCCTCCGGGGTAATGTCCAGATCTTCGATGATCTGAAAGACATCGTGCACCACACGGTGGATGATGGTCTTGACTCTGTCGCGACCACCGGACCGATCGAACCCTGCTACTTTTTCCAGCAGCTCGATGACTTCTTGAGTTTCCATGATTTTGACTGACATTGCTCTAGCTCCTTGCGTGTTTGTGACTTGTTTGGTCGTGGAATAGGACCGATGGTTTAGCGGTCATCCTCGTGAATGGACGAGGGATGCCGGCACAAGGGGGCAACACCGATGTCCATATAAGGGAACAGGGGCAGCCCGCTTATCAGCTCCTGCAGTTCGGCGTTATCGGCCACATCGAAGATGCTGACGTTGGCGTAGCTGCCGGCTATCCGCCACAGGTGGCGCCACTTGCCCCGGGCCTGCAGCGCCTGAGCGTAGGCCTTCTCCCGCGCCTTGATGTCGGCAATAACGTCGGCCGGCATGTCATGGGGGATAGTTACCTTCATCTCGACTTTAAACAGCATGATTCCTTCTCCGTCTGGACATCTTTGCGTCGGTGTTTATTTCCGGCGGTACTCATTTTTTTCTGCTGTAGTAGGCCAGCTTGTCTTCATCTATCTCCATGCCCAGGCCGGGGCCGGCGGGCAGTTCGACGCCGTTGTCATGAAAGTTCAATCGCCTGACCACGATGTCGTCCTTCATCAGCAGCGGGCCGAACATCTCGGTGCCCCAATGAATTTTTTCGAGCGTGGACCAGGCATGCAGCGCGGCAACGGAGCCGATGGTGCCTTCCAGCAGGGTGCCGCCATAGAGGCCGACCCCCGCCGCTCTGGCCACGGTCGCCACTTCCAGCGCCTGGAGCGGTCCTCCCGCCTTGGCGATCTTCAGGGCCACCGCGCCGGCAAAACCGGCGGAGGCCAGGCTGAACATGTCGGAGGAATCGGCCACGGCTTCGTCGGCCAGAATGGGAAGGTGGAACTTTTCCGACAGGCGCACCAGCGCCGCCAGATCCGTCATCGGGGTCGGCTGCTCGACCAGGTCGATGCCGGCCGCCTGCAGCTCGGCCATGCCTTTGGCGGCGCTCGCTTCATCCCAGGCCTGGTTGACGTCGACCCGTACGCTGGCGCTGTCGCCCACGGCGGCCTTGATGGCCGCCACATGGCGCACGTCGTCCATCAGCGCGCGGGCACCGATCTTCAGTTTAAAATCGCAGTGGCGCCTGGCCGCGATCAGGCCCAGGGCTTCATCGATATCTTTTGCGGTATCGCCGCTGGCCAGGGTCCAGAGTACGGGAATATGCCGCTGTACGGCGCCGCCCAACAGGTCGGAAACCGGGCGGTTCAGGCGCTTGCCCTGCATATCCAGCAAGGCGGTCTCGATGGCGGACTTGGCCAGGTTGTTGCCTCGGGTGTGGCGATTCAGCCTGACCCTCAGGGAGTTGATGTTGTCTGTCGGCTGGCCGAGCAGAAGGGGAGCCAGATAGGTATCTATGGTCAGCTTGACGCTTTCGGGGCTTTCCGGGCCGTAGGCCAGGCCGCCGATGGTGGTGGCCTCACCCAGCCCTTCGAGACCGGCAGAGTCTTTCATCCGTACGATAACCATGGTCTGGACGCCCATGGTGGTCATGGACAGCTGGTGCGGGCGTATGGTCGGGATGTCGACCAGGATGGCCTCAACAGACTGAATAGTTGCCGACATGTCGTCTCTCCTGTTCGCTTTTTAATTTATTCATGGCCAGTTTTCCTTATATACGCTTGAACAGGGCGGAACGGGGCTGCTCCTGGGCGCCGTCGGCGGCGGTGAAGAAGCGTTCCATATGGATGTCCCGCTCGAACAGCCGGCTTTGCATCAGGGTGGTGATGGCGGCGTCGATCATCGGCGGCGGCCCGCACAGGTAGGCCTTGTTGCCGCCGCAGCGCTGCTCGAAATAGTCGGCGACCGCTTCATGCACGAAGCCGGTGAAGCCCTGCCAGTCGTCCTCCGGCAGCGGGGCGTTGAGCGCCGGTATGTAGTGGAAGTGGTCGTGCTCGGCGGCCAGCCGCTCGAACAGTTCCCGGTTGTAAAGCTCGGCGACGTTGCGCGCGCCCTGGAACAGGTAGAGGGGGCGCTGGTCGCCCTCGGCCAGCAGATCCAGGATCATCGACTGGGGGCTGGACAGGCCGGAGCCGCCGGCGATAAAGATGGCGCCCCCCTCGTCGGACTTGCGCACGAAGAACTGGCCATAGGGGCCGGATAGGCTCAGCCGGTCGCCCACCTTGAGCTCCTCGTGCAGCCAGCTGGTGGCGGCGCCGCCCTCGACCTTGCGCACATGCAGTTCTATCTCCCGCCTGGCGGCGGGCGGGTTGGCCAGGGAGAAGGCGCGGCTGCCGGTTACCCCGGGCACCTGCAGGTTGATGTACTGGCCGGCCTGGAAAGTCATGTCCCGATCCAGCTCGATGCGGATGCCGCGGATGGTGGGGGAGAGGGCGGTGATCCCGGTGACGGTGCCCTGGTAGTCCTCCACCGGATGGCCGGCGAAGTCGGGATCCACGTCGATGTCGGCCTCGATCACCAGATCGGACTCGGGCTTGCAGCAGCAGGCCAGCACCTTGCCTTCTTCCCGCTCCACGTCCATCAGGGCGAAGGGCGAGGCCTCGCCCACGTCGGCGAAACCGTCGACCACCTGCACCTTGCAGGTGCCGCAGGTGCCGTGGCCGCAGGCGAAGGGCAGCCACACCCCCTGACGCAGGGCGGCATCCAGTATGGTTTGTCCTTCTTCCACCTCGATCACATCGCCGGTGGGCTCTATGGTGACTTCGTAGCTCATAAGTCCTCCTTAAACACCTGTGCCCTTGTAGCCGTTCAGCCCCGGGGTCCTGAACCGCAGCAGCGATTTGTGATCGAAGCCCAGCTGCTCCAGGGTCTGCTCCCGGGAGGGATGCAGCGGCTCGCCGTTGAGCCGCCACTGCACCCGGCTCCAGTCGATCTGTTCGAAATCCGGATGCTGGCCGAAGCCTTCCGGCATCACCTTGTCCAGCAGATCGCCGAAGCTCATGGCCGGGGGCAGGGGAAAGGTCTTGGCCGAGCAGAACAGCAGGTGCTCATCCCAGCCGATGTACACCAGGATATTGCCGCCGAAGTTGGCCCGGGCGTCCCTGACTTCACCCTTGTAATCTTGCTTGAGTGCGATAACCGCCATGATAACTGTCTCCTTGTTGGGGGGCCGTGGCCCCCGGTTGCCGGGCCCGGGTCAGGCCACGCCTTTCCACTGTTTCCAACGACGCTCGTCGGGCGAGTCCTTGATGTCCATGTTGTCGGCGCCGACATTCATGCGGTAGTACTCGCTCAGCACCTCTTCCAGGCCCGGACCGCCGCAGTTGCCCTGCAGTATCTGGTGCACCGGCAGCCAGGACTGCACGAACTTTTCGGGCTCGTCGCAGAAGATGTCGTGGCAGCCGTCGGAGCACATGTGGTAGCGCTCGCCTTCGTGCATGGCGGAGCGGTAGCTGATCTGGCCCGGATCGCTGTCCATCTCGGTAAAGGTCATGGGCACCTGGCACACCTGGCACAGTTGCGGCAGGCCGTTGCTGTAGAAGCGCTTGCCCTCGGCCTCCATCTGTTTGGCCAGCTCCCAGCGGGGGCGGTAGTACTTGTCGAAGGTGTCCGGGTACTTCTCGCTCAGCCAGTCCAGCTCCTCGTCGGTGGGGATCCAGGTATGGAAACCGGCGGCGTGGCCGAAGTTGTAGAAGATCCACCAGGCCTGGTGGGAGATGTGCTCTTTCTCCTTCTCGATCACTTCGCTGTACTTGGGCATGCGGATGCCGTAGCGGGCCAGATCCTTGAACAGGGCGCCGCCGGCTTCCTCGAAGTAGACCTCCCAGGCCTCCTTCCAGGACATCACCTTGTTGGGCAGCATGTAGTCCATCATCATGGCCACGATGGACAGCAAGCGGGTGCCGCGCCAGAACCATTTGTCGATCCACTTCTGCACTATGGGCAGGTTGTCTTCGTGCTGCTCCAGCAGGAACTTGATGATCTCCAGCCCCAGGGTCATGTGGCGGGCTTCGTCGGACTGGGCGCTGAAGCCGAAGGTGACGGTGGCCATGTCGCCGTTATGGGCGGCGCCGGACATAAAGGGCACGAACAGCAGGTTGGTCAGCACATATTCGAACGAGAAGCTGATCGCCAGCAGGAACTCGAATGGGCCGGCGGAGCGGGCGTCCTCGAAGAAGGACTTGGGCACCGACAGGTACCACACCCGGTCGTGCATGTGGGTCCAGTCCTGGAAGCCGTCGAAGAACTTGTTGTAGTGGCTCATGGCGTGGATCTGGGTCTGCACATGGCGCAGTTCGTCGATGGACTGCATCTGACAGGCGATGCGCGCGCCGATGCCGCCGAACTGGCGCCCCACGTGGGCGTAGCCCTGGTACGCCTGGTATTCCAGCGGGCTGACCCCGGTCAGGAAGATCTTGATGGCGTTGACGTAGCGCGGATCCGAGATGTTGAGCTGGCCATTGTTCTGGGCGAAGGCGTCGAAGATGGCGTACAGCTTCTTCTCCTTCTCGGCCTGGTATTTCCAGTAGGCGTCCATGGTCAGGCGGAAGGGGTCTTCCCACTTCGACCAGTCGGTGATCTTGATGCCTTCGAACTCCTCGAAGGGAAAGGCTTCCTTACGGTCCTGGTAGGAAAACTCCCAGTCCAGATCCCGGGTCAGCAGACGGTACTTGTCCTTGATGTTCAGTTTTTTTGCAGCCATGAGTCGTTCCTCCCTTAACTGTTCCAGCTCAGCGTGAGCTGCTCGTCGTCTTCATCCACATTGCCGCCCAGGGTGATCAGGTTGAGGTGCAGCTCCTGCACGTCCCAGTCCCGGCCCAGCTTGTCCTCGACGGTGGCCCGCTTGATCACCAGCCGATCCTCGTTTTCGATGCGGATCATCGCCGGCTGATGGTTGATGGTGGCCTCGGGGTTGTCTTCCTCTATGGCCTCGACGATGTAGCGGGACATATCGTTGTCCTGCAGGGCGAGATAAACCTTTGACATGGTCTTGCTTCCTTTACTGGTTAAGGCCGGCTTTGGCGATGCGTTTGTCGAGTTCGGCGAGGGCGGCATCCAGGGCGCCTTCGCCCAGCATGTCACCGGCCAGGGGGGCCAGGGCTTCGGCGGCCTTGCTCCGCCAGTGATGGGCCCATTGCTGCAGCTGCTGGCGGTTGTGCTCGCTTTCGCCGGCGGCGACCTTGAACACGCTGTCGCTCCAGCGGCCCAGATCCTTGTGGCAGTCCTGCATGAATTCGGTGAGCAGGCCCAGGTCGCGGCCGCCGTTGGCCACCAGCCAGGCGTCGAGCCGGCGGTAGAACAGTTCGTTGAGCAGGGTGTCCAGCACCAGGGCCTGGGCCACGAACAGCTCGAACCAGTCCTTGGTGACCAGGGTTTCCTCGCACAGGGCGCGTACCCCCTGCCAGGCCGGATCCTTCATCCAGTGCTCCTTGGCCCGGGCCAGGGCCAGGGCATCGCCGCTGTTGTCGTCCAGCAGCAGGCCGATGCGGGACAGGTACTGGGCCATGCCTAAGCGATCCATGCCGGCGAACAGCTGGGCCTGGGTGATGGCGGTGCCGTAGCCGTAGTCGGCGCCGTACATGTGGTTGAGGTTGGCGGCCTGCTCCACATGGCGCAGGGGCAGCAGGAAGCGGGTGATGGCGGCCTTCAGCTCGTCGCCCAGGTTGGCGGCCAGCTCGCGTTTTTCGAAGAAGGCGTAGTTGTTCTCGGCCCCTTCCTGCATGCGGGCCCGTTGCTGCACATAGGCGCCGTAATAGAACTGGCGCGGATCCCGGAAGCCGTACCAGTCGGCCATTTCGATGGCGGTGCGGCTTTTGTCGTTGAGCTCCTTCTCCGGCTGCCACAGGGGACGGTAGTGGAAGTTGGCCTCGGCCTGCACATCGTAGGTGGCTTCCTGATAGCGGGTCGCCGGCTTGTCGCCGAAACGGCGGCTGATATTGGCGAAGGTCTGGCGTATCGGCTCCACCGATGCGGTTTTGATTTCCAGTGTCATCTGCTTGCTCCTTGCTGGGGATTGGTTACTGGGCCTGGTCGCGGTTGCGGCTCATCAGGGTTTCTTCGCCGTAGCGCCACTTGTCCAGCTCGGCGTCGATGGCCTCGGTCTGCTCCCGGGTCATGGTCACCACCCGGTTGACGGCGCAGAAGGTGTCGAAGGCGTCCCGCGGCAGCACCAGTTCGACGAACAGGCCGGGATCGTCGATGGCGAAGTCGAACTCGACAAAGCGGGCGTCCGGGGCACTGCGTACACGGATGTACTTGGTCAGCCTGCCGCTTCCGTCCTGGCTCTGTGCTGACGGTAATGGGGTCGTCATCCTTACACCTCCTGTCTGTCTCTTGGCCTTGGGCAACCTTTTGTTAACCCATGCCCCAATAGAGCAACGCTTGTGCCAAACCGTGAGGTACGCAGGGTTATTTATTTATGTTTTTGATTATTATGATTTTATTTTTATTTCCGGTGTTGTTGGAGCGACATGGGAAACGGGGGTAAGGAGCGCTGAATTAATCATTTGATTAACTTTGTTGCTTTGGTGTTAGTTATTTAATCAATTGATAACCTGGGGTCGGCCCCATACACTAGCCGGCAACAGACAGTGCCGGCCACCGCCCCGGACGGGGGACTGATCGCAGCCATGGACAGGGAGCAAAGTGCCCGATGAGAGATCTTGAAAGCCTGAAGATCCCCGAAGCCGGAGACCTGATCGCCGGTATCCGCTTCGATGGGGAGCAGGGAAAAATCTGGTTCAACGAACAGCGCATGCTGTTGATCCACGCCACCGTGATGGGGTTGTTGCGAAAGGAGTTGATTGAGACCCTTGGGGTGCAGCGGGCCAAGCGCTTCCTGATGCGCTTCGGCTATCACTCCGGCATGAAGGACGCCGAAATCGCCCGTAAGGTACGTCCTCATATCGCCCGGGAAGAGTGCTTTATGGCCGGGCCCCAGATGCACGGCATCCGGGGCATGGTCAAGGTGGTGCCCACCCGGCTGGAGCTGGACATGGACTCGGGCCACTTTCTCGGCGAGTTCGACTGGTTCAACTCCTACGAGGCGGACGTGCACCAGAACGAGTTCGGCCACGCCGATGAGCCCATCTGCTGGACCCTGCTCGGTTACGCCAGCGGCTACACCAGCTATTTCATGGGACGGACCATCATCTACAAGGAAGTGCGTTGCGTGGCCATGGGCGACGCGCACTGCAGCATCGTCGGCAAGCCGGCCCAGGAATGGGAAGACCAGGCGGAAATCGAGAAATTCATGCTGCCGGACCCGGTGGCGGAAGAGCTGTTCGCGCTCAGGAGCGAGCTGGTCAAGCTGCGCGACAGCGTGGGCGACGAGTCCGAAGACGACTACCGGGTATTCAACTCCATCGGCCAGTCGGCCGCCTTCCGCCAGGTGTGCAAACTGATCCAGCGGGCCTCCCACAGCCGGGTGACGGTGTTGCTGCTGGGGGAAACCGGGGTCGGCAAGGAGGTGTTCGCCCGCGGCCTGCATGTGGCCAGCGACCGGGCCGACCAGCCCTTCGTGGCGGTGAATTGCGCCTGCATACCGCCGGACTTGATAGAGGCGGAGCTGTTCGGGGTGGAAAAGGGCGCCTATACCGGCGCCACCCAGAGCCGGGAAGGCAAGTTCGAGCGGGCCGACGGCGGCACCATCTTCCTGGACGAGGTGGTGGAGCTGTCGTCCCGGGCCCAGGCCAGCCTGCTGCGGGTGCTGCAGGAAGGCGAGCTGGAGCGGGTGGGGGACGTGCGTACCCGCCGTATCGATGTGCGGGTGGTCACCGCCACCAACGAAGATCTGCAGCAGGCGGTGCGGGAGGGGCGCTTTCGGGCGGATTTGTTCTATCGGCTGAATATCTTTCCGGTGCATATTCCGCCGCTGCGGGAGCGCAAGGAAGACATACCGCTGCTGGTGCAGCATTTCCTCAATCGCTACCAGGCCATGTACAACAAGCGCATCCTGGGGGTGACCGACAAGGCGCGGGAAGCCCTGCTGGCGTATGAGTGGCCGGGCAATATCCGCGAGCTGGAAAACCTGATAGAGCGCGGCATCATCCTCACCGACAACAACAACGAGATAGAAGTATGCAGCTTCTTTCCCGCTTTCAAAGACAACGGTTCGGCGGTGGGCCGGGTACGCCTGGACGGCTCCCTGCGGGAGACGGCCGCCGAGGCGGACGATGAGCCGGATGACTGGTGTACCCGATTGCTGACCGAGGACTTCAGCCTGGAAAACCTGGAGCAGAGCCTGATCCGCCACGCCCTCAATACCGCCGAGGGCAATGTGTCCAGGGCGGCCCGCATCCTGGGCCTGACCCGGCCGGCGCTGGCCTACCGCATGAAGAAACTGGAGTAGGAGTAAGGAGAGCCGGCGCGGGCGGGCTCCCGCGGCTTAGAACCTGCTCAAAGTCTGCTGCGTGTCGGCCCTGCTGCGTTAAAAACAGGCTCGGAATGCTCATTTACAGCTCGTAAACTCCGCTTCCTCGCCTGTTTTTGCCTTGCATGGCTCTAGCTCGCGAGACCTTGAACAGGCTCTTAAAACACCTTGGTCAGGGTCAGGCGGAACAGATCGCCGCTGGGCCCGTTCTTCACTTGGTATTCATTGAGGTAGGCGGCGTTCAGGCCCAGCATCAGCGAGGGCCAGAAATAGCCGGCCTCCACCCCCAGGGCGTGTTTTTCGGCCTTGCCGGTGCCGGCCGGCACTCCCTTGCTGTTTTCCAGCTGCCAGGCATCGTAACCGACCAGGCCCAGCTCCAGGCCGTTGTCCAGCCGTTTGCCGAGGCCCCATTCCACCAGCCAGCTGTCGCCCGGGGTGATGCCGGTCTCGTCCTGTTTCGACTTGATCTCGTAGCGGGAGAGGGCGGAGGCGGACCAGCTCTTGGCCGCGTCGAAATGGTAAGTACCACCCAGGGTCAGCATGGTGGTCTTGTGGCCCTTGCCGATGGAGGCGGGCTCGGTGCTGCTGTAGTCGCCGGTATCCAGCCAGATTCCGGCGGCGAACACCGCGTCCCACTGCTGGCCGTGCCAGCCCAGCACCACCGGGCCGACAAAGATATCACCCACGCCGGACTCCTTGCTGTTGGCGAAGTCGAAGTCGTTGCGCTGCACCGGAATGATGGTTTCGAAGCCGTAATCGGCGCCGAGCAGTTTTTTCTCGGTAATGTGGATAAAGCGGTTGGCCAGGGCGGTCACATTGCCCTTGAGGGGGGCGGTGTCGCCATTGGGCAGTGTGATTTCGTCAAAATCGTAGTGCACCAGATAGCCCCGGTAATAGGTGCCGGCGGGCGGCACCACCGGGCCCTTGATGCCCTCCACCCCGGGCACATAGTGGCCGTTGGCGGCCAGGGCCGGGCCGGACAGGGCGGCCAGGGCCAGGGCGACCGCTTTAACCAGCCTGGTCTGTTTTGGTTTGCTCCCCGGTATGGTTGCGCATGCTAGTGTCATAACTTCTCCTTGTTGTTGATATGGGCGGTCGACTCGGTTCAGTGAAACCGTCAACGCGGCGCCGGCTTGTTTATCTAAACAGATGAGTAACGCACTGTTGATATTTAATCAACAATCGTGCCACTGTGGCACGATGTTTAATGGTTTGTTTTATATGGGTTTTTAGGAATAAGTCGGAAAAGGGGAGCGAAAAAACTTGGTGAAATGATGAAGTGGCGGGCGAGGGGTTGATGAAATGATAAAGCCGCCATGCCACGGGGAGTGGCATGGCGGCGGGCCCTCAGAGCTGCTGGTGCGGGCCGAACACTTCGTAGTGCAGCTGCTCGTCGGCGATGCCCCAGCCGGAGAGTTGCTCCTTGACCATGGCCATAAAGGGCAGGGGGCCGCAGAAGTAGTAGTGGGCGCCGGGCAGCAGGATGCTGTCCTTGACCTTGTTCAGATCCATCAGGCCGGTGGCGTCAAAATCTTCCGCCGGGCGATCTTGGGCGGCGGGCTCGCGGTACCAGACGTGGGTCTCCAGGTTGGCGTGGGCCTGGCGGCGTTGCCGGATATCGTCACCAAAGGCGTGCTGGGCGCCGTTTTCGCAGGCGTGCAGCCAGTGGATGGGCGCCGGGTGGCCCTGGGTGAGCAGCTGATCCAGCATGGCGCGCATCGGGGTCTGGCCCACGCCGCCGGAGATCAGCACCACCGGGGTGCCGGCATCCACCGCCATAAAGAAGTCTCCCGCCGGCGGCAGCAGCTGCAGCACATCGCCCTCGGCTACCTTGTCGTGCAGGAAGTTGGAGCCGGTGCCGCCGGGCTCGCGCTTGACCGCGATGCGGTAATCCCGGCCGTTGGGGGCCTGGCACAGGGAATACTGGCGGTATTCCTTGTGGGCTAGTTCGGCCGCATCCAGGTGCAGGCTGAGGTACTGGCCGGGCAGGTAGTCGGCCACTGGGCCGCCGTCGGCCGGGACCAGCAGGAAGCTGGTGATCTGCTCGCTCTCGGCCTGCTTTTCCTTCACCACAAAGGCGCGGGTGCCGCGCCAGCCGCCGGTTTTGCTCTCGTTGGCCCGGCAGATCTGCTCCTCCCGGCCGATAAAAATATTGGCCAGGGCGCCGTAGGCCTGGGCCCAGGCGTCGATCACTTCGGGGGTGGCCGCGTCCGGGGCCAGCTCCTTGATGGTTTCCAGCAGGTGGTGGCCGACGATGTCGTACTGGCCGGGCTGGATGGCAAAGCCGGTGTGCTTGTGGGCGATGCGCTCCACCGCCGCGCTCAGCACCACTGGGTTGTCGATATTTTTGGCATAGGCCAGTACGGCGGCGAACAGCGCCGCCGGCTGGCGGCCGGACGCCTGGTGGCTCAGGTTGAACACGTCCTTCAGCTCCGGGTTGTCGCGGAACATGCGCCGGTAGAAGTGCTCGGTCAGGGCGGTGTTGGCCGACTCCAGCAGGGGAATGGTGCTCTTGATGATGTCGATGGTGCGTGCGTCCAGCATTTTGCTTCTCCGTTTTAATTAATATGTGAGGTGCAACTTTTCGCGTATCTTATAGGTACATTTGATATGCATCAATAAGATCCTGCGGCTTTTATGCATGGTCCGGCCAGTGGAGAAGCGGAGAAAACGGCATTTTCCCTTTGCAACAGCGGGCTTAGCGACAACAATACTGTTATTTGCCAACGAATGAGGACGCCCCCATGACCCAAGATTCCCGCCTGCAGCAGGTACTGGACGCCATCGACGCGGAAAACCGCCAGGATCCCCACCAGGAGCAGGCCGACGGCCAGAGCTGGCCCAAGGAATACCTCTACAGCCTGCGTATGAGCGAGCAGCTGGCCCGATTTGCGCCGAACGCCTCCGAATTGCTGCAAATCGCCGCCCGGGCCCAGCACATCCGGCGCTGGACGGTGCCCCGTACCGACTACCCCATGGACAGAGCCGGCTACAAGCACTGGCGCACCGATCTGGCGAAATATCACGGCGAACTCACCGCCAAACTGATGGAAAATGCCGGTTATGGTGAGGAAGATCAGGAACGGGTGAAGGCCCTGCTGCTGAAGAAGCAGCTCAAGCGCGACGACGAGGTGCAAACCCTGGAAGACGTGATCTGCCTGGTGTTCATCCACTATTACCTGGAAGACTTCGCCACCAAGCACGAAGAGGAAAAACTGCTCGACATCATCCGCAAAACCTGGGGCAAAATGTCGGAAGCGGGCCACGCCGCCGCCCTCAAGGTGCCGCTCAGCGCGCCGGTGCAGAGCCTGGTGGGCAAGGCCCTGGCGGCCTGAGCCGGACGCTCAGCACCTGGCCTTGCCGAAGGTGGCCGAGGGCAGCTCGCCAAAGCGCTGCTGGTAGTCCTTGGCGAAGCGGCCCAACTGGGTAAAACCGCAGTCCATGGCGATGCTGGAGACGCTTTTTCCGGCATCGGCCTGCTGCAGGCGCCGGCGTACTTCCTCGTAGCGCAGGTTGCGAAAGTGCGCCACCGGCGAGCAGCCGTAGAACTGGTGAAAGTCTTTGTACAGCCGTTCACGGCCGATGCCCACCAGTTGTTCAAAATCCGACAGCGTCAGCGATTTATCCAGATTTTTCTGCATCATGGCTTCCAGTTCGTGCAGGTAGGCGGGCCTGTTGAGCTGCCTGTCTTCCAGCTCGCGGGAATAGTTATGCGGCTGGGCATAGAGCAGGCCGGTGATCAGGGTGTCCTGGAAGGACGCCCAGACGTGGGGAAAGTCGAACAGGCTGCTCTGGTTTTGCAGCATGCCCTGCAGGGTGGCGACCGTGTTCCACCAGTCGCCCATGCCCTCGTTCAGCCGGATCCCCGGCTCGAAGATCACCGCTTTGGTGATTTCTCTGTGCAGCAGCGACGCCAGTTTCTGCTCTACCGCGGTGCGGGAGATGCGCACCAGCTGCTTGCGGCAATCGGCGCCCAGTATCAGGCTGACCGGATGGCCGGGGGAAATGATCAAACCCAGCTCAGGGTTGGATTCAATTCTGTCCTTTTTGTGTTCGACATACTGGCTGCCGGCCAGCGGCAGGCTGATGCTGTAGCTGTGCAGCAGATCCTGGGTTTTGACATGGGCGGCGGTGGAATATTCGATCACGCCGAAGGATAGCTGGCCCAGCACGGCACCCTGGTGGCGAAACAGCAGCTCGTTGGGCTTTAGAATTTCCAGATCGTGGGGGCCGCAGACGCTCCTCATCCAGTCGCGGGCCGAACTGATGCTGTTCAGCTCCGCGGCCAGAAATTGTCGCTGTACCCTGTGGTGGTACTGGCTCATGGTATTCCCTCTCGGACAGTGCTTCCGGCCTCGTCATCACCGGCATCCGGCCGTGATGAGTTAATAATTTTTTATTTTTTAACATCTGTTTTACGCGGCATCTTGTGCTCTTTGCCCGCGGCTGTCAACCAAGGGCGGGCAGGAGCGCCGCCTGACACCGGCCTTATGAAGGCTCACTTCGCTTAACATTTTCGACCCATAAAAACTGCATATCGTTAACCGGCAAACTGAATATTGCCCCTTTCCCCGGAGCGCTAGATTGGCAGCCATAGCAATCAGGTTCAAAAGGAGAGGACCCCATGAGCACCCAGAGAAACTTGGCCCAGTGGCAAGCGTTCATCGAAAACAGCCTGGACTTTCGTCCCGATGAGGGCGTGTTCCGCATCGCCCGGGACATCTTTACCGACAGGGAACTGTTCGATCTCGAGATGGAGCTGATTTTCGAGAAGCAGTGGATCTTTGCCTGCCACGAAAGCCAGATCCCCAACCCCAACGACTTCATCACCATGCAGGCCGGCCGCCAGCCGATGATCATCACCCGCGACGGCAAGGGCGAGATCCATGCGCTGGCCAATACCTGCCAGCACCGGGGGGCGACCCTGACCCGGGTGTGCAAGGGCAACCAGTCCACCTTTACCTGCCCCTTCCACGCCTGGTGCTACAAGTCCGATGGCCGGCTGGTGAAGGTAAAGGCGCCCGGTGAATACCCCGCCGACTTCGACAAGTCCAGCCGCGGTCTGCGCCAGGCGCGCGTTGCCAGCTACAAGGGCTTTGTCTTTATCAGCCTGGACACCGAGTCCGGCCTGAGCCTGGAGGATTTTCTCGGCGACACCCGGCTGTTCTTCGACATGATGGTGGAGCAGTCCGCCACCGGCGAACTGGAGGTGCTGCCCGGCCAGTCCACCTATACCTTCAATGGCAACTGGAAGCTGCAGAACGAAAACGGCCTGGACGGTTACCACGTCAGCACCGTGCATTACAACTACGTCAGCACGGTGCAGCATCGTCGTGAGCTGGAAGCCCAGAAACAGGGCGCCAGCGGCGACACCCTGGACTACAGCAAGCTGGGCGCCGGCGACAAGGACACCGACGACGGCTGGTTTTCCTTCCGCCATGGCCACAGCCTGCTGTTCAGCGACATGCCCAATCCCCAGGTTCGCCCCGGTTACCGGACCGTGATGCCGCGCCTGCTGGAGCAGCTGCCGGAAGAGCGGGCCAGGTGGACCATGCACCGGCTGCGCAACCTGAACATCTACCCCAGCCTGTTCTTCATGGATCAGATCAGCTCCCAGCTGCGCATCATCCGCCCGGTGGCCTGGAACAAGACCGAGGTGATCAGCCTCTGCCTGGGCGTCAAGGGCGAGTCGGACGCGGATCGGGAAAACCGCATCCGTCAGTTCGAGGACTTCTTCAACGTCTCCGGCATGGGCACCCCCGACGATCTGGTGGAGTTCAAGGAATCCCAGCGCGGCTTCGAGGCCCGGCTCTCCCCCTGGAGCGACATTTCCCGGGGTTACGAGAGCTGGCAATACGGCGAGACGCCCAACAGCAAGGTGCTGGGCATCACGCCTGCGATCACCGGGGTCGAGTTCACCCACGAAGGGCTCTATGTGAACCAGCACGGCGCCTGGCAGCAGATGATGCGGGAAGGACTGAAGCAAAAGGTAAGTCAGGAGGAGGCGTAAACCATGGAACATCAACAGTCACTCGAGCAGTTTTTTTACCGGGTTGCCGAGTTCTGCGACAACCAGGACTGGGACAACTACCTGGAGCAGTTCGCCCCCGAATGTGAATTCCATATTCCCCAGTGGGACAGCGAGCACAGCTATACCCAGGATCCCAAGCGGGAAATGTCGCTGATGTATTACCCCAACCGGGGGGGCATCGAAGACCGGGTGTTCCGCATCCGAACCGGCAAGTCGGCGGCCTGTACCCCCATGCCGCGCACCCTGCATCTGGTCAACAACCTGCGCTACCGGCAGGGCGAGGATGGCCGGTTCCTGGTGAAGGTGAACTGGGTTACCCATTACTACCGTTTCGGCGAGAGCCACCACTTCTTCGGCACCGCCCATTACCGGCTGCGCCGGGAAGGGGACGCCTGGAAGATCACCTACAAGCAGTCCATCTTGCTGAACGACAGGATTGATTCGGTGCTGGATTTTTATCACGTCTAACTGGGCCGAGGTTGTTATGTCTTATTCTGCCGCCATCGTATTCCGTGATGGGAACACCCGCTTCATCGAAGTGAAGGAAAACGAGTTTCTGATGGATGCCGCCCTGCGCCAGGGCGTCAACCTGCCGGTCGACTGCCGGGAAGGGGTTTGCGCCACCTGCCGCGGACGCTGCGAGTCCGGCGAGGTTGAACTGGAGTATGTGGATGACGAGGCCCTGAATGAAAAGGAACTCGAGGCCGGCCATATCCTGGCCTGCCAGACCCGACTGAAGTCGTCCGGCTCCTTCTATTTCGATGTGGACTCGACCCTGTGCAGCGTGTCGACCGAGCTTTTCGAGGGTACCGTCAGCGCCTTCAAGCAGGTATCGGACGCCGCCGCCCTGATCGAGATCAAGCTGGAAGGCGAGGGCGGTCGGCTCAAGTACCTGCCCGGTCAGTACGGCCGGGTGCAGGTGCCGGGCACGGACGAGTGGCGGGCTTACTCCTTCGCCAACCACTCGACGGAAGAAGGCTTTGTGCGTTTTCTTATCCGGCTGCTGCCGAGCGGGGTGATGAGTGATTACCTGCGCCAGCGCTGCCGGGTGGGCGACGCCATCCGCTTCGAGGCGCCCATGGGTGCCTTCTACCTGCGGGAAGTGGAACGCCCCCTGCTGATGGTGGCCGGCGGCACCGGCCTGTCCGCCTTCCTCAGCATGTTGGAGCGGCTGGTGGCCAGGGGGGATTGCCCGCACGCCATTCGCCTGTGCTACGGCGTGACTCAGGATCAGGATCTGAGCGAGCTGGAGCGGCTGGACTCCTTCAAGGAAAAGCTGGCCGACTTCGACTACGAGGTCATCGTGATGAAGCCTTCCGAGCACTGGCCGGGCAAGCGTGGCGTGGTGTGCGACCTGTTCGACCAGGACTTTTTGCAGCAGCCCTTCGATGCCTACCTGTGCGGGCCGCCGCCGATGATCGACGCCACCCAGACCTGGCTGGAAGTCAATCAGGTGGCCGATCACCAGCTCTATTTCGAAAAATTCGTGTCCAGCTGATCCGGCGCCATGGTCACTACGCATTCTGGAGATGTATCAATGAAAAAACTCAAGGCGGCCATTATCGGTCCGGGCAACATCGGCACCGACCTGCTGATGAAGATGCTGCGTTCCGACTGGATTGAGCCGGTCTGGATGGTCGGCATCGACCCCACCTCGGAGGGCCTCAAGCGCGCCCGCGAGATGGGCATCAAGACCTGCGACACCGGCGTCGACGGCCTGCTGCCCCACGTGCTGGCGGACGACATCCGTATCGCCTTCGACGCCACCTCGGCCTATGTCCACGCCGAGAACAGCCGCAAGCTCAACGAACTGGGGGTCATCATGATTGACCTCACCCCCGCCGCCGTCGGCCCCTTCTGCGTGCCGCCGGTCAACCTCAAGCAGCACGCCGAAACGCTCGAGATGAACGTCAACATGGTCACCTGCGGCGGCCAGGCCACCATCCCCATGGTCGCCGCCGTGTCCCGGGTGCAGCCGGTCGCCTACGGCGAAATCATCGCCACCGTCGCCTCCCGCTCGGTCGGCCCCGGCACCCGCCAGAACATCGACGAGTTCACCCGTACCACCGCCGGCGCGGTGGAGTCGGTGGGCGGCGCCCGCCAGGGCAAGGCCATCATCATCATCAACCCGGCCGAGCCGCCGCTGATGATGCGCGACACCGTGCACTGCCTGGTGGACGGCGAGCCGGACCAGGCCGCCATCACCCGCTCGGTGCTGGACATGGTCGAGCAGGTGCGCCAGTACGTGCCCGGCTACAAGCTGGTCAACGGCCCGGTGTTCGACGGCAACAAGGTGTCGATGTTCATGGAAGTGGAAGGCCTGGGCGATTTCCTGCCCACCTATGCCGGCAACCTGGACATCATGACCGCCGCCGCCCTGCGCACCGCCGAGATGTTCGCGGAAGAAGCGGCCAGCGGCGCCATTACGTTGCCGGCCCGGGGCTAAGGAGACAAGCGAGATGAACCTGAACAACAAGAAGGTCGTGCTGCACGACATGAGCCTGCGCGACGGCATGCACGCCAAGCGCCACCAGATTTCCCTCGAGCAGATGGTGGCCATCGCCACCGGCCTGGACCAGGCCGGCATGCCGCTGATTGAAGTGACCCACGGCGACGGCCTGGGCGGCGCCTCGGTCAACTACGGCTTCCCCGCCCATACCGACGAGGACTACCTCAAGGCGGTGGTGCCGCGGATGAAGCTGGCCAGGGTGTCGGCGCTGCTGCTGCCCGGCATCGGCACCGTCGACCACCTGCGCATGGCGCGGGACCTCGGCGTGAGCACCATCCGGGTGGCCACCCACTGCACCGAGGCGGACGTGTCCCAACAGCACATCGGCCTGGCGGCCAAGCTGGGCATGGACACCGTCGGCTTTTTGATGATGGCGCACATGGCCAGTCCGGAGAAGATCCTGGAGCAGGCCCGGCTGATGGTGGACTACGGTGCCAACTGCATCTACGTCACCGACTCCGCCGGCTACATGCTGCCCGATGACGTGACCGCCCGCCTGGGGCTGCTGCGCGCCGAGCTGCCGGCCACGGTGGAGCTCGGTTTCCACGGCCACCACAACATGGGCATGGCGGTGGCCAACTCGCTGGCGGCCATCGAGGCCGGTGCGGTGCGCATCGACGGCTCGGTGGCGGGCCTGGGCGCCGGTGCCGGCAACACCCCGCTGGAAGTGCTGTGCGCGGTGCTCGACCGGCTGGGTGCCGACACCGGCATCGACCTGTACCGGATTATGGACGTGGCCGAGGACCGGGTGGTGCCGATGATGGACCAGCCCATCCGCGTCGACCGGGATGCGCTGACCCTGGGCTACGCCGGGGTGTACTCCTCCTTCCTGCTCTTCGCCCAGCGCGCCGAGGCCAAGTACGGCGTGTCCGCCCGGGACATCCTGGTGGAGCTGGGTCGTCGCGGTACCGTCGGCGGCCAGGAAGACATGATTGAAGATCTGGCCCTGACCCTGGCCAAACAACAAGGACTGAAGTGATGAGCAAGCTGACCCAAGCACAGATTGAACACCTGGCCGAGCACCTGGAAACCGCCGAGCTCGAGGCTTATGAGGTGACCAAAATCACCGACGACTACCCCGAGATGAGCTACCAGGATGCGTTCGACATCCAGTGGGAAATCCGCCGTCGCAAGGAGGCCCGGGGCACCAAGATAGTGGGCATGAAGATGGGCCTGACCTCCTGGGCCAAGATGGCGCAGATGGGGGTGGAGCATCCCTGCTACGGCTTCCTGGCCGACTACTTCAGCGTGCCGGACGGTGGCGACATCAAGTTCGATGAGCTTATCCACCCCAAGATTGAAGCCGAGCTGGCGTTCGTCACCAAGGAAGAGCTGAAGGGCCCGGGTTGCCACATCGGTGACGTGCTGCGTGCCACCGACTTCGTGCTGCCGGCGGTGGAGGTCATCGACTCCCGCTACAAGGACTTCAAGTTCGACCTGAAGAGCGTGATTGCCGACAACTCCAGCTCCAGCCGTTTTATCACCGGCGGGCGCATGGCCGAGGCGAGCGAGCTGGACCTGAAGACCCTGGGCGTGGTGATGGAAATCAACGGCGAAGTGGTGCAGACCGGCGCGGGCGCGGCGGTGCTGGGTCACCCGGCGGCCTCGGTGGCGATGCTGGCGAACATGCTGGCCGAGCGCGGCGAGGTCATTCCGGCGGGCAGCTTCATCATGATTGGCGCCATCACCGCGGCGGTGCCGGTGCAGAAGGGCGACAGCTTCGTGGTGCATTACCAGGGGCTGGGCAGCCTCAGCGGGCGGGTGGTGTAACCCGCACGACAGAACGACAGAACGACAACCGACAGAGCTACAGAAGGACACGCCGCCATGCCGATAGTACTGGTGAACATGATGGAAGGGCGCAACGACGCCCAGAAGGAAGCGGTCATCGAGGAAGTGACCGCCGCCCTGGTGCGGGCGCTGGACGCGCCGCGGGAGTCGGTGCGGGTGCTGATTAACGAGCTGCCCCCGCAACACTTCGGCATCGGCGGCCAGTCGGCCAAGAAGTTGGGGCGTTAGCCGCGATTGTCCCCCGGACACTGACTACGAGCCCGATAGCAAGCACACAACAGGAGGCCAGGATGCCCCACTACACCATTACCCTGCACCACCCGGACCAGGCCAGCGAACGGTTCCCGGTCCAGGCCGGGCAAACCCTGCTCGCCGGGGCCGAGGCCGGGCTCACGCGGCCGGTGCCGGTGGGCTGCCGAGGCGGCGGTTGCGGCCTGTGCCGGGTGCGCATCCTGCAGGGCCCCTACCAACGGCAGTGCATGAGTCGCCGTCATGTCGGCCCCGGGCAGGCACAACTGGGCTATGCCCTGGCCTGCAAGGTGCTGCCCGAGGGTGACCTGGATATCGAGCTGGCCACCCCCTGCCCGGAGACACCGGCGGCCCGGCTTTGCAACGGACATGGATAAAGGAGTAAGGACGATGAAAAAAGGTGTAATCCGCCCCGGCCACGTGCAGCTGCGCGTGATGAACATGAACGACGCCCTGGCCCACTACCGGGACCTGCTCGGCCTGATTGAAACCGACCGGGACGACCAGGGCCGGGTGTACCTCAAGGGCTGGACCGAAGTGGACCAGTTCTCGGTGGTGCTGCGCGAGGCCGACGAGCCCGGCATGGACTTTATGGCGTTCAAGGTGCTGGACGAGGCCACCCTCGACAAACTGCACCAGGACCTGCTCGCCTACGGCGTGGTGGTGGAGGACATCCCGGCCGGCGAGCTCAAGGGCTGCGGCCGCCGGCTGCGCTTCGTCGCCCCCACCGGCCACCACTTCGAGTTGTTCGCCACCAAGGCCCAGCCCGGCCGCTACGGCATCGGCAACCACAACCCGGAAGCCTGGCCGCGCGACCTCCAGGGCATGAAAGCCCAGCGCTTCGACCACTGCCTGCTGTACGGCGACGACCTGGACGGCACTTACAAGCTGTTCCACGAGGTGCTCGGCTTCGACCTGTGCGAGCAGGTGCTGACCCCGGACGGCGAGCGGGTGGCCCAGTTCCTCACCGTGTCGATGAAATCCCACGACGTGGCCTTTATCAAGCACGCGGAGAAGAACAAGTTCCACCATGCTTCCTTCTTCCTGGAAACCTGGGAAGACGTGCTGCGCGCCGGCGACCTGATTTCGATGACCAACACCTCCATCGACATCGGCCCGACCCGCCACGGCATCACCCACGGCCAGACCATCTACTTCTTCGACCCGTCGGGCAACCGCAACGAGGTGTTCTGTGGCGGCGATGCCTTCTACCCGGACCACCCGCCCATCACCTGGGACGCGGACAAGCTGGGCAAGGCCATCTTCTACCACGACCGCCAGCTGAACGAACGCTTCCTGACCGTGCTGACCTGAGCGAGAAGCTGGAAGCCGGAAGCTGGAAGCTGGAAATCAACACCGTCACTCCCGCGCAGGCGGGAGTCCAGGCCCCGGGCGCCGGGGCGACCCATGACGAGAGCAATGCCATGACTGAATTCAAGCATTTTATTAACGGCGAGTACGTCGCCTCCCGCAGCGGCAAGACCTTCGACAACCGCTGCCCGGTGGACAACCGCCTCATCGGCCAGGTGCACGAAGCCGGCCGCGACGAGGTCGACGCCGCCGTCAAGGCCGCCAAGGCCGCGCTCAAGGGCCCCTGGGGCCAACTCACCCAGGCCCAGCGCACCGCCCTGCTGCACAAGGTCGCCGACCGCATCAACGAGCGCTTCGACGAATTCCTCGAGGCCGAGTGCCGCGACACCGGCAAGCCCTACAGCATCGCCAGCCACATCGACATCCCGCGCGGCGCCGCCAACTTCACCGCCTTTGCCGAGACCCTGGCCAACCACCCCACCGAGGGCTTCCGCCTGGACACCCCGGACGGCAAGGGCGCGCTCAACGTCGGCCACCGCACGCCCAAGGGCGTCATCGCGGTTATCGCTCCCTGGAACCTGCCGCTGCTGCTGATGACCTGGAAGGTGGGCCCGGCCCTGGCCTGCGGCAACACCGTGGTGGTCAAGCCCTCGGAAGAAACCCCCGCCACCACCACCCTGCTGGGTGAGGTGATGAACGAGTGCGGCGTGCCGCCCGGGGTGTTCAACGTGGTGCACGGCTTCGGCCCCGACTCCGCCGGCGAGTTCCTCACCAGCCACCCGCTGGTGGACGCCATCACCTTCACCGGCGAGACCCGCACCGGCGAGGCCATCATGAAGGCCGCCGCCGTGGGCCTGCGCAATATCTCGCTGGAGTGTGGCGGCAAGAACCCCGGCATCGTGTTTGCCGACTGCGACCTGGAGAAGGCGGTGGAAGGCACCATGCGCTCGGCCTTCGTCAACTGCGGCCAGGTGTGCCTGGGCACCGAGCGGGTGTACGTGGAGCGCCCTATTTTCGACGCTTTCCTGGCCCGCATGAAAGAGGAAGTGGCCAAGCTCAAGCTGGGCCGGCCGCAAGACCCGCAGGCCAACTTCGGCCCGCTGGTGAGCCAGGAGCACCGGGACAAGGTGCTGTCCTACTACCGCTTGGCGGTGGAAGAGGGTGCCACCGTGGAAATTGGCGGCGGCATCCCGGACATGGGGGCCGAGCTGAATGACGGCGCCTGGGTCGAGCCGACCATCTGGACCGGCCTGAGCGACGACGCCCGGGTTATCCGCGAGGAAATCTTCGGGCCCTGCTGCCATATTCGGCCGTTCGACAGCGAAGAGGAAGTCATCCGTCTGGCCAACGACACCGACTACGGCCTGGCGGCGGCCATCTGGACCGAGAGCAGCAGCCGGGCGGTACGGGTGGCGGAGCAGATGGAAGCGGGCATCGTGTGGGTGAACAGCTGGTTCCTGCGTGACCTGCGCACCGCCTTCGGCGGCGCCAAGCAGTCCGGCATCGGCCGGGAAGGCGGGGTGCACGGCCTGGAGTTCTACACCGAGCTGAAGAACATCTGTATCAAGTTGTAAGGACAGACCATGAACCAGGAACAGATTATCCACCACGGCGACGAGCTCTACCGGGCCCTGCGCCAGCGCGAGACCCTGGCGCCGCTCACCGACCGCGCTGCCGACATCAGCATCGACGATGCCTATCACATCTCGCTGCACCTGCTCGACCGCCGCCTGGCCGACGGCGAGCGGGTCATCGGCAAGAAAATCGGGCTCACCTCCCGGGCGGTACAGACCATGCTCAAGGTGGATCAGCCGGACTTCGGCTTCCTCACCGACGCCATGGTGTACAGCCAGGGCCAGGAGGTGCCCATTGGCGAGCAGCTTATCCAGCCCCGGGCCGAGGGCGAAATCGCCTTTATCCTCAAGCGCGACCTGATGGGGCCGGGGGTGACCGCCGCCGACGTGCTGGCCGCCACCGAGTGTGTGCTGCCCTGCTTCGAGGTGGTGGATTCGCGTATCGAGAACTGGCAGATAAAAATCCAGGACACCATCGCCGACAACGCCTCCTGCGGGGTGTTCGTGCTGGGCGACACCGCGGTGAGCCCGCGCAAGCTCGACCTGGCCAGCTGCGGCATGGTGGTGGAAAAGAACGGCGCCATCATCAGCACCGGCGCCGGGGCGGCGGCCCTGGGCAGCCCGGTGAACTGCGTGGCCTGGCTGGCCAACACCCTGGGGAAGCGCGGCATCGGCCTGAAGGCGGGGGAGGTGATCCTGTCCGGCGCGCTGGTGCCGCTGGAGCCGGTCAAGGCGGGGGACTACCTGACGGTGTCCGTCGGCGGCATCGGCAGCGCCTCGGTGCGCTTTAGCTGAGTTCCTCGTGGGGCCGGCAAGTCCGGCCCCTGAAGAAGCAACTGTGAGTCATAAACGGACTGAATAACATCTTAATGGAGTTGAACATGACCAAATTCAAAACAGCCCTCACCCTGGTAGCGGCCGCCTCCCTGGCGCTCGGTTCCCTCAGTGCCCAGGCCCGGGATTTCCGCCTGGGGCTGATTACCCCGCCGGCCCACCTCTGGACCCAGGCCGCCACCGACTTCGCCCAGGAACTGCGCGATCAGTCCCACGGCCAGCACCGGGTAGCGGTGTTTCCCTCCCAGCAACTGGGCAACGAAGCCCAGATGGTGCAACAGCTGCAAACCGGCGCCCTGGACATGGCCTTTCTGACCATCGCCGAAATCTCCAACCGGGTACCCGACTTCGGCGCCCTCTATGCCCCCTACCTGGTGGATGACATCGCTCAGGCCGCCGCCCTGTTGCGTTCCGACGCCGCCACCCAACTGCTGGATCAACTGCCCGGCAGCGTCGGCGTGGTGGGCATCGGTTACGGCATGGCCGGTATGCGCCAGGTACTGAGCCGGGCCCAGGTGGAAGGCCCCGAGGATCTGCAGGGCAAGAAGCTGCGCATCACCCCCTTCGAGCCCATCCGCGACTTCTATACCGCCCTGGGATCGGCGCCCACCCCGCTGCCCCTGCCCGGCGTGTACGACGCCCTGGCCAACGGTCAGGTCGACGCCATTGACATGGATTTCGACTCCATCCTGGTGCTGAAATTCTACGAGCGGGCCAACCACCTGCTGATGTCCAACCACATGATGTTCCCCATGGTGGGCGTGGTGTCCGGCCGGGTGTGGCGCGAGCTGAGCGATGACGACAAGGCGCTGATCCAGAACCTGATGAAGGCCCAGCTGGACAAGGTGATCGATCAGTTCCAGCAACAGGAGCGGGATCAGGAGCAGCAGCTGCGTGATCTGAACATCCAGATCGTCGAAGCGGATCGCGCCACCTTTACCGACGCCATTCAGCGTTGGGAAGCCACCTGGTCCAAGAAAGCCAAGGCGCTGGATGGACTGCGCCAGGCTGCCCAGGATATCAAGGGTAGCTGAGCCGATTCGTAACAAGGAGAGCCCCGGCATGCCATGCCGGGGCCGGGGAGAGTGGAGTAATGCTTAAGCGCATATCGGATAGGGTAGCGTCGGCGGAAATGACGGTTGCGGCCTTGCTGGCCGGGGCCGTCACCTTGCTGGTGCTGCTCAATATCGTCACCCGGGCCATGGGGCAGGCGATTTACTGGGTGGACGAGCTGGCCATTTATTGCATGGTATGGATGACCTTTATCAGCACCTCGGCGGTCTTGAAAAAGCGCCGGGGTGTTTCCGTTACCATCCTCACCGACCTGCTGCCGGTCGCCCTGCGGCGCTGGCTGACGGTGTTCAGTGATGTGATGATACTGGGCTTTGCCCTGATCCTCTTCGTGCTGTGCTGGCGTTGGTACAGTCCCCTGGCCCTGATGCAGGCGGGGTTTGATTTCCAGGCTTTTCAGTCGGAAACCTTCAATTTTATGTATTCGGAAAACACCAACACCCTGGGCATCAAAAAGTTCTGGGTCTGGCTGGTGCTGCCGGTGTTCTCCCTGTCCCTGGGAATTCATGCCCTGCTCAACCTGCTTGACAGCCTGAGCGGCTCACAACAGAAGATGACGGGAGAGCCCACATGACCCTGGTTGTATTCCTGGTACTGCTGTTTACCGCCGTGCCCATCGCGCTGGTATTGGCGCTCACCGCCATCTGGTATATCGGCTCCTCCGGCAATACCGTGCTGTTCGAGTCTTATCCCCAGCAGCTGTTCGGGGCCATCGAAAGTTACGGCCTGCTGGCCATCCCCCTCTTTATGCTGGCCGGCGAGCTGATGAACGAAGGCGGCCTGACCAAACGACTGATCAACCTGGCGCGGATCCTGGTGGGCGGTTTCCGGGGCGGGCTGGCCTACATCAACCTGGTGGCCAACATGATGATGGCCGCCATTATGGGCTCGGCGGCCTCGCAGATCGCCATCATGTCCCGGGCCATGGTGCCGGCGATGGAGAAGGAAGGCTACGACAAGCCCTTTTCGGCGGCCATTACCGCCGCCGGTGGCTTGTTGTCGCCCATTATTCCCCCCTCCATGCTGTTCGTGTTGTTTGGGGTGCTGGCCCAGGTGCCCATCGCCGAGATGTTTATCGCCGGCATCATCCCCGGACTGATCATGTCGTTCTTGTTCTTTCTGGTCATCAGCCTGATGGGGCTGGTTCACCTGTACCCGAAAGGGGAGTGGCCCAGCCGCGAGCAGGCCCTGGAATATCTGCTGATGGGACTGCCGGCGGGATTGATCCCGGTGCTGATCATCGGCGGCATCCTTACCGGCCTGGCCACCCCGACCGAGTCGGCGGCGCTGGCGTCGCTGGGGGCCCTGCTGATCGGCAAGTTTGTGTACAAGGATCTGCAGTTCTCCCATCTGTTCGGCATCCTCCGGCGCACCGCCATCAACTCCGGCATGGTGATCCTGCTGATCGCGGCCGCCGGGGTGTTTGGCTGGGTGATCGTGTTCGAGGAAATTCCCCAGAACGCCGCCGCCTGGATTGCCGGGCAAACCTCGGATCCCTTCGTGTTCCTGCTGATGGTGGTGGGCATACTGCTGCTGGTGGGCATGGTGCTTGACGGCATTGCCGCCCTGATCCTGGTGGTGCCCATACTGCTGCCCATCGCCCAACTGCAGTTCGGTATCAGTCCCTATCAGTTCGGGGTGGTGGTGTGCCTGACCCTGGTGATGGGCCTGCTGACCCCGCCGGTGGGCGCCGGGCTCTTTATCGCCTCCTCCATGACCGGATCCTCCCCCCTGAGCATCTTCCGCGCCCTGCTGCCTTTCCTGCTGGCGACCCTGGTGACCCTGGTGCTGCTGAGCTGGAAAGGCAGCCTGGTGACCATGTTGTTGTGATGGTGGGAGGATAAGGCATCGACAGACGTTGTTGACATATAGAAGGAAGCTAAATGAAAACATAAGCGTTGATTTTCGGTGTTGTGATGGGCTTTAGAGGGCCGGAGATGACGGTAACCATCCTGGTGTCGTTGATCATGTTGCCATGAGCAGGATCGGATAAAGCACTGACAGGTGGTTTTGACATTTATAAGGAAGTTAAATGAAAACATTAACGTTGATTCTTGGTGTTGCATTGGGTCTCGGAGGGCCTGAGATGACTGTAGCCTCCGAACAAGTCGATTTAATCGTGCACAATGGGGTTATTCACAGTATGGATACCGCAGATGAGCCTGCACAAGCCGTGGCCGTGTCGGGAGAGCGGATCCTGGCCGTCGGCAGCAACCAGGATATCCTTGCTCTGGCGGGGCCGGATACCCGGCAGATTGATGCCGGCGGTAAAGCGGTGATCCCCGGTCTCATAGATACCCATATTCATCTTGATGAGGTCGGCGCCAACATCCAGAAAATACAGACCAATGATGTGACTGAACTCCGGCAGTTGCTCGAGCGGATTTCTCAAGCCGCAGACAGGCTCCCGGATGGTGCTTGGATTGTCGGAGCGACCGACTGGCATGAAAGCCAGTTGCTGGAGCGTCGTTTTCCCACCCGCAAGGAACTCGATGCAGCCGCGCCTAATAATCCCGTGTTTCTGCAGCGCGGCGGCATTAATGCCGTGATCAATAGTGCCGCCATGGATATGGCCGGTATTGGCGAGCAGGATCCGGATCCTGCCGGTGGCAAGTACGACCGGGGGGTGGACGGTCGCTTCAGCGGCTGGATCCAAAGCTTTGGCAAGGTGAAGGAAATTGCGGGTTTGCTCCCGCAAGCAGATGAGGCAGAGTTGCGTGAACAGCTGCGAGTTGCCATGACAGCACTTGGAAATAAGGGCGTCACCACTGTTCGTTCACAGCATGTCAGTCCCGAGTTAGTAAAGGTCTGGCGTGCTATGGCGCAAGAGGAGCAGACTGGTTTGCGGGGCGTGCTGATGATGGAGATTAGTCCAAGGGCACCACTGCAAAGTGATATAGCCATGCTGCAGGGTAATGCTCTGGAGCAGGGCCAGGGTAATGATATGTTGCGTATCGGCGGCTTGAAAGTGACCTACGACGGCGGTGTCGAAACTTCCTTGCTGAAAACCGATTTTGCCAATATCCCCGGCTTTAAAGGGATCGAGGTGACTCCTCTGACCAAAATCCGGGCGCTCTCGGAGTATGCCTGTGAGAATGGCTGGCGTCTCTCCGTACATGCGATCGGCGATCAGGCGATTGCCAACGTATTGCAGGTATGGCGTGAACTGGATCAGCATTGTCCGATTGGCGCTCTCCGTTGGGGGCTGGAACATCCCTATCTTCCGAGCCCAGATGATCTTGGGCTGATGAAACAGCTAGGCATAGTGCCGCATACTCAGGCACCTCACAACTATACTCTGGGGGCCGGCTGGGTTGAGTTCTGGGGGGAACAGCGTGCCAATAGTTCCATTCCCAACCGCACCTATATAGATGCCGGATTGTATCCTGCCGGCGGCAGTGACGCTCCCGTGGCACCCTACGACCCTTTTCTTGCGATGTGGGTGGAAGTGACGCGCCAAACTGCGGCGGCAGGTATTCTCGGAATAGCAGAAGCCGTTACTCCGTTGGAAGCATTAAAAATGCATACTATTTGGGCGGCGTACGGGCTAGGAATGGAAGATAGCATCGGCTCGCTCACTGCTGGAAAATATGCGGATATGGTTATTCTTTCGAATGACCCTTTGACGGTAGAGCCTGAAAAAATCCGGGAAATATCTGCCGAATGGACTATCTTATCCGGAAAGGTAGTCCACCATCCCTAGATAGCTGTTCCGTATAGTAGATCAGTGACAGCAGGAAGCTCAGTCCCGTGTGTGCGATCTGTTCGGTCGCCAAACAAAACACACCGACATCCAAGGGACCGAGTTGTAGTAATTCAGACCCGATCTGACAGTTACCGACTTCTCTGTCCGGGTCTGTCAGATCTCAATCAGCCCAGATGTTGCCACCGGGCACAATGTTTCTTTGGTTGAATGTGCATCCGGATTTTCCCGGATCCTGGCGTTTTGCATTCCAGTCCTTCCTCCTGCATCAGTCGGGCAAGCCGGTGGCGGCTTTATCATTTCTGATCAGCGGTCTCTGAATGCGCCATGTGCCCTCGCTCAGCCGGCTGTTGGCCGGTGCTCACGTATCCGGGCCTGCAACGCTTTGTCTTCTGCTGTCGCTGACTGGACGGCCGTTCACACGCTTCTCTCAGACAAGCATTCTCACGCAGCAACTGTTTCTATTCCTTTGCAGGTGCTGCTCATCAACGTTGCAACCGTTCAGTGCCCCGCCGATGGTGATACCTGGCGGTAACCTGTTGGCGTTGACTCCTTTCCGCGCGGCTGCTTGGATGACTGTCTGTTCAGACTCGACTACCGGCTTGAGTGCCGTCTTTTTAAACACAGCGGCAGAGGGATTGTTTTTCTTCTGACTTATCCTTCCTGAAGATAAATGCAGCTTTCAGCCAAAGTGTGAAGAATAAAAAAGCCCGCCGGTAATCACCGGCGGGCAAGGTAATAAATAACAGTAGGTGTGGGCGTTATTTAGAACTGATACTGGGCGCTCAATTGTAGGCGGCCGGCGTCCCGCTTGTCATTACCTATGGTCTCAAGATCGATAAGTTGATATTCTGCACCGACCATCAGCCTGTCAGTTACATCCCATATAATGTTGGCGAAGGCATAATCCACTTTATCGAAGTGAGCATCATAGCCGCTGTTTTTAGGTAGATCCTGTTCCAGCCTGGAATAACCGACGGAACTGAACCACTTGGGATTCCAATTGTGGTTTAAAGAAACACCACCACCCTGAATATCAACGGTTTCCAAGCTGCCGTTGCGCACATAAACATCGGGGGCATTCTTGTGACCGATATTGCCCGGGTTGCCCATATAATTACCGATGCCCGAGCCGATGGTGTAGCTGCCGTTCAGCTTGGTGCTGGCCAGCAGTGGCAGGCTGAACTGGGCCTGTACCCCATAGCCGGTGGCCTTGTCGTCCAGGGTGCCGATATTGTCGTTGGTCGACAGCTCGCGCACCACGCCCGACAGCGACAGCAGGCGCCGGTATTCGTAGCGCAGGGTCAGGTCCGGCAGCCGGCTTTCCTCGCTGGCGATAGCCAGGTCGGGGCGAGCAATCACGGTATCCGGATCTTCCAGCGCCACTGACAGGGCACCATCGCCCAGCTTGTGGGTGTAACGGAGCTGACCTTGGCGCTCCATGGAATAGCCGATGGGGTTGCCCAGCGCCAGGGTGCGGGTACCGCCCACGAAGCCCATGAAGTTACTCCAGGTCTGGCCGGCCAGGAAACCCGCATATTCACCGTAGGCATGACGCAGGCTCAACTTGCCATCGGGCAGGAAATGCACCTCGAGGTAAGTATTCAGGTTGCCGTAGTCGGTCTGGGTGTGGGTACGGAAATTGAGCCTGCTTTCATAGGCGGTAAAGTCGGTGCGGCCATCAGTGGCGTTGGCCGCCGGGTTCAACAAATTAAAGGGACTGGTGGCATCACCCAGGTCGTAATCGGCATCGTACATCATGTCCAGCTTGATGTAGCCTCCGAAGGCGATATCGGTCTTGGTGCCGGGGATATTGAAGGTGGTGCGGTGGTTCCAGGGCGGACCCACCCGGCTCGGCTCGCCGGTGACGACGGGCTGGCCCGCTTCCACCACCGGCATGGCCGCCGCCACTCCTGCATTCAGCATTCCTGTCGCCAATATCATAGCTAGCGCCACTTTATTTTTTCTCATGTTCAACTCACTCCATGGTTGTTGTTAATATCAATGGACTTCCATATCTTTTATGAATGTTTTTATATTGGTTTGCGCATCAAACAAAACAGCGTAAAGCAAGGTCGTGCTTGGGTTTTAATGATGTAATGCACAGGCGTAACTTCCGATTGAAGGAAGATTGCGACAGAGTTTATTCTTACACTTTTCTTGTAAGTATTGGAAATAAGGCAGTCACGAGCCCTGCTTTAGTAAGGCCGTTACAGTAAACCTTCAAATCATTACTTACAGATAGTGGCTGTGTGTCATCACAATCCTTTTTGGTGTGGGTTGGTTTTTCATATCGCCAAAGGGGACGTTTTGCTTGGGATACGGTAAGCCAAGAGCCTGATTGTTATGGTTGCTACTCTAATCTGTTGACTCAGGGGGAAATATTCAGTTCTCTTGTTAATGATATGCAGTTTTTATGGTTCCATAACATGGAAGTAAGTAGCTCGGAAAGGCGGAGACGTGCTGTCGGCCGCCCCGTCTGCCACTACGAGCCATGAAGGTATTGCTGTTGTTTAAAAAACATTCACCACCTTGGCCCGGAAGGTGGTAATACCACTCTGATCAGCGGGTGACTGGCGCCACCCGTGTCAGGCAGTCGGCGAAGCGGGCGGCGGGGGAGTCGGGGGCCTCGTCCCTGCGCAACAGCAGCTGCCAGTCCAGGTGGAGCCCTTCTTCCGTCACCCGCATCGTGTTCAGCCCGCCCTGGGCCAGGTAGGGTGTTAGCACCCACTCCGGCATGATGGTCAGCCCGAAACCTTCCTTCACCAGGGCGATCACCGCCTCGGTCACCCCGGCCCGGATCACCCGGGCCGGCAACAGCCGGTAGTGGCTGAACAGCTGCTCGTATTCCCGTCCCTTGCCCGGCTGGGTGTGGTAGGTCACGTAGGTGTGGGCCGCCACCTGCCCGGCGCTTACCCAGTCTTCTCCGGCCAGTTCATGCCCCGCGGGCAGCACCAGCCGCATTTCGTCCCGGAACAGCCGCCGGCACTGGAAGCCCTCGGGCGGCTGGCCCGAGGTCAGCGCCAGGTCGATGCGCCCGGTGCGCAGGGCGGCGTAAGGATCGAGGGATACATCGGGGATGATCTCCACGCTGATGGTGGGCTGCTCCCGGGCGAAGGCGGCCAGGCAGGCGGGCAGCCAGTGGTAGCCGCCGTAGGCCTCGTTGCCCAGGCGCACCACGTGCTCTATGCCCACCGACAGCTTGTTGATGTCGGCCTCGGCCCGCTCCAGCTCCGCCAGTACCAGCCGGGAGGAATGCAGCAGCCGCTTGCCGGCGCTGGTGGGCACCAGTTTCTTGTGCTGGCGGTAGAACAGCTCGGTGTTGAGCAGCCGCTCCGCCTCCTTGATGCGGTGGCTCAGGGCGGACTGGGTCAGGCCCAGCAACTGGGCGGCCTCCACCAGGCTGCCGGCCTCGCTCAGGGCCACCATCATCTGCATATGCCGGGTACTGACTCGAACGCTCATATATTAATTTATTTAATTAAAAAGTGAATTTTAATGAAATTTACACCAAGGCAGGGGGCGGCGTAAACTCAAGTTATCTTCAATTGTTAACAGGATGTTGGTTATGCGCGGCAAGGAATCGATCACCGCCCGCCAGGGCATGGTGGATCTGGACAACGAAGGGGTGCACTGGAAACAGGACCTCAGCTACGGCCAGTACCTGGATCTGGACGCCCTGCTCCATTGCCAGCGGCCCCGCTCCGCCGAGCACGACGAGATGTTGTTTATCGTCATCCACCAGGTGTCGGAGCTGTGGATCAAGCTGTGCCTGCACGAGGCCCACGCCGCCGCCGAGCATATCCGCCGGGACCAGCTGCAACCGGCATTCAAGATGCTGTCGCGGGTGGCGCGGATCCAGGAGCAGTTGATCAAGGCCTGGGAAGTGCTGGTGACCATGACCCCGGCCGACTATGCCCGCTTTCGCGGCAGCCTGGGGCAGAGTTCGGGCTTCCAGTCCTACCAGTATCGGGAGCTGGAGTTTTTGCTCGGCAACAAGAACGCCCGCATGGTGGAGGCCCATAGGGCCCACCCGGAGCATTACCGGCACCTGAGCGCCGTACTGGCAGCCCCCAGCATCTACGACATCAGCCTGCAATTGCTGCACCGGCGTGGTTTCGCGCTGCCCGCCCACTGCCTGGAGCGGGACTGGTCCCGGCCCTACCAGGCCTGCGCCGAGGTGGAAGCCGCCTGGTCCCGGGTCTACCAGCACACCGAGCAGCACTGGGATCTGTACGAGCTGGCCGAGAAGCTGGTGGACATGGAATACAACTTCCAGAAATGGCGCTTCAGCCACATGAAGACGGTGGAACGCATCATCGGTCACAAGCAGGGCACCGGCGGCACGGGCGGTGTTTCCTACCTGGTGAAGGCGCTGGACCTGACCTTCTTCCCCGAACTCTGGGCGGTGCGCACCAGTATCTGACGAGGAATACCGATGAGCCGAATTTGGGACATCTCCCAAACCCTGCGCGCCGGCATACCGGTGTGGCCGGGCGACACCCCCTACGGTGCCGAACCGAGCTGGGTGATGGAAAACGGCTGCCCGGTGAACGTGGCGAGGCTTAGCTTGTCCACCCACACCGGCACCCATGCCGACGCGCCCCTGCATTACCACGCCGAGGGCCAGGCCATGGCCGAGGTGGCGCTGGAGGCCTATATCGGCCCCTGCCTGGTGCTGGACGTGACCCATGCCCGCGGCCGGGTGGAGCCCGGCGATCTGCCCGCCGGGCTGCCGGCGCGGCTGGAGCGGGTGCTGCTGAAAACCTGCGGCCGTTTTCCCCATGAGCAATGGCGGGCGGACTTTACCGCCGTGGCCGCCGCCACCATCGATCTGCTGGCCGAGCGGGGCACCCGCCTTATCGGGGTCGACAGCCCCTCGCTGGACCCCCAGGACGCCAAGACCCTGGACGCCCACCAGCGGGTCTGGCGGCACCGCATGGCCATCCTGGAAGGGCTGGTGCTGGACGACATCGAGCCCGGCCATTACGAACTGATAGCACCACCGCTGAAACTGGCGCACCTGGATGCCTCACCCGTGCGCGCCCTACTGAGGAGTATTGATACATGACCACCCTGACCCGCGATCACCTGGCCCGGTTGGATCGGGACGATCCCCTGGCCCCTTACCGGCAGCAGTTCGAGCTGGAAGAGGGACTTATCTACCTGAACGGCAACTCCCTGGGCGCCCTGCCCGGGGCCGCCCGCCGGCGTGCCGCCGAGGTGGTGGAGCAGGAGTGGGGCCGGGGCCTTATCCGCAGCTGGAACACCCACGACTGGATAAGCCTGCCCGAGCGGGTGGGGGACAAGATAGCCCGCCTGATCGGTGCCGACCGGGGTGAGGTGGTGGTGGCCGACTCCACCTCGGTCAACCTGTTCAAGCTGGCAGCGGCGGCGCTGGAGATGCGCCCGGGACGCGGCAAGATCGTCTCCGAACCCGGCAACTTCCCCACGGATCTCTACATCCTGCAGGGGCTGGAGCGGTTCCGGCCCGGCGTGCGGCTGGAAACGGCGCCGCGGGAGGCGCTGGAAACGCTTATCGACGAAGACACCGCCCTGGTGGTGCTGACCCATGTGCACTACAAGTCCGGCGAGATGTTCGACATGGCCGCCCTTACCGCCCGGGCCCGGGCCGTGGGCGCGCTGATGCTGTGGGATCTGAGCCACAGTGCCGGCGCCGTGCCGGTCGACCTGAACGGCGCCGGCGCCGACTTCGCCGTGGGCTGCGGCTACAAGTACCTGAACGGCGGCCCCGGCGCTCCCGGTTTCCTGTTCGTGGCCCGCCGCCACCAGGAGGCGTTCCGCCAGCCCCTGAGCGGCTGGTTCGGCCATGCCAATCCCTTCGCCATGCAGGACAGGTTCGAGCCGGCCGCCGGCATCCGGCGCGGCCTGTGCGGCACCACCGGGGTGCTGGCCACCAGCGTGCTGGAGGTGGGGGTGGAGCTGATGGTTTCCGCCGACATGGGGCAGATCCGCGCCAAGTCCCGCCGGATGGGGGAGATCTTCATCGAGCTGGTGGAGTCGCACTGCGGGGACTTTGGTTTCGGGCTTGCCTCGCCGCGGGACGCCGAACGGCGCGGCAGCCAGGTGTCGCTCACCCATGAGCAGGGCTTCGCCATCATGCAGGCGCTGATCGCCCGCAACATCATCGGCGATTTCCGCGCCCCCGACATACTGCGCTTCGGCTTTACTCCCCTCTACACCCGCTACGTGGATCTGTGGGACACGGTGCAGGCCCTGGCCGAGGTGATGCGCCGGGAAGAGTGGAAGCAGCCCGAGTTCCGCAAACTGACCACGGTGACCTGAGCCCGGCAACCAACCTCATTACCCCCAAGGAGAACACCGTTATGGAAAACAACAGTCTGACCCGGCCGCTCGGCGGCCTGGGCCAGGTGGCCGCGTCCACCGCCGCCAGCCCCCAATGGTCCGGCCGCATGGCCTTCGTGCTGGCCGCCACCGGCTCGGCGGTGGGGCTCGGCAATATCTGGAAATTCCCCTACATCACCGGCGAGCACGGCGGCGCCGCCTTCGTGCTGGTGTACCTGGCCTGCATCCTGGTGATCGGCATCCCGCTGCTGATGGCCGAGGTGATGATAGGCCGGCGCGGCCGCCACAACCCGCCCCATGCCATGACCGCCCTGGCCGGGGAGGCGGGGGCGTCGCCCCGCTGGCGCTGGCTCGGCTGGGTGGGGGTGCTCACCGGTTTTTTGCTGCTCAGCTTCTACGTGGTGGTGGCCGGCTGGGCGGTGGCCTATATCTTCGACACCGGCGCCGGCACCTTCAACGCCGCCTCCGGCGAGCAGGTGGGCGCCCACTTCGGTGCCCTGCTGGGATCGCCGCTGACCCTGATCTTCTGGGGCAGCCTGGTGCTGGCACTGACCCTGGGGATTGTCGCCCTGGGGGTCCGGCAGGGGCTGGAGCGGGCGGTCAACCTGATGATGCCCGGGCTCTTCCTGTTGCTGCTGGTGCTGGTGGGCTACGCCATGACCACGGGCCACTTCATGCAGGGGCTGGCATTCCTGTTCAACCCGGACTTCGGCAAGCTCTCGGGCAACAGCGTGCTGGTGGCCCTGGGCCACGCCTTCTTCACCCTGAGCCTGGCCGGGGGAGGCATGATGACCTACGGCGCCTACCTGCCCGGCAAGGTGTCCATCGCCAAAACGGCGCTGACCATCGGCCTGCTGGACACCCTGGTGGCGCTCTTGGCGGGCATGGTGATCTTCCCCCTGGTGTTCGCCAACGGCCTGGAGCCGGGCGCCGGCCCCGGGCTGCTGTTCGTGACCCTGCCCATCGCCTTCGGCCAGATGCCGCTGGGCGCGCTGTTCGGCGCCCTCTTCTTCGTGATGCTGTCGGTGGCGGCGCTGACCTCGGCCATTTCGCTGATCGAGCCGGCGGTGGCCTGGCTGACCGGGCGCTACAGCATCAGCCGGGCGCGGGCCTGCCTGGGCTCGGGGGTACTGATGTGGCTGCTGAGCCTGGGCACCGTCTTCTCCTTCAACCTGTGGGAGCAACACACCCTGTTCGGCAAGACCTTCTTCGGCGGCCTGGACTACCTCACCTCCAGCTGGATCATGCCGTTGTCCGGGCTCTTTATCGCCCTGTTCGCCGGCTGGGTGATGAGCCGCACCGCCACCGAGCAGGAACTGGGCCGGGGCCCGGGCTACCGGCTGTGGCGCTTCACCATCCGCTACCTGAGCCCGGTGTTTATCGTGCTGATGTTCCTCAACGCCATCGGCGCCTTTGGCTGAGGCGCTCCGGGGGCCTGGGTTGCCGCCATGGTTTTGGGGGCACGCCTGCATTAAGGGTGGTAACGAGGTGGACGAAGGCAGAGCCTAATCCGCGATGCCTGTTCTGTCTCGCGCCTTTTTAACCCTGCGGTGTGGCAGGCCAGTCCGGGGGGCCTGGCGCGAAGGCAGGCGGGCCGCCTGCACTCCACCAGCAAGGCGCACATCTGCAGACGGCGGTGTTTTCCTGCCGGTAAGAGTGGCGGAATTGGTATACGCCTGACCGCTTGACTTTTAAACCATATGGTGCCTTAGGCATTCTGAAACATTCCCATATGTCGTAGGTGCTTCAGCGCAAGCTGGGCACGGCTCGAAAGTGGCCATTCGGCGCGATAGATGAGCCACAGTTTGTCGACCACAGGCGCACCGCCCTTGACCACTAGGATCTCCTCTTGGCGAGCAAAAGCCTGGCGCGCATGGCGCGGCAGCACAGTGAAGCCGAAGCCACGAGCAACCGGCTCTAGGATTAGGCCAATCTGATTGCTGAAACCGCGCAATGGCAGAGTTCGAATGCCGGGATGACCGGGGAAATGTCGGCTCAACAGGCGGGTTGCCATTGCCTGCCCATCGGGATGATCGATGAAGCCCAAGCGCTGTAAATCCGTCCATTCGTGTACCTTCTTCTGAGCTGGTGCGACCAGTTCCAGCGGTTCCTCATCGAACAGCGTTGCGATGAGTCGTGGGTCATCAGGCTTCAGACTGACCAAGCCCAACTCGTAGCGGTTGCTCAAGACGGCATCGAGTACCTCATCATCCGGGGCAAAGCGATGGCGGATCACAAGCCCAGGCTGGACCTGTTGCAGGTCAAGCAATTTGGTGTAAAGGGACAGACCGATACTGCCGGGGCTGATCAGGCTGATCTCGCCATGCTCAGCATCTGCTTCCGACAGCCGCAACTGCAGGCGCTTGTCGGCCTGTTCAACCTCCCGGCAGTAGGCCAAGAAGGCATGTCCTGCCGGTGTCAGCTCAAGCTGACGTGGACGGCGAATCATCAAGGGGCCCAGTTGTGACTCCAGATGACGCATGTGCTGGCTCACCGCTGCCTGGGTCAAGCCAAGATGGTTGGCCGTACGGGTAAAGTTACCCTGTTCGGCAAGCGTCGTGAAAGTACGTAGCCACTGCGGATTAAGCATAACAAACTCTTATCATTTATATAAGCAGGCGATGGTTTTCATTATACTATGGGCGGCCTAGACTGCTCGCTCAACCATTGTATGGAGCAGACAGTATGACTGGAACCTATCCGCGTAACTTTTCCCACATAGGTCTGTCGGTGACCGACCTTGATGCAGCCGTTTCCTTCTATACCGAGGTACTGGGTTGGTACCTGATCATGCCACCGACCACCATCCATGAGGATGACTCGGCTATCGGGGTCATGTGTACCGACGTCTTCAAGGCTGGCTGGGGATCCTTCCGCATTGCCCACCTGTCAACCGGCGATCGTATAGGTGTAGAGATCTTCGAGTTCGCTAATGCCGAACGACCGGAGAACAACTTCGAATACTGGAAAAGTGGCGTCTTTCATTTTTGTGTCCAGGATCCGGATGTGGAGGGGCTGGCCGAACGCATCGTCGCTGCCGGCGGTAAGCAGCGGATGCCGGTGCGCGAGTACTTCCCCGGTGAGAAGCCGTACCGTATGGTCTATATGGAAGATCCGTTCGGAAATATTCTTGAGATCTACAGCCACAGTTACGAACTAACCTACTCGGCTGGGGCCTACGCATAAACGCTAATGGTCCCGGTTTTTGCATACCTATGCAGCTAATACAGGGGATGTGCACGGGAAGCGTGCTGCACCCTTGAAATTTAATGAAACTGCCATTTTTAGGGGGGATCCCGGTAGAGTGGCAGTATCTGGATAAATCTCCAAGCTAGGAGGAACTATGTCTAGAATCAGATTGAACATGTTGCTGACGGCATCAATGTTGGCAAGCGCTATTGCTACGTCGGCTTATGCAGGTAATACCGAACTCTCCAACAATAATGTTTCCAACAATGTAAACAACTCGTTTACTATTGGAACTACAATGAGTGACCTATTTGCTGGCTACATTGTCGCATTTGACGAAGGTACACGTAATCTACGCATTCGTTCCAGTAATGGCGATGAGATATCCATCCGACTTGGAAGTAATATTTACGCTGAGATGATCAGAAATCTTGGTGAGGATTACAAGAGTGCGGGCAGCAACTGGAGCGAAAGCCTTGTACCAGGCCGATACATCTATGTCTATGGAATCAAGTATCCAGTGGGAGGATCAGCAGGGAATTATATCGAAGCGAAACGTATCGTCTTTCCCTCTACCAACGATGGCCAGTATGTCTTTGAAAATATTAACTGGTGGAAAACACAGATCAGCCAACTGGCTGACTTCTACATTAAATCTCAGTTTGGTGAAGGTGAGATAGATTTTCGTAAATATCGAACCAACCTCTCTCTGGAGGGCCAAAAATTAGGTGATGGCCTTCAAGAGGCAGCAACTCTCTCGCGACTCGTTTATGGTTTCGCAACAGCCTACCTGTTGACCGGGAATGATAAATATTGGGAGGCTGCTCAAAAAGGTACACAATATTTACGTGATAATTTCAGAGTAGAGCATGATGGGGAAATATATTGGCTTCATGCGCTCAACCTTCTACAGGATGGTACAGTTGATAAAATAACTGGCTCTCAGTTTTCTGATGACTACGAGGCTATTCCCCTTTACGAGCAAATCTATGATCTTGCAGGGCTAACTCAAGCGTATCGAATTATCGGTGATCCGGCTATTCTTGATGATATTAATCGTTCGCTTGCATTCTTCGATAGCAAGTTTCGTGATAAGTCTAAAGCCGGAGGCTACTTCTCGCATATCGACCCAAGCACGTTTTCGGCGCATGCGGAATCACTTGTAGATAACAAAAGCAGGAAAAACTGGAATTCGATTGGCGATCACGCTCCGGCATACCTTATTAACCTTTGGCTTGCGACCGAGAACGAACACTACGCCGAGTTACTTGAGGATACCTTTGACACAATAGCCAGCCGTTTTCCTGCCGACGATGACAGTCCGTTTGTCAACGAACGTTTCTTCTCTGACTGGCAGGTGGACCGTTCTTACAAGTGGCAGCAAGACCAGGCAGTTGTTGGACATGACTTGAAGATTGCCTGGAACCTGACCCGCATGAACAGCCTAACGCCGAAGCCGCAATATTCTACCTTGGCTGGGGAACTTGCCGATGCTATGCCCCTTGTAGGGTCCGATCTACAACGTGGCGGTTGGTATGATGTTATCGAACGTAGTGTGCATGATAATACGAATGCACATCACTTGGCCTTTCACGATAGAAAAGCATGGTGGCAGCAGGAGCAGGCAATTCTTGCTTATCTGATTATGGCGGGTGTAACGGGTAACGAGACTTATATGAAACATGCTAGGGAAGCACTTTCTTTCTACAATGCATGGTTTCTCGACCACGAAGATGGTGGCGTATATTTCAATGTTCTGGCAAACGGTTTGCCTTATCTCAATGGTGTAGAGCGTCAGAAGGGCAGCCACTCAATGTCCGGCTACCATGCGTTTGAGCTGGCATACTTATCAGAGGTTTATAGTAAGCTACTGATTCAAAGGGAGCCTCTTGATCTTTACTTTAGACCTGTCGAAGGGGGCTTCCCCGATAACATTCTACGCGTACAACCTGATATCCTCCCTAAGGGGAAAGTAAAAATTTCCGAAGTCTGGGTTGATGGAGAGTCTTATCAAAATTTTGATGCTGACAAGCTTACTATCTCACTTCCACCGGAGCGTGGCAATATCCAAGTTAAGGTCAGGCTGAGTGCAATCTAGAAAATGGATTTCTTATCGTCTGTATACTAATTTCAATTATCTTATAAAAGGAACACTTGTTATGAAATGGTTCACTGTTTTCGGACTGCTTACCTTTCTCGTTTTTTCTTTTCCGTCGATCGGAACGGCTGCTCAAGAAATGAGCGTAACCAGAGAGGCTCCTGACGTTTCCGGCCCCTTGAAGGGTAGGATTGGTGTCGTCGTAGAATCTCACTTCGACGAGCTCGAATTGGTCAAGTTCCAAGAGTTTTTTCCTGCTAATGGTTATGAAGTTGTATTCATGTCGTACCTATGGGATCAACCTGAACTGACGTTCACTGGCAATGATTTTACGCATCAAGTAGTCGTTAATACCGATATCACAAAAGTTGATTTATCTGAGTTTGACGGCATTATCTTGATTGGAGGTTATGCCATGGATCGTCTTAGGTACGAGACGAAGGTTAATCCGGATGGTACCTCCAGTGCACCCGCGGTGGATTTTATTCGCAAGGTTATCGAGACTGATCGGATAAAAGTTGGCACGATCTGCCACTCACTTTGGCTCTTAACTGCGGCTCCAGACCTTTTGTCAGGAAAAAAAGTAACTGCTGCACACAATATTCTAGCTGATGTTCGAAATGCTGGCGGTATTATACAGATCGTAGACAATCAGGCCGTCGATACCTTTGTGGACGGTCACCTCATCAGCGGAAAGCATCCTGAAGTTGTTGATGAGTTCATGCAGGTTTACCTTTCAGAGATTGAGAAGGATAATTAATCTGAATAGCTGTTCATAATAACGGGTCATTATCGGCAGAGAGTGGGTACTGCTAATTTGTGCCAGGGATGGTGCGGTGGTTGATATCTGAACGGGTTTCTTCAACAAGGGTAAGGTGTTCGAGCAGGGTCATGGTCAGGCTCCTTCGGCAAGAGGCGCTGATTAGATCACAGACGATCCACACGTTCAAATTTCATTAACAAAGTATTCTCTCGCCCTGGGCTGTCTGGCGAGCTTTCTGTAAGCAACACGCGCTTTCGTACTACCAGTTCAACTACCGGCGCTACAGCATCAGCCGGGCGCGAGCCTGCCTGGGCTCGGGGGTACTGATGTGGCTGCTGAGCCTGGGCACCGTGTTCTCCTTCAACCTGTGGGAGCAACACACCCTGTTCGGCAAGACCTTCTTCGGCGGCCTGGACTACCTCACCTCCAGCTGGATCATGCCGTTGTCCGGGCTCTTTATCGCCCTGTTCGCCGGCTGGGTGATGAGCCGCACCGCCACCGAGCAGGAACTGGGCCGGGGCCCGGGCTACCGGCTGTGGCGCTTCACCATCCGCTACCTGAGCCCGGTGTTTATCGTGCTGATGTTCCTCAATGCCATCGGCGTCTTTGGCTGAGGCGCCGGTCTTCCGAAGCGCTCCGCCTAGGGTGTTGCCGGCTCCTCCGTAAACATCCGTTTTACCTCCGCCATCACCGCCTCGGCTACCGGGGTGGGGGAAAAATGATGGGAGTGGGCCAGCACCAGCCGCTGCGACGGCAGCGGGTTGGCGATGGGGCGGCACACCAGGCGGGCGCCGTCCTGGGTCTGCTCCGACAGCGGACGGGTGATCAGCAGGGCGACCCCCAGCCCCTGGGCCACCATGCCGCGCACCATTTCCAGCGAGGTGGTGCGGTAGGCGATACGGGGCTCCAGCTGGTATTGCCAGAAGGGCGACATCAGAAACTCCCGGCTGTGCGGCAAGTCGATCTGGATCAGCGCCTCCCCGGCCAGATCCTCCAGTGACACGGCCTGCTGCCGGGCCAGCGGATGCGTCGGGGGCAGGGCGGCGTAGAACCGGCACTCCTTGAGCAGCTGCACCCGGGGGCGTTCGGTCATGCCCAGATCGTAGGTCAGCGCCAGCTCGACCTGGCCGGTGTCCAGCATGCGGCTGATGGAGCCGAGATCCCCCTCGCGCAGTTGTACCTCCACCCCGGGCAGCGTTTCCCGCAGGCGGCGCAACAGGCCGGGCACATAGGGCGGCCCCAGGGAGCTGAAATAGCCGATGGTGATCTGGCCGCGCAGCTGGGGGCCGGCATCCTGCGGCTCGGCGAACATCTCGGCGCGGGACAGCAGGGCCCGGGCTTCTTCCAGCTTGCCGCGGCCGAAGGGGGTGATGGCCAGCCCCCGTGGCGGGTTGCGGATAAACAGCTCGGCCCCCAGCTCGGCTTCCAGGTTGCGCACGATCAGCGATACCGACGGCTGGGACAGGTGCAGCTGGCGGGCGGCGGCGGCGGTACCGCCGTTTTCGGCCACCGCCACGAACACCTTGAGTTGATGCAGGGTTATCACTACTAGAAAAATCTATATTGAATATATGTAACTAATATTTTACACAATATTCACCCGCTGACAAACTCAGAGCCAAGACTTCACCACCACTCTGAGGCCCATACCATGGAACAGCAGCACCAGCGTCAGCCCCTGGCCGGGATTAAAATCGTCGATCTCACCCGGGTCCTGTCCGGCCCCTTCTGCACCGCCCTGTTGTCGGATCTGGGTGCCGAGGTCATCAAGGTAGAACCGCCGGGCGGTGATGAATATCGCCATGTGGGTCCCTTTGAGCAGGGAGAAAGCGCCCTGTTCACCCTGATGAACCGCAACAAGAAAGGGGTGGTGGCGGATCTGAAAAACCCCGGGCACCTGGCCCGCTTGCTGGAGCTGGTGCGCGAGGCCGACGTTCTGGTGGAAAACTTCAAGCCGGGGGTGGCCGAACGGCTGGGGGTGGGCTTTGCGGCCATCAAGGCCATCAACCCCGACATCATCTACGCCAGCATTTCCGGCTTCGGCCAGCAGGGCGAGTCGAGCGGCCTGCCGGCCTACGATCTGGTGGTGCAGGCCATGTCCGGCATCATGGCCATCACCGGCGAGCCCGACGGCGAGCCGACCAAGGTGGGCGAGTCCATCGCCGATCTGGCCGCCGGGCTCTATGCCTCCTGGGCCATACTGGCCGCCCTGTTCGACCGGCAGCGCAGCGGCGAGGGGGTCCACCTGGATATCGCCATGCTCGACTGCCTGTTCTCGCTGATGCCGACCCCGGTGGCCCAATGGATGTTCGGGGGCGAGGCACCGGGGCGGGTCGGCAACCGTCATCCCTTGTCCACGCCCTTCGGCTCCTTCAACGCCGCCGATGGCCGGGTCATTATCGCGGTGCTCAACAACCGCCAGTTTGCCGCGCTGTGCGCCGTCATGGGCCGGCCCGGGCTGGCGCAGGACGCCCGCTTCGGGTCCGACGAGGCCCGCACCCGCCACGAGCCGGCGCTGCGCGACCTGATTGAAAGCTGGCTGTCCGGCCACAGCGTGGCGTCGGCCATCGCCAGCCTGGCGGCGGCGGGCATTCCCGCCTCGCCGGTGCTGGACATGGGCGAGGTGCTGGCGCGGGCCCGGCAGGGCGAACGCCGGCTGCTGCGCACCCAGCGGCACGCGCGCCTGGGCGAGATCCCCATGATGACGCAGCCGGTACGGGCCAGCGCCTGGGCCAGCCCGGCGCCGGCAACGGCCCCCGCCCTGGGGGAACACGACGCCGAGTTGTTCCGACCCTAAGCCGGCCCATTCCCACTTTCATTACGCCACACCGGCGCGGCCGGTGGGCCCCGTTGCGCCCTGGCGTCAGGGGGCGACGGCATACCGACAACCCAAGGAGAGGATCACCATGAACATCACCATTACCGAAGACGATCGGATGCTGGCCGACGCCATGCAGCGCTTTTGCCGGGAGGTGATAGCGCCGGCGGCGGCGGACATAGACGAAGGCAGCCATTCGGCGGTCCGCCACCGGGCGGCGCTGTCCGACATCGGCATCATGGGCATGAACCTGCCGGAACACTGCGGCGGCACCGGGGTGTCGGCGGTGGCGCTCTACCTGGCGGTGGAGCAACTGGCGGCGGCCTGCGGCTCCACCGCCTCCATGGTGACCGCCCATTTCCTGGCGACCGACTCCATCCTGCACGGTGGCACCGAGGCGCAGCGCCGGCGCTGGCTGCCGGGGGCGGCCAGCGGCGAGCTGTTGGGGGCCTTCGCCCTGACCGAGCCCAACGCCGGCTCCAATCCGGCGGCGATGCGCACCCTGGCGGAAAAAACCGGCTCGGGCTACCGGCTGCGCGGGGTGAAGCACTTTATCTCCAACGCCGCCGAGGCGGACTTTCTGGTGGTGTATGCCAAAACCGACAAGAGCGCCGGCCACAGGGGCATCAGTGCCTTTATCGTCGATCGCCACGCGGCCGGGGTGGCGGTGAGCGCGCCCGAGCGCACCATGGGCCTCAGGGGCGGGCATGTGTTCGAGGTGGCGCTGGACTGCGAGGTGCCGGCCGACCGCCTGCTGGGCGGCGAAGAGGGCCGGGGTTTTCGCACCGCCATGCAGGTGCTGGACAACGGCCGGGTGGAAATTGCCGCCAGTTGCACCGGCATTGCCGGCGCCGCCCTCGAGGCGGCCCTGCACTGGGCCAGGACCCGCGAGGTCAACGATCACCCCATCGCCGAGTTCCAGGGGCTGCAGTGGATGCTGGCCGACATGGCCACCGAGCTGGAGGCGGCGCGGATGTTCGGCCTGCGGGCGGCCACCAGGCGCGAACAGGGGGAACGCTTTTCCCAGGAGTCGGCGATGGCCAAGCTCTACGCCTCGGAAGCGGCCGGCCGCATTGCCGACAGGGCGCTGCAGATCCACGGCGGCTATGGCTACACCCGGGAAATGCCGCTCGAGCGCTATGTGCGGGACCTGCGCATCATGCGCATCTACGAAGGCTCGTCCGAAGTGCAGCGCAACATCATAGCGCGCACCCTGCTGAACCACTGAGGAGCAACGGCGATGAAGATACTGGTCACGGTAAAAAGGGTCATCGATTACAACGTCAGGGTCAGGGTGAGGGCGGATCAGAAAGACGTGGATCTGGCCAACGTCAAGATGGCGCTCAACCCCTTCTGTGAAATTGCGGTGGAAGAGGCGGTGCGGCTGAAGGAAGCGGGCGTCGCCTCCGAGGTGGTGGTGGTGTCGGTCGGGCCCCAGGAGGTGCAGGAGCAGATCCGCGCCGCCCTGGCCCTGGGCGCCGATCGCGGCATCCATGTGCACACCGAACAACTGCCCGAGCCGCTGTCGGTGGCGCGCTTGCTGGCGCGGCTGGTGGAGCGGGAGCAGCCGGGGCTGGTGATCCTCGGCAAGCAGGGCATCGACGCCGATCACAACCAGACCGGGCAGATGCTGGCCGCGCTTACCGGCATGGGCCAGGGCACCTTCGCCTCGGCGGTGAAGATAGCCGGGCAGGAGGCACTGGTTACCCGCGAAGTGGATGGCGGCCTGCAGACCCTGGCGTTGCGGCTGCCGGCGGTGGTGACCACGGACCTGCGGCTGAACGAGCCGCGTTATGCCGCCCTGCCCAGCATCATGAAGGCGAAGAAGAAGCCGCTGGAGCAATGCACCCCGGAGGTGCTGGGGGTGAGCCTGCGGGCCCACAGCGAGCTGCTTGGGGTGACGCCGCCGGTGGAGCGCCAGGGCGGGGTCATGGTGGGCTCGGTGGAAGAGCTGGTCGACAAACTGAAACACGAAGCGAAGGTGATCTGATGGCTATCCTGATCGTCGCGGAACACGACAACCGTATCCTCAAGGCCGCCACCCTGAACACGGTGGCCGCCGCCCGCCAGCTGGGCGGGGAACTCATGGTGCTGGTGGCGGGCCAGGGCTGCCGGGCCGTGGCCGAGGCCGCCGCCCGGGTGGAGGGGGTGGCCAGAGTGTGGCTGGCCGACCATGCCGCCTACGCCCATCAGCTGGCCGAAAACCTGGCGCCGCTGGTGGCGGAGCTGGGCCGGGACTGCAGCCATCTGCTGGCGCCGGCCAGCACCGGCGGCAAGAACCTGCTGCCGCGGGTGGCCGCCCTGCTCGGCGTGGGCCAGCTCTCCGACATCATCTCGGTGGAAGGCGCCGATACCTTTCGCCGGCCCATCTATGCCGGCAATGCCATCGCCACCGTCCGCTCCCTCGATCCGATCAAGGTGCTCACCGTGCGCACCAGCGCCTTTGCGGCGGTGGCCGGCGCGGGCGGCAGCGCATCGATAGAAGAGGTGAATTCGGTACATGACACGGGGTTGTCCCGTTTTGTCGCCGAGCAGTTGTCGGTGTCGGAACGTCCCGAGCTGGGCGACGCCCGGGTGGTGGTGTCCGGCGGGCGCGGCCTGGGCAAGGCCGAACACTTCGCCCTGATCGAGGCCCTGGCCGACAAGCTGGGCGCGGCGATAGGCGCTTCCCGCGCCGCCGTGGATGCCGGCTTTGTCGCCAACGATCGCCAGGTGGGCCAGACCGGCAAGATAGTGGCGCCGGAACTCTATATCGCCGTGGGCATTTCCGGCGCCATCCAGCACCTGGCCGGCATGAAGGAGTCCCGGGTCATCGTGGCCATCAACAAGGACGAAGACGCGCCCATCTTCCGCATCGCCGACTACGGCCTGGTGGCGGATCTGTTCGAGGCGTTGCCCCGGCTCACGGCGCAACTGCCCTGAGCGCGGGGACGGGAACGGCAGCAACGAAGGAATGAAGGGGCGCCGCTACCGGTGGCGCCCTGTCGAGGGAATGACCCGCCTGGGCGGGTCCAGCACTAGCCTGTCAATGGAGAAGAAGGATGAATAACGTCGAGGTAATGCAAGGAAGACGCGGGGGCGCTGTCAAGGCGCTGCTGGGCAGTTTGATCGGATTGTTGATTTTCTTTATTCCCTTGTCGCTCGGGGGCGACCAGGCCACTATTCCCCTGGTGAGCCTGATCGGGGCCATCAAGGGGGCGCTGGGCGACAGCCTCCAGTACCTGACCCTGGCGCTGACCCTGTTGCTCTGCCTGACCTGGGGGGCTGCCCGGCTGACCGGCAATGCCGCCCTGGCACGCTACCATCGCAAGGACAATGCCCTGGTCGGCCTGCTGTTCCTGCTGGGCGCGGTATTTGCGGCCTTGCTGGTGTTCCGGATTGGGCCCGACTGGTTCCTGCACAAGGACGTGGGCGGGCTGGCGCTCTATCTCGGGGGCAGCGTCTTTCTGACGGTGGTGGTGGCCGGCTTCCTGGTGCTGTTCCTCACCGAGTTCGGTTTTCTCGAATTCGTGGGCACCCTGATGGAGCCGCTGATGCGCCCGCTCTACCGCCTGCCCGGCCGCTCGGCGGTGGATGCGGTGGCCTCCTTTGTTGCCGCCCCGGCGGTGGGGATTTTCATTACCAACAAGCTGTACCGCAGCGGCCACTATACCCAGCGGGAAGCGGCCAGCATCGCCACCAACTTCAGTATCTGCAGCCTGGGCTTCTTCGCCCTGCTGGCGTCCATCGGCGGCATCATGGAATACCTGCCGCACATGATTGTCTCGTCCTTCGTCATCAACTTCCTGCTGGCCGCCGTGGTCACCCGGCTGCCGCCGCTGAGCCGCAAGCCGGACCGCTACTTCGACGGCCGCACGGCCCGGCAGGGCAGGGACGGCGGCAAACCGCAGGGGCCCATCCTGTTGCGCGCCTGCCAGGCCGCCGCCGAGCGGGCGGCCACCACCGGCCCCGAGGTGTTCGGCCGTTACCTGTGGGAGGCGGCGACCTTCGCCCAGAAGATAGTGGCCTATATCCTGTCGATCGCCACCATCGCCCTGGTGATAGGCACCTACACGCCGCTGTTCGAGTACCTGGGGCTGGTGTTCGAGCCCTTGCTCAGGCTGCTGCAACTGCCCGACGCGGACAAGATAGCGCCCACCGTGTTGCTGTCCATCGCCGAAATCGCCCTGCCCGCCATCATCATCGCCGGGGGCGAGGTGGCGCCGATGAGCGTGTTCTTCGTCTGCACCCTGTCCACCATCCAGATCATCTTCTTCACCGAGAGCGCCAACGCCATGCTGGAATCGGACATCCCGCTGTCGGTGACGGATCTGGTGCTGATCTTTCTCATCCGGACCCTGCTGGCCATCCCCCTGGTGGCGCTGGCGGCACACCTGATCTTCTGAACCTGGAGCAGGGACGGGCCGCCGCCCCTGCCGTTTTGACGGGAAATAACAATGAACAGAGAAATCATGGAGTTCGACGTGGTCATCGTCGGTGCCGGCCCCGCCGGGCTGGCGGCGGCCTGCCGGCTGATGCAGCAGGCGCGGGAGGCCGGCCGGGAGCTGAGCCTCTGCGTGGTGGAAAAGGGCTCGGAAGTGGGGGCCCATATCCTCTCCGGCGCCGTGATCGATCCCCGGGCCCTGGCCGAGCTCTTCCCGGACTGGGCCGAGCGCGGTGCCCCGCTGACGACCCCGGTGGCGGCCGACGAGCTTTACTGGCTGGCGCATGAGGGCGCGGCCCGCCGTATCCCTGGCTGGCTGGCGCCCCCCAGCCTGCACAACGAGGGCTGTTACGTGGCCAGCCTGGGCAAGCTGTGCCGCTGGCTGGCCGAGCAGGCCGAAGCCCTGGGGGCGGAGATTTACCCGGGTTTTGCCGCGAGCGACGTGCTCTACCACGACGACGGCGCGGTCAGGGGCATCGTCACCGGCGACATGGGCGTCGGCCGGGATGGCGAGCCCGGGCCCGGCCATGTGCCGGGCATGGAGTTGCATGCGCGCTACACCCTCTTTGCCGAAGGCTGCCGCGGCCACCTGGGCAAGGAGCTGATCGCCCGCTTCCGGCTGGATGACAAGGCGGATCCCCAGCATTACGGCATCGGCATCAAGGAGTTGTGGGACATCGATCCGGCCCGGCACCGGCCGGGACTGGTGATGCACGGCACCGGCTGGCCGCTGGCGGGCGACACCGGCGGCGGCAGCTTTCTCTACCACGGCGAGCACAACCAGGTGGTGGTGGGGCTGGTGGTCGACCTCAACTATACCAACCCCTGGCTGAGTCCCTTCGACGAGTTTCAGCGCATGAAACAGCATCCGCTGTTCCGCCGGTACCTGGAAGGAGGCAAGCGGGTGGCCTACGGTGCCCGGGCCATCGCCAAGGGCGGTTTCAATTCCCTGCCCAGGATGACGATGCCCGGCGCCCTGCTGCTCGGCTGCGACGCCGGCACCCTGGATCCGGCCCGCATCAAGGGCACCCACACCGCCATGAAGTCCGGCCTGCTGGCGGCGGAGGCGGTGTTCGAGGCGCTGGCCGGCGGCGAGGACGGGCGGGCGCCGACCTCCTTCGACGCCCGTTTCCGCGCGTCCTGGCTGTACGATGAGCTGTATCGCGGCCGCAACTTCGGCCCGGCGCTGCACCGGTTCGGCCCCTGGCTGGGGGGCGCCTTCAACTTCCTGGAGCAGAAGCTGTTCGGCGGCCGCCTGCCCCTGACCCTGCACGATCGCCGGCCGGACCATGAGGGACTGAAGGCGGCGGCGGGCTGCCCGCCCATCACCTATCCCAGGCCGGATGGCAAGCTCAGCTTCGACAAGCCGTCTTCGGTGTTTTTGTCCAACACCAACCACGAAGAAGATCAGCCCTGCCACCTGCAACTGCAGGATGCGGCCATCCCGTTGGCGCAGAACCTGCCGCGCTGGGCGGAGCCGGCCCAGCGTTACTGCCCGGCGGGGGTGTATGAGGTGGTAGAGCAAGCAGCGGGAGCCGGGCTGCAGATCAACGCCCAGAATTGCCTGCACTGCAAAACCTGCGATATCAAGGATCCGTCCCAGAATATCCGCTGGGCAGTACCGGAAGGGGGCGGCGGGCCCAATTATCCCAACATGTAGCCGAAGTTGGAGATATGTTCTTGGTACAGGCGGTACATCATATTGCTACTACATAGCCAAAAAGTTATGAGGTTCATATACAAACTATATTCATTTTAAATGTTTACGGAGTGTTAATTTTCCCCTGTGGGTAGCGGGTTCAGAGCCGGTGCGCCGCATTAAAAGGACGTAACAACACAGGGGAGAGGAACCTATGAATGCCATTGTTTTGGCTATTTTGGTGATGGTGGGGCTGTGTCTGGCCCGGGTATCGGTGGTGTTTTCACTGGTGGTCGCCGCCCTGGTGGGCGGGCTTTGGGCGGGGATGTCGGTGGAGCAGGTGATTGGCGCCTTCAACGAGGGGCTGGGCGGAGGCGCCACCGTGGCGCTGGCCTACGCCACCCTCGGCGCCTTTGCGGTGGCGCTGTCGCGTACCGGCATTACCGGCCTGGTGGCCGATAAAACCCTGGCCTGGGTCGGGGCCCGCCGTGAGCCGGGCCAACTGGGGGGCATCAAGTGGTTGCTGTTCGGCGCCCTGGTTATCGTGGGCGCCGCTTCCGGCACCGTGGTGCCGGTGCATATCGCCTTTATTCCCATACTGGTGCCGCCGCTGCTGGGGCTGATGAGCATGCTGCAACTGGACCGACGCGCCGTGGCCTGTGTGATCACCTTCAGCATCACCATCATGTACATGACCACTCCTGTCGGGTTTGGGACCATCTTCCTCAACGACATTCTCACCGGCAGCGTCAACCAGGCCGGCAGTGAACTGGGTTTGCAGGTGACTCCTGAGATGGCGCCCAGGGCCATGCTGATCCCGGCCCTGGGCATGGTGTTGGGGCTGCTGGTGGCGGTGCTGTTCAGCTACCGCCGGCCGCGGGCATATCGGCATCAGCCGGTGGCGGCCGCAGCCCGGGAAAAGACCGAGCTCCGGCTCTCCAAACGACAGTTGGCGATGATACTGGTGGCGGTGGTGGGGGCCCTGGCGGTGCAGCTTGCTACCGGCTCCATGGTGCTGGGCGGCCTGCTGGGCTTTGCCCTGTTGTCGATGAACGGCCTGTTCAAATGGAAGGAGCAGGACGACGTCTTCACCCAGGGCATGCGGTTGATGGCGCTGATCGGTTTTATCATGATTGCCGCCTCCGGCTTTGCCGGGGTGATGAAGGCCTCGGGCGCCATTCCCGAACTGGTGGCGGGATCGGGGGCGCTGATCGGCAACAGCCCGGCGCTGGCGGCACTGGTGATGCTGCTGGTGGGGTTGTTCATTACCATGGGCATCGGCTCGTCGTTTTCCACCGTTCCCATTATCGCCGCCATCTATGTGCCGCTGGCGCTGAGCTTCGGCTTCTCGCCCCTGGCCACCCTGGCGCTGGTGGGTACGGCAGGCGCCCTCGGCGATGCCGGCTCGCCGGCCTCCGACTCCACCCTGGGGCCCACCGCCGGGCTGAATGCCGACGGCCAGCACGATCATATCCGCGACTCGGTGATCCCCACCTTTATCCACTACAACATTCCGCTGGTGATCTTCGGCTGGATTGCGTCCCAGGTGCTGTAGCTGAGGGTTTCCGGCATCGGCCGGACAGCGCACACAGACACGCCGCAAGTACGTCCATGTAGGCTCGGACATGCCGTCCATGGCATGTCACGGTCTGCTTAGCGCTACTCGGCTGCTGCCGGGTTATACCGAGGCTGTACCTTACTGTCCGGCGACCAGGCCGAGGAACAGCCGGGCCGGCACCGACAGCGGAAAGCGGCGGGAATGGGCCAGCACCACCCGCTGGGGCTGGACCTCGTCGGCGAGCGGCACGCAGGCGAGGGCCGCGCCATCGTAGCTGCGGTCTCCCGCCGGCCGGGTGCAGGACAGCGCCACCCCGTGACCGTGGGCCACCAGGCCCCGTTGCAGTTCGAAGGACGCCGTGGTGTGGACGATGTCGGGCTTGAGTCCCCGGTGCCAGAACAGGGAGAGGAAATACTCCCGGGTGAGCGGCAGATCCTGCAGTATCAGCCGCTCCGCCGCCAGCTCTGTGAGGCTGAGGGAAGGGCTGGCCGCCCTGGGATGGGTGGTGGGCAGCAGGGCATGGGGGAGCAGTTCATCCAGCACCTCGGCGTCTATCTCCTGCGGCAGGCCCAGATCGTAACTCAGGGCCAGTTCGGCCCGGCCCTGCTCCAGCGCCCGGCTCACGCCGGCCAGATCCTCCTCCTGCATCAATACCCGGATCCCGGGGTAGCGGCGCTCGAAGCGGCTCACCAATCGTGGCAGGTAGTAGGGCGCGATATCCCTGAAACAGCTCAGCACCAACTGGCCCTCCACCTCGCTGTCGTCCTGCCGCTGACGGGCCAGCAGGTTGTGGGACAGGGTGAGGATATGGCGCGCCTCCTTCAACAGCGCTTCGCCGCCGGGCGTAAGGCTGACCCCCTGGCCCCGGTGGCGCTGGAACAGGGGCTGCTCCAGCAACCCCTCGAGCTGGGTGATGGCGATGGACACCGAAGGCTGGGACACATGCAGCACCTCGGCCGCCTTGCTGACGCTGCCCTGCTGGGCCACCGCGACAAAGTAGCTCAGTTGCCGGAAGGTAAAAGGTATAGCCATTACTCTATGTATCCTATATGTAAACTGTATTTATAAGCTATGTGATGCCGGTGCTAAAGTCGAGTCGTCGCTAACCACAGGGAGGAATCATCATGGGTCACACAACCACCACGACCTGGCTGACACAGGATCAACGGGACGCCTATGCGCGAGACGGCGCCATCGTCGTCAAGGGTGTGTTCAAGGACTGGATAGAGCCATTACGGACAGGTTTTGAACGGGTGCTGCGCGAGCCTGGCGAGCATGGCCGGGAGAACGTGACCGGCAACGATGGCGGACGTTTTTTCGAGGATTACTGCAACTGGCAGCGGATACCTGAATTCCGGCATTGGATAGAGGCGTCCCCCGGAGCGGCGATTGCCGGGGAGGCTACCGGTTCACGGCAAATTCAGGTATTCCATGAACATATTCTGGTGAAGGAGCCGGGCACCGCCAAGCCCACGCCCTGGCACCAGGATTTACCCTACTACTGCGTGGACGGTGACCAGACGGCCAGTTACTGGATACCGCTGGATCCCATCACCCAGGAAAATGCCCTGCAGGTGGTGCTGGGCTCCCACCGCTGGCCCAAGTTGGTGCGACCGAGCAAGTGGTCCACGAATGCGTCCTGGTACCGGGATGACAGCCCTTTTATGGACATGCCGGATATCGACGGCGGGGACTTCGAGATCCTCATTCCCGAGCTGGAGCCGGGCGATGCGCTGTTGTTCAACTTCAAGACGGTGCATGGTGCCCCGGGCAACCAGACGTCCAACCGGCGCCGGGCTTTTTCTACCCGCTTTATCGGCGACGACGTGCGCTATGTCGACCGGGGCGGACCCACCTCGCCGCCGTTTGACGGCATCAACCTGCAAACGGGGGAGCGGATGCGGGAGGACTGGTTCCCGGTGGTGTGGCGGCGTTAGCCCAGCCGGCGCCAGCCGAAGCGGCGGCGAAAGGCCAGGGGGCTCAGCCCGGTATGGGCGAGGAAGCTGCGGTTGAAGTGGCTGGCGTTGTTGAACCCCGCCTGCTCGCGCACCAGCGCCACCGGCAGGAGGCTGGTGGTGAGCAGGTGGCAGGCGTGGCCCAGGCGCAGACGGTTGAGGTACTGGCTGAAGCTGGTGTCGCAGTGCTGTTGCAGCAGCCGCTTGAGGGTGGCGGGGCTCAGGCTGCAGTGGCGGGCCACCTGCTCCAGGCGCAGGGGCTCTTGGTAATGGCGCTGCAAATGGCCGAGCAGCCGATCCAGGCGTCGGTCCGGCGGTTGCTGTAACCGCCCGCCCAGGGGGCGGCCATGTTCGTCCGCCTGCAGCAGTTGCAGCAGCTCCAGCAGGGCGGCCAGGGCCGGCAGCGGGCCCGGTTGCGCCATGCGCTCGAACAGTCGCCGGGCCCGGCGGGCGGTGGCGGTACCGAACACGGCGCCGTTGCCGAGCCCGGCCAGCCAGTCGAGCAGGGGCGACAGCTCCACCAGTCCCGCCTCCACCTGGGCCTGCAGCCAGTGCCTGGGCAGGAACACCACATACACCTCGGGCGCGCCGTCCGAGGCCTTGGCGTCCCAGGTGTGGGGCACGTCCGGTCCCACCAGCGCCAGATCGCAATGCCCGAAGGGGGCCACGTCCTCGCCGATATAGCGCATGCCTTCCGCCCCCAGGGTCAGGGTGATCTCGTATTCCGGGTGGTAGTGCCACTGAAAGGGCACGCCGGCGTCCTTGAGGTGGGTCAGGGCCCAGGATCTGTGATGGGGCAGGCTCAGCAGTTCGCGTTTAAGCATTTTGGGCCACCTTGGATCTTGGTAATGAGCCAATAGTATCTTTTTTCGGGCCAAAGGAATAAATGGTGCCGGGTCGGGAGAGTAGGATCGGGGTAACGGTAACCGATAAAGGAGAGCACCATGAACACAGTGGCGGCCAAGGGCCTGATCTTCGATTTGGACGGCACCCTGGTGGACTCCCACCGGGCGGTGGAGCAGGCCTGGGCCCGCTGGTGCGACCGGCACGGCATTCCCCTGAGCGATGTGCTGGCCATCTGCCACGGGGTGCGCAGCGAAGAGACCATCCGCCGACTGGCGCCGCAGCTGGATGTGGCGGCCGAGGCCGCCTGGCTGGAAGTGGTGGAGAGGAGCCTGAACGACAGCGTGACCGCCATCCCCGGCGCCCGGGAGCTGCTGTGCTCGTTGCCGGATGACTACTGGGCCATCTGCACCTCGGGCAGCCTGCCGCTTTCCATCCCCAAGCTCGACATCACCGAACTGCCCCTGCCGCGGATCCGGGTGACCGCCGAGCAGGTGAGCAGGGGCAAGCCGGATCCCGAGCCCTACCTGCTGGCGGCCCGGCTGCTGGGGCTGGCGGCACAGGACTGCCTGGTGTTCGAGGATGCCCCGGCCGGCATTGCCTCGGCCCTGGCCGCCGGCTGCCGGGTGGTGATAGTGGGCGGCAGCCGCCACGAGCACGAACGGGTGCTGGGCAATATCCCCGACTACCGCCAGGTCAGCTACCACAACGGCCGACTCAGCTTGCCGGTATAACCAGACGATGGCGCCGCTTCGGTGCCATTAGCCTGTTAATCGCTGATATTTGCCGATATTCTCGTCAATGCACACCCGCCATTTTCGTGCCCACCCTCGTCATTCCCGCGTCCACCCCCGCCATTCCCGCGAAGGCGGGAATCCAGGGAAAACGACACCGGGCCCGCGGCAAGCGCAGGCACAGATGACGGCGCTGTTATCCCAGTTGCCTGGCCAGCGCCGCCACCAGGATGCCGGCGGCGATGGCCGGCAGCGGCTTTTTCAGCACCAGCATGGTCAGCCCCGTGGCCAGCAGCGCCAGGCGGGCGCCGGTGTCGCCGTTGAGGGCCAGGGGAGTGAGGATGGCCACCAGCACCGAGCCGGACATGGCGCCGATAAACTGCTGCACCCGGCGGTTGATGGGCACGAAGGACATCACCAACACGCCGCCCCAGCGGGTGGCCAGGGTGACCAGCGCCATCACGCCGATGATAAGCCAGGGCCCTAGGCCTGCTGTGTCCAGGTTCATGTGCTTTCCTTCTCCATCCACAGGGCGCCGAGCACGCCGCCCGACAGCGCGCCCACCACCACGTGGCTGTTGGCGGGCAGATACCAGTAGGCCAGCATGGCCGAGAGCGCGGCCACCGTCCAGATGGCCAGGTTGCGCAGATCCTTGCGCCCGCCCACCACCATGGCCAGCAGAAAACAGCCCATCACCATGTCCAGCCCCAGGCCGACCGGATCCTCGATGGCGTTGCCGAAATGCAGCCCGAGCCAGGTGCCTAGGATCCAGAACGACCAGATGGCGAGCCCACCGCCGAACAGAATGCCGAGCGCCCGCTCACCCCGGTGAAAGCCCTGCATGGCCATGGCCCAGTTGGCGTCGGAGGCGAACAGCATCACCCCGTAGCGCCTGGCCGGCGGCAGGTGGCGCAGCCAGGGGTAGAGGGTGGCGCCCATCAGCAGGTGGCGGGCGTTGATGGCGAAGGTGGTGATTACCAGGGGCACCAGCGGCACCTGGGTACCCCAGAGATCGAGGGCGGCGAACTGGGAGGCGCCGGCAAACACCAGGGCGCTCATCAGCACGATATCGGTATTGTTCAGCCCCACCTGGGTGGCGGCCAGGCCGAAGGCCAGCCCGAACACGGCGACGAAAAGGGAAAGCGGCACCAGCTGCCTGAAGCCGTGCCAGGTGTCCTGCCGGTCCAGCCGGGCGAGGGCGGCGTAGGTGTCCATGGGGTATCCCGCTTGTTGTTCTGGTCAGGGGCGACAGCATAGCACCATGGCGAAGGTGGAGCGAGCTGGCGGAAAGTAGTAAAGACGGGGCGGGCAGGCGGTGTTGTCTTCGAGTGACGCCGTTTCCGGCAGTGGAACATACCGCGAGGTCGCGGGCAGGAGCGGAGCAAGGGAAAGTGCCTCCTTGGAAGGATCCGCGGTGGCCTGCTCAGTCACCTTGTTCCTCAAGAAGACGGAGCAGTTCGGCGGTTCTGTGCTCGGTCAGCCGGATCAGCTCCTCACCGTGGATCAGCGGCCGGATAGAGCCGCCTTCCCAGGCTGAGGAGACCAACTCGGCCTGGGCATCGCGAAACCTGAGCCAGGCCCGCTGGGCGAGCTTGAGTTTTTCCTGGCGGGGAGCATCCAGCCTGGCCATCAGGCGGACATAGGCCTGGTTCAGGGCCTGGTCGGCTTGTTCGTATTGCCGGCCGGCTGCTTGATTCATATCCTGCTGGGTGGCGCTGTAACCGGCGGTTGCCAGCGTTAGTGCCATGCAGGCGCACATCAAGGGCAAGGCGAGTTTCATAGTGTTTTCCTTTCGATATCACCCGGTAAGCAGACTTCAGTGTAGCCCGGCAGGGAAGTAGCCCGCTTGGGCATCGCGTTTATCTGTGCGGGGATGTATGGATTTCCGCCTTCACGGGAATGGCGGTGGTGAGGTGTGGGAATGGAGAGAATATATGAGTGCCGAGTTGTGGGCTCTGGATTCCCGCCTTCGCGGGAATGACGGAGTGGAGGCCGGAATAACGGATTTGATTTATTCCCGGCCATAAAAAAGCCCGCGTGATGCGGGCTTTGAATACAAGCGGTATCGACGGTGTTACTTGGCGATGCGCTTGTACTTGATGCGGTGGGGCTGGATGGCCTCGGCGCCGTAGGTTTTCTTCTTCCACTCTTCGTATTCGGTGAAGTTGCCTTCGAAGAATTCCACCTTGCCTTCGTCCTTGTAGTCCAGGATATGGGTGGCGATGCGGTCGAGGAACCAGCGGTCGTGGGAGATGACCATGGCGCAGCCGGGGAAGTCCAGCAGGGCGTTTTCCAGGGCGCGCAGGGTTTCCACGTCCAGGTCGTTGGTCGGTTCGTCCAGCAGCAGCACGTTGCCGCCGGTCTGCAGCAGCTTGGCCATGTGCAGGCGGCCGCGTTCACCGCCGGAGAGCTCGCCGACCCGCTTCTGCTGGTCGACACCCTTGAAGTTGAACCGGCCCAGGTAGGCGCGGCTGGGGATCTCCAGGTTGCCGATGCGCATCATGTCCAGCCCGCCGGATACTTCTTCCCACACGGTCTTCTTGTCGTCCATGCTGTCGCGGAACTGCTCCACAGAAGCCAGTTGCACGGTATCACCCAGGGTGATGCTGCCGGAATCCGGCTGTTCGGCGTTGGTGAGCATGCGGAACAGGGTGGATTTACCGGCACCGTTGGGGCCGATAATACCGACGATGGCGCCCTTGGGAATGCTGAACGACAGGTCGTCGATCAGCACCCGGTCGCCGTAGGACTTGGTCAGGTGCTCGACGTCCACTACCTTGTCACCCAGGCGCGGGCCGGGCGGGATGAACAACTCGTTGGTTTCGTTGCGCTTCTGGAAGTCCTGGTTCTGCAGTTCCTCGAAGCGGGCCATGCGCGCCTTGGACTTGGCCTGACGACCTTTCGGGTTCTGGCGCACCCATTCCAGTTCTTTCTGGATCGACTTCTGGCGCGCAGCCTCGGAGGACTGCTCCTGGGACAGGCGCTGATCCTTCTGCTCCAGCCAGGAGGAGTAGTTGCCTTCCCAGGGAATGCCTTCGCCCCGGTCCAGCTCCAGGATCCAGCCGGCCACGTTGTCGAGGAAGTAACGGTCGTGGGTAATGGCCACCACGGTGCCTTCGTAGTCGTGCAGGAAGCGCTCCAGCCAGGCCACGGACTCGGCGTCCAGGTGGTTGGTGGGTTCGTCGAGCAGCAGCATGTCCGGTTTTTCCAGCAGTAGCTTGCACATGGCCACCCGGCGGCGTTCACCCCCGGAAAGCTTGTCGATCACCGCGTCCCAGGGCGGCAGGCGCAGGGCGTCGGCGGCGCGCTCCAGCTGGTTGTCCAGGTTGTGGCCGTCGTGGGCCTGGATGATGGCTTCCAGCTCGCCCTGGCGCTTGGCCAGCTTGTCGAAATCGGCGTCCGGATCCGCGTAGGCGGTGTAGACGGCGTCCAGCTCCTTGAGCGCGCCGGCCACTTCGGCCACGGCTTCTTCCACCGCTTCGCGTACGGTCTGCTCCGGGTTTAGCCGGGGCTCCTGGGGCAGGTAGCCGATGTTGATGCCGGGCTGGGGGCGGGCTTCACCTTCAATTTCGGTGTCGATGCCGGCCATGATGCGTAGCAGGGTGGATTTACCGGCGCCGTTCAGGCCCAGCACGCCGATTTTGGCGCCGGGGAAAAACGACAGGGAGATATTCTTCAGAATATGACGCTTGGGCGGAACCACCTTGCCCACGCGGTGCATGGTGTAAACAAATTGAGCCATTTCTATTTGTCCTGATAAATCAGTAAGTTAATAGGCCGTATTGGCGAGCTGCGCTGCAGCCTGCGGCCAACCGAACAGCTATGGCGATATATGGTACTTGGCTTGGCGGGGAATGCCAGTGCCAAGAGGGGGGAAAAGTGAAGATCCTGGTTGCCCGACGATCGGTAGCAGGCAGCGCCGGAGTTTCACGAAGCCGCGGCAGGGTTGCCGCGTCGCGCCAATGTGCAGGCGGGCCGCCTGCGCTCCATTTGAGCAATGTCCCTTATGGAGCGCGGGCGGCTCGCCCGCATGAGCGCCGCAGGCGCTCATTTACTGAAGGGTATTGAATATCAGGACTTGGCCTTCAGTTCTTCCTTGTAGGACTGATCCACGAATTCTCCGGTGGCCGGGTTGAACTCGGAGCCCTCGTAAGTGGTATTGATGCGGATTTCGCCGCTGATCAGCTTGGCCGCCAGCTGGTCCAGCTGCTGTCTTATCTCGGGCGAGACGTCCTCCGCCAGGGTCAGCTTGACCACCTCGCCCTGGCCCAGGCCGATCTCGGTGATCTGGTCGGGCTGCCAGTCGCCGGTGGTAAAGTCGCGGGCGGCGCTGAGGATAGCCACGCTGGCGTCGGCCACCGCCGAGCCGACGAAGCTGGCGTCCACCTGGGTCCAGTCGGACACGTTGCCGATATGGCGCACCTTGCCGCCATGGGATTTGATCTCGTCGATCACCCCCTGGCGGCCGGCGTTGAGCATGGTGTAGATCACATCGGCGCCCGCGGCGATTTCGGCGGCGGCGGCCTGGGCGTTGATGTCGGTATTGTCCAGATCGCCGGTAAACCAGGTCAGGAACCTGGCGTCGGGATTGACGTGTTTGACCCCGTCATAAAAGGCGGCGCGGCCGATCAGGCCGGGCTTGGGCCAGGCACCGGAGATATGGCCGACCACGTCGGATTGGGTGGTCAGCCCGGCCAGGGCGCCGGCCAGCCAGGCCGAGTCTTCCTGGCGCACCACATAGCTCGAGAGGTTGGGTCCCTGCACATGGCCCTGGATCACCACGAACCTGATGTCGGGGAATTCCTTGCTCACTATCTCCGCCGGGCCGTTGCACTGGCCGCCATGGGCGATGATGAGATCGGGGCCTTCCTGTGCCAGCTTGCGCATGGCCTCGGTAAGCAGGGCCGGATCGGAAGTGGCGGAAATATTGGATACATAACTGGCGTTGACATCCAGCTCTGCCTTGATCTTTTCATAGCCCCGGTAGGCGGCCTGCATAAAGCCGTTGTCGTCGTGCTTGCCGGGGATCAGCACGGCGATATCCGGCCGGTCCTGGGCCAGCGCCTGGGTCAGGGGAGCCAGGGCCAGGCCGGCGGCGAGCAGTGCGGTGCTTCCAAGCTTGTGCATGATGTTCTCCTTGGTGGGATCCTGCGATGGTGGTTGTGGCTTGTTTTTGTGTAAACAATTCAGTCACAACACAACATACATTTTGTTTACATAATTGTTAATTATGAATTGACTCAACTGCGGCAAGAGTCACAGAAATGGGGCGGCACCGGTGATGAGTCGAACAGGAAAAAGAGGAAGGGCTATCGTCGTGGAGGAGGGCTCGCGTCCCTGCGGCCGGGTTATTCGTCGTCTCTGTTGCTGCTCCAGCGGGTCAGGACGGCGGAGATGACGGTGTTGCCGAAAAAGCCCCAGTCCATCCAGGCCGGCTTGTCGGCATGCTTATCGATACTGGCGGCGGTGGCGAGCAGCGGCAGCCAGAGGGCCGCCAGCAGCGTGCAGGTCACCACGCCTTTTCTTATTCTTATGGTTTTCATGGGCACTCCCGATTAAAGGGGATCCCACTTATAGCACGAGTGCCGCGGGCCCTGAAGGCGAAATTTGGAGTGGGTCACATTTTGAGAACTTTTAGTGGAATTAATATTTCGACACTGGCAAGTTTATGGAATATTTGTTTCAATTGTGTAGTGTTCCGGTGCAACGAGTCGGTCGTGTGCAACCGGTAGTATAAACGATGAAGGAGCCGGTTCTGCCGCCGGCGCTGATACGGTTTGGACTGCTGAGTCAAGGGAGTAGAGTTATGCGTTTGGTATACGATCCGTCGCACTATCGTGACAACACCGGCCTGAAGGAGACCATCGACACCGTGGCCCGGCTGGGATACGAATGGGTGGAGCTGTCTCCGCGCAAGGATTTCATCTGGTTCTACGAATATCCCAAGGTCGACCGGCAACTGATCAAGAGTCTGAAAAAGTATTGCGCCGACGCCGGCGTCAGGATCTCTTCGGTGCTGCCGGTGCAGCAGTGGGCCTCCCCGGTGGAAGAAGAGCGCCAGGCCGCGGTGCGCAATTGGAAGCGCTGCATCGAGATCACCGCCGAGCTGGGGGTGGATCTGATGAACTCCGAGTTCAGCGGCAACAAGCGCCGGCCCCAGGCCAGCGAGGACGCCTTCGTCCGCTCGATGGAAGAGCTGATGCCGCTGTTCGAACGCGAGAGCATCAAACTCAACATGCAATCCCACCCTCATGACTTTATCGAGCAAAACATCGAGGCGGTGCGCATGATCCGCGCCCTGGACAAGGACTGGATCAAACTGGTCTATTCGGTGCCCCATGCCTTTTACTACGACGACGGCATCGGCGATGTGGTCAAGCATATCGAGGAAGCGGGCGATTTGCTGGCCCATGTGCTGATCGCCGACACCTTCAACCACAAGGCCGGCTTCGGGCTGCGCTACATCATCAACCCGCCGGATGCGGACGTGACCATTCACCAGCACCTCAACCCGGGCGAGGGCGAGGTGGACTTCGACGCCCTGTACCGCAAGCTCAGGGAGATCAAGTTCGACGGCATCGTCACCAACGCGGTGTTCGCCTATCCCGACCGGCCCGAGTGGTCCAACGAACTGACCCTGAAGTCGATCCGCGAGGGCCTGCGGCTCTGAGGCGCGGAAAACGGGCACAACTCTGATAACACCAATCATAACCATACAAAATCTGTAGCTTGCCTTTGCATCGCCCCTTCGGGGGCGCTTTTCGTGGAGGGCTCCGCCGGGACGGAAGCGTTTGACGAAGCGGTAAGGCCATGCTCAAATTTTGCCTTTGCTACGCAACAATGTCGGGCACAGAGGAACATATGGAAACCGATGACAGATACATGGTCCCCGGCCTGGTGCGGGGGCTGGTGGCATTGCAGGCATTCAGTCAGGAAAAGAAGGATCTGTCGGTCTCGGAGCTGGCGGAGATCATGGGCGTGAACCGTTCCAGCGCCTTTCGTATCGCCTATACCCTGGAGCACTGCGGTTTTCTGCACAAGGCCAGCGATTCCCGGCGCTATGCGCTGAACTCCAAGGTGCTGGATCTGGGCTTCACCTACCTCTCGGGGCTGGATCTGCTGGAGCCTTCCCGTCCCATACTGCAGCGGCTGCGGGATCAAACCACCATCGCCTGCCACCTGGTGATCCGCCAGGGCACCGATATCGTGTTCGTGGATCGGGTCCAGGCCACGGGGCCCTTCACCAGCACGGTGGGGGTCGGCACCCGCTGGCCGGCCCACGCCACCGTTACCGGCCAGCAACTGCTGGCCGACCTGTCCGATGACGAGATCCGCGAGCTGTACCGGGATCACCAGTGGGCAACCTTCACCGAGGGCACACCTACCGGCATCGAGGCGTTGCTGGCGCGCATCCATGAGATCCGCGGGCAGCCGGCCCTGGTCAGCTGGGGCTACTTCAACCCGGCCATGGCCGCCTGCGCCGCGCCCATCTACCGGCTGAGCGACAACAGCATGATCGCCTCGGTGTCGGTGAGCTGCCCGCTGGGCGGCATTCCGCAGGCCGAATTCGAGGGCCGCATCCGGGACGCGGTGATCGCCGCCGCCCATGAATTGTCCCGCACCCTGAGCCTCAACAACGCCCAGCCCTGAGTCCGCACGGCACCATCAAGACGCCGTGACTCCCCACCAACGCCATGCGACCGCATGGCGTTTTTTTATGGCCGGCTCCCGGTGCTAATAACAAATTGTAATAAAAATGTAACTTTATAGACCCAATAAATTTGAGCAAAAAAAAGCCTTTCATTGACAGGGGTCAATAAACGGATCTAATCTTTGTTTTGTAGATAAATCATAGTTTCATATACAAAACACAAAGGAGTGACGAAGCCATGAACTGGGTTTCCATTTGCAAGCTGGGCGACATCTCCGATGAGAGCCCGCTGGCCGTCAAGGTAGGCGACAAGGAGATCGGCGTGTTCAGGGTGGAAGGCCGCCTGCATGCCATCGAGGACATCTGCCCCCACGCCTATGCCCTGCTCACCGAGGGCTTTATCGAAGGCCGCACCGTCGAGTGCCCGCTGCACGAGGCCATCTTCGATATCCCCACCGGCAAGCTGCAAAGTGGCCCCGGCTGTCGTGATCTCCACATCTACGAGGTACGGGTCGACGGCGATGACGTACTGCTGAACATGGCATGACAAGGAACAGCACCATGGACAACTTCAATCCCAAACTGGCCGCCTGGCTGAAGAACGAGCCCGCCACCGAGGCCGGCCTCAACAACATCCAGATCCCGGGCAAAACCCGCAACCTGGTGTGGCAGAACCGCTACCGCGAGCCCACCCGCTACGAGCAGGCGCTGGTCAGCCAGCTGGAAAGCGCCTTCGCCGAGGGCATCGTCGAGCTGGACGCGCTGGTGGCCGCCCTCAACCGGCGCGGGTTGCGCAACGAAGCCGGCGAGGCCTGGACCCTCGCCAATTTTCAGGACGAAATGGCCCGCCTCGGTTACTGAGCGGCGCACCACGGGGAATCTAGGAGAACACGATGAATCAACAGCTTGCAGTAGAACGCCATCTGGATTTGGGCCTCAAGGATCTGTGGTATCCGGTGGTGGCCAGCTGGGAAGTGGGCAACAGCCCGGTCGGCATCACCCGCCTGGGCGAAAATATCGTGCTGTGGCGCGACACCGAGGGCAAGGTCAAGGCCCTGGAAGATCGCTGCCCGCACCGGGGCGCGCGGCTGTCCCTGGGCTGGAACCTGGGCGACCGGGTGGCCTGCTGGTACCACGGGGTGGAAGTGAAGGGTGACGGCGTGGTCGCCGACGTGCCGGCGGTGAGCGCCTGCCCCATGACCGGCAGCAAGTGCCTGCGCTCCTACCCGGTGATCGAAAAGCACGGCGCCATCTTCCTCTGGTTCGGCCTGGACCCGGACGCCGAGCCCGCCGATCTGGTGCTGCCCGAGCAGCTCGACAGCGGGGAGTGGAGCAGCTTCCTGTGCCAGGCGGACTGGGCGGTGAACTACCGCTACGCCATCGACAACGTGATGGATCCCATGCACGGCAGCTACCTGCACAGCACCTCCCATTCCATGGCGGAAGGGGACAGGAGCGCCGACATGCGCGCCCGCAACACCGAGCACGGTTTCATCTTCGAAAAAGTCGGCCAGACCGGGGTCAACTTCGACTGGGTCGAGTTCGGCAGCAGCGGCGCCTTCTGGCTGCGCCTGTCCATTCCCTACCGCCGGCAGTTCGGTCCGGGCGGCGAATTCTGGATCGTCGGCCTGGCCACCCCGGTGGACGAGCACCACACCCGGGTGTTCTTCTGGCGGGCGCGAAAGGTGAGCGGCTGGCAGCGCGACGTGTGGCGTTTCCTCTACCGCAACCACCTGGAGCAGCTGCACTGGGACGTGCTGGAGCAGGACCGTGTCATCCTCGAGCAGATGGCGCCCGACGCCCGCGACCACGAATTCCTCTACCAGCACGACGTGGGGTTGTCGCGCCTGCGCCGGCTGATGAAGAAAACCGCCGAGCAGCAGCTGGCCCGGCTGGCGGCCAGGCAAGAGGCCGAGAACCATGCATAAGTTGCTGCAGGGCAAGAAGCTGCTGATCACAGGCGGCGCCCGGGGCCTGGGGCTGGACTTCGCCCGCGCCGCCACCGCCGCCGGCGCCGAGGTGGCCATGGCCGATATCCTCGCCGGGCAGGTGATGGCGGAGGCCAGGGCGCTGGCCGCCGGGGGACACATCGCCCACGGCCTGGCGCTGGACCTGGCTGATCCGGCTTCCATCGAGGCCTGTGCCCGGGACGCCGCCGGCCTGCTCGGCGGCCTGGATGGCCTGGTCAACTGCGGCGCCATCGCCACCGGCATCGGCGGCGTCGACATGACCGAGCTGGATATCGAGGTGTGGGACCGGGTAATGACCGTCAATGTGCGCGGCAGCTGGCTGATGACCCGGGCGGTGGTGCCCTACCTCAAGGCGGCGGGCGCGGGCAAGGTGGTCAACATCGCCTCCGACACCGCGCTGTGGGGCGCGCCCCGGCTGCTGGCCTACGTGGCCAGCAAGGGCGCCCTGCTGGCGATGACCCGCTCCATGGCCCGGGAGCTCGGCGAATACGGCATCTGCGTCAACACCGTCAGCCCGGGGCTGACCCTGGTGGAAGCCACCGAATACGTGCCCCAGGCCCGCCACGACCAGTACGTGGACGGCCGCGCCATCCACCGGCCCCAGCTGCCGGAGGACGTCAACGGCGCCGTGCTCTACCTGCTGTCGGATCTGTCGTCCTTCGTCACCGGCCAGAACCTGCCGGTCAACGGCGGCTTCGTCTTCAACTGACCCGGATGCCCAACATAGAGAGTGTGACCATGAAAATTACCGGAATTGAAGCCCTGAAATTCGGGGTGGACGACAGACCGAAAGCCGCCAGCTTCCTCGCCGACTTCGGCCTGAGCCGTGGCGAGAGCGACATCCCGGGGACGGATCTGTTCCTCACCCTGAACCAGAGCCGGCTCTACCTGTTCGATATCGACGACGCCCGGCTGCCGGCCGCCTTCGAGCCCGGCTCCACCCTGCGCGAGGTGGTCTGGGGCGTCGAAAGCGCCGCCTGCCTGGAGCCGCTGGCCCAGCGCCTGGCCGGGGTCGAGGGCCTGGCCCGCGACGCCGGGGGCCTGAGCTGCCGGGATCCCAACGGCATGACCCTGCGTTTTCGGCCGAGCGACGTGCAACCGGTCGAACTGCGGGTGGCCGCCATCAACCAGCACGGCGACATCCGCCGGGTGGACGAGGCCAGCCCGGTGTACGAGCGGGGCGAGCCCATCGGCGTGGGCCACGTGGTGTTCTTCACCCCCGAGCTGGCCCGGACCGAGGCCTTCTACCGGGACCGGCTCGGCTTCCACCTGTCCGACTGCTATGAGGGCAAGGGCGCCTTCATGCGCTGTGGCGCCGAAGGCCACCACCACGACCTCTTCCTGCTGCACGTGCCGGGCAAGCCCGCCGGGCTCAACCACGTGGCCTTTACCGTGCGCGACATCCACGAGGTGATCGGCGCCGGCATGGCGATGAACCGCAAGGGCTGGTCCACCTTTATCGGCCCGGGCCGGCACCCCATTTCTTCCGCCTATTTCTGGTACGTGAACAGCCCCCTGGGGGGCGCCTTCGAGTACTACACCAACGACGACTACCTCACTCCCGCCTGGCAGCCCCGCACCATGGAGCACCGGCTGGAACTCTTTACCGAGTGGGCGGTGGAAGGCGGACTGGACGGCCATACCCGGCGCCAGGTCAAACAGGGGGCATGAACCATGAAGCAACTGATTTCCCGCATCGTCATTATCGGCGCCGGCCAGGCCGGAGCCTGGGCCGCCCATACCTTACGTCAACAGGGGTTTGACGGCACCCTGTCCGTGGTGTCCGACGAAGAGCGGGTTTTTTACGAACGGCCGCCCCTGTCCAAGCAGGTGCTGGCCGGCGACATGGCCCCGGCGGCGCTGCAGCTGTTCTCCGACGAGGCCATCGACGCCATGCACATCGACTGGCACAAGCCGGCCCGGGCCACCGCCATCGACCCCCGGGACCATGTGGTGACCCTCGACAACGGCACCGAGCTGGCCTACGACAAGCTGCTGCTGGCCACCGGCAGCCGGGCCCGGGTGCCGGTGCGGGAATGGCTGAGCCTGCCCCAGGTGTACACGGTGCGCACCCCCGAGGATGCGGCCCGCCTGGGCGAGCGGCTGGCGCCGGGCAAGCGGCTGGCCATTCTCGGCGGCGGCTGGATCGGCCTGGAAGTGGCCGCCACCGCCCGGGCCAAGGGGGTGGCGGTGAGCCTGTTCGAGCTGGGCGAGCGGCTCTGCGCCCGCAGCGTGCGGCCCGAGGTGTCCGACTACCTGCGGGATCTGCATCGGGAGCAGGGCGTCGAGGTGGAGCTGGACTGCGGCGCCATCGAGCTGGCGGCCGGCGACGGCGGCGGCCTGGTGCTGTACCGGGACGGGCAGCGGCTGCTGGAGGCGGACGCGGTGGTGGTGGGCGCCGGCGCCGAGATCGCCACCGAGCTGGGCCGCGACGCCGGGCTGGAAGTGGCGCAGGGGCTGGTCGTCGACGACCATGGCCGGACCTCGGATCCGGACATCTACGCCGCCGGCGACGTGGCCATCCACCCCCGGCTGGGCTTTTGCATCCAGTCCTGGGCCAATGCCCAGAACCAGGCCATCTCGGCGGCGAAAGCCATGCTCGGCGAGACCAGCCCCTACCGGGACGAGCCCTGGATCTGGTCGGATCAATACGACTGCAACATCCAGATCCTGGGCACCCCGGCGGGCCACGACAGCCGCCTGGTGCGGCGGCAGGTCGGCGACAAGCAGCTGGCCTTCATCTACCTGGACCAGGACGACCGGCTGCAGTCGATGATCGCGGTCAACGACGCCAGGCTGGTCAAGCTCGGCAAGCGCTGGCTCAGGGCCGGCACCGTGCTGCCCGCCGACCAGTTGGCCGATCCCGCCGTCAACCCGATGGCGCTGAAACCGTAAAATGGAATAAAGGGTTATAAGTATGGAAACGCTGAAAGAAACTATCGAGACCTCAGTCATGCCGGTGCAGTCGAGCGTCATCAAGCAATGGTCGATCTCCGTCGTGCTGATGGTGTGCGTGGTATTGGCCTTTTTCGACAAGATCAGCATCGCCGTGCTGTTCTCGGATCCGGTGTTTCAGGAGGCGATGGGCATCGGCACCGACAAGACCCGGCTCGGCTGGCTGATGACCAGTTTCCTGCTGGCCTACGGTTTTTCCTCCATCTTCCTGAGCGTCGTCGGCGATCTGATCAATCCGCGCACCTGCCTGCTGGTGAGCGTGGCCTCCTGGGGCGTGCTGATGGCGCTGATGGGGCTGGCCACCAGCTACGAGCAACTGCTGTGGCTGCGGGTGCTGCTCGGCATCGCCGAAGGCCCGCTGTTCGCCCTGGCCTACAGCATCGTCAAGCAGTGCTACAGCGCCGGCCAGCAGGCCCGGGCCAGCACCATGTTCCTGCTCGGTACCCCCATCGGCGCCGCGCTCGGCTTCCCCATCACCGCCTTTATCCTGGGCCGCTACGGCTGGCAGATGACCTTCTTCGTGATGGCGGCGCTGACCCTGGTGACCCTGGCGGTAGTGTATTTCGGGCTCAGGGGCGTCAAGCTCCGCGCCGAGACCCGGGTATCCGGCTCCCGCCAGCGGGTGAGCTGGCAGCAGCACATGCGCAACAGCCGGCTGCTGTTCACCACCCCGGCCTTCTGGGCGGTGTGCATCTTCAATACCGCCCTGCTCACCTACCTGTGGGGGCTGAACGGCTGGCTGCCGAGCTACCTGATCGAGGAGAAGGGCGTCAACCTCGAGGAATTCGGCGCCCTGTCGTCGCTGCCCTTTATCGCCATGCTGGCGGGGGAGATCGCCGGCGCCTTCCTGTCGGACAAGACCGGCAAGCGCGCGGCCCAGGTGTTCGGCGGCCTGCTGATCGCCGGCCTGTCCATGTACCTGGTGCTGCAGATCGAGGACGCGGTGCTGGCCATCGCCGCCATGTCGGTCAGCGCCATGAGCTGGGGCTTCGGGGTGTCGTCGGTGTTCGCCCTGCTGGCGCGCATCACCCCGGCCGAGGTGAGCGCCACCGCCGGCGGCATCTTCAACGGCTTCGGCAACTTCGCCGGCGCCGCCGCCCCGGTGCTGATGGGCTACATCGTGACCCGCACCGGCGACTTCAACCTGGGACTGTTGTTCCTGGTGCTGGTGGCGGTGTTCGGCTCCCTGGTGCTGGTGCCCCTGGTCAAAAAATACTGATTCAACCCCACCGTTTGCTTGATTCCGCCGGCGCGGAAGGGGTAAGCCTTGCCCGCCGCCAGTGCGGAACACACTGAGAGAGGAAATGAGATGAACGCGAAATTCGACACCTGGAACAAGCCCGCCGACAAGAGCCTGGGAGAATGGCTGGACAGCCGCATCGCCCGCTTCGGCACCCGTCGCTACGACTTCGAGGCGCTGAAATTCCAGGCCGATTACGATCCCAAGTACCGCCGCGCCCAGATGCGCTACATGGGCACCGGCGCCACCGGGGTGAAGGACGACGGCAATACCGTGCCTTCCGAGCACTTCACCTTCTCCACCATGGTACTGCCGGGCCAGTGTGAAGGCCCGCTGCACGTGCACCACGACGTGGAGGAGGTGTTCTTCATGCTGCGCGGTTCCATCACCCTGTTCGTGGAACACGAAGGGGAGAAATTCGAAACCCGGCTGAGCGAGCGGGATCTGATCTCCATCCCGCCCGGCATCTACCGCGGCCTGTTCAACCACGGCGAGGAGGACGCCCTGATGTGCGTGATGCTGGGCGCCGCCAAGCCGACCATTCCGACCTATCCGGAAGATCACCCCCTGTCCCAGATCAAGCGGGCCTGACCATGAGCGCCCTGGTCAACAGCCTGTCCCGCTTTCCGCTGCGCCACCTCGACCTCGGCGGCCGCCGGCAGGCCTACCGCAGCGCCGGCCGGGGCCCGGCCCTGGTGCTGCTGCACGGCATCAGCTCGGGCTCCGGCTCCTGGGTCGGCCAGCTGGAACCACTGGCCCGGGAGTTCACCCTGGTCGCCTGGGACGCCCCGGGCTACGGCCAGAGCGCGCCGCTGGCGACCGCCACCCCGTCGGCCCTGGACTACGCCGCCGCGCTGCACGAACTGGTGGTGGCGCTGGAGCTGGAGCGGCCGCTGCTGCTGGGCCACTCCCTGGGAGCGATGATCGGCGCCGCCTACGCCAGCCGCCACCCGGACGGGGTGCGCGGCCTGGTGCTGGCCAACCCGGCCCAGGGCTACGGCCGGGCCGATGCCGACACCCGCGAGCAGGTATACCGCAAGCGCCCGGACATGCTGCGCAAACTGGGCCACCAGGGGCTGGCGGCGGCGCGCGGGCCGGTGCTCTTGTCCCAGCATGCCGGCCAGGATCAGCTGGATCTGGTGGCCCACGGCATGATGGGGCTGACCCTGGACGGCTTCGAGGCTGCCTCCTACCTGCTGGCCCATGACGATATCCGCGATTACCTGGCGGACTACCCCGCGCCCATCGGCATTATCTACGGCGAGGAAGACGTGATCACCCCGCCCGCCGGGGTACTGGCGCTGGCCGCCGGGCACCCCGGGGCCGGCATCGAACCCCTGGCCGGGGCGGGCCACGCCAGTTATATCGACCAGCCCGACGCCTTCAACCGGGCCCTGCGCCGCCTGGCCGGGGCCTTACCGAATCGAGGAGTACAAGCATGAGTTTCAAGCTGCAAGGCAAGGTGGCGGTGGTCACCGGCGGTTCGTCCGGCATCGGGCTGGAAACGGTCCGGCTGCTGCTGGCGGAAGGCGCCCGGGTGGCCTGGTGCGGCCGCAACCCCGAGCGGCTGGCCGCCTCCCTGGAAGAGATGCGCGCCGCCTTTCCCGGGGCCGAGTGCCTGACCCGGCCCTGCAACGTGCTGGACAAGGCCGAGGTGGCCGCCTTCGCCGCCGCGGTGGAGGCCCGCTTCGGCGGTGCCGACCTGCTGATCAACAACGCCGGCCAGGGCCGGGTGTCGAACTTCGAGCAGACCGAAGATGAAGACTGGATAGCCGAGACCCGGCTCAAGACCTTCAGCGTGCTCCACCCGATCCGCGCCTTCCTGCCCCAGCTGGAGCGCTCGGACTGCCCGTCCATCACCAACGTCAACTCGCTGCTGGCGCTGCAGCCGGAGCCGCACATGATCGCCACCTCGGCGGCGCGGGCGGCGCTGCTCAACCTGACCCACTCCCTGGCCCACGAGTTTTCCGCCCGGGGCATCCGGGTCAATTCCATCCTGCTCGGCATGGTGGAGTCGGATCAGTGGCGCCGCCGGTTCGCCGAGCGCGGCGACCGGGACCAGGACTGGGACGGCTGGACCGGGGCCATCGCCGAGCGCCGGGGCATCCCCATGGGCCGGCTGGGCAAGCCGGAAGAGCCGGCCCGGGCCCTGGTGTTCCTGGCCTCGCCGCTGGCGTCCTATACCACCGGCGCCGCCCTGGACGTGTCCGGCGGCTTCAACAAGCACCTGTAGGAGGGGCGATGAAACAGCTGATGATGATCGGGTTCGGCGCCATGGCGCGGGAAGTGCTGGCGCTGCTGCCGGCGGAGCTGAGCCTGAAATGGCTGCTGGTGCCGGCGGCCCGGGTGGCCGAGGCGCAGGCCGAACTGGGCCCGGCGGTGACCGTGCTGAGCCGGGTGGAGGACTGTGCCGCCACCCCGGATCTGGTGGTGGAGTGCGCCGGCCAGGCGGCGGTGCGCGAGCACGGCAGCGCCGTGCTGGCCCGGGGCTGGACCCTGGGGCTGATCTCGGTCGGCGCCCTGGCCGACGAGGCCCTGGCGCGGGATCTGCGCCTGGCCGCCGGCCAGGGCGGGGGCCGCATCCTGGCCCTGGCCGGGGCCATCGCCGGCATCGATGGCCTGGCCGCCGCCCGGGAAGGGGGGCTGGAGTCGGTCACCTACCAGGGCCGCAAGAGCCCCCAGAGCTGGCGCGGCAGCCCGGCGGAAACCCTGGTGGATCTGGACGGCGTCACCGAGCCGACGGTGTTCTTCAGCGGCACGGCGCGGGAGGCGGCGCGGCTGTTCCCGGCCAATGCCAACGTGGCGGCCACCATCGCCCTGGCCGGGCTCGGCATGGACCACACCCGGGTCGAACTGGTGGTGGATCCGGACAGCCGGCGCAACCAGCACCGGATCCGGGCCAGCGGCCGCTTCGGCGAGCTGGACATCGCCCTGAGCGGCCTGCCGCTGGCCGCCAATCCCAAAACCTCCACCCTGGCGGCGCTGAGCGTGGTGCGCGCCTGCCGTCAGTGCACGGATCCCCTGGTTATTTAAGGAGTCATGTCATGGTTAGACCCATTTTTATCGGCGGCGAATGGCGCCAGGGCCGGGGCCCGGTGAGCATCAGCCATTTCCCGGCGGACGGCAGCGTCAACGCCGAGGTCAGCACCGCCAGCGTCGAGGACGTGGAAGAGGCGGTGCAGGCCGCCGAGCGCGCCTGGCGGCATCCGTCCTGGCGCCAGGCCCTGCCGCACCAGCGCGCCGCCGTGCTGTACCGGGTGGCGGATCTGATCGAGCAGCGCAGCGAACAGCTGGCCGCCCTGCAGACCCGGGACAACGGCAAGCCGCTGGCGGAAACCCGGGCCCTGGTGGCCAGCGCCGCCGGCACCGCCCGCTACTTCGCCGCCGCCTGCGAGACCCTGGACGAGCAGCTCAATACCCCGCGCGCCCCGGATTTCATGACCCTGAGCGTGCATGAACCGATCGGCGTGGTGGCCGCCATCACCCCCTGGAACTCGCCCATCGCCAGCGAGATGCAGAAGATCGCCCCGGCCCTGGCCGGCGGCAACGCCGTGCTGCTCAAGCCCGCCGACGCCACCCCGCTGGCGGCGCTGGAGCTGGCCAGGCTGTTCGAGGAGGCCGGCCTGCCCAAGGGGCTGCTGAGCATACTGCCCGGGCGCGGCTCGGTGGTGGGCGAGGCCCTGGCCCGCCACCCCCTGGTGCGCAAGATCTCCTTCACCGGCGGCACCAACACCGGCCGCCGCCTGGCCCACGTGGCGGCGGACAAGCTGATCCCCACCTCGCTGGAGCTGGGCGGCAAGTCGCCCACCCTGGTGCTGGAGGACGCGGATCTCGAGCTGGCCGCCAAGGGCGTGGTCTACGGCATCTTCAGCTCCGCCGGCCAGGCCTGCATCGCCGGCTCCCGGCTGTTCGTGCACAGCAGCCTCTACGAGCGCTTCCTCACCCGGCTGCTGGGCCTGACCCGGGAGCTGCGGGTCGGCCATCCGGAGCGGCCCGGCATTCACATGGGGCCGCTCATCAACGAGGCCCACCTCCAGTCGGTGGCCGACTACGTGGCCCTGGCCAGGGCCGAGGGCGGCCGGGTGCTGTGCGGCGGCGAACGGCTGACCGAGGGCGAGCTGGCCGGAGGCTGCTTCTATCCGCCCACCATCATCGCCGGTCTGGCCAACAGCACCCGGGTGTGCCAGGAGGAAATCTTCGGCCCGGTGCTGGTGGTGATGAGCTTCGACGACGAAGACCAGCTGGTGGCCGAGGCCAACGACAGCGTGTTCGGCCTGGCCGCCGGCATCTGGAGCGAGGACTTCCGCCGGGCCTGGCGCCTGGCGCGCCGGCTCGAGACCGGCACCGTCTGGATCAATACCTACAAGAAATTTTCGGTTTCCGCCCCTTTCGGCGGTTTCAAGGAAAGCGGCCTCGGCCGGGAAAAAGGCCGCCAGGGCGTGCTCGCCTACATGCAGCAGAAGAGCATCTACGTGGGCCTGAGTGACCAACCCAACCCCTGGTGCTGCTAAGCCCGGGCTAACGACTGAACAGAACAAGGACAGCATCATGAGCAACAGAGTCAATGTGGGCGAAGCCATCGCCCGGGTACTGGAAGCCCACGGCGTGAACAGCGTCTACGGGGTCATCTCCATCCACAACCTGCCCATCGCCGACGCCATCGGCCGGCGCGAGCGGATCCGCTTCGTGGCCGCCCGGGGCGAAGCCGGCGCCGTGACCATGGCCGACGCCCACGGCCGCTTCTCCGGCCTGGGCGTGGCCATCACCAGCACCGGCGCCGGCGCCGGCAACGCGGTGGGCGCCCTGCTGGAGGCGCTGAACGCCGCCAGCCCGCTGATCCACCTCACCGGCCAGGTGGAGCGGGAATACCTGGACCGGGACGCCAGCTTTATCCACGAAACCCGGGACCAGCTGACCTTCCTCAAGGCCAGCAGCAAGGCGGCCTTCCGCATCACCAGCCCGGAGCAGGCGGTGGGCGTGCTGCGCGAGGCGATCCGCGTGGCCACCACGGTGCCCATGGGGCCGGTGAGCGTGGAGCTGCCCATCGACGTGCAGGCGGCGGAGATCAGCCTGCCCGCCGAGCTGGGTCCGGTGCGCCCCCTGGCGGTGCCGGCGCCGGCACAGCCGGAGCTGGCCGCCCTGGCGGCGGCGCTGCAGGCGGCCAGGCGCCCGCTGCTGTGGGTGGGCGGTGGCGCCCTGCACTGCAGCGAGGAAGTGGCGGCGCTGGCGGATCTGGGGGTGGCGGTGATCTCCTCCACCCACGGCCGCGGCATCCTGCCCGATGCCCACCCGCGCAGCCTGGGCGCCTTCCACAACTCGGCGGCGGTCGAGGCGCTGATGGCCGAGTGCGACCTGGCGCTGGTGGTGGGCTCGCGCCTGCGCAGCAACGAGACCCGCACCTATTCCCTGGCCCTGCCGCGCCCCCTGTACCAGGTGGACGCCAATCCGGCGGCGGCCCAGCGCAACTACCCGGTGGACCATTTCGTCTGTGGCGACGCCAAGGCGGTGCTGGCCGCCCTGGTGGCGGCGCTGCAGGGGCAGGCCAAGGCCAACCCCGAGTTCGACCGGGCCATCACCGAGGCGAAAACGGCGGCGGTGGCGGCGCTCACCGAGCAGCTCGGCCCCTATGCCACCCTCTGCGGCCAGCTGCGGGCGGCGCTGCCCGATGACGGCATCCTGGTGCGCGACATCACCATGTCCGGCAGCACCTGGGGCAGCCGGCTGTTCCCCATCCAGGCGCCCAACACCAATATCCACTCCCTGGCCGGCGCCATCGGCATGGGCCTGGCCATGGCCATCGGCGCCGCCGTGGCCAACCCGGAGCGCAAGGTGGTGGGCCTGGTGGGCGACGGCGGCCTGATGCTGGGGGTGGGCGAGCTGGCGACCATGGTGCAGGAGCAGACCAACCTGGTGCTGCTGGTGATGAACGACGGCGGCTACGGGGTGATGCGCGGCATCCAGAACCAGTACTTCGGCGGCCGCCAGTACTTCAACCAGCTGCACACCCCCGACTTCAAGGCCCTGGGCGAGGCCGTGGGCCTGGCCAGCTGGAAGGCGGCCAGCCTGGCCGAGTTCGAGCAGGCCATCGGCGAGGCCATGGCGGTGCAGGGCCCGGCCCTGGTGGAAGTGGAGATGAACGGCATCGGTCCGCTCAACTTCTCCGGCCCGCCCCAGAAGAAGCTGTACTGAGCGGGAGCAGGGGCCGGTCGGGCACCTGCTGGTTCAGCCCTCAGGCGACACTAGAGCACCGCTCAGTTTAAAACTTAGGCAGTGATGATTCTTGGGGCGCGGGCGGCCCGCCCGCATAGGGTGGCGCCGAGGCGGGCGAAGGCACAGGCCAACCCGCGATGTCTGTTCTGCCTCAAGCCTCTTTAACCCTGTGGTGTGGCAGGCCAGTCCGAGGGTTCCCGCTGCGCGGGAAAGCAGGCGGGCCGCCTGCGCTCCACCGGCAAGGCGCATATCTGCCAAGGGCGGTGTTTTGCTGCCGGAGAGGAAACGGAGTGGGGGGCGCCCCTTGCTTCACCGGATCGTAACGGCCAGGCTTTGCAACGTTTATAAACAGGTGCCTGGGCACGCTGCGGCCCCGTCGTGCCCGCCGTTCTGGCGTTGCCGGCCGGCTTGCTTTGTACCGCTTTAGCAGCGGCTGCCGGCCTCTGCCGACAGGGCGGGGACCCGACTGAATAAGTGTTAAAAAATTGTTTCAGTTTTGGTTTGACAGGGGGAAACAAAGCGTTTTAGAGTTCGCTCTGTCACAATGTAAACATTGTTTCTTATGTAAAACATCATGCCGGGCACAGCTGCCGCCCGGTGTCATCGGATTCAACGGCACCCTGCGGGTGCCAAGGAGAGCAAAATGGAATTGACTCGCAGATTCTTCCTCGGCGCGGCCATGGCCGCCGCCGCCCTGCTGGCCACCGGGGTACAGGCCGAGGGTTATCCCAGCAAGCCGGTGTCCATCGTGGTGTCCTACCCGCCGGGTGGCGACGTGGACGCCATCGCCCGGCTGTTCGCCGACAAGCTCACCGGCCGCCTGGGGCAGCCGGTGATCGTGGAGAACCGCCCCGGGGCGGCGGGCACCATCGGCAACAGCTATGTCAGCCGGGCCGAGCCCGACGGTCATACCCTGCTGTTCACCCCCAACACTTTCACCACGGCGCCGCTGGTGATGGCGCTGCCCAAGTCGTCCCGTTACGACGTGCTCAATGGCTTCGAGCCGGTGATCCTGGCCAGCAAGCAGTCGGTGCTGCTGGTGGCCAATCCCCAGTCCGGCATCACCAGCGTGGCGGATCTGGTCGGTCAGGCCCGGGACGGCAAGCGGCTGAGCTACGCCAGCCCGGGGGCGGGCTCGCCCATGCATATCGCCGCCGAGTGGCTGAATCGCGCCGCCGACATCAAGGTGCTGCACATTCCCTATCGCGGCATCGGCCCCATCATCCCGGATCTGCTGGCCGGCCATGTGGACCTGGGTTACGTGGTCTACGGCCCGGCGGCCCAATTGATCGAGTCGGGCCAGCTGGTGCCGGTGGCGGTGACCGATCCGGAACGCTCGCCGGTGCTGCCGGAGCTGGCCACCGTGGCCGAGCAGGGCTACGACCAGGTGCGGCTCGGCGCCTGGCACGGGCTGATGGCGCCGAAAGGCACCCCCGACGAGGTGGTGACCCTGCTCAATCAGCACATGAACGAGATCCTGCAGTTGCCGGAGATCGCCGAGCGGCTGGCCAGTTTCGGCGCCGTGCCGGTGGGCGGCGAGCCCCAGGCCCTGGGGGCCATCAACGCGGAAGACCACCAGCGCCTGTCGGCGCTGATCGAAGAGCTCGATATCCGGGGCAGCTGAGCCCGGCCGGCGGGGGCCCGACCCCCCGCCGCCGGCGAAAACGGATTCCCCGGACGGGGAATGGCGAAACGAGGAGGAGGGTTTTGCCATGATAAAACGAGATTTCAGAGGCGTGATCGGCGGCCTGGGACTCTCGCTGGCCGGCGGCTTTGCCGCCTGGTACGGCAACGGGAATTACCAGGTGGGCGGCATTCACGACATGGGGCCGGGATTTCTGCCGGTGATCCTGGGGGGCGTGCTGGCGTTGCTGGGCCTGCTGATCGCCATCCCCGCCTGGTTCCGCGCCGGTGAGGCGGTCGGTACCGAGTGGGCGAGCGCCTTTTTCGTCATCCTCAGTCTGCTGGTGTTCGGGGGGCTGCTGGCCCTGGCCGGCCTGGTGGTGGCGACCGTCCTGGCCGCGCTGGTGGCGCTGATCCCGGATCGCAAGCTCGGCACCGGCAGGAAGATCAACACCGCCCTCGGCATTGCCGCCATTACCTATGCGGTGTTTTCCCTCGGCCTGGGCATGGCGGTCAAGACCTGGCCCTGGGGGTAACAGCTCCTTGTTTCCCGCCCGCGGCATCGCGCGGCGGGAAGCCCCGCACACAACTCTGGGATGAATGGAAAGATCATGGACATCTTTGACGGACTATTACTCGGCCTGCAGGCCGCGACGCAGCCGACCATGCTGCTCTACTGCTTCATCGGCGTCTTCCTGGGCACCCTGGTGGGGGTACTGCCCGGGGTGGGGGCCATGGCGGCTATCTCGCTGCTGCTGCCGGTGACTTACTATATTCCTTCCAACGCCGCCATCGCCATGCTGGCGGGGGTGTTCTACGGCTCCCAGTATGGCGGCTCCATCGCCTCCATACTGCTCAACCTGCCCGGCACCCCGTCCTCGGCGGTGACCAGCCTGGACGGCTACCCCCTGGCGAAGCAGGGCAAGGCGGGGGTGGCACTCTTTACCGCCATGACCGGCTCCTTCGTGGGCTCGGTGCTCGGCCTGATCATGCTGATCTTCTTCGGCTCGGTGCTGTCCCGGATCGGGCTCAGTTTCGGCCCGGCGGAATACTTCTCGCTGATGCTGCTGGGGCTTATCGCCGCCTCGGCGGTGGGCTCGGGCTCGCCCGCCAAGAGCCTGGCGATGGTGGTGCTGGGCCTGTTGCTGGGCTGCGTGGGCACGGACGTGAACACCGGCCTGACCCGCTTCACCTTCGAGGTGCCGGAGCTGATGGACGGCATCAACCTGGTGGCCCTGGCCATGGGGTTGTTCGGCATCTCCGAGGTGATCACCAGCATCCGGACCGGCGGTGGCGGCGTCAATGCCCGGTTCAGCCTGCGCTCCATGCTGCCCGGGCGGGACGACGTCCGGCGTTCGCTGTGCCCCATGCTGCGCGGCACCGCCATCGGCGGCTTCTTCGGCGCCATGCCGGGCACCGGGGCGGCCATCGCCTCCTTTATTTCCTATGCGGTGGAAAAGAAGGTCGCCCGGGAGCCGGGCCGCTTCGGCCAGGGCGCGGTGGAAGGGGTGGCCGGGCCCGAGTCCGCCAACAACGCCGGCGCCATGACCGCCTTTATCCCTACCCTGACCCTGGGCATTCCCGGCGACGTGGTGATGGCGCTGATGCTGGGCGCCATGATGATCCACGGCATCCAGCCGGGACCGTTGATGGTGTCGGAAAACCCGGTGATGTTCTGGGGGCTGATCGTCAGTTTCGGCATCGGCAACCTGATGCTGCTGGTGCTGAACCTGCCGCTGATCGGCCTCTGGGTGTCGCTGCTGCGTATTCCGTTCAGCATGCTCTACCCGGCGATACTGGTGTTCATCTGCCTCGGGGTCTACAGCGTCAACAACAACGTGTTCGACATCTACGTGGTGGCCATCGTCGGCGCCGTCGGCTATGTGCTGGCCAAGCTGCAGTTCAACCCGGCGCCCCTGCTGCTCGGCTTCGTGCTGGGGCCCATGCTGGAAGAAAACCTGCGCCGGGCGCTGCTGCTGTCGCGCGGGGATCTCATGACCTTCGTCGAACGGCCGGTGAGCGCCGGCCTGCTGTTCACCTGCGTCACCCTGTTGCTCTGGGCGTCTTGGGGCGCGCTGCGAAAGCTCATCCGGGAGTCCAGGCCCCTGGCCGAGCCCCAGGTTTCCTAAGCCCAATCATCCCTATCCAGCCCCGGGCCATGCCTGGCCCGGGCGGGCGCCCCTTGTCCGCGCGCCGGACAGCGCCCTGGTCTTTCAGGAGTATCCCGGCCATCCGGGCCGGTATTTAACGGAGTAATAAACCGATGAAATTGCACAAACTGGCTACCGCCGTCGCCACCGTTCTCGCCGTGTCCGCCCCGCTGCAGGCGGCCACCTGGTCCGACACCTTCGTCGGCTACCGCTACGGCTCGGACTTTACCGAGCCCGGCAACCCCCGGGACGTGAGCAAGAACATAGTGCAGCTCACCCACGCCAGCGGCTATTCCCTGGGGCAGAACTATTTCAACCTGGACGTGCTGAAGTCGGGCAGCGAGGATCCGGCCAGCGGCAGCAGCGACGGCGCCACCGAGTTTTACCTGGCCTACCGCCACCAGCTGCACCTGGGCAAGGTGTTTGACAGGGATCTCGGCTTTGGTCCGGTGAAGGAGGTGGCGCTGACCGCCGGTTTCGATCTCAATACCAAGAACTCGGCCTTCGCCCCGCGCAAACGCTTCCTGGCGGTGGGCCCGACCCTGAAGTTCGACGTGCCCGGTTTCCTCGATCTGAGCCTGTTCTACGCCTACGAGAACAACCACTGCGGCCTGGCCGTGTGCAGCCACAACGATCTGAGCTTCGATCCCTACTACCAGATCAACCTGGCCTGGGGCTTGCCGTTCGAGGCGGCCGGCCTGCCGATGAAGTTCCAGGGCTTTACCAACTACAACGGCGCCAAGGGCAAGGACTACTTCAACAACGAGACCAAGCCGGAGCACCTGCTGCGCACCTCGCTGATGCTGGACGTGGGGCAGCTGGCGTTCAACAAGAAGAACACCTTCTGGGTCGGGGTGGGCTACGAGTACTGGCGCAACAAGTACGGCAACCACGGCAAGCCGGGGGTCGATACCGATGCGCCGACCCTGAACGTGGAATGGCACTTCTGAGCCGGACCGCCCTGGGCCCTCGCTCCGGCACCGTGATGACAGTCTGAGCGGCCGTCAGGCCGCCCTGCCTCGCCGGCTATAATGGAAGGGAGAGCGGGGAGAAAACATCATGACCACGAGCGAGCTGCGTGAACTGTATCAGGCGGGGAAACTGCGCTCGGCCCGGGTGTGCCACGACACCCTGACCATGGGCTGGCTGGCCATCTTTTACGACGAGGAGGGCAACAGGTTCGAGCTGACCGACACCCTGGGGGGGCGGGTCAGCTTCGAGAGCCCCAGGGCCGCGGAGGAAAAGGTGCACCAGGTGGCGGATTGCCCGACCCGGGTCGACAGCCTGTACCGTTTCTTCGAAATCTGAGCCGGGAGCCCCGGCCCTATTGTCCTTCTTCCATCAGGATCTGGGTGGCCACTATCTGATGTTCCTGCAGGAAGGCCAGCAGCTTCAGCATGTTGTCCACCGTGACCTGGCTGTCGGAAGCCAGCACCAGCTCCGCCTCCTTCAGCGCCGGCAGGCGCTCCAGCAGCACCGGCTTGAAGGTTTCCCAGTCGGCGTATTGTTCCCCCTGCAGGGCCCAGGCCGGATCTCCCGCCAGCAGGTTGATGGTCATCGCCTTGTTGTCCTGCACGCTGCTCAGTGCCTCGCTGTCGGTCTTGGGCAGATCCACTTCCAGCGACTGCAACGGAATGTTGGCGGTCAGCATCAAAAACACCAGCACGATGAAGATGATGTCGAGCAGCGGGGTGATGTCGGGGGTGAGCGCCCGCCAGCCGGACTGGGCGGACTCGGGGCGGCCTATCATGCTTCCCCTCCCAGCCGGATGCCCTCGAGGTGCAGGTTGCACTGGTTCAGCTCATGGGTCAGCTTGTCGAGCAGGCGATCGGCCCAGAGCCCGAACAGCTGGGCGCCGGCGATGGCGGGCAGGGCGATCAGCAGGCCGGCGGCGGTGGTGCTCATGGCCAGGCCCAGGCCGTCGGCCAGCAGGGCGGGGGTGACCGGGTCCTGGCTCTGGCTGATGCTCTTGAACATCTCGATCAGCCCCAGCACGGTGCCGAGCAGGCCCAGCAGCGGGCTGATGACCCCCACCAGGGTCAGCACCCTGAGCCCGGCGTGCAGCCGGCGGCGCTGGTGCTGCAGCCATACCGAGGCCAGGTCTTCCCGGGTCGACTTGTCGCAATTGCGGTGCCGTACCAGCAGGGAGCACCCCTCCAGTATCAGCGACTTGTGCTGCCGGTCTTCCTCCGGGGCATAGAGGCTGCCCTGGCCGCGCAGCCGGCGTTTTTCCTGCTCACCGCGCACGCTGACCCAGAACAAGGTGAGGGTGCGCTCCAGCCAGAGGGCCAGGGTGATCACGGAGCAGAGGATCAGGGGCCAGCTCATCGGGCCCAGTTGTTGATGCAGTTGGTTCAGGAACGACATGATTTAATCCAATTTGAAACGAACGGGAATATGGACGCGATGGGCCAGCGCCTGGCCGTTTTCCACGTAGGCGGAAAAACGCCACTTGGCGATGGCTTTCAGGGCGCTTTGATCGAGCACCTTGACCCCGGATGACTGGGCCAGCAGGCGCTTGACCTGTTGCCCCCGCTCATCCAGCCAGACTTCGACGATCACCGTGCCTTCCAGCCCCCGGCGGCGCGCCTGGGAAGGGTAGGTGATGGGCGAGGGCCGGGTCTTGAAACTCGGGGTTTCAATCCGCTTGGGCGCACTGTTTTGGGCCTGTTGCGGCTGCGGCTTGGGCGCCACCTCGGCCGGCGGCGGCTCCGCCACGGGCTGCGGCCTGGGCTGAGGCTTTGGCTCGGGTTTCGGCTCCGGCCTGGGCTTGGGTTCCGGCTTTGGCTCGGGTTTGGGCTTGGGTTCCGGCTTGGGCTTGGGTTCCGGCTTGGGCTTGGGTTCCGGCTTGGGCTTGGGTTCCGGCTTGGGCTTGGGTTCCGGCTTGGGCTTGGGTTCCGGTTTGGGCTCGGGTTTGGGTTTGGGCTCGGGTTTGGGTTCCGGCTTGGGTGGTTCGGGCTCGGGCTCCGGTTGCGGTTCCGTCACCGGCTCGGGCCGGGTCACGGTCGGCAACATCTGCACGCTGATCGGTCCGGGATTTTCATTGGGGGACAAGGCCAGTTCCAGCTCTTGACGCTCCATCGCCTGAACCAGCAGACCGTGCAGGACCAGTGAGGCCAGGGCAAACAAGGCGTAGCGACGAAAGCTCAAAACAGACTCCCGATAGAGGTGCTGGGGTGAACGAGATCCAATGGGCCATAGCATACGTATTTTTAAAAGCATGTCTATTGATGTAGCAAACCTAAATGATAAAAGTTTTTATTAAGATTGATTGGCGGAAGAAGGCGGTCGCCGTTACCGGCTTTTTGATTTTAATCATAAGTAACTGAATTAGCTTTTGTTTTTTATTTATTTTGGTTGCAGCCGGGCCGCCGCTATGTCACAACATGGTGCATACTATGATGAGGTTTCGTCCGCACAAACAAAAAGGAACACCCCATGGCTGTAGAATCTGTTGGCGATATCATGGCCCGCCAGTTGTTGACCCTGGATAACGGCGCCACCCTGAAGGATGCCCACGATCTGATGCGGGAGAAGAGCATCCGCCATATCCCGGTGGTGGACAAGGACGGTGGCCAACTGCTCGGGGTACTGACCCAGAAGCGGATGATCGCCACCGTCATGGGTCTGCTGGCGGACTACGGCGTCAGCGCCCTGGAGCGGCGCGAGCGCCAGATCCGGGTGATGGACATCCTCGATGCGGACTTCGAGAGCGTGGACGCCCGGGCGCCGCTGACCGAGGTGGTGCCCTTTTTCCTCAGCAACAAGCACGGCTGCCTGACGGTGGTGGACGAAGAAGGCCGGCTGCAGGGCATGGTCACCTCCTCCGACTTCGTGCGCCTGTGCGCCGAACTGCTGAAGGAAAGGGCGGGAAGCTAGAAGCTGGATGCTGAAAGTAGGGTTGACTTCAGTCGACCAAACCACAGCGCCGGGGCTGGGTGGTCCACTGAAGTGGACCCTACAGGAAGCTGGAAGACAGGAACTGAAAGTTCACGTCCTTCCGCTTCAAGCCGGATAGTGGATCAGGTTGTAGAACACGGCGGGCTCGGTGCCCGGGTTGCGATAGCCATGGGGCCGGTCGGCGTGAAAGCGCACCGCCGCGCCCGGCCCCAGCCGCTGCCATTCCCCGTCCAGCAGCAGCTCCAGTTCTCCGCGCTGCACGATCACATGCTCGATCACCCCGCTGTCGTGCGGATCCGAGTGCCGCTCGTAGCCCGGCAGCAGGGTCAGCTCGAACATCTCGAAGCCGAAGCGGGCCTCGAAGGGAAACAGCGGGGCCACCAGCATGCCGTCGCCAGCCGGTTGCCGGCGCAGGGCGTCCGCCTGCCGGTAGAGAGGGCCCGGATGCGGCTCGGGCACCGGTTCGAGGAAGGTGGACAGGGAGGTATGGAAGCCGCCGGCGATTTTCCACAGGGTGGCCACGGTGGGGCTGGACTCGCCTCGCTCTATCTGGCCCAGCATCGCCTTGCTCACCCCGGTTTCCCGGGCGCAGGCGTCCAGGCTCCAGCCCCGCTCCTTACGCAGGGCCTTGAGGGTGTCCGCCAGGTATTGGTTCGGCTCTTTCATCGACGATTCCCGTTGTTTTGCTGTTGTGCGTTATAGCATACATTTGCTAGCATGGCCCCATCATGCGTTATAACGCACAGCCAGGAGCCCGCCATGTTCAGCCTGTCCCATCTTTCCGCCGGCTTTATCGCCGTGCTGGTCGGTTACACCAGTTCGGCGGCCATCATCTTCCAGGCGGCCGCCGCCGCCGGGGCCAGCCAGGCCGAGATCGGCTCCTGGATGTGGGCGCTGGGGATTGGCATGGGGCTGACCTGCATCGGTTTTTCCCTGCGCTACCGGGAGCCGGTGCTCACCGCCTGGTCGACCCCGGGGGCGGCGCTGCTGGTGACGGCATTGGCCGGCGTGCCCATGAGCGAGGCCATCGGCGTCTTCCTGTTCAGCTCGGCGCTGATCCTGCTGTGTGGCCTGACCGGCTGGTTCGACAGGATCATGCGGCTGGTACCGGCGGGGCTGGCGGCGGCCATGCTGGGCGGGGTGCTGCTGAGGTTCGGCCTGGACCTGTTCGCCTCGGCACAGACCCAGCCGCTGCTGGTGGCGGCCATGCTGGCCACTTACCTGGCCCTGCGCCGGCGGCTGCCACGCTACGTGATCCCGCTCAGCCTGCTGGCAGGGCTGCTGGTCGCCGGCCTCGGCGGCCTGCTGCGTTTCGACGGTTTCGAGTGGCAGCTGGCACGGCCGGTGCTGATGGCGCCGAGCTTTTCCCTCACCAGCCTGCTCGGCGTCGGCATTCCCCTGTTTATGGTGACCATGGCCTCCCAGAACGTGCCCGGCATCGCCGTGCTGCGGGCCCACGGCTACCATACCCCGGCCTCGCCGTTGGTCGGCTGGACCGGCCTCACCGGCCTGCTGCTGGCGCCCTTCGGCGGCTTCGCCTTCAACCTGGCGGCGATCAGTGCGGCGGTGTGCATGGGCAAGGAAGTGGACCCGGATCCCGGACAGCGCTACAAGGCGGCGGTATGGGCCGGGGTGTTCTACCTGCTGATGGGGCTGTTCGGCGCCACCGTGGTGGGGCTGTTCGCCGCCCTGCCGGTGGAGCTGGTGATGGCCATCGCCGGCCTGGCGCTGCTCGGCACCATCGGCAACAGCCTGACGGTGGCCCTGGCCAACGAGCAGGAGCGGGACGCGGCCCTGCTCACCTTTATGATCACCGCCTCGGGGCTGGCCCTGTTCGGCATCGGCAGCGCCTTCTGGGGGCTGGTGATCGGCGGCGGCGTGCATTGGCTCAACCGCCGGCGGCAATAGGCAAAAAGTCCGGCAGATAGCGAGGGAAGTGTGTCTGATGAAAAAGTCGTTTGCTATCACTTAATGAGTCGGCCAAAGGGCCAGCTCCGCCTGTTTTGACATCGGAATTGCCTATTTAGCTGTCTGAGCTTTGTCAGATGTGAAAACCCCGGCGAGTGCCGGGGCTGTGGGGTTCAGCCGTCGTGGCGGCCGTGGCGCTGGGGCCGGTTGGGCTTGTTGCTGCGCGGCGCCTTGTTGTTGGCTGCCGCGGGGGAACGACCGCGGCCACCGCCGTTGCCCCGGCCGCGGTTGTTGGCCGGCGGCTTGGTGGCGGGCTGAACCTCTTCCGGGCCGGGCTCGAAACCGGGCAGGATTTCCAGTTCGGCGCTTTGCTTGATCAGCTTTTCGATGGCCTTGAGCAGCGGCTTTTCCTCGTGGCAGATCAGCGACAGGGCTTCGCCGCTGCTGCCGGCCCGGCCGGTGCGGCCGATGCGGTGCACATAGTCTTCCGCCACATGGGGCAGCTCGAAGTTGACCACATGGGGCAGCTCGCTGATGTCGATGCCGCGGGCGGCGATATCGGTGGCCACCAGCACCCGCAGCTGGCCGTCCTTGAACTGGCTCAGGGCCCGGGTGCGCGCGCCCTGGCTCTTGTCGCCGTGGATCGCCATGGCCGGCAGGCCGTCCTTGTCGAGCTGCATCGCCAGCCTATTGGCGCCGTGCTTGGTGCGGGTGAACACCAGCACCTGGCGCCAGTTGTTATGGCCTATCAGGTAGCTGAGCAGGGCGCGCTTGCGGCCCTTGTCCACCCCGTAGAACCGCTGGGCGATGGTCTCGGCGGTGGCGTTGCGCACCGCCACTTCGATATGTTCGGGCTGGTGCAGCAGGTCTTCCGCCAGCGCCTTGATCTCGTCGGAGAAGGTGGCGGAGAACAGCAGGTTCTGCCGCTGCTTCGGCAACACGGCCAGGATGCGGCGGATATCGCGGATAAAGCCCATGTCCAGCATGCGGTCGGCTTCATCCAGCACCAGCATTTCGACCCGGGACAGGTCGATGGAGCGCTGGGACACATGGTCCAGCAGCCGGCCCGGGGTGGCCACCACCACGTCAACCTTGCGGCCCAGGGCCTTCATCTGCGGGTTGATGCTGACACCGCCGAACATGGCCAGGGTGCGCAGATCCGTGTGTTTGGCGTAGGCGCGCAGGTTTTCTTCCACCTGGGCCGCCAGTTCGCGGGTCGGGGTAAGCACCAGGGCGCGCACCGGCGCCCGGCCGTTGGCCAGGGGCTTGGCCCTGGTTTCGCTCAGGCGCTGCAGCATGGGCAGGCCGAAACCGGCGGTCTTGCCGGTGCCGGTCTGGGCGCCGGCGAGCAGGTCGCCGCCCTTCAGCACCAGCGGAATGGCCTGGCGCTGGATGGGGGTAGGCTCGGTGTAACCACATTCATTGATGGCTTGAACGAGTTTGTCGTTCAGGCCCAGGGAAGCAAAAGACATGAAACTCCGGGGGTAATAAGGGTCCTGACGGACGGATGAGGCAAAAAGGGCTTGCAATGGCGGGATGATAACAGAAAAGCGGGATTGGGCATAAAAAAGCAGGGGTTGCCCCCTGCTTTTGGCTCAGAAATAGTACTTGAAACGCACCCGGGCTCCGTAGCGGTCGGTGGCGGTGGTGGACTCGGACACATCAAAGTCGGACCAGTAGGCGCCGAGCAGGATGTTGAAGTTGTCCAGCTCCAGCACATCGTCGAACCGGTAGGAGGTATAGAGGGTGTTGCTCTGCTGCACGCCCTCCAGGTACTCGAAGCCGGCGGCGGCCTCGTCTATCTCGTTGCGGCCGTAAATGTAGCCCAGGCCGAACCGGTCGAGCAGCACGTTGGCGCCGAGGGTCAGGTTTTCTTCGTTCAGCGCGTCCAGGTAGGCGGCGTTGAGGTTGGCCTTGATGGCGCCCGACTGCCAGCCGAAGGTGGTGCCGTAACCGGTGCGGCGGGCCACCTTGCGGCCTTCGGCGTCGAGGATGGCGTCGTCCACCAGGTTGTGCTCGGCCCCTACCGCCCAGCTGAAGTCGCCGAGCTGCCAGCGCAGCGCCGGCCGCACCACGATGGAATCCTTCTCCTTGGTCAGCTCATGGCCGTGATAGCGGCGGGCGCCATCCACCACGTTGAACAAGTCCTCCCGATTGCCAAACATGGTGGCCAGTTCCAGATAGACGTCGCCCAGTTGGCGGCTGACCATGACGTGACCCGCGTCCCCGGCCCGGCCGCGGGCTTCCTTGGTCATGTACAGGTAGGCGGAACCGTCGGTGTAGAGGCCGGAGGAGGTGTCGCCGGAGTGCTCCACGAACACGTCCTGGCCGAGGGGGAACAGGTCCAGCGCCTCGAAACGGCCGATCTTCATCTCGCCCACGTCGTTGCGGCCGAAGGCAAACCAGGCATCGTCCGAACCCACGCCGCCGTTGGTGGCCAGGGTGGGCTGGGCCTTGACCCTGGCGTAGGCGCCGGAGTCGGCGACCCGCTCCGCGGAGACGTCGATCAGCAACCGGCCGGTCTGATCCCAGCGGTCGTCACGGCCGTCGTTGCGGTAGAGGTTGCTGTCTTCCTGCTTGTTGGCGGCGTTGACGTCGAACTCCACGTCGCCGCCCAGGCTCAGGCGACCCTTGTTGCCTTCCCAGCTGATTTCCGCCATGGCGGAGGTCGCGGTCCCTGCGACCAGCACTCCTACCAGCAAACTTTTCCTTGTCATTACTTACTCCTTTACTCTCAGGTTGCGATGATCCGAGCCGCCGTTGCTGCCGCCGATTTCCGGCCGAACCGTCAGACCCGACAGTAGGCGAAAGCGGGCCTTCCGTAGCCGGAAAGCAGGCGGCAACAGCCGCGGATCAGGTTGAATCCGTTGATGTCGTTACATCGAGGGTGGCGCCCGGCGGCCAGGGGAGTTCCCGCCGGAGCATCCGATACTGGTGCTCGTGCCCTTATATGAAGGGCAGGGTGGCGCTGGCCGGGTCGTTATCCTTGTCCGGCGAGCGCGTTGTGGTGGCGAACGGGGCGAGGCGACGGGGGTGGGCCGTGCCGATAAGGCTGATTCTGCTGAGCATCACTTTTTCATCCATTAACTAAAGTGGGTGTCTGCCGTAACGGCCGGGTCAGGACTCGTCCGTGTCCTTTTTTGGTGACCCAGCGGTATGTCGTGCGATATGGCATTAACATACCATTAACTTGTTTTAATGGAATTTTTATTTTAATGGCAATGATCACGAAATTGTCATTTTATGCTAAATCTCCTTAATTGATGGCTTTATGAGAAAAGGTTGTTATGGATGAAATTTTTCATATTTATTTAAAACGATTGAATAATTGCGGATTGGTAGAGGCCTGGACGGTGACTGGATATCGTTCGGGGGTATGGCATTACCGGGCAGCCATACGCAGCTCAAGGCCCATGAGCGGGCGGATGCCAGCCTCTGTGTGTGGGCTCCATCCGACCGGAGCCCACTGCAAGACATAGGTTCAGGCGGTTATCGGTTTTGGCCGCAGCAGGCCCAGACCGTGTTTAAGCAGCGGAAAGAACAGTGATACCGCGGTGAGCACCAGCAGCCAGAGGGCGATCGGCTTGTCGATGAAGGTGTGCCAGCTGCCATCGGAAATCTGCAGCGCCCGGCGCAGGGATTCTTCCATCATGCTGCCCAGGATCAAGGCGAGGATCAGCGGTGCCGTCGGAAAACCGAAGTGTTTCATGCCGAGCCCCAGCAGGCCGAACCCCAGCAACAGCAGCAGATCGGCGGCGGCGAAGGTGGTGCCGTAGATGCCGACCATGCAGAAGATCAGGATGAGCGACAGCAACAGTGGCCGGGGCAGGTCGAGCAGCCTGGCGATATAGGGAATAAGCGGCAGGTTCAGTACCAGCAGGAAGAGGTTGCCCACATACATGCTGGCGATAACGCCCCAGAACACATCCGGTCTTTGTTCCATCATGGTCGGGCCCGGGGTGATGCCCATGACCAGCAGGGCACCGAGCAGCACGGCCGTGGTGCCGGAGCCGGGCACCCCCAGGGTCAGCAGCGGCACAAAGGAGCCGGTGCAGGCGGCGTTGTTGGCGGCTTCGGGCGCGGCGACGCCCTTGAGGTTGCCCTGGCCGAAGCTGTGGCCATCTTTGGCCAGGCGTTTTTCCATGATGTAGCCGAGGAAGGAGGCCACGGTGGCGCCGGCGCCCGGCAGTATGCCGACAAAGAACCCCAGCAGGGAGCTGCGTCCGGTGGGGGCGGCAATTTCTTTCACCTCGCTGCGCGACAGCCGGAGCGAGCCGATATGGGCGCTGTTGCCCGATGCCTGATTTTCCTTGTGCTGCAGCATGTTGAACACCTCCGCCAGGGCGAAGATGCCGAGTGCGACCACCAGGAATTCGACCCCGTTGAGCAGGTGCAGGCTGCCGAAGGTGTAGCGCTCGGTGCCGGTTTGCAGATCGATACCGACAATCGAGATCATCATGCCGATCACCGCCGCCATCAGGCCCTTGACCAGGGACTTGCCGGACAGGCTGACCACGGCGGTCAGGCCGAGCAGCATCAAGGCGAAATATTCGGCCGGGCCGAAACTGACCGCCACTTTCGCCAGCAGGGGCGCGACCAGCATCAGGGCCACGGCCGACAGGGTGCCGCCGACGAAGGAGGAGTAGGCGGCGATGGCCATGGCCTTGCCCGCCATGCCCTGACGGGCCAGGGGATACCCGTCGAAGGAAGTGGCGACGGTGCTGGCAACGCCGGGGGCGTTGAGCAGGATGGAGGAGGTGGAGCCGCCGAAGATGGCGCCGTAATAGACCCCGGCCATCAGGATCAGGGCCGAGGAGGGATCCATGCCGAAGGTCATGGGGATCATCAGGGCCAGGGCGCTGATGGGTCCCAGGCCCGGCAGCATGCCGATAATGGTGCCGGCGAAGACCCCGATAAAGACATAGAGCAGGTTCATTGGCTCAAAGGCGACACTAAAGCCGGTGAGCACACCATGGAGTGCATCCATTGCGAAGTTCTCGTTGTGGTGGTTAAAACGGTAACAGGCCCCGAGGCAAATGCACCTCGAGCAGCCGGGTCATGATGAGATAAAGGGACAGCACCACCGCCAGCGTCGCCACGACACTGATGAGGTGGCGCCGGTAGCCGTAGCAGTAGCTCAGGCCGATGCCGAACAGGCTGGATGCCAGGACAAAGCCCAGCCATTCCAGGCCGAAGGCATAGCCGGCGATGGCAAGCAGGGTGATCAGCAACTGGCTGGTCTGCTCCCTAACCTTGCTGGCCTTCTGCGGCGCCTTTTCTTTCTTTGTCGGGGTGTCCTGTTTTTCCAGGCACAACAGGATGGACAGCAGCAGCAGGGCGATGCCCAGCAGTTTGGGGAACCAGTCCGAATCGATGGGTCTCGGCATCGGGAAAGTGGGGATCCGGAAGGCCATCCACAGGTAACCCAGTGACACCAGCCCCATGAGTAACCCTATGATTCTATTGCTATTGATGTATTTCATTGCCTCATTCCGCTATGTTTGGGGATGGTGGTGCTCCCGTCGGAGCACCGCCTATATTCATCCGCTTATTGCTTGAGGAGGCCCAGCTCGGCCAGTACCCGGCCGAACTGTTTCTTCTGCTGATCCAGGAAGATGCCGAATTGCTGGCTGTCCAGGTAGGCGTCGGTCCAGGCCAGTTGATCCCGGGCCTGCTGCCAGCCTTCGCTGTTCATCATGCGTACGTAGAGGTTTTGGTAATAGGCCACGGCATCGGCCGGCATTTCCTTGGGACCCATGACGCCGCGCCAGATATCGAAGGTGTAATCCACCCCCTGCTCCTTGTAGGTGGGGATATCCGCCAGGGTGCCCGGCAGCCGCTCCTCGGCGGCGATGCCCAGGGCGCGCAGTTGGCCGGATTCGGCAATCTGCCCCGAGGACTCGCCGATACCGGCACTGACCGCTTCGATGTGCCCGCCCAGCAGGCTGATAATGGCCTCACCGCCACCGGAATAGGAAACGTAGTTCACCTCCCGGGCGTTCAGCCCGGCGGCCAGGGCGAGGCCGGCGAAGGAAACATGGTGCAATGAGCCGGGGGCGCTGCCGCCGCCGATGCTGAGCCGCGGGTTTTCACGCAGTGCATCCAGCAGGTCATTCAGGGTCTGGTAGGGCGAGTCCTTGCGCACCAGCACGGTCGCCGAGTCGGTGATCAATCGGGCGATGGGGGTAAAATCTTCATGGTCGTAGCGGGACATCCCCGCCAGCGGCACCAGGATCAGGGGTGGGCTGGTCGCGAACAGTTTGTGATCATTGTGTCTATCCCGGGCTATCTGGGCCCAGGCCACGGCACCGCCACCCCCGGGCACGTTGATGGTGGCGAAGCTCTGCGGGCTGAGCTGTTCCTGCATGATCACCCGGGCCGTGGTTCTGGCCAGGGTATCCCAGCCGCCGCCGGGGTTGGCCGGGGCGATATATTCGATGGCCCGGCTCGGTTGCCAGCCGGGCTCGGCGGCCAGGGTGGCGCCGGGCAGCAGCAGGGCCGCCAGCAGGCTGGCCGAAGTCCGCTTTTTCAGTATTCCAGAAAAAATAGTCATGTTATTGCCTCCATGGTGGGTTTGGTCACTTCCTGTTATTTATTGTCTTTTATGGATTGGTAAAACTTGACGCTGCGCTCGCGGGGCTTGCTGACCAGGGCTATTCCCTGTTCTTCCCGGCGTTGTTCCAGGGCATTTTTCAGCAGGGCGCCGAGGCGGTAGAGGCCGTGCACGAACTTGCCGTAGGGCAGGGTGAGAAACAGCGACATCACGAAACCGAGGTGGATCACCAGCATCAGCCCGAGCAGGTCGGTTTCCCGCAGCACCATCAGCAACAGGCCGGTGAAGGCGGTGAGCCAGAGCAGGGCGATAAAGGCGATATCCATACCGGTCTGTTCCACATCGGCGGTGTTGGGATCCCGCTTGCGCTTCAGATACAGCAGGCCGGCGGGGCCGATCAGCAGGCCGAGTCCGCCCAGGGTGCCGAGCAGCTTGGGCAGGCTGAAGAAGCTGTAGGGGGCGCTCCAGCCGAGGACATAGTGAAACAGGGTGCCGGTGGCGGTGGCGGCGAAGCACAGCATGAAGCCATAGGCGGTGAAATGGTGGAAATACCGGCGCCAGTGGGAATGGTTGTCGTCCGGATAGGTGCAACCCCGGTCTTCCTGGCCATGCAGATGGCGCAGGCTGAGGGCGTCGGACCAGGCCTGCCGCCAGGCGGAAAGGTTACCCAGATCCCTTATTTTTTCCCCGCTGTCACGCCAGAAGTTGAGGAAGCCCATCAACAGCGCCAGCATGGCGAACAGGAATACGCTGCCGAAGGCCAGCACCAGGGTGTTGTGGGGGAAGAAGGCGTAAAAATCCCCGCCATGGTGGCTGGAGAACAGCTGCCCCAGACCGCCGTTCAGGGCGATGAACAACAGCAGTATGATGCTGGCGCCCAGCCCCAGGGCGAGGGAGGCGACCAGGCCGTTTTTGTTGAACAGGCGGGCGAACGGGCCGGGCCAGGCATAATGCTGGTACGAGGCTTTCCTGATCTTGGCCAGCGACTGGGGAATGTTGACCCCGAACTCATGGGGCGGCGCGTACTGACAGGCGTAGTAGCACTCGCTGCAGTTGTGGCAGAGGTTGGCCAGGTAGTTGATATCGGCGGCCCCGAAGCTTTGCCGCCGCTCCATGGCCGGAAACACCGGGCAAAAGCCTTCGCAGTAGCGGCAGGCGTTGCAGATGGTCAGGTTCTTGTCCGCTTCCTGAATTAGTACATCAATTTTTTGCATTTCGAGCGGCCTCCGCGCCGGCTATACGTCCAAATACAGTGCCTATGGTCATGCCGAAACCGGCGACATAACCCTTGCCAAGAATGTTGCCCGCCATCACCTCGCCGGCGGCGAACACGTTGTCCGCCATGTCGCCGCTGTTCATTTTCATCCTCGCGGTCTCGTCCACCTGCACCCCCAGATAGGTGAAGGTGATGCCGGTGCGCAGCGGGTAGCCGAAGAAGGGCGGGCTGTCGATGGTCTGCGCCCAGTGGGTTTTCTCGGGGCTGGCTCCCTGGGTGCGGCAGTTGTCGAGCACGCTGTGATCGAAGTCGCCGGGCTGCACCGCCGCATTGTATTCCTTCACGGTATTGAGCAGGGGATGTACCGGAATATTCAGCTTTCTCGCCAATTCCTCGAGGGTATTGGCCTGCTCCGGGGGAAAGACCGAAGGCATAAAGCGTCCTACCGCCTTGGCGTCGGTGATGGAATAGGCGATCTGGTCGGGCTGGCCGGCGACCAGCCGCCCCCAGATGGCATAGCGTTTGGGCCAGAAATCCTCGCCCTCGTCGTAGAAGCGCTTGCTCTGGTTGTTGACCACTATGCCTAAGGAAACGCAGTCGACCCGGGTCACGATACCGCCGTCGTATTCGGGAGAGCGGGCGTCGATGGCGACCGCGTGGCCCTGGGTAGGATCGCCGATGGCGAGGGCGTCGTTGTCGAGCAGGGAGCGCAGCATCTTGCCCTGGTTGAAGCGGGTGCCGCGAATGCGGAAATTCCTGGCCATCGGGCCCCAGGCATCTTCCAGCCACTCCCGGTTGGATTCGAATCCGCCGGAAGCCACCACCAGGGAGCGGGCGCTCACCCTGTGATTGTTGCCCTGCCAGTGGACGACCGCATGCTCGAAGCGGTTGCCCCGGAACGCCAGCTCGAGCGCCTCGGCTTCATAGACGATGGTCACCCCCATCCGCTCCGCCGCCTTGTAGTAGGTATTGACCAGGGCCTTGCCGCCGCCGAGGAAGAAGGCGTTGGTGCGGCCCAGGTGCAGGGTGCCGCCCAGGGACGGCTGGAAGCGGACCCCGTAGCCGGTCATCCAGTCGGTGCAGGTTTCCGAGGCCCGGATGACAAAGCGGGCCAGCGCTTCATTGGTCTGTCCGCCGGTCACGCGCCAGACGTCCTCAAAAAACTCCTCTTCCAGGTAGGCGTCGTTCAACACCGCGGTCGGGGCCTTGTGCATGCAGCGCAGGTTGCGGGTATGGCTACTGTTGCCGCCGCGCCAGATTTTGGGCGCGCTTTCCAGCAGCAGCACGCGGGCCCCCTGCTCGCGGGCCGACAGGGCGGCGCACAGGGCGGCATTGCCGCCGCCGATAACCAGCACGTCATGGCTGGCCTTTAGCCAGTCCGCCGTTGCCTGATGGGTCTCTTGCATCATCTTGAATTCCTCTTCGAATACCAATGAATGCAAATGTATACATTGGTACACAAAATGACAACAGCGGTATCACTTGGTATTATCCCGACATGTTCAATTTGTGATCCGACGCTTATGTCCACAGCCAAAAAAACACCCAAACCCCTGGATGAGGCCACCAGCGAGCGTGGCGAATCGCGCAGCGAACTCGCCTATCGTTTTATTCTCGATGCCATCAAGGAAGGCACCCTGGTGCCCGGAACCCGGGTGAGGGAGGCGGATCTGGCCACCCGTACCGGCCTGAGCCGGACGCCGGTACGAGAGGCGCTGAACCGCTTGTTGATGGAAGGCCTGGTGGCCAATGACCCCAGCCGGGGCATGATAGTGACCGAGCTGGACCATGCCATGATCAACGAGCTGTATGCGATGCGGGAGGTGCTGGAAGGCACCGCCGCCTTCCTGGCCGCCCGCCATGCTTCCGAAGTGGAGATCGCTTTCCTGCGGGAGATCAGCGAACGGGACGCCCAGTTCAGCGAGCCGGCGGATCTGGTCAAGAACAACCGGCTGTTTCACGGCACCCTCTATCGCTGTGCCCACAATCGCTACCTGCTGAAGATGCTCAACTCCCTGCAGGAGTCGATGATGCTGCTCGGGCCCACCACCCTGGCCAAGGCCGGCCGGCCCGAGGCGGCCCGCCGGGAGCACGGCCTGATCGTGGATGCCATCGAGCAGCGTGACGCGGCCGCCGCGGAACAAGCCGCCCGCAACCATATCCGGGAAGCCTACAAGGTTCGGCTTGGGGAGTTGTTCGAGCGGGAGGTGTAAGGGGATTACCGGGACGTCATGGTGAGGCGGTTGAGGCCGGCACCGGCTTAAGCCCCCTTGTCAAAAAGCCAGCCTCCGGGCTGGCCTTCTCTACTTGATGAAAAAGTCGTCTGTTTCACAGGCATGAGCCGGACAAAGGGCCAGCTCCGCCGACACGCTTCAAGCACATCCATGTGTCGCTCGGCACATGCCGGATGTCGCGGAAACCACCGTATCATCGCTTCGCGATGCTGGCGGCGGTGCAAGGCGCTTCGCGCCCCTGGCATGTGACGGTCGATGGAGGCAATCCCTGTTGCCTCTTCCAAGCGCACTCTGATGACCATGCCAACAGGCGACACGGGCGTGTTGGAGAGGACAAAGGGTGCTGCTCTGCCGACCCTCCGCGCCAGGGACGGCGCGGCGGAGCCCCCAGGGATGGGTTCACGGCGTGTCGGCGGAGTAGTGCGCTTTGGCCGAGTACAGATGACTTCAAACTGGCGCTCAGATGGCCTGCTGGAAGATCAGGGTATCGGCCTTCTGCACGTAGCTGTCCAGCTCGTCGAAGTTCAGGTAGCGGTAGGTGTCCGCCGCCGTGGCGTTCAGCGCCTGGGCGTACTCCAGGTACTCCGCCACCGTCGGCAGCTTGCCGTGGATCGCCGCCACCGCCGCCAGCTCGGCCGACGCCAGGTACACGTTGGCGCCCTTGCCCAGGCGGTTGGGGAAGTTGCGGGTGGAGGTGGACACCACCGTGCTGTTGTCCGCCACCCGCGCCTGGTTGCCCATGCACAGGGAGCAGCCCGGGATCTCGATGCGGGCACCGACCCGGCCGAAGATGCCGTAGTAGCCCTCACTGGTCAACTGGTCCTTGTCCATCTTGGTCGGCGGCGCCACCCACAGCCGGGTCGGCAGCTGGCCCTTGAACTTGTCCAGCAGCTTGCCGGCGGCGCGGAAGTGGCCGATGTTGGTCATGCAGGAGCCGATGAACACCTCTTCAATCTGCTCGCCCTGCACTTCGGACAGCAGGCGGGCGTCGTCCGGATCGTTGGGCGCGCACAGGAGCGGCTCCTTGATCTCGCTCATGTCGATTTCCAGCACATGGGCGTATTCGGCGTCGGCGTCCGCTGCCAGCAGCGCCGGGTTGGCCAGCCACTCCTCCATGCCCTTGATGCGCCGCTCCAGGGTGCGCGGGTCGCCGTAGCCTTCGGCGATCATCCACTTCAGCATCACGATGTTGGAGTTGAGGTATTCGGCGATCGGCTCCTGGTCCAGCTTGATGGTACAGCCGGCGGCGGAGCGCTCGGCGGTGGCATCGGCCAGCTCGAACGCCTGCTCCACCTTCAGCTGGGGCAGCCCTTCGATTTCCAGCACCCGGCCGGAGAATTCGTTGATCTTGCCTTCCTTGGCCACGGTCAGCAGGCCCTGCTTGATGCCGTAGTAGGGAATGGCGTGCACCAGGTCACGCAGGGTGATGCCGGGCTGCATCTCGCCCTTGAAGCGCACCAGCACCGACTCGGGCATGTCCAGCGGCATTACCCCGGTGGCGGCGGCGAAGGCCACCAGTCCGGAGCCCGCCGGGAAGGAGATGCCGATGGGGAAACGGGTGTGGGAGTCACCGCCGGTGCCCACGGCGTCGGGCAGCAGCATGCGGTTCAGCCAGGAGTGGATGACGCCGTCGCCCGGGCGCAGGGACACCCCGCCCCGGTTCATGATGAAGTCGGGCAGGGTGTGGTGGGTGGTCACGTCTATCGGCTTGGGATAGGCGGCGGTGTGGCAGAACGACTGCATGGTCAGGTCGGCGGAGAAGCCGAGGCAGGCCAGGTCCTTCAGTTCGTCCCGGGTCATGGGGCCGGTGGTGTCCTGGGAGCCGACGGTGGTCATCTTCGGCTCGCAGTACTGGCCGGGGCGCACGCCCGCCACGCCACAGGCCTTGCCCACCATCTTCTGGGCCAGGGTGTAACCCTTGCCGGAGTCGGCCACGTCGGCCGGGCGCTTGAACACCTCGGAGTGACCCAGGCCCAGCTCGGCGCGGGCCTTGTCGGTCAGGCCGCGGCCGATGATCAGCGGGATGCGGCCGCCGGCGCGCACTTCGTCGAGCAGCACATCGGTTTTCAGTTTGAATTCGGCCAGCACTTCGTCGCTGTCGTGGCGGCAGATCTTGCCCTCATAGGGGTAGATGTCGATGACATCGCCGGTCTGCAGTTGGGTCACGTCGCATTCGATGGGCAGGGCGCCGGCATCTTCCATGGTGTTGAAGAAGATGGGGGCGATCTTGTTGCCGATGCACACGCCGCCGGCGCGCTTGTTGGGCACGAAGGGGATGTCGTCGCCCATGTGCCACAGCACCGAGTTGGTGGCGGACTTGCGGCTGGAGCCGGTGCCGACCACGTCGCCCACGTAGGCCAGGGGGAAGCCGTTTTCCTTGAGCGCCTCGATGGCGGTGATCGGGCCGATGACGCCGTCTTCGTCGGGAGCGATGCCGGGACGGGCGTTCTTCAGCATGGCCAGGGCATGCAGCGGAATATCCGGGCGGGACCAGGCGTCCTGGGCCGGGGACAGGTCGTCGGTGTTGGTTTCACCGGGCACCTTGAACACGGTCATGGTGATCTTGTCGGCCAGTGGTGCCCGCTCCAGGAACCACTCGGCGTCGGCCCAGGACTGCAGCACCTGTTTGGCGTGGCCGTTGCCGGCCTTGGCCTTGTCGGCCACGTCGTGGAAGGCATCGAACATCAGCAGGGTGTGGGACAGGGCCTTGGCGGCGATGGGGGCCAGGGCGTCGTTGTCCAGCTGTTCGACCAGCGGCGCTATGTTGTAACCGCCCTGCATGGTGCCCAGCAGCTCGGTGGCCTGGGCGGGCGAGACCACCGGCGAGCTCACCTCCCCCTTGGCCACGGCGGCGAGGAAACCGGCCTTGACATAGGCGGCTTCGTCGACACCGGGAGGAATACGGTTGGAAAGGAGTTCATAAAGGAAGGATTCTTCGCCGGCGGGTGGGTTCTTGAGGTGTTCAACCAGGGCGGCCACCTGGGTGGCGCTCAGGGGCAGGGGGGCCAGGCCGTCGGCGGTGCGCTCGGCGGCCTGGTTGCGGTAGTGTTCAAGCACGATGAGGTCCTTTTGTTGAATAAGGCGGGGCCCGGGAGCCCCGCCAGGGTTACAGGTTGATCAGGCTCAGCAGGTAGGGGTCCAGCAGGCCGGCGGGGTAGTCGATGCTCATGGCCTTGCCGATGCCCACCAGGAACAGCAGCTGGCCCGCCGCCACCGTGCCCGACAGTCGCCAGCGGGAGCCGGTGAACAGACGCAGGAACAGCAGGGTGAAGACCACGGAGGTACTGATAAAGCCCAGGGTGAAATAGAGCAGGGCAATACCGAGGAACAGGCTGATGTAGAGCAGCTCCCGGCCTACCCGCTGGCTGCCGGGCTCGGCCGGCTTGCGGCTGGCGCCGAAGGCGACCGCCAGTGCCGAGCCGGCGGTGAGCAGGATGGCGAACAGCGGGAAGGCCCGGGTCAGCTCGGAGCGACCCCACACATCGAACAGGGCGAGGGCGCAGGCGACCAGCAACAGGACGATGATGGCGCCGTCCAGCCGGCTCAGGGGAGCCCGTTCCGGCTTGGGTTCCGCATTGGCTGCGCCACCGGTTCTGGCGGCCAGGCGCTTGCGGATAAAGGGCACCGCGAAGCTGAGCAGGATCAGGCCGGCGATGATCAGCACGCCGGGGCGCTGCATCCAGCCGTAACCGTAGAACTGGATGCTCTGGAAGAAATAGTTCTCGGCGCCGGCCGCCAGCACGAAGCCGATCAGGAAGGCCGGGCGTGACCAGTTGGCGCTCTTCAGCAAGATCCCCAGGGTGGCGATGGCGGCCAGCACCACGAAGTCGCCCAGGCTCTGGGTGGCCTGGTAGGCGGCGAACAGGATCAGGGTGAGCAGCACCGGGGCCATGCGCGAGAACGGGATCCGGGTGAGCATGGCCACCGGCGAGGCCAGCCCCAGGCAAAGCAGGGCGCCGAGGATGTTGGCCAGGGCCAGGGACCAGACGATGGTATAGGTCAGGTTCAGGTGGGTATCCACCATGGAGATGCCGGGCTGGATGCCGAGCAGCAACATGCCGCCGAGGAACACCGCCGCCGTGCCCGAGCCGGGCACGCCGAACAGCAGCGTGGGGATCATGCTGCCGCAGGCGCAGGCGTTGTTGGCGGATTCGGGCGCGATGACACCGCGGATCTCGCCCTTGCCGAAGTTGGACTTGTCCTTGCTCGACTGCATGGCGAAGCCGTAGGTCATCCAGTCCACCACAGAGCCGGCCAGGCCGGGGATGGCGCCGACCAGGCTGCCGAACACCGAGCACTTGCCCACCAGCGGCAGGTTGCGCAGGACGTCGCGCACGCCCTGGCCCCAGCCGCTGCCGAGGCTGTTGCCCTTGCCGGAAATGGACTTGTTGCGGATCAGCAGCTCGATGATTTCGGGCAGGGCGAAGATGCCCAGCCCCACCACCACCAGGGGAATGCCGTCGTACAGGTAGTCGATGCCCAGGGTCATGCGGAATTCGCCGGTGGCCGGGGCCGCGCCGATGGTGCCGACCAGCAGGCCGACGCCGCAGGCGGCCAGGCCCTTGAACAGGTTGCCGCCGGACAGCGAGGCCACCACGCTCAGGCCGAGCAGGGTGAGCATGAACAGCTCCGCCGACGAGAACGACAGCACCAGCGGCCGGGCCACTATGATAAAGCCGCTGAGGATGATGGCCCCGGCCACCCCGCCGAGCAGCGAGGAGGTGAAGGCGGCGGACAGGGCCCTGGCCGCCTGACCCTGCTTGGCGAGGGGAAAGCCATCCATCACCGTGGCCTGGGAGGCGCTGGAGCCGGGAATGCCCATCAGCACCGAGGTGAAGGTGTCGCCGGTGGGCACCACCGCCACCAGGCCCATCAGCATGCCCAGACCGACGGAGGGCTCCATGCCATAGAGGAAGGGGAGCAGCAGGGACATGCCCGCGATGCCGCCCAGGCCGGGAATGATCCCGATGATCAGGCCGATGATCACCCCCAGCACCAGATAACTAAGGTGCGCGACGGTGAGTATCTGGCCCAGTGCCGCCAGTAATTCGTTCATGAGTTCAGCTCCTTGCGACCGGACCAGGCCGGTTTATTCCACCGAGACATTGAATTTGCTCTTCAGCCAGTCCTTGACCCAGGCCCGCAGCTCCGGGGTCATGCTCACCGCCTGCTTGAGATGCACTTCCACCACGGCGCCGATCAGGTTCTGGTAGGGACCTATCTGCTCGACCGCATCCTGCTGGAAAGCCTGATCCTCGACCATGCGATCCACCGCCAGCAGCAGCTCCTGCTTCATGGGCGCGGGAATGTCCTTGGGTACCAGCAGCACCTTCTGCAGGGCGAAGCCGGCGGTCAGGAACTTGCGGTAGGCGTCGTACTGCATGCCCTCAGGATCCTCGCCCTTGTATTCCTTATAGACTTCCTCGAAGGTGGGAATATCCGGGAAGGCCGGATCGCGCACGGTATTGCCTTCGTCATCGATGATGCCGAGGGAGAACAGGGGCACCGCCTTGTTGCCGTTCACCAGATCGGTGACCGAGTTGATATAGGCGGACGTGGTCTGGAAGTCGACCTTGGCCTCGCCCCGCTCGAACGCCAGTCGGCCTTCGCCCCGGCTGGTCATGCCGAACACCGGCCGCAGATCCAGGCCCAGCATATCGAGCCCCAGCATCACCGGCAGTTCCAGCTGGGTAGGCCCCTGGGCGGCAAAGGGCAGGGTGACGCCGGCCAGCTTGCCCAGATCCTTGCCGGTGGCGACCCCGAGATCGGGCTGGATATAGACCACGCCGCCGGTGGGGGACGCCATGATCGGGGTCCACTTGTCGAAGTCGTAGCGGACCCGGGAATCGCCCAGCATGTAGGGATAGAGGGTGGAGGCGGAAATGCCCAGCATCTCGCTGCCATTGTCCTTGGCCCGCATGTAGAACAGGTTGGTACCGGTGATGGAGCCGCCGCCGGGCACGTTTTTGATCACCAGGGTCGGCGAGCCGGGCAGCTGTTTGGTCAGGTGGGGCGACATGAAGCGGGCCCAGACGTCGGTGCCGCCACCGACCCCGAAGGGGATGGTCCAGTGGATGGTGGAGGGCAGGGCTTGCGCCAGTACGGGTGCCGAGAGGGTGCAGGTGCCGGCCAGCAGGGTGGCACTCAGCAGCATTTTTAATTTTTTCATGATGTTACCTTCCTATGGTGGTGTCGCTTGAATCGTCACCGCGACGATGTTCAGGGTAGAAAAATGGTGCCGCTCAGGATCTTGCGGGCCGTGCGGAGCAGGGAGACGGCGGCAATGCGGTGGTCGTCTCCCCCCGCCTTGCAGACCTCGAGCTCCAGCATGCCCGAGGGATGCTCGATGCGGATGGTGGCGGAGGCCGGGGCCGCGGACGTCAGCCCGGCGGCCACGGTGCCTTCGATGCCACAGGCACTGGCGATGGCGATGCCGCCGGTGACCGCCAGTGCCTTGTGACAGCTGTGGGGCACGAAGTAGCGGGCGTGGATGTCGCCGCCGTCCCGGGCCGCCGCCAGCAGCACCGGCTTGGGGATCACCTGGTGGCTGACGTCGCCCATGCCCATCAATTGTCCGGCCTGGCGGCGGATGTGCTCAATCCTGGCCAGCAGCACCGTATCGCCGTCCAGCTCGGCGGGGGATTCGTAGCCGGTCTTGCCCAGATCCCGGGCCCGGATCAGCACGCAGGGAGTGGCGGCATCGATACAGGTGACACTGATGTTGTCGATGCTATCAGTGACCCGGCCGGTGGGAAACAGCCGGCCGGTCTTGGCACCCTGAACATCCAGAAAGGTCAGTTTGATCGGCGCCGCCGGGTTGGGGGCGCCGCTGATCAGGGCCTCGCCTTCGTAGCTGACCTGGCCGTTCGGCGTGGATACCTGGGCATGGATGATTTTGCCGGTGTTGAGGTTGCGGATCCGCACCAGGGTGACCGGCGAGGCGGCCGCCGCCATGCCGGTTTCGATGGCGAAGGGGGCCACCCCCGCCAGCATGTTGCCGCAATTGGGGGAAAAATCCACGCTGCGCTCTTTGATGCCCACCTGGGCGAAGAGGTAATCCACGTCGGCGGCGGGATCGGTGGACACCCCGACCATGGCGACCTTGCTGGTGAGGCTGTTGCCGCCGCCGATACCGTCCAGCTGCAGTTCATGGCCGGAGCCCATGATTTTCTGCAGCATCAGGGCGCAGTCATCACGGTTCGCGGGCAGCTCGCTGAGCTTGAGGTAGGGTCCCCGGGAGGTGCCGCCGCGCATGATGATACAGGAAATGGCTTGTGACATGGTTGTTTCCCACTGGTTGCTTTCTTGGGGGGAAGGTTGTCACGTTTTTGACATTTGCATCAAATGCAAAGAAAATCGGGTATTGATTTGTTTATTGCATTAATGGCCTATGCACCAGATTGAATTCAAGGACCTGGCGATCTTTATCCGGGTGGCCGAGAGCGGCAACTTCCATGAGGCAGCGGCATTCGTGCACCTGTCCCAGCCGGCCCTGAGCCGGCGCATGCAGCGGCTGGAGGCGATACTGGGCACGCCCTTGTTCGAACGCACCACCCGCAAGACCTGGCTGACCCCGGCCGGGCGGGAGTTCCTGCCCAAGGCGCGCCGCATGCTGGAGGACTTCGAGTTGTCGGTGCTGGGCATCAAGGAAATGGCCACCCATCAGAAGGGCAAGGTCACCATCGCCTGCATACCGACCGCGGCCTTCTATTTCCTGCCCGGCGTGATCCGCGAATTTAACCAGCTTTACCCCGGTATTCGCATCAAAATCCTCGACGTTAGCGCCAATGAAGGGCTGGAGTGCGTGATCCGCGGGGACGCGGATTTCGGTATCAACATGGCGATTGCCCAGTATCCGGAAGTCAGCTTTACCCACCTGCTGGACGATCCCTTCGTGGTCTGCATTCGGCGGGATCACCCCCTGGCGCAACAGCAGGACATCGGCTGGGCGGACATGGAACCCCACAAGCTCATCACCGTCAGCAAGGACAGCGGCAACCGAACCCTGCTGGACAGCGCCCTGGTGGAAAGCAATGTCCGGCTGAACGGCTTTTACGAGGTGCAGCACCTGTCGACGTCGCTGGGGCTGGTGGAAATGGGGCTGGGGATAGCGGTGATACCGCAACTGGCGATGCCGAGCAACGACAGCACCATGCTGACCTGCCGGCCGTTGCGAGGGGCCCCGATCAAACGGGTGATCGGGGTGGTCAGGCGAACCCATACCAGCATTACCCCGGCGGCGGATCTCTTTATCAATATCCTGCTGGAGAAATGGTCGACGCCCTGAAGCCGGAGGGGGGCGGCCAGGGCCGCCGCCCCGTGCCCGGGTTCAGCCGGCGGGCCAGCCCGCCTCCAGGTAGTCCTGGGGCTTGTCGGTGAAGATCATGTCGACGCCCCAGGCGGGGAAGTCCTTCACCTTGTCCGGGTGGTTGGCGGTGTAGCAGTGCAGCCGGTAGCCGGTGGCCTTGACCGCCTCGGCCTGCTCCCGGCTCAGGTAGCGGTAGTTACAGTGCAGGGCGGCGCACTCGAGCCGCTCCAGCTGCTGCTGCCAGTCGTCGGGGACATGCTCCACCAGCAGGCCGCGGGGCACCTGCGGCTGCAGCACCTGCAAATAGCGCAGGCAGTCGGGATCGAAACTGGAGAGCAGCAGGCTGCCCTTGTCGAACCCGTGCTTGTCAATCAGCTTGCTGAGCCGGCGGCACAGCCGGCCGGCGTCGTCCTTGTCGTACACCTTGAGCTCGACATTGACCTTGATGCCGAGCTCCCGGGCCAGGGCCAGGTAGTCCCTGAGCCGGGGGATGCGCTCCTGTTCGAAGGCCGGGTCGAACCAGCTGCCCGCGTCCAGCTTGCGCAGTTCGTCCCACTCGTACTTGCGCAGCTTGCCCTTGCCGTCGCTGCAGCGGTTGACCTTTTCGTCGTGGATCACCACCACCTTCTGATCCCTGGTCAGCTGCACGTCTATCTCCACCCAGGAAAGGCCCAGCTCCGCGGCTTTCCGCAGGCCGGCCAGGGTGTTTTCCGGGGCCAGGCTGGCCACGCCTCTGTGTCCGCACAAGATCATCGCAATGTCCTTCTAAAATGGGTCCTTGGCCGAGGGTAGAACGTCACCATGACAGATTTGTGACAAGGCCGCACCTGCAACCGCCAGGGTATTATCGGCGACTCGTTCCGCCGGCGGCTTGCCGGGCTGGTCCGAGCCTGCAGGAGGTCCGAGGAAGACGGCGCCAGCCTGATATTGCACCCATTCGGGGCGCTGCGCCGGCGTCCCGCACCCTGGGGAGGCATTCGGCACCGACCCGGGGCCCGGCTTCTTCCGTCCTTTCCCTGAACCGGTTGGGCGACCGCCTCTGGCGGGAGCTGGCGCAATTATTGCTTGGCCGGACTAACCCTATGGTGTTACCCCGATGGGATTAGCGGCGAGCGGCTGCCCGGGGCTTAAGGAGAAAACATGGACAAGTTGCTGGATAGGCCTGGCGCGGGCACGCGGAGCCAGGGGCGGCAAGGTACTCTGGCGCGTTGGCTGGTGGCGGCCTGGGGCGGGCCGGCCCTGGGCCTGGTGCTGTTCTGGGCGCTGCCGTCGGTCACCACGGCCGTCCTGGCCGTGCTGCTGGCGCTGGCGGGACTGGCGGCGGCGCTGCTGGTGTGGCGCCAGTACCGCCGGGGGCTGCGGGCCCTGGCCGGCTTTGCCGCCGAGCTGGGCAGCGGGCGGCTGACCGCCCGGCTGTCCACCGCCCGGGAGGACGACTTCACCCCGGTGGCGGAGCAATTAAATGGTGCCATACGGGGCTTTTCTGGTGTACTGATTGAGCTGGGCCGAGCGGCGGACGAGTTGCACAGCGTGGCGGCGGAGGCGACGCTCAACGCCGCCACCGGGGAAGAGGGGGTGCGCGCCCAGCGCGATACCACGGTGTCGGCCGCCGCCACCCTGGAGGAGCTGATCACCAGCCTGGCCGGCACCCGGGACGGTGCCGCCGAGGCGGCACGGACCGCGGAAATGGCGGTGGCCGAGGCGCGCCAGGGCGCCGGCCTGGTGAGTGCGGTGGATCAGTCGATGCACGGCCTGGCCCGGGACGTGAGCGACGCCGCCGATGCCGCCGCCGCGCTGGCCGACGGCTCGCGCAAGATCGGCTCCATCGCCACCATCATCGCCGAGATAGCGGCGCGCACCAACCTGCTGGCGCTCAACGCCGCCATCGAAGCGGCCCGGGCCGGAGACGCCGGCCGCGGCTTCGCGGTGGTGGCCGACGAGGTGCGCCAGCTGGCGGAACGCACCACCAGTGCCACCAGCGATATCAACGGGCTGATCGGCGATGTCCAGCATCAGGCCGGCTACCTGACCCAGGTGGTGGAGGCGGCCGACGACAAGTCGAAGCAGAGCGCCCGTCAGGCGGCGGAGGCGGCGGCGGCGCTCGCCTCCATCGAGCGGGCGGCGCTGTCGTCGCTGACCCGCATGCAGGAGATCGCCGAGGCCAACGCCGGCCAGAGCGTGGCGGGGGAGCAGATCGCCATCGACAATCAGAAGGTGGCGGAACTGGCCGACGACAACGCCCGCCGGGTGAGCGAAAGCAGCGAACTGGCCCGTTATCTGGAACAACTGGTGACCCGGCTCAAGGAGCGGGTGACGAGCTATCGCTATGAGTGAGGCTGAAATGAACAGCATGATCATCGGGGTATTGGCGGCCGTCCTGCTGGGTGGCCTGTTATGGGGCTGGTACCGGCGCCGGTGGCTGGCCGGGCTGCGGCCGCAACGGGCCCGGGCCGGGCTCGACTGCGCCGGCGAGCTGGTGGCGCTGGTGGCCGAGGTGCAGCAGCATCGGGGCATGAGCGGCGCCTGGCTGGCCGGCGATCAGGGTTTCGCCGGCCGGTTGCCGGCCAAACAGCAGGCGGTGGCACGCGGTTTCCAGGCGCTGCTGGCCCATGGCGAGCGGGAACAGCGGGAACGCTACTGCTGCTTCGGCCGGGACCAGGTAACGGTGTTGCAGCGGCAGTGGCAGGGCCTGGTGCAGGGGTTGGCGGCGAGCACTCCTGAGCAGAACTTCCAGGCCCATTGCCGGCTGGTGTCGGTGCTGCTGGAATGGCTGGCGGCGGTGGCCGAGGCGCGCATCGAACAGCCGCAGGTCCTGGCCGGCGCCGGCGACAGCGAGCGTAACTTCGGCCATCGGCTGCCGGCCCTGGCGGAATGCCTGGGCCAGGCGCGGGCCCTGGGCAGTTCGGTGGCGGCGCGGCGCTATTGTCCGCCGGTGGCCCGGGTACGGCTGCTGTTCCTCACCGGGCGGGCCGAGTCGCTGCTGGTCCAGGCCCTGGCCGCCGGCGGCCAGGGCGCCGAGGTGAACGCGGCCCGGCAGGCGGTGCACGTCTTCATCTCGGCCTTGCGCGACCGGCTGCTGCCGGCGGACGCCGCCGGCATGTCGGCGGTCGACTGCTTCAACCTGGGCACGGCGGCGGTGGATGCGGTGTTCCGCTGGCTGGAGCAGGAACGGTTGCGACTGGACGGCGCCCTCGGGCAGGCCGCAACCGGCATACCGGCATGGACGGCCACGGCGCCCGGGGCCTCGTGATGGGCGCGGTGATGACGGCGGCCTTTCCGCTCGAGGCAGCGTCCCCGCCGCCGCCCGGTCTGCTCTGCCTGCTAAACCGGCTGGAGGGCCTGGTGTATCGCGCCGGGCTGGACCGGTCCGCCGACTTCGTCAGCACCGGCAGCGTGGCGCTGTGCGGCCACCAGGCGGCCTGGCTGCAAGGGCGGCGGGACGGGCTGCACCGGCGGCTGGTGGTGGCGGAGGACTGGCCCCGGGTGCGGCGCGCCCTGGCCCGGGCACTGGCCGAACAGGGCTATTACCGGCTGGAATACCGGCTGCGCTGTCGCGATGGCAGCCTGAAATGGGTGAAGGACAGCGGCCGGGCGCTGCCCGGTGCCGGCGGCGAGGCGGTGCTGGAAGGCATGCTGAGCGACGTGCAGGAGCAGGTGCAGGACCGCTATCGGCTAGCTAGGGCCGAAGCCCGCTACCAGGGGCTGTTCGATCACTCGGTGATCGGCATGTTCCAGAGCACACCGGACGGCCACTACCTGGCCGCCAACCAGGCCCTGGCGGAGATGTACGGCTACGACGCCACCACGGCGCTGATGGCGGAGCTGAAGGACATCGGCAACCGGCTCTATGTCATGCCCGACCGGCGCGAACAATTCAAGCGGCAGATCCGCGAGCGGGGCTTCGTCAGCGACTTCGAGTCCGAGGTGTACCGCCAGGACGGCTCCACCCTGTGGATCGCCGAAACCGCCCACGCGGTGCACGATCTGGACGGCGAGCTGCTCTACTACCAGGGCACGGTAGAGGACATCACCGAGCGCAAGCGTTACCAGCAGCGGCTGGAATACCAGGCCAACTACGATCTGCTTACCGGCCTGCCCAATCGCCATCTGCTGGTGACCCGGCTGGAGCAGGGCCGACAGCAGGCCGGCGGTCGGGGCCAACTGGCGCTGGCCTTCGTGGATCTGGACAACTTCAAGGTAATCAACGACAGCCTGGGCCACGCCACCGGTGACCGGCTGCTGATCGATATCGCCCGGCGGCTCGAGTCCGCCCTGGGAGCCCAGGACACGGTGGCCCGCTACGGCGGCGATGAGTTTGTGCTGCTGGCGCGGCGGGAAAGCGCCGAGGCCCTGCACCGGGCGCTGGAGCGGGTGCTGGACGCGGTGTCCGCGCCGCTGCAACTGGACGGCCACGAGCTGCTGATCACCTGCAGCATCGGCGTGGCCCTGCTCGGCGCCGACGGCGACAACCTGGAGGCCCTGCTGCAGCACGCGGACGCGGCCATGTACTCCGCCAAGTCCCGCGGCCGATCGGGGCTGTGCTTCTACAACCGCCAGCTCAATGCGCCGGCGGTGGCGCGGCTGCGGCTGGAGGCGGCGCTGCGCCGGGCGCTGGAGCGGAACGAGATCGACGTGCACTTCCAGCCCAAGGTGGACCGGGACGGCCGGCCGCGATCGTTCGAGGCCCTGGTGCGCTGGCACAACCCCGAGTTCGGCGCCATCTCGCCGGCGGAATTCATTCCCATCGCCGAGGAAATCGGCCAGATCGAGCCGATCACCGAATTCGTGTTGGCCCGGGCCTGCCGGCTGGCCCGGGCCTGGCCCGGGGAACTGGCGGTGGCGGTCAACCTGTCGCCCCGGCTGTTCCACTCCGGCGAGTTGTGCCGCCGGGTGGAGCGGGCGCTGGCGGCGAGCGGGCTGGCGCCCCACCGGCTTGAGCTGGAGCTGACCGAGGGCATATTGATGGAGAAGAACATGAGGGCGGTGGCGCAGTTGCAGGCGCTGAAGGCGCTGGGGGTGCGGCTGGCGGTGGACGACTTCGGTACCGGCTATTCCTCGCTCGCCTACCTGCGCCGTTTTCCCCTCGATATCCTCAAGGTGGACAAGTCGTTCGTCGGCAACTGCCGGCCCGATGCCAGCGACGCCATTCTGGTGCGGGCCATCAGCTCCCTGGGCCGGGAGCTGGGGCTGACGGTGGTGGCGGAAGGGGTGGAAACCCGGGCCCAGTGGGACTTCCTGCGCCAGGCCGGCTGCGACGAGTTCCAGGGCTACCTGTTCGCCCGGCCGTTGCCCGCCGAGCAGACCCTGGCGTGGCTCGAACAGCACCGGCACGGCGTCGTCGGGGCGGCGCCGTAACTCAGTGGCCGCCGCTGTCGGACCACAGCTGGATCACCACCACCCCGGCGATGATCAATCCCATGCCGAGCAGGGCCGGCAGGTCGGGCAGCTGGCGGTAGACGACGACCGCCAGCAGGGTGATCAGCACGATGCCGGCGCCGGACCAGATGGCGTAGGCCACCCCCACCGGCACGGTGTGCATCACCAGCCCCAGCAGCCAGAAGGCGGCGCCGTAGCCGGCCACCACCAGCAGGCTGGGCCCGAGCCGGCTGAACCCCGCCGAGGCCTTGAGGGCGGTGGTGGCCACCACTTCGGCGGCGATGGCCATGGCCAGTAACAGATAAGGATTCATAGCGGCATCCGTGGCGTAAAGCGTCCAATGTGCCGCATTTCCCTCGCCCGGTAAAAGGAGGATCCATCGCTGAAATCGATAGACAGACGAGTCCGGTCCGCCGCCGCTGCCCGTTGGCGGACCGGCTCAGCAGGCGGTGCCGGCGGCGGTACCCATGGCCGGCAGCGGCTCGTCGCTCAGCCGGACCGGCGGCAGGGGCGCGACATGCAGCCGCCACAGCGGGGCCGGCGGGTTTTCCTCCCCGGCAACGACCGGGTAGATCAGCACGGTCCGCAGCGCCGGGGCCCGCAACCACAGGCGCTGGGCGGTGCCCAGCCCCTCGCCGATGTGAAAGCGACCCAGGGTCAGCATCACCCGGGTGCCGGGGTTGGCCCCCAGATGCTTGGCGATGCTTTCGGCCATGGTGTCGTCCCAGCTGGTCTGGGCGGCGAACTGGAATTCGCTGGGTGGCTGACCGTGGTGGCGGGAGGCCATGAAGCGGGCCTTGTAGGCATCGTCATCCAGGGTCAGCCGTTCGGCCACCCAGGCCCGGTGGCTGGCGGGCAGGCGGTCCAGGTAGCCCGGGCCCTCCTGGCCGATGCAGCGCACGATGTGGCGGGGGGCGTTGGCCGCCAGTACCGGGATGCCGGCGTCGCGGGCCAGCTCCAGCAGCGGGCGGTAGTCGCTGCGGTAACCGGGCCAGGCGTTGGCCCGTTCGATAAAGGTGTTCTCCCCCAGCTCCCGCTGCAGGTAGGCGTCGAGCACCGGCTGGCTGTCGCGGCTGAACTGTTCCATGGCCAGGGCGACGGGCCCCGGCCCTTGCAGCAGCCGGGCCAGCAGCTCGGCCTGAAAGCGATGAATACCCTGGTGGCCGTGCAGCTCGCCCACCATGATCACATCGGCGTCGGCCAGCCGGGCCGCCGCTTGCGCCAGCGACAGCGGCCGCCCCCCGGCATCCTGCAGCCGATAATTGAACAGGGTGGTCGGCGGCGGACCGGCCGCCTGGCAACCGCTCACCAGCAGCAGGACCAACAGCATGAGTACGTGCATGGGCTCACCTTTAACGCAATGGATAACAGCAATTTAACCGTAAAGTTATTATCATAGGCCGCATTATTCTATTACCCAGTGATGATATGGCGCCTGCGCTCTGGCTTTCCCTGTTTTTCGCGATTTACTATTTTGGTTACGGCATTTTCCTGCCGTTCTGGGCCCTGTGGCTCAGTCATGTCGGGGCGGAAGCCGGCTTTATCGGACTGCTGCTGGGCCTGGGCATGGCGGCCCGCTGTGCCGGCAACCTGGCGGTGATGAGCCGGATCCGGGCGGCGGAGCAGCTGTTGCCCGCCGCCCGCTGGTTGTGCCTGCTGAGCCTGCTGGTGTTTGCCGGCTTCTACGGCTGGCACTCCAGCCTGGCCCTGCTGGCGCTGATGGTGCTGGTCAACCTGATTTACCCGGCGCTGATGCCGGTGTCCGAGGCCATCGCCAGCCGCCTCATCGTGCAGGTGCACCTGGATTACGGCAAGGCCCGGCTGTGGGGCTCGGCGGCCTTTATCGCCGCCAACCTGACGGTCGGCAGCCTGAGCGGCAGCCTGGGGCCCCAGTGGGTGCTGCATACCATGGTGCTGTCGCTGGCGCTGATGCTGGCCATCTGCCTGCTGCCGATGAACCCGGCACCGGCCGATCTGCGCCGGGGCCGGCGCGGCGATACCATACTGCAGGCCCTGCGCCGGCCCGGTGTGCCGCGTTTCCTGCTGGTGACTTCCCTGCTGCAGGGCAGCCATGCCTTCTATTACGGCTTCAGCGCCCTGTACTGGCAGCAGCAGGGCTACAGCATGGCGGTGATCGGCTACCTGTGGGGGCTGGGGGTGCTGGCCGAGATCGCGGTCTTTGCCATGGACAAGAAGTGGTTCGGCCGCCTCCGGGCCCGCCACCTGCTGCTGGCCGGCGCCGCCTGCTCCCTGTTGCGCTGGGGCCTGATGGGCGCCACCACCGAGTTGGGCTGGCTGGTCTTCGCCCAGTTGCTGCACGCGGGCAGCTTCTGCCTGAGCCACCTGGGGGCCATCCGCTTCATCAGCCGGGAGCTCGACGGCGAGGCGGTGATCGGCACCCAGGCGCTCTATGCCGCCGTGTCCATGGGCATGGCGGTGGCGCTGCTGCTGGTGCTGTCCGGCCAGCTGTATCCGCTGCTCGGCGGCCAGACCTTCTGGCTGATGGGGGCGGCGGTACTGCCGGCACTGTGGCTGTCGGGGCGTAACGCCTGGCCCATGGCACAGGAGGCCTGATGCAGGGCTGGACCGTCATCAACATCGCGCTGGCCTACCTGGCGCTGCTGTTCGTGTTCGCCTGGCTGGGCGACAAGGTGCGCCTGGGGGCGCGCTCCCGCCGGGTGCGCCCGCTGCTGTACAGCTTTTCCCTGGCGGTGTACTGCACCTCCTGGAGCTTCTTCGGCACCGTCGGCCAGGCCAGCACGGATCCCTGGTCCTACTTCCCCATCTACCTGGGGCCGATACTGGTGTTCACCCTGGCCGGGCCCTTCATCGCCCGGCTGATCGAGGTGGCCAAGCGCGAGCACATCACCTCCATCGCCGACTTTATCGCCGCCCGCTACGGCAAATCCCAGCGGCTGGCGGTCTATGTCACCCTGATCGCCATTGTCGGGGTGCTGCCCTACATCGCCCTGCAGCTCAAGGCCATCGTCATGGGGCTGACCCTGGTGGCGCCCGAGGTGGTGGGCGGCGGCGGCCGCGATGCCGGCGAAGTGGCCTTTATGGTGGCGCTGCTGTTCATGTTGTTCATCCTGCTGTTCGGTACCCGCCATATCGACGCCACCGAGCACCAGCGCGGGGTGATGGTGGCCATCGCGGTGGAGTCGGTGGTCAAGCTGGTGGCCTTCATCGTGGTGGGGGGCTTCGCGCTCTGGCTGATCCTGGTCCATCCCAACCAGCAGCGGATGATGATCACCGAGGACTTCATCGCCGGCCTGACCGAGGTGACCGGCGCCAACCTGCTCGACATGGGGGTCTATACCCTGCTGTCGATGAGCGCCATCATCTGCCTGCCGCGCCAGTTCCACGTCACCGTGGTGGAGCACCACGACCCGGCCGACCTGCGCTGGGCCCGGCGCATCTTCCCGGTCTACCTGTTCCTGTTCGGGCTCTTCGTGTTGCCCCTGGCCCTGGCCGGTCAGCAGTGGCTGTCCGCCGATACCTCGCCCGACACTTATGTGATCAGCCTGCCCCTGGCGCTGGGGCACCCGGGCATTGCGGTGCTGGCCTTTATCGGCGGCGCCTCCGCCGCCACCGGCATGATGATCATCTCCACCATCGCCCTGGCGATCATGGTAAGCAACGATCTGGTGCTGCCGATGATACTGCGGCGCCGCCAACTGCAGGGGGCGGGCTTCGAGGACTTCGCCCAACTGCTGCTCAACGTGCGTCGCACCGCCATCATCGTGATCATGATGACCGCCTGGCTGGTGTTCCTCTGGCTGGGAGAGATACACAGCCTGTCGCGCATCGGCTACCTCAGCTTCGCCGCCATCGCCCAGTTCGCCCCGGCCCTGGTGCTGGGCCTGTTGTGGCGCGGCGGCAACCGGCGTGGCGCCTACTGGGGCCTGAGCCTGGGCATGCTGATGTGGCTGCTCAACCTGATGGCGGAAACCGGGCTGTTCGCCGGCGATGCGGACACCAACGTGCTGCTGTGGCTGCTGACCCCGCCCCAGTGGGGCCTGGTGGGCGAGATGAGCCCCGCCACCTGGGGCATACTGCTCAGCCTGTTGTGCAACCTGGCCGGCTACCTGCTGGGCTCCTGGCTGTCGGTGCCCTCGGTGAGCGAGCGCTTCCAGGCCGCCGCCTTCGTCGGCCGCCAGCACAAGGATGACGGCGACGTCTACCGGGCCAAGGTGTCGGTGCGGGATCTGGAGCAACTGGCCTCCCGTTTCGTGGGCGAATCCCGGGTCAAGCGGGCCTTCGCCCGCTACGCCGGCGAGCAGGGCACCCTGGACGGCAGCATGCAGGCGCCGGCCAGCCTGATCCGCCACACCGAACGGGTGCTGGCGGGGGTGTTCGGCGCCTCCTCGGCGCGGCTGGTGCTGTCGTCGGCGCTGCAGGGCCGTTCCATGGAACTGGAGGAGCTGGCCGCCATCGTCGACGAGGCCGGCGACGTGTTCCGCTTCAACCGGGGCCTGCTGCAGGGCGCCATCGAGCACATCGGCCAGGGTATTTCGGTGGTCGACAAGGAGCTCAGGCTGGTGGCCTGGAACCGGCGCTATATCGAGTTGTTCGCCTACCCGCCGGGCCTTGTCCGGGTGGGCCGGGCCATCGCCGACATCATCCGCTATAACGCCGAGAAGGGGCTGTGCGGCCCGGGCGAGGTGGAGCAGCAGGTGACCCGGCGGGTGGCCCATATGCGCGCCGGCACCGCCCACGTCTCGGCCCGTACCCGCCCCGACGGCCGGGTGATCGAGATGCAGGGCAATCCCATGCCCGGCGGCGGCTTCGTGATGACCTTCAACGACATCACCACCTTCCGCCAGGCGGAGCAGGTGCTGAAAGACGCCAACGTGGTGCTGGAGGCGCGGGTGGCGGAACGCACCCGGGAGCTGTCGGCGGTCAACCAGCAACTGCTGGCGGCGACCCGCCAGGCGGAGCGGGCCAATGCCTCCAAGGGCCGCTTCCTGGCGGCGGTGAGTCACGATCTGATGCAGCCGCTCAACGCCGCCAAGCTGTTTACTTCCTCCTGGCTGGAAACCTCGGGCGACGAGGAGAGCCGCCGGCTGGCGGGCCATATCGACCGCTCCCTCGGCGCCGCCGAGGAGCTGATCGGCGACCTGCTCGACATGTCCCGGCTGGAATCGGGCAAGCTCACCGCCCGGCCGAAAGACTTTGCCCTGAACAGCCTGTTCGACACCCTCAAGGCCGAGCTCGGGGTGCTGGCGGAGCAGGACGGCGGCCGCTTCGACGTGGTGGCCAGCCGGCTCGGGGTGCACAGCGATCCCCGACTGCTGCGTCGCATCCTGCAGAACTTCCTCACCAATGCCCTGCGCTACAACCCGGGCGGACGCATCCTGCTCGGGCTGCGCCGCCGTGGCCAGGAACTGTGCATCGAGGTGTGGGACAACGGCCCCGGTATTCCCGCCGACAAGCTGGGGGTGATCTTCGACGAGTTTCTGCGCCTCGATCATGGCCAGCGCCATCACCAGCAGGGGCTGGGCCTGGGGCTGGCCATCGCCCGGGGCCTGGCCGGCATCCTCGGCCATCGGCTGGCGGTGCGCTCGGTGGAGGGCAAGGGCTCGGTGTTCAGCGTGACGGTGCCGCGGGCCGAGCCCGGTGTGGCGCGGGACGAGCCCGCCGCACCGGCCAAGGGGCAACTGGCAGGGCTGCGGGTGCTGTGTATCGACAACGAGGCGGACATCCTGGTCGCCATGGCCAGCCTGTTGACGCGTTGGGGCTGCGAGGTGCGCCTGGCCGGTGACGGCCAGGCGGCGCGGCGCCATTGCCGGGAGGGCTTCAGGCCCCAGGTGATACTGTCGGATTACCACCTGGACGAGGGCGAGACCGGGGTGGCGGTGATCAATCTGCTGCGGCTGGAGTTCGGCGGTATACCGGCGGTGGTGATCAGCGCCGACCGCCAGCCGGAGCTGCAGGCCGAGCTGCAACAGTTGCAGCTGAGTTACCTGAGCAAGCCGGTCAAGCCGCTCAAGCTAAGGGCGCTGTTGCAGCATCTGGTGGCGTGATTCGGGGATTTGGGATTTGGGATTTGGGATTTGGGATTTGGGATTTGGGATTTTAAAATTGACTATTTGACATGGAAAATTTTTATTCAATTCTGCCAGTCCCCAGTCCCCAGTCCCCAGTCCCCAGTCCCCAGTCCCCAGTCCCCAGTCCCCAGTCCCCAGTCCCCAGTCCCCGCTCAGCGATCCCCACCGTCCAGTTGGGACAGGGCGATCACCGCCTGGGTGCGGTTCTTCACCCCCAGCTTGCGGAAAATGGCGGTGACGTGGGCTTTGATGGTGGCTTCGGACACCTCCAGCTCGTAGGCGATCTGCTTGTTGAGCTTGCCCTCGGACAGCATGGTGAGCACCTTGTACTGCTGGGGTGTCAGGCTGGCCAGGCGCTCGGCGATATCGTCTTCCGGTGCGTCCTCCAGGCTGATGCCTTCGGGAAACCAGGGTTCCCCCTCGAGGATGGTATTGAGGGCGCTGACCAGGGTGCGCATGGGGGCGGACTTGGGAATGAACCCGAGGGCGCCGAAACGCATGGCCTGCTGCATCACGGCGGGCTCCTCGCTGGCCGACACCACCACCACCGGCAGATCCGGATACAGGTTGCGCAACTGAGCCAGGCCGGAAAAACCGCTGGCCCCGGGCATCTTGAGATCGAGCAGCAGCAGGTCGACCTCGTCCACCTCGGTGAGCAACTGCATCAGGTTATCGATGCTGTCGACTTCCTGCAGGTGGGCGCCTTCCACCGCCAGCTGCACCGCCTGGTGCAGGGCGTTGCGAAACAAGGGGTGGTCATCGGCAATGATAATGCTGTAGCCCGTTTCCATGGTGTTATCTGAATCCTTGTATCGGGTGAGTAATCGATGGAAACTGCTTCCATCGTTTTTCCCTTGGTATGATAGGGCTTTAGGTCAGGCCTGAGAACAGGCCGTGGTGATTTTCGTGATCCGCTCAAGGAAGCCTCATGATGTTCAGCAAACTGGGCCGGGGCCAGTACCCGAGCCTGTCGGAAATACTCAACAACGACGAGGATGCCCGAGTCTGCCGGGACATCCCCGACGAGGCCTGCAGGGTGGTGCCCGCCAACCGGCGCCGGCTGGTGCTGTCCCAACTGGCCACCGCCCTGGCCGAACTGATGGTCAATGCCAAGACGGTGCTGCCCTGGCTGTTCCAGGCGGTGGGGGCGCCGGTGTGGCTGATCGGCTGGCTGGTGCCGATCCGTGAGAGCGGCTCCATGCTGCCGCAGATCATCCTGGGGGCCCATGTGCGACGGATGCCGCTGCGCCGCCGTGCCTGGCTGTGGGGGGCGGGGCTGCAGGCCGGCTGCCTGGTGCTGATGGCGTTGGTGACCCTGCTCGGCAGCGGCTGGCTGGCCGGCCTGCTGCTGCTGTTGCTGCTGACGGTGATGAGCCTGGCCCGGGGCCTGTGCTCCATCGCCGCCAAGGACGTGCTGGGCAAAACCATCCCCAAACAGGGGCGGGGCCGGGTTACCGGCACCGGGGCCAGCCTGGCCGGGGGCGTGGGGCTGATCTTCGGCCTGGTGCTGAGCCGGCTGGACGACATTCCCCCCTGGGGTTATGCCCTGATCCTGCTACTGGCGGCGCTGGTGTGGCTGTGGGGCATGGCTTGCTACCGGAATATCGAGGAGCAGCCCGGCGCTACCGAGGGGGCGGTCGATGGCTGGCGCCAGGCGATGGCCAGCCTGCGGCTGGTGCACGACGATCCCCACTTCGCCCGCTTCCTGCTGGTGCGCACCCTGCTGCTGTCCACCGCCCTGGTCACTCCCTATTATGTGTTGCTGGCGCGGGAAACCGACACCAGCATGAAGGTGCTGGGCATGCTGGTGATTGCCCAGGGGCTGGCGCAGTTCGCCAGCGGCTGGGTATGGGGCCGGATGGCCGACACCTCCTCCCGTCGGGTGATGCAGCTGGCGGCGGTGATCGCCTCGCTGCTGGGGCTGGCGGTATGGCTACACCTGGGGTGGCTGGCGGGCACGCCCCTGCCCGGCTATTTTCCGCTGGTGATCTTCGTCCTGAGCCTGGCCCATGCGGGAGTCCGGGTGGGGCGCAAGACTTATCTGGTGGATCTGGCGGGCGGAAACCGGCGCACCGATTATGTGTCGGTGAGCAATACCCTGATGGGGCTGTTGCTGCTGCTGGCGGGAGCGCTGAGCATGTTGCTGGCGCTGCTGTCCAGTTTGGCGGTGATCTTAGTGTTTTCTCTGATGGGACTGGTTGGTGTATGGTTGGCACAAGGTTTGCCGGAAGTTCAGGTGGACAGCTGAGTGAGGATAAAGTTGATGTTGCGAAAAGGCGTGCTGGCACTTTGTGGCCTGATGGTGGCCGGGACCGTTGCGGCCCGGGATATCGAACAGCTGCGGGCCGAGTTCTCGGTCCAGCTCAACGGGGACCAGACCAAGGGCGTCAACACCCTGACCATAGAGCGGAACAAGGATCAGTACCATGTGCACTTTGCCCTGTCCCACTGGTTGCTGGACGTGGAACAGAAGTCCAGCTTCGGCTGGCAGGACTGTACCGCCCGGCCCTCCACCTTCAACTACAAGGCCAAGGCCCTGGGGGTGACCCGGGAAGAGCGGCTGGTGTTCGATCAGCAGACCGACATGGTGCTGTACCAGGACAAGGACGGCGACAAGCTGCTGTCCGCCGAGGGCGGCGCCTTCGATCCGGTCAGCTTTTTCTTCGAGGCTCGCTGCGACCTGATGGCGGGCAAGCAGGCGCTGAACTACCCGGTGATCCGCAACGGGGAAATCAAGATGACCCCGTTCCGGGTGGTGGGCGAGGAGGCGCTGCGCACCGGCCTGGGCACCCTGGACACCCTGATCCTGGAGCGGGACCGGGGCGACAGCAAGCGTAAAACCCGTTTCTGGGTGGCCCCGGAGCTGGATTATCTGCTGGTGCAGATCAGCCACGAGGAGAACCGCCAGCTGGCGGTGACCGCGACCCTCAGCAAGATGACCTACAGCCTGGTGGACGCGCCGGACACGCAGGTGGCGGCGGAATAAGCCACGCCCCCTCGCCCCTAGGAACACAGAACAGTTTAAAACCTGACCAAATCGGCTGATTGTCTGTTGCGAGGTAGAGAAGAGGCCATCCCTGTTACCACTTGCAAGTCCCGCGCCGTCTGTGTGGTGTTGGCAAGCGGCACGAGTCCTCACTCGACACAGATACGGCAGCGGCCGCTTTCCTTGGCCTGATACAGTGCCCGGTCGGCCCGGGCCAGCAGATCGTTGATACCGTCCTCCTCCCGCCCCTGGGTCAGGCCGCCGCTGAAGGTGTAGCCGACGGTCTTGTCGGCCAGATACAGGGGGGTGCCGGCGATATTGTCGAGCAGCCGCTGTACCAGCGCCATCCCCTGTTGCCGGGTGGTCTGCGGCAGGATCAGCAGGAACTCCTCGCCCCCGATCCGGGCCAGAAAATCCGTATCCCTTATGGTGTCCCGGCTGACCTTGGCGAAATGGCGCAAGACCTGATCGCCGGTGTCGTGGCCGTACTGATCGTTGATGTGCTTGAAGTGATCGATATCCAGCATCACGATGCAGAACGGCTGGTGATGGCGCAGCAGGTTGGCCAGCTCGAACTGCAGCCGGGTTTCGCCCGCCCGCCGGTTGGGGCAGTGGGTGAGGAAGTCGGTGGTGGCCATCTGCTTGAGCTGCTGGTTCAGGCGCACCAGCTCGTTGTTGGCCCGGCTGACCGTCAGCCGGTGGCGCCGGTCGCGCTTGAAGGTCAGCAGGGTCAGCAGTCCGCCCCACAGCGAGCCGGTCGCCGCCAGGGTGACGATGGCGGCCAGCCGATCCTGCTCCTTGGCCAGCTGGTAAATGTGCTCCGCATTGGCCATGGCGTGCACCTGGTAGTCCCTCTCCGTGGTCCGGTGCGTGGCCAGCAGCACCGGGGCTTTCTGGGGCCCCAGCAGCAGCACCTGGGGCAGCAGCGGGCTCATGGTGATGGGCAGGGGCATGGTCCCGGACGGAGGCGGAGCGGAGCGGAGGTGGCGTTCGGGCAGGGTGTGCAGCAGCCAGTCGGGATTGTCCGCCAGCGAGATGATGCCATTGGCATCGGTGACCAGCAGCTCGATACGAAAGGCCTGGCGGCTGATGCCCTGCACATCGGCCCTGATCAGCACGCTGGCCGCCGGCCGGTCACCCTGCATGACCGGAGCGGCGTAGTAAAAGGTGGCCTGCCGGCGGCCGGGTTCGAACACGAAGCGGCGCAGGGGCTGGCCATGTTGCTCCGCCTGCCGCGCTCCGTTGGCCGGGTTGAACGAGGGCAGCGCCAGCCCGGCCGGGCTTTGCGCCAGTACCTGTCCCTGCGGGTCGATCAGCCAGATGCCGTTGAGGCGAAAGCGTTCGCCGAACCGGTCGAGATCCGCCTGCAGGGCGTCGGGTTGCCGGGGATTTTGCAGAAACTGGCGGGTGCTCGACAGGCTGGCCAGGGTCTGGGCGATGTCGCTGATCTGGCCGGAACCCTGTTGCAGATCCTGGGTGGCGGTGGCGGCGACCAGGTAGCTTTGTTGCTGCAGCTCCTGCAACTGGGTGAGGATACGCTGGTTGATCCAGTGCTGGCTGGTAAACCAGCTGAACAGGGCCACCGCCAGTAACAGCAAGGTGATGGCACCGAATGAAAAGCTGTCCTGGGGGAGCCAGCGGGATTTGCTGTGCAGCGGCATCGATCCACCTGTCATCTGGCCGGCAGGCCGATTTTGATGATGTGAAGCGCCTTAATTCTAGCCAAAAAAGCGCGTCACGACCGTGCCGGGTCAAGTTTTAAGTTATAAATAAAAAGCAACTTATTGCTGATCCAGATCAACGGCCGCCCGGACCCGATGGCACAGGATGACGTCGTGCCGGCCGGAACCCGCCGGTAGCACCGATCCGGGAGTATCCATATGCATCTTACCCACTATACCGATTATGCGTTGCGCGTGCTGATTTATCTGAACCTGCACCGCCAGCGGCGCTGTACCGCAGTGGAGATTGCCGGTCATTTCAGGGTGTCCCATCACCATCTGCGCAAGGTGATCCAGGATCTGCACCAGCGGGGTTACGTCACCACCATCAGGGGCAAGGGTGGCGGCCTGTACCTGCTGCGTTCACCGGAGCAGATAGTGATCGGCACCCTGGTGCGGGAGCTGGAGCCGGACATGAAGCTGACCGATTGCTTCGAATCCCGCCATCACTGCGTGATAGCGCCGGCCTGCCGGGGCCGGCAGATCTTCGGCCTGGCGCTGAAGCAGTTCCTGGCGGTGCTGGATCAGCACACCCTGGCGGACCTGATGCCGCCCCGGGCCCGGGGCCAGTGTATCGAGCTGCTGTATCAGGGCCCGTCCTGATGCTTGTACTTGGCCAGCTTGTCGTACAGGGTCTTGCGTGGTATCCCCAGTTGCTCGGCCGCCAGCGCCACGTTGCCGTCGGCCTGGCTCATCGCCGCCCGGATCAGCTGCTGCTCCCGTTGCGCCAGTTGCTGGGGCAGGCTCTGGCGCGGCTCCGCCGGTGGCGGGGCCGGCAGTACCCCCAATACGTACTGCTCCGCATAATGGCGCAGCTCGCGCACGTTGCCCGGCCAGTCGCGGGTGAGCAACTGCTGCATCAGTTCGCCGCCGGGCGGTGGGGCTTCCCGGTTGTACTGCTCCCGGGCCTGCTCCACGAAGTGCAGGAACAGCAACGGAATGTCCTCCCGCCGCTCGCGCAGGGGCGGTATCTGCAGGGTGACCACGTTGAGCCGGAAATAGAGATCGGATCTGAACAGCCCGGCCTCGCCGGCGGTTTGCAGATCGATCTTGGTGGCGGCCACCACCCGGGCGTCCACCTCGATCAGCTTGTTGCCGCCGAGCCGTTCCAGCACCGACTCCTGCAGCACCCGCAGCAGCTTGGCCTGCAGGTTGAGCGGCATGCCCTCGATTTCGTCGAGGAACAGGGTGCCGCCGTCGGCGTGCTCTATCTTGCCGATGCGGCGCTTGGTGACCCCGGTGAAGGCGCCGGGCTCGGCGCCGAACATCTCGCTCTCGAAGATCGACTCGGGCAGGGCGGTGCAGTTGACCGCCACGAAATGGCCCTTGCGGCCGCTGCCCTGGTGCAGGCTGCGCGCCACCATCTCCTTGCCGGTGCCGGTGTCGCCCAGGATCAGCACGCTGGCGCTGGTGTCGGCGATGTTGTCGATCTGCCGGCGCAGCAGCTCGATCTGCGGGCTGTGGCCGAGCAGCAGGCCGGGGCCGTGACTGGCGGCCAGCTGCTGTTTCAGTTGCCGGTTTTCCAGCACCAGCGCCCGCTTGTCCATGGCCCGGCGCAGGCTGTGCAGCAACTGCTCGGGCTGGTAGGGCTTTTCGAAGAAGTCCTGGGCGCCCAGGCGCATGGCGGCTACCGCCATGGGAATGTCGCCGTGGCCGGTGAGCAGCAATACCGGCAGCTCGGGATCGCGCTGCTGCAGCTGCTGCAGCAGGGCCAGGCCGTCCATGCCCGGCATGCGCACGTCGGACAGCACCACCACCGGCGCTTGCGGGGGCAGCGCCTGCAAGGCCTGCTCGGCCCGGGCGAAGCCGCGCGCCCGGATATCGGACAGCTGCAGGGTCTGCAGCAGGGTCTGGCGCACGTCCTCGTCGTCCTCGACCAGCCAGATTTCAATCTCGGGGTTGTTCATTCTCTCTCCAGCTCAGGGTAAAGCGGGCGCCACCTTCGGCGGTGACGGCGATCTCCAGCCGGCCGTCGCTGGCTTCCACCAGGTCCCTCACTATCGCCAGGCCAAGCCCCAGCCCTTGCCCCGCCTGCTTGGTGGAGAAGAAGGGTTCGGTGACCTTGTCGATCAGCTCGGGCGCGATGCCGGGGCCATTGTCCCACAGCCGGAGCTGCCGTGCCTCGGCGTCGATGATGATGGTGGCCTCGGGGCGCCCTGCCAGGGCATCCAGGCTGTTGCCGAGCAGGTTGGCCAGCACCTGCTCCAGGGCGTGCAGCTCCATGGGCAGCACTATCTCCCCCGGCGGGCGGTGGAGCCGGACGTCCTGCTCCTCGAAGCGGGAGCCGAGCCAGCTCAGCACATTGTCCAGCGCTTCGTCCAGCCGGGCCCGGCCGCGGGTCTTGCGGCGGGTGGCGGCGAACAGCTTGAGCTGGGCGCTGAGGCGGGCGATACGATCCACCAGCCGGCCCATGGTCTGCAGGCTCTGCTCCACCTGCTCGGTGTGGCCGCGCTGGGCCAGCAGCAGGGTGTTGACCGACTGGTTCCTGAGCGCGGTGAGCGGCTGGTTGACCTCGTGGGCCACGCTGGCCGCCATCTGGCCGAGGGCCGCCAGCCGGTTGACCTGGATCAGTTCGTGCTGCATGGATCTGAGCCGGGCCTCGGCCTGGAAGCGCTCCTGCACCTGTCGCTCCAGCTGGCGGTTGGAGGCGGCCAGGGCGGCGGTGCGCGCCATCACCTTGCGCTCCAGCTCGCCCTTGGCCCTGAGCTGGGCCTGCACATAGCGACGGCGCTGGCGCCAGTACAGCAGCAGCAGGGTGAAGGCGACGATGCCGAGCCCGGCGGCGGCGGTGACCAGGTTGGCGGTGGTGTACAGCGGCCGGCTCGGCCACCACAGCTGCAGGCGCCAGCGCAAGCGGGGCAGCATCAGCTCGCTGACCAGGTAACGATGTTCCTGCCAGACCAGTTGCCCGCCCTTGCGGCTCACCGCCAGGGGTTGCAGCGGCATGGGGATATACTGGCGGGTGCGCTCCAGCCGTTGTCGGGCGGGCGGGCTCAGAGGGATCAGGGTGTTGAACTTGAGCTCGCTGCGGGAGGCCAGGGCGATCACCTGGTCCGGGTCCACCACCATCACCAGGTCCTGGGCCGGCTGCCAGCTCCGCTCCAGCTCCAGCAGGGTGATCTTGGTGGCCAGCACCCCCTGGGCGCCGTGCTCCCGCCCCAGCCTCAGGCCGAAGAAGTAGCCGGGGATGCCGGTGGTGGCGCCCACCCCGTAGAATTCGCCGAAGCTGCCTTCGAGGGCGTCGGTGAAGTAGGGGCGGAAGCGGTAGTTCTGGCCGATAAAGGAATGGGGCTGATCCCAGTTGCTGGCGGCCAGGGTATCTCCCCGCTCGTCCATCATGTAGAGCGCCTCCACCCCGGTGTCCGCCGCCAGTTGCGCCAGCAGCCGGTTGGCCTGCTGTACGGCCTCGACATCGTCGGGCGAAGCCAGGGCGCGAGTCAGTACCGGATGGGAGCGCAGGGCGCGGGGAATGTTCTCGAAGCGGGCGATTTCCGATTCCAGCGCCGCCCGGTACACCAGCAGCTGCTGCTGGGCCCGGAGCTCCTGCTCCACCGCCTGGCGTTGCCAGCTGCCGTGCCAGATCCAGGCCAGCAGCAGGGCGAACAACATGATGCCGAGCAGCCAGAGCAGCCGCTTGCCGAGTGAGGGGGTATTCAGTTGACCTCCGCTGAGTCACAGGCGCTGAGGGTGACGGCCTGCCCGGCCGGCAGCCAGTGGCCGAGCGGGCGGCACAGGCCGGAATCTTGGCAGAGGGTATAATCGCCGGTAAATTCGGAGCTGGCAAGCTGCACTTCGGTCAGCAGCAGCCCCGGCCGCCAGCGCCAGGCGCCGCCCTCCAGCCGGGCCTCGGGCGGCGGCTCCATGCCGGCCCCCGAGCCCCGTACGCTGGCCTCCACCAGCCGCAGCCGGTCGCCTTCGACCCGGTAGTGCTCGCTCCAGCGGATTTTCTCCACCGAATGATCCCAGCTCAGGCCGATGCTGCCGGTCAGCAGTATCAGGGTGGCGGAGGCGGTGGCCAGGCAGATCATCAGGCCACGGCCAGCGCCCGCTGGCGCTTGTATTGCCACCAGTGGCGCCCCAGCAGCAGGGCGGCCAGGCCCAGGCCGAGCTCGTCGGTCAGTGGCAGCGAGAACACCAGCAGGGCGGCGGCGGCCACGGCAGTCAACCGCTCCCACCAGGCGAAGGGGCTCAGCCAGTAACCGATGGCGCCCATGCCCCACAGGGACACCGCCAGCAGCGCCTTGAACACCACGAAGACGGTGGCGGCCAGGCCCGCGTCGCCCTGCAGCATCAGCTCGGGGGCGTACACCGCCATGTAGGGCACCACGAAGCCGGCGATGGCGATCTGCAGCGAGCGGATGCCGATGCGCAGCCCCGATGCCTTGGCGATGGGCGAGGCGGCGAAGGCGGCCAGGGCCACCGGCGGGGTCAGATCCGCCATGATGCCGAAGTAGAACACGAACATGTGCGACACGATCAGCGGCACGCCCAGCTCCAGCAGCGCCGGGGCGGCGATGGAGCTGGTGATGATGTAGTTGGGGATGGTGGGGATGCCCATGCCCAGCACCAGGCAGGTGAGCATGGTCAGCGCCAGGGACAGCAGCAGGCTGTGCTCGCCCAGCTGGATGATGTAGCCGGCGACGATGGTGGCGGCCCCGGTGAGTGAGATGACCCCGATGATCACCCCCACCAGGGCGCAGGCCACGCCCACCGGCAGGGCGTGCAGGGCGCCCTGGTAAAGCGCGTTCACCACGGTGGACAGGATGCCCTGCTCGCGTTTGGCCAGCAACAGCACGGCGAGCACCGCCACCACCACGAAGATGGCGGTGATGCCGAACTGGTTGAAGGTGGCACAGGCCAGGCCCAGCCCTATCCAGAAGGCGTAGCGCAGCCCCCTGGCGCCCAGGTGTTTGGCGACGCCGTTGCCCATGATCAGCACCACGGTGAGCGCCAGGCCCATCATGCCCGCGAACAGCGGGGTGAAGCCGGAGAACAGCATCACCACCAGCGCCACCAGCGGCAGCAGCAGGTACCAGCGTTGTCTGAGCGCGGCCATCGGCTGGGGACACTGGTCCTTGGGCAGGCCGTGCAGGCCGGCGCGGCCCGCTTCCAGGTGCACCATCAGGAACACGGTGAAGAAGTAGAGCACGGCGGGGATCAGCGCCGCCTTGGTGATCTCCACATAGGGCACGTTGATGGTCTCGGCCATGATAAAGGCCACGGCGCCCATCACCGGCGGCATGATCTGGCCGCCCATGGAGCTGGTGGCTTCCACCGCCCCGGCGAAGTCGGCCTTGTAACCGAACTTCTTCATCAGCGGTATGGTGAACTGGCCGGTGCTGACCACGTTGGCCACGCCGGAGCCGTTGATGGTGCCCATCATGCCGGAGGACAGCACCGACACTTTGGCCGGGCCGCCGCGGGTGTGGCCCACCGAGCCGATGGCCACGTCGTTGAACAGCTTGAGCATGCCGGCCTGCTCGAGGAAGGCACCGAACAGGATGAACAGGAAGATGTAGCTGGAGGACACATAGGTGGGGGTGCCGTAGATGCCCTCGGTGCTGAAGGCCAGCTGCGACACCACCTGATCCAGGCCGTAGCCCCGGTGCATCAGCGCTTCGGGCAGGTGCTGGCCGAACAGGGCGTAGGCCACGAAGGCCAGGCAGATCAGCGGCAGCGCCCAGCCCATCAGCCGGCGGGCGGCGTCGAACACCATCACCAGGGTGACGCCGCCGATGATCCAGTCGGCCTGGTTCATGTCGCCGGCGCGATAGATGAGGTCCGCCTCGAACCACCAGTGGTAGAAGGCGAACAGCAGGGCGAGTGCGCCCAGCAGCATGCCCCAGACCGAGGGGCGGGACAGGTGCTGGCCCCGGGCGCCGTGAAGCTGGTACACCAGGAACAGCAGAAAGCCGACGTGGATGGCCCGCACCACGGTGGTGGACAGCGGACTGAAGGCGGCGGTCACTATCTGGAAGATCGAAAAGGCCAGGGCGCCGTAGAATATCAGCGCGTGGGGCCGGGTATTGGCACTGTTCATCATCACTCCTCAGCCGGTACCGTCGTTCCGCGGCCTGGCTGCTGGTTATTCGGTGGCCGACTGCGGCCCTGTCTTGTGTTTGATCTCGGTTGGTCGTTGATGGGCCACGGACGGTTCGCCCGTGGCCCGGTCCTCAGTTCAGCAGGCCCTTTTCCTTGAAGTAACGCTCGGCGCCCGGATGCAGCGGCAGCGGCAGGCCTGCCACCGCCAGTTCGGGGTCGATGCCGTTGGCGGCGCTGTGGGCGTTGCGCAGGGCGGGCAGGTTTTCATAGACCTGTCTGGCCATCTGGTAGGCGGTGTCGTCGGAGACCTCCTCGTGGGTGACCAGCAGGTTGCTGATGCTGACGGTGGGCACGTCCGCGTCCTGGCCGGTATAGGTGCCGGCGGGGATCACCCCGGTACGGTAGGCGTCGTTGCCGATGTTGGCCACCAGCTCCTCGGGGATGGGGATGAACACCACCGGGGCGTGAGAGGCCAGATCCCGGAAGGCGGCCATGCCGAGGCCGGCGGACTGCAGGGTGGCGTCCAGCTGGCGGTTCTTCATCAGCTCCACCGACTCACCGAAGGGCAGGTATTCGGTGCGGGAGAAGTCGTCGTAGCTCAGGCCGGCGGCCTTGAAGATGGCGCGGGCGTTGAGCTCGGTGCCGGAGCGGGGAGCGCCGACCGAGATGCGCTTGCCTTTCAGATCCTCCAGGCTGCTGATGCCACTGTCGGCCCGGGCCACGATCTGGATGTAGTTGGAGTAGGTGGCACCCACCGCCCGCAGTTTTTTCAGCGGCGTCTTGAAGCCGGCTTCCTCTTCGCCGTTCCAGGCGTCGGCCACGCTGTCGGCCAGGGCGAAACCGATCTCGCCCCGTCCCCGGTCCAGCAGGGTCAGGTTTTCCACCGAGGCGCGGGTCGCCTGCACCTGTACCTTGGCATCGGGGATGTGTTCACCATAAAGCTGGGAGATGGCCACGCCGAGCGGGTAGTAGACGCCACTGGTGCCGCCGGTGAGCACGTTGATGAACTCGCTGGCCTGGGTGGCGGTGGTGGAAAGGGCCAGGGTGGCGCCGAGCAGACAATGTTTGATGACCTTCATTGGTTAGCTTCCTTGGTTATGGGTGTGCAGCGATAAGGTTGCAGTTTTGATGCCAGCTGTTAATGAAGTGTTTTTGTTGGTAACTAATTGATTTTACTAAGTGTGAGTTTCTGGCGATTCCGGGATTCAGGAATGCGCGGTGGTTTTGTTCCGGATTTCCAGACAACAGGCCCCGGCCGGGGATGGGCGCCGTCGCCGCCGCGCTTGTGGTAGCATGAAATGCCTGACGCCCGGCGCCGTTGCCGGGCATCTTTCGTGCAGTGAGGGAGCGGGGAGCGATGTGGTTGTTTTTGAGTGCCCTGGTGCTGCTGGCGGCGGCCCGGAGCCTGGACTGGCAGGCATGGCTGGCGGACAAGTCGCGCCAGCATCTGTGCTTCGGGGCGGCCATCGCCCTGGTGCCGTTGTGGATGCTGCAGGCCGGCATCCGGGACGGGCTGGAGGTCCACTTTCTCGGTCTGACCACCCTGGCGCTGATGCTGGGCTGGCGGCTGAGCCAGCTGATGGCCCTGCTCAGCCTGCTGTTGGTGACCTGGTTCGGGATCGAGCCCTGGCATGAATTCGGCGCCAACCTGCTGCTGGGGGGGATACTGCCGATCAGCGCCAGCTACTTCGTGTTCCTGCTCAGCTACAGCTACCTGTACCGGCACCTGTTCGTCTATATCTTCGTGGCCGGCTTCTTCAACGCCGCCCTGACCATGGCGGTGAAGACCCTGGCCTTTGCCGGTTACGTGACCTGGTCCGGCCAGTACCCCTGGCAGGTGGTGGTCGACGACTACCTGAGCATATTGCCGCTGCTGTTGTTCCCGGAGGCGCTGCTCAACGGCATGGCCATCACCCTGCTGGTGGTGTTCCGGCCCCAATGGGTCCGTACCTTTTATGACAGGGACTACCTGATCAACAAGTGACGATGGGGACTGTTGGTGGCCGAGCCGGTCTGTTAGTCTGCTCCAAAGCAACCCGAAGCGAGAATCCGATGAAGCATAGAGTACTGAAAACCATGATGCCGGTATTGGCCCTGGGTTTGTTGCCCGCCGCCCAGGCCGAGATGAGCCGGGAAGAGTTCCAGCAACTGGTACGGGAAACCCTGCTCGAGCAGCCGGAAATCCTGCGCGAAGCCATCATCAAGCTGGAAGAGAAAGACAAGCTGGCCCAGCAGCAGCAGTTCGCGGATCAACTGAAGCAGCAGTCGGGGCAGCTGTTCGCCAGCACCACCGACGGTATCATGGGCAACCCCGAGGGCAAAATCGAGATGGTGTATTTCACCGACTACAACTGCCCTTACTGCCGCCGGATGAACGAGAGCCTGAAAGAGGTGCTGAACAGCGAGCCGGAACTGAAGGTGATCGTCAAGGACATCGGCATCCTGGGGCCGGATTCGGTGCAGGCCGCCCGCCTGGCCCTGGCCGCCGCCCGGGAGGCGCCCCGGCAGTACGAAGAGCTGCACCAGGCGCTGATGAGCCAGCAGCGGGTACAGACGGCAACCCTGGCGACCATCGCCGACAAGGCGGGGCTGGACGCCAAGGCCTTGCAGGAAAAAGCAAACAGCAAGGAGATCGCCGACAAGCTGACCCAGAACATGGCCCTGTTCCGCAACCTGGGGCTGAACGGCACCCCGGCGCTGGTGTTCCCCGACGGCACCCTGATCCCCGGCGCCATCGACGCCGCCGGGCTGAAGGAGATCCTCAAGGACAAGCAGAAGTCGTAGGGATTGGGGAACGGGGACTGAGGACTGGGGATCAGACAGTTCCGGTTTCCCAGCGGTGTAAAAGCAAAAGTCCCGGGCCAAGGCCCGGGACTTTTGTGTATCGGAGCGCAGGCGGCTCGCCTGCAATGGCGCCGAAGGCGCCAGCATTGCCTGATTGAAGCGAGGGTTTAAGGTTGCCGCTTCGCGCCAAGATGCGGGCAGGCTGCCCGCGCTCCGAAGGCACGATTCAGACGTCAAGCTCCGGCGGTTTGCCCGGTGAAGCCGGGCTACCCAGTCCCGAATCCCCAGTCCCCGGTTTTTACTTCCAGCTGGCGGCGCGCTTGGCCTTCTGCAGTTTTTCGTAGGTGGCCAGCAGCGCCTGGTGGGCGGCGAAGTCCGCCAGGCTTTCGTCGGCGGCGGTCAGGCCGTGGAAACGGGCTTCGCCCGCTACCTGTTGCCAGGCCTGGGCCACGGTGCCGGCGCCGAACATGCTGTCGAAGGCGGCCCGGTATTGCGCCGGCTCGCGGTGTTCGTCCAGGTGCAGCTCCAGCGAGGCCTTGAGGCAGCGGTAGTAGCGGTGGCGTTCTTCGGTAAACACCGAGGCGTTGAAGCTCAGGGTCCAGTCGGCGTAGTCCAGGGCGGTTTCCAGCTCGCCGGCGGCCAGGGCCAGCATGCACTTGAGTTCGCCCACCCGCAGGGTGTGCCAGGCGGTGCCCTTGTTGGGGGCGATGCCGATCAGTTCCCGCACCCGGGTAAAGTCGTCCAGTCCTTCCTCTTCCAGCAGCTCGTACAGGCCCATCAGCTGCTCGCCGTCGGCGTCGCTGGTGGGCAGGCTCAGCAGGGTGGCGCGCAAGTGGGCCCCCATGTTGTTGTTGGCCAGCTCCAGGTCTTCCACCGGGTAAATGTCGGACATGCCGGGCACCAGGATACGGCAGGCGTACACGCCCAGGTGCTCGTAGTCGGCGATGTACACCGGCTGCTCCAGCTCGTTGAATACCGCCATCAGGTGGTTGAATTCCTGTTCGGACGTGCCGCTGAAGTCCCAGTCGGCAAAGGCGTAATCGGCCTGGTCCTTGAACAGATCCCAGCTGATCAGGCCGGAAGAGTCGATGAAGTGGGTTTCCAGATTGTGGTGGTCGGCCACTTCGTCGTCGTCGAAGGAAGGCGGCACGAACACGTCCAGATCCTTCAGACTGCGGCCCTGCAGCAGCTCGGTGACGGTGCGCTCCAGCGCCACTTCAAAACGCGGATGGGCGCCGAAGGAGGCGAAGCAGGTGCTGTTGGCCGGGTTGAACAGCACCACGCAGATCACCGGGTAGCGGCCGCCCAGCGAGGCGTCGAAGGCGTGGATGGGGAAGCCTTCCGCTTCCAGCGCCGCGATGGACGCCTGGATGTGCGGGTAGCGGGCCATCACCTCGGCGGGGATGCTCGGCAGGCTGATGCGCTCACTGATGATGCGGTTCTTGATATGGCGCTCGAACACTTCCGACAGCCCCTGGGTGCGGGCTTCGGTCTTGGTGTTGCCGGCGCTCATGCCGTTGGAGACGTAGAGGTTGCCGACGATGTTCATCGGGATGTAGACGGTTTCATTGTCGCCCTGGCGCTCGAAGGGCAGGGCGCAGATGCCGCGCTCCTCGTTGCCCGATTGCAGATCGACCAGTTGCTCGGCGGTCAGCTCACCGTCGGGATCGTAAAAGCCGCGGGTAAAGTCGTCGAGCAGGCCGGCGGGCAGGGTATTGTCCTGGGGCAGCGGGAACCACTTCTCGTTGGGGTAGTGCACGAAGTCGCCCCCGGCGATGTCCCGGCCCAGGTAGAAGTCGGCGAAGAAGTAGTTGGTGGCCAGCCGCTCGAAGTATTCACCCAGGGCCGAGGCCAGGGCCGCCTTCTGGCTGGCGCCCTTGCCGTTGGTGAAGCACAGCGGGCAGTCCCTGTCACGGATATGTACCGACCAGACGTTGGGCACCGGGTTCAGCCAGGAGGCCTCTTCGATGTCGAACCCCAGGGACCGGAGCTGGCGCTGGAAGTAGTCGATGGAGTCTTCCAGGGCGGCGTCTTTGCTGGGGATAAAGGTTTTCATGGTGTCCTCGGGCGTGATCGGCAAAAAAGGGGGCCGATCCTAACCCGAGGCGATAATTTGAACAAGTGGGAAGGAGGAAATCGTAGCGGCGTCGGCCCACGCGAATGACCTCTGGTCGCTCCCGCGAATTTATCCCTTGTCACTCCCGAAGGCGGGAGTCCATCAAACCCGGCCAGGAGCAAGGCCTGTGCTGGTTGCTCCTGGATGCCCGCCTTTGCGAGCATGACGGATTTTTGGGATCGGCGTTGCGGCCAGCCGAGAGCACAAAGAAAACGCCCGCCGAGGGGCGGGCGTTGTTCACACATAACCGGGAGAACGCTTAGGGCAGCAGGTGCAGCATGCGGCGCAGGGGCTCGGCGGCGCCCCACAGCAGCTGGTCGCCGACGGTAAAGGCGGACAGGTACTCAGGGCCCATGTTCAGCTTGCGCAGGCGGCCCACCGGCACGGTGAGGGTGCCGGTCACGGCGGCCGGGGTCAGTTCTTCCATCGACAGCTGGCGGTCGTTGGGGATCACCTTGACCCAGTCGTTGTGGCTGGCCAGCAGCTGCTCGATCTCGGGGATGGCGATGTCTTTCTTCAGCTTGATGGTGAAGGCCTGGCTGTGGCAGCGCAGGGCGCCGATACGCACGCACAGGCCGTCCACCGGAATGGCGGCCTGGGTTTGCAGTATCTTGTTGGTCTCGGCCTGGCCCTTCCACTCTTCCCGGCTCTGGCCGTTTTCGAGCTGCACGTCGATCCAGGGGATCAGGCTGCCGGCCAGGGGCACGCCGAAGTTGTCCACCGGCAGGTCGCCGCTGCGGGTCTTCTCGGTGACCTTGCGCTCCAGCTCCAGGATGGCGGAGCCCGGATCGGCCAGCTCGGCGGCCACTTCGTCACGCAGCATCCCCATCTGGGTTACCAGCTCGCGCATATGGCGGGCACCGCCGCCGGACGCGGCCTGGTAGGTGGACACGGAGACCCACTCCACCAGATTCTGCTCGAACAGGCCGCCCAGCGCCATCAGCATCAGGCTGACGGTACAGTTGCCGCCGACGAAGGTCTTGACGCCGCTTTCCAGCGCCTGGCGAATTTGCTTGCCGTTCACCGGATCCAGCACGATCAGCGCGCTGTCGTCCATGCGCAGGGCGGAGGCGGCGTCGATCCAGTAGCCGTTCCAGCCGGCGGCACGCAGCTTGGGATAGACTTCCTTGGTGTAGTCGCCGCCCTGGCAGGTGAGCACCACGTCGAGGGCCTTGAGGGCGTCGATATCGAAGGCATCCTGCAGGGTGCCGGCGTCTTTACCGAAGTCGGGGGCAGGCTGGCCGGCCTGGGAAGTGGTGAAAAACACCGGGTCGATACGGGCGAAATCGCCTTCTTCCACCATGCGGCTCATCAGAACGGAGCCGACCATGCCACGCCAGCCGACCAGACCTACTTTTTTCATCATCAAGTGTCCTTTACTTTGGAAGTGAATAACCGAAAACCTTATTCACAATACTGATTGAGCGCAAAGGTGCAAGGGGCAATAGGGGATCGGCGGGGGATTTTTGGCGCCGTCAGCCGGCAAAAAGCGGGTTGTTGCGCATCATTTCGCTGCAGGCGCCGGCCACCGCCAGCGCCAGCGCGGAGCGGATCACCTGCTCCTGGCGCAATTGTTGCATCTGTAGCAACGCCGGCTCCAGGTCGGTGGCGGCGACCGGCACGGAGAAGGGCTGCACCTCCATGGCGGCCACCATGTGCAGGGCCTTGAGCGGCTCGGCGATTTCCGGGTCGGTGAGCCGGTATTCCTGGCCCTGGCTGTTGAGGAAGTCGCGCAGCCGGAGCAGCCGGTCGATGTCCTGGTACAGCTGCTGGGAAATGATGCCGAGGCCGTAGATCAGTTTGAGCCGGACCGTCAGATCCGCCAGCGGCCCCATGGTGCCGAGCAGGGGTTCGACCGCGAACTTGACCGCGTAGTCGTCCTTGCGAAACACCTTCTGGATCAGTTGATCGAGCATGTCGTCGAACACCTCCACCATGGCGATGACAAAGCCCCGGGCGGACGGCGCCCGGTTGAGGCGTTCAAATATCTCGGCTTCTTGCTCGTGGCTGATCATGGGTCCTGGCTCATACTGCGTCATGGTGTCTTCAGTGCCGGAGCTGCCGGTACCGGGCTGCTATTTTCTCGGCAACATCGCTGTCGGCATCCAGCCCGGTGTAGTGGGCCAGGGTGGCCTTCAGCCCCTCCGTCGCCAGCCGCTGCTGCAATTCCACTGCCTGGGGATCGTCCTCGTTGCGGTAGCAGAAGGCGGCTGCAATGCCTTTTAACAGATTTGCGTTGTCGATGCCATATTCCAGGGTGCCGAGCAGGGGCTTGATCAGCCGGTCGCCGGGGCCCAGTTTGCGGATGGGCTGGCGGCCGACCCGGTCGATCTCGTCCACCAGGTGGGGGTTGGCGAAGCGGCCGAGGATCTTCTCGATATAGGCCTGGTGCTGCGCTTCGTCGAAGCCGTAGCGGCGGATCAGCACGGCGCCGCTTTCCCCCATGGCGGCCCTGACCTGCCCCCGGATCGCCGGGTCCTGGATGGCCTCGCCGATGGTGTGGTAGCCCGCCAGGGCGCCCAGGTAGGCGGTGATGATGTGGCCGGTGTTGAGGGTGAACAGCTTGCGTTCGACAAAGGCCATCAGGTTGTCGGTGGGCTCCATGCCGGGGATGGCGGGAATGTCGCCCCGGAACTGGGTCTGGTCCACTATCCATTCGCTGAAGGTCTCGACGGTGACCGCCAGCGGGTCCGAGGCGTCGGTGGACGGCGGCACGATGCGGTCCACCGCCGAGTCGACGAAGCCGACCTGCTGCTCGAGCTCGGGCAGGTAACGCGGGTCCAGATGCTTGAGCACTTCTTCCTTGAGGAAGCTGGTGCCGCGCACCTGGTTTTCGCAGGCGATGATGTTGAGCGGGGAGCGGTTGCCCTGTTCGAAGCGCCGTTGCAGGCCCTGGGCCAGGGTGCTGGCGATCAGGGTGAGCACGGTCGGGCCCACGGCGGTGGTGATGAGATCGGTGCCGGCAATCAGCTCCAGCAACTCGGGGCGGCGGGAGTCGACGGCGTCGACGCCGGTGACGGTGTCGGTGCACACTTCCTGGCCGACGATGTGCACCGGGTAGCTGTGGCGGCTGCTCAGGGCCTCTACCAGTTGCGGGTTGACGTCGGCGAAGGTCACGTGGATGCCGGCGTCGGCCAGTAGTTTGCCGATAAAGCCGCGGCCGATATTGCCGGCGCCGAAATGAATGGCGGTTGTCATGGGGTCACCTTGTGTAACAGGGGGCCGTTATCCGGCCCCGATAATCATAAACGGGTCCAGGCTCAGGCCGGATTAAGCACTTTCAATACTTCTTCCACGCTCTGGGTGCTGGTCAGCCTGGCGATAACGGTGTCGTCGTCGAGGGCGCCGGTGATGGCGGCGATCACGTCGAGATGCTCGTTGTTGCGGGCGGCGATGGCGATCACCAGCCTGGCGATGTCGTCCTCGTCATCGCCGAACTTCACTCCCTGCGGGTACTGGCAGACGATGACCCCGGTCTTTTTCACCGCGTCCTTGGCGTCGCTGGTGCCGTGGGGCACGGCGATGGACTCGCCCAGGTAGGTGGAGGTCAGTTGCTCCCGGGCCAGCATGGCGTCGACATAAGAAGGCTCCACGTAGCCGCCTTTCACCAGTTGTTCACCGGCGAAGCGGATGGCGTCTTCCTTGCTGGTGGCGCTCAGCCCCAGGTGGATGTTGTCCGCCTGCAGCCGGAAGGGGGCCTTGTCATCCGCGCCGGCCTCGGCGGCGGCAACCGGATCGGCAACCGGAGCAGTGGCCGGGGCCGGTTCGGCAGCCTGGGCGCGACCCTTGCTCAGCCGGGCGACCAGACTGTCGTAGAGGGAGCCGTCGAGGAAGTTGGTGAGCGAGATATGCTCGGCCTGGGGCGCGTGGCGACGGGCCCGGTCGGTCAGATCCTTGTGGGTGAGCACGATATCGACGCTGTCGTCCAGGTTGTTGATGGCCAGGTTGCTGACCGAGATGCCGAGCCCCGCCGCCGTTACTTTCTTGGCCAGCATGCTCGCCGCCATGGCGCTGGAACCCATGCCCGCGTCGCAGGCCACGATGATCTTGCGTACCGCGGCCGGATCCTTGGTGATGGTGCCGCCGGACTGACCCTTGCTTTCGGCCTTCATCGCCTGAACCTTGGCGGCGGCGGCTTCCAGTTCGTCGCCGCCGGTGTCGGCCTGGCGCTGTGTTTTCAGCAGCAGGGAGGCGACCACGAAGGACACCGTCATCGAGGCCAGCACCGCCAGGATCACCCCGACGTGGGCGCCGCGGGGGGTCATCAGCATCACCGCGAAGATGGAGCCGGGAGAGGCCGGAGCCTGCAGGCCGGCGTTGAACAGGGTCAGGGTGAACACCCCGGTCATGCCGCCGGCGATGACCGCCAGGATCAGGCGCGGGTTCATCAGCACGTAGGGGAAGTAGATTTCGTGGATGCCGCCGAAGAAGTGGATGATGGAGGCTCCGGCGGCGGACTGCTTGGCGTTGCCGCGGCCGAAGAACATGTAGGCCAGCAGCACGCCCATGCCCGGACCCGGGTTGGCTTCGATCAGGAAGAAGATGGACTGGCCGAATTCGCTGGCCTGCTGGATGCCGAGCGGGGTGAAGATGCCGTGGTTGATGGCGTTGTTGAGGAACAGGATCTTGGCCACTTCCACGAAGATGGAGGTCAGCGGCAGCAGACCGGCGTCCACCAGGAAGCCGACACCGGCGGCCAGGGCCGCGGACATCAGCTTGACGAAGGGGCCGATCAGCAGGTAGGCGACGATGGCGCAGAGCATGCCGATGATGCCGGCGGAGAAGTTGTTGACCAGCATCTCGAAGCCGCTCTTGACCTTGCCCTCGATGGCCTTGTCGAAGTGCTTGATGGCCCAGCCGCCGGCGGGGCCGACGATCATGGCGCCCATGAACATGGGGATGTCGGTACCGACGATGACCCCCATGGTGGTGATGGCGCCCACCACTGCGCCCCGGTCGCCGCCCACCAGCTTGCCGCCGGTGTAGCCGATCAGCAGCGGCAGCAGGTAGGTGATCATGGGGCCGACCATGGTAGCCAGGGTTTCGTTGGGCAACCAGCCGGTGGGAATGAAGAGGGCGGTGATAAAGCCCCAGGCGATAAAGGCGCCGATATTGGGCATCACCATGTTGGACAGGAAGCGTCCGAAGTTCTGAATCTTGATTTTGCTGTTCTGGGATAACATAAACAACCCCGCCTGGTGCGATGTCAGTTCCATTGTCGGTAGGCGGCATGACCGCCCGCTATTTGAGCTCGTAAGAAATCTAACACCTCCGGGGCGGGGCGTAGCGGCAGTGACGGTTACTGTGATGCAGATCGATTTTTTCGATGGGGGACGGGAATTTTTAAGTGATCTTTGTCACGACGTTGCACGGTAATTTTGCTACTTTTCGATTTTCTTATTTAAAAAATAGGATTTTTTGTGATTTAAATCACATTTCCATCTAGGTGAGCTCTTGTTTTTTGTGTGACTTGGATCGCGTATTTTGAACGTGGTGCCGCGACAGGCGGAAAGCGTCGTGATCAGGGTCACTTAATGGCGGACGCCGATGGCGCTGGCCGGCCCCGGAACGGAGCCGGCCAGAAGAAATGTCATTTTATTACAGTTTGCGATTCAGCCGGTGAGCGACAGGAAACCGAGGATGAACACCGGTCCCGCCAGGCTCAGGATAAAACCGGACACGATGGCCACCGGCACCACGGTGACGCCACCGGAACGCTGCAGCACCGGCAGGGTGAAATCCATGGCGGTGGCGCCGCCGTAGCCGATGGCGCAGGAGGGATGACGGCGCATCAGCGCCGGGATGATCAGGATGGCCACCAGCTCCCGGGCCAGGTCGTTGAGGAAGGCGGCGCTGCCGAGCACCGGCCCCAGCTGATCGCTGATCAGGATCCCGGAGAGAGAATACCAGCCATAGCCGGAGGCGAACGCCAGCCCCTGGCTGGCCGGCATGCCCAGCAGCCAGGCGCCGGCCAGGCCCCCGCCCCAGGAGCTGACCATCACCACCAGGGCCACCGCCAGGCCCCAGCGGTTGAGCAAAATCTGGCGCAGCCTCATGCCGGAGTTGCGCAACTGAATGCCGATCAGCAGCAACAGCAGCATCAGTGCCCATTCGCTTAAGCGTTCCACCGCGAACCACTCGGGATCGAGCAGCTGGCCGAGCAACACCCCCGCGAGGATCACCAGGCACAGTTTGGCGGAATCCAGCAACAGCGCCCACTTGCTGAGGGCCGGAGCGCCCCGTTCCCCCTCGAGCCGGCCGCGCTTGACGTCCAGCAGCCACAGGCCGGCCAGGTTGGCGACGGTGATGCAGGCGAGAAACACCAGGCAGACGGTAAAAATGGTGCCCAGGTGGACGCTCAGGTCGTCGACAAAGGCGAGGCTGATGCCCATCAGGAACAGGATCAGATAGACCATGCGGGCCACGGCCACATTGATGAAGTGAATGATGGACCGGGAGCGGCAGGGAATGCCGTAACCCAGTGCCAGGGGCAGCAGGACGATAAGCAGGCCGGAGTACATGTTGATTATTTTCCAGTTTATTGATACGGCTTTATTTTGTACCGCTTTATTGGGTAACAAACAGGATACGTGAGCCTTTCCGGAAAACAAGGCCGAACAATCGGATTTAACCGGGGGGAAAGTTGGCAGGAAAGACCCCGGCCACCGGCCGGGGCAGAGCGGGATCAGAACTGGACTTCGGCGCCGGCAAAGAAACCGTCTATGGTTTGATCGACGCGCACACCGTCCAGCCGATGCAGATCCAGCACCGACTCGCGCCAGCCGGCGCGCAGATTGACCGGCAGGCCGGACAGGGCATAACGGGCGCCCAGGCGATAGTCGTAGCTGCTGTCATCGTCCCAGTCGGCGGCGCGGACATCGCCGAAGAAGCTCAGGCCGGAGCCTACCACCTGCGCATCGGCGGCCGCATAGGCCATCAGCTTGGTGCCGTCGTAGCCGCGGCCGTTGATATCGCCATCGTAATGGCGCAGGTTGGCGCCGAGATCGATGCCGAACAGGCCGTTGTCGAACACCTGGTAGTAAAAGGTGGTGTCCACGGTGTCCAGGTCGTTGTCGAAGAAACGGCCGGAGCTGCCCAGATCGGCCACCTCGAGGGCGACATTGGGCAGCAGGGGAATGCTGTGCTCCAGCCGGAGGTGGCCGGTCAGTCGGTGATTGTCATCATAGTGTCCCGGTTGGCTGGCGCCCTGGCCGTGCACCCGGCCGTGGGTGTCGGTGTTCCAGTAGTCGGCACCGGCGGTGATGCCCCAGTCATCGGCCAGGGCGGGAGTGGCGGCGAGCAGCAGCGAAACGGAAGAAAGCAGCAGATTCTTGTTCATTATTTGAGTCCATTAAAGGTTACCACGGCGCCATTGTAACGGCCTGGCCGGTAATAGCCAGCCGGCCAGGCCTCCGCGCGATCGATGTTGACCGGCGCGCCATTGTGCCCCGTTGCCGCCGCCGGCCCGCTCCGGACCGGTATAATGAATAATGTCGCAGCCGGCGTCATGGTGCGCCGGCCGGAATAGTGTTATTGCTCGGCTCCGAGGTAAGGTGGCGAGTTATGCCTTGATATTTTATTCGGTATTTTTGAATAATTTTATACTGTGTTGTGGTGGTATTTTCGTATAAAAAACCGACCATCGTGGCAAAGTAGAGGGGATTGTGTTGTTATTGGCCCGAACAGATGGTAATTTTCTGGCAGCGGTTAACAAGTCGTTAACCATGGATAAGAGTTATGCCGCCCTGTCGGCATCGGGAATAAAGGTCTAACGGATGAGCAAACCTGCCCTGGAAGTGTCGGGCCTGCACAAGCATTACGGCTCCCTGGAAGTGCTGAAAGGTATCGATTTAAGCGCCGGCAACGGCGACGTCATCTCCATCATCGGTTCCTCCGGATCCGGCAAATCCACCTTCCTGCGCTGCATCAACCTGCTCGAAACCCCGTCGGCCGGCGAGGTTCGCGTACACGGCGAACTGATCGAAATGCGCAGCAACAAGGCCGGCGAGCGGGAGCCGGTGAGCATGCGTCAGGTGGAGCGGATCCGTTCCCGGCTGGCGATGGTCTTTCAGAGTTTCAACTTATGGTCTCATATGACCATATTGCAAAACATCATCGAAGTGCCGGTGCATGTGCTCAAGGTGCCGAAGAAAGAAGCCATCGAGAAGGCCGAGGCCCTGCTGCAGCGGGTCGGGCTCTACGATCGGCGGGAATACTATCCCGGCCACCTGTCCGGCGGCCAGCAGCAGCGGGCAGCCATCGCCCGGGCCCTGGCGGTGGATCCCGAGGTGATGCTGTTCGACGAGCCCACCTCGGCGCTGGATCCGGAACTGGTCGGCGAGGTACTGGGAGTGATGCGCGGGCTGGCGGAAGAAGGCAGGACCATGCTAGTGGTGACCCACGAGATGAGTTTCGCCCGGGACGTGTCCAACAAGGTGATGTTTTTGCATCAGGGACGAGTGGAAGAGCAGGGGGATCCCAAGCATATTTTTGCGAACCCCAGTTCCGAACGGTTCAAACAATTTATTTCCTCGGTTTACTGAGACCCAGGCAATGACCAAGGATGTTACACAAGGAGTAAGGCTATGAAGAAACTGTTGGTTGCCGGCGCCATGATGGCCGCACTGGCTACAGGCGCGGTTCACGCCCAGGACTGGAAAACCGTACGCTTCGGCATCGAAGGCGCCTATCCCCCCTTTTCCTGGACCGATGAAAGCGGCCAGTTGCAGGGCTTCGACGTGGACATGGCCAATGCCCTGTGCGAGCAGATGCAGGTGAAATGCGAACTGGTGGCCCAGGACTGGGACGGTATCATCCCCGCCCTGCTGGCCCGCAAGTACGACGCCATCATCGCCGCCATGTCGATCACCGAGGAGCGCAAGCGCACCGTCGACTTCACCGGCAAATACGCCCTGGTGCCGAACAAGTTCGCCGCCAGGAAGGGGGCCGAACTCGAGCTGAGCAAGGAAGGGTTGGTCGGCAAGCGTGTCGGCGTACAGATCGCCACCACCCACGACAAGTACCTGACCGACAACTTCGGCCAGGACGTGTCTCTGGTGCGTTACGGCACCGCCGACGAAGCCTACCTGGATCTGAAGTCCGGCCGCATCGACTACGTGTTCCTGGACGCCACCGCCATCGAGGAAGGGCTGCTCAACAAGGACGGCGGCGACCAGTTCGAGTTCGTCGGCCCCTCGGTCACCGACGAGCAGTGGTTCGGCGAAGGCTTCGGTATCGCCGTGCGCAAGCAGGATCAGAAGCTGAAGGAAATGCTGAACGAGGCCATCCTGGAGCTGCGTGAAAACGGCAAATACCAGGAAGTGAACAGCAAGTACTTCGAATACGACGTATACGGCGGTTAATCAGCGGTTACCGGCCCCGGCTCGGGGCCGGTATGATAGGAAGTCGTTATGCTGGATCTGAAAGGATACGAAAGCTCCCTGCTGGAAGGGGCCTGGGTGACCATAGAGGTGGCCCTGTTGTCATTACTGCTGGCGGTGACCCTGGGATTGCTGGGGGCGCTGGCCAAACTCTCTGCATTCCGGCCGGCCCGCTGGCTGGCCACCGGCTATACCACGGTGATCCGGGGCATTCCGGACCTGGTGCTGATGATGCTGATCTTCTTCGGCGGCCAGGTACTGCTCAACAATTCCCTCTACTCGCTCAATCAGAAGCTGAACGACTGGATTGGTGGCGGCGACCCCGCTCATCAGTGGGTCAGCTATCTGCCCGACTACGTGGAGATCAGCCCCTTCATGGCGGGCATCATCACCATCGGCTTCATTTTCGGCGCCTACATGACCGAAACCTTCCGCGGCGCCATCCTGGCGGTGGACAAGGGAGAGCTGGAAGCGGCCCGGGCCTACGGCATGAGACCGACCCTGGTGTTCCGCCGCATCCTGTTTCCGCAGATGATGCGCCACGCCCTGCCGGGGTTGGGCAACAACTGGCTGGTGTTGCTCAAGACCACGGCCCTGGTGTCGATCATCGGGCTCGACGACATGGTGCGCAAGGCGTCGCTGGCGGCGGGGGCGACCCAGTTGCCTTTTACCTTCTATATGGCGGTGGCCATTATTTTCCTGCTGTTCACCGCGGTGTCCACCTCCATGCTCAGGTGGGCGGAACGTCACTACGCCATTCAGACGAGGTAATAAATGGACTTTTCAATCATCGTGAATGAATGGGACGTGTACTGGCAGGGGCTGTACACCACGGTGTTCCTGGTGGCGCTGTCACTGCTGCTGGGGCTGCTGATCGCGGTGCCCACCGGCATCTGCCGCAACAGCCACAACTGGCTGCTCAAGGGACCGGCCTGGGCCTATATCTACTTCTTCCGCGGCACGCCCCTGTTGGTACAGCTGTTCTTGATCTACTACGGGGCCGGCCAGTGGACCTGGCTGCGGGAATCGGTGGCCTGGGAACTGTTCAGCCAGGCCTGGTTCTGCGCCATCCTGGCCTTTACCCTCAATACCGGGGCCTACACCGCCGAGATCATCCGCGGCGCCATCAATGCCATGCCCAAGGGGCAGGTGGAAGCGGCCTATGCCTATGGCATGAGCCGGATGACCACGTTGCGGCGGATCATTCTGCCCAACTCCTTCCGTCGCGCCCTGCCGGCCTACAGCAACGAAGTGATCTTCATGCTGCACGGCTCGGCGGTGGCCGGGGTCATCACCATCGCCGACCTCACCGGCGCGGCGCGCATCGTCAACTCCCGCTACTATTCGCCGTTCGAGGCGTTCCTGGCGGCGGGGCTGATCTACATGTGCCTGACCTTCCTGCTGGTGTGGGGCTTTCGCAAGCTGGAAAATCGCTGGTTCCGCCATCTGAAGCCGAGAACGGCGTAAGACCAGGGGACTGGGGATCCGGGACTTGGGATGGGTGATAATTTCCAGTCCCCAGTCCCCAGTCCCCAGTCCCCAGTCCCCAGTCCCCGGTCCCAAATCCCTGCGCTTTATTCCCCGAAACTGGCCCAGATGGGGGCGTGATCCGAGGGTTTCTCCAGCCCGCGCAGCTGGTAGTCGATACCGGTGTCGGTCAGCCGCTCGGCCAGTGGCCGGGTCGCCAGGATCAGATCGATGCGCAGGCCCCGGTTGTCGTCGAAGCCCCGGCTGCGGTAGTCGAACCAGGAATAGGTCTGGTCCTCCTCCGGGTGCTGCAACCGCCAGGTGTCCACCAGCCCCCAGCCCAGCAGCCGGTCCATCCATTCCCGCTCTTCCGGCAGGAAGGAGCACTTGCCCTCGCGCAGCCAGCGCTTGCGGTTGGCTTCGCCGATGCCGATATCCAGATCGGTATGGGAAATATTCATGTCCCCGATCACCACCAGGGCGTCGTCGGGTCGGTGATACTCGTTCAGGTAGCGTTGCAGATCCGCGTAGAAGCGGGTCTTGGCCGGAAACTTGGTGTCGTGGCTGCGGTTTTCCCCCTGGGGGAAGTAGCCGTTGAGCACGGTGAGCAGGCTGCCGTCGGGGCGGGCGAAACGGCCGATGATCAGACGGCGCTGGGCGTCCTCGTCGTCGCCGGGAAAGCCCTTGCGGATCTCGACGGGCTCCGCCTTGCTCAGCAGGGCCACGCCGTAATGGCCTTTCTGGCCGTGGAAATGCACCCGGTAGCCCATGCCCTCGACCGCCGCGAGCGGAAAGGCGTCATCGTGTACCTTGGTTTCCTGCAGGCCGATGATATCCGGCTGGTGTTTATCGATCAGCGCCTGCAACTGCGGCAGCCTGGCTCTCAGCCCATTGATATTGAAGGAAATAACTTTCATGACGTCGCCAAACAGAGAAATTTGGCCTCATGCTAGCAGAAAGCCGGCTATTCGGCAGCCGGGTTGTCCAGGTAGATCATCCGTTTGCTCATGCCGCCATCGACGATGAACTCCTGGCCGGTGATGAAACCGGCTTCCGCCGAGAGCAGAAAACGGGCCAGGGCCGCCACGTCTTCCGCCTCGCCGACTCGGCCCGCCGGGTGCTGGCGATGGTCCGCCGGGCTGGGCGGCGGCTCGTTCTTGCCGGGCTGCAAGGCGCTGACATCAATCCAGCCCGGGCTGATGGCATTGACCCGGATCTCCGGGCCCAGGCTGACGGCCAGGGCGTGGGTCAGGGCGATCAGGCCGCCCTTGGCGGCGGCGTAGGCTTCGCTGTCCGGCTCCGACTGATGGGCGCGGGTGGAGCCGATGTTGACGATGGCGGAGCCCGGCCTGAGCAGGTTTGCCATGTGCTTGCAGATCAGCATGGGGCCGGTGAGGTTGACCGCCAGCACCCGTTGCCAGTGCACCAGGGACAGCTGCTGGATCGACTCGTGGTAGGGCAGGCTGATGGCGGCGTTGTTGACGATGCCGGTCAGCCGGCCGAACTGGCGTTCGATCAGCCGGCTGAGGGTCTGTACCGACTGTTCATCGGCCACGTCCAGGTGCACCAGCTGCAGGCCGGGCAACTGGGCTTCATCCAGCTCGGTGAGGGCATACTTGTCGATGTCGAGGCCGAGCACCTGATAGTCGTGCTGCAGGAAATAGCGGGTCATGCCCAGCCCCAGGCCTCGGGCCGCGCCGGTGATCAGTATCTTGCCCTGGCTCATGGTGTCTCTCCTTGACCGAATGTAATTCAGGGTTAACCGCCTCTAATTAATAAGCGTAGTGGGATTTTTAACGGGCTGTCACTGTCTCGCCGGTGGCCTTGCCACACTTTGTCACATCTTTGTGGGTGACTGACATAGTCTGGCCGGGCGAAACGGGTACACTGATGCCAGCAGCAGACAAGGGATAAGAGCATGTGGAACAAGGGTAAATACCTGGGAGTCGTGTTGGGGGGCCTGCTGGTCTTGCCTCCGCTGGCCGGGGCGCAGAGCGGTCCCCTGGTGTCTACCGTGCGGGTGGTCGAGCAGCCGGTGCAGTCCGAAGTGGAGTTGATTGGTACCCTCAAGGCCAACCAGGAAGTGGCCATCGCGCCCCAGGTCAGCGCCCGGGTGACCCGGGTCCACTTCGTTCCGGGACAACAGGTGGAACAGGGGCAAACCCTGCTGAGCCTGGACGACAGGGCGACGCAGGCGGCGGTGAAGGAAGCCGAGGCGGCGCTGATGGACGCCCGCCGCATCCTCAACAATTACCAGACCCTGTTCCGGCGCAAGGCGGTCACCCAGACCGAGCTGGAAGGGCAGCAGGCGGCGGTCGCCATGGCCGAGGCCAAGTTGCAGGCCGCCCGGGTCGAGGCGGATTACCTGACCCTGAAGGCGCCCTTTGCCGGCGTGATCGGACTGAGCGACGTGGCGCCCGGCATGCTGCTCGGCGCCAATACGCCGGTGGCGGATCTGCTGGATATCGGCACCTTGAAACTGGATCTGGCGGTGCCGGAAAAATATTTCCGCAAGCTCAGGGTGGGCGAGCAACTGACCGCCGTCACCGATGCCTACGGCCGGCAGCCCTTTATCGGTGAGCTGGCGGTGATCGCCCCCAGCGTCAACGCCGACACCCTCAATGCCGGGGTGCGGCTGGTGTTCGACAACAGCGGCGGCCTGCTGGTGCCCGGCATGCTGATGCGGGTGCAGCTCAGCCTGAACAACAGCCTGCAGTCGGTGATCCCGGCCCAGAGCCTGCTGTACGCGGGCAACCAGCGCTATGTGTTCGTGGTGGACGAGAGCGGCAAGGTCAGCCGCCGCACCGTGGAAGTCGGCGCCAACCTGGGAGAGCTGGTCACCATCGCCGCCGGGCTGGAGCCGGGCGAGCAGGTGATCAGCGAGGGCACCGTCAAGGTGCGCGACGGCATGCAGGTGGAGGTCAAGCGTGAAGCTCTCTGACATTTCCATCTCCCGGCCGGTACTGGCCACGGTGGTGAGCCTGATGCTGTGCGTGTTCGGGCTGATCTCCTTCCTCGAACTGCCCCTGCGGGAGATGCCCGACACTACCTCGCCGATAGTCACGGTACGCACCGACTACACCGGGGCCAGCGCCGCCGTGCTGGAAACCCAGGTGAGCAAGCGGCTGGAAGACGAACTGTCCGGCATCAGCGGGGTCAAGTTCATCAGTTCCAGCACCACCGACGGCAGCTCGCGCATCACCATCGAATTCGATCCCAGCCGGGATCTGGACAACGCCGCCAGCGACGTGCGCGAGGCGGTATCCCGCGCCTCGCGCCGGCTGCCCGACGAGGCGGACGCCCCCATCGTCACCAAGGACACCGGCCGCAACGACGTCATCCTGTGGGTGACCCTGAGATCCACCGGCATGTCGGCGCTGGATCTGGGCGACTATGCCCAGAACGTGCTGGCGGATCGCTTCAGCCTGCTCGACGGGGTCAGCTCGGTGTGGGTCGGCGGGCGCAAGGAGCGGGTGATGAACGTACGCCTGGATCCGGCCGCCATGGCGGCGCGCGGGGTGACGGTGGCGGACATCGGCGCCGCCCTGCGCGCCCAGAACGTGGAGTTGCCGGCCGGCACCCTGGAAAACGCCCAGCAGAATTTCGCCACCCGGATCCAGCGCGGCTACGAGCAGGCGGTGAACTTCGAGAACCTGACCATCCGCCGTATCGACGCCGGCAGCCGGGTCTATCTGCGCGACGTGGCCGAGGTGTGGGAAGGGGAAAAGCCCGAGGATACCCTGTTCCGCTCCAACGGCCTTAACGTGGTGGGCCTTGGGATCGTCAAGCAGACCCAGGCCAACACCCTGGACGTGGTCAACGAGGTCAAGCAGGCGGTGCTGGCCCAGCAGCCGTTTCTGCCACAAGGCACCGAGCTGACCTGGACCTACGACAGCTCGGTGTTTATCGAAAGCGCCATCGGCGAGGTGTACCAGACCCTGATGATCACCGTGGGCCTGGTGGTGCTGGTGATCTACATCTTCCTCGGCCAGGTCAGGGCGACCCTGATCCCGGCCATTACCGTGCCGGTATCGCTGGTCAGCGCCTTTATCGTAGCACTGGCTATGGGGTTTTCGGTCAACCTCATCACCTTGATGGCGCTGATCATGGCCATCGGCCTGGTGGTGGATGACGCCATCGTGGTGCTGGAAAACATCTACCACCACCTGGAGCGGGGCCGCTCGCCGCTGGCCGCCGCCTATCACGGTGCCCGGGAAGTGGGCTTCGCGGTCATCGCCACCACCCTGACCCTGATCTCGGTGTTCCTGCCCATCGTGTTCATGGGCGGCATCATCGGCCGCATCTTTACCGAGTTCGCGGTGCTGCTGGCCTCGGCGGTGGCGTTTTCCTCGCTGGTGGCGCTGACCCTGACCCCGGTGATGGGCAGCAAGATCCTCAAACCCCACAGCCAGTCGGGCTGGCTGGCCCGGCATTTCGACTCCGGCTTCGCCCGGCTGGAAAGCGGCTACCGGCGCCTGCTCGGCAGCGAGCTCGGCCATGTCTGGTGGGCGCCGCTGGTGATGGTGGTGGCGCTGGTGCTGATTGGCCTGCTGTTCCGCGCCATCCCCCAGAGCCTGACGCCGAAGGAGGACAGGGGCGTGGTCTTCGTCATGGTGCGCGGCGCCGAGGGCGCCAGCTTCGAGCGCATGACCCGGGCCATGGGTGAAGTGGAGGAGCGGCTGACCCCGCTGCTCGACGAGGGGCTGGCCACCAGCCTGACGGTGCGCACCCCCGGCTTCGGTGGCGGGGTAAACAGCGGCATGGTGATCGCCAGCCTGGAAACCTGGGACCGGCGCGATGTCCCGGCGGAAACCCTGGTGACGCGGATCCGCGGCATGACCCGGGACGTGGCCGATGTGCTGGTGATCCCGATACTGCCGTCGTCCATCCGCAGCGGCTCCACCTCGCCGGTGGAATTCGTGCTGGGCGGGGCCGACTACGACGAACTCTACCTATGGGCCGAGCAGCTGCGGGATCTGGCACGGGACAACCCGGGGCTGAGCGATCTGGATCTGGACTACGCCCAGACCAAGCCCGAACTGCTGGTCGAGGTGGATCAGCAGCGGGCGGCCAAGCTCGGCATTTCGGTCAGCGAGGTGGCCGACAGCCTCAACGTGATGCTGGGCGGCCAGGCCATCACCACCTATTCCCGCCAGGGCGAGGAGTACGACGTCTACCTCAAGGGGCGGGAAGAGGCGTTCAGCCGGCTGACCGATCTGGCCGGCATCTACCTGCGCAGCAGTGGCGGCGAGCTGGTCTCGCTGGACAACCTGGTCTCGCTCAACGAGCAGGGCGCCTCTCCCTCGCTCAACCACTACAACCGCAAGAAGGCCATTACCCTCAGCGCCAACCTGGTGGGCAATTACAGCCAGGGCGAGGCGCTGGACTACCTGGACGAACAGGTGCGCGAGCATCTGCCCGACAATGCCACCGTGGATTACAAGGGCGAGTCGCTCGAGTACAAGTCCAACCAGGGCGACGTGGCCTTCGTGTTCGGGCTGGCGCTGGTGGTGGTGTTCCTGATCCTGGCGGCCCAGTTCGAGAGCTTTATCCACCCCTTCATCGTGCTGCTGACGGTGCCGCTGGGGCTGCTCGGCGGCCTGCTGGGGCTCTACCTGGCCGGCATGACCCTCAATGCCTACAGCCAGATAGCCCTGGTGATGCTGATCGGCCTGGTGACCAAGAACGGCATCCTGATCGTGGAGTTCGCCAACCAGTTGCGGGACCGGGGGCTGTCGTTCCACGACGCGCTGGTGGAGGCGGCGGTGCGTCGCCTGAGGCCTATCCTGATGACCGCCTTCACCACGGTGGCGGGCTCCATTCCGCTGATTCTGGCCAGCGGGGCCGGGGCCGAGAGCCGGCAGGCGGTGGGGATAGTGGTGTTTGCCGGGGTGTCCCTGGCCACCCTGCTCACCCTCTTTATCGTGCCGGCCATGTACCGGATGCTGGCGCGCCACACCCATTCGCCGGAGCACCAGCAGCAACGGCTCAACGAGGCGCTGAAAGAACAGCCCTGAGTGCCCGACGTGGCAAGCCGGCAGCAAAACAAACGGGAAGCCTTGAGGCTTCCCGTTCCGTGTCGTCAATCGACTTTCCAGCTTTCAGCCCAGCCTGGCCGTCATCCTGGCCACGTGCTCGCCCTGGAAGCGGGCCATGTTCAGCTCCTGCCCGGTCGGCTGGCGGCTGCCGTCGGCACCCGCTATGGTGGCGGCGCCGTAGGGCGAGCCGCCGTGCAGTTCCTGCAAATCCGCGAGATCCGCGCAGGAATAGGGCAGGCCCACTATCATCATGCCGTGGTGGGCCAGGGTGTTCCAGGTCGAGGTGATGGTGGTTTCGTTGCCGCCGCCGGTGCCGGTGGAGGTGAAGACGCTGCCGACCTTGCCGATAAGCGCGCCCTTTACCCACAGGCCACCGGTCTGATCCCAGAAGTTGCGCATCTGGGCGCACATGTTGCCGAAGCGGGTGGGGGTGCCGACGATAATGGCGTCATACTCCGCCAGCTCGGCGGGGCTGGCGATGGGCGCCGGCTGGTTGGTCTTGGCCCCGCTCTTTTCCAGCACCTCCGCCGGCACCAGCTCGGGCACCCGCCTGAGCGTGACCTCGGTATCGGCCACCTGCTCGGCACCTTCCTTGATCGCATAGGCCAGGGTCTCGATATGGCCATACATCGAGTAATAAACAACCAGTATTTTCTTCATGAGTTGCCTCCTGTGGATGGGTTCCTAGGAGTATAGACACGATCGGAGATGATACGGCGGGCACGAAAAAGCCGGTGCGATGCACCGGCTTGAAGGATGGTGGAGGGGACTGGATTCGAACCAGTGAAGGCTGAGCCGTCAGATTTACAGTCTGATCCCTTTGGCCACTCGGGAACCCCTCCACGAGTAAACTTTTTATATTGTAGATTAGCGCACAGAGCATTAATCGAGGATAGATGGTGGAGGGGACTGGATTCGAACCAGTGAAGGCTGAGCCGTCAGATTTACAGTCTGATCCCTTTGGCCACTCGGGAACCCCTCCACACTTTGTGGGGCGCATACTACCAAACTGAACGGCTTTGTGAACCCCTTAAAAACAATTAATTTCCTAAAAAAAGGCGATTGGCTGCCGATAACCGTTTAAATGCCTAATATTTGCACTTTTCATGCTGCCAGAGATCGCCGCCAATTTGCTTGTAAACGACAGCCAGCTCGGTGACCGCCTCAATCAGGCGGTCCACGAGGGGCGTCGTGGCGATTTTGGCCTGCTGCTGGCGCTGATTTCGGATGATGCCCGGGATCTGCCGCGCATCGACGAGCCGAAAGACGAGCGGGGTGCCCCCGACTGGCGAGGCTACTTCGAGCTGCCCGCGGCGGACCCGCTGTACGCCACCGACAGCGATCGCCGCCGCGCCCCGCAGTTGTCGGCCCTGGCCGGCGAGCTGCAGCAGGACAGCCTGCGGCTGCTGCTGGCGATGCGGGCCGAGCCGCTGCGGGTAACGGATGAGGTGTTGCCGGCGGAGGTCAGCGGCAACCTCAATCCCCGCACCCTGGCCCGCCTGAACGGGGCGCTGAATGTCGGGTTGCCGGTGCAGCCCGAACGCATGCTGGCGGTGCTGGAGGCGGTGCACGCCACCGCTTAACCACCACGGGCCCGGCGGCAGCCGGCGATGGCCGGGGCGAGCAGTTCCAGCGCGCTCTGGTTGCAGGGCGGCAGGGTGGCGTCGCTGGCGTGCAGCGGCGTCACCCGCTCTCCCCACCGGATGAGCCCGGCACCCCAGGTCAGGCCGGCACCGAAGGCAGCGGTCAGCAGCAGGGCACCGGGCCGGATCCGGCCCTGCTCCAGCGCCTCGCACAGGGCGATGGGCACGGTGGCGGCGGAGGTGTTGCCGTACTGGCCGATGTTGATCATCACCTTGTCTGTGGGCAGCTCCATTTTCCTGGCCAGGGTCTCGATGATGCGCACATTGGCCTGGTGGGGCAGCAGCAGGTCGATATCCTGTCCTGTCACCCCGGCCCGGGCCAGCACGGTGGCGGCCGCCTCTCCCATGCCCTTCACCGCGCGTTTGAAGATTTCCTTGCCTTCGAAGTTCACCTCGAACAGGCCGTCGACATGCTCGAAACGCTGGCGGGCGGTGCCCGAATCCGGCACCGCCAGTATCGCCCGGGCCTCGGCATCGCAGCCCAGCTTGTCGGCGATGAGCCCCAGCGGCGCATCGCCGGCTTCCAGCACCACGGCGCCGGCGCCGTCGCCGAACAGCACGGCGGTATCGCGCTGGGTCCAGTCCAGGTAATGGGTCAGCCGTTCGGCGCCGATCACCAGCACCTTGCGCATGCTGCCGGCTTTGATCAGGGCGCTGCCGACACTCAGCCCGTAGATGAAGCCGGTACAGGCGGCATTGATGTCGAACACGGCGGCACCGGTGGCGCCCAGCCGTTGCTGCACGGCGGAGGCGGCGCTGGGCACCAGGCTGTCGGGGCTGGCGGTGGCCAGTATGATGCCGTCCAGCCGGGCGGCGGCCAGGCCGGCGGCGGCCAGGGCGTGGCGGGCGGCCACCGTGGCCAGTTGGGAGGTGTCGACGTGGGCGATGCGCCGGGAACGGATACCGGTGCGGCTGTATATCCATTCATCGGAGGTGTCGAGAAAGGTGCTGAGATCGTCGTTGCTGAGGGCGGCCGGCGGGAGACACTTGCCCCAACCGGTAATATTGGCGTAACGCATGGGCGGCCTGCTTCGCTTGAGGGTATGCAGGCGATTATGCCCCAGCTCGCCAGCACTGTCATGGGGGCGTAACCAGGTTGGGCCTGCGTCGGACCGGCGGCGATCAGAGCCGGCCCTGCTGCTCCAGGCGGTTTCTGACCCAGGTGCGATACAGCCAGGACAGGCAGGGACGGATCAGCGGCAGCCCCATCAGCCAGGCCAGTGGCCTGAGCCGGGGCAGGCGTTTCATCAGCAGGATGTAGGCATCCAGTTCAGAGAAGATTTCGCCGTCGGCGTTTTGCACGTGCAGCTCCTGCAGGGCCCGCTGCGGGCTGATGCCGAGGCTCAGCAGTACATCTTCCTTGCCGGTGATATCGAACCAGTAGATGTCGTCACCGCTGTCGCCGGCCCAGCGCTCGTAGCGGGCCCTGTCCTTCACGCATCCCTCGCAGGAGCCATCATAAAATACCACCAGCTGGTGGCGGGGCTTTTTTCCGTCCATCATGCTGCCCTCCTGGGCCCGTCGGCTCCATCCATGGAACCCCGTCACTATCAGCATAGTGCAGCATAGTGCGGTTCAGCCCAAATATCGTTGCTCCAGGTGGGATCTGAACGGTGCGGGATCCAGCGCCTGGCCGCAGGCCCGGGTCATCAGGGTGGCGGTATCCTGCAGGCTGGCGTGCTGCCAGATGTGTTGCCGCAGCCAGTGGAAGATGGGGCTCATGTCTTCGGCGATCAGCGCCTCCAGCGGACCCAGCTGCCGCTGCATGGCGGCGGCCTGCTGGGCGGCGTAGATGGCCCCCAGGGTGTAGCTCGGGAAGTAGCCGAAGCTGCCGTCGGTCCAGTGGATGTCCTGCAGGCAGCCGTCCCGGTAGTTGCCCCGGGTGTCGAGGCCGAGATAGCGCTGCATCAGTTGATCCCAGCGCTCGGGCAGGTCCCGCGCCTCCAGCTTGCCTTCGATCAGATCCCGCTCGATTTCGTAGCGCAGCATGATATGGGCCGGGTAGGTGACCTCGTCCGCGTCGACCCGGATCAGGCCCGGTGCGACCCGGGTATAGAGCCGGGCCAGGTTGTCGGCGGCAAAGGCCGGCTGGGGGCCGAAATGGGTGTCCAGCAGGGGCGCCAGCCGGGCGATAAAAGTCGGGTGGCGGGCCAGCTGCATTTCGAAGAACAGGCTTTGGGATTCGTGCACCCCCATGGATCTGGCCTGGCCGACCGGCAGCTTGCGCAGGGCCGCAGGCAGGCCCTGCTCGTAACGGGCGTGGCCGGTTTCATGGATGATGCCCATCAGGGCCTGGGTGACGTCCTGCTCGTTGTAGCGGGTGGTGAGGCGGACATCCTCGCTGACCCCGCCGCAGAAGGGGTGGGCGCTGACGTCCAGCCGGCCGTGGTTGAAATCGAAGCCGAGCAGCCGCATCACTTCCAGCCCCAGCGCTTTCTGGCGTTCGATGGCGAACGGACCCCGGGGCGCCAGCAACGGTTCGCCGCGCTGTTTTTCCTGTACCTCGCCGATAAGCCCCGGCAGCCAGCCGCGGAGCCCGTCGAACAGCGGGTCCAGCCGGGCGCTGCGCATGCCCGGCTCGTACTTTTCCAGCAGGCTGTCGTAGCGCGACAGCCCCAGCGCCTCGGCCCGGGCCGAGGCGGCCTGGCGGGACAGGTTGAGTACTTCCTCGAACAGCGGCAGAAAGCCGGCCCAGTCGTTGGCCGGGCGCAGGCTGCGCCAGGCATGCTCGCAACGGGAGCCGGCCAGGGACAACTGGCGCACCAGGTCCGCCGGCAGCAGGGTGGCATCGCGCCAAGCGCGCTGCATTTCCCTGAGGCCGGTGGCCTGTTCCGGTGCCAGCGGCTCCTGCTCGGCGGCGGCGAACCAGTCGCCGAGGCACGGATCCTGCAATTGCCGATGGCAGAGCACCGCCAGGGTGCTCAGCGCCTCGGCCCGGGCCTCGTTGCCGCCCGGCGGCATCATGGTCGCCTGATCCCAGCCGCAGATGGCGCCCAGGTGCTGCAGATGATGCAGCTGTTCGAAGTGTTCCACCAATAAGGCGTATGACATAGAGGGATTCCTTTGGTCGTGGATAAAGGGAGTCAGCCCAGCCGGCTCTGCAGGCGTTCGCGGGTGTCCTGCTTGGCGCGTTCGCTCTTGCGCAGCAGCACATAGAGGCTGCCGGTGCCGCCATGGGGCCGCTGGGTGCTGTGGCAGGCGAGCACCTCCGGCAGCTGTGGCAGCCAGCCGGAGACATAGCTTTTCAGCAGGGCCTGGGGCTGGCCGCGTTCGCCCTTGCCGTGCACCACGATCACCGAGCGCAGATCCAGCCGCCGGCAGTCGCGCATAAAGCCGAGCAGGGCCCGGCGGGCCTGTTCGATGCTGTGGTTGTGCAGATCAAGCCGGGCTTCGCAGGGGTACTTGCCGAGGCGCAGCTTCTTGAATACCCCATCCTGCACCCCGGGCTTCTTGTAGCTGACGACATCGTCCGGCCTAAGCAGGGTGACGGTGTCCAGCGACAGGCCGGGTTGCTGGCCGGCGGGGTCGCTTTCGGCGGCCTGGCGCCGGGCCTGCAGGCTGTCGGCGTCCCGCTCCGGGCGTGGTGCCGCGGCCAGGGTGTCTTGCCGGAGCGGGGTCAGCCCGTCCAGTTCATGGAGAAATGAAGACCATTCGGAAGAAGACATAGCGACGGCTCCTCGAAAACGGGAATAGCCGCAGTATAAGCAAGTTGGGGAAAAGGGGAAACGGCAGACCCCGGGGGAGGAGGAGGTCGGGGTCCACCGTTGTTTAAACTGTAGGGATCAGCGGTTTTCGTCGGCGTTCTTTACCTTGTAGATGAAATAGCCCGCGTAGAAGCTGATCAGCAGCAGGGTGGCGATGATGACTATCATGGACATCAAGCCGACATCGCTGCCGAACATTAAATCAAGCCAGAATGCCATGGCCCGTCTCCTTTCCTGTGTGCCATGGGGGTATCTTAACGGGCCGGCGGGACGCCATGCTGATCCGGATCAATAAAGCGCCTTATCCTCGATTTTATTGAGGGTATAGCCGGCCTGCTCCAGCAGGGAGACCAGGCCCTGCTCGCCGTACAGGTGCAGGGCGCCGACCACCAGCAGGGCGTTGCGCGGCGCCAGCCGCTCCAGCCGCTCCAGCCAGCGGCGGTTGCGCTCCGCCAGCAAGCGCCGCTCGATAAAGTCGCCGAGTGCCGGGCTCTGCCCGGCGTCGAGCAAAGCCAGCAGGGCGGCTTCATCACCGCTCAGCCAGGTAGTGAGCAGGGTATCCAGGTGGCCCTGCATGCCGGGTAGCTCATCCAGGCTGTGGCGCACGAAATCCGCCTCCAGCCGGTGCTCCGCCAGGGTGGACAGCAGGCGGAACACCAGGGTAGGGGGTTCCAGCCCGGCGATAGGGATCCCCAACTGCCGGGCCCTGGCCTGCAGCTGCAGATCCACCCCCTGGCCGCTGGCAAAGCCCAGTTCCCGCGCCCTGGCCTGGGTGAGCTGCATGGCGGCAAACCAGGGGACGCTGTGCTGCAACGGGAGCAGGCCGGCCGACCGTATCGCGTCGTGCAGTTCGGCGGCGAGGCCGGTCCCCAGGCGGGTGGACCAGCCGTCGCCGGGAGGCAGGCTCAGCAGGGGGACGAGTTCGGCACCGGAGAGCGCCGCCGGATCGACTTCCAGCAGCAACAGCTCGCTGTCGGCCAGCACCTGGAGCAGCCGCGGCGGCAACCCGGCCAGCCGTTCGTCGGCGAGATGGATGGAGCCGAACAGCCACAACTGCCGTTCCCCCTTGCTGGCCGACCACAGGGCCGGCGCCGCCAGGCCGTGGCCGCACCACAACCACAACAAGAGATAGCCTAAAATTTTCATGTGCCCCCGCTGTTTTGTCCGACGGCTTGTGATTATGATGCCAATCTAGGTTGCCGTTAAGGAAAAGGAAACAGTTATGCCTCATCTGCGCTTTCGCGGGGTGTCCCGTGAAACGGTCAAACAGCTCAGCAAATCGCTGGTCGATACCCTGGCGCCGCTGGCCGGCAGTCCCAGAGAGCACTTTACCCTGGAATTCATCCCGGCCGAGTTCGTGCACCAGGGCCATGTGGTGGCCGGTTATCCCTTCGTCGAGGTGTTCTGGTTCGAACGCCCGCTGGAGGTGCAGGACCGGGTGGCCGCCGCCATTACCGAGGCCCTGCGGGCCCGGGTGGGGGACGAGCCGGACGTGGCCGTGGTCTTTACCCGGCTGGAAGGCCGCAATTACTACGAGAACGGCGGCCACTTCGGCTGATGCCTCAGCCGCCGGCCTTGAGCATCAGCCGGTCCAGCGCCCGATCGCTGAGCAGGCGCTTGAACCAGCCCATCATCACCGTGGCCCGGGTGACCGGGTAACGGGTTTTGGGCCTGGTGCTGGTCAGGGCGTGGTACACCGGTGCCATGCAAGCCTCGGCCGGCAGGCTGTAGCGGGAGCTGGGCCCGGGCTTTTGCAGCCTGGCAAGGGTTTGCCGGTAGCCTTGCCGGTGGCGACTGTGCTCCGGGTCGATATGGCGTAAGAAGGCCGCCCTGGCGTTGGCCCGGAAGCGGGTTTCTATGGGTCCGGGCTCCAGCAGGCTGACGTGGACGCCGGTGCCGGCCAGCTCCAGCCGCAGGGTGTCGGTATAGCCTTCGAGGGCGAACTTGGAGGCGTTGTAGGCGCCCCTGAACTGCATGGCCACCAGGCCCAGTACCGAGCTGTTCTGGACGATGCGCCCTTCCCCCGCCGCCAGCATGGTGGGCAGCAGCAGCCGGGTCAGGTGATGGGTGCCGAACAGATTGGTGTTGAACTGCTGCCGCAGGGCGGCGGTGGGCAGGTCTTCCAGCGCCCCGGGCTGGCCGTAGGCGCCGTTGTTGAACAACCCGTACAGGCTGCCGCCGGTGAGCACCAGCGCCTGTTCGACCCCGGCCTCAATACTGCCTTCGTCGGCCAGATCCAGCGCTACCGCCTGCAAGCCTTCCTGCTGCAGGCGCGCCACGTCTTCCGCCGTCCTGGCGGACGCCACCACCTGAAATCCCTGTTGCCTGAGGTAGTGGGCGGCACAATGGCCGATGCCGGAAGAACAACCGGTAATCAATACGCTGCGGGTCATAAACGGCTCCTGAACTGTCGATGTGGCTACTCTGCCGCCGATCGGGGCCGGCTGCAAGTATCGTCGCGGATGTTCAGGAACTGTGGCGCCGAAGCGCAAGAGGTAAATTAAGGAATGGCGCCCCCACCAGGACTCGAACCTGGATCGCCCGCTTAGGAGGCGGGTGCTCTATCCTGTTGAGCTATGAGAGCGTGAGCGCGAGTATATATAACTCGGGGGCCGAAGAGAACCCGGGGGCGGTCGAGTGCGTATAAAATCGGCAGCTCGCCCGGGGTCAGCGCTGGGTCAGTATGTCCCCGGGCATGACCCTGACCTGGCGGGCGCCGGCGTCGGCCGGCGCCAGCAGGCTGTAGTCCGGGTGGCTCTGCTGCACCACGAACTGGGCCAGGGAGGAACTTTCGCTGTAATAGCCCGGCTGCAGCTGGCGCCGGTGCATCAGGGTGAAGCGATCCCCGACCTGGATCCCGGCCTGGCGGCCCAGATCCATCAGTATGCCCTCGTCCGACTGCTGCAGGATATGACCGATGGCTTTCATGCAGGACTGGGCCTGGACGATATCCCGGCCGGCCCGCAGCAGCAGCTGGTTGATGGTTTCACCGTAGGCGGACTGCCAGAAGGCGGCATCGTGTACATTGACCTTGTCGTGCTTCCGGTAGGCCCAGGGCGCCTGCTGCCGGTATTGCCGCTGCAGCAGCAGCTCGCCGGTGAGGGCGTCTTCCAGGGTCAGTCGCAGCTGGAACTGGCGGGCCGGCTCGGAGAAGGTCCAGTCCACCCAGTTGCCGTCGGCCACGCTGATGTCTTCTATCGCACCGCTGAGCAGCAGCCGCGACTGCTGGTTGCGGGCCAGCAGATCCCCGCCCTGGCGCAGGCCCGGGCTGCGGGGCAGCCGGGTGTCGGTCGCCAGCTGATGAGGCAACTGTGTCATAAGATTGACGCTGTCGCCCAGGCGCTGGGCCAGCCGCTCGGTCACCGCCAGGCCCAGCTCGTAAATCTGCCCGATCTGGCCCTGCTCCGGGCGCAGCAGCGGGAACTGGGTCAGGGTCATGCCCGGCCGGTAACGGCCGATGCACTGGGGCTGGAGGTTTTCATCGGGCCAGATGTCGGCGCGGACCTTGAGCCAGAGCCGGCCCTGGGACTGGCGCTCTTCCAGGATCACATAGTCCATCAGCTCGCCCTGGGCGGTGATGTCGAGCCGTTGGCCCGACAGCATGCCGTTGGTGACCGACTGCACCGTGGTCAGGGAGGCGCCGGCCTGCAACAGGGTGTCGGCCAGCGCCTGCTCCAGCGCCTGTTGCCGGGCGGAGTCGGTGCCCATGCTCAAGGGGGCAGAGCCCTCGGCCTGGTACCAGTCGGCCACGCCGCCGAGCGGAAATAACAGTAACAGTATGGGCAGAGTTTTCGATTGCACGTGATTGGAACCTGGAGCCGATGTGAGTGGATAAGTTTAGGCAATATATATGCCAGAGATCTGGGTTCAAAAAGGCAACATGTCGCCGGGATCTCCGTGCTAATTAAATCGGTGGAATTCGATAAAGATTCAAACGCTGCCGCCGATAACAGGTGATGGAATAATCATAATTATTAACATTGAAGTAGGGAGCCCTCTATGTCGAGGCCATTGTTTTGTTTACTTTTGTTGGGATTGACCGCCTGTAGTAGCACCACCACTCAGCCTTCGAACAGAGGCGTCGATGGTTCCCCGCATGCCCATGGATTTGATGCCATCCATCACTACCTGCCTCATGATCATGCGGCCCATTATTATGAGCAAGGTCGAGCTACCGCCCATCAAGGATACGTTGGCCATTACAACGCCTATGGCAATGTCCGACAAAAAGTGCATGAAGATGGTCGGCTTTATGTGCCGGATCACCGCTCTCCTCGTCATATTCTGGATGGTATACCCATGCGTATGAGCGCCGGGGATCGTAGTGTTTACCTGCCGGCGGCGGGGCCGTCGATCGTCGGTGGCCAGACCCAGTTACAGCAACACATTTCGGCTATGGCACATAAATTGCTTTCCAGCGTGCATGGACTGGATGGAAGCACCGGTATTGCGGTGAGCGGTTTTGTCGATCAGGAAGATTACCGCTCGCAAGATAGTTTCAGTCGCTTCTTGTCTGAGTCCATGATGTTTCAGCTCAATCAGTATGGGTTAAGGGTGATTGATTTCAAAACATTGCCCTTTATTCGGATTACTCCCCAGGGAGATATCAGTGCCAGTCGAGACTATCGTCAACTGACGACCAATCTGGACGCTCGTTATCTGTTACATGGAACCGTTACCCGGGCGTCAGGAGGTCGTATGGTGAATGCTCGCTTGGTCAGAATGGGGGATAATTCCCTGGTAGCCAGCTCTCAGCAGTTTGTGCCCGAGTACCTGGCATCCAGTGTACCCAAGCTGGCGGGACCTGAGGTGGTCATGACACCGGAGCAAAGGAGCCGGTATGCGAAATAAGTTAGTCGCCCTGCTGGTGTTGGCCCTGAGCGGTTGCGCCGGCCAGGGCAGTGGCCCTTTTGCGGCCTCTTCTTCCCCGCGGCAGTTGCAGGCGGTGGGCTATGCACCCATCAGCCTGCAGCGGCCAGCCGATTATCAGCAAAAGCTGCTGCACGCCATGCGGGCTTCCCGCATGGACGCCTATCGGGAGCTGTCGGAACAGCTGGCGGGGGTAATGATATCGAGCTCCAGCCGGCTCGACAGCCATATCCTGCAGGACGGCACCGTCAGCAGCAGCAGCCGTGGCGTGGTCAGGGGCGCGCGGGTGGTGAACAGCTATCCCGACGGGGATATGTACGTGACCGAGCTGGAGCTGGATCTGGCGACCTATCAGAAATTGCGCCGGGGACAGTGAGATAATCCGGCACCAGGGACTGGTGGCTGACTCCCCGGCCCCCGCAGTCAGACCTTGAAGCCGGCTCCCTTGTTGATGCCCTTGGTATGGCCCTTTTGGTCGTAGGTCATGCTCTGCCGCTCATGCAGCCGGCTCAGGGTGTTGGCCAGTTTGCGGGTGCTGGCCAGGGACTGTTCGAGCACCTGCTCCGCCACCTGGTTCTGCTCCTGGCAGTCGCGCAGCAGGGCGCGGATGGCGGCTACCTGTGCGCCGTGGGTCGAGCTGAGCAGGGCGCGGTCGGGATGGGTCGACAGGCGGCCGTCGGTGGCCTGGATCTCCAGCAGCAGGGCCTGCTTGCGCTCGGTCAGGGGAGGGAGCTCCAGCGCCTTGCGCTTGACGAGCAGCGCCAGCTCCTGCCCGGTGAGCTCGAGCAGTAGCTGGAGCTGGGATTGTTGATGGTTCAGCAGCTCATCCAGGGTCATTGCTATAGGGTCTCGATATCCTGTTCAAGGTTGGCGATATTGGCGGCCAGCCGGTCGCTGTCAACCTGGTAGCTGCCCTCGTTGACTGCTTTTTTGAGCGCTTCCAGCCGGGCGCTGTTGTCCGGGGCCGGTGCGCTGGCCAGCGACTGTTGCATCTTGGTGAGCCGCTGCGCCTCCGGCGTCAGGCTGACCGAGTCCTGCTTCGCCTGGGGTGAAGCAGGCGCCTGGCCATTTTCGGCCTGGGGAGAAGCCTTGTATTTATTGCCGCCCACCGTCTGGGCGCCGCCGGTCAGCCCGGGGGGTAACTTGTCGATAGCCATGATGTTCCAATCCTGAATTGCTGCTGCATTACCCACGGTATCGGCGCAGCCCGCGATAACTTTAGCAGAAATTACAGCCTGACCCGCACCACGCCGGAGGCGGTGACCCGGGCACTGATTTCGCGGCCGGAGTTCAGGTTGCGGATGCGGATACTGTCGTTGAACGAGCCGTCTTCCTGGGCCAGGCCCTCGGTTTTAATCGACAGGCTCCCCGTTTCGGCCAGGATCATCACCTTGTCGCCCTTGCACACCACGCACAGCTGGCTGCTGCGGATCGGTTGGCCGGGACGCAGATCCCGCTTGTTGCGGGTGCCGATAAGCTGGTTGGGATCGCTGAACACATCGCCGCGCAGCAGCACTTCGTCCTGGTAGTCGACCCGCAGGTGCTGTGCCTGCAGCAGGGTATTGCGGGCGACCGGATCGGCCGCCGTCACCACCGGCTTGAGAATTTTCACCCGTACCGGCACGAACAGCTCCCAGCCGGGCTGCTCATGGCATTGCAGGTAAACATGGGTGTTGCGCCGTACTTCGCCGTCGCCGCGAATGTCGGCGGTGAGCTTGCCCAGGCACTCGGTCAGGGGCAGGCGGGTATCGATGCTGGCCGCGGCCACTTCCAGCCGGTCGTGCTCGGCCACCGGCACGAAGTCCCGGACATAATCTTCCGCATAGTGGCGGATGCTGTCCTGCACCGACGACTGGGCCTGGGCGGGCGCGGCGGCCGCCAACAGGAGCCCCAGCCATGCTTTGCAGGGCGGGAAAATACCGTTAAACATCACTACCTCATCGCCGATAAAGAACGTAAGCTGGCCACTTATGGCGCTTAATCCACACGGATGCTAAGCTAACAGCGCATCGATAAATTCAAGCATAAAGCATGCCACGACGTAAATGGAGACACTGGAATGGCGGGGATACTCGACTCGGTAAACCAAAGAACACAGCTCGTCGGCCAGAACCGGCTCGAACTGTTGCTATTCAAACTTAACGGCCGTCAAAGATTTGGCATCAACGTGTTCAAGGTCAAGGAAGTACTGCAGTGCCCGGCATTAACCGCCCTGCCCCAGCGCCATCCGGTGATCAAGGGTGTGGCCAGCATCCGCGGACAGACCATCTCCATCATCGACCTGAGCAAGGCCATGGGCGGCAGGCCCACCGAGCTGACCGACAACTGCTTCGCCATCATCTCCGAATACAACCGCTCGGTGCAGGGGTTCCTGGTCAATTCGGTGGAGCGGATCATCAACGTCAACTGGGAGTCGATACTGCCGCCGCCCAAGGGAGCCGGCCGCCTGAATTACATGACGGCGGTCACCGAGATAGACGGCGAGCTGGTCGAGATCCTTGATGTGGAAAAAATCCTGGACGAAATCTCCCCCGCCAGCACCCGGGTCAATGCGGATATCGTCGAGCAGCTCTCCCACCTGGAGCAGGGCCAGCACAAGCCGATCCTGATCGCCGACGACTCCTCGGTGGCCCGCCGGCAGATACAAAAGGCCATCGCCTCCATCGGGATGGAATGCATCGTGACGGAAAATGGCCGCCAGGCGCTGAACAAGCTGCGGGAGATGGCCGGCGAGGGCCCCATTACCGAGCAGTTGTCGATGGTGATTTCCGATGTGGAAATGCCCGAGATGGACGGCTATACCCTGACCGCCGAGATCCGCAGCGACGCCAAGCTCCGGGACCTGCACGTGATCCTGCACACCTCCCTGAGCGGAGTCTTCAACAAGGCGCTGGTGGAAAAGGTGGGGGCCAACAATTTCATTGCCAAGTTTCAACCCGATGAGCTGGCCTCGGCCGTTAAAAGTGCCCTGTGATGAGGCGTGAATTCTGCGGATGAAAAACTTCACCGACGAGCAGTACAAGGCGTTTTGCCAGTTTCTCGAAACCCATACCGGCATCGTGCTGGGGGAGAGCAAGCAATATCTGGTGAAAAGCCGGCTGTCGCCATTGCTGAATCGCTTTGGCATCGAATCGCTGGGCGAGCTGCTCGGCCGTTCCATGTTGGTGCGGGAGCGGGAGCTGAAAACCGCGGTCATCGATGCCATGACCACCAATGAAACCCTGTGGTTCCGGGATGTCTACCCTTTCACCCTGCTCGCCGAGCGGCTCTTTCCCGAACTGGCCCGGCCCGGCAAGGGCCTGAAAATCTGGTCGGCGGCCTGCTCTTCCGGTCAGGAGCCCTATTCCATCGCCATGACCGCCCTGGAGTACCAGGCCCGGCGGCCGGGCTCCTTGCCGGGGCTGCAAATTCTTGCCACCGACATTTCCAGCAACATGCTGGAAATGAGCAAGGCCGGCATCTACGACAGCCTGTCCCTGGCGCGCGGTCTATCGCCCGAGCGCCGGAGCCAGTTTTTTACGCCGCTGACCGATGGCAAGATGCAGCTGCAGCCGAGGGTACGCAACATGGTGAACTTTCGCCCTTTCAACTTGCTCGACGGCTACGGCGTACTGGGCAAGTTCGACCTGATATTCTGCCGTAACGTATTGATTTACTTCTCTCCTGAAAATAAATCCAAGATCCTCAACCAGTTTGCCGGCGCCCTTAATTCCGGCGGCTACCTGCTGCTGGGGGCGTCCGAATCCCTGACCGGCCTGTCCGATCGCTTCGAGATGATCCGCTGCAGCCCCGGCATTATCTACCGTCTTAAATAGCCCTGATTGGCACATATTTTGCTTTTGTTTAGGCACTGGCAACGGGCCTAAGTCAGCATCAGGCAGGAGGTGTGTGTGGCGATATCGTTCGACAAGGCATTCGGTGTGCACCAGCATGCGCTGGTCGCGCGCTCCGAGCGTGCCGAATTGCTGGCCGGCAACCTGGCCAATGCCGATACCCCGGGCTACAAGGCGAAAGACATGGACTTCCAGGCGGCGCTCAGCCAGGCCCAGAACAACCAGAACTTTTCCCTGAATCGCACCCACATGCAACATTTTGCCGTGGAGCTTGCCCCCCCCGGCACCGTGCAATATCGGGTACCGACCCAGCCCGATACCGGCGACGGTAACACCGTGGATGTGCAGGCCGAGCGCAACGGTTACATGGAAAACGCCCTGCAGTATCAGGCCTCCCTGGAATTTCTCAACAGCAAGATCAGCGGCTTGATGAAGGCCATAAAAGGAGACTCGATGTGAGCCTTTTCAAGGTATTTGATATATCCGGCAGTGCCCTGAGCGCCCAGTCGGTGCGCCTGAACACCACCGCCAGCAACCTGGCCAACGCCGACAGCGTCAGCTCCAGCATCAACGAGACCTACCGCGCGCGCAAGCCGGTCTTTGCCGCCGACCTGGACCAGGCGCTGTCGGACCGTCAGGAAAGCGTCGGCGTCAAAATCATGGGCATCGTCGAGACCAACAAACCATTGCAGAAAGAGTTTCGCCCCGATCATCCGATGGCGGACGCGGAAGGCTTTATCTACAAGCCCAACGTCAATGTGGTAGAGGAGATGACCGATATGCTCAGTGCCTCGCGCAATTACCAGACCAATGTGCAGGTGGCCGACGCCGCCAAGCAGATGCTGCAGCAGACCCTGCGCCTGGGCAAGGGGTAAGGACGGATGCAGGTCAATAACGATTATCTCAACGGCCTCAAGTGGCCCGGGGAGCAGAGCCCGGCGGACAAGGCGGCGGACAACAGCAAGGCCCAGTTGGATCAGGAGGATTTTTTCGCCCTGCTGACCCAGCAACTGGCCTATCAGGATCCCTTCAAGCCGGCCGACAACTCGCAGATGATCTCCCAGATGACGTCTTTTTCCACCGCCGACGGCATCAACAACATGACGGCACAGTTGAGCGGCCTGAACGAGGTGATGACCTCCAACCAGGCGCTACAGGCCTCCAGCCTGGTGGGGCAGAAGGTGCTGGTGCCCAGCGATCTGACCTACTGGGACGGCACCGAGGCGATGGATGCCATCGCCGTCACCGGTGAGGGGGCGGATAACGTCCGTATCCGCATCGAAGACGAAAAGGGGCAGCTGGTCCGGGACATTACCCTGGAAGGTCCCCAGCGTGGCAATGTGCCCTTTAGCTGGGATGGCCTGGACAACGGCGGACAGCCGGCACCCACGGGCCGTTACAAGATCAGGGTGAATGGTCTCATCGGCAATCAGCGCGAAGATCTCAACGCCCTGGCCTTTGCCAGGGTGGACAGCGTGACGCTGGGCAGTGCCGAGAGCCCGACCCTGGTCAATTTATCCGGTTTAGGCGGCTTGCCGCTGAATCAGGTCTTGGAAATCGCCAGCCGCAAGGTTGGGTAAGGAGTAACGACATGTCTTTCACTATTGCCCTGAGTGGTGTCAACGCAGCCCAGAAAGATCTGGATGTCACCGCCAACAACATCGCCAACGTCAATACCATCGGTTTCAAGGAGTCCCGGGCCGAGTTTGCCGACGTTTATGCCAACTCTATTTTTGCCAACACCAAGACCCAGTCGGGCAGCGGCGTGCAAACGGCGGCGGTGGCCCAGCAATTTCATCAGGGAGCCCTGCAATTCACCAACAATTCGCTGGACATGGCGATCAACGGCAGCGGCTTCTTTGTAATGTCCAATGAACTGGGATCCCTGGATCGCACCTATAGCCGGGCCGGCGCCTTCAAGCTGAACGATCAGGGCTTCGTGGTCAACTCCCAGGGTAATTACCTGCAGGTGTTCGAAGCCAACAGCGATGGCACGCCGGCGGGGCTGGCGCTGAACTCCACCCAGGCGCTGCGCATTCCTGAGCGGGTCGGGGCGCCCCAGATGACCGAAAACGTTAATCTGAGCATCAACTTGCCGGCCGGCGCCGAGGAGCCGACAGCGGCTTTTAGCCGCGGTGATTCCGACACTTACAATGCTTCCACCTCTTCCACTGTCTATGACTCACTGGGTGAGGCGCATACCCTGACCAAGTACTTCATCAAGACCGATACCAATGAATGGCAGGTTCAGGTTTTTGTTGATGATGAAACGGTGGCGACGGCGACTGAAACCCTGACCTTCGATACCAGTGGCAATGTTACCGCACCGCTTCCGACCGAACTGACTACTGCGGCATTGGGCTTTACCAACGGCTCTGACCCTGCTCAGGCGGTCACGGTCCAGTTTGATGAAATCACCCTGTTCTCGTCACCCTTCGAAGTCTCCGCTATTGAGCAGGATGGCAGCACAGTGGGGCGGTTGACCAAGGTGGACGTGGGGACCGACGGGGCGGTCAGGGCGACGTACAGCAACGGCACCACCGAAACCCTGGGGATAGTGGCCATGGCCCGTTTCTCCAACGAACAGGGCCTGACCCAGATCGGCGATACCCAGTGGCGGGAGTCCCAGTTGTCCGGCGAGGCGGTTGCCGGGCAACCCAATACCGGGGTACTGGGCAAGATCAGCGTGGCGTCGCTGGAGCAGTCCAACACCAACCTGACCGGTGAACTGGTCGACCTGATCACCGCCCAGCGCAACTTCCAGGCCAACTCCCGGGCACTGGAGGTCAACAGTACCCTGCAGCAGACCATACTGCAGATACGGTAACGATTAGAATCTGGATGCTGGATGCTGGAAGCCAGAAGCGGGAAGAAAACCCCGGTGCCGAAAGGCGTCGGGGTTTTCCTTCTTAACCCATTGACAAACCTTGGTATTACTCTGTAGCCACTCCCGCTCTCTTTCCCGTCACTCCCGCAGGCGGGAGTCCAGGTGTTGGGCACCGATGTGGTGTTGGCGTTCTGGATCTCCGCCTTCGTGGGGATGACAGCATAGGGGGCGGAGATGACGGCTATTGAACAGCGGCGTTGAAGGGAGGGTTTCTGGCGAAAGTAGGGTTATGGGTATTGGCTTTCCCCCGTCGCCCCATCCTTCCAGCTGGCATTTTTCTTGCATTTAATTTCGTCATTACCGCTCAGCCAACGAACGGAGCTGAAATGGATCACCTGCTTTATATCGCCATGTCGGGCGCCAAGGAAAACATGCACAGCGTGGCCCTGCGCGCCAACAACCTGGCCAATGCCAACACCACCGGCTTTCGCGCCGATCTGGAACAGGCCCGCGCCATGCAGGCCTTCGGCGAGGGGCTGCCGAGCCGGGTGTTCGCCATGACCGAACGGCCGGGGCAAAATTTTGCCGCCGGCCCCATCCAGACCACGGGACGGGAACTTGACGTGGCCATCGCCGGCGACGGATGGCTGGCGGTGGAGTCGAAGGACGGCAGCGAAGCCTACACCCGCAACGGCAGCCTGATGCTGTCGCCGGAAGGCCTGCTGCAGACCGGCAACGGCCTCAACGTACTGGACGACAACGGCGACCCCATCTTTTTGCCGCTGCCGCTGGAAAAGCTGGAGATCAACAAGGACGGCACCCTCTTTGCCCGGCTGGAAGGAGAGCCGGCCAACGGCGGCGAAGATCTGCAGCGGATCAAGACGGTGCTGCCGGATAACGGCGACATCGAGAAGGGGCTGGATGGCCTGTTTCGCCGCAAGGACGGCGAGGCAGAGCCGCCTTCGGCCCAGGTGGAACTGATTGCCGGCGCCCTCGAGGGCAGCAACGTCAATCCCATCGCGGAAATGACCCACCTGATCGATCTGCAGCGGCGCTTCGAAACCCAGCTCAAGATGATGAGCCACGCCGAAGAAAATGACAAAGCCCATGACCAGTTGTTGCGCATCGGCTAACGGAGAGCGACATGAACCCAGCATTGTGGATTAGCAAGACCGGCCTCGACGCCCAGCAGACCAATATTTCGGTCACTTCCAACAACCTGGCCAACGCCAGCACGGTAGGATTCAAGAAAGGGCGGGCCATCTTTGAAGACCTGCTGTACCAGAACATCCACCAGCCCGGCGGCCGAGCCACCGCCGACACCGACCTGCCTTCCGGCCTGATGCTGGGTGCGGGCTCCAAGGTGGTGGCGACCCAGAAAACCTTTACCCAGGGCAGCGTGCAGACCACCGACAACGCGCTCGACATCATGATCGACGGCCGCGGCTTTTTCGAGGTGCTGTTGCCCGACGGCAACATCGGCTACACCCGCAACGGCCAGTTCGCCCTCAACGATGAAGGGGTGATCGTCACCCCCGGCAACGGCTACCCGCTGCAGCCGGAAATGCAGATCCCGGAAAATGCCCAGAGCATCAGCGTGGCCACCAACGGCGAAGTGTCGGTGCAGATTGCCGGCCAGGCCGAAGCCCAGGTCATCGGCCAGCTGATCGTCACCGACTTCGCCAACCCGGCCGGCTTGCAGCCGAAAGGGGAGAACCTCTACCTGGAGACCCAGTCCAGCGGCGCGCCGCTGCAGGGCATTGCCGGGGCCGACGGTTTTGGCGCCCTGAAGCAGGGCATGCTGGAGAGCTCCAACGTCAACGTCACCGAGGAGCTGGTCAACCTGATCCAGGCCCAGCGGGTCTATGAAATGAATTCCAAGGTCATCTCGGCGGTGGATGACATGCTGGCCTACGTGAACCAGCAGCTGTAACGGGGGATTGACGATGCGATCTGTGCCGGTTGTCCTGGCCATGCTGCTGGCGGGCTGCGCTTCCACGCCCTATACCCCCAAGCCGGACGATCCGGCGTACGCCCCGGTGATCCCGGTGTCCCAGCAGGCGATGCTGGAGCCCAACGGCGCCATTTACCAGGACACCTATGCCAACAACCTGTATTCCGATATCAAGGCGCACCGGGTGGGGGACATCATCACCATCGATCTGTCCGAATCGACCCGGGCGCAGAAGCGGGCCACTACCCAGCAGGGCAAGGACTCCAGCCTGGGCATCAACCCGCTCAGCCTGGGCGGGGTGCCGGTGAACATCGGCGGTTATCCGATTTCCGCCGAGATGTCGAGCAACAACGAATTCGACGGCCAGGCCAACACCAACCAGAGCAACAGCCTGCAGGGCAGCATCACGGTGAGCGTGGCCCAGGTACTGCCCAACGGCAACCTGGCGGTACAGGGCGAGAAATGGCTGATGCTGAACACCGGCGAGGAGTATGTGCGCATTACCGGCATGGTCCGGCCGCAGGACATTGGCCCCGACAACAGGGTGGAATCGACCCGGGTGGCCAACGCGCGGATCTACTACGGCGGCACCGGGGATTTCGCCAATACCCAGAGCCGCGGCTGGCTGGCCCAGTTCTTCAACAGCCCCTGGTTTCCGTTTTAAGGGCAACTTGAAGCTGGAAGAAAAACCACTGTGCTTGCGGGCCGGGGCCGTAGGATCGAATTTATTCGACCACCTGATGCAAGGTTTGTATCTGAGCCGTAGGGTCGAATTTATTCGACCAGCCGAGTGAATGGATGTGCCCAACAGTACTTATGCCCTTTGAGGGAGTGAATAGATGAAACCATTTACCGCTTTGCTGATGAGCCTGCTGTTGCTGCCGGCCCTGATGACGCCGGCCCAGGCCGCGCGTATCAAGGATATCAGCTCGGTAGCCGGGGTCCGTGCCAACCAGCTGGTGGGCTACGGCCTGGTGGTGGGCCTGCCCGGCACCGGCGAACGCAACAACGCCTTTGCCCAGCAGACCTTTCGTACCATGCTCAACAACTTCGGTATCACGGTGCCGGAAAACGTGCGGCCCAAGATGAACGACGTGGCGCCGGTGGCGGTGCATGCCGAGCTGCCGCCCTTCGCTAAGCCGGGCCAGACCATCGACATCACCGTCTCCGCCATCGGCGAGGCCAAGAGCCTGCGCGGCGGCACCCTGTTGCAGACTTTCCTCAAGGGGGTGGACGGCCGGGTCTACGCCCTGGCCCAGGGCAGCCTGGTGGTCGGCGGCCTGGGTGCAGAAGGGGCCGACGGCTCCTCCATCATGATCAATACCCCCACGGTGGGACGGATTCCCGGCGGGGCCATGGTCGAGCGGGAGGTGGCCAACTCCTTCTCCCGGGGGGACACCATCACCTTCAACCTGAACCGGCCCGACTTCACCACCGCCAAGCGCATGGCCGAGGTGATCAACGATCTGGTCGGCCCCAACAGCGCCCAGGCGCTGGACGCCACCTCGGTGCAGGTGTACGCGCCCCGGGATCCGGGCCAGCGGGTGAGTTACCTGTCCAGCCTGGAAAACCTGACCGTGGACGTGGCCGACGAAGCCGCCAAGATCATCGTCAACTCCCGCACCGGTACCGTGGTCATCGGCCAGCAGGTTCAGCTCAAGCCCGCCGCCATTACCCACGGCGGGCTTATCATCACCATTTCCGAAAACCCGCAGGTGTCCCAGCCGAATGCCCTAGCCGGCGGCGAAACCGTGGTGGTGCCCAACACCACCATCAACGTGGAACAGCAGGACGGGCGCATGTTCAAGCTGGATACCGGTACCACCCTGGATGACCTGGTGCGGGCGGTCAACCAGGTGGGCGTAGCCCCCGGCGATCTGGTGGCGATACTGGAAGCGCTGCGCCAGGCCGGCGCCATCCAGGGCGAGCTGGTGATTATTTAAAGCGAGACCGGCCCGTAGGGTCCAATTTATTGGACCAAAAAATCGGTCGATTGAAATCGACCCTACGACAAGGCATGCCCGCGACCGGCCCGTAGGGTCCAATTTATTGGACCAAAAAATCGGTCGATTGAAATCGACCCTATGACAAGGCTTACCTGCGACCGGCCCGTAGGGTCCAATTTATTGGACCAAAAAGAGTCGGTCGATTGAAATCGACCCTACGACAAGGCATGCCCGCGACCGGCCTGCCGGGTCCCATTTATTGGACCAAAAAAGGCCTGGGTTTAACCAAGCCAAACGGACGGATGTAAGGTATGAAAGCTATCGACTCGTTTCAGAACAGCCTGCTGGTCAACGATCTGCAGGGGCTGGACCGGCTGCGCCAGCAGTCCTTCGAGGATGACCGCGGCAAGGCGCTGGATGAAGCTGCCCGCCAGTTCGAGAGCCTCTTTACCCAGCAGCTGTTCAAGTCCATGCGCGAGGCCAACCGGGTGTTTGAGGCCGACAGCCCGATGAACAGTCGCTATACCCAGTTCTACCAGGATATGCACGACGAACAGATGACCGCCGAGCTGAGTCGCCAGGGCAGCCTGGGGCTGGCGGATCTGGTGGTCAAACAACTGGGCGGGGAAGAGGCGGCCGGGGCGCCCCAGGCCCGGCATTTCGATCTGGCCGACGTGCGCCGGGTGTCCGGCAAGACCATTCGCCCGCCCAAACGGGAAGACGGTGAAGGCGCGCCCGAGCAGGCCAGGCCGCCGCTGCGGGCCGCGGCAGAGGAGGCCGCACCCGCGAACAGGGTGACCCACAGCGCCGCCGAGCCGTTCCGCTCGCCGGAGGAGTTCGTCCGGCGGCTGCTGCCGGCCGCCACCGAGGCCGGCAAGCGGCTCGGCCTGGCGCCGGAAGCCATGCTGGCCCAGGCGGCGCTGGAAACCGGCTGGGGCAAGAAGATCATCGGCAGAAAAAATGGCGACTCCAGCCATAATCTTTTCGGCATCAAGGCCGATAAAAGCTGGCAGTCGGAAAAAACCTGGGTCAACACCCTGGAATATGAACAGGGGATCGCGGTCAAGGTGCAGGCGCCGTTTCGCTCTTATGCCTCCTTTAACGACAGCTTTAACGATTACGTGCAGTTTCTGCATGACAACCCTCGCTACGGCAAGGCATTGCAGCAAACCGGTTCGCCCCGACAGTATTTTCAGGCGCTGCAGCAGGCCGGTTACGCCACCGACCCCAAATACGCCGATAAATTGACGTCGATTTTCAATACCGTTACCCGGCTGGCAGCCCAAGCATAAGGACACACCATGGCCATCGACATGTATCAAACCGGCGTCAGCGGCCTGCTGGCGGCCCAGTCGCAACTGGCGACCACCGGTCATAACATCGCCAACGTGAACACCGAGGGCTACAGCCGCCAGCGGGTGGAGCAGTTGGCCACCGACAGCCTGTATTCCGGCGGCCAGTTCTACGGCACCGGCACCAAGGTCAGCGACGTCACCCGTCTGTACCAGGAATACGCCTTTCGTGACGTGCTGATCAACAACACCGAAAAAGCCGGTGCCGAGGCGCTGTACAACCACCTCAGCTTCCTCGACAAGAGCCTGACCAATGTCAACACCGGCATCTCCTCCAGCCTGGATGATCTGTACAGCGCCATCAGCGCGGTGGTGGACAACCCCGGCAACCTGGGCAACCGTGACCTGATGCTGACCAACGCCGGGGACGTGGCCAACTATTTCAACGAGCTGTACAGCGCCCTGGATCAGGAAATGAACATCAAGAACCGGGATATCAGCTCCCGGGCCGATCACGTCACCACCCTGGCGGCGGGCATTGCCGAGCTGAACCAGCAGATCGTGAACGCGGGGCAGCACGGCAACCCCAACGACCTGCTGGATCAACGGGACCGGCTGATCCAGAAGCTCGGCCAGGAGGTGCATATCACCACGGTCAAAGACAGCAAGGGCATGGTGTCGGTGATGCTGGGCGGGCGCGAGCCCCTGGTGGCCGGCAACCAGGCCTTCACCCTCGAGGCCCGGCCCGGCTCCCCGGATCAGCAGCAGACCGAGCTGTATCTGAGCAACCCCAGGCAACCGGATTTCAGCACCCGGCTCAAGGGCGGCAACCTGGGCGGCGAGCTGGGCGCTCTGTTCAGCTACCGGGATCAGATCCTGGGCCCGACCCTGAGCGAGATGGGCAAGACCGCCCTGGGCATTGCCGATGCCTTCAACGATATTCAGCGTCAGGGGGTGGATCTGAACGGCAACCCCGGGCTCGACCTGTTCAACGACATCAACGCCCCGGATGCCCAGGCCCGGCGCTTTTACAGTGACAACGCCGGGGTGGCGGGGGCGGTGGAGATCACCGATACCGGCGCCCTCACCGGCGGTGAATACCAGCTTAAATACCAGGCCAACGGGGACTATGTGTTTACCGATATGGTCACCGGCACCCAGACCACCGTGGCTGCCGCCGATATCGGTGCCGACGGCAAGATCAGCCCCGAAGGGCTGGGATTCAGCCTGACACTGACGGAAACGCCACCCGGCTCGCTCGCCCCGGGCGACGAGATGCTGGTCCGGCCCAGCCGGCAGGGTGCCAGCGACTTCAAGGTGAACCTCAACACCGGTGACCAGATAGCGGCGTCCAGCCGGCTGATGGCCAGCCCCAACGGCGACAACACCGGCACCGCCAACCCCGGCGTCTCCCTGACCGACGGCACCCCGGCCCTGGCCGACGCGGACTATCCGCTGACCCTGAAGGTGGAAGACGACGGCGCCGGCGGCCTGGTATACAACGTGCTCGACCAGGGCGGCGCCAGCCTGTTCAGCGGGGTGCCCGACGCCGACGGCAACATCGCCTTCAACGACGTGCAGATCAGCCTGAATGGCGAGGCCGAGTTGTTCGACCAGTTCCAGATCAAGGCCGCCGCCGGCTCGGGCAATAACACCAACGCCCTGGCCTTTGCCGAGCTGCAGAACAGGAAATGGCTCAACAACGGCAAGTCGACGGTGACCGACAGCCTGAACCAGACCACCGTCGGCATCGGCAGCCTGACCTACAACCAGAAGGTAAAGGCCCAGGCGGCCGGGGTGGCTTATGAACAATCCCACGATCGCATGCTGTCCACCTCCGGGGTCAACCTGGACGAGGAAGCCGCCAACCTGCTGCGTTTCCAGCAATCCTACATGGCGGCCGCCAGGGTGGTGACGGTGGCCAGTGAAACCATGAACACATTACTGCAGATACGTTAAGGAGCCATGATGCGGGTAGCCAGCTTTCAGTTTATCCAGCGTAACCTGAACAACATCAGCGGCCGTACCTCCGAGGCCAACCAGCAACTGGCCCAGATGTCGTCCGGCAAACGGGTGGAATACGCCAGTGATGATCCGGTGTCGGCCAACGGCATCCTCAACTACAAGCAGGAGCTGCGTAAGCTAGACCAGTATCAGAACAACATCAATCTGGCCGAAAACCGGCTGCGCCGGGAAGAGTGGGCCCTGGGCAGTGCCGAGAACATCACCCAGCAGGTCAAGGAGATCATGCTGGGCGCCAACAACCCGGCGATGACCCAGCAGGAGCGCGACGCCTACGGGGTGGAGCTGCAGAACCGCATCGACGAGCTGCTGGACCTGGCCAACACCCAGGATGAATTCGGCCAGTATATTTTCGGCGGCTTCCAGACCGATACCGCCCCCTTTACCCGCCAGTCCGACGGCAGCGTGGTCTATTCCGGCGACAGCGGCCAGCGCGACATGGCGGTGGGCGACAACGTCAAGGTGGGGCTCAACCACGACGGTGAGCTGGTGTTCGGCGGAGTGCCCAATCCGCGCGGCGATTTCACCGTGCGCTACGATCTGGTCGACAATGATCGCAGCGATCACCTGCGGGTGGAGCGGGCCCACATCGATGACAAGGCCGCCTTTACCGACGCCCATCCCTATACCCTGAGCTTTGCCGACGGCGCCACCCCCGGCGAGCTGGAGGTCACCATCACCGACAAGGACGGCAATGTCAGTGCCCCCGTGGTCTATCAGCCGGGAACACCGCTGACCGTGGACGGGGTGGAGATCACCGTCAAGGGGGAGGCGGCCGCCGGTGACGAGGTGACTTTGTCGTCCGCGGTCAGCGACGGCACCGGGCAGGATCTGCGGGATGTGTTCGAGGTGCTCAACCGGGCCAAGGACTGGCTGGCCAGCGATGGCCATAACCCCACCGGCCAGAGCGAACTGATCGACGTGCTGGACGAACTGGACGCCATGGCCGGCCACTTTACCCGGGTTCGGGCCGACACCGGCAACCGCATGCAGCGGCTGGACAACCAGAAGCTGACCCACGAAGATATGTCGCTGACCCTGGAAAAGCTGCGCGGCGGCATGGAGGATCTGGACTACGCCAAGGCCACCGGCGAGTTCAGCCAGACCATGGTGGCGCTGCAGGCCACCCAGAGCATGTTCGGCAAGGTACAGAACATGAGTTTGTTCAACTATATCTGACACGCAGACGCGATGCGTTGGCTGTAGGGTCTACGTTAGTCGACCGAACCGGGCGCCAATTTTCTTTCGCTCCTGCATTCCGTGTGGGAGCGAGAAATAAGATATGCCGATCTGCGTGGCCCCATGGTCCGGTGATACACAATTGCAAAGATTGGCCTGTACCATTGAAATGGGCAGCAAGGTCGTGATAACACGGCTGATGGTACCGTTCCCTGTTCAGAGAGGTGAAGGATGAAAATTGCGGTTGTGGGCGCGGGCTTTGTCGGCCTGGCCAATGCCATGTTGCTGGCCCAGCATAACGAGGTGGTGCTGCTCGACATCCTCCCGGAGAAGGTGGCGCTGCTGAACGATCGCCGCTCCCCCCTGCTGGATCCGGATATCAGCGATTTTCTGCAGCACAAGGCCATCAACTTCCGGGCGACCACCAGCAAGGAAGAGGCTTACCACGGCGCCGAGGTTGTGATTATCGCCACCCCCACCGATTACGACCCGCAAAGCAATTATTTCAACACCCGCAGCGTGGAACGGGTGGTGGGAGACGTAATGGCCCTCAACCCGCGGGCGCTGATGGTGATCAAGTCGACCGTGCCGGTGGGTTTTACCCGGTGCCTGCAAGAACACACCGGCAGCGGCAATATCCTCTTTTCACCGGAATTCCTGCGCGAGGGCAGGGCATTGCACGACAACCTGTACCCCTCCCGCATCATAGTGGGCGAACAGTCGGCACGGGCGGAGCGGTACGCCCGGTTGCTACTGCAGGGCGCGGTAACAAAGGATGTGCCCGTGCTGTATACCAACAGTACCGAGGCCGAGGCGGTCAAGCTGTTTTCCAATACCTACCTGGCCATGCGGGTGGCCTACTTCAATGAACTGGACAGTTACGCCGAAAGCCATGGCCTGAACAGCCGTCAGATCATCGAAGGGGTCTGCCTGGATCCGCGCATCGGCCACCACTACAACAACCCCAGCTTCGGCTACGGCGGCTACTGCCTGCCCAAGGACACCAAACAGCTGCTGGCCAATTATCAGAGTGTGCCCAACAACCTTATCCGGGCCATTGTGGAGGCCAACACCACCCGCAAGGATTTTATTGCCAACGCCATTATCAGCAAAAATCCCGGCGTGGTGGGCATTTACCGCCTGGTGATGAAGGCCGGCTCCGACAACTTCCGCGCTTCCGCCATCCAGGGGGTGATGAAGCGGATCAAGGCCAAGGGGATAGCGGTGATAGTGTACGAGCCCGCGCTGCAACAGGATGAATTCTACCGCTCCCGGGTGGTGAACGATCTCGACAAGTTCAAGCAACAGGCGGATATCATCATCGCCAACCGGCCCTCGGCGGAGCTGCGGGACGTGGCGGACAAGGTCTATACCCGGGACTTGTTTGGGAGTGATTGATGGAGCACGAGGGCCTGGTAATACAGCCCTTGTTGTTGGTTAGATATATCAGGCTCTATGATTATCATTCAGATTGTTGTTGAAGGGAGATGAGGGGATCATTGCCGTCATCTCCCTGGGTGTTCCTACTGAGGGTTGGTTGAGTATTCCTTCCATACAAGATGAAGGCATTCTTCCTTAATGTTTTTCTTTATCTTAAATACGCCAGCACTTTCTACTCTTTCAATTTCATCTAAGAATTCAAGAGTTTTATGATATTGACTTCTGTTCCAGAAATCATGGATGAATATCTTTGTTGCGTAGGGTGAAGGGCTTGCTTTCAATGTATGCATTATCGAGGAAATGGTACAGGCAACACGGAACCGTCCGTCGACTAAAATAAGATCGAAATGATCTTTGTGGTTGAATATTGATCGGCTGTAGTGGGGGAATTTTTCTTCATCTTTGGAAGTAGGATATCCCCATTCGCCTGTAGGACCTATATCTACATGTTCAACCTTGAAATCGTCACCGAGATGCTCTTTGAGCTTATCCACCCAGTTCTTATCACTTTCCACGCCATAGACAGTCAGACCATGTTCTTTCGCAACGACAGAGGAACCCCCTGAACCAAACTCAAAGTATCTCTTACATCTTGATATATATTTTTGGAATAGCTCTCTTTCCTTAGGTGTCATGGCTGGCGCAGTAGGTAGATCGATGGCGTTTTGCTGCTTTTTTTCTTTTATTTTGTTATCAACCAAGTAGTTGTCTGCAAGATCTTTAGAAATGGAGTCAAGTGTCAAGTAACACAGATCACAGAAATTGAAGACACTATGTGACAAAAAAGCCAGCTTCATCTTCCTGTTCTCGTCCAGCTTGCCGAGCTCTTCGCTGTTTTTCAGGAAAATGGCATCAATATTCCTTATTTTTGAGGCAATGGTCTTGGTGGTGTTCAGTGGCAGCTCGGCACAGCTGATGCTGGTCTGGTTGGTAAAGCCATAAAACTCGTATCCCAAGTTGGCGAGGCATTGTTCTGCCTGCCCAAGGAGCAAGAGGGACTGATTATTGAAGGATAGTTTTACCTGAACAAACAAGGCGTTTTGCAGGGTGCTTTGACCGTGCTCCATGGCTTCCATCAGGCTGTTGTTGTCGTCGAATACCAGCCAGTCCAGGGGCTCGGGGGTTGAAATCTCATCCAGCTTTATGCTCTGAGCCGGGACTGTCGTCAGCACCTGTTCTGCTCGTGATGGATGAGGATGCAGAGTACCGGTTTGGTTAATATCGGCGGTAATAAAGAGGGTTTTGAGGGCACCGTCACCCAGCACAGTCATGGGAACATAATGAAAATCGCCGGTATGTTGCAATTGCTGTGCATTGGTGAGCCTGCCTGCGGGATCCAGGCAAATGGTGCTCAGGGCGCCTAGCTTGTGCAAGCCGGCGAAAGCCGGTGAACTGCACAGGCCGGCGCCGTTATCCAGAGTGACGATTTTACCGCTAAAACGGAAGTGGAAATCGTCGTCTTCTATCTCTATCGGCTCAGGCGGGAGCTGAAGTTGTACCGGCTCGGCTTCGTCTGAAAAACAGGCATTGCCTTCTTTATCCAGGCTGAGGGCGGCGGGTTCTTTGCCTTCGCAATGCCGTTGCCAGATGGCGCGCATGGCGTTGCTGAAATTGCGGGCGAAGCGCTGGGCATCGCAGACCGGGGATTCAAGCAAGGCACTCCTTAGATGAGTGCGGATATTGGCCAGGTTGTCCAGGTCACTGGCCAGGGCCAGGACGATATCGTGGTACTGATCCCAGTCTTCCGCCACCAGTTGCGGCATGCCGGCATTGGTCAGATGGGTGGCGGAATGGCGGCCGGCGAAGGTGGGGCCGGGCAGGGTGACCACAGGCACCCCCATATACATGGCCTCGCAGGTAGTCAGACCGCCGGAATAGGGCCAGGGATCGAGGGCGATATCTATCTTGTTGTAGGCTTTCAGCAAATCTTCGTGGTAGGAAGGGCCTTCAATAATAACGCGCTCCTCGCCAATACCCTGCTCCAACAGCAACGCCTTGGTATTGTTGGTCAGAGTTTCACTACTGAACTGAAAGCCCTTCAGGAACAAGCGGGAGTCGGGCAGGGAGTGCATAATCCTGGCCCATTGCTTTAACAGTACGGGGTTAAGCTTGGTCGGGTTGTTAAAGCAACCCAGGGTGATATAGCCATTGTACCTGGCGGGTGGCGCTTGAATGTCGGGAGTATAGATGGGCGAGTTGTAACAGATATAGTCATCCGGCATGCGAATGAGTTTCTCTGTATAAAATTCGTCTTCTCCCTCGGGTGTTTCAATCTTGTCGCTCAGCAAATAGTCCATGGTGCTGAGACCCGTGGTGTTGATCAGACCGCCGACCCATTTTACCAGAATCGGGGCGGGCTTCATGGCCATGGTACGCATGTAGCTACCGCTGTTGTGGCCGCAAAGGTCGAACAGAATGTCGATCTTATCCTCAACCAGCTGGCGAGCCAGCTCCTGCTCGTCCAGGTGCACCACCGTCATCCATTTCGTCGAAAGGTTTTTGATACGCTGGGTCACCGCATCTTCGGACAGGTTGGTACTGTACGCATAGATTTCTATTTCATGGGGAGGGATTTCCTCCAGGGCAGACGTAATCATTTGCCCCACGGGATGAGTGCGAAACCCATCCGAAATCATGCCGATACGCAGGGTCTTGTCTGCGTTCAACGCAGTTACCGAATGACCGATTTGGGCGGTGTTTTTTGCGTAGCGTGCTTCCCAATCCTTATAAAGTTTTAATATTTTTTCTTTCGGGTAGTGCGGAATATAATGGCAAAAGCTCAGATAGTTGTTATAGGCGATATCATTGTCGCCAGACAACTCAATGGCCGTCAGATAGTGGCGTTCGGCTTCCTCAAACAAGCCCAGGCCCTTGTAGATGTTGGCCAGATTGTTCCAGTTGAAATGGTGGGGGGTGCCGTTTTCGATGATATTTTCAAGAATGGCGGCCGCTTCATTGTATCGATGCAGACCGCCGAGAATCATGCTTTTGTGTTCAAGAGTCTGTTGGTGTTCAGGTTGTGCTTTTTCAGCCGCTTCAATGTGATGGAGCGCTACTCGATTATCGTTGGCGCTGTGGTATAGCTTGGCCAGTTCAAGGTTGGCTTCATGGTGGTCTGGGGCCAGCGTCAATATGTGCTGAAAGTCGCGAATCGCATGCGCTGTTTCACCCGTTTCTCGATGAATCTTGCCCTTGAGTAACAAGGCCGAGATGTGGCCAGGGGTTTCGGTTAATGCCTGTTGTAATAGATCCAGAGCTTGTTTCGGCTGTGATGAACGCAGCAGTTGCAGGGCCGTTTCCAAAATCAGGCGGGTTCGTTCTGCATCCTGGGTAGTTTGTTCTGTATCGTGTTTACTCTGCGTCATAAGGCAACCCCAAACTGTGATGATATGACTCGTTCCAAAGAGCAAGAGAGGATACAACCAGAAGCCGCTAATGGTCTAGCGTGAGCGAGCCGGGTAGGTTGGTTGTCAATGAGTCCTAAAGTTGGTTGGGGCGAGGCCGATATCCAAGGTAATCAGGGGCGTTGGCGGGTGGCGAAAAAATTTTCTAAAGTCGCTTTTTTCGCAGCCGATACCCTGAATAACACGACCTGACCGGCAGTGTGCCGGCAACCCTCAACGGAGAGTTTATTATGGCGATTACAGTTAATACCAACGTCACCGGCATGACCGCACAGCGCAACCTGAACCAGTCCAGCAATGCCCTGGCTACCTCCATGGAACGTCTGGCTACCGGTAGCCGCATCAACTCCGCCAAGGATGACGCCGCCGGTCTGCAGATCTCCAATCGCCTGAACTCCCAGGTCCGCGGCCTGGGCGTGGCGATGAAAAACGCCAGCGACGGTATCTCCATCGCGCAGACCGCCGAAGGTGCGATGAACGAATCCACCAACATTCTGCAGCGGATGCGTGACCTGGCCCTGCAATCCGCCAACGGCACCAACTCCGCCGACGATCGCAAGGCGATTCAGAAAGAAGTATCTGCCCTGCAAAGCGAGCTGACCCGTATCGCCGAAACCACTTCCTTCGGTGGCCAGAACCTGATCGACGGAACCTTCGGCAGCCGTACCCTGCAGGTGGGCGCCAACTCTAACGAAACCATCGACCTGAGCCTGAAGAGCGTGGCCGCCAATGCCATCGGCTCCCACCGGGTGACTCTGGCGGCAGCGACTACCGCCGCTGCCGGTCTGGGTGGTGGCATTGCCGCCGTCGCTGCCATCACCACTGCTACCACCAACGGTATCGCCGCTCACACCATTACCATCAACGGCTCGGAAACCGCCACCGTGGATGTTGCGGCCGGTGACTCGGCCAAGACCATCGCTGCCAACATCAACTCCGAAAGTGCCAACACCGGTGTGACCGCCGAAGCCCGCACCGAAGCCGTGATTTCCGGCCTGAGCGCTCAGGGCCAGATCAGCTTTGAGCTGAACGGCACTGCGGTATCCGCCAACGTGGCTGATCCCAACGATCTGTCCACCTTGGCCGATGCCATCAACGCCAAGTCTTCCGAGACCGGAGTCAAGGCAACCGTGGACGGCGGTGAGCTGACCATCGTCAACGACAGCGGTGAGAACATCAACATCGAGAACTTCACTGGCGCCAACGCCAACCTGCAGGGCAAGGATATCGATGGCAACGATGCCGGTGACGCTGTTACCCTGACTTCAGGCGGTACCGACAGCTCCATCGTAGCGGGTTCCATCCGTGTCAACTCCAATGAGTCGTTTGCACTGTCTGCAAACGCTGCAGCTGCGACCCTTGACTTAACCGCAACTGCCGAATTCTCTACCCTGAGCGCGGTTTCCGAGCTGGACTTCTCTACCCAGTCCGGTGCCCAGTCGGCGATTTCCGTTCTCGACGGCGCCATCGGCATGATCGACTCCCAGCGTTCCGACCTGGGTGCCATGCAGAACCGTCTGAACAGCACCATCAACAACCTGGCCAACACCCGCGAAAACGCCGCCGCCGGTATGAGCCGCATCAAGGACGTGGACTTCGCCCAGGAAACCGTCAACCTGACCAAGCAGCAGATACTGCAGCAGGCCGGTACCTCCATCCTGGCCCAGGCCAAGCAAATCCCCCAGGCGGCCCTGTCGCTGCTGGGTTAACCCTTGCCGGTTACCGGGGGCGTTCACGCCCCCGGTTTTTCCGTTGTTCAGCTTAGCAATGGCAATGTTAAGCTAAACAACGATATAGTGACCGCCGTCGTGCACCAGGCCGAAGGAAACCACCATGGATACACAATCGCTGACACAAAAACCGCTGTCGCTGGCCGGCGAGGCCGGGCAAAAGCAGGTGTTGACCGCCGTCCAGGCCAGGGGCACCGAAGCCACCCAGACCGCCCAGGCGGTACAGGCCGCCGACAAGGCGACGCCGCCCGAGCTGAGCCACGAGCAGCTGGAAGAAATGGCCGGCCAGATGGAGTCCTTTATCGGCAGTTTCAATCGCGGCCTCAAGTTCCGGGTAGACGAAGATTCGGGTCGCCAGGTGGTGACGGTGGTGGACAACAACAGCGGCGATGTGATTCGCCAGATCCCCTCCGAAGAGCTGCTCGAGGTGGTGACCCGGCTGGCCGAGGCCACCGGCGGGCTGATTGACGTCAAGGTATAGGAGTACACCGCATGGCTGATCTGAAACTCCCGGGGGTGGGCTCCGGTTTTCCCATCCAGAGCTTTGTGGACGCCACCGTCGCCGGCGAGCGGGCTCCCAAGGAAAAGATGTTCGCCACCCGGGTGACCGATATCAATGTGCAGCTGTCCGCCTATGGCTCCATGAAGAGTGCGCTGAGCGAGTTCAAGGAAGCCTTCAAGAAACTGGGTGATGAAGAAGCCTTTCAGAAGCGCTCCGCCAGCCTGAGTGAAAGCGGCTTTGTTACCGCCAGCGCCGACAAGAGCGCCGTGGCCGGCAGCTACAAGCTGGAGGTCAAAACCCTGGCCGAGGCCCACAAGCTGGGAGTGGACCAAAGCGTAGCCAGCGAGCAGAAGCTGGGGTCGGGCACCTTTGAATTTACCGTGGATGGCAATGCCTTCAGCGTGGCCATCGACCAAGACAAGAGTACCCTGGCGGAGATTGCCGAGACCATCAACAACGCCGAGGGCAATACCGGGGTGCGCGCCACCGTGATCAACGACGGACAGGGCAATTCTTCGCTGGTGATGTTTGCCGAAAAAACCGGCGAGCAAAACGCCATCAGCTATACGGTCACCGGCAATAACGACGGCGACGATGCCGCCCTGGGCCTGGGCGCCCTGGCCGGCTTTACCGAAATCCAGGCCGCCCAGGATGCCACCCTGGTGATCGACAACACCACCACCATCACCAGCTCGACCAACGAAATAAAGGATGCCATCCAGGGGGTGACCCTCAACCTGAAAAAGCTGAACGACGTAGAAAAGCCCAGCACCACGCTGAGCATCGGCTACGACAAGGCGACGGTGGAAAAAAATCTCAAGGGCTTTGTCGACGCCTTCAACAAGGTGATGGGCACGGTTAACCAGCTGACTGCCTACAATCCCGAGACGGAGCAGGCCGCCCCGCTCAATGGCGACGGCACCGCCCGCAACCTGACTTCCCAGATCCGCCGCATGCTGAGCGAGCCGGTCGATGGCGCCGTGTCGCCCATCAAGAGCCTGACCGACCTGGGTATTACCTCCAAAAAAGATGGCACCATCGAGCTGGACGACGAACTGCTGAAGAAGCAGGTGGATGAGAATTTCGAGAAGATTGGCCTGCTGTTTTCTTCGGATCAGGGCGTGGCCAAGAAGCTGGACGATATGCTGGAAAGCTTTGTCGGCACGGAAGGCATACTCACCAAGAAAGACAGCTCCCTTAATGAGCAGATGAAAAAAATAGACAAGGAGCGGGCCGACTTCGAGATCTATATGGAGCAGTACGAAGAGCGGATCTACAAGCAGTTTTCCAGTATGGATATCATGGTGGCCCAGCTCAACCAGCAGCTGACGTCGGTGATATCCGCCTTCGAAAATATGCCCGATTTCGGCAGTAGCAAGCAATGACGCCGCTGGATGAGCTGAGCGAGCTGGACACACGGCTGCTGGCGGCGCTGCAGCAGCCGGACTCGCTCGAACCTGGCTGGCTGGATCAGCAGCTGGCCCGCCGGGCCGCCTTGCTGGCTCGGGTGATTGAGCAGGCGCAGGTCAGCGCCGAACAGGCCAGTGAACTGGTGGCCCGTTCCCGCCGGGTCAAGGAGGCTGCCGAGCAGACTCGGCAATGGTTTGCCGACAGGCTGGCCAGGATGCAGAAGGGCCGTCGTTCGGTCAAGGCCTATCAAAATATCAAACGCAATCAGGAGTAAGACATGCGCGGTTCCCTCAAAGCTTACAAGTCGGTAGCGCTGGACAGCCAGAAAACCGTGGCCAGCCCCTACAAGGTGGTACAAATGCTGCTGGCCGGCGTGCTGGAGCGGCTCGCCAAGGCCCGGGTGGCCATGGAGCAGCAGGATACGGCCCGGCGCGGCGAATTGCTGGGTGCGACCATGATGATAGTGGCCGAGCTGCGCATGGCGCTGGATCATGAGGAGGGCGGCGAGATCGCAGCCAACCTCGACAATCTCTATGAATTCATTATGAATGAGCTGGTGCTTGCCAACAGCGAAAACAGCGTGGAGCGGCTGGAAGCCATCAGCGGGCTCATCCGCGGCATCAAGGAAAGCTGGGATGCCATCCCCATCGGACAGCAGGATCTGCCTGTCGAAGCCTGAATCTCAGCCATGGCTCCCCGAGGGGAGCCAAATTCCCGACTTCTCCACCCTCCCGCCTGGTTACTAAATCGCCACTCGGTTACTGTGACGTCGTTGTCATTTGATCCTGCTCAAGCTTTCCTCTAAAACTACTCCCCGAGGGTCGAGTTCTGACGCTGGCTGTGTCAGAATTCCGGCAGTCATGACGCAATGCGACAATTTTTTGCGTTCTGGTTTGTCAACAAGACCTCGACCAATAACAAAAAAGAAAGCACGGGGCAGGCCATCAGGTGACGCGACAGGACCGGCCGCCCATTCAAGACTTACTACACTCGCGAAGTTTAAGGATGTCTTCACCCCATGGGTTCTTTCGGTAAAATATTGATTATTGACGGCGATCTTGAACGTCGTGGCAAGCTGGAAGCCATTCTTTCCTTTATGCAGGTGGACTGGGTCAGCCACGACGAAGCCGCCGCCCTGAGCGCATTGGCCGACGCCGCCGGTTTCACCGTGCTGCTCGGGCAGAGTCGGACCACGCTGGGGGAGCTGCTCCACCAGTATCCCCGCCATGTTTTTATCACCCTGGCGGCCAGCGCCGATCCCAGCCCCAATTTTATCGGCTGCCTGCGGCAGATGACCTATCACGAGCTGACCCGGTTGCTGTCGCAGGCGCAGCGCTGGTGCCCGCCGCCGGTGGCGGAACAGCAGGAGTGGCGTCTGCATCAGTTGCTGGTGGGTGAATGCCCGGCGATGCTCGAAGTCAAGTCACTGATCCGGCAGGTGGCCGACAAGCAGGCCAATGTGCTGCTGCTGGGGGAGTCGGGGACCGGCAAGGAAGTGATCGCCCGCGCCATCCATATGCTGTCGCTGCAGTCCGAGGGGCCCTTCGTGCCCATCAACTGTGGCGCCATTCCGGCGGAGCTGCTCGAGAGCGAACTGTTCGGCCACGAGAAAGGGGCCTTCACCGGCGCCGTCTCTTCCCGCAAGGGGCGCTTCGAGCTGGCCGCGGGCGGTACCCTGTTTCTGGATGAAATCGGCGACATGCCGCTGCCGATGCAGGTCAAGCTGCTGCGGGTACTGCAGGAGCGTACCTTCGAACGGGTAGGGGGCACCCGGCCCATCACCGCCAACGTGCGGATCATCGCCGCCACCCACCGCGATCTGGAAAAGATGATCCTTGAACGGCGTTTCCGGGAGGATCTCTATTACCGGCTCAACGTCTTTCCCATCGTGGCGCCACCGTTGCGGGAACGTTGCCGGGATATCCCGCTGCTGTTGCATGAGCTGATCAACCGTCACCGCCAGGTGCACGACGCCGAACTGGCGTTCTCGGCGCCGGCGGTGTCCGCATTGAAGGAATACGCCTGGCCGGGCAACGTGCGGGAGCTGTCCAACCTGGTTGAACGGATGTTTATCCTGTGTCCGGGGCGCGAGGTGGGCGTCGACGATCTGCCCGCCCGCTATCGCCCGGAGAGCGAGGCAGGATCCCGGACCTTCGACGAAATGGATGAACAGGCGGCGCTGTCGTCTATTTTCCGGCAGCCGGAGCGGGACGAGTTCGAGGAAGAAAACGAGGTTTTCTTCGATTTCGGCGCCGACGATGCAGATGGCCATCCCGACGGGGATTTCTACTTGCCGCCGCTGACGGCGGAAGGCATCAACCTCAAGGAAATGCTGGCCAACATCGAGATCGACATGATTGGCCGCGCCCTGGAAGCCAGCGACGGGGTGGTCGCCAGGGCCGCCGAGCAACTGGGCATGCGCCGTACCACCTTGGTGGAGAAAATGAAAAAGTACGGTATCGGCAGAGAATATTGATTAGGGATGTGCTGACTGTCCAAAACATCTATCACTAATGTGGCACTATTTTTGAATGGTGCCGGTGATGATATCCGTAAACCTTATGAGCCCCATGCCCGATACCCGCTGGCAGACGCTGCTGGATGCCGATCATCTCGAACAGATTATCCAGGCCATGCCCGGTGGCCTGCTGTGGGTGGACGGCCACGGCACCGTCAGCCGAGCCAATACGGCCGCCCTGTCGCTGCTGGGCGAGCCCCTGCTCGGCATCTCTTGGGTCGAGGTCATCGCCCGGGCTTTCGCGCCCCGGCCCGATGACGGTTTTCAGGTGTCGCTGCGCAACGGGCGCCGGGTGCAGCTGGCCATCTCCCACCTCGAAGGCCAGCCGGGTCAGTTAATCCAACTGACCGACATGACGCCGACCCGCACCTGGGCGGAGCAGCAGGGCCATGCCCAGCGCCTGGCCGCCCTGGGGCGCATGGCGGCCACCCTGGCCCACCAAATTCGTACTCCCCTGTCCGCCGCCATGCTCTACGGCGCCAACCTGGCCAGCCCGGCATTGAATTCCGCCCAGCGGAGCCAGTTTCAGCAGCGGCTGATGGACCGGCTGACGGACATCGAGCGTCAAATAAGCGATATCCTGCTGTTCGCCCGGCAGGACACCTCACCGCTGGCCGACGAACTGGAGGTGGGCGAGCTGCTGGCACAGACCCGGGAGGCGGCCGCGCCACTGCTGGCGGCGCGGGGGGTGGCCTTGTCCTGCGCCGACGACTGCCGGGCCAGGATCCTCGGCAACCGCAACAGCATCAAAAGCATACTGCTGAATTTGCTGGAAAATGCGGCACAGGCCGACGCCCGCCGCATCCATATCGACACCGAGCTGGAGCAGGAGCAACTGCTCATCCGGATCCGGGACGACGGCAAGGGCATGGACGAGACGTTGACCGCCAACATCTTCACGCCCTTTTTCACCACCCGCAGCCAGGGCACCGGGCTCGGGCTGGCGGCGGTGGCGTCGGTGCTCAAGGCCCACCAGGGCTCCGTTTCCGTCAGCTCGCAGCCGGGCCAGGGCAGTTGCTTCAGCCTGCGCCTGCCGCTGCTGACCAGGCATCATCAGGGAGCAACATCATGAGTGGCGATATTCTGATCGTAGAGGATGATCTCGGCCTTCAGCAGGCATTGCAGGATACCCTGCTGCTGTCGGGGTATCGGTGCGAGTGCGTGCCCAGCGCCGAGGCGGCGATCAGCCTACTGCAGCGGCAGGCGGTGCAGATGGTGATCACCGATGTACAGATGGCCGGCATGGACGGCCTCGGTCTGCTGCACTGGATCGGCGGCCGGTTTCCCGGCCTGCCGGTGCTGGTGATGACCGCCCACGCCCAGGTGGCGGGGGCGGTGAGCGCGATGCGTGCCGGTGCCGTGGACTATCTGGCCAAGCCCTTTACCCCCGACGCCCTGCTTGGGTTGGTGGCCCGTTATCTCCGGCCGCCGCGGGAAGACGACGGCGATCCCGTGGTCGGCGACGAAAAGAGCATCCGGCTGCTGCAACTGGCGGGCCGGGTGGCCCGCTCCGCCGCCAGCGTGATGATCACCGGCCCCAGCGGTACCGGCAAGGAAGTGCTGGCCCGGTTTATTCACCGCCGTTCGGCCCGGGCGGAGGGGCCTTTCGTGGCCATCAACTGCGCCGCCATCCCCGACAACATGCTCGAAGCCACCCTGTTCGGTTATGAGAAGGGCGCCTTCACCGGGGCGGTGCAGGCCTGCCCGGGTAAGTTCGAGCAGGCCCATGGCGGTACCCTGTTGCTCGATGAAATCACCGAGATGGATTTGAACCTGCAGGCCAAGCTGCTACGGGTATTGCAGGAGCGGGAGGTCGAGCGGCTGGGCGGGCGCAAGATCATCAGCCTGGATGTGCGAGTGCTGGCCACCAGCAACCGGGATCTGCGCCAGGCGGTGACCGAGGGGCGTTTTCGCGAAGACCTGTATTACCGGCTGAACGTCTTCCCGCTGAGCTGGCCGGCCCTGGCGGAGCGGCCCGGCGACATACTGCCGCTGGCGGAATACCTGCTGCAGCGACAGGCTCGTCTACTCGGGCGCAACGGCGTGACCCTGGGCGAGGATGCCAGGGCCTGCCTGCAGGCATGGCACTGGCCCGGTAACGTGCGCGAGCTGGACAACGTAATACAGCGGGCGCTGATTTTGTCGGTGGCCGGCACCCTGGGAGCCGGCGACATCCTGCTGGACGGGGCGGCCGCCCCGGCTCCGGTGGTGCCGGATGACGGCCTGGGTAAGGAACTGGAGAGTCAGGAGCACCAGATTATCCTGCAGGCGCTGCAGGCCTGTGCCGGCAGCCGGCGGGAGGTGGCGGAAAAGCTCGGCATCAGCCCGCGTACCCTGCGTTACAAGCTGGCCCGCATGCGCGAGGCGGGGATCCGTGTGCCCATGTAGACCCCCATCCGCTTATGCTTTTGATTTAAATATGAACTGGCCCGTGCTTTGCATTATGATCGCCGGGTGAATCACTGACAGGGACCATCGAGATGGACATTAAAGCCACCGCATTGCTGAACGAGATGCAGTCGTTGAAGGGCGAAGCGCAACAGCTGGCGCCGGTGAATGCCCCCGGCCCGCACCAGGACTTTGCCGCCCTGCTGACCCGGGCGGTCGACAACGTCAACGGCCTGCAGCAAAGCACCGACGGCCTGCGTACCCGCTTCGAGCTGGGGGACGAGTCGGTCAGCCTGGAGCAGGTGATGATCGCCGCCCAGAAGTCCGGCCTGGCCTTCGATGCCACCGTGCAGGTGCGCAACAAGGTGGTGGAAGCCTACAAAACCATTATGAACATGCCGGTATGAGGGGCTGACGGGTGGCTGATAATCAGTTGGTGGATGCCGACAGGAACGTGCTGGCCGCGAACGAGGCGGCGACACTGGAAGCGGAAGAGCGGAAAAGCACGCCTTTTGCCTTGCTGGGTAACGCCGACGTATTGCGCCAGGTCATCATCGTACTGGCGCTGGCTATCTGCCTGGCGATAGCGGTGTTCATCCTGCTGTGGGGCAAGGAGCCGGAAATGCGTCCCCTGGGGGTGTACAGCAACCAGGAGCTTATCGAAACCCTGGATTACCTGGACGGCCAGAAAATCCAGTACAAGATCGACGGCAATACCGTGCTGGTGCGGGCCGATCAGTTTGCGGATATCCAGCTTGGACTGACCCGGTCAGGGCTGGTGCAGGAGCTGCCCCAGGGGGATGCCATTCTGCTGGCCGATCCCGGCTTCGGCATCAGCCAGCGGCTGGAGCGGGAACGGCTCAACCTGAGCCGGGAGCGCCAGCTGGCGCGGGTGATCGAGCAGTACAACAGCGTGGCCCAGGCCCAGGTGCTGCTGGCTATTCCCCGAGAAAACGTGTTCGTGCGCGACCGGCGCCAGCCCAGTGCCACCGTGGTGCTCAACCTGCGCCGCGGCAGCGCCCTGCGCCAGGAGGAAGTGGACGCCATCGTCGATACGGTGGCGTCCGCGGTACCGGATCTGACCCCGGGCCGGGTCACCGTGACCGATCAGAACGGTCGCTTGCTCAACTCCGGCTCCCAGGATCCCATGTCGGCCCGTACCCGTCGTGAATTCGAATTGCAGCAGAAGCAGGAAGCCGACTACCGCCAGAAAATCGACGCCATCCTGAGTCCGGTGCTGGGCCTGGACAACTACACGGCGGAGGTGGACATCCGCCTCGATTTCACCCGCCAGGAGCAGACCGTCAAGTCCTTCAATCCCGACCTGCCCGCAGTCCGTTCCGAAATGGTGATGGAAGACAACACTTCGGGCATGGGGGCGCTGGGCATTCCCGGCGCCCTGACCAACCAGCCGCCGATGGAGTCGGAGATCCCGGAGCAGGCCGAAGGGCTGGCCCAGGAGAACAATCGCAACGAGCGCTCCCGCCGGGAGGCGACGCGGAACTTCGAGCTGGACACCACCATCAGCCACACCGAGAGCGCCATCGGCGATATCCGGCGGCTGACGGTGTCCGTGGCGGTGGACTACAAGGCGGTGAACAATGCGGACGGCAGCATGGAGCGGGTGCCGCTCAGCCAGGAGGAGCTGTCCCGCATCGATCGGCTGCTGCGCGGCGGCCTCGGCTTCGACGTCAGCCGGGGAGACGCCATCGAGGTGGTCTCGGTGCCCTTCAACCGGCCGGATCTGGCCGCAGTGGCCGATATACCCTTCTATGAACAGCCCTGGTTCTGGCACCTGATGCGCATTCTCGGGGCGGTGGTGGTGTTGATAGTACTGCTGCTGACCCTGGTGCGGCCGATGGTGAAGCGCCTGCTCAATACCGATGACAGGTTGCCCGAAGAGCTGGATCTGGATGGCCAGAATGCCCTGGCCGGTAACGATCAGCTCACCCTGCTGGCCCAGCAGGCGGAGCAGGAGGATTCGCTGTTTGGCATGCGCGATGGCCGCCTGCAGTTGCCGAATCTGCGCAAGGACGAAGATATTCTGGCCGCGGTACGGGCCCTGGTGGCCAATGAGCCGGATCTGGCCGCACAGGTCGTGAAAGACTGGGTGAAGAGTGATGAGTGATAGCCAAGATCTCATGATCAGCGACGAGCAGCGCCAGCTGCTCGCCAAGATGTCCGGCACCGAGAAGGCGGCGCTGCTGATGCTGAGCCTGCGGGAAGAGGACGCGGCCCAGATCTTCCGCCACCTGGATCCCAAGCAGGTGCAGCGACTGGGGATGAAGATGGCGGCGGTGGGCGATTTCGGCCCCGACCGGGTCGGTGCCGTACACCGGCTGTTTATCGAGGATATTCAGCGCTTTACCAATATCGGCGTGGGCAGCCACGACTTTGTGCGCAATGCCCTGGTCGCCGCCCTGGGGGAAGACAAGGCCGGTCGCCTGGTCAACCAGATAGTGGCGGGGGCGGGCTCGCGGGGGCTGGATTCGCTCAAATGGATGGATGCCCGCCAGGTGGCCAGCATCATTCATAACGAACATCCGCAAATCCAGACCATAGTGCTGTCCTACCTGGATCCCGAGCAGGCGGCGGAGATCCTGCAGCAGTTTTCCGAGCCGGTACGGCTGGATTTGGTCATGCGCATCGCCGAGCTGGAGGAAGTCCAGCCCGCGGCCCTGCAGGAACTGAACGACATCATGGAGAAACAGTTCGCCGGCCAGAGCGGTGCCAAGGCGGCGAAGATGGGCGGACTGAAGGCAGCGGCCAACATCATGAATTACCTGGACACCTCCATCGAAGGGATACTGATGGACGCCATCCGCGACCAGGATGAAGAGATGAGCATGAAGATCCAGGATCTGATGTTCGTGTTTGAAAACCTGATCGATGTGGACGACAGAGGCATCCAGCTGCTGCTGCGCGAGGTGACCGGAGAGCTGTTGCAGCGGGCGCTCAAGGGCGCGGACGATCAACTGAAAGAGAAGTTCTTCAACAATATGTCCAAGCGGGCCGCCGAAATGCTGCAGGAAGATCTGGAGGCCATGGGGCCGGTCCGAGTCAGTGATGTGGAAGTGGCGCAGAAGGAGATCCTCGCGGTGGCCCGTCGCCTGGCCGACTCCGGCGAGCTGATGCTGGCCAAGGGCGCGGGTGATGACTACGTATGAGTCGTGATCGCGCCTACCGTTTGGACAAAGAGCCAGGAGCAACGGAAACCGGGCGGGAAGTGGAACACTGGTCCTGGCCCGATATGTCCCTGCCGCCCCCCCGGCCGAGGGGCACGGCGCTGCGCATCAAGGCCGAGCCCGAACCCATCTACCCGGCTCCCGAGCCGGAGGAAGAGCCTGCGCCGCTCACCGCCGAGGCGCTGGACGCCATCCGCCAGGCCGCCTTCGAAGAAGGCTTCGGGGAGGGCAGGCAGCAGGGTTTCGAGCAGGGACGGGAGGAAGGACGGCTCCAGGGGCTGCAGGAAGGGCACGAGGCCGGCTTGCAGCAGGGGCTGGATCAGGGCCTGGCCGATGGCCAGGCCCTGATCCGGGAGCAGACCGAACAGTGGCAACACTTGCTCGAGCAACTGGCCCGGCCGCTGGCCGGGGTGGACCAGGTGGTGGAGCAGAGCCTGGTCACCCTGGCGGTCGAGCTGGCGCGCAACCTGCTGAAAACCGAGGCCGCTACCTCTGCCCAGTTGCTGCTGGCCACCCTGCACGAGGCGGTCGGGGCCCTGCCGGGGCATGGCGGCGGCGTCACGCTCTACCTGAACCCCGAGGATCTCGCCCTGATCGAGCAGCATTTCGACGAGGCCAGCCGCCGCCAGCGTGGCTGGGAGCTGGTGGCCGAGCCCAGCTTCGGCCGCGGGGATCTGCGCCTGAAAACCGCGATGTCCGAACTCGATGTCGGCCTGGCACGGCGTATCGACGAGCTGATGGCCAACTTTATCAAGGCCAACTGGGAGCGCTTCCATGACGCTCGGTGAGCGGCTCGGGGCCTATCAGACCCGGGGGCTGCTGCCGGCCATGGCCGCCAGCGGCAAGCTGACCCGGGTGGTGGGCCTGACCCTGGAGGCGGTGGGCTGTACCGCCGCCGTCGGCAGCCAGTGCAAGATACAGACCCTGTTCGGGGAAATGGACGCAGAAGTCGTCGGTTTTGCCGACGACAAGCTGTATTTGATGCCGGCCGAGTCGCTCAAGGGGGTCATTCCCGGGGCCCGGGTGACCCCGGTCGGCCAGGGCGCCGGGGTGCCGGTCGGCATGGCCCTGCTCGGCCGGGTGATCGACGGCGTGGGCCAGCCGCTGGACGGCCTGGGGCCCATTGCCACCCGGGACTCCGCCGATTTCACCGCCCCGCGGCTCAATCCCATGGCGCGCAAACCGATCGTCGCCCCCATGGACGTGGGGGTCCGGGCCATCAATTCGGTGCTGACCGTGGGTCAGGGCCAGCGGATGGGCCTGTTCGCCGGCTCCGGCGTCGGTAAGAGCGTGCTGCTCGGTATGATGACCCGGGGAGCCGAGGCCGATGTGGTGGTGGTGGGGCTTATCGGTGAACGGGGCCGGGAAGTGAAGGAATTTATCGAGGTGATCCTGGGGGAGGAGGGGCGCGCCCGCGCCGTGGTGGTGGCGGCCCCGGCCGATGCCTCGCCGCTGATGCGGCTCAAGGGCTGCGAAACCGCCCTGACCCTGGCGGAGTACTTCCGGGAGCAGGGGCTCAATGTGCTGCTGCTGATGGACTCGCTTACCCGCTACGCCCAGGCCCAGCGCGAAATCGCCCTGGCGGTGGGGGAGCCGCCCGCCAGCAAGGGCTACCCGCCGTCGGTATTCGCCAAGTTGCCGGCGCTGGTGGAGCGGGCCGGCAACGGCGCCGAGGGGCAGGGCAGCATCACCGCCTTTTTCACCGTGCTGACCGAAGGGGACGACCTGCAGGATCCCATCGCCGACTCGGCCCGGGCCATCCTCGACGGCCATATCGTGCTGTCGCGGCAGTTGGCCGACAGCGGCCACTACCCGGCCATCGACATCGAGAAATCGATCAGCCGGGTGATGACGGCGGTCACCAGCGAGGCGCACCAGCGCCAGGCCCGGGCGTTGAAACAGGCCTATGCCCTCTATCAGCAGAACCACGATCTGATCAACCTGGGGGCCTATCAGTCCGGCGCCGACCCCCGGCTGGATCTGGCCATCAATATCCGGCCCCGCCTGGAGCGCTTCCTGACCCAGGGCATGAAGGAGGTGATCGGCCTGCCCGCCTGCCTGCATGAGCTGGAAGTCATCAGCAGGCCGTTGCTGAGGGCGGCCGGGTGAGCAAGGCCCTGCACCTGCTGCTGGAGCAGCTCGACGGGCAGGAGCGCAAGGCAGCGGCCGAACTGGGGGCGGCCCAGCTGCAGCTGCGGCAGCTGGAGCTGCAGCAGCAGACCCTGAGCCAGTACCAGCGTCATTACAGCCAGGAATTCCAGAACCGCGGGCAAGGCGGGCTGAGCGCCCATCAGTTCGGCCATTTCCAGGGCTTTATCGACAAGCTGGAGCTGGCCCAGCGGCAGCAGCAGCAGGGGCTGCAACAGGCCCGGGAACAGTTGGAGCAGAGCCGCAAGGCCTGGCTGGCGCTCAGGGCGCGCAAGGACGCCATTGCCAAGCTGCTGGAGCGGGAGCGGGACCGGCAGCGGCTGGAGGCGGCCCGGCAGGAGCAGAAAATGCTCGATAACCTGGCCATCTATCGTTTTCACAAAAAAAACATTTAATGGTTGGCGCGTAACTTGCATTTGTTTGTAGCGGATAAGGAATTGAGCGGCGTGACGGCGCTATAGATGAAGGTGTTATCATGACGATAAGTATGACTCCCCTGCTCCGGGGGGCGGGCAAGCCGGGCCATGAGCCGATGGCCGGCGCCGCGCCGGGCACTCCCCGTTTTGCCGAGCTGCTGAGCCGGCAGGCCGAGTCGGATACTGCCACTCCCGGGCAGCCGGCACCGGCCACTCCCGGGCAGCCGGCACCGGCCACTCCCGGGCAGCCGGCACCGGCCACTCCCGGGCAGCCGGCACCGGCCACTCCCGGGCAGCCGGCACCGGCCACTTCCGGGCAGCCGACAGCCGGTGTGCCGGTTGAACCCCGGGACGATACATCATCCGCGTCCGGCGAGGCCGGCGACCATGCGCTATCGTCCGGGCCTGCCGATAAGCCGGAGCCTGCGCTCGACGACAGCCGCCCGGCCGACAAGGAGCCAGCGGCTGCGGCCCCGCCGCGTGCCGAGGCCGGGCCGGAGTCGGCGCAAGCCGCCGAATCCCCGGTCGTTGCGCCCGCCCTGCCGGTGGTGCTGTCCGAGGCGACGCCTGCCGAGGCGGAGCCCGAGCATGGCAGGATCGCAGCCGCCGACATGTCCAGGACGGACAGGGACACGGTCTTCCCTCGGGCGGCGGCGGACGTCGCCGTGGAACCAGGCAAAAACTTGCCGGTACCCGCCGCCCGGGACGAACCCGGGACAAGGCTGGATGCTGCCGGGAAGGGAGCATCCGATACCGATCTGGCCGTATCCATCGGCGCCGGCAAGGCGTCCGAGACGTCCTCCGAAACCGGCGACAACAGGAGCGGACGGTCGCCGGAGGGGCAAGCCCCGGCCGCGTCGGGCCGTCAGAGCGAGGCCCCCCGGCTTGCCGATCCGGAAGCTCATGAGGGGGCCGGCAAGGCACCAGAGGCCGGTTTACTGGGCGACAGGCCCGTTTCCGCTGATACGACTGGCCGGAACCCGGTCGTTGTCGCCGGCCCTCAGGCTCCACCCCCGCAGGCCCGGTCCGGTCTTCGTGAAGAAGAAAAAACCGCACCGTTGCCACCCGCCAACAGGGCCGACGCCGAGATCCCGGCCAAGGAGCCTAATGCCACCGAGGCCGATGGCGAAGGATGGACAGATAAGACGGAGATCCGCGGTAAAAGTGCCGGTATTCGAATTAGCGAGTCCGGCCTCCTGGTAATGGAAACTGATGCCGGGGGGCGGAAGGACGATACCGGCACTCGCGCTAACGGGGCCGACATTCGGATTGATGCTCCCGGTTTCCGGGTAACCGACGAGCGGGGCAGTACCCTGGGGGAGCGGGGGAAAGGCGATGAACCGCGGGTAAAAGAGGTCGAACATCGGGCAACGGGGATGGCTCCGAGAGTGTCAGGCGGTGAAACCGGCTTTCAATTAAAAGGCGAAAGTGATGAATCGGCAGCCGCCGCGCCACTATCGGTCTCGGTCGTATCGGGCGATGACTCGACGGCACCGGGTACGAAAGCCGCCGAGGCGGTGGTATCCAGCGTTCAGCCCGGCGGGGCCAAAACGCCGACGCATGGCCTGAGCGGGGCGAGTGAACCGGGAATTGAACTACCAGCTGAGCCGAAACCGCTCTCTGCACCACCTGCCGGGGGGAGCGACGGCCGCCGAGGTGTCGCACCTGTCCTGCCGGTGGGGGAAACGCCCGTCGATGCACCGGTCCTGCCGGTGGGGGAAACGCCCGTCGATGCGCCGGTCCGGTGGTTCCGGGAAGGCCGGGTGCAGGGACTGGAGCGGGATGCGCCGCCGGCCACCGTCGCCAGGGCCACCGCGACCCCGGAATGGCTGGCGCAAATCGAACATGGCCTGCGCTGGCAGCAAAGCACCGAGGGGGCGGGTGGCAAGCCGTTGCCGCCCGCCGTCGAGCCGGAAGGCGCCTCGGGCGAGATGGCGGAGGTGCCGGCCGAGCCGGACGCCAGTACCGGCAAGCCGGTCGCGGAAGCGCTGCTCTCCGGGCATAACCCTGCCCCGAGCCAGGGACAGGGCGGCGGCCCGCTGGTGCCGGAACCGGCGGCGTCGGCGGTGGCCCCGAGCCGGGACGGCGTTCAGGGCGCCCCCCCTCAGCCGGAACGGCCGGTGATGCTGGAACGGGCGCTGACCCTGCAGGGCGGCCCCGAGCACGGCGCCAGGCAACTGGCCCAGCAGGTACAGGTGATGGTCAGCCAGAACCTGCAGGAGGCCGACATCCGGCTCAACCCTTCCGAGCTGGGCGGGGTCAGGATCCAGCTGAAGATGGAGCAGGGCGAGGTCAACATCCAGTTCCTGGCCAGCCAGCCCCAGGCCCGTGAGCTGCTGGATCAGGCGCTGCCCCGGCTGCGCGACATGCTGGTCCAGCAGGGCATCACCCTGGGGCAGGGCCAGGTCGGCGGTTTTACCGGCCAGCAGGGGGCCCCGCAACAGGGAGCGGCGCAGCAGCAGGGCTCCCCGGGCCATGGCCAGCACGCCCGTCAGGGCGGCGAGGCGAATAACCCGGAGTGGACCGAAGGTGAGCCCGCCGGGCCACGTCGTCCGGCGACGGGGACTATCGATTTTTTCGCATGACACTAGTTGCTAGACTGTCTGCTTTGGATGTTAAGGATGCGAGATGGCCAATGATCTGATCATGCCCAGGGTGGCGTGGTACAAGCGTAAATGGATCTGGGTACTGCTGTTCCTGGTGCTGGCCGGTGGTGCCGGCGGCGCTGCCTGGTGGTGGCTGCAGCCGGAGGAAGCCCCCTTGTCCGAGCAGGAGGTGCAGGACAACAAGGCGCTCTACGTGGGCATGTCGCGCCCCTTTATTTTCAGTGTGCCGGGTGGGGTAAGAGACCGGCTGGTACAGATAGAGGTGCAGCTGCTGGTCCGGGGCACCGCCGATGAAGGCAAGGCCAAGCAGCACCTGCCGTTGCTGGAAAGCACGCTGCTGACGGTGTTCAGCCGGCAGACCGCCGACAATTACCTGACCGCGGATGGCAAGGACGCCGTGCGCCAGGAGGCGCTGGACGAACTCAATCACGTCATGGTGGAAGTGCTGGAGCAGCGACTGATTGAGAAAGTGCTGTTTACCGGCATCGTAATGCAATAGGTGAATCGTGAGCGATCTGTTATCCCAGGATGAAATCGACGCCCTGCTGCACGGGGTCGACGAGGTAAAAGAGGACGAGACATCGAAGGGGGGGGACGGGGTCTCCTCCTTCGATTTTTCGTCCCAGGACCGTATCGTGCGTGGGCGCATGCCCACCCTCGAGATGGTCAACGAGCGGTTCGCCCGCCATATGCGCATCAGCCTGTTCAACATGATGCGGCGCACCGCCGAGGTGTCGATCAACGGCGTGCAGATGCTGAAGTTCGGCGAATACGTCCACTCGCTGTTCCTGCCCACCAGTCTCAACATGGTCCGCTTTCGTCCGCTCAAGGGCATCGGCCTGGTGACCATGGAGGCCCGGCTGGTGTTTATTCTGGTGGACAACTTCTTCGGCGGGGACGGCCGTCACGCCAAGATCGAAGGGCGGGAGTTCACCCCCACCGAACGGCGGGTGATCCAGCTGTTGCTCAAGCTGGTGTTCGAGGACTACAAGGAAGCCTGGGCGCCGGTGATGGACGTGGAGTTCGAATACCTCGACTCCGAGGTCAACCCGACCATGGCCAACATCGTCAGCCCCACCGAGGTGGTGGTGGTCAGCTCCTTCCATATCGAGCTGGACGGCGGCGGCGGCGATTTCCACGTGACCCTGCCCTACGGCATGCTGGAGCCGATCCGCGAGCTGCTCGACGCCGGGGTACAGAGCGACAAGGGCGAAAACGACCTGCGCTGGGGCAAGGCGCTGCGCGACGAGATCCTCGATGTGGGGGTGGACATGTCGGTGAAGCTGCTGGAAAAAGAGCTGACCCTGCGCACCATCATGGAGATGCAGGCCGGCGATATCATACCGGTGCAGATGCCCGAGCACTTGCTGGTGTCGGTCGAGGATCTGCCGACCTTCCGGGCCCAGCTCGGGCGTTCCGGCGAGAAGATGGCGGTCCGGATCACCGAAAAACTGAAACGGCCCGAATCGGTCAAAACCGAATTGCACGAGGTCACCCGCCGGGGCGTCCGCATTGACGGCGAGGCCGAGCTGGAAGAACTGGAGAGAACCATTGAGGATGCATCATGAGTGATGAAGAGCAGAACGAGCTGGATGATGTGTGGGCCGAAGCCATGGCCGAGCAGGAAACCGACGAGTCGGCGGTAAAGCGGCCCGAGCTGGACGATTTCGGCAACGACGGCACGGCGCCGCTGACGGTGGAAGAGCGGCGCAAGCTGGACACCATACTGGACATTCCGGTCACCATTTCGATGGAGGTGGGGCGCAGCCAGATCAGTATCCGCAACCTGCTGCAGCTCAACCAGGGCTCGGTGGTCGAGCTGGATCGCCTGGCCGGGGAACCGCTGGACGTGATGGTGAACGGCACCCTGATCGCCCACGGGGAAGTGGTGGTGGTCAACGACAAGTTCGGTATTCGCCTGACCGACGTGATCAGCCAGACCGAACGCATCAAAAAGCTGAAATGACGATGCGTCCGTTCGTGTTGCTGCTGTGGCCGGCGCCCCTGCTGGCCCAGGGGCCGGAGATCCGCTGGGACTCCTGGGCGCTGTCGTCGCTGCTGGTGATCGGGCTGATCCTGGTGCTCGGCTGGCTGCTGCGCAAGCTGCGCCTGCCCGGGGCCCTGGGCGGCAGCCGCCAGCTGCGGATCGTGGCCAGCCTGGCGCTGGGGCATCGGGAACGCCTGCTGGTGGTGCAGGTCGGCGAGGAGCAGTGGCTGTTGGGGGTGAGCGCCCAGCAGATCGCCAGCCTGGGCAAGCTGGACAAGCCGCTGGCACCGGAGCAGGCCGGCGGCTTGTTGAGGGGGCGCTCCCATGAGCAGGGTTAGCGGCTGGCTGGCGCTGGCGCTGCCGTTGCTGGCGCTGCCGGTCATGGGCCAGGAGGGCATGTCGGCGGTGACGGTGACCACCAATCCCGACGGCAGCCAGGAATACAGCCTGACCCTGCAGGTACTGGCCCTGATGACGGCGCTGTCGTTTTTGCCGGCCATCGTGATCATGATGACCTCCTTTACCCGCATCATCGTGGTGCTGTCGATCCTGCGCCAGGCCCTGGGGCTGCAGCAGAGCCCGTCCAACCAGGTGCTGATCGGCATCAGCCTGTTCCTGTCCTTTTTCATCATGTCGCCGGTGCTGGACCGGGTGAACGCGCAAGCCTTGCAGCCCTACCTGGCCGAAGACATCGGCTCGCGCGAGGCGCTGGCCCGCGCGGAGCTGCCGGTGCGTGACTTCATGCTGGCGCAGACCCGGGTCAAGGATCTGGATACCTTCCTCACCATCGCCGGTATCGAGGTGAACGGCGAGGCGGAGGTGCCGCTGCGGGTGCTGATCCCGGCCTTCGTCACCAGCGAGCTGAAAACCGCCTTCCAGATAGGCTTCATGCTGTTCCTGCCCTTCCTGGTGATCGATCTGGTGGTGGCCAGCATCCTGATGGCGATGGGCATGATGATGCTGTCGCCCATGCTGATCTCGCTGCCGTTCAAGCTGATGCTGTTCGTGCTGGTCGACGGCTGGAACCTGATCATGGGCACCCTGGCCAACAGCTTCGGCCTGGGGGCGGGATAATGAGCCCGGAAACCTTCGTCGACATCTTCCGCAGCGCCCTCTGGCTGGTGACCCTGCTGGTATCGGCGGTGATCCTGCCGAGCCTGGCCATCGGCCTTATCGTCTCCATCTTCCAGGCGGCGACCTCGATCAACGAGCAGACCCTGAGCTTCCTGCCCCGCCTGCTGGTCACCCTGGGGGCGCTGGCGGTGGGGGCGCACTGGGGCTTCGAGATGCTGATGGACTTCTTTTACGAGCTGATCTATCAGATCCCGCAGGTGATCGGGTGAAAACAAGCTTGAAGGGTGAAGGGTGAGGGGTGAGGGGATTAAGGTGGTCATCTCCGCGAGGGCCGAGAGTCATAACCGATTGCCTGGGATTCCCGCCGTCGCGGGAATGACCACAGAGACAACGGGGAGTTACCTTGGCGCGTACTTTCAGTCGCCGCTACTTCTGGCTTCTGGCTTCCCACTTCCCGCTTTAGTCGGAGTTGAGATGTGAACTATACCACCGCCGAGCTGCTGCAATGGCTGGCCTCCTATCTCTGGCCTCTGTGTCGCATCGCCGGGCTGATGATGACCATGGCGATGTTCGGTGCCCAGCTCACGCCGGTGTACAGCCGCTTGCTGCTGGCGTTGGCGATCACCATCGCCGTGGCCCCGGTGCTGCCGGCCATGCCCGCCATCGCCCTGTTCTCCGGCGCCGGTTTCCTGGTGACCTTGCAACAGGTGCTGATCGGCGCGACCATCGGCCTGCTGTCGCAGTTTCTGCTGCAGACCTTCGTCACCGCCGGCCAGATCATCGCCATGCAGACCAGCCTGGGCTTCGCCTCCATGGTGGATCCGCTCAACGGCCAGTCGGCGCCGGTGGTCGGCCAGTTCTACCTGATGCTGGGCACCCTGCTGTTCCTGGCGCTGGACGGCCACCTGCTGATGATCGAAGCCATAGTGCTGAGTTTCGACACCCTGCCGGTGGCCGTCAACGGCCTGTCGGTGGCCAGCTGGCAGACCCTGGCCGGGCTGTTGACCTTGTTGTTCCAGGCGGCGGTGGCCATGTCGCTGTCCGCCATCGTGGCCATGCTGCTGATCAACTTCAGCTTCGGGGTCATGACCAGGGCCGCGCCCCAGCTCAATATCTTCAGCGTGGGCTTCGCGGTGAGCATGGTGTGCGGCCTCTTTATCCTGTGGCTGACCCTCGGCGGCTTTCTCGGTCACTTCGAGAATCAGTGGCTGCGTTTGCAGGGGGTGATGTGCGACAGCCTGCGGCTCCGTTGTGAGGAGGGCGGCTAGATGGCGGAGTCGGACGGTCAGGAACGCACGGAACAGCCCACGGAGCAGCGACTTCGTCAGGCCAGGGAAAAAGGGCAGATCCCCCGCTCGAAGGAGCTGGGCACGGCGGCGGTGCTGCTCAGCGCCGCCGCCGGCCTGCTGATGATCAGCGGCCCCTTGGGGCGGGCCATGTCCCGGGTGTTCGAGCAGAATTTCCGGCTCGAGCGGGCGGCGGTCTTCGATCCCGAGGCCATGATGGTGGCGCTGAGGGACTCGGTGCTGAGCCTGATGTGGCCCCTGCTCGGGCTCTTCGCCCTGGTGCTGGTGGCCGCCCTGGTGGGCAATACCCTGCTCGGCGGCTTCAACTTCAGTACCCAGGCGATGATGCCCAAGCTCAGCCGGATGAGCCCGCTCGCCGGCATCAAACGGATGTTCGGGCTGCAGGCCCTGGTCGAGCTGCTCAAGTCCATCGCCAAGGTGGTGTTTATCGCCACCTTCGCGGTGTGGCTGCTGTGGGGGCAGTTCGACCACATCCTGCAACTGAGCGACCACACCCTGCCGGCGGCCATGGTGTCGGCGCTGGAGCTGCTGCTGTGGATGGGGTTGCTGCTGTGCCTGGCGTTGCTGCCCATCGTGGCCATCGACGTGCCCTTCCAGCGCTGGAACCATAACCGCCAGTTGAAGATGACCCTGCAGGAAGTCAAGGACGAGTACAAGAACACCGAGGGCAAGCCCGAGGTCAAGGGGCGGATCCGCCGGCTGCAGCAGGAGATGGCCAACCGCCGCATGATGGCCGAGGTGCCCACCGCCGACGTGGTGGTGGTCAACCCCAGCCACTATTCGGTGGCCCTGCGCTACGACAAGGACAAGCCCGGCTCGGCGCCGGTGGTGGTGGCCAAGGGGCTGGACGAGATCGCGTTCAAGATCCGGGAGATCGCCCGGGAATACCAGGTGCCGGTGATCTCCTCGCCGGCGCTGGCCCGTGCCATCTACCATTCCACCAGGCTCGATAAGGAAATTCCCGACGGCCTCTTCGTGGCGGTGGCCCAGGTGCTGGCCTATGTGTTCCAGCTTAACGCCTGGCGCAAGGGCCAGGGCCGCAAACCGGTACCGCTCAAGGACGAACTGCCGATCCCCGATGAATACCGGGCCTGAGGGCGGAAGCTTGAAGCTTGAAGAAGGTAGCTTCCAGCTAAAGTGGCTTGTTTTTTGCATTTAAACTGCATCGGTTTTCAGCAGCAATAACTATTCATGGCATTCAGGGCAAGACTTTTACAGGCAGGACAGTGGTCGCAATGGTTCAACAAGGGCCTGGGTACGCCCTTGCTGGTGCTGGCGGCACTGGCCATGGTGGTGTTACCCATTCCCACCCTGTTGCTCGATATCCTGTTTTCCTTCAACATCTCGCTGGCGCTGGTGATCCTGCTGGTCGCCGTCTACACCCAGCGGCCGCTCGATTTCGCCGCTTTTCCGACGGTGCTGTTGGTGGCCACCCTGTTGCGGCTGGCGCTGAACGTCGCCTCCACCCGGGTAGTGCTGCTGGAAGGCCACGAGGGCGGCAACGCCGCCGGCAACGTGATCGAGGCCTTCGGCTCCGTGGTGATCGGCGGCAACTACGCGGTCGGCCTTATCGTTTTTATCATCCTGATGATCATCAACTTCGTGGTGGTCACCAAGGGCGCGGGCCGCATCTCGGAAGTGAGCGCCCGCTTCACCCTGGACGCCATGCCCGGCAAGCAGATGGCGATCGACGCCGACCTCAACGCCGGCCTGATCAACCAGGACGAGGCCCGCACCCGGCGCGACGAAGTGACCCGGGAAGCGGACTTCTACGGCTCCATGGACGGTGCCTCCAAGTTCGTGAAGGGGGACGCCATCGCCGGCATCATGATCCTCTTCATCAACATCATCGGCGGTTTCATCATCGGCATGGCCCAGCATGGCCTGCCGTTCGGCGAGGCGGCGCGGGTCTACACCCTGCTCACCATCGGCGACGGTCTGGTGGCGCAGATCCCCTCGCTGCTGCTGTCCATCGCCGCCGCCATCATCGTCACCCGGCAGAACACCCGGGAGGACATGGGCCAGGCCATGCTGGGCCAGCTGTTCGACAACCCCAAGTCGCTGTCCATCGCCGCCGGCATCCTGATCACCATGGGGTTGGTGCCGGGCATGCCGCACTTTGCCTTCCTGCTGCTGGGCGGCCTGTCCGCGCTGGGAGCCTGGTGGTTGCACAAGCGCAACCACCGGCAACGGGAGCAGGCGCAGCAGGAAGAGCGGGCCCCCGCCGTGGCCGGCAACGAAGTCAGGGATCTCAGCTGGGACGATGTAACCCAGGTGGATACCATCGGCCTCGAAGTCGGCTACCGGCTGATCAGCCTGGTGGATCAGGCCCAGGGCGGCGAGCTGCTCAGCCGGATCAAGGGGGTCCGCAAGAAGCTGTCCCAGGAGTTGGGCTTCCTGATCCCGGCGGTGCACATCCGCGACAACCTGGAACTCGGGCCCAACCAGTACCAGATCACCCTGATGGGGGTCAGCTCGGGCACCGCCGACATTTATCCGGAGCGGGAGCTGGCGATCAACCCGGGCCAGGTGTTCGGCACCGTGCAGGGCATCGACACCCGGGATCCGGCCTTCGGCCTGGAGGCGACCTGGGTCGCCCGGGATCAGGTCGAGCAGGCCCAGAGCCTGGGCTACACGGTGGTGGACGCGGCCACGGTGGTGGCGACCCATCTGAGCCAGCTGCTCACCAATAACGCCGCCGTGCTGCTGGGCCATGAAGAGGTGCAGAACCTGATCGACCAGGTGGGGCGCAGCCAGCCCAAGCTGGTCGAGGGGCTGGTGCCCAATACCCTGAGCCTGGCGCTGGTGACCAAGATACTGCAGAGCCTGCTGAACGAAGGGGTGACCATCCGGGACATGCGCACCCTGTTGCAGACCCTGACCGAGTACGCGCCCAAGAGCCAGGATCCGGAGGTACTCACCGCCGCCTGCCGGATCGCGCTGCGCCGATTCATGGTCCAGGAGATCGCCGGTACCGAGCGGGAACTGCCGGTGATCACCCTGGCGCCAGAACTGGAACAGATATTGCAGAACTCGCTGCAGGCCGGTGGCGCCCAGGGCAGCGGCATCGAGCCCGGCCTGGCCGAGCGCATGCAGCAGTCGCTGGTGCAGGCCGCCGCCAACCAGGAGCTGGAAGGGCAGCCGGCCATCCTGCTGACGTCCGGCATGCTGCGTACCACGCTGGCACGCTTTGTAAAACACACTATTCCCAATCTGCGGGTGTTGTCCTATCAGGAAGTGCCTGATGACCGTCAAATCCGCATTGTGGCATCTGTCGGCCAACAGTAGCAGGGGGGAGACTGAATGAAGATAAAACGGTTTTTTGCCAGGGACATGAGAGCCGCCCTGGCCGAGGTGAAAGACGTCCTCGGCCCCGAGGCGGTGATCATGTCCAACAAGAAGGTATCCGGCGGCATTGAGATCGTGGCCGCCGTCGATGACGACGAGGCGCCGCCGGCGCCGGGCCAGCGGCCGCTGACGGAAGACAACGTCAGAATTTCGTCGCAGGCCCGTCAATTTATCCCCCCGCTCGACGGCAAGGCCCAGGCGGAAACCCTGCAGGCGCTGTTGATGCGCAACCGGCCCGAGGCATCCCCGAAGACCCTGGCCGAACAGTCCCAATGGGCCGAGCCCGGGGCGCGCAAGGAGCCGAGCCTGGGGCAGGCGTTGCCCCTGTCGCCCCCTCAACTGCCCCGCGGCGAGAGCCGGGAAAACCGGCGCAAGGATCAGCCCAAGGACAAGGAACTGACCGCCATGCGCCAGGAAATCGCCAGCATCCGCCGGCTGCTGGAGCACCAGGTCTCCGGCCTGATGTGGCAGGAAGTCGAGCGGCGCGAGCCGGTGCGGGCCCTGGTGATCAAGCAGCTGGGCGAACTGGGGTTCAGTGACGGCCTGGCCGATCAGCTGGCCATGCGGGTGCACGACCGCGCCCCGCCCCACGAGGCCTGGAGCCAGATCGAAGCGGCGCTGACGCAACAGTTGCTGACCGGGGAGGACGACATTCTCCGCCAAGGGGGGGCTGTGTCCCTGCTGGGGCCCACCGGGGTCGGCAAGACCACCACCATCGCCAAGCTGGCGGCGCGCTTCGCCGCCCGCTACGGCGCCGAGCAGGTGGCGCTGATCACCACCGATCACTACCGTATCGGCGCCCACGAACAACTACAGACCTACGGCCGCATCATGGGGGTGGTGGTCAAGCAGGCGCGCACCTACCAGGAGCTGGCCCAGGCGCTCTATCACCTGCGCCACCGCCGGCTGGTGCTGATCGACACCGCCGGCATGGGCCAGCGGGATCTGCGGCTGAACGAGCAGCTCGACACCCTGGTGGGTGACAAGCAGGTCAAGATCCGCAACTACCTGGTGCTGCCGGCCACCGCCCAGCGGCGGGTACTGCAGGAGGCGGTGGATCATTTCCGGCGCATCCCCCTGGCGGGCTGCATCCTGACCAAGCTGGACGAAAGTCTGTCCCTGGGCGACGTCATCGATATCAGTATTCAGAACAGCCTGCCGATAAGTTATGTCACCGACGGCCAGCGGGTGCCGGAAGACCTGCGCCTGGCGGAGGCCGGAGAGCTGGTGCGGCAGGTGCTGGGGACCATGGAGCAGCGTCGGGAAGAACCTTATTATTGGGACACCTCTGAGTCCGATGAAGAGGATGCGCGTTTTTATGACTAATTGGTTTCAGGACCAGGCGAGCGGGCTTCGATTGATGCAGAAGACGAACAGGGTACAGGTGATCGCGGTCACCGGCGGCAAGGGCGGTGTCGGCAAGACCAATATCACCCTCAACATGGCCTCCGCCATGGCGGCCCAGGGCAAGAGGGTCATGGTGCTCGATGCCGACCTGGGGCTGGCCAACGTCGACGTGCTGCTGGGCATCCGGGTCACCCGCAACCTGTCCCACGTGCTGCGGGGCGAGTGCACCCTGGACGAGGTGCTGGTCGAGGGCCCCCAGGGCATTCGCATCATTCCCGCCACCTCAGGCAATCAGGCGATGACCGAGCTGTCGCCGCTGGAGCACGTCAGCCTGATCCGGGCCTTCAGCGAGATGCAGACCCCGGTGGACGTGCTGCTGGTGGACACCGCCGCCGGCATTTCCGACATGGTGCTCAGCTTTTCCCGGGCGGCCCAGGAGGTGCTGGTGGTGGTCTGCGACGAACCCACCTCCATCACCGACGCCTACGCCCTGATCAAGATCCTGTCCCGCGACTACGGAGTGTTCCGCTTCAAGATAGTGGCCAATATGGTGCGTAGCCAGCGGGAAGGGCAGGAGCTGTTCGCCAAGCTGACCCGGGTGACCGACCGTTTTCTCGACGCGGCCCTCGAACTGGTGGCCTGCGTGCCCTTCGACGGCAACCTGCGGCTGGCGGTGCGGCGCCAGACCCTGGTGGTCAACCAGTACCCCAAGTCCCCGGCGGCCCTGGCGATCAAGGGACTGGCCGGCAAGGCGCTCGGCTGGCCGACCCCGCAGCGGGCCGGCGGCCACCTGCAGTTCTTTATCGAAAAATTACTGAACCACCCGGTAGCGGAGCAGGATGTCTGGACTAAATAAAGCATTGGCCTATGGCCAGCCGTTCAACGCCCATGCCCTGGTAGAGCGCCATGCGGGGCTGGTCAAGCGGATTGCCCAGCACCTGCTGGCCCGTTTGCCGGACTGTGTGCTGCTGGACGATCTGATCCAGTCGGGCATGGTGGGGCTGCTGGAAGCCGCCCGCAACTTCGACGCGGGCAAGGGCGCCAGTTTCGAGACCTTTGCCGGTATCCGTATCCGTGGCGCCATGCTCGATGAAATCCGGCGCGGCGACTGGGTGCCCCGCTCGGTACATCGCAACAGCCGTCAAATCGCCGACGCCATGGCGGCCATTCAGCGGCGGGAGGGGCGTCATGCCCTGGATCGGGAAGTGGCGGCCGAACTCGGCATCGGCCTCGAGGCCTATCACGCCATGCTGATGGATGTCAGCAACGGCAAGATACTGGAAATCGAAGAGTTCGAGTCCGGTATCGATGCCCATGCGGACGCCGGCCAGCATCCGGCCGGACCTTTCGAGGGCATGGCCAGGGAGCGCTTTCTGCAGGCGCTGTCGGCGCACATCAAGGGCCTGCCCGAGCGGGAGGCGCTGGTGCTGTCGCTCTATTACGACGAAGAGCTCAATCTGAAGGAGATAGGCCAGGTACTGGAGGTGACCGAGTCCCGGGTCAGCCAGATCCATAGCCAGGCGATGCACCGCCTGAAATCGAAGATGAAAGACTGGCAAAATTGAGGCCTGACAACAGGTTAATTACCCCGTGATGGTATATCTTGCTAAAGCATCGGCGTCCGGGGCCGATACAGCTGGGAATACTCGCCATGTTCAGCGGCTGCCGGTTCGGCTGATAGGAGGAAAAGGTTGAACAAGAACATGAAAATCCTGATCGTGGATGATTTTTCCACCATGCGCAGGATCATCAAGAACTTACTCAGGGATCTCGGCTTCAACAATACCCACGAAGCCGACGACGGTACCACGGCGCTGCCGATGCTGAAGAACGGAGACTTCGATTTTGTGGTCACCGACTGGAACATGCCGGGCATGCAGGGCATCGACCTGCTGCGCGCCATCCGGGCCGACGACAAGCTCAAGCACCTGCCGGTACTGATGGTGACGGCGGAGGCCAAGCGCGAGCAGATCATCACCGCCGCCCAGGCCGGCGTGAACGGCTATGTAGTCAAGCCCTTCACCGCCGCCACCCTCAAGGAAAAACTCGAGAAGGTTTTCGAGCGCATCGGATAAGGCACCGTTATGGCAGAACAGAAAAGAATGATAAGCCTGGAGCAGGCCCGGGAGCTGGTCGTCATGCTCGAACGGGGCGAACAGGACGAGGCCGATCGCTACCTTGCCGACGTGTGCATGCCCGAAGCCAACGCCCTGCTGGGGCAGGTGGGGCAACTGACCCGCCAGCTGCACGAGTCCCTGCGGGAGTTTCAGAGCGATCCCCGGTTGCCGGAGCTGGCCCAGAGCGAGATTCCCGACGCCCGCGAACGGCTCAACTACGTCATCGACATGACCGACAAGGCGGCCAACCGCACCATGGATGCGGTGGAGGCCAGCCTGCCCATCGCCGATCGGCTCAATGACCGTATCCAGCAGGTGATGCCGGGCTGGGCGGAGCTGATGCAGCGCCAGCTGGAGCTCAACAAGTTCAAGGAGCTGTGCTTCCAGCTGAACGATTTTCTCAAGGACTCGGAGCAGGATGCGGATCGGCTGCGGCAGTTGCTGACCGAAATCCTGATGGCCCAGGATTACCAGGATCTGACCGGACAGATGATCCGCAAGGTCATCAACCTGGTGCACGAGGTGGAAGCCAAGCTGGTGGATATCCTGTCGGTGTTCGGCCGCCTGCCGGGCATGGAGGCGGAAAAGGTGCCGGCGAAGGCCACCCCGGTGTCGGCCATCGTCGCCGAAGGTCCGATCATGAATAAAGAGCAGCGTGATGACGTGGTCTCTGATCAGGACGGGGTCGACGACCTGCTGTCCAGTTTGGGATTCTAAGGAGAGAGCATGGGCTTTGAGGTAGACGAGGATATTCTGCAGGACTTTCTGGTGGAGGCATCGGAGATCCTGGAGCAGCTGTCGGAGCAGCTGGTCACCCTGGAACGGCAGCCGGACGACAAGAACCTGCTGAACGCGATTTTCCGCGGTTTTCACACCGTCAAGGGGGGCGCGGGTTTTCTGTCGCTGACCGCGCTGGTCGACACCTGCCACAAAGCCGAAAACGTGTTCGACATCCTGCGCAACGGCCAGCGGCGGGTGACCGCCGAGCTGATGGACGTGATCCTGCGGGCGCTGGATGCCGTCAACAGCATGTTTGTCGAAATCCAGAACCGGCAGGAGCCGACCCCGGCCGATCCCGGGCTGCTCGAGGAGCTGGGCCATTATTGCCAGCCCGCAGGCGAGGAAGCCGCGCCGGCGCCGGCACCGCCGGCTGTCGCCGCCGACGAGCCCGGCTCCATCGCCGACCTGACCGAAAGCGAGTACCGGCGGATGCTGGGCGAGCTGGAGCCGGACGCCGGATCCCAGGGCCAGGGCGACGACATCACCGACGATGAATTCGAGGCGCTGCTGGATCAGCTGCACGGCGCCGGCCGCCATGGCGGCGTGCCCCAGCCGACGGAAGCGCCGGTGGCGGCCGAGCCGGCCGCCCAGGGGGGGGACGACGCGCTGATCGACGACAGCGAATTCGAGGCGCTGCTGGACCAGCTGCACGGCGCCGGCAAGGGCCCGAGCGCTGCGGTGGCGGTGAGCCCGGCGCCCGCCCGGCCGGCGGCACCGGCGGCGGCCCCCACCCCGGCCGAGCCCGACAAGGCCCCGGCCCGGGCGGCCCAGGCCCAGCAGGCCGATACCACGGTGCGGGTCGATACCCGCACCCTGGACAGCATCATGAACATGGTGGGCGAGCTGGTGCTGGTGCGCAACCGCCTGCTCAGCCTGGACGCCAGCCATGAAAACGAGGAGGTGACCAAGGCGGTCGCCAACCTGGACGCGGTGACCGGCGATCTGCAGGGGGCGGTGATGAAGACCCGGATGCAGCCGATCAAGAAGGTGTTCGGCCGCTTCCCCCGGGTGGTGCGCGATCTGGCCCGCAGCCTGCAAAAGGAAATCAACCTGGAAATGGTGGGCGAGGAGACCGATCTGGACAAGAACCTGGTCGAGGCGCTGGCCGATCCCCTGGTCCACCTGGTGCGCAACTCCTGTGACCACGGCGTCGAGCTGCCCGAGGTGCGGGAAGCCGCCGGCAAGCCGCGGGTGGGCACCATTCGCCTCACCGCCTCCCAGGAAGGGGATCATATCCTGCTCGGCATCGAGGACGACGGTGCCGGCATGGATCCGGAAAAGCTCAAGAGCATCGCCATGGCGCGCGGCATCCTCGACGCCGACGCGGCTGCCCGCATGAGCGACAACGAGGCCTACAACCTGATCTTCGCCCCCGGCTTTTCCACCAAGACCGAAATTACCGATGTGTCCGGCCGCGGCGTGGGCATGGACGTGGTCAAGACCGGCATCAGCGCGGTTAACGGCTCCATCTTCATCGACTCGGAGCAAGGCAAGGGCACCCGGCTGCAGATCAAGGTGCCGCTGACCCTGGCGATATTGCCCACCCTGATGGTGCTGGTGGGCAGGCAGACTTTCGCCCTGCCGCTGACCAACGTCAATGAGATTTTCCACCTCGACCTGACCCGTACCAGCATGGTCGACGGCCAGCTCACCATAGTGGTGCGCAACCGGGCGATACCGCTGTTCTATCTGCAGGACTGGCTGATCCGCGGCAGCGGTCGCCAGCGCAAGGAGCAGGGGCACGTGGTGATCGTGATGATCGGCAACCAGCAGGTCGGCTTCGTGGTCGATGGCCTGATCGGCCAGGAGGAAGTGGTGATCAAGCCGCTCGATCAACTGCTGCACGGCACGCCCGGCATGGCCGGCGCCACCATCACCAGCGATGGCGGTATCGCGCTGATCCTGGATATTGCCGGCCTGATCAAGGCGTACGCCCGCCGCTACGCCTGATAACAATAAGGGAGCACGCTGACAAAAATGGCTATTCGGGTATTGGTGGTTGATGATTCGAGTTTTTTTCGCCGCCGGGTGAGTGAGATCCTGGAGCAGGATCCCTTGCTCACGGTGGTCGACACCGCGGCCAATGGCCAGGAGGCGGTGGAAAAGGTGAAATCGGTACGCCCCGACGTGATCACCATGGACATCGAGATGCCGGTGATGGACGGTATTTCGGCGGTGCGGGCGATCATGAAGTCCGTGCCCACGCCGGTGTTGATGTTTTCGTCCCTGACCCACGAGGGCGCCCGGGCGACCCTGGATGCGCTGGACGCGGGGGCCATGGATTTCCTGCCCAAACGGTTCGAGGACATCGCCCGCAGCAAGGAGGAAGCGGTGCTGCTGCTGCAGCAGCGGGTCAAGGCCATCGCCCGGCGTCGAGCCTTTTCGGCCCCCCGGCCGGCCGTTACCAGCCCGGCCCGGCCGCTTTCCGCCCTCGCCGGTGAACGCAGCCGCGGCGCTCAGCCGGCCGCGCCGGCACAGCCTGTTGCCGAGCGGCGTAGCCTGCCCCGGCGCAGCGGCAAGGGCTACCAGTTGCTGGCCATCGGCACCTCCACCGGCGGCCCGGTGGCGCTACAGAATGTGTTGAGCAAGCTGCCGGCCCAGTTTCCGCACCCCATCGTGCTGATCCAGCATATGCCCGGCACCTTTACCACGGCCTTTGCCGCCCGGCTCGACGGCCTGTGCCAGATCCGGGTGAAGGAAGCGGAAGACGGCGATCTGCTGCGCCCGGGCCACGCCTACCTGGCGCCCGGCGGCAGGCAGATGCTGTTCGAGGGGCGGCCGGGCGCGGCCCGGCTGCGGATCATGGACGGTAACGACAAGGTCAACTACAAGCCCTGTGTCGACATCACCTTCGCCTCCGCCGCCAAGACCTACGGCGGCAACGTGCTGGCGGTGGTGCTGACCGGCATGGGCGCGGACGGCCGCGAGGGCGCCCGGCTGCTGAAGGAGCAGGGCGCCAGTATCTGGGCCCAGGACGAGGAGAGTTGCGTGGTCTACGGCATGCCCCAGGCGGTGGCCAAAGCCGGCATCGCCACCGAGTCGCTGCCGCTGGACCTGATTGGCGAAGCCATCGTCAACGAGATGGGGTCCTGAGATGGCGCTGGCCGGTCTGCTGCTGGCACTGGTATCCATACTGCTGGCCCAGTGGTGGCATGGCGGCAGCCTGTCGGTGCTGGTGGATGGGCCGGCGCTGCTGATCGTGGTCGGCGGTACCCTGGGGGCGGTGGTGCTGCAAACCCCCTGGCATCAGTGCCAGGCGGCGCTGAGGGCCCTGGGCGGCCTGTTTCGTGGCCGGCACTGGCCCTTTCACGACCAGGCGTCGCGCCTGCTGCGCTGGTCCAACGAGGCCCGGCATGCCGGTTTTCTGGCACTCGAGCACCGGCTGGCCGATGGCGCCCTCGACCCCTTCACCCATCAGGGGCTGCAGTGGCTGGTCGACGGCACTGAGCCCCAGGTGCTGGAGCGGTTGCTCGACAATGAACTGGATCGGCTGGAAGAGCAGAAGGAGCTGGAGGCGCGGGTGTTCGAGGCGATGGGCGGCTACAGCCCGACCATCGGCATCATCGGCGCCGTGCTCGGGCTGATCCAGGCGATGTCGAACCTGGACGATCCCAACCGGCTCGGCACTGGCATCGCCGTGGCCTTTGTCGCCACTCTCTATGGCGTGGGCCTGGCCAACCTGCTGCTGCTGCCCCTGGCCAACCGGCTGCGGGCCCTGTACCGGCTGGAGCTGCGCTACCGCGAGCTCACCGCCATCGGCCTGCTGGCCATCGCCCGGGGCGACAGCAGCCTGGCGGTGAGCCGGCAACTGGCCCAGTACCAGGGACACCGGCAGTGAAGCGCCGCTCCCTGCTCCGACGGCCGCACAGCGCCGGGCTGGATCGCTGGCTGGTGTCCTATGCCGACTACATGACCCTGGTGTTCGCGCTGTTCGTGGTGCTCTATGCCATTCACGCCAGCAACAGCGACGAGCAGCAACCCTTGCTGGCGGGCATGCAGCAGGCCCTGACGCGGCTCGGCGGGGTACCGCCGGTCACGGTGTCTTCCGGACTGGCCCTGGCCGAGCCCTCTTCGCCGTCCGAGGCACCGCCGGCCGGGGCCGAGGCTCCACCGGCCCCGGAGCAGGCCGCCCTGGCCGAGATCGGGCAGGGGCTGAGCGAACAGCTGGCGCCCCTGCTGGAGCAGCAACTGGTGTCGCTCGAGCAGCAAGGGGACTGGCTCAGCCTGCACATCGACGGCGGCCTGTTGTTTGCCAGCGGCAGCGCCCTGCTGGGGCCGAACGGAGCGCCTTTGCTCGGCAGCGTGGTACCGGCCCTGCAGCGGGCGAATCATTTTATCCGGGTGAAGGGCTATGCGGATGCCCTGCCCATCAGCAACGAGCTGTACGCATCGAACTGGCAGCTGTCGGCGGAGCGGGCCAGGGTGGTGCTGGAATGGCTGGCTGGCGCCGGCATCGCCCAGCCCCGGCTGGCGCTGGAAGCCTACGGCGCGCAGCATTCCCGGGACGAAGCCCGGGGGGAGGCGGGGCGGACGATGAATCGCCGGGTGGAAATCGCCGTGTCCGCCCGGCAGTGGCAGCCGACGCCGTCCCTGCCTTCCCGCCCGCTGGAGGAAACGGACGCCGGCGGCATCCGCGTTTATGAGCTGCCCGGCGGTGGCATTCGCATCAGTACAGGACAGGATTAGCCAGTGATTGTTTGGACGGTTGCAAATCAGAAAGGCGGAGTCGGCAAGACCACCTCGGTGGTCGCCCTGGCCGGCCTGCTGGCACAGTTGAAGAAGCGGGTCTTGTTGATCGACACCGATCCCCACGGATCGCTGACGGCGTACCTCGACTACGACACCGATGCGCTGCCGCACACCCTGTTCGATCTGTTCCAGGCCGAGCGACCCGGCCGGACGCAGCTGGCGCAGGTGGCGCTGAACACCCGCTTCGACGGCCTGACCCTGCTGCCGGCTTCCATCTCCCTGGCCACCCTGGAGCGCACCTCCAGCGGCCGGGAAGGCATGGGGCTGGTGCTCAAACGGCTGCTGGCGGAGGTCAGGGACGACTACGATGTGGTGCTGATCGACTGCCCGCCGGTGCTGGGGGTGATGATGGTCAACGCCCTGGCCGCCTGCGATCGCATCCTGGTGCCGGTGCAGACCGAGTTCCTGGCGCTCAAGGGGCTGGAGCGGATGGTCAGTACCTTCAACCTGATGCACAAGGCCAGGAAGGACGGTTTCCGTTATACGGTGGTGCCAACCATGTACGATCAGCGCACCCGGGCCTCGGTACAGAGCCTGGAGAGCCTGAAACAGCGCTATGGCAGCCACGTCTGGCCCTCGGTGATCCCGGTGGACACCAAGTTTCGCGACGCCAGCCTGCGCCATGAACCCCCTTCCTATTTTGCCAAGGGCTGCCGCGGCGTTTATGCCTACCAGACCCTGCTGCGCTACCTGTGGCGGCTTGATGGCGTGGAGCAGCCCCTATGAATAAACGACAATTTGACGCGCTCGACGATTATTTCGGTGCGCTGCTGGAAGAAACCGCACCGGCGTTACACTCCCAGCCGGCGCCTCCGGCCGAACCGGTGACGACCTTTGCCGATCCTGCCGAAGAACAACGGCGCCAGGTGCTGGAGGCATTGCTGGCCCGGGTGGCCGAGCTGAAGGAGGAAGAGGCGCCCGCCTTGCCGGCGCCGGCGGTTGCCGCGACGATCGCCGAGCCCGAGCCCGAGCCCGAGCCCGAGCCTGATACCGTCGAAATCGGTGAGCCGGCGCAGATATTACAGACACAACCGGAGCCGGTTGCCGCCGAGTGGCGTAATATGGACACCGAAAACAGTTTCCAGGCGCTGTTTTTCGAGGTGGCCGGTATGACCTTCGCGGTACCCCTGACCTATTTGGGGGGCATTTACCAGCTGTCGAAAATCACCACTCTGTTCGGCAAGCCAGACTGGTTTGCCGGGGTGCTCACCGAGCGCCAGCGCCAGCTGTACGTGGTGGACACCGCCCGCTGGGCCATGCCCGGTCACCGGGCGGAAGAAAAGGAGTACCAGTACCTGGTGACCCTGGGGGAAAGCAATTGGGGGCTGAGCTGCCACCAATTGAAGGGCACCGCCCTGCTGCACCGGGATCAGGTCAAATGGCGCGCCAGCCCGGGCTCAAGGCCCTGGCTGGCGGGCATGGTAAAAGAAAAAATGTGCGCCCTGCTGCACGTGGATGCCTTGATCGGGCTGCTGGAGCAGGGTAAGAATATCGACGGTCAACAAGTCTGAGCAGACATAAGGGAAGCCTATGAGCAGTCATCGCAATGTAGCGGAAAATCTCGCAGAAGGTGAAGTATTACAGTGGGTTACCTTCCGCCTGGATAACGAGACCTACGGCATCAACGTGATGCAGGTACAGGAAGTGCTGCGCTACAGCGACATCGCTCCCGTGCCCGGCGCGCCGGACTATGTGCTGGGCATCATCAACCTGCGCGGCAACGTGGTCACGGTGCTGGACACCCGGCTGCGCTTCGGGCTGGAGCCCGCCGAGGTGACCGACAATACCCGCATCGTCATCATCGAGGCGGAAAAGCAGGTGATCGGCATCCTGGTCGACAGCGTGGCCGAGGTGGTCTACCTCAAGTCGTCCGAAATCGAAAGCGCCCCCAACGTGGGTACCAGCGAGAGCGCCAAGTTTATCCAGGGCGTGTGCAACCGCGAGCGGGAGCTGCTGATCCTGGTGGATTTGGACAAGCTGCTGTCCGACGACGAGTGGGACGAGCTGAGTCAGCTGTAATGATACAGCCGGCCTTTATTCTGGCGGTGCTGGCGCTGATGCTGGCCATGGTGTCGCTGCTGGTGGCCTGGATGATGTGGCGCCAGAGCCAGCGCAAGCTCGAGGCCATGAGCCGGCTGATGCGTGAGCTGACCCGCAGCCGGGACAGCTACCGCAAGCAGCTCGAGGAGCTGCAGGTGGCCAACATCGGCCTCGGGAAAAAGATGGCCGAACTGACCCGGCACCTGGGCCAGCTGCACGAGCAGCAGCAGGAGCTGGCGCTCAAGGATCCCCAGAGCAAGCTGTACAGCCGGGCCGCGCGCATGGTGCAGCTGGGGGCCGATGTGGAAGAGATCATGGCCGAGTGCGAGATGCCCCGGGCCGAAGCCGAACTGCTGCTGTCCCTGCATCGCAAGCAAAAGTAGCTTGAAGCGAAAAGCTTGAAGCCGGAAGAAGAGGAGAGTAGATTCGCTTCCAGCTTCCAGCTTCCAGCTTCCAGCTTCCAGCTTCCAGCTTCCAGCTTCCAGCTTCCAGCTTCCAGCTTCCAGCTTCCAGCCAACTCTTGTTCCAGCGCAATAAATCCGGCGATTTTAACCTTCACCACAGCGAAACTAAGGCCATCATGGACGCCCTGTGCTAGACTGGCGCCCATTTTTAACGGCCTGAACATCGACTTATGCTTGAAGCCCGCGCCTTAACCTGTGTCCGCGAAGAACGCACCCTGTTCGGCGAACTGTCGCTGACGGTCGCACCCGGAGATCTGGTGCAGGTGGCCGGCCCCAACGGCGTCGGCAAAACCAGCCTGCTGCGGCTGCTGGCCGGCCTGTCCCGTCCCTACGGCGGGGAGGTGTGCTGGTCCGGTGAAAACATCGAGCAGTGCCGCGACAGCTACCACCAGGAATTGTTCTACCTCGGCCACCAGGCCGGCATCAAGCACGAACTGACCGCCTTCGAGAATCTCGCCTTCTTCCGCCGCATGCATCACGCGGGCAGCAAGGCCAACCTGTGGGAGGTGCTGGCCATGGTGGGCCTGGCCGGGCTCGAGGATCAGTACGCCGGCCAGCTCTCCGCCGGACAGAAGCGGCGGGTGGCCCTGGCCCGGCTGTGGCTGGGCGGCCCCCGCCTGTGGATCCTGGACGAGCCCTTTACCGCCATCGATAAACACGGAGTCAAGGTATTGGAGCGGCTGTTGCTGGAGCATACCGATGCCGGCGGCATGGTGCTGATCACCACCCATCAGGACCTGTCCCTGAGCGCCGACCGGGTGCGCACCCTGCACCTGACCCCCTTCCAGGAGAGCGAGGCATGAGAACCCTGTTTACCGGCGTGGTCCGCCGCGAGCTGGTTTCGGCCCTGCGCCGCCGCGCCGACATCCTCAACCCGCTGTGGTTCTTCCTTATCGTCATCACCCTGTTTCCGCTGGGCATCGGCCCCGAGCCGGCGCTGCTGGCCCGCATCGCCCCGGGCATCGTCTGGGTGGCGGCGCTGCTGTCGTCGCTGCTGGCGCTGGAGCGGCTGTTCCGGGACGATTTTATCGACGGCACCCTGGAACAATTAATGCTGATGCCCTGTCCCTTAGGAGTGCTGGTGCTGGCCAAGGTGCTGGCCCACTGGCTGCTGACCGGCCTGCCGCTGCTGTTGCTGTCGCCGCTGGTGGCGGTGTTGCTGAGCCTGGATCTGGCCGGCTTCCAGGGGGTGTTCTGGACCCTGTTGCTGGGCACCCCCATCCTCAGCCTGCTCGGGGCCATCGGGGTGGCGCTGACGGTCGGTATCGGCAAGGGCGGCGTGCTGTTGAGCCTGCTGACCCTACCGCTGTATATTCCGGTGCTGATCTTCGCCACCTCGGCGATAGAGGCGGCGACGGTGGGGGTACCCTACAACGGCCAGCTGGCGATTCTGGGCGCCATGCTGGCGGGCAGCGTGACCCTGGCCCCCTTCGCCATCGCGGCGGCGCTTCGGGTCAGTGTCAACTAGTTGGCGGTAGCGGTTTTTTGAGCGGCGAATTTAGGGTATCTTGAATTCGTGTGAACAATAGGTAATACAAAAAGAAGGTTTGTGAGCAATATGTGGAAATGGTTGCATCCTTATGCCAAGCCCGAAGAGGCCTACCGGCTGGCCGGGCTCTGGCTGCCCTGGTTTGCGGTCTTCAGCGCCGTGTCGTTTGCGGCCGGCCTGATCTGGGGCCTGGCCTTCGCGCCCGCGGATTACCAGCAGGGCGATGCCTTTCGCATCATCTATATCCACGTGCCTTCCGCCATCATGTCGATGGGCGCCTACTCCTCCATGGCGGTGGCCGCCTTCATCGGCCTGGTGTGGCAGCTCAAGACCGCCGATATGGCGGTGGCGGCCATCGCCCCGGTGGGCGCCGTCTTCACCTTTATCGCCCTCTTTACCGGCGCCGCCTGGGGCAAGCCGATGTGGGGCACCTGGTGGGTGTGGGACGCCCGGCTGACCTCGGAGCTGATCCTGCTGTTTCTCTACCTGGGCGTCATCGCCCTGTACAACGCCATTTCCGACAAGGTGCTGGCGGGCCGGGCCGCCGGCATACTGGCGCTGGTGGGGGTGATCAACCTGCCGATCATCCACTATTCGGTGGAGTGGTGGAACACCCTGCACCAGGGGGCCACCATCACCAAGTTCGCCCGGCCGTCCATTTCCAATGACATGCTCTGGCCGCTGCTGCTGATGATTGTCGCCTTTGTCTGCTACCTCGGTGCACTCACCCTGATGCGGCTGCGCAACGAGTTGATCCGGCGGGAGTCGCACCGGCCCTGGGTACTGAAGATGGCGGAGGAACAGGATGAAATTTGAAAGCTGGTCCGCATTCTGGGCCATGGGCGGCTACGGTTTTTATGTCTGGCTGTCCTTTGCCGTGACCCTGCTGGCCCTGCTGGGCCTGCTGGCGATCACCATAACAACGAAGAAACGCTTGCTGCGCGAGGTCAAACAGAAACAAGCCAGGGTCGCCCGTCGCAAGGCCGCCCAGAAGTTGGAGAACACCTTATGAACCCAAGACGTAAGAAGCGAATGACCCTGCTGGCGGCCGTGGTGATCGGCCTGTCGGCCATGACCGGGCTGGTGCTCTATGCGTTGCAGCAGAATATCGACCTCTTCTATACCCCCACCGAACTGGTGCAGGGCAAGGGCAAGGAGCAGCTCAGGCCGGAAGTGGGCCAGCGCCTGCGCATCGGCGGCCTGGTGGTACCCGGCTCGGTGCGGCGTGATCAGCAGAGCCTGAAAGTCAGCTTCGATCTGGTGGATGCGGGTGGCGAGCAGGTGACGGTTCGGTTCGACGGCATACTGCCGGATCTGTTCCGGGAGGGGCAGGGTATCGTGGCCCAGGGCCACCTGGAGAATGCCCGTACCATCAGCGCCTTCGAGGTGCTGGCCAAGCACGATGAAGAATACATGCCGCCGGAAGTGGCGGAAGCGCTCAAAGGGATGGAGCACTTCAAGCCGGAATATACCGAAGAGCAGCTGAAAGGGAGCCGTTCATGATCCCTGAGATAGGCCAATTCACCCTGATCCTGGCCCTGGCGGCGTCCGTCGTCCTGAGTATCTACCCGCTGCTGGGCGCCGCCCGCGGCAATGTCGGCATGATGCTGCTGGCCCGGCCGCTGGCCTATGCCCAGTTCGGCTTCCTGCTGGTGTCTTTCCTGTGCCTGACCTGGGCCTTTGTCGTGCACGACTTCACCGTGCTCTACGTGGCTTCCAACTCCAACAGCCTGCTGCCGCTGGAATACCGCATTTCGGCGGTGTGGGGCGCCCACGAAGGCTCGCTGTTGTTGTGGGTGTTGATCCTGGCGGGCTGGACCGCCGCCGTGGCCCGCTTCAGCCGGGCGCTGCCGCTGGATGCGGTGGCCCGGGTGCTGAGCGTGATGGGCATGGTGGGCATCGGCTTTTTGCTGTTCGTGCTGCTCACCTCCAACCCCTTCGAGCGTACCTTGCCCTATTTCCCGGTGGACGGCCGGGATCTCAACCCGCTGCTGCAGGATCCGGGGCTGATTTTCCACCCGCCCATGCTGTACATGGGCTACGTGGGCTTTTCCGTCGCCTTCGCTTTCGCCATCGCCTCGCTGATGACCGGCAAGCTGGATTCGGCCTGGGCCCGCTGGTCCCGGCCCTGGACCATGGCCGCCTGGATCTTCCTGACCCTCGGCATCGCGCTCGGCTCCTGGTGGGCCTACTACGAGCTGGGCTGGGGCGGCTGGTGGTTCTGGGATCCGGTGGAAAACGCTTCCTTCATGCCCTGGCTGGCGGGCACCGCCCTGATCCACTCGCTGGCGGTGACGGAAAAACGCGCCACCTTCAAGGCCTGGACGGTGCTGCTGGCGATCATGGCGTTCTCGCTCAGCCTGCTCGGCACCTTCCTGGTCCGCTCCGGGGTGTTGGTGTCGGTGCATGCCTTTGCCTCGGATCCGACCCGTGGGCTCTTCATCCTGGTGTTCCTGATGCTGGTGGTGGGTTCCTCGCTGCTGCTTTACGCCATCAAGGGCGCCGAGGTCAAGAGCCACGGCAAGCACGAGCTGGCCAGCCGGGAAACCATGCTGCTCGGCAACAACATCATCCTGATGGCCGGCCTGGTGGTGGTGCTGATCGGTACCCTGCTGCCGCTGGTGCACAAGGAGCTGGGGCTGGGCAGCATCAGCATCGGCGCGCCCTTCTTCAACAGTCTCTACGCCTGGCTGATCATCCCCTTCGCGCTGCTGCTGGGGGCGGGCCCGCTGTTCCGCTGGCGCCGCCAGCAGATGCGGGAAGTCAACGGCAAGCTGCTGTTGGCCCTGGTGGTGAGCATGGTGCTGGGCCTTGGACTGCCCTGGTGGTTTGCCGAGAGTTTCGAACCTTGGGCGGCGCTGGGCCTCGGCCTCGGGGTCTTTATCGTCGTCACCAGCCTGCAGGAAACCTGGGTCCGCGCCACCCACAAGCATTCCTTCGGGGTGGGGGTACGCAAGCTCGGCAACAGCCACTGGGCGATGATCCTCGGCCATGTCGGCCTGGCGGTGTCGATCATCGGCATTGCCTGCACCCAGATCTACAGCATCGAGCGCGATGTGCGCATGGCCAAGGGCGACAGCGTGACCTTCGCCGATTACACCTTCACCTTCGAGGGCATCGAGCGGGCCGACGGCCCCAACTACGAGGGCCACAAGGGGGTGATCAGCGTGGCCGAGAACGGCCGGCCGCTGAGTGAGCTGCATGCCGAGAAGCGGCTCTATCTGGTGCAGCGCATGCCGATGACCGAGGCTGCCATCGACGCCGGCTTTACCCGGGATCTCTATGCCGCCCTGGGGGAGGAGCTGGATGACGGCGCCTGGGCGATCCGGCTGTACTACAAGCCCTTCGTGCGCTGGATCTGGTTCGGTGCCCTGCTGATGTCGGCGGGTGGCGTCATCGCCATGGTCGACAAGCGCTATCGTTTCGGCCGCAAGCAAACCGGGGAGGGGGCCGCATGAACCGCCGTATCCTGATCCTGTCCATTCCGCTGCTGCTGTTCCTGGGCGCCAGCGTTTTCCTGTACAAGGGACTGTTCTCCGATCCCACCCGGCTGGAGTCGGTGCTGATCGACCAGCCGATCCCTGAGTTCACCCTGCAGGATCTGCACGATCTCGACAAGCAGCACGGCAAGGACATCTTCACCGGCCGGCCCATGCTACTCAACGTGTGGGCCACCTGGTGCCCGACCTGTTACGCCGAGCACGAATACCTGAACGAGCTGAAGGCGAAGGAAGGTATCCACATCATCGGTATGAACTACAAGGACGAGCGGGACAAGGCCCTGCGCTGGCTGAGCAACCTGGGCAATCCCTACGCCATCGACCTGTACGATCCCCGCGGCATGCTGGGGCTGGATCTGGGGGTGTACGGCGCGCCGGAAACCTTCCTGATCGACAGCAACGGGGTTATTCGCTACCGCCATGTGGGGGACGTGAACGAACAGGTGTGGACCCAGACCCTCAGGCCCATTTTCGAGCGGATGGAGTAAGCCATGCGTTATTTGCCGATATTGATGCTGCTCGCCGGCTTCTGGCTGGCGCTGCCGGCCCGGGCCGCCATCGACGTATATGAGTTCGACAGCCCCGAGCAGGAAGACGTGTTTCGTGAGCTGGTGCGCGAGCTGCGCTGCCCCAAGTGCCAGAACCAGGATATTTCCGACTCCAATGCGGAGCTGGCCAAGGATCTGCGCGACAAGACCCACGAGATGTTGCTGGCGGGCAGCAGCAAGCGGGAGGTCATCGACTACATGGTGGCCCGCTACGGCAACTTCATCCTTTACAAGCCGCCGCTGATGGCCTCCACCCTCATCCTGTGGCTGGGGCCGGTGCTTGTGATCCTGCTCGGCCTGGGGGTGGTGCTGGTGCGTACCCGCCGGAGCCGGCGCGGCCGGAGCGAGGCGCTGAGCGCGGAAGAGCAGAAGCGCCTGGCGGAACTGCTGAACAAAGACAAAGAGAACTGATATGACCTTATTCTGGATCTTCAGCGCCGGGCTGACCGCCCTGCTGGTGCTGGTGATAGTGTTGCCCCTGCTGCGTGGCCGGATCGAGTCCGTCGCGAGCCGTAACGAGCTCAATACCCGGCTGTATCGACAGCGGCTGCGAGAACTGGAGCAGGACCGTGAACAGGGCCTGCTGGAAGACAGTGAGTCGGCCCGGCTGGAACTGCAAAAGAGCCTGCTGGACGACGTGGTGCCGGAGCCGGCGCTGCAACGCCGGCGCAGCCCGCTGCTGTGGCTGCCGGCGGTGCTGATGGTGTTGGTGATCGCCTATGCCGGCTACTGGCAGATCGGCGCCCATCGGGAAGTGGCCCAGTGGCAGGACGCCAGCGGGCGGCTGGCGGAGCTGTCCCGCCGGGTGCTGGTGGAGCAGGACGAGAGCGTGACCGAGCAGGACGTGCGCGAGCTGATGCTGGCGCTGCGTACCCGCCTGCACCAGCAGGGGGACGACTACCGCGGCTGGCTGCTGCTGGGCCGGCTGGCGCTGGAGATGCGCGACGGCGAAACCGCCAGGGAATCCCTGGAGAAGGCGCTCGGGCTGACCGACGATACCGGCGCCGTGGTGGTGCCCTATGCGGAGGCCCTGGCCATGACCGGCGAGACCCTGCGGGCCGAAGGCCTGATCAAGGAAACGCTGGCCCGGGATCCGGACAACCTGGAAGCCTGGTCGGTGTTCGCCTTCATGGCGTTGCAGCAGGACGACTATGCCACCGCCGCCGAACGTTGGCGCGACATGCTGGCGCGGATGTCGCCGGACAACCCGCGCCATGTGATGATAGAGCGCTCCATCGCCTTCGCCGAGCAGCGGCTGGCCGCGGCCGACGCCACGCCGGTGGCCGGGCCCCGCTACGAGGTGGAGATCAACACCGCCAGCGCGGTACCCTACCATCCGGGCGCCGTGCTGTTCGTGTTCGCGGTGGATGCCGAGGGCGGCGAGATGCCGCTGGTGGCCCGGCGCATCGAGCAGCCGGCCTTTCCGCTGACCATCACCCTGTCCAATGCGGATGCCATGGTGGCGGAGAACAACCTGAGCGGTCGGGAGGCGGTGATCATCAAGGCCCGCCTGGCGCCCAGTGGCAACGTGGCCGACAGTACCGACGCCTGGGAAGGTCGCAGCGTGGCCCTCGGCACCGAAGAGGATCGCCGGATAGCGGTGATGATCGATACCCCGCTATAGCGAATCGGCCGCCCGTCAGCGGCCGGGCGGCCTACACTGGATAAAGCAATAACAATAAAACAAAGGGTTACGACGATGTGGCGAGTGCTGATGTTATCTGCCGGGTTGATGATGAGCGGTTGTGCCGCGCACCAGGGCGTAGAGCAGCCCCGGGTCAATGATCCCTTTTCCTCCGCCAAGCCGGCGGACTACGCCAGGGCGACGGCCAACGATCCCCGGGATCCCTTCGAGCCGGTGAACCGGGCCGCCTGGGTGATCAACTATGACCTGCTGGAGCCGTATGCGGTGCGGCCGGTAGTGCACGGTTATGCGGACTATGTGGCGGATCCGCTGAAGGAAGGGGTGCAGAACATGATGCTGAACCTGGAGGAGCCGGCCAGCTTCGTCAACCACCTGGTGAGCGGGGATATTCCGGGGGCGGGCACCAACCTGGCCCGTTTCGGGCTCAACAGCACCGTCGGGGTGCTGGGGTTTTTCGACGTGGCGGAGAAGGTGTCGCTGCCGCCCCGGCCCAAGGACTTCAGCCAGGTGATGGGGGGATTGGGCATCGAGGACGGTCCCTACCTGATGGTGCCGCTGATGGGGCCGACCACGCTGCGTCAGCTGTCGGGGGATGTGGTGGATTCGCTGTACTTCCCTTATGACGTGATGACGTTCGCCATGCGTGCCGGCAAGTGGGCGCTGATGGGCCTCTACGATCGCAGCCAGCTGATCGAGCGCGAGAGCATCATCGACAACTCGCTCGACCCCTATGGTCTGACCAAGGATTTCTACCTGCAATACCAGGCGACCAAGGTGGGCCGGGAGGCCGGCGCCGTGTCGGACGACGAGGATCTGTCCGACTTTATGGACGAGATCGACGGGTAAAAGAGAGCGGTAAGCCAGCAGCTTGAAGCCGGAAGAAGGAGGCTTCAAACTCCTTTCCAGCTTCCAGCTTCCAGCTTCCAGCTTCCAGCTTCCAGCTTCCAGCTTCCAGCTCCCGTCAGGGCTTGCCGGTCACCCCGCCGCTGACGATAAAGGTGGTGACCTTGCTGGCGCCGGCTGCCAGCGGCTGGATCTTGTCCTTGTCCACGATCACCAGGTTGCCGGCAAAGTTGTAGGACTGGGGCAGGTAGACCGCCACCTTGTCCTTCAGTCCGAACTCCTCCATGTCTTCCCGGGTGATAAAGCCCAGCAGCATCAGCTCTCCCTGCATCAGGCTGACCGCCACCGGCTTGTCGAAACGCTTGTTGTCGCCGAGCAGGGCGTTGAACAGGTCCTGCAGCGAATGGTAGAGCAGCTTCACCAACGGGATCCGGGTCAGGATACTGTCGAACAGCGACAGGAAGAAACGGCCCAGGTAGAAGGAGGCGAACATGCCGGTGAGGATGATCAGCGCCAGGGTCACCAGGCCGCCGGCCAGATCCGAGATCCAGCCCGCCTCCAGGGCCGGGAATATCATGCCCAGCAGGGAGCCGAGGGCGGAAAACAGGGTTTCGTTGAGCATGTTGAAGATCAGGTAGACCAGGTAGATGGTCAGCACGAAAGGCAGCAGGATCAGCAGCCCCTGGAAGAAAAAGCGGACGAAGCGTTGCATTCTGGGCATCCTTGTTGGGTGAGGCGTCATGATGGCAGATACTGGGACTAATGATAGTCCTCCCGCTGCGGGGTTGAGTCAGGCGGGGTCGCGGGCGGTGGCGGCGCTCCGGGTCAGCGGCGGCCCTGCCAGCGGCGCAGCCATTTCCGGTACCAGGGCGGGGCGAAGCGCCGGCTCTGCTCGGCGCTGAACAGCGCCCGCTGCAGCAGCTGCGGGCTGGGCTGGTGGCCGTAGTGGGCCAGCCAGCTGCGGCTCACTTCCTCCACGATCAGCCGGCACTGGTGATCGTAGAGGGTATCGTTATTGTAGGACGGCGGGCTCTGGCGGTAGTCGACGGCGTAGTGATCGAGGATCCGCCGAAAGCTGGCCACCAGTTGCCGGTATTCATGTTCGTTCATAAGCGCTCCTCTCCTGCCCCAAGTATATGCCTTCCATCGCCCTATTCTGGCTCTTTTCTGCTCATTCGGCCTGCGTGCGGAAAAATAACCGGCCTTTGGTTCCCATCAGCGCTTTGCAAGCCGGCCCAGCCTTGGTATGGTGAAGGCGGTTGCGTAAGAGAGAAATCATCATATGTCAAATAAGTGATGATTTTTCTTTAAGTTTGGTTGTAATGATTTGTTTACAAGTGAGGATGTCATCATGCAGAAAGACACATTGAATAATATTCATATCCAATCCGAGAAGGTGATGATCACCCCGGCGGAGCTGAAGGCCAAGCTGCCGATCTCCGACCGGGCCCTGGGTTTCATCGGCCAGGCCCGGCAGACCATCTCCGATATTATTCATCGCAAGGATCACCGCCTGCTGGTGATCTGTGGTCCCTGCTCGATTCACGATATGGACGCAGCCAAAGAGTACGCAACCCGCCTCAAGAAACTGCATGATGACTACCGTGACAGCCTTTATATCGTGATGCGCGTCTATTTCGAGAAGCCGCGCACCACCGTCGGTTGGAAAGGCTTTATCAACGATCCTCACCTGGACGGCACCTTCGACATCGAACTGGGCCTGCACAAGGCGCGCGAACTGCTGTGCTGGCTGGCCGAGCTGGAACTGCCGCTGGCCACCGAAGCGCTGGATCCGATCAGCCCCCAATACCTGGCCGAGCTGTTCTCCTGGTCGGCCATCGGTGCCCGCACCACCGAATCCCAGACCCACCGGGAGATGGCCTCCGGACTGTCGATGCCGGTCGGCTTCAAAAACGGCACCGACGGTAATCTGGGCACCGCCATCAACGCCATGAAGGCGGCGGCCGAGCCCCACGCCTTCATGGGCATCAACCAGGAAGGGCAGGTGGCGCTGTTGGTGACCCAGGGTAATCCGGACGGCCATGTGATACTGCGCGGCGGCAAGCAGCCCAACTACGATTCGGTCAATGTCTCCCTGGCGGAAAAGGCCATGGTGTCCGCCAAGCTGGCGCCGAGCCTGGTGGTGGATTGCAGCCACGGCAACTCCAACAAGGACTACAGCCTGCAGCCGCTGGTGGCGGAGAACGTGGTGCACCAGATCCAGGAAGGCAATGAGTCGATCATCGGTATCATGCTGGAATCGCACCTTGCCGAGGGTAACCAGTCGAGCGAGCAGCCCAAGAGCGACATGCGCTACGGGGTGTCCATCACCGATGCCTGCATCGGCTGGGACACCACCGACCAACTGCTGGCCCGGTGCCATCAGCAGCTGGCCGGACCGCTCAAGGCTCGACTCGATAAATAAATCGCAGGCATAATGGGCCACCGGCACCGCGAGGGGGTCCGGTGGCCACGGCCGCTGTAACCGCTGACGAATCGCGGGCATAATAGAGCACCGGGTCCGGGATGGGCCGGTGCTTTTTTTATTGGGATGGGACCAATGGTAGATGAATTAAAAGTCCTGCGGGATCAGATTGATGAGGTCGACCAGCAGTTGGTCGAACTGTTTGCGCGCCGGTTGAAGCTGGTGGCGGGGGTGGGGGAAGTAAAAAGCCGCCAGGGCGTGCCCATCTATGCCCCGGATCGGGAGGCCGCCATGCTGGCGCGTCGCCGGGCCGAGGCCGAGGCTCGGGGAGTGCCGCCGGATCTGATTGAAGACGTACTGCGCCGGGCGATGCGCGAATCTTACGCCAGCGAGAAAGACACCGGATTCAAGTGCGTTAATCCCGAACTGGGCAAGGCGGTGGTGATCGGCGGTGCCGGCCAGCTGGGCGGCCTGTTCGCCCACCTGCTGACCCTGTCCGGCTACCCGGTCACTATCCTGGAGAAAGGCGACTGGGAGCAGGCCGACAGCCTGTTGAGCGGGGCTGGGCTGGTGGTGATTGCGGTGCCCATCGAGCAGACCATAGCGGTGATCGAGCGGCTGCCGGCACTGGCGGACGACTGCCTGCTGGTGGACCTGACCAGCGTCAAGAGCGAGCCGCTGGCGGCGATGATGAAGGCGCATGGCGGCCCCGTGCTGGGGCTGCATCCGATGTTCGGACCCGATGTGTCCAGCCTGGCCAAGCAGGTGATCATCTATTGCGAGGGCCGCGGTGCCGAGCGCTACGAGTGGCTGCTGGCGCAGATGCGGATCTGGGGTGCCCGGCTGCAGGCGGTGACGGCGGACGATCACGACGAGGCCATGAGCCTGGTGCAGGCGCTGCGCCACTTTACCAGCTTCGCCTATGGCGCCCACCTGTGTGCCGAGCAGGCGGACCTGTCCCAGTTGCTGCGGCTGAGTTCGCCCATCTACCGGCTGGAGCTGGCGATGGTGGGGCGGCTGTTCGCCCAGGATCCGGTGCTCTACGCGGATATCATTCTGTCGTCGCCCCGCAACTTGGAGATGATCCGTCGCTATCACCGCCGTTTCGGCGAGCTGCTGGCACAGCTGGAAAACGGCAAGCGCGATGCCTTTGTGCAGCAGTTCGAAACCGTCAGCGACTTCTTCGGCGATTATGCCGGTACCTTCCTCAAGGAAAGCCGGATGTTGCTGGCCCAGGCCAACGACAGCCGCCATCATGCGGACTAGAACACCGATTGGTTTAAATTTAACCAATCGATTGTTTGTCTGTTGCAATGTAGACAAGAGGCAACAGAGCCACCTCCGCCGACATACTGTGGTCTGAATAGTCGCGTCCTTTGGCCGAGGTCATCGGTCATGACAGGCCACTTGCTCAACAAACTGACGGGCCCGCAACTGCGGGCCCGTCTCGTTTACATACGTCAATGCCGCGGAAGTCAATCCTGATACAGTCGCTCTGCCAGCTGCTGCAGGGGAGCCAGGGCGTCGCCTTCCTCCCGGCCGTCGAGTTCGAGGCAGAAGCCCTGCACGCCGGCTGCCCGCAGGGCGTGGCCCAGCGCCGGCAGCAGGACGGCGTCGCCGGCCAGCAGGCTGACCAGCGGCAGATGGGTGTGTTGCTGCAGATCCAGCAATTGCGACACGCCGAGGCCTTGACCGTCCAGCAGGGCCACCTGCTGGTTGCCTTCGCCGAGAATGGCCTCGGCGGCCGCCAGCCAGCCGTCGGCATCGCCCGGCTGCTCCAGCAGTACCGGCCGGGTGCTGCGGCCGGCGGCGGTGAGCAGATCGCTGTGCCGGGCCTCCTCGGCGGCGATATGAAGCAGATCGATGGACTCCGCCGCCCGGTTCAGCTCTTCCGGCTGGCGGACCCGGGTCATGGCCGCCAGATCGAAGCGGGCGGCGATATTGCGCAACTGCTGCAGGCGCTCTACGCCCAGGGCGAGGTCGCCGTTGTCGAAGCAGGGCGCGGCCAGCACCTGGCCACCGGCTTCTTTCAGGCGGCGGGCATATTCCTGCAGCTGCTGCTCGCCGGGCCACTGCGCCAGACGGGCCATCAGCAGGGCATCGTCGCCCCCCAGGTAGAAGCGGCCGACCTGCAAGCGGGTACCGCTTTGCTTGTAGTCCCGACTGTAGCGGGGCTGTGCCTTTTCATCCCGCCGCGGATGCGGCTGGTTGAGCGCCCTGGCCGGGATCCGGGTCGGCGCCACCTCGGCGCTGGGGTAGCAGCCCAGCACCTTGATAAAGCGGGTGATGCGGCCGAGCTCCTTCAGCGCCGACTGCATCTCGGGGCTGTTGACGTTGGCGGCCACGTCCACGTAGAACATCTCTTCCCAGGGATTGCCGATGATCGGGCGGGATTCGAGCTTGCTCATGGTGATGCCGTGGCTGCGCAGCACCAGCAGGGCTTCCACCAGGGCACCGCTCTGCTGGCCGGTGGACATGATAAAGCTGGTTCTGGCGGGGATCTGCTCGGCCACTTCGATCGGCTTGCGCGCCACCACGATGAAGCGGGTCATGTTCTGTTTCTGGTTGGCCAGGCCCTGCACCAGCGGCTTGAGCCCGTGCAGCTCACCGCCGTCGGCACTGCCCATGGCGCCGACGTCCGGTCGCCTGAGGCTGGCCACCAGCTCCATGGCGTTGGAGGAGGCGGCGCAGAACTCGACCTTGACCCCGGGCAGCGTCTTCAGGTACTGGGAACATTGCTGATACACCTGGGGGTGGGTATACAGGGTTTTCAGCCGGGAGACGTCGGTGTCCACCGCCACCAGCAGGCAGTGCTCTATGGGCTGGGTCAGCTCGCCGACGATCGACAGGCTGGTGTGCTGCATCAGATCGAACACATCGTTGATGGAGCCGGAACTGGTGTTCTCGATGGGCAGCACCCCGTACTGGGCCTGGCCGGATTCCACGGTATCGATGATCTGCTGGAAGGTTTCGCAATTGTGCTCGACGATGCCGGCCTGGAAGCGGGACAGGTACTTGCGGGCCGCCAGGTTGGAATAGGAGCCCTTGAGCCCGAGAAAGGCCACGCTGATGGCGGGCGCCTTGTCCTGCGGGTTGAGCAGGTCCTGCAGCAACGCCTGCTGGGCCAGCACCGAGTCTTCGATGATGGTGTGGTAGATCCGGGTGACGTAATGGGCATCCAGGCCGAGCTGGCGGCCCTGATTGACCAGCTCCACCAGCAGGGCCTGTTCCCGCTCCTGATCCCGTATCGGTCTCGGGTTTTCCAGCTTGGCGCGGGCCACGTCCAGGCTCAGGGTCTTGCGTTTGGCCAGCAGGGTCAGCAGCTCCCGGTCCAGGCGGCTGATGTGCGTGCGTATATCATCCAGATTCATGAATAGGGCTTCCTTCGTCGCCAGTCTCAGCTAAATAAAAAAGCCTCCCGGTGGGAGGCTTGGCTGTTCGTCTTTCGCTTATCTCTTGCCAGACAAAATGCCTCCCGGGATCAGGATGCAAAAAAGAAGCGAAAGAAAAACAGGACATCGGTCATGGCTGGATCACGGTAAATTCAGAGTCCCCATAGGAATACTGAAAAGCGCCGGCGCTGGCAAGCCTTTTCCGGGATTTTTTGCCGCCGCGGCGGCAGCCTTCGACAAAAAAGCAGAAAACGGCGTTGTGCCGTTTTCTGCCTCTTGTCCGCTCGAACTTGAGTCAGGGTTATCCAGAAGCCGGGCGGGGCTATTCGTCTTCCTCGGTGACTGGCTGGGCCGCGTTGGCGCGCTGGGCCAGGGGCTTGTCCGCATAGCGGTTGAGCTGACGCTCCAGCTTCTGTCCCAGTTCGTTGATGGCGGCGAAGAGATCTTCGTGTTCCGCCTGGGCAAAAAGGGTATCGTTCGGAACTCCTGCCTTGGCTTCCACCAAGTAATTCAGACCTTCTTTCTGAATCACCACATGGGGGTTGATGAGCACGATTTGACGCCGGTTCAGTTTGTCGAAGCGACTCTCGATCCGTTCACGGATGGCGGGAGAGATGTCGATAACATGGCTGGTAATCGCAATGGACATAAGGACCCCCTCACTGTTTCATCTTTGGTGTACGGCTCCAGATTACCCCAGTAACCAATAAATTTTGTGATTGAAATCACCTTTCGGTGGGCACGGAGCCAAGAATGGCGGTATTTGTGATGGCACCGGGGCTACCGGGAAAAAGCGCTTGCCAACACCGGCGGGAAAAGGTCAGACTCGAACGGATAAATTATCCGGGGCAGGGGCCTGCCGTGCCCGGCTCCGTCCCGCCATTCCCCCAGCCGAGCCGCCCGTTGCTGTTTCATGGCCCCGGAGAATTTCTCGTGGCCCATTGGCAGTCCTCCCCGTATTCCTTAGGATAGCTGCATACCATACAGAAAGGGGGGGAGCCGTGAAACGCTGGTTTGGAGTAGGACTGTTGCTGTTCGGCCTGGGGATGACCGCCGAGGCGTCGCCCGTGCGCGAGCGTTATCAGCAGGCAGAGCAGGCATTAAAGAAGAATGAACTGGCCCGTTTCGAGCAGCTGCGCCAGGGACTGGACGGCTATCCCCTGACCGTTTACCTCGACTATCAGTACCTTGCGGACAGAATGAACCAGTTGACGACGGCCCGGGTGCAGCAGTTCATGCGCCGTTATCCCGACTCGCTGCAGGCGGACCGGCTGGAACGGCAGTATCTGTTCCGCCTGGCCCGGGAGCAGCGCTGGCGCGAGTTTCTCGAACTCTACCCCGCCCTGCCCAACAGCATCGAACTGCAGTGTGCCCATTATCGTGCCAAATGGACCACCGGCGACAGGGCCACCGCCATTGCCGGGGCCGAGCGCCTGTGGCTGCACGGCTATTCCCGCCCCGATGCCTGCGATCCCCTGTTCGATGCCTGGAAAAACGTGGGCGGGCGCAGCGACGACCATGTCTGGCGGCGCATGGAGCTGGCCTATGAAGCCGGCCAGAGCAGCCTGATCGGTTACCTCAGCCGCCAGCTTAGCCCGGGCGCCCGCCCGGCGGGGGAGTGGCTGAGCTCACTCGATGCCAACCCCGGACAACTGGGCAAGCCGGAGCAGGTCCGGGCCGGCAGCGGGCGTCACAAGGCGGCGGTGTCGCTGGCGCTGGCGCGCCTGGCCGACAGCGAGCCCGAACTGGTGATGAGCCTGTATCCCAAATACCAGCGCAGCCTGGGGCTGAGCCCGGAGCAGGTCGCCCGGGTGGAACGCAGACTGGCTCAGCGACTGATGTTCAACCGCACCCGGGACTATCGCGGCTGGCTCGACAGCCGCGTACCCGTGGTTGGGGATGCGGAGCTGTTTGAGCTCCGCGCCCGGCTGGCCATCTGGGAACAGGACTGGTCCCACCTGCTCGGCTGGATCGATCGTTTGCCGGAAGAGGCCCGCCGCGACAGCCGTTGGCTGTACTGGCGCGGGCGGGCGTTGGCGGCACAGCGGCGCACCAATGAGGCGGACACGGCCTGGCAGGAAGCCGCCCGCTCCCGGGATTATTACGGCTTTCTGGCGGCCCAGCAGAGCCGGCGGGAATTCTCGCTGCAGAAAAAACCGCTCTCGCCGGCCCCCTCCTGGGCGGCCGCGGCGGCCAGGTGGCCCGCCCTGCTGCGGGTGGAGGAGTGGATGGCGCGGGGCGACAAGGCGGCCGCGCGCAGTGAATGGTATCACCTGCTGGGCAAGGTGGATGAGCAGGCTGGCGTCGAACTCGGCAGCCTGGCGCTCAGCCGGGGCTGGTACGACAAGTCGATCCTGGCCAGTATCCGGGTGCAGGCCTGGGATCACCTGGAGCTGCGTTTCCCGGTGGTGTACCGAGACATCTTCCAGCGCCAGGCCCGCCGGCTCGGGCTGGACGAGTCGACCCTGTTCGCCATCGCCCGCCAGGAAAGCGCCTTCTATGAGCAGGCCCGCTCCCCGGTGGGGGCCGGCGGCCTGATGCAGCTGATGCCGGCCACGGCCAGGGAAACGGCGCGCAAGCACGGCATCAGCCAGTATCGACACCCGACGGACGTGTATCGGCCCGATATCAACGTCCAGCTCGGCTCCAGCTATTTCAAGGAGCTGCTGGTGCGCTACGGCGACAACCGGATCCCGGCCATCGCCGCCTACAATGCCGGACCGGGTCGGATCAACCGCTGGCTGCGGGACAGCGGCAGCCGGCCGATGGATGTGTGGGTGGAGAACATTCCTTACCGTGAAACTCGAGGTTATGTGCAGAACGTGCTGGCATTTTCGGTGATCTACCAGGATATGCTGGGCCAGCCGAAGTCCTTCCTGAAACCGGCGGAGCTGAGTCATGTCTACTGAGTCCACCGTCGTCATCATCGGCCTGGGCTGGCTGGGTGAGCCCCTGGCCAGGACGCTGCAGGCCGGGGGCCATCGGGTGGCCGGCACCACGACCGATGCCGCCAAGGCGGCGCGGCTGCGCCGGGATGGCGTCCCCGCCGAGGTGCTGGATCTCAATACCCCCCTGCCGCCAGCCTGGCCCGCGCGGCTGGCGGCCGACACCCTGGTGTTGTGCGTACCGCCCGGCAAGGTGGAGCAGTACGCCGCCACCCTGGGGCGGGTGGCCACGTTGGCGGCAGGGGGCGGGGTCCGGCGTTTGCTGTTTACCAGCGCCACCTCCGTCTACGGCGGCCGGGGCAACAAGACCGAAGCGGATGCCGGGCCGGATTCCGAGCGCGGCGAGCGGATGCTGGCGGCGGAGCTGGCGGTGCGTCAGAGCGGCATTCCACAGGTGCTCTGCCTGCGGCTGTCCGGGCTGGTGGGCGGCAGCCGGGAGCCGGGCCGCTTTCTCGCCGGGCGCCGGTTCGAGGGCGGGGAGGAGCCGGTCAATCTGGTGGCGCTGGAGGATCTGCTGCGCTTTATACCCGCCATACTGGCGCGGGAGGACTGGCCGGCAACCCTCAATGTCAGCGCGCCCCATCATCCCAGCCGGCGGGACTTCTATACCCGGGCGGCGCAGTTGCGGGAACTGCCGCCGCCGGTATTCGACGGCGGCGGTGCCGGCGGCAAATGCATCGACGGTGCTGCCCTCAGTCGCTGGCTGGGGCTGGATTATCTGGTGACGGACTGGTTTGCGTGGCTGGCAGCGCGTAAGGCGCGGGACTGATCAGCGGTGCCAGCGCCAGGATCAGGGCATCGCGATAGACGCGGCTGCGGTCCAGGGCGTTGTTGGTCAGTACCCCGATGGCGCCGCCCTGCTGCTTGCAGTTGGTGAGGTTGAATAGCCGATCCATGGCGTGACCCAGTTCTTCTCCCCGGGCCAGGGCGTCGGCCACGAAGGGGGGCAGGGTCAGGCTGGCACTGCGTGCCGCGTTGTCGAGGCCCGGACCCAATACCTGCAGCCAGGCGAAGGTCATGGTCTGCGCCTGCAGCCGCTCGATACCACCTTCCATGCCGATCCACAGATCCGCCTCCGGTTGCCGGCGGCGGGCGGCCAGGGCCCGGTTGCGGGCACCGCGGCGGGTTTCTTCGTCATCCATCGGCTGGGCCGCCACGCCCGAAGGCACGGCGATACCCAGTACTTCCCGGTCCCGTTCCGGAAAGAGCAGCTCCAGGGCCTGACGGGCGGCGTTGATCTTGGCCGGATTGAGCGAGGCGACGATAACTTTCATGGGCAACCTTTTGTTGTTCGAAAATTGCGGGGTCGGGGCAGGCTGATTATTATGCCATTTTCGTCACCCTGTTGGAGATTTTTGCACAAATGACCGAACAACGTAGCCCCAGAGGGGAACTGCTGCTGCGCACCGTGGCCATGCCGGCGGACACCAATGCCAACGGCGACATCTTCGGCGGCTGGATCATGTCGCAGATGGATCTGGGGGGCAGCATACTGGCCAACGAAATCGCCCTGGGGCGGGTATGTACGGTGGCGGTGGAGGGCATGACCTTTCACCGGCCGGTACAGGTCGGCGACGTGGTGTGCTGCTATGGCGAGCTGCTCAAGGTCGGTTCCTCGTCGATCCGCATCAAGCTGGAAGTCTGGGTCAAACCGGTGCTGGAGCCGGAAAATGCTAACCGTTACTGTGTGACCGAAGCCCTGTTCATCTACGTTGCCATCGATGATAACGGGTGTTCCCGTGCGGTTCCCCGGCCGGATTAACCGGCGCCGGTTGGCGGTCGTGCTGCTGGCCGCGGCCCACGGCCGTACCAGCCAGATCTGCGGGCAGCGCATCCTCGAGCCGGTGACCCGAATTTCCAAGTCGCGGCCGTTCAGCCGCTGCCATCTGGCCGGGTTCATCGCTGATGAGAGATAGCTTTAGTCAACAAACAAGAAGGGAGCCGAGCGGGCTCCCTTGAGAATCAACCGGAGTTGACTGAGACGATAAGTCGCTGTCCCGCTCGCAGGCTGTGCTTGTCGGCCAGCTGGTTCCAGCGCAGCAGATCGGTGATGCTGACACTGAAGCGGCTGGCGATGGCCGAGAGCGAATCGCCGGCTTGCACCAGGTAGACGCCATCGGACGGCACCGGCTGGCGCGACGATACCGCGGTTGGAACCATCAGGGTCTGGCCGACGCGGATGGTATTGCCGCGCAGGTTGTTGGCCTGCCGGAGCGCGCTCACGCTGGTGCCGTAACGGCTGGCGATCACCCCCAGGCTGTCGCCGCCCCGTACCTGGTAACGCTGATATTCCTTGCGATCCTGTTGCGGCAGGTCGGCCATGGCCAGTTCGAAGCTCTGGGCATGGTTGACCGGCACCAGCAGCTTTGCATTGCGGGCCGGCGAGGTCGCGGTGCGCTTGAACGCCGGGTTAAGCTGCTTGAGCTGGCTGCGATTCATGCCCGCCAGATCCGCCGCCATGTTCAGGTCCACCTGGCCTTCCACCGCGATCACCACCACCTGCGGCCGGTTGGGAACCTCGGGGACGTCCATGCCGTAGTGGGTCGGATGCTTCAGGATGTCGACCAGGGCCAGCAACTTCGGCACGTAGTTCTGGGTTTCCTTCGGCAGAGACAGCGCCCAGTAGTCGGTCGACTTACCCTGCCGGCGATTGGCCTTGACCGCCCGCTGCACCCGGCCTTCGCCCGAGTTGTAGGCGGCCAGGGCGTGCATCCAGTTGCCGTCGAAGAACCCGTGCAGATACTCCAGGTAATCCAGCGCCGCATTGGTGGAGGCGATCACATCATAACGGCCGTCGTACCAGCTGTCGTAATGCAGGCCGAAGTTCTTGCCGGTGCCCTGCAGCATCTGCCACAGGCCCGCCGCATGGCCCCGGGAATAGGCCTTGGGATCGAAGGTGCTCTCGATCACCGGTAACAGTACCAGCTCCATCGGCATGTTCCGTTTCTCTATCTCTTCCTTGATGAGATAGAGAAACGGTCTGGCGCGTTCGGATACGGAACGCATGTATGCAGGATGCTTGAGGTACCAGTTCCGTTGGGCCACCACTCGGGGATGATCCAGCGGGATGTCGAGTTCCATTTGCCCGGCCAGCTCCAGCCACAAGTTCGGCTGCTGTTGCTGGGGCTGTGCCTGTTCACTTTGTCGTCGGCCACTCGAGGAGTGGGATACTTTGCGGTAAAACCGGCCCCCGTCGGCAGATGCCTTGCCGGTGACCGAAAGCGACGAATATGCCGCCGATTTGGGGTAAAGCTGACTGCCGGTCATGCTTCCCCCACCTGTTTCCTGATGGCCATAGGGATGCCTCGCCGAATCGGAGGGCACCGCCTGGCAGCCCGCCAGGAGCAAGGCACTGGATAAAATACAGAGTCTTCTCATGGTGTCTGCGTCTCACAAAAACGGCGGCCAGTGTATGCTTTGTGAGCAGTTTAATCAAGTTCGTTAAAAATCGTCCTTCCAGCGGCGAAGTGCGGCGAACACCTGATAGTCTTCATTTAGCTCCTGCATGGTGTGGTGTTGGGCCGCCGCCCGGACCCCGGGAATCCGGGCGCGAAGAAACACATTGACCGCCTTTTCCAGGGCGATGGAACTGGGCAGGGTGGGTATCCCCTGCTGGCGCAGTTTGGCTACCTTTTGCATGTATTTCTTGAGCTCGGGATTATTTGGCTCGACAGCATGGCAAAATGCCAGGTTTGCCTGGGTGTATTCGTGGGTGCAGTAGACCAGGGTGTCGTCCGGCAGGGCCGCGAGCCGGCCGAGCGACTCGTGCATCTGCTGCGGGCTGCCTTCGAACAGCCGGCCACAGCCGCCGGAAAACAGGGTGTCGCCGCAGAACAGCAGGCCGTTGCCGCAATAGGCGATATGGCCCAGGGTATGGCCCGGTACCGCCATGATCTGCAGCTCGAGATCCAGGGCGGGCAGGGCGATCCGCTGGCCGTCTTTCAGGGCGATGCCCCCCGGGGCCGGCATGGGCTCGGCCGCCGGCGCGTACAGGACGGCGTCGGGCCAGTCCCGGCACAGGGCGGCCACACCTCCGGTGTGATCCCGGTGATGGTGGGTGATCAGGATGCCGTCCAGCTCCAGCTCCCGCTCGGCGAGGGCGGCCCGGACCGGTTCTGCATCGCCCGGATCGACCACCACGGCCCGGCCGGCTTTGCTTATCAGCCAGATGTAGTTATCGTTAAACGCAGGGATGGGGCTAACTTTAAGCATCACGCTGTCCTTGAATTGCAATCCTGTCGATAGCTTATCAGAGGCGCCATGATATCAGCCAGCATACCACAGATACCTTCCGGCTGGCGGCAGTTGCCGCGGGGCGCCTTTCTCGCCGAGCAACTGCAACTGTGTCTGGATGACTGGGCGCCGGGGTTGTTTGGTTTCAACCTGCTGAAAATCGATGCCCTGGGGGCGGCGCTGTCGCTGGACAAGAGCCGGATCCGCCAGTCGGTACTGATGGGACAGGTGCCGTTCGAGGGCATGGACCTGCTGGCGGACGCCACCGCCATGCCCTTTGCCCCGGGCAGCCTGGATGCCTGCCTGCTGGCCCATGTGCTGGACTACAGCGAACATCCCCATGCGATACTGCGGGAGACCGAGGTAGCGCTGCGGGATGACGGCTGGCTGATCGTGACTGGATTCAATCCCTACAGCAGCGCCGGGCTCGGTTGCGCCTTGCCGGCACTGCGGCGGCGGCTGCCACGCTGGCGGCAGATGCTGGCCCCGCGGCGGCTCGAGGACTGGCTCAAACTGCTGGGGTTCGAGGTGATCGAGCGGGATTATCTCGGCTTTACCCGGCTGATGCTGCCCCGGGTGGGGCATTGGCGGCGCCGGCTCTGCCCTCACTTCTGCCCTTCGCTGGCGGCGGTGTACATCATACTGGCACGCAAGCGGCGTTTTCCGCTAACCCCGATACGGGAGCGCCGGGCGGTACAGAATACGCTGGCGCAGCCGGGCATGGCGCGTCAGCGGGAGTAGCCGGTATCCTCGCGCACCGCGTCGTGCAGGGCCGCCTGCCGCGCCAGCTCGTCGCAACGCTCGTTTTCCGGGTGGCCGGAGTGGCCCTTGACCCAGTGCCACTGCACCTTGTGCCGCTGGCAGAGGCTGTCCAGCTGTTGCCACAGATCGGCATTCTTCACCGGGGTCCTGGCGGCGGTTTTCCAGCTGTTGCGCTTCCAGCCGTGGATCCACTGGGTGATCCCCTGGCGCACGTACTGGCTGTCGGTGGTCAGCTCCACCAGGCAGGGATCGCCGAGGGCGGCCAGGCCCTGGATGGCGGCCATCAGTTCCATCCGGTTGTTGGTGGTCAGGATAAATCCCTGACTGAGCTCCTTGCGGTGCTGCTTGTAGAGCAGTACCGCACCATAGCCGCCGGGGCCGGGATTACCGAGGCAGGAGCCGTCGGTGTACAAGTGGACCTGTTTCATGAGTACCCGTTCAGGAAAAACAAAGGGCGCAGTCTGCCACAGAGCCGGGCGGCGGGCCAGCCGCGGGCCTTATCATGGCGGCGGCGGCCATATATACTGGCGGCCGGATACCGCGGAGGAAGCAGTGATGACCCAGCAAAGCCACCATCGGCAGATCGTGCTCGATACCGAAACCACCGGCATGAACATGGACTCGGGCCCCCATTACCTGGGCCATAGAGTGATTGAAATCGGCTGCGTGGAAGTGGTCAACCGTCGGCTGACCGGCCGCCACTTCCATGTCTATCTCAAGCCGGATCGAAAGGTGGACGAAGAGGCGATCCGGGTACACGGCATCACCGATGATTTTCTCGCCGACAAGCCGCCCTTTACCGTCGAGGTCGAGCGTTTTCTCGACTTTATCGCCGGGTCCGAGCTGGTGGCCCACAACGCCCCCTTCGACGTCGGCTTCCTCGATTACGAAATGGAGCTGATGGGCCGGCCTGAGCGCATGGCCCAAATGTGCAAGGTGACCGATACCCTGGCCCTGGCGCGTCGGCTGTTTCCGGGTAAACGCAACAACCTGGACGTGTTATGCGACCGCTACGGCATAGACAACAGCCACCGGTCCCTGCACGGGGCTTTGCTGGATGCGGAGATCCTGGCCGACGTCTACCTGTTGATGACCGGCGGCCAGACCAAGCTGAACCTGCAGAGCGACGGCGGCCAGCAGGAGGGGGCCAATGCCCAGGGTATCCGCCGCCTGGCCGCCGACCGGCCGGCCCTGCGGGTGGTGCGCGCCGCCGAGCACGAGTTGCAGGCCCATGAGGGTAGGCTGGATCTGGTCATGAAAAAGGGAGGCAGCTGCCTATGGCGCGAGTGAGTCGCCTGCCGATGCTGGTATTGGCGCTGCCGGTGACATTGGCCGCCGACGAGCAGCACGCCCGCTGGCTGAGCAATACCTTTCGCATCGATCCTTCGATTACCGAGATCACCCTGGTTATCGAGCGGGAGCCGGCCAGCGCCCCGGTGGTGCTGATCCGCCCGGACGGCAGCAAGTATTATTACCAGCGCCACCCGGACCATATCAGTTGGGCATCCACCGCCAACCGGGACCTGATCACCCTGTGGCAGCCGATACCCGGTCCCTGGCAGGCGAGCGGCAACATCGACGAGCAACGCGGCATTACCCTGGTGAGTCCGTTTCGCCTCGAGGTCGATGCCCTGCCGTCCAGGGTGTTCCAGCACGAGCGGATCAAGCTCAACGCCGAGCTGCGCCAGGACGATGTCACCCTGGATGCGAATTATTACCTCGACGGCCTGTCGCTGAACGCCCGGTTGCTGCCACGGCGGCAAGGGGAGGGGGAGGGGTTCGAGCTGGCGCCGCTGGCGGTGGGCACCTTTGCCGACGACGGCACCGGGCTGGATGAATACCCGGGGGATGGCAAAATGACCGCCGAGCTGGCGTTCAATGCCCTGCCGGGGAACTACCTGTTTCAGGCCCAGGCCAGCAACCAGGTGCTGGCCCGCAGCCATGAACAGGAGATGATCGTCTATCCGATGCCGCTTAGCCTGCGCTTCACCGTGCCGGACAAGGCCGACAAGTGGCAGCTGCTGATCGAAGCCGACAGCGTCCTGCAGGCGGACAGCCTGGTGATCAACGGCGAGCTGACCAATCCGCTGGAGCAGAAGGTTGCGGTGTCCGGCCAGGGGAACCGCATCGCCTTGCCGGATGCCCTGCACCCCGGCAACTACCGCTGGCGGGGCCGGGCCTTTGCCACCACCCAGGATGGACGAGAGGTCCAGTTGAACCTGGCCGAACAGGTGATCCGGGTGGCGCCGCCGGTATCGGCACCGGTGTTGTCCGGTGACATCGAGGCGCTCCCGTTCTGGCAGCGATGGCCGGTGCTGGCGGCCGCCGCCGCGCTGCTGTTACTACTGCTTTCAGGCGCCGGCTTCTGGTGGCGGAAAAAAAACGTGAAAAAGGCCAAAAAATAACCTTTTTTCATTGCCAGGCAAGCGGTTAGCGGTCAGGGTGGTTGAAAAGTGTGCGCTCGGACAAAAAATGTTTTTCAAGGCTTGACCCTCGCCTGGCGCCACATTAATATCCGCTCCGCTTGCAGTGAAAGCCAAGCGCCGGAGCGGTAGTTCAGTTGGTTAGAATACCGGCCTGTCACGCCGGGGGTCGCGGGTTCGAGTCCCGTCCGCTCCGCCACCTTAAAAGCAAAACGGCCACCTCAGGGTGGCCGTTTTGCTTTTACTTTATCGTAACCCTGCCGGCGTGTTCCCCGTTTTCCTCCGGTCGCGGCGCGACCCCTTCGGCGTCTGCCGTCCTTCCCCGCCGACATCGCACCGGCCTGCTCCGGCGACGGGCGCGGAATTGTCTCCAATTGGGGCGGCTCCTGTAATTGAGTTACATTTCTATGCTATTCTTATTGGCCTCAGGATGATAATCGTTTGATAAACGAGGAAATTATGTATGGCAGAGAAAGATAACCACGATGTGATTGCCCCGGAGGGAAAGGTCAATCTCATCGATACCGACTATCAGATCGGGCAGGACAATATCGCGCTGAAGATAGGTCCCTTCGGGCTCGATATTCATAACCGGGTCTTTATGATCTCCGGACTGGCCATCGTCGCCTTCGTGTTCCTGACCCTGGCATTTCAGAACCAGGTCGGCCCCCTGTTCGGCGATCTGCGCGGCTGGCTGACCTCCAAGCTGGACTGGTTTTTCCTCATCTCCGGCAATATTTTCGTGCTGCTTTGCCTGGGGCTGATCCTGTCGCCCCTGGGCCGGGTGCGCATCGGTGGAACTGAGGCAAAACCGGACTTTACCTATCTCGGCTGGTTTTCCATGCTGTTCGCCGCCGGCATGGGCATCGGCCTGATGTTCTACGGGGTGTCCGAGCCGCTGGCCCACTACGGCACCGCCATGGGCGGCATCAGCGTCGAGAACGGGGTTCGTACCGACTGGGCGCCGCTGGGTGGCGCCGTCGGCGACGCGGAAGCGGCCCGGCGGCTGGGCATGTCGGCCACCATCTATCACTGGGCGCTGCATCCCTGGGCCATCTACGCGGTGCTGGCGCTGGGGCTGGCCATCTTTTCCTTCAACAAGGGGCTGCCGCTGACGGTGCGTTCGGTGTTCTATCCGCTGCTGGGCGAGCGGGTATGGGGCTGGCCGGGCCATATCATCGATGTGCTGGCGGTGGTGGCGACCCTGTTCGGCCTGGCCACTTCGCTGGGGCTCGGCGCCTCCCAGGCCAGTGCCGGCCTGAATTACCTGTTCGGGTTGCCGACCGGCACCACCACCGAGATCGTGCTGGTGATCGGGATCACCGCCGTGGCCACCCTCTCGGTGCTGGCCGGGCTGGATGCCGGGGTCAAGCGCCTGTCCGAGATCAACATGGTACTGGCGGCACTGCTGCTGCTGTTCGTGATCATCGTGGGGCCGACCCTGGCCATCGTCACCGGTTTCTTCGCCAACCTGGCGGCCTACGTGGAAAACCTGCCGGCGCTGTCCAACCCCATCGGTCGTGAAGATACCAACTTCTCCCAGGGCTGGACTGCCTTCTACTGGGCCTGGTGGATCTCCTGGTCGCCGTTCGTCGGCATGTTCATCGCCCGGGTTTCCCGCGGCCGTACCGTCAGGGAGTTCCTGGTGTCGGTGCTGCTGGTGCCTTCCGCCGCCTGTGTGCTGTGGATGACCGCCTTCGGCGGCACCGCCATCAGCCAGCTGGTGAACGACGGTTACCAGGCGGTGGCCGAGGCGGCCCTGCCGCTGCAGCTGTTTACCATGCTGGATGCGCTGCCGCTGGCGCAGATCACCTCCTTTATCGGCATCATACTGGTGGTGGTGTTCTTCGTGACCTCTTCCGACTCCGGCTCCATGGTGATCGATACCATCTCCGCCGGCGGCAAGGTCAACTCACCCAAGCCCCAGCGGGTGTTCTGGTGCACCTTCGAAGGGCTGGTGGCCATCGCCCTGATCCTGGGGGGCGGCCTCGTCGCCCTGCAGGCGATGGCGGTGTCCACCGGCTTTCCCTTTACCATAGTGCTGCTCATCGCCTGCGTAGCGCTGGTTAAGGGACTGCTGTCGGAGCCGAGGAACTGACCATCGCCGTGCCGACCGTTTGAACGTCGAGGCAGGCCGGGCCATCCGGGCCTGCCTTTTTCATCCCCTGCCGAGAGACCGCCATGGAAGTGGAACAAATTGAAATTCTGGGATTTGTTCGCCAGTTTTCCCCCTTCGACAGCCTGCCGGAGGAGACCCTGGCGCGCATCGCAACCCAGGTCGAGGTGGCCTATTTCCGGGCCGGCACCCCTATCCTGAAATACGGGGAGCAGGTGCATGAGTTCTACCTGGTCCGCAGCGGCGCGGTCGAAATCTACCGGCGCAACGGCGAGCTGTACAACCGCCTGAGTGAGGGCAGCCTGTTCGGCCAGATGGGGCTGCTGATGCACAACCGGGTGCGGCTGCCGGCCACGGCGCTGGAAGACACCCTGCTCTATTGCCTGCCCGAGTCGCTGTTCAACGAGCTGTTCGAGCAGTTCGAGTCCTTTGCCGATTTCGTCGAGGTGGAAGACCGGACCCGGCTGCGCCAGGCGGTGTCCAGGCGGGAGGCTAACCCGCTGATGACCTCCTCGGTGCGGACGCTGATTGCCCGCGAGCCGGTGATGATCCCCGATTCCGCCACGGTGCGCGAAGCGGCGGAGAGAATGACCGGAGAAGGGGTGTCCTCGATCCTGGTGACCGGTACCGATGACGGCGGGGAGCCGAGTATCGCCGGCATTATCACCGACCGGGATCTGCGCACCCGGGTGCTGGCGGCCGGCCTGCCGGGAGAGACCCCGGTGGTGGAGGTGATGTCGGTGGAGCCGGTGACGCTGGACAGCGGTCAGTTCGTGTTCGAGGCCATGCTGACCATGCTGCGTTATAACCTGCATCACCTGCCGGTACTGCACCGGGCTCGCCCGGTCGGGGTGATCGCCCTGTCGGACATCATGCGCCACGAGTCCCAGAGCAGCCTGTTCGTGGTGGGCAGCATCTTTCGCCAGCAGACGGTGGCGGAGCTGGCGGCGCTCGGCGACGAGGTCAGGGCCTGCTTCGTGCGCATGGTCAACGAAGACGCCAACTCCCGGATGATCGGCTCGGCCATGGCCGTGATCGGGCGCAGCTTCAAGCAGCGACTGCTGGAGCTGGCCGAAGCGGAGCTGGGCCCGGCGCCGGTGCCCTACTGCTTCCTGGCGCTGGGCTCCATGGCGCGGGATGAACAGCTGATCGTCACCGATCAGGACAACGCCATCATCCTCGACAACCGTTACGATCCCGAATTGCATGGCGACTATTTCGCGGCCCTGACTCGGTTCGTGTGCGACGGGCTGGCGGCCTGCGGCTACAGCTACTGCAAGGGCGGTATCATGGCCACCAACGTCGTCTGGCAGCTGACCCGCCGGCAGTGGGAGCAGCACTTCAGCACCTGGATCGAGCAGCCGGATCCCCAATCGTTGCTGAACAGCTCGATCTTTTTCGATCTGGACGGGGTCTGGGGCAAGACCGAGTGGGCCGAGCAGTTGAATGCGCTGATCGTGCGCCGGGCCCGGCGCAGCCCGCGCTTTCTCGCCTGCATGGCCCGCAACGCCCTGGGCCGTACGCCGCCGCTCGGTTTCTTCAAGAGCTTCGTGATGGAGCAGGACGGCAAGCACAACAACTCCATCAACCTCAAGCGGCGGGGCACGGCGCCGCTGGCGGATCTGATCCGGGTGCACGGACTGGCGGTCGGCTCCCGGGCACAGAACTCCTTCGAGCGGCTGAACGACGTGATCGAGGCGGGCATACTGCCCCGGGGGAGGGGCCAGGATCTGCGTGATGCCATGGAATTTATCGCCATGGTGCGGATCCGCCACCAGGCGCTGGATCTGGCGGCGGGGCGGGAGCCGGACAACAATATCGAGCCCGAGCACCTGTCGGAATTCGAGCGCAGAAACCTGAAGGATGCGTTCCAGATCCTGAGCCATGCCCAAAAATTCCTCAAGTTTCGTTACCAGCCCAATAGGGCTGGTTAGGGAGGCGGCATGTTTTACCTGAGGCCCGACACGGCACCCCGGGCCGAGACGCCGGACTGGCCGACGCTGTTCGACGCCCAGGCCCGCGGCGCCCGGGACTACCGGCTGCAGCGCTTTTACCGGGCCGGGTCGGTGAGCGGTGATACCCCCCTGGCGGAAGTGCCCTTCGTGGCGATGGATTTTGAAACCACCGGGCTCAACCTGAAGAAGGATGCCATCGTCAGCATCGGCCTGGTGCCCTTCAGCCTGCGCCGGATCCGCTGCCGTGAGTCCGCGCACTGGATCCTGAATCCGCACAAGCCGCTGGCCAGGGAGTCGGTGGTGATCCACGGCATCACCCATTCGGAAGTGAAGGCGGCGCCGGATCTGCTGCTGGTGCTGGACGAGCTGCTCTGCGCCCTGGCCGGACGGGTGGTGGTGGTGCACCATAGGAGCATAGAGCGCGGTTTTCTCGATATAGCGCTGAAGGCGCGGCTGAACGAGGGCATTCTGTTCCCGGTGGTGGACACCATGGATCTGGAAGCGCGCCTGCACCGGCAGAAACCGTTTGGGCTCTGGGCTCGGCTGCGGGGTAAAAAGCCGGTGTCGATCCGGCTGGCGGACAGCCGCCGCCGCTACCACCTGCCTTATTACCAGCCCCACCATGCCCAGACCGATGCGCTGGCGACCGCCGAGTTGCTGCAGGCCCAGGTGGCCTACCATTACCGCCCGGACACCCCGCTACGCGAGATCTGGCGCTGAATTCAGGGGGCGGTGGCGGGCAGGGTCCGGATCCAGCCGCTGCCGATGGCACTGAACGGCAGCTCCAGCCCCAGCCCGGGGACCCGCCGGGCCACCCAGGCCGGAAAGGTATTGCTGTTGGGGCCGGGAAAGACCCGGTATTCGTCCTTCCAGGGGTAGTCCCGCACCGCCTGTTCGATCTCGGTGATCAGCCGGTCCACCCCGTCACCGCGCTTGTCGAGCAGGACCTCCGGTTCTGCGCCGAACCAGTAGCGATCCGGATGCACTTCCTGAGCCACCCGCAGGGCCGACAGGCCACGCCGGGTGCGCCAGCCCACCACCTCGTAGACGGTGTAGCGGTCGGCATGGCTGGGCTTGACCGCAATCCAGGTATGAATGGCGAACCAGCCGCGCCAGCCCCAGGCATCGGCCCCGTAAACCTGGATCACCGCCTCCGGAGTGGTGGCCGGATCCGGCGCTATCCCGGCCGGTGCCCGGCTGGCCGACTGCCAGCCTTCCGCCGAGCAGGCGCCGAGGGTAGTCAGCAACAACAGCAGGATCAGTCTGGCCATGGTTTCGGCTCCATATGAAAAGAAGGAATACAGTAACGGACCCGCTCTCGCCCCGTTGTCATTCAGTCGGCCGAACTGGCCGGGTCCCGGGCCGGAGACACCGGCTGCTACAGCCGGAAGCGGGGCTCGTTGTTGTCTGCGTCATCCTCGTCGGGCAGCTTGAGCACCGGCTCGACCCGGCCGCGGCCGCTAGCGACGGCGGAGGGCGCGACCGGCTGGCGCTTGATGGCCGCCAGGATTTCCTCGCGCAGTGCTTCCGGGGTGGGCCAGTCCTTGGGCGACAGGTGGATCAGCGGCAGACCGGCGTCGCTGATGCCCTGCAGCAGCCGGTGCCGGTGGCGGCCGTCGGCCTCGCTCAGGCTGTCGTCCACCAGCGCCACCCCGACCCGGACCTTCAGATCCTTGGGCGAGCAGAGCACAAAGTCCAGCTTTTCGCCGTACAGGGCGTGCCAGGCCTGCTCCCTGTGGGCCTTTTTCAGCCGGGGATTCAGCTCCAGCAGGTCACAGAGGCGCACGGCGGCAAAGACCCGCAGCTCGCGGCCCATGGTGTGGTCGAGCAGGCGCAGGGCGGCGGCGGACTCGGGGCTGAACAGCAGTTTCTGCTGATAGGGATGTTTGGGAGCCCCCCGCCACAGCCGGCGCAGCAGGCCGAACAGCAGGAAAACGACCAGCAGGCTGACCAGGCTGAGCACCAGCCAGTCGAGCAGGGACACGGGAAGCAGATCAATCATAGGATGCAGGGTCTGTCGCTGAAAAGTGGGATCGATGCCGTCCCAGTGTAACAGAGGCGGGCGGATAAAATGAATCTTCCTCGCACCGTTTCGGGGCCGGTCCGCCGGGCGGAAGGGGGGAGGCGGATAACGAATATCGCACTGGCCGATGGCGGCGCTGGCTTGTCGCACGCCGGCCACCTATAATCCCCGCCATTAGAAAACCTTATCGAGGTCTGGATGTCCCGGCGACTACCCCCGCTCAATGCGCTCAAGGCATTTGAAGCCGCAGCCCGCAACCTGAGTTTTACCCGGGCGGCGGAAGAGCTGTTCGTGACCCAGGCGGCCATCAGCCATCAGATCAAGGGGCTGGAAGAATACCTGGGCATCAAGCTGTTTCGCCGGCGCAACCGCTCCCTGCTGCTGACCGAGGAAGGACAGAGCTACTTTCTGGAAATAAAGGACATCTTTTCCGCCATCTCCGATGCCACCGAGCGGCTGCTGGCGCGCAGCGCCAAGGGGGCGCTCACCGTCAGCCTGCAGCCGAGTTTCGCCATCCAGTGGCTGGTGCCCCGGCTGGTGCGGTTCAGCGAGGTGCACCCGGACATCGACGTGCGCATCAAGGCGGTGGATTTGGACGAAGGCTCGCTCACCGACGATGTGGACGTGGCCATCTACTACGGCAAGGGCAACTGGCCGGGACTGCGTGCCGACAAGCTACACACCGAGTACCTGATCCCGGTGTGCTCGCCGATGCTGCTGATGGGCACCAAGCCACTGAAAACACCGGAGGATCTGACTCGCCATACCCTGCTGCACGATACCTCGCGGCGGGACTGGAAGGCCTGGTTCAAGCAGCTCGATATCCAGGCGGCCAATGTCAACCAGGGGCCCATCTTCAGCCACTCGTCGATGGTGATCCAGGCCGCCATCCACGGCCAGGGGGTGGCCCTGGGCCACAGCGTGCTGACCCAGCCGGAGATCGACGCGGGCCGGCTGGTGTGTCCCTTCGAGCAGGTGTTGATGTCCAAGAACGCCTATTACCTGGTGTGCCACGAATCCCAGGCGGCGCTGGGCAAGATCGCCGCCTTTCGCGAATGGATGCTGGCCCTGGTGACCAAGGAAGAAAAACAGAAGGCAGTGAACGGATGAGCAAGGTACTGTTCAACGGTTCCGACCAGGCGCCGAACCGGGTGCTGCTGGCCCACGGCGCCGGCGCGGGCATGGAGCACCCGGTGATGGCGAGCCTGGCCGAAGGGCTGGCGGACGCGCACATCCAGGTGATCCGTTTCGAGTTTCCCTATATGCAGAAGAGCCAGCAGGACGGCCGCCGCCGACCGCCAGACAGGGAACCGGTGCTGCTGGACTGCTGGCGGGACATGGCGGCGGCCTTCGCCCATCCCCGGTTGTTCCTGGCGGGCAAGTCGATGGGCGGGCGCATGGCCTCGCTGGTGGCCGACGAACTCTCGCCCCGGGGACTGCTCCTGCTGGGCTTCCCCTTTCATCCCCCGGGCAAGCCGGAACGCTTTCGCGGCCAGCACCTGGCCAGCATCGCGACTCCGACCCTGCTGGTGCAGGGAGAGCGGGACAGCTTTGGCAACCGCGACGCCGTGGCCGGCTATGACCTGGCCGACGGGGTGGAAACCTGCTGGGTCAGGGATGGCGATCACGGCTTCAGCCCGCGCAAGTCGTCGGGTACCACCCTGGCGCGCAACCTGGCGCTGGTGGTGGCGCAGATGAGGAGTTTTGTTCTTGCTGACTAAATGGTGGTTTTACCTGGCGGGGCTGTCCGGCCTGAGCGCCACCGCCCTGGGCGCCTACGGTGCCCACGGCCTGGCCGGCAGTGGCGTGTCTGCCGCCCAGCTCGCGGCCTTCGGCACCGCGGTACAGTATCAGTTCTATCACGCGCTGGCGCTGCTGCTGGTGAGCCTGGCGCTGCGCTACAAGGCGGTGGCCGGTCTGCACTGGGCCGGCGCCGGTTTCGCCCTGGGCACCCTGTTGTTCAGTGGCAGTATTTACGCCCTGGTGCTGCTCGGCAGCAGGGGCATTGCCTGGCTGACCCCTGTGGGCGGCCTGTGTTTTATGGTGGGCTGGCTGAGCATACTGCTGGCTGGTCGTGCCTGGTTGAGGTCTGAATGAAACAGTTATTGATTTATTGCCGCCCCGGTTTCGAGAAAGAGGCGGCAGCGGAAATTCAGGACAGGGCGGCGACAATGGGTTGTCCTGGTTTTGCCCGCGCCAAGGACGACAGCGGCCATGTGGTTTACGAATGCTTCCAGCCGGAAGACGGTGATCTGCTGGCGCGTAAGCTACCGTTCCGGGAGCTGATCTTCGCCCGCCAGATGCTGGTGGTGTGGGCCGAACTGACCGAGCTGCCGCTGGAGGATCGCATCGGCCCCATACTGGCGGCGGCCGAGGGCATGCCCCTGTGCGGCGATATCCGGGTGGAAACCCCAGACACCAACGAGGGTAAGGAGCTGTCGCGTTTTTGCCGCAAGTTTACCGTGCCGGTACGCCAGGCGCTGCGCGGCAAAGAGCTGCTGACCCGGGCCGAGGCCCGCAACAGGCCCACCCTGCACCTGTTTTTCCTGGCCAACAACCGGCTGATGCTGGGTTATTCCTATTCCTACAACCACTCGCCCTTCCACATGGGCATTCCCCGGCTGCGCTTTCCCGCCGATGCGCCCAGTCGTTCCAGCCTTAAGCTGGAAGAGGCCTTCCATGTGTTCATTCCCCGGGAGGAGTGGGAAACCCGGCTGACTTCGGGCCTGCGCGCGGTCGATCTGGGGGCGGCGCCCGGCGGCTGGACCCACCAGCTGGTGGCCAGGGGCATGATGGTGGCGGCGGTGGACAACGGCCCCATGAGCCCCTCGCTGATGGAGACCGGCCAGGTCAAGCACTATCGGGAAGATGGCTTCAAGTTCCGGCCGGTGCGCAAGAACGTGTACTGGCTGGTGTGCGACATGGTGGAAAAACCGGCCCGGGTGGTGGCGCTGATGGCAGACTGGCTGCTCAGCGAAGACTGCCAGGAGGCGATGTTCAACCTCAAGCTGCCGATGAAGAAACGCTACGCCGAGGCGGTGTACAACCTGCAACAGCTGAAGGACAAGCTGGAGGAGCTGGGCGGCTTTCAGGTGCAGGCCAAGCAGCTGTATCACGACCGGGAAGAGATCACCGTGCACGTGTTCCAGCCGCGCAAGGTGTCAAAACTTGTACCTAAGGTCTAGGCCGGACTCGTCGTCGGTCACCTTGAGGTCGATTTCCAGCCGGTTGCGCGGATCGGTCGGCCGGATGCTGAGTTTGACCCCATCCCCCCGCAGCCGCAGCGACGCCTTGTAGCGACGGCCGTCGAAGTTGAGATTGGGCCTGTAGTCCTTGAGCGACAGGCTCACCGAGCTTTGCGGGGTCAGCTGCAGCCGCGGATAGGCGGCCAGCCGTGCGCGGCCTTCTTCGTTTTCCCTGAGCTCGATGTCCAGTCCGTAGCGCCGGGGCTGCTCGCCGATCATGCTCGGGGGATTGAGGGTAAAGCGCCATTCCGGGTCGTTGGCCAGCAACGGCAGGGGAAGTAGCCAAAAGATGAGAACCAGCCGTCCGTCCATGAGCGGTGCCTCATTAAGCGATATCACTAACTATAGCAGCGCCGGACCGGCGGGGGCGGGATTAAAGCGGCTCCCGGGCGGGAGCCGCGAGCCGGTTACAGGTTGGCGATAATGGCCTGGGTGAACTCGGTGGTGCTGGCGTTGCCGCCCAGATCCCGGGTGACCGTCTTGCCTTCGGCGATGGTCTTGCGCACCGCCTCGCGGATCCGGCGGGCCTTATCCTGCATCCCCAGGTGCTCCAGCAGCTGGATGGAAGCCAGGATCACCGAACAGGGGTTGGCGATGTTCTGGCCGGCGATGTCCGGCGCGGAGCCGTGCACCGCCTCGAAAATCGCCACTTCCTTGCCGATGTTGGCGCCGGGCGCCATGCCCAGGCCACCGACCAGGCCGGCGCAGAGATCCGACAGGATATCGCCGAACAGGTTGGTGGTGACGATGACATCGAAGCGCTCGGGGTACATCACCAGGTTCATGCAGGCGGCGTCCACGATCATCTCGTTGGTTTCGATGTCCGGATAACGCTGGGCGACTTCCCGGGCCACGTCCAGGAACAGGCCGGAGGTGGACTTCAGGATGTTGGCCTTGTGCACTATGGTGACTTTCTTGCGTCCTTCGTTGCGGGCCAGCTCGAAGGCGAACACCACGATGCGCTCGGCGCCTTCGCGGGTGATGATGCTCATCGCCTCGGCGCTGGCGTTGTCGTCGGCGCGCTTCTGGCCGGCACCGGAATACATGCCTTCGGTGTTCTCGCGAATGGTGATGATGTCGATGTTCTCGAACCGGCTCCTGGTGCCTTCGAAGGAGACCACCGGACGGACGTTGGCATACAGGTTGAAGAGCTTGCGCAGGGAGACGTTGATGGAGGTGAAGCCGCCGCCAACCGGGGTAGTCAGGGGGCCTTTCAGGGTAATCTTGTTCTTGGCTATCAGGTCGAGGGTGTCTTGGGGGAGAAGTTCACCGTGTTTTTCCAGGGCTACCAGGCCTGCGTCGGCGTAGTCGTAATGAAAGTCACAACCGGCGTGATCCAGGATTTGCAGGGCGGCATCGATAATGCTGGGACCAATACCATCGCCCGGGATCACGGTAATACTGCGTTTACTCATGGGCAGCGTTCCGTTATCAGTTTATAAAGGTAGGGGAAGTTGTGTTGCCCCGCTTTTATAACATTTTTGCCGCTTTTTGCCTATGGCTCTTTAGTCGAAGGCCGGTATCGCAGATCCTTCAGGTTGAAGCCCAGCTCAATATCATCCACCAGTTTCACCAGCTGCCTGGCGAGTAATGCTTCATTCTTATGCAGGTGAACGATTTTTTCCTCTTTCGCTACCGGGGGCGTGACCAACAGAGTGTCCAGGTTGCCGAATTGTTGCAACAGCGTCTTCGCCCGCTTGGGGCCGATGCCCGGCACCCCCCTGATCTGGCTGCCGGACTGGCCGGTCAGCGCCCAGTAATCGACCAGTTGCTCGGGGTCGAGGCCATGGTGCTGCCGTACATGAGCCGCGTCCAGCCAGCGCTGATTAAAGTGATCCCAGATGCGGATATGGGGATCGAGCAGCTGGCAGAAGCCCTTGTCGGTGGAGACGATCAGCGTTTTCCCGGCGTGCCGGGACAGCCGCCGGGCCAGGGTGGCGATCAGATCGTCGGCTTCGTCGGTGTCGGAGAGCAGGGCGTCGATCCCCAGCCGCCACAGTCCCTGCTGCAGCTGGCCGAGGTAACCGGCGAGCTCGGCGGGCATGGGCGTGCGGCCCGCCTTGTAGTCCGGGTACAGACGGTGGCGAAAGCCGACGGGCGCGCCGTCGAACACCGCCACTACGTGGCTGGGAGCGAATTGGCCGAGCAGCCGGCCGGCGGCATGGTTCAGGGCCGCGCCGGTGGCCGCCAGCCGGGTGGCCGGGTCCGGGTGCCGGTTTTCCTGAACCGCGTAGAGCCGGCGGATAAGATTGAGGGCGTCGAGAATAAGCAGTTGCATAGGCCGGAAGGAGGAGGCCGGGCGGGGCCCGGTCTCATCGTCGTTATCGGTTGATCTGGTAGCAGGGCACGTACTGGGCGCCCGGCAGTTTCATGCGCTGCTGTTCCACGAACTGTTGCAGCAGCTTGTCCATCATCTTCATCAGCTTGGGATCGCCATTGATCAGGAAGGGGCCCTTCTTCTCGATGGCGCGAATGCCGCCTTCCTTGACGTTGCCCGCCACTATACCGGAAAAGGCCCGGCGCAGGTTGGCGGCCAGCTGCTGCGGGGCCTGCTCCCAGTGCAGGTTGAGATTGGCCATGCTGTCATGATCCGGCAGAAACGGCAGCTGGAACTCGGGCTCTATCTTCAGCGACCAGTTGAAGGAGTAAGCGTCGCCCACCGACTTGCGGTAGTCCCGCACCAGCGGCATGGCGCTCTTCACCCGCCGCGCCACTTCGGCCGGATCATCGATGATGATCTGGTACAGCGACTGGGCATCGGGCCCCAGGGTATTGCCGATGAACTCATCGACGCTGCGGAAATAGCTGGCGCTTTCCTTGGGCCCGGTGAGGATGATCGGCATGGGCTGATGGCGGTTTTCCGGGTGCATCATGATGCCGAGGATATAGAGGATCTCCTCGGCGGTACCCACGCCGCCGGGGAAGATGATGATGCCGTGAGCCAGGCGGACGAAGGCCTCCAGCCGTTTTTCGATGTCCGGCAGTATCACCAGCTCGTTGACGATGGGATTGGGTGGCTCGGCGGCGATGATCGAGGGCTCGGTCAGGCCGATATAGCGGCTGCCGCTGACCCGCTGCTTGGCATGGCCCACGGCGGCGCCCTTCATCGGGCCTTCCATTGCCCCCGGGCCACAGCCGGTGCAGATGTTCATCTCCCGCAGGCCCAGTTCGTTGCCGACTTCGCGGGTATACTGGTACTCCACCGGATTGATGGAATGGCCGCCCCAGCAGACGGCCAGGTTGGGATCCACCCCCGGATGCACCGCCCGGGCGTTGCGCAGGATGGCGAACACCAGATCGGTAATGTGCAGGGAAGCGGTCAGGTTGAACTGGCCCTGGCTCTGCAGCTGGCTGTTGACGTAGATGATGTCGCGCAGCACCGAGAACAGGTGATCCTGGATGCCGCGGATGATGTCGCCGTCGACGAAGGCGTGCTCGGGTGGATTGAACAGCTCCAGCTTGACCCCTCGTTCGCGCCGGATCACGTTGATATTGAACGACTTGTAGCGTTCGAGTATCTCCTTGGAGCTGTCGGTCTTGCTGCCGGAGTTGAGTACCGCCAGGGCACAGTTGCGAAACAGCTGATACAGATCGCCGGAGGCGGACTGTTTCAGGCGATCGACTTCGAGTTGCGACAGCAGGTTCATGCTGCCGACCGGATTGATATGGGTGATCATCGCCACTCCCGTGAATTAAGGTGATGTGTTCAGGCCACGACTATCTGATTGCGTCCCGCGCGTTTGGCTTGGTACAGGGCCTGGTCGGCGCGCTCCATGGCTGAAGTGGTGCAGTCCCCTTTCCTGAGCAGGGTGGCACCGATGGATGCGGTGATGGTGACGCGCTCGTCTTTGAATCGAAACGGAATATTCTTGATTTGCTCCCGCAGTTTTTCCAGTGGTTTTTCGAGTTTGTCCGGGTTGACCCCGGGCAGCAGGATCACGAACTCTTCGCCGCCGAAGCGGGCCACGAAGTCGGATTCCCGCAATGACTTCTGAATGATGCGGGCAATCAGGCGCAGGGCCTTGTCGCCGGCGAGGTGTCCGTAGTTGTCGTTGATTTCCTTGAAGTGATCGATATCGAGCAGGGCGATGCAGAGCGGATCCTGGTGGCGCAGCCAGCGCCGGTATTCCACTTCCAGCCGCTCTTCCATGGCGGCTCTGTTGTAAATCTGGGTCAGGTTGTCGATGAACAGTTTCTCATTCTGGGCGCTGAGCCGCTGTCTGTATTGCGCGGTCTCGTTTTTCAGCTCGTTGATCTGCTGTTCCATGGCGTTCATGCGGTTGAGCAGGGACTGCTCCCGCTCCTGCAACCGTTCGTGCTGGGCCATGATATGGGTGATGCTGCGCATGCGCAGCTCGATTTCCTCTTTCAGCCGGGCATTGCTCTGGCTGACCAGATGTTCGCCGATGGCCCTGAGCTCGCCGGCGATATGGTGGCCATGATGGGTGCGGGCATCGAGCAGGGCCTGGCCCTCGCTGAGGGAAATGGCAACGTTATGATGCATTTCACCGAGGTTTTCGTTCAGTTTGAGGAGAAAGGTCGCCGAATTCTGGCGTTCTTGCCGGCACCCTTCTATGGTGAGCTCGATCAGGCGAAGGCAGAGCGGGGGCAGGGCCGATATGCTGACCTGCTGTAGTAACTTTTGCTGTATCTTGCCGAGCTCATCGCCGATTTCACCGGAAAAATGCAATTCATCTATGAGTTGCTGCAGCTTGGCGCAGAGCTCGTGGTGATGGCTTTGGCAACGGCGTTCCTGCTCGACCAACTGGCGCAGGGCGGCATGGTAATACTCCAGCAGCGCCCAGATATGGGGCTGATGGTCGTCCCCGTCCAGGCGAACGAGCTCGGCCAGCAGGTTGTCGGTGTGGGCCGAGCGGAACGGCGACTGCTCCAGCTCGCGCGTCGCCTGCTGAAGTTTCTGGCCATCCACCTGTTGTTTGCGGCCGAACAGCAGGGCGGCATGGCGCAGCCGCTCCAGCAGTTGCTCAAACTCTGCCGCCAGGCCGGTGTCGGACCGGGGCGGGGGGGGCGGCTCTGCGCTTTTTTCCTTCTGGCCCGGAAACAGCTTTTGCCAGTGTTCGAGCAGGCTGCCGAGGGGGGCGGGCTGGGGCGGCGGTTGGCCGGCCCGGGAAGGCATGGCCACCTGACCCTCGTACTGCCGCAGATGGGGGAGCATATCGCCCAGTTTTTCAATAACCGATGCCAGTTCCATTAACATCTGTTTATCGTTGATATCGTCCATTATTCACCATTAAACCCGAGCGCAGGCGGGCCTGTGAAAATTATATTAAGGCTGCTGGCTCGGGTGCCAGGGCACGCCAGTCAATCTGTTGTTTTTTATGTGAACTGTTTACCTTGACCAGCCCTTTCAGAATAGCCCGGATACAGCAGTGGCGAATATCGCCATTGAAAAAAGCGGCCTGCTGGCAGTCTACCGCCAACAGCTCCACCCAGGCCAGTTCGCCGGTCTGTTCGGCCAGCTGGTGGGCGGCCGCCATGGCCAAGTAAAGAATATCTCCCAGTCGCATGTCGTCCAGGGCATGGGGGGCTTTGGGCAGGAACGGATGTCCGATAATACCGATAGCCAGGCGGCGATCAAGCTCGAAATTGCAGGGAAATTCAGCAAACATCCGCTCCAGGCTGGACAGGGTCTGGTGCAGATCCACCACCTGGCGCTGGGAGATCACGTAGATGAACTGGCCTTCGCGCAGGTCGTAGATCCGGGCCTTGGGATGAATGCGCCCCTGCAGGTAGTCGCCCAGCTTTTTCTGGATCTGACGGGCGTGATCCAGCCCCAGCCGTTCGCTGAGATCCGCCATGAAGGGCACGTGCAGCAGGAAGTAGTAAATCTTGTCGTTGAAGGGCTGCGCTTCGGTTTCATTCAGATACCACTGTTCCGAGCGCTGTTGGCGTTTGGCCATTTCCTGGGGCAGCCGCTGCATCAACTGGCGCCAGTTGGGCAGGCCGGTCCTGGGCTCGAGTTGCAGCGACTGGTGCAGCTCCCGGTTCTCCTGCTGTAGCCGGCGACTGCGAATATGGTTGCGCACCAGACCATAGAGCAGCAAGGGTGCGATCAGGCTCAGGCTGGTGGCCAGCAGAGCGAAGCGCTGCCGGTCCTGTTGCAGCAGTTCGTTTTGCCGGCGCAGCTCGGCCAGTTCCCGCTCCTGTTGCAACTGCTGATCGCTTTCCTGGACCAGGCTCTGGGTGAGCAGCCGGTTGAGTTGCGAGGCCCGCTCGTAGTAGGCATGAAACGCCTTCTGGTGGTGCAGCGCCTGGGTCATGTTGCCGCTGCCTTCGAACAGCCGGGCCAGCAGGCGGTGACTTTCGATCAGGCGGGGCACGTCGTCTTGCTGCTCCGCCAGTTTACGGGCCTGCTCCAGCTGCAGCAGGGCGAGCCCCGGTTCCTGCTGTTCCTGATGCAGTTGGCCCAGTTGCAACAGGGTGTCGGTCTGGCGGGGAATGTCCTGATTGAGCTCGAAGCCGGTACGGGCCAGGTTGAGGTAATGCCGGGCCTCGGCAAAGGTTTTCAGGTGCCGGTAGGACTGGCCGATCTCCAGGTAAAGCCGGGCCATCAGTTGGGTGTCGCCCTGGACCCGGACCAGGTCGAGGGCATTGAAAAAATACACCAGGGCCAGGTTGGCATCGCCGCCGGCCCGGGTGACCCGCCCCAGGTTGAGCAGGGAGCCGATCAGCAGCGGACTGTTGCCCAGCAACTCAAATTCGGTGGTGGCCAGGTTGGCGTAGTGTACCGCCTGCTCGCCGTCGCCCTGGTTGGCGTAAAGGGTGGCGGCCTTGTCCGCGGCCATCGCCTTGAGATAGTACTGGCGGCGCTGGCTCAGCAGATCCAGGGTTTCCACGAAATGGGACAGGGCCAGCTCGCCCTGTTGCAACAGCAGGTAATACTCGCCCAACTGGTAATTGGCCCAGGCCTGGAGGGTACTGTCGCCCTGCTTGAGCGCGGCGAGCCGTATCTGCTCGAACCCGGAGCGGGCCTCATCGTATCGTTGCTGGCCGAGCAGGGTGGCGGCATCCAGCAGTTGCCAGGATTGTCGCAGCGGGTCGGGCTCGTCGTCTTCGGCGGGTGCCGGCAGCAGGGGCATGGCGTTGTCCAGCAGCTGCCGGGCCTGCGCGGGCTGCCGGCCGGCCAGGGCCAGCTTGGCCTTGAGCAGCAGGCTGGCGGCTTGCACCTCCGGCTGCCGGTGGCGCCTGGCCAGTTCGATGGCCTGGTTGATGCTGACATCGGCCGGCAGCAGCAGACCTTCATTGGCCTGGCACAGGGCCTGGATCTGCCAGGCGGCGAAGGTCTGCTCCCGGGTGCGGTAAAGGCGGGCCTGCTCCTGGTGATCGAAGTCCTGCCGCGAGCTTATCATCTGCGCCGGATCCGCTTCCTTGCGTTGCAGGAAGTAGTTGGTCAGGGCGACGCACTCGTTGGGACGGCTCAGCATGAGCTGTCGCGCCCGCTGCAATTCAGTGGGCTCGGGTTGGTATGGGGACAGCGCGGGCGCGCCGGCCAGATGCGATACCAAAACGGCGACAGACAAGATCACAATAACGATTACCGAAAAATGCAGTGAGACAGGCAGTTTACGGAGCCGGCCGGGCTGAGTCCAGTTGTGGCGACCGTCCGGCCGGGGTAATGTGCGCTGGCCCGGGGCTCGGTTTACTGGCGCAGCAGCCGGACATTGGCCGCCTTGCCGGCCACGTTGCTGCGGTAGGGATTGATGTCCAGGCCGCCACGACGGGTATAGCGGGCATAAACGGTGAGCTCCCGGGGGCGGCAGTGCTGCATCAGATCCATGAAGATGCGCTCCACGCACTGTTCATGGAATTCGTTGTGCTGGCGGAAGGACACCAGGTAGCGCAGCAGGGCGTCCCGGCGTATTTTCGGGCCCTGGTAGCGGATCATCACGCTGCCCCAGTCGGGCTGGCCGGTGACCAGGCAGTTGGACTTGAGCAGGTGGGAATGCAGGGTCTCGTGTACCTCGAGCGGCTCGGTGGCGTCGTTCAGCAGGCTGTCGTCGGGCTGGTAGCGGTCGATCTCGATATCCAGATCGTCGATGCAGTCGCCGGGCATGACCCCGAACTGGGCGGGGGCGGCGCCCAGCTCGTAGAGCCGCACCCTGACCCGGCCTTCGGCACAGAGCGACAGATCCCGGGTGAGGATGTCGGCCACCTCGTCCATGCTGTCGAACTTGCTCTGATTGAAGCTGTTCAGATACAGCTTGAACGACTTGGACTCGATCAGGTTGACGCTGGTGGCGGGAATATGCACTTCGCCCATGGCCACCACCGGTTTGCCCCGAGGGGTGAGCCAGGAGAGTTCGTACAGGTTCCACAGGTCTTCGCCGCCGAAGGGCAGGTTGTCGGCGGTGAGGCCGAGATCGTCCCGGTTCAGGCTGCGCGGCACGGGTTGCAGCTGGCCGGCGTCGTATTCGCACACGTAGCTGCTGTGTTTGCCCAGGGGCAGGGCATCCAGTGCCTGGCTCTGCTGGTATTTCTGTTCGGGTGTCATTTCGGGTTCCGGTTGCTAGAATGCGCCTATCTAGGCCTTATTGTGGGACTTTGGCATGCAAGATCAAGTGGAGATGGCGCTCGGCGAGTTGTTCGAACGATGCCGGCGCACCGGCCAGGGGCTGCTGGCGGTGCATGATCCGGCGGCGCCATCCCCGGCCGAACTGTTGCCGGCCCACCAGGGGCGGGTCGGCTGGCAGCCCTGGCGCCGTCCCGAGCCCGGCCGCTTCGACAATGTCGCCGATGCCCTGGCGATGCAGGTGCATCCGAGCCTGGGCGCCTTCTATGGCCATTACTTCGCCGGCAACCTCGAAGTCTGTTTCAAGGGGCTCTTTCTCAGCCTGCTGCAGCCCTGGAACCAGGACGACTACGAGCGGCTGCAGCAAAACCAGATCGGCCATCAGCTGATGCTGCGCAAGCTGGGGCTGCCGGCGAGCTGGTTTATTGCCTCCTGCCGCGACGAGCAGCGCCTGGTGACCCTGGACAACACCAGCGGAGAAGTGTTGCTGGAGCGGCTGGGGAAAGGCCGGATCGGCGTGCTGGCGCCGAGCCTGGCCAGCTTTCTGCGGCGGCTGGAGCCCTGTTAAGGGCTCAATCCTTGAAATCCCAGGACAGATTGGACACCAGCCGGCAGGGCTCGCAGATAAAGTCGAAGATCTCATGTACCGGCTCGGCCAGTTGCCAGGCGCCGCCACAGCCGGGGCAGGGACGTTGTCGTTCATGCTCCAGACTGTCTCCGCCCACCCGGTACAGATAATAGAAGGTGGGCACCCGGGTCAGGTATTCGATGCGCTTGGCCAGATCCCGTCCGCGCCGGGCCAGCCGGCTGTCGGGCTCACTCAGCTCGAGCACGGCACCGTGCTCGAGGATGGAGCCGTTCATCTGCAGCTGATCGCAGGCTTCCCAGTCTTCCTGCCACTTCAGCACCTGCTTGAAATCCCCGTTGGCCACCGGCGGTATCCGGTACAGCGGGACAGGGGCGAAATGCTCGCCGCAGCGCAGCGGCGAGCAGGTATGCAGATAGCTGGTGTACAGCACCTGCCAGCCGCGTTCCGCGCAGTGGTCGGTGGTGTCCGAATTCAGATCCTGGCCCCGCAGTTGTACCTTGGGGCTGGTCAGCCCGACCTGATGCAGCCGGGCGATGGCCTGTTCCACCTGGCGGCTGTAATGACGGGGATGCAGGCTGTCCTTTTCCGGGCAGACCACCCGGCTGCCGAGCCAGCCCTGGTGAATGGCGGTGGGAAACTCCCGCCCCAGGATTTGGCCGTTGTAGCGCAGTGCGTCGAGCAACTGACGGATGGCCGGCTCCGCCTCGGCCAGCTCGATATCCTGATAGCAGTCGAAACTGAGTTCGCAGATCCACATCAGCGCTTTTGCTCCAGCCACTGTTCCAGCCGGGCCACCCGGGCCTCCAGCTCGGCGACCCGGGCGGCCAGCTCCGGTTGCTGGCCGGCCGTTTCGGGTGCGGCCGGGGCGGGGTTGTCCGCCGCCGGCAGGCTGTCCGGCGACTGTTTGTAACGGCTGACCAGCTGCAGCAGCTGTGCCATGTTGACCGGTCCGTTCAGCCGGGCCTTGACCGAGGCGGTGGTGATGCTCTTGCCTTCACGCATCAGGCCGTGAATGGCGTTGATAATATCCTGGTTGGACATCTTGGCTCCGTTTGGGATTATCGCAGACTGGCATTGAGCTGATCGATGACTTCGGCCCAGTCCGAGTCGTTTTGCAGTCCCTCCTTCAGAAAACCGGCCTGGGCACGGCTCCAGAAGGGCGCATCCACCAGCTCGACGTCGGGTGGCAGCCGGTGCGAGCTCAGAAAGTGCTCAATGCCCTGGTGGCTGGCGTCCAGCCCCAGTTGCTCAAACAGTTCGCTGAAAGGGTGGGTAATATGTTCCATAACTGCCTCCTTTGACACCATGTCATTAAAGCATAGGCGATGGCGGCTCGCGCAACACCGGCAATGATACTTCCAGGGCTTTCAGGCCGCAAAGCCAGAGCGAGCCCTCATCGCGCTGCAGGCCGTCATGGCTGAATTCGAACTTGAACTGGGCCAGCAGCCGGCCGCGGCGCCAGACATAGCGGTAACGGTACACGCTCAGCAGCTGCAGCTGCTGCCGCCGGCAATAATGCTGCAGCCAGCGCTGGGCGAACTCGCTCTGTTGGCGCACCCGCCAGTAGCCGGCGGCGAGCAGGAACAGCGCCAGCAGCGCCAGCAGCTCAGCCACGGGCCGTGGCGAAGAGCTGGCCGATGGCGTCCCGCAGCGGGGCCGGCAGGGCCGGGTTGTGCAGGTTGGCCAGGATCAGCGGGCGCAGCGCCGGGGTGGCGACCAGTTCGGCGAACAGGCCGTTGAACAGCGTGGGGTGGTGCTCGGCGAGCTGAGCCAGGTACTGTAGCAGCAGGGATTCGTCGGTCAGCTCCTGCCACAGCCGGGCCGCCAGCGCCAGCATCAGCGGGCGGCCCGGGGCCAGAGTCAGCAGGCTGGCGATCTTCCGGCTGCGGGCCGGGAAGGGGGCGCAGCCGGCGGTGGCGCGCAGCAACAGGCTGATGCGCTCTTCATCCGGGGTCTGTCGTTCCTGCTCGATGCTGATCTGCGCCAGCAGCACGGTGGCCAGGGCTGGCGGCAGCGGCTGCTGTTCGCACTGGCTCAGCAGCGCCTGCTGCACCGGCGGCGGCAGCCGGAACAGCCGCTGGCCCAGCTGTTGCGCCAGCGCCGGCTCGGTGGCCAGGCGGGCGGCCAGGTCCGCCAGGCCCTGCAGGCCGAGCTGCTGCCAGTCGCGCCGCTCCGGGGCCTGCAGATATTCCAGCACCGGCCGGTAGTAGGCGGAGGGCGGCAGCCCCAGGTCCTGGCTCAGGCGGGCGTGGAAGGCGGCCAGCTTGTCCTGGGCGGGCTGAAAGGTGAAGGGGGTCTGGGCCAGCCGCTGCTGTTGTTCGTCGCTGAGCGGGGCGCCCGGATCCTGGCCCAACTGCTCCACCAGGGCGGACAGGAAATGCTTGATGGCGGCCTGGTTGAGCAGCCCCCGTTCGTCCAGTGGGATCTTCAGAAACCAGACGTAGCGCTGCGCGCCGGCGCCCTGCTGCCAGTAGCTGACCGCCAGCCAGGCGTGCCGCTGCAACGGCCAGGGGTAGGGCCGCTGGCCGGCCTCGATGGTGGCGAAGTCTGCCCGGGGCAGGGGCTGTAAACGGCGGCCCAGATCATAGAGGCGAAACTCGGTGCCCGCCTGGGTCAAAAACTCGCTGAGGGTATCTATCTGCATGGGCTCCTCCTGTCGGCCAGGGCGAATTATAGGGAGTCGGGCAGCAAGATGGTATAGTACGCCGGTATTTGAAGAGGAACCCGACCATGCATGCCGACCCCCAAGCGCTGCTCCATGCCATAGAGCGCGAACTCAAGCTGCTGTCCTGGTGGCAGGCGGTGCCGCCTGCCCCCGAGGCGCTGGCCAGTGGCGAGCCCTTTTGTCTGGACACCCTGACCTTCCCCCAGTGGCTGCAGTTCGTGCTGCTGCCGCGGATGCAGGCGCTGCTCGATGCCGAGGCGCCGCTGCCGACCCGGATCTCGCTCTATCCCATGGCGACGGAAAGCTTCAAGGAACTGGCCGAGGACACCCGGGCGCTGGAAGAGGCCATCGCCCGCCTGGACGAAGCCCTGTCCGGCCAACGGGTGCCGCGCCAGGAATGACGATTTCGGTGGTTTACGAGGACGATTGGCTGGTGGCGGTCAACAAGGCCGCCGGTTTGCTGGTGCACCGCAGCTGGCTGGATCGGCACGAGACCCGCTTCGCCATGCAACTGACCCGGGATGCGGTGGGCTGCCACGTGTTTCCGGTGCACCGGCTGGACCGGCCCACCTCCGGTCTGCTGCTGTTTGCCAAGAGCGCCGAGGTGGCCCGTACCCTGACCGACAGCTTCGCCGGGCGGCAGGCCGCCAAGGAATACCTGGCGGTGGTACGCGGCTACATGCCGGAGCAGGGCAGCCTCGATTATTCCCTCAGCCATCGGCCGGACGCCATCGCCGACAAGTTCGCCGCCACCGACAAGCCGGCGCAGCCGGCGGTGACCCATTGGCAAAGCCTGGCCCGGATCGAGCTGCCCTTCGCCGTGTCGAAGAAACATGCCACCAGCCGTTACAGCCTGGTGCGGCTGATGCCGGAAACCGGACGCAAGCACCAGTTGCGCCGGCACATGGCCCATCTGTTTCACCCTATCGTGGGCGATACCACCCACGGTGACGGCCGCCACAACCGTTTCTTCCGCGAGCATTATGGCTGCGAGCGGCTGCTGCTGCATGCCGCCCGGCTCCGGCTGGCGCATCCGGTCACGGCGGCGCCGCTGGCGCTGACGGCGGCGCCGGACCCGGGCTGGCAATCGCTGATTTGTGAGTTCGGTTGGAAAAGGGCGCTCGATTAGTGTGCCCCTGTCGGGTTAGGATCTGTGTTTTCAGCCGCTTAGACTCAGTTTGTGACACTTCAGCCCCTACTCGATCGTATCAACCAGCAAGCCCGCCGGCATTTCGGCCAGGGGGTGGTGGCCGACTATATCCCGGCCCTGGCCCGGGTGCCCGCCGAACGTTTCGGCATTGCCCTGTGCACCCCGGAAGGAGAACTCTACAGCAGCGGCGATGCCGCCGAGCCATTTTCCATCCAGAGTATTTCCAAGGCGTTCGCCCTGGCCATGGCCCAGCAGCGCTACGGGGATGAACTCTGGCGGCGGGTGGGCAAGGAGCCGTCGGGCAACGCCTTCAACTCCCTGGTGCAGCTCGAGTTCGAGCAGGGCATTCCGCGCAATCCCTTTATCAACGCCGGCGCCCTGGTGGTGGTGGATGCGCTGAGTTCGCGGCTGTCGGCCCCGGTGCACGCCTTTCTGGAGGCCATGCGCCTGCGCGCCGGCAACCCGGGGCTCCGCATCGACCACAAGGTGGCGGATTCCGAATACGAGCACCGTTTCCGCAATGCGGCCATGGCCAACCTGATGAAGAGCTTCGGCAACTTCGACAACGAGGTCGACGAGGTGCTCAGGGCCTATTTCAGTTATTGTGCCCTGTCCATGAGCTGTGTCGATCTGGCCCGGGCCTTCGGTTTTCTGGCCCATGGCGGCCGTTGCGTGATCACCGGCGAGCCGTGGCTGTCCCGGCTGCAGACCCAGCAGCTCAACGCCCTGCTGTTTACCTCTGGGCTCTACGACGCGGCCGGGGACTTCGCCTATCGGGTGGGCATGCCTGCCAAGTCGGGAGTGGGCGGCGGCATAGTGGCGGTGGTGCCCGGGCGCTTCACCGTCTGCGTCTGGTCGCCGGAGCTGAACGGTTACGGTAATTCGGTGGCGGGGATCTGGGCGCTGGAAGAGCTGTCCCGGGCCCTGGACTTACGACTTTTCTGACAGGAGGAAACGATGGCGGCAGTGGAGATTATTATCGGTACCGTATACGGCTCGGCGGTGCTGGTGGCCGAGACCCTGGAGCAGGCGCTGCTCGATGCCGGGCACAGCGTCCGGCTGCATGAGGATGCGGTGCTGGCGGAGCTGGACAAGGATCGGTTGTGGCTGGTGGTTACCTCCACCACCGGCCAGGGCGACCTGCCCCCCAACCTGATCCCGCTGTTCGAAGAGCTGCGCGAAAGCAGCCCGCCGCTTCCCGGGCTGCGCTACGCGCTGGTCGCCCTCGGCGACAGCAGCTACGACAACTTCTGCGGCGCCGGACGCCAGTTCGACGAGCTGCTGCAGGAACTGCAGGCCCGGGCCATCACCGAACGGCTGGAGGTGGATGCCACCGAGACCCTGGAGCCGGAAGAGCCGGCGCTGGCATGGCTGCAGGGCTGGATGGGAGACATATAGAGCTTGAAGCTTGAAGCCTGAAGTTGGAAGGGGTGTAGATTCGCTTCCGGCTTATTCCTTCGCCACCCGGATACCGTCTTCTTCTATCCGGATCAGCCCCTTCTTGTACAGGCCGCCGATGGCTTTCTTGAAGGTGCCCTTGCTGATGCCGAACAGCCGGAAGATGGTGTCCGGATCCGTCTTGTCACTGACTCGCATCACGCCGCCGGATTGCGCCAGTTTGTCGAGGACCGCCTGGGCGGCGTCGTCCACCTTGCCCGGACCCGGCTTGAACAGGGTCAGATCGAGCTTGCCGTCGTCGCGCACCTGTTTCACATAGCCCCTGGTGGCCAGGCCGGTGGGGACTCGGCCCGAGACATCGGACTTGAACACCAGGCCCCAGAACCGGTTGTCGACGATGGCCTTGAAGCCGAGCTGGGTGTGCTCGGCGATCAGCAGGCCGACCTCATCCCCCGCCTGGTAAGGGGGCCGCTCCCGGCTGACGAAGCTGTCCAGCTTGCTGCTTGCCACCATGCGGCCTTCATGATCCAGATAGAGGTACACCACATAGTGGCGGCCTTCGTGCATGGGCTGGGACTGCATGCGCTGGGGCACGAAGATGTCCTTTTTCATGCCCCAGTCGAGGAAGGCTCCCAGCCGGTTGGTGGTGACCACCTTGAGCGAGGCGAACTGGCCGACCCTGGCCCTGGGCTTCTCGGTGGTGACCACCGGCGCCAGATCCGCATCCAGGTAGATGAATACCGCTATCTCGTCGCCCGGTTGGCAGTTGGCGGGCAACTGGCGGCGGGGCAGGAAGGCTTCGCCGTAGGTGCCGGCGTCCAGCCAGCCGCCCTTGTCGTCCAGTCGCAGCAGGGGCAGGGTATTGTCGTCGCCAAGCTTGATCATGGTGGTTACCGTCGTCGCAAAAGGCGGATCTTAGCTTGCCGAGGCGGGAAAGACCACAACCATGAAACGGGGGGTTTTAAAATGGAAAAATTAAACTCTTAAAATTCAACTAATTATGAGGTATCAATTGCCGCGGCCAGTAGAAATACTGCTACAATCGATAAAGCTTGACGGCAGCGTCGGTAATGCAGACGACGTTTTATCCCGGCATGGCGCAGCTCCTGGCTGATTGCCCCGCCCATGAGCAGGAGCCGAGAACAGCATGACCCACGACCAAATCATCATCCTTGCCATTCTTTTTATCACCATGCTCATGTTTCTGTGGGGCCGCTGGCGCCACGACATGGTGGCAGCGGGGTCTCTGTTGGCCTGTATTCTGACCGGCTTGGTTCCCGCGGAAGATGCGTTCAATGGCCTGAGCCATCCGGCGGTGATTACGGTCGCCTGCGTACTGGTGCTGAGCCGGGGCTTGCAGACGTCCGGTGCGGTTGACGTACTGACTCGTCAGTTGTTGCCGATCAAGGCCGGAACGACCCTGTCCATCGCCGCGCTCACCGGACTCGGTGCCATACTGTCGGCCTTTATGAACAACGTCGGTGCCTTGGCGTTACTGATGCCGGTCGCCATTCAGACCGCCCGGCGCCAGGAGCTGCCCCCGGGACGGGTACTGATGCCATTGGCCTTCGGTACCATATTGGGCGGGATGACCACCCTGATCGGCACGCCTCCCAACCTTATCGTGTCCGGTTTTCGCGCAGCGACCGGTTCCAGTGCCTTCGCCATGTTCGATTATACACCGGTTGGATTGGCGGTGGCGGTGCTGGGGGGGGCGTTTGTGGCTTTGATCGGCTGGCGGCTGGTGCCGGAGCGCAAGCAGGCCGGGGTGGAAGGGTTTGATTCCGGCGCTTATATCACCGAGGCTCGTGTTCCCGAAGGCTGCAAGGCCGAGGGACAGACTCTGCGCGAGATAGAACAGGCTCTGGAACAGGCCGACGCCCAGGTATTGGGCCTGGTACGCAACGAAGTTCGGGTGACTCCCCCCAATCCTCGCCGACGAGCGCGGGCCGGAGATATTCTGATTATTGAAGCCGAGGCTGAAACCCTCGCCAATGCCTTGTCCAGCCTCGGTCTTAAGCTGGAAGAGGCCAAGCCGGCTAAGAATGAGTCGAAGAAAAAGGACGCAGGTACGGAAGCCGAGAATGACGAGCAGGAGGAAACAAGTGAGTCTGTATCCGAGCCATCCGATGAAATCGTATTGATGGAGCTCGTCATTCTGCCCAACTCCGATCTGCTTGGCCGCTCTGCGCGAGGTATCCAGCTGCGTACCCGTTACGGGGTTAACCTGCTGGCGGTGTCACGCCAGGGACAGCGTTCGGTGACAAGGCTGCGGGCGCTCGTATTTCAAGCCGGTGATCTGCTGCTGATGCAGGGGGCTCCCGAGGCACTCTCCGAGTTTGCGACCAGCGCCGGTTGTGTGCCCCTGGCAGAGCGTGACCTGCGGATCCCCGATAAGGGCAAGGCATTGACTGCCGCCGCCATCATGGCGACGGCGGTGGGGGCTGCCGCCTTCGGTATTCTGCCGGCAGCGGTGTCGTTCGCCGCCGGTGTGCTGGCTTCCATGGCGCTACGTACGGTACCGCCACGCTCGGTATACAGTGCCGTGGACTGGCCAGTGGTGGTGTTGCTCGGTGCTCTTATCCCGGTAGCCGGCGTGATGGAGTCCACTCATACCGCTCAGCTGATTGCCCGCCTGCTGTTGGATGGTGTGGCTCAGGGACATGCCATCGTGGCGCTGGCGCTGATCCTGGTCGTGACCATGACCCTGTCGGATTTGATGAATAATGCGGCGACGGCGGCGGTCATGTGCCCTATTGCCATCGGTACTGCCAACCAGCTGGGAGCGAACGCGGATCCTTTCCTGATGGCGGTGGCCATCGGTGGCTCCTGTGCCTTTCTGACACCGATAGGGCATCAGAACAACACTCTTATCCTGGGGCCTGGCGGCTTTCATTTTGGCGACTACTGGCGTCTGGGCTTGCCCTTGGAACTGCTGGTGGTACTGGTCAGCATACCCATGTTGTTGTGGGTATGGCCGCTCTGAGCGGGCGCTGGGGCAACGGGCACCCTAGGGAAAAGAGCGGTACGGCGCCATTGTTCGGCCATCATTAAGGCAAATGGATTGGGATTCTTATGAATCCCTTTCGGTGAAAAGCAGACTGACCATGACGAGGACATCACCATGCATAACGAACTGGATAGCAAGGTCGTACTGGAGGTTTTTGAAAAGATTCAGCGTCTGGGCGAGCCCTACGAGGATGGCCATATGCTGGAGGGAATAGTGGCGCGCAGCGATTTCGACGGTTACAGCGTCAACCTGTCCGGCAGCGGGGTCAGCCTGCAGCTCAACTTCCACCAGAGCTATCATTTCGATTACGACAGCGAGCAGGCCAAGGCGCGCTTCATGGCCAAGGTCGACTACATTCACCGCCATTTCAATGACCGATAAGGACGCCGCCGTGTCCGGACCGACACCGGAGCGCGCCCATGCCGGTCCCGGCCCGGATGAGAAGAACTGGGCTATGTTCTGCCATCTTTCGGTCTTCGCCGGTTTTATCATTCCGCTCGGCAACATCATCGCCCCGCTGGTGCTGTGGCTGATGAAACGCAGGGCGTCGGGATATGTGGACCACCATGGCAGGGAGGTGCTGAATTTTCAGATAACCCTGCTGCTGGCCATGGTGGTGTGCTGGCTGCTGGCCTTGGTGCTCATCGGTTTCGTGCTGATGGCCGTGCTCGGCATCGCCGCCCTGATCCTCACCATCGTCGGCATCGTCAAGGCCAGCCGGGGGGAATATTACCGTTATCCGTTCAGCCTGCGGCTGGTGAACTGAGCGGCGGCGCCCGGCCTGCTCCGGGAGCCGTGCTGTTGGGGCTAGATCTTGCGCGCCTTGACGCTGCGGCCCTTGATCTTGCCCTGCTGCAGGTGCTTCAGCGCCTGGCGGGCCGCATCCCGGTGTACCGCCACGTAGGACTGCATTTCCGTGATGTCGATCTTGCCCACCTGGCTGCCGGCGATGCCGGCCTCGCCGGTCAGGGCGCCGAGGATGTCGCCGGCGCGGATCTTGATTTTACGGCCGCCGGCAATGCACAGGGTCACCATTTCCGGTTGCCGTGGTGCCGCGCCGCCGTTCAGCTCGGCCAGCCGGCCCTGGGGAATGGGTGCCTGCTGGTATTCTTCGACCATGTTGACCCGGTAGGCTTCCTTCGGGCTGTAGAGGGTGAGGGCCAGGCCCTGCTGGCCGGCGCGGCCGGTACGGCCGACCCGGTGCACATGCACTTGTGGATCCTGGGTGACTTCGTAGTTGACCACCATCGCCAGTTCCTTGATATCCAGGCCGCGGGCGGCCACGTCGGTGGCCACCAGCACATTGGCGCTGCCGTTGGCGAAGCGGATCAGCACCTGATCCCGCTCTTTCTGCTCCAGATCCCCGTTCAGGGCCAGGGCGGCGAAGCCCAGGCCGTTGAGGTGATCGGCCACCTCCTGGCAGGCGCGTTTGGTATTGCAGAACACCACGCAGGAGACGGGCGCATAATGGCCGAGCAGGGTGGCCAGAGCCTGCCGGCGCTGTTCGGGCGCCACCTCGTACAGGGTCTGTACGATGGCGTCAGCCCGTTGCGGCTCGGCCACCGACACCTGTTCCGGCTGCCGCTGCAGGCCCCGGCTCATCTGCTCTATGCCCTCGGGATAGGTGGCGGAGAACAGCAGAGTCTGGCGCCCCCTGGGGGCGAAGGCGACCACCCGCTGGATGTCGTCGGCAAAGCCCATGTCCAGCATGCGATCTGCCTCGTCCAGCACCAGGGTGTTGAGGCCGTCCAGTTGCAGGGTGCCTTTGTCCAGGTGCTTGAGCAGGCGGCCCGGGGTGCCGACCACTATGTGCACACCGCCGGCCAGAGCGGTGAGCTGGGGACCGTTGGGCGAGCCGCCGCACAGGGTGACCAGGCGGACGTTGGCCATGGCCCGGGCCAGGCGGCGCAGCTCCCGCGCCACCTGATCCGCCAGCTCCCGGGTGGGGCACAGCACCATGGCCTGTACCACCAGCCGGTTGACATCCAGCCGGGCCAGCAGGCCCAGTCCGAAGGCCACCGTCTTGCCGCTGCCGGTACTGGCCTTGGCGATCACGTCCTTGCCGGCCAGCACCAGGGGTAGACTCTGGGCCTGAATGGGCGTCATTTGGGTGTATTCCAGGCTGCTCAGGTTGTCGATCAGCGCGGGGGCCAGGGGCAGGGCGGAGAATTCGGTATGGTTCACGGCAAGCTCTTGATATCGGGTAAATGGGGTGCCGAAAGGCGGGCGCGCATTGTAGCAGAAAAGTGGATGCGGCTGCGGTTTTTTGCAGCGGCAAAAAAACGTCTTCCGGGGGAGAGGGTTTGCTTGAAGGACAGGCTGGAAAAAACGGGGAAAGAAGGCAGGCTGCTGACAACCCTTCGGGCTTATTTAAACACGCAACACCCATGCCAAAACAGGCGGACAAAGGGAACGGCTCCACCGACCGTCACATGCCATGGGGCGTGAAGCGCCTTGCACCGCCGCCAGCATCGCGAAGCTATGATACGGCGGTTTCCGCGAAATCCGGTATGTGCGAGCGTACATGGGGCGAGCTTGTCTCGCCGTGACGAGTCGTTTCAGCCTGACCGAACATCCGGTGAATGTTCGCAGCAGGCTGAAAAGGCGAGTGTCAGCTTTTGAAGCGGGTCGGCGAAGTCGGCCTTTTGGCCGACTCCTGCCCGTGAAACAGACGGTGTCGTCATCAAACCGAGGGGGCGGCAGGGCCGCCCCCGGGCTAGCGGCTTAATTAGTTGTGCTTGTGCAGCTCGGCGTTCAGTTCGATCGCGGACTTGTTGGTTTTCACCTCGATGCGGCCGTTCTGGGAATTACGACGGAATAGCAGGTCGTTTTTGCCGGCCAGCCCGGCGGCTTTAATGGTCTGTACGTCGTGGTTCTGATCATCCAGCACGGTGACTTTCGAGCCGGCAGTGATGTAGAGACCAGACTCGATGGTGCAACGATCGCCCAGGGGGATGCCCAGGCCGGCGTTGGCGCCCAGCAGGCAGCCTTCACCCACGGAGATAACGATGTTGCCGCCACCGGACAGGGTACCCATGGTAGAGCAGCCGCCGCCCAGATCCGAGCCGTTGCCCACCACCACGCCCGCGGAGATGCGGCCTTCAACCATGCTCACGCCCAGGGTGCCAGCGTTGAAGTTGATGAAACCTTCATGCATGACGGTAGTGCCTTCGCCCACGTGCGCCCCGAGACGGATACGGGAGGCATCACCGATGCGCACACCGGCCGGGACCACGTAATCGGTCATTTTCGGGAACTTGTCGACCGAGTTGACGCTGATGGTGCGGCCCTGGGCACGGGCGGCCAGTTGGCGGCTGGCCAGTTCATCTACCGCGATGGCGCCCTCGGAGGTCCAGGCCACGTTGGGCAGCAGGCCGAACATGCCGGACAGATCCAGACCGTGCGGTTTCACCAGGCGGTGGGAAAGCAGCGCCAGCTTCAGGTAAACCTCGGCGGTGTTGGCAGGGGCGGCGTCGGTTTCCAGTATGGTCACCACCAGTGGCTGGCGGGTGCCGGCCAGCACCTCTACGATCTCGGCCTGGGCCTGAGCCTTCACCGACAGGAAGGCCGCTCCCAGGTCTTTCAGCTGTGCCGCGCCGATTTCGATGGCCGCGTTGCCGCCCTGGTAACCTACTGTTGCCGCCACTGCCTTGATCAGCGCGTCATCGGCGTTCAGCAGCGGCAGGTTGTAGTAAACCTCCAGCCATTCACCCTTGGCGGACTTGGTGCCCACACCCAGACCGAAAGCAAAGTTTGCCATCCTGTTCACTCCGTTAATTTGTTTGAATTCCCGATCGGCTGACGCTCAGCGACCAGCCGGGTGTAAATCTGTTGCAGGCCGAGCCTTGCGGTTTGCCGAACGGTTCGGCGCAGTGCTCAGCCGGCCCGTTGCTGAATATTCAAAACTGGGGCATCTTTTATCATATTTTGCCGTCCTGGTTGAGCTCGCCGACCAACTTTTCTCGCAATTGCACCTGCTCTTGCTCATTTAATGGCCGATCCTCGCTGTTGGTGAGGCTGAAGAAATCCTCCACCCGCTCGCCGATGGTGGTGATCTTGGCCGCGTGCAGATTGAGCCCCTGCTGACTGAACACGGCACCGATACGGGCCAGCAGGCCGGGGGTGTCGAGCGCCACCAGCTCCATCAGGGTGCGTTTGGTCAGTCGCTGGGGCTGCAGAAAGTTGACCTGGGTGCGCACGTCGAACTCCCGGTGCCGGCGCGATGGCGGCCGCAGGCGAATGGCCGGCGGCGTGGTACTGACCAGCACCGCGCTCAGGCTGTCGCACAGATCGGCGAGCCGGTCGCCGCTCACCGGCTGGCCGTCCGGTTCGAGCACGATGAAGGTATCCAGGGCGTAGCCATCCTTGGAGGTCATGATCTGGGCGTCGTGGATGTTGAGGTTCTTCTGATCCAGCGCCGCCGCTACCCGGCCGAACAGGTTGGGCGAGTCCGGGCTGTAGATGAACAGCTCGCTGCCGCCCCGGCCTGGCTGCTGGCTGATCTGCACCAGCGGGCGGTTGTCGTCGTCGTGGGCCAGGATATGGCGGCTGTGCCAGGCGATTTGCTCCGGGGTGTGGCGCAGGAAATAATCGGCGGTAAAGCGCGCCCACAGCGGCTTGACCCGCTCATAAGGGGTATCCAGGTGGGCCAGCAGCTGGCGCGCCTGGCGCTGGTTTTCACGGATGCGTAGGCGCAGGTCCGGCGGGTTTTCCAGGCCCCGGCGCAGCGCCTTCTGGGTGGCGAAGTAGAGCTCGCGCAGCAGGCTGCCCTTCCAGTCGTTCCACAGGTGATCGTTGGTGGCGCAGATGTCGGCCACCGTCAGGCAGTAGAGGTAGTCCAGGCGCAACTCGTCCCGCACAAGGGTGGCGAATTCGCTGATCACGTCCGGGTCGTAGATGTCCCGGCGCTGGGCGGTGACCGACATCAGCAGGTGCTGGCGCACCAGCCAGGACACCAGGCGGGCGTCCGACTTGTCGAGATCGTGCTGCAGGCAGAAGGCGAGGGCGTCCTCGGCGCCGAGCTCCGAATGGTCGCCGCCCCGGCCCTTGGCGATGTCGTGGAACAGGGCGGCCAGGTACAACAGCTCCGGCTTGCGCAGCCGGCCGGTGATTTCATGGCACAGGGGGTGGCTGCGCCTGCCGCCCGGCTCGCGGAACAGATAGATGTTTTTCAGCAGCCGGTGGGTGTGCTCGTCCACCGGATAGGCGTGGAACATGTCGAACTGCATCTGGCCCACTATCTTGCTCCACTGGGGGAAGTAGGCGGCGAGGATGCCGTAGCGGTGCATCAGGGTCAGCGCCAGCTCGCTGCCCCGGGGATGGCGCATCAGCATCATGAACAGCCGGCGACAGTCGGCCCGTTCGCACAGGAAGCCGGGCAGCCGGCGGCGGGCGTCGCGCAGCTGGCGCAGGGTGGTGGAATAGATGCCGGTGATCTGCGGGTTGGCCGCGATCTGGTAGAACAGCCGCAGGATGGCGGCGGGCTCTTCCTTGAACAGGCGGGGGCTGACCACGTCGATCAGCCGGCCGCGCAGGCGGAACTCGGGGGTGAGCATGCGCACGTCCATGGCGATATGGCCGAGGATGGCCTCGTCGAACAGCTGCAGCAGCATCTCGTTGAGCTCGGCGACCCGCCGTACCGTCTGGTAGAAACGTTTCATCATCTGCTCGATGGGCTCGTTGCCCTCGCCGGCAAAGCCGAGGGCGGTGGCCACGGCCCGCTGGCGATCGAACAGCAGCCGGTTGTCGGAGCGGTGAATGGCCATGTGCAGGGCGAAGCGCAGCTTCCACAGGAAGTTCTGGCAGTCGAGCAGTTCCCGGTATTCGGCCCGGCTGAGAAAGCCGTGGCTGACCATTTCGTTCAGGGTGGCGGCGCCGAAGTGGCGGCGGGCCACCCAGCTGATGGTCTGGATGTCGCGCAGGCCCCCGGGGCTGCTCTTGATGTCCGGCTCCAGCTTGTAGCTGGTGTCCTGGTACTGGCGGTGGCGGGCTTCCTGCTCCTCCCGCTTGGCCTCGAAGAAGGCCTGGCTGGGCCAGAAATGATCCGGCGCCGTGGCCCGGGTGAGGGCGGCGAAGGTGTCGTAGCAGCCGGTGATGAGCCGGGCCTCGATCAGGTTGGTGGCGACGGTGATGTCCTTTTCGCCTTCCTGCACGCATTCGGCCACCGAGCGGACGCTGTGGCCCACCTCCAGGCGCAGATCCCACAACAGGGTGATAAAGCTGCCGATGCGCTCGCCCAGCTCTTCCTCGGCCGGATCGTCGCTCAGGATCAGCAGGTCGATATCCGAATAGGGGTGCAGTTCGCCGCGGCCGTAACCCCCCACCGCCACCAGCGCTAGCCCGGCGTCCTGATCCAGGCCGTGCCGCTGCCACAGGCCGGTGAGCAGTTGATCCATGTGCTGGGAGCGGGTGACCACCAGCTCCATGATGTCGTCGCCGGCATTGAAGCGCTGCTCCAGCCAGTCCTGCAGGCGGGCGAGAATTTCCTTGCATTTGCTCAGGGTAAGCTGGTCGGGGCTAAGCAGGGCCGGGGCGAGCAGGCTGGCATCCATAGGGTGATGAGCTCCTTGTCTTCAGGGGGGGGGGATTAAGTTAACAAAGTCGGCTACTTGGGGGAAGGACATCAGTCCGCCGAGACCAGGCGGCAGGGCATGGCCAGCTCGGCGATGCCCTGCCGTTGTTCAATCTGGGCCAGCAACTGGCGGGCGGCAGCGATGCCTGCTTGCTGGTAGCCGAGATCGACACTGGCTACGTTCGGAAATAAAAAGCGTAGCAACTCGTTATTGCCGATCCCGGTAAGAGTCAACGTTTTTCCGCTCTGCTGCAGATGCTTGGCGGCACCCAGGGCCAGGGTGTCGCTGGCACACACCAGCGCATCGGTATCCACTTGTTCCGTCAGCAGAAGATGAGCCGCTTCCATCCCAGCCTGGTGCGACAAGCCGCCCAACCTGTAGTGGGGAGAAATCCCCCGTTCCCGGCAAAAGGCGAGATAGGCTTCCAGGCGCTGCTGGCCAGTGGTGCTGTCCCGCAGCTCCACGCCGACATAGGCCGGTCGGTGCACCCCTTGCCGCCACAGGTGCTCCAGCATCAGCGCGATGGCGCCCTTGTCGTCGTAGCAGACCGACGAAAAGCCCGGGTAGCGGCGGGCCATGACCACCAGCTTGTCTTGCCAGTCGGCCTGCCCATCCAACTCCAGGCCGGTAAAGGCAAACAGGATGGCGCCGTCGGCCTGGCGCAGGCGCAGCCAGTTAAGGTGCTCCGCCACCTTGTTGCTGCTGAAACCGGATTCCATCAGCAGCACTTCATAGCCGCCCTGCTCCAGTAGCTGCAGTATGCCGCGCACCGCCTGGTGCTCCGAAGCAGAATCCAGGCGCGAGACGATGACCCCGACTACCTGCTGGCGCTGGGTGCGCATGGCGCGGGCCGAGGGGGAGGGGGCATAGCCGGCCTCGACGATGATCTGCTCGATCTTGTGGCGCGTTTCCGGCTTGACTTTGGGATCCTGGTTCAGCACCCGGGAGACGGTGGTGGTGCCCACCCCAGCCAGCCGGGCAATATCGGAAATCGTCAGGCGTTTCTTCATCATGGTAGTCAACTTGCTCGAGGTAGCGGGATTGTGCCCTAAGTGTGAGCGCTTGCACAAAATGGTATCGATACCATTTTGTTTTTGTGGAATATGGCTACACTGCGCGGTATCGATTCCATTGTTAAGGAAAACCCCATGAGCCAGAGCAAAAGCCAGGAAATGGCAACCTTGATTGAACATATCGGCGGCAAGGGCAACATAGCAGCGGTCAGCCACTGCCTGACCCGGCTGCGATTCGTGCTGAACAACCCGGGGCAGGCCGATCTGAAGAAAATAGAGGCCCTGTCGGCGGTCAAGGGCTGCTTCACTAATGCCGGCCAGTTCCAGGTGGTGATCGGCACCAGTGTGGACAGCTATTATCAGGCGCTGAACGTCCTGCTCGGCCAGGAGGGGCAGGGCAAGGAGCAGGCCAAGCAGGCGGCCCGGCAGAACATGAGTGTCTGGGAGCGGGCCATCTCCCACCTGGCGGAGATTTTCGTGCCGCTGCTGCCGGCCATCATCACCGGCGGCCTGATCCTGGGCTTTCGCAACCTGATCGGCGACATCGCCCTGTTCGACGGCCAGACCCTGATTCATGTCAGCCCCTTCTGGGCCGAGGTGCACTCCTTCCTCTGGCTGATCGGCGAGGCGATCTTCTTCTTCCTGCCGGTGGGGGTGTGCTGGTCCACGGTGCAGAAGATGGGGGGCACGCCCATCCTCGGCATCGTGCTGGGGGTGACCCTGGTCTCGCCCCAGTTGATGAATGCCTACCTGATCGGCCAACAACTGCCGGAGGTCTGGGATCTGGGGTTCTTCGTGATCGAGAAGGTCGGCTATCAGGCCCAGGTGATCCCCGCCATGCTGGCCGGGGTGGTGCTGGCGATGATCGAGCTCCGGCTGAAGAAATGGGTGCCGGACTACCTCTACCTGGTGATAGTGCCCTTTGTCTCCCTGCTGGTGGCGGTCACCCTGGCCCACACCCTGATCGGCCCCTTCGGCCGCCTGCTGGGGGACGGCGTGGCCTTGGTCGCCAGGGCGGCGATGACCGGCAACTTCGCTCCCATCGGGGCGGCCCTGTTCGGCTTCTTCTACGCGCCCCTGGTGATCACCGGCATCCACCACACCACCAATGCGGTGGATCTGCAACTGATGCAGAGCATGGGCGGTACCCCCATCTGGCCGCTGATCGCCTTGTCCAATATCGCCCAGGCCTCCGCCGTGGTGGGCATCATCTGGGTCAGCAAGAAGGCCAACGAACGGGAGATATCGGTGCCGGCGGCCATTTCCGCCTATCTGGGGGTGACGGAGCCGGCCATGTACGGCATCAACCTCAGGTACAAGTTTCCCATGCTCTGCGCCATGGCCGGCTCCGCCCTGGCGGCCCTGCTGTGCGGCCTGTCCGGGGTGCTGGCCAACGGCATCGGGGTGGGTGGCCTGCCGGGCATCCTCTCCATCCAGCCTCGCTACTGGCTGATTTACCTGTTGGCCATGGCCATCGCCGTGGTGGTGCCCATGCTGCTGACGGTGCTGCTGTACCAGCGCCGGCAACGGGCCGGGGCGGCCCTGGGCTGAGGCTATCGCAGGCCCGGCGCGGCTTGTGCCCGGGCCCTTTCTACCAAGATTGAACGAAGAGCACGCATATGAACAAAGAGCAGTACGGACAATGGTGGCATTGGGGGGTCATCTACCAGATCTACCCCAAATCCTTCTACGATTCAGGGGCCAGCGGCACCGGTGATTTGCGCGGAGTGATCGAAAAACTCGACTACCTTGCCGGCCTGGGGGTCGACGCCCTCTGGCTGACGCCGGTGTACGCCTCCCCCCAGATAGACAACGGCTACGACATCGCCGACTACTACCGGATCGATCCGGCCTACGGCACCATGGCCGATTTCGAGCAACTGCTGGCCGAGGCCCATCGGCACGGTATCCGCGTGATCATGGATCTGGTGGTCAACCACACCTCCACCGCCCATCCCTGGTTCCAGGCCGCCATCCGGGATCCGGCCGGCCCTTACCGGGACTTCTACATCTGGCGCGACGGTCGCGACGGCGGTCCCCCCAACAACTGGCAGTCCAAGTTCGGCGGCAGCGCCTGGCAACGGGATGCCGTCTCGGGCCAATATTACCTGCACCTGTTCGCGGTGGAGCAGGCGGATCTGAACTGGGAAAACCCCGGGGTGCGGGAGGAGGTGAACAACATCGTCCGGTTCTGGGCCGGGAAGGGCGTCGATGGGCTGCGCCTGGACGTGATCAACCTGATCTCCAAGGACCAGGCCTTTCCCGATGATGAGCAGGGCGACGGGCGGCGCTTCTATACCGATGGTCCCCGAATCCACGAATTCCTGCACGAACTCAATCGGACGGTGTTCACCCCCTGCAATATGATGACGGTGGGAGAGATGTCCTCCACCAGCCTGGCCCACTGCCAGCGCTACTCGAGCCCGGACAGCGAAGAGTTATCTATGGTGTTCAACTTCCACCACCTCAAGGTGGATTACCCGGGAGGCAACAAGTGGCGGCTGGCGCCGCCGGATTTCGTCGAACTCAAGCGGCTGTTCGGCGAGTGGCAGCGGGGCCTGCACAGGCGCGGCTGGAATGCCTTGTTCTGGTGCAACCACGATCAGCCGCGCATCCTTTCCCGCTTCGGCGACGAGGGCGAGTACCGGGAGCGCTCCGCCAAGATGCTGGCGGCGGTGCTTCACCTGATGCAGGGCACGCCCTATATCTACCAGGGGGAGGAGATCGGCATGCCCAACCCGGGCTATGACCGTATCGGGCAGTATGCCGACGTGGAAAGCCGTAACATGCACCGGATCCTGCTCGAACAGGGACTGGGGGAGGAAGAGGTGATGGCGATATTGGCGGTCCGCTCCCGGGACAATGCCCGCAGCCCCATGCAGTGGGACGATGGTGAACAAGCCGGTTTTACCCGCGGCACGCCCTGGCTGGCACCGGGGGCGAGCAAGGACAGGGTGAACGTGGCGGCGGCGCTGGCGGATCCGGCGTCGGTGTTTTACCACTACCGGCGGCTGATCCTGCTGCGCAAGCGGCACCCGGTGATAGTGCGGGGCGACTACCGAGACCTGCTGCCCGCGCATTCCCGCATCTGGTGCTATCTGCGCGATGACGGGGAGCAACGGATACTGGTGGTGGCCAACCTGGGACGGGAGCCGCAGGCGTTCGAGCCACCGGCGTTGGCGCCCTGGCGCCGGGCCGAGTTGCTGGTCGACAACATCGGCTCGGCCCCGGCCGCCCCCTGCGCCCTGCGGCTGGCGCCCTACCAGTGCCAGGCTTGGTTGCTGGAGTAGCGTTATTCGACGATAACGGCGGTGCCGCTGGCGGAGACCATCAGCATGCCGTTGTTCTGGCCCATGACTTCATAATCCAGGTCGATGCCGACCACCGCGTTGGCACCCAGTGTCAGGGCTTTCTGCTCCAGTTCCTGCAAGGCGATGTCCCGGGCCCGCTGCAGCTCCCGTTCATAGGTCCCCGAGCGGCCGCCGACCAGGTCGCGGATGCCGGCGAACATGTCCTTGAACAGGTTGGCGCCGAGAATGGCCTCGCCGGCGACTACGCCGCAGTACTTGCGGATGCGCCGGCCTTCGATAGAGGGGGTGGTGGTCAGATCCATGGAGGCTCCTAGAGATTGCTTTTTTGTTTGAGTAAGTCACGGATTTCGCTCAGCAGCTGCTCTTCCTTGCTGGGGGCCGGCGGTGCCGCCGGCTCTTCGGCCTTGGCTTCCTCCTTGCGTTTGAGCCGGTTGATCACCTTGATCATCATGAAGATGGCGAAGGCGACGATGGTGAAGTCGAGTATGGTCTGGATGAACTTGCCGTAGGACAGGGTGACCGCCGGTATTTCTCCTGCCGCCTCCTGCAATACGATCGCCAGGTCGGAAAAGTCGACGCCGCCGATCAACACCCCGATGGGGGGCATGACGACATCGTTAACCAGGGAACTGACGATTTTGCCGAAAGCGGCACCGATGATGATGCCGACCGCCATGTCGACCACATTGCCTTTTACCGCGAACTCTTTGAATTCTTTTATGATGCTCATGATGATCCACTGCCCTGAAAGGAGAAAAGGAGTGGTTTGAATTTTAGTCGGTGTTGACGGAATAGGAGAGGTCAAAATTGAGTCTGGTGGTGGTTTTTCACCGGCGGCCCGGGCGGGCACAGGAAAGGCGCCTCAGCGCCTTGGGTTAAGAGATACTGTGTATCCCGTGCTTTATTATACTTGTTGGCCGTGAGGCACTATGCTGGTCGCATGGTTGCCCTTGGGTCCTTCCTGTATTTCGTATCGGACGACCTGGCCCGCTTTCAGGGTTCTGTATCCTTCCATCTGAATGGTGGAAAAGTGTGCGAACACGTCTTCGCCGCCTTCTTCCGGACAGATAAACCCAAATCCCTTTGCGTTGTTAAACCACTTCACCGTACCGGTTGCCATACTTCTGCATCCTTTTTGCTCAAACATCCTAAACAACATTGAGTAATCGGCAGCTGCCAATTATAACTACAGGCGATTTCCCGCCGGATGCGGCAACCATGACCAAGCACCAGATGGTGACCAGTGTCGATGGTTACCAATCGACCACTCTAGTCTAACTTTGGGGGTAGTCAAGCATTTGTTTATCATCGGAAACATCGCCGATCAAGGCTATTGACAGCGGCGGCTTAAGCGGTAGTGTGAAGGAAAGGCTAGATGACCGTTCCTGCGCCAGCAACGAGGTTAACCGGTACGGAAGCGGCAGCGGCCGGGGCATGATATCGGGCCACCGGGCGGAGTCGTCTTCTGTAGCACGATTCGGAACAGTGATTTAGAGTAACTATATGAGCAGGAGAATACAGCAGGCCGTCGGTGACCGGGTAAAAGAGGTGGAAGAAACTGCGCTGCAGCCCCCTCCTATGTACAAGGTCATCTTGAATAACGACGATTATACCCCCATGGACTTTGTGGTGGAGGTGCTGCAGAAGTTCTTTGCAATGGATGTGGACAAGGCCACGCAGGTGATGTTGGCGGTACATTATCAGGGGAAAGGCATCTGCGGTCTGTTTACCGCCGAGATCGCAGAGACCAAGGTAGCGCAAGTGAACAAGTTTGCCCGTACGCACGAACATCCGCTGTTGTGTACCATGGAGCAGGCATGAGTAAGTACCCGCCGCAACGGGACACCGCAGTTTTTTAGGGGAGGTGCCTATGTTGAACAAAGACCTTGAAAGCACGCTGAACGAAGCTTTCAACGAAGCCCGTCGCGCTCGCCACGAGTTTATGACGGTGGAGCACCTGCTACTCGCCCTGTTGGACAACCCGGCCGCCAAGGAGGCCCTGGCGGCCTGTGGTGCCGATGTCGAGCAGCTGCGCCGTGAAACCCACTCCTTTATCGAACAGACCACGCCGCTGATCCCGGTGGGCGACGATGAAATCGAAACCCAGCCGACCCTCGGCTTCCAGCGGGTACTGCAACGGGCCGTGTTCCACGTGCAGTCTTCCGGCAATGCCGAAGTGACCGGTGCCAATGTGCTGGTCGCCATCTTCAGCGAACAGGAATCCCAGGCCGCCTACCTGCTGAAAAAGGCCCAGGTGAGCCGGCTGGACGTGGTCAACTTCCTGTCTCACGGTATCCGTAAGGACGGTCAGCCGGACGAGGCACCCTCCTCCCATCAGGAAGAGAATCCCGAAGAGGCGGCCAACAACCAGACCGAAGGCTTCGTTATCAACCTCAACCAGTGGGTGAAGGAAGGACGCATCGATCCGCTGATCGGCCGGGATCAGGAACTCAACCGTACCATCCAGGTATTGTGCCGCCGGCGCAAGAACAACCCGTTGCTGGTGGGCGAGGCCGGGGTGGGCAAGACCGCCATCGCCGAAGGACTGGCCTACCGCATCGTGCATCATGATGTGCCGGAGATCATCGCCGGCAGTACTATCTATTCCCTCGACATGGGCTCCCTGCTGGCGGGCACCAAGTACCGGGGGGATTTCGAGAAGCGTTTCAAAGCGCTGCTCAAGCAGTTCGAAAAGCAGAAGGGGGCCATCCTGTTCATCGATGAAATCCATACCATCATCGGGGCGGGGGCCGCCTCGGGCGGCCAGCTGGACGCGGCCAACCTGCTGAAACCCTTGCTGTCCAGCGGTCAGATCCGCTGCGTGGGCTCCACCACCTACCAGGAATACAGCCAAATCTTCGAAAAGGATCGGGCCCTGGCGCGGCGCTTCCAGAAAATCGATATCCTGGAGCCGTCGGTGGACGACACCACCAAGATCCTGCTGGGGCTGAAGAGCCGCTACGAGTCGCACCACGACGTGCGCTATACCAGCAAGGCCATCCGGGCGGCGGCCGAACTGTCTGCCAAGTACATCAACGACCGTCATCTGCCCGACAAGGCGATCGACGTTATCGACGAGGCCGGCGCCCAAATCCGCATGATGCCGCCGTCGAAGCGCAAGAAAACCATCGGTGTGGGCGATATCGAGGCCATCGTGGCCAAGATTGCCCGCATCCCGGAAAAGTCGGTGTCCAGCTCCGACAAGGAAGCGCTGAAGAACCTCGAGCCCAACCTCAAGATGGTGGTATTCGGCCAGGACAAGGCGATAGAAGTGCTTACCGACGCCATTCGCCTGAGCCGCTCCGGCCTCGGCAATGAAAGGCGCCCCATCGGCTCCTTCCTGTTTGCCGGCCCGACCGGGGTGGGCAAGACCGAGGTCACCCAACAACTGGCACGCATCCTCGGCATCGAGCTCATTCGTTTCGACATGTCCGAGTACATGGAGTCCCATACCGTATCCCGGTTGATCGGGGCGCCTCCCGGTTATGTGGGCTTCGATCAGGGTGGCCTGCTCACCGATGCGGTGATCAAGCATCCTCATGCGGTGGTGCTGCTCGACGAGATTGAAAAAGCGCACCAGGACGTGTTCAACCTGCTGCTGCAGGTGATGGACAACGGTACCCTCACCGACAACAACGGCCGCAAGGCGGATTTCCGCAATGTGATACTGGTGATGACCACCAACGCCGGGGTACAGGAAACGGTACGCAAGTCCATCGGCTTCCAGCAACAGGATCACAGCCACGACGCCATGACCGAAATCAACCGCACCTTCGCGCCCGAGTTCCGCAACCGGCTCGACCATATCATCTGGTTCAATCACCTGGACATGGACATTATCCACCGGGTGGTCGACAAGTTTATCGTCGAGCTGCAGGCCCAGCTGGATGCCAAGGGGGTGTCGATGGAGGTCAGCGAGCAGGCCCGCCACTGGCTGGCCGAGAAAGGCTACGACAGGTCGATGGGGGCCCGGCCGATGGGGCGGGTGATCCAGGAGCAGCTGAAAAAACCGCTGGCCAACGAGTTGCTGTTCGGCGAACTGGTCGGTGGCGGCACGGTGAAAGTCACCCTCGAGGACGACAAGCTGCATTTCGACTATCAGTCGGAAGCGTCGCTGGCGCACTGAGGTGGCGGATCGGCACCGACATGCCCGGAGCCACAGGCTCCGGGCATTTTTTATCCAAGAGGTGAATGCCTGACGGAGTGAGGGGCGAAGCGAGTCGCCCAAAGACACAGCTGGCGGATACGGCAGCCGTCTTGCAAAGTCGGAACAGGGGCGAGCGGATTAACGGGCGCGGAAGACGATGCGTCCCTTTGACAGGTCGTAGGGAGTCAGCTGGACAGTGACCTTGTCGCCGGTCAGGATACGGATGTAGTTTTTGCGCATCTTGCCGGAGATGTGAGCGGTGACCACATGGCCATTTTCCAGCTCAACGCGAAACATGGTGTTGGGCAAGGTTTCCAGGATGGTCCCCTGCATTTCAATACTGTCTTCTTTAGCCATTGAGTCCTCTTGTTAACGCAGGCAATAAAAACGGCATGGATCATGCCGGATTTCGCTCTGGGTGTAAAGTTTCCGCTCAGTCTTTCATCGCCAGCCACTGGCCGGCCACCAGTCGCTGGTGAGGGCGGAAGTGCTGTTTATAGCTCATTTTCTTGCAATCATCCACCTGATAGCCCAGGTACAGCCATTCCTTGTTCAGCTCGGCCGCCAGCCGCAGTTGGCTCAGGATGGCGAAGGTACCGAGGGAGCGGTGTTCCAGGTCGGGGTCGTAAAAGGTATACATGGCGCTGAGCGCGTTGCCAAGCAGGTCGGTGACCGCTATCGCTACCAGCCGCTGCTCCAGCCAGAACTCCACGAACACCGGTGGCAGCCAGTGGCACAGCAGGAAACCGTCGTACTGCTGGCGGCTGGCCGGGTACATGGCCCCGTCCCGGTGCCGCTCGTTGATATAGAGCTGATACAGCCGGAAGTACTCGGGCTTGTCCTGCTCGTTCACCCGCACCCGGATATCCCGGTTGAGCCGGGTGATCCGCTTCTGGCCGCGGCTGGGGGCAAAACGGGCGACGTCAATCCGCAGCGATTCGCAGGCGTGGCAGGACTGGCAGTGCGGACGGTAGATATCCGATCCGCTGCGGCGAAAACCCGCACTGAGCAGGCGTTCGTACCCCAGCGGACACAACAGCTCCTTGTCGAGCAGCACCAGCAGCTGCTCCTGCCGTCCGGGCAGGTAGCTGCACTGATGCCTGGGGGTCAGGCCTACCTTGAGATTCACTTCCCTCATAATACCAGTTCACCCGGTTGCCAGCATGGATCCGCCACAGGCTGTTGCTGCAGCTCTTTGAGTTTATGTAAGAAACGGGCCCGGGGCCAGGTGGTGACCCCCAGACTGGTCAAATGCGGGTTCGGCAGCTGGCAGTCGATCAGGGCGCCGTCGTGCCGGGAGAAATGCCGGCACAGCCCGAGCATCGCCAGTTTCGAGCCGTTGTTGACGGTGTTAAACATCGATTCCCCGCAAAACAGGCGGCCCAGGCTGATGCCATAAAGGCCGGCCACCAGCCGCTGCTGTTGCCAGACCTCGATCGAATGGGCCTGTCCCTGCCGGTGCAGCCGGCAGTAGGCCTGCTCGATTTCGGCGGTGATCCAGGTGCCCTGATGGTGTTCGCGCAGTGCCCGGCATTGATGTATCACCCGTTCGAAGGCGGTGTTGATGGTGAGGTGGTAGTGTTGCCGACGCGCCAGCTTGGCCAGGCTGCGGCTGACATGAAGCCGGTCCGGCTCCAATACCGCCCGGGGGTCGGGCGACCACCATAACAGCGGCTGACTGCGGTCGAACCAGGGGAAGATGCCCATGCGGTAGGCCAGCAGCAGCCGGGCCGGGCGCAGGTCGCCGCCGATGGCGAGCAGGCCGTTGGGATCCTCCAGCGCCAGCGCCGGATCGGGAAACCACAGGCTGTCGTCCAGCTGCATCAGTATGGTCATGTCGGCTCCCGTGCCGGTGTGTTATTCCTGCCCGGCATCCTGCCAGTCCTTGCCGGTTTTTTCCTCGATATACTCGCGGATGAATTGCCGGACCTTCTGGGAAGGAGTCACGTCTTCCCGGGCGCACAGCTGTTCGAACAGGGCCTTTTTCCTGGGATCGATGAGCAAGGTCAGGCGTGCCGTCCTCTGTTCCATGGTACCTCCGGCTTTTCAACATGTTAATCATATTAACATTGTGTGATTCATTGATGAGAATATAATCATCATACCATTCCCGTGCAAGCCGCCGCTGGAGAACGCCATGCCTCATCGTGCCCATCTGTTTTCACTGCGTATAGGTCACGCGCTGCGTGAAAGTTGCGGGCAGGAGGCTTACGGCGGGCGTCGGCTGCTGAAGGATGTGCTGGCCGGTATCACCGTCGGCATCATCGCGATTCCGCTGGCCATGGCGCTGGCCATCGCCAGCGGAGTGGCGCCCCAGTACGGACTCTATACCGCCATTATCGCCGGCTTTGTGATCGCGCTGACCGGCGGCTCCCGGCTCAGTATTTCCGGCCCCACCGCCGCCTTCGTGGTGATCCTCTACCCCATCTCCCAGAAGTATGGGCTAGGTGGCCTGCTGCTGGCGACCGCCATGTCCGGAGTCTTGCTGATCGGCATGGCGCTGGTGCGGCTCGGCCGCCTGATCGAATATATCCCCGAGCCGGTGACCTTGGGGTTTACCGGCGGTATCGCGGTGGTGATCGCGACCCTGCAAATAAAGGACTTCTTCGGACTCGGCCTGGACGCCCTGCCCGAACACTACCTGGGCAAGCTGGCGGTGCTGGCGGATAGCCTGCCCGCCCTGCACTGGCCCAGCCTGGCGGTGGCCCTGCTGACCCTCGCCATCATGCTGCTCTGGCCCCGGCTGAAAACCGGCATACCGGCCCACCTGCCGGCGGTGATCCTGGCCAGTTTGGCCGCCGGCTGGCTGAACCAGCAGGGCTGGGCCATCGACACCATCAGCAGCCGCTTCAGCTACCTGCTGCCCGACGGCAGCCATGGCCAGGGCATACCACCGGTGTTGCCGGACTTTATCTGGCCCTGGCTGCAGCCGGGACCGGACGGCGTGCCGCTGACGTTCAGCTGGTCGTTGCTGCGCGACCTGTTGCCGGCCGCCTTTGCCATCGCCATGCTGGGAGCGATCGAATCCTTGCTGTGTGCCGTGGTGCTCGATGGCATGACCGGCAAGCGGCACAGCGCCAACAGCGAACTGCTGGGGCAGGGGATCGGCAACCTGATCACGCCTTTTTTCGGGGGCATTACCGCCACCGCCGCCATTGCCCGCTCGGCCGCCAACGTCCGGGCCGGGGCCGAGTCTCCGGTGGCGGCCATGGTGCATGCGCTGGTGGTGCTGGCAGGACTGGTGTTGCTGGCGTCCTGGCTGGCCTGGCTGCCGATGCCGGCGATGGCGGCGCTGCTGGTGGTGGTGGCCTGGAACATGAGCGAGGCCCACAAGGCGGTGCATCTGGTGAAAACGGCCCCGCTCGGCGATATCCTGGTGTTCCTGACCTGTTTCTCCCTGACCATACTGTTCGACATGGTGCTGGCGATCACGGCCGGCATTCTGGTGGCGGCGGTGCTGTTCATGAAGGAGATCGCCGACATGACCCGGGTCAGCGATATTTCCCGGCATAAGCGGCTGGTGGAGGGCGGCCTGCCCGAAGGATGGTCGGTGTTCAAGATCAACGGTCCGCTGTTCTTCGCCGCCGCGGATCGGGTGTTCGGAGAGCTGGCCGGGCTGTGTACAGGGCGCAGGGGAGTCGTGCTCTATATGGACGGGGTGTCCATCCTGGATGCGGGCGGGCTGGCCGCGCTCAACAAGTTTATCGATCGGTGTCGCCAGCAAGGGAGCAGGGTACTGGTGGCGGATCTGCAATACCAGCCGCTCAAGACCCTGGCCAGGGCCAGGCTGCGGCCGATTCCCGGCCTGCTGGCCTTTTATCCGACCCTGAAGGAGGCGCTGGAGTCACTGGAGGCGCTGGAAGAGGAGGAAGCCGCGGCGGCATCGCCGCGGCCGGAGCGAGTCAGGGAAGTGCTGCCCTGACCTTACTGGTTCAGGGCGTCGAGGTAACGTTCGGCGTCGAGGGCGGCCATGCAGCCGGTGCCGGCCGAGGTGATGGCTTGGCGGTAGACGTGATCCATCACGTCGCCGGCGGCGAACACGCCGGGGATACTGGTCTGGGTGGCGTTGCCATGCAGACCGGACTGCACCTTGAGGTAGCCGTTCTCCATCGCCAGCTGGCCTTCGAAAATCTGGGTGTTGGGCTGGTGGCCGATGGCGATGAAGACGCCGGCGACGTCCAGCTGTTCGGTGGCATCGGACCGGGTGTCTTTCAGGCGGATGCCGGTGACGCCCATGTCGTCGCCCAGCACTTCGTCCAGGGTACGGTTGGTATGCAGCACTATGTTGCCGTTGTTGACCTTGTCCATCAGCCGGTCGATCAGGATCTTCTCGGAGCGGAACTGTTCCCGGCGATGCACCAGATGCACTTCCGAGGCGATGTTGGCCAGGTACAGGGCTTCTTCCACCGCGGTATTACCGCCGCCCACCACCGCCACTTTCTGCTTGCGGTAGAAAAATCCGTCACAGGTGGCGCAGGCGGACACGCCCCGGCCCTGGAAGGCGTCTTCGGAAGGCAGGCCCAGATACTTGGCGGAGGCACCGGTGGCGATGATCAGCGCGTCACAGGTGTATTCACCGCTGTCGCCCTTGAGCCGGAACGGGCGCTGGGTGAGCTCGACTTCGTTGATATGATCGAACAGGATCTCGGTCTCGAAGCGCTCGGCATGCTCTTTCATGCGTTCCATCAAGGCCGGACCGGTCAACCCTTCCGCATCGCCCGGCCAGTTTTCCACGTCGGTGGTGGTGGTCAGCTGGCCACCCTGCTGGATGCCGGTAACCAGCACCGGGTTCAGGTTTGCCCGGGCCGCATAAACGGCGGCGGTATAGCCGGCGGGGCCTGAACCCAGAATAAGCAACTTGGCGTGTTTGGCTTGGCTCATGTGTTTCTCCAACCTTGTAGAATAGGCGTATAGACTGGCCCGATTGTAGGGGATAGCCCCAGTGGAATAAAGCGCAAGAAAACGATTGTGGCAATCGACCGGGAGCCTGAAACGCCGGGCCCGGGCCGGGGCGCTGCTGTCCGGTGGATGACGGCGGGGCACACCGGCACGGTGACGGGCGGATCACGATCGGGTTATAACGAATAGTTATGCAATATAACCACTTTGTCGCCGCATGCCGCCAGCAGCGCCGGCATGCCGGATAAAAAACCGTGAAGTCGCCGGTATCCGGCTGTCGGCAGGAGAAGCGGTCGGTGCTGCCGGTGCCTGATGGTGGCTTTGGCTGTTATGCGGAAAAGTTCTTCAAGTAAGTATTTTAGAAGGGATAATCCCCATCTGCCGGTAAAAAAATTCATTTTTGACGTATTTAAGACGCCAGCGGCAAACAAATGTGCTACCCGTTTACACATCGCCGTGTTAAGCTGTGATGTGCCTGATTCATATATATAATCGTTTTTTGTGGTTTTTTATTTATTTTTAGCAGCCCGATAGGCCACGGGATCCTGCCGAACAGCAGCACTGCGACCGGGCGAAAAGTCCCGGATCCGCCGAAAGGCGTGTTGCGCTAAAGCATGGTTTTGTGCCATATAAGTTTAATGTTCATAGTGGAATGTATCGAAAATGAGTCAAAGGATGGATGAAGTGTTGGATGCGAACAATCGTCCGGTCAAAGAGCTTGATCGGATTGACCGCAACATACTCAATGAACTTCAGCAAGATGGTCGAATCTCCAATGTCGAGTTGTCCAAGCGGGTGGGCCTGAGCCCGACGCCCTGTCTCGAACGGGTGCGCCGCCTGGAGCGCCAGGGGTATATCGAAGGTTATACCGCCATTCTCAACCCCCAATTCCTGGATGCGTCTCTGCTGGTGTTTGTGGAAATCACCCTTAACCGCGGCACACCGGACGTGTTCGACGAATTCAACGACGCGGTGCAGAAGCTGGAAGAGATCCAGGAATGCCACCTGGTCTCCGGTGATTTCGATTACCTGTTGAAAACCCGGGTGGCGGACATGTCCGCCTACCGCAAGCTGCTCGGAGAGACCCTGTTGCGGCTGCCCGGCGTGAATGACACCCGCACCTATGTGGTGATGGAGGAAGTCAAGCAGAGCAACCGGTTGGTGATAAATACCCGATAAGCTGTGCTAACGCGCCCGGCTCTGGTATTTTTATGCCGGGTGGGGATGTCACATCGAACCATTACCAACGAGCGGCCCCGGCCGCTCGTTTGTCGTTTCCCTTCCAGCGACCTTCCCTGTCGCAGAATTTCGATAGCATGACACAACAATAACAAGCGAGGAGCGGGCGTTTGGCGGAGAAAAAGCTGTTTACTCCCATGTCTGGTTTACAGCGTCTGTTTGAGGCCGGATTGATCATCATTATTTTGCTGGCGATTTTCATGATGTTGTCGCTGGCGTCTTATCATCCCTCGGATCCGGGATGGTCGCAGACGGCGTGGGGCGGTGACATTCGCAATGCGGCGGGGCCGGCCGGTGCCTGGCTGGCCGATATCATGCTGTTTGTGTTCGGCTTTTCTGCCTATCTGGTGCCTCCCTTCATGATTTTTGTCGGCTGGGTGTCCCTGTGGCGCCCGAAGCGACTGACCGAGATCTGCTACCTGACCCTGAGCCTAAGGATCATCGGCTTCCTGATGCTGTTGCTCAGCATGCTGGCGCTGGCCAGCATGAACCTGGGCAATATCTACTATTTCTCTTCCGGCGGCTTGATCGGCGACATGCTGGCCGGCGCCATGAATCCGGTGTTCGGCTCCCTGGGCACCACCCTGATGCTGCTGTGCGGCTTCGCCACCGGTGTCACTTTTTTCACCGGCTGGTCCTGGTTGCTGATCGTGGAACGCCTCGGTGCGGCGGTGATGGAGGCCCCCGACTGGTTGGGCAAGGCTCCGGTCAGGCTGGGCGACTGGCTGGAACAACGCCGGGGGCGGCACCCGGTCGAATGGCAGAGCGAGCCGGCCATGGTGAGCCGGCAAGCGCCCCCGGAGCCGGCCAGTCCGGCCGAGCCGTCGGGCTCGAGCTGGCGCCGGCTGAAGGAGCGTATCGGCAGCCGGGCGCCGGTGAAGGAAGAAGAGGAATCCTGGCACGACGAGCAGGACGATCCGCTGCTGGCCCCGGCGCCGGCCCGGGCAGAACAAGGTCCGGCGCCGGCGAAGAAAAAACCGCCGGTGCGCAAGGAGCCGGTCTTCGGTGGACGCGACGCCGACACCGAGGAAGACTCCATCGCGACCATCGCCGAGGCCAACGGCTGGACCCTGGACGACGACGAGGAGGAGCTTGAGCTGCCCTGGCTGAGTGAAGACGACGCGGCACCGGCGACCGAGCCGGTGCGCTCCGCCGCGCCCGCCCCGGTGGCGCCGCCGGCACGGCGCAAGGCGGATCTGACGCCCTTGCCGCCGATCGAGCTGCTGGACAAGCCCAAACCGAAACAGCATGCGGTGAGCGAAAACGAACTGGAGCGCATCGCCCGGCTGGTAGAAGCCAAGCTGGCCGACTACAACGTGCAGGCCAATGTGGTGGGGGTCTATCCGGGGCCGGTGATCACCCGCTTCGAGCTGGATCTGGCGCCCGGGGTCAAGGTCAGCAAGATCACCAACCTGGCCCGGGATCTGGCCCGCTCCCTGTCCGCCATCAGCGTGCGGGTGGTGGAGGTGATCCCCGGCAAGCCCTATGTGGGGCTGGAGCTGCCCAACACCCGGCGGGAAACCGTCTATCTGCGCGAGGTGCTGGACAGCGATCCCTTCCGCCGCAGCGAACACCCGCTCACCCTGGTGCTGGGCCAGGACATCGCCGGCGAGCCGGTGGTGGTCAACCTGGCCAAGATGCCCCACGTGCTGGTGGCGGGCACCACCGGCTCGGGCAAGTCGGTGGGGGTCAACGTCATGATCCTCTCGATGCTGTACAAGGCCACGCCGGAAGAGGTGCGCTTTATCATGATCGATCCCAAGATGCTGGAGCTGTCGGTGTACGAGGGCATTCCCCACCTGCTGACCGAAGTGGTCACCGACATGAAGGAAGCGGCCAACGCCCTGCGCTGGTGCGTGGGCGAGATGGAGCGCCGCTACAAGCTGATGTCGGCGATGGGCGTGCGCAATCTCAAGGGCTTCAACACCAAGGTGCAGGAGGCCATCGACGCCGGCGAGCCACTGCGCGATCCCCTGTGGCAGCCGACCCAGTCGATGGACACCTATCCGCCGGCGCTGGAGAAGCTGCCCCACATCGTGGTGGTGATCGACGAGTTCGCTGACATGATGATGATCGTCGGCAAGAAGGTGGAGGAGCTGATCGCCCGTATCGCCCAGAAGGCGCGGGCGGCGGGCATCCACCTGATACTGGCGACCCAGCGGCCCTCGGTGGACGTGATCACCGGGCTTATCAAGGCCAACATCCCCACCCGGATGTCGTTCCAGGTGTCGAGCAAGATAGACTCGCGCACCATCCTCGATCAGCAGGGCGCCGAGTCGCTGCTGGGCATGGGCGACATGCTCTACCTGCCGGCCGGCGACAGCAACCCGACCCGGGTACACGGCGCCTTCGTCGACGACCATGAGGTGCACCGGGTGGTGGCCGCCTGGAAGGAGCGGGGCGAGCCGGATTACATCGAGGATATCCTGAGCGGCGAGGTGGGCAGCGACGGCCTGCTGCCCGGGGAGGCGCCGGAAGGCGGCGACGAAGAGCTGGATCCCCTGTTCGACGAAGCGGTGGCTTTTGTCGTAGAGAGCCGTCGCGGCTCTACCTCCAGCGTACAGCGCAAGTTCAAAATAGGCTACAACAGGGCCGCCCGCATCATCGAGCAGATGGAACACCAAGGCATCGTCAGTCCGGCGGGCGGCAACGGTCAACGAGAAGTGCTGGCGCCACCGCCGGCCAGGGAGTAATGAATGAGAAAATTGGCAACCCTAGGGGTCTTGCTGTGGTCGGTCAGTGCCGTGGCGCTGGCGGATGCCCGTGCCGAGTTGCAGCAGAAGCTGGCGGCGTTCGAACGCTTCTCTGCCGACTTCAACCAGCAGGTGTTCGATGAGCAGGGCGAGCCGATGCAGCGCGCCGACGGCACCATGCAACTGGCCCGGCCGGACCGTTTCCGCTGGCACACGGTCTCGCCCGACGAGAGCCTGATCGTCTCCAACGGCACCGATGTGTGGATGTACGATCCCTTCGTGGAGCAGGTCAGCATAGTACCGCTGGAAGAAGCGGTGCTGAATACCCCCTTCCTGTTGATCTCCGGCAGTGACGGTCAGCGCTGGCAGCAGTACGGGGTGGCAAAAAACGGCGCCGACTACGTGGTAACGAGCAAGAACCCGGCCGAGCTTATCAAGGAGTTCAGCCTGCGTTTCGATAGCGCCAGCCGCATCGAGCGCTTCACCGTGATCGAGTCCGGCGGCCAGCGCAGCGAGTTTACCCTGAGCAATATCAATACCGCGCCGGCCACCGGGGCCGACAGCTTCCAGTTCACCCCGCCCGCCGGGGTGATGATCGACGATCAGCGTTAAGAAAAGTCAGCAGAGGTAGTGATAAGCGGTAAGCTGTCGGCTTATCGCTTTGTTTTACGGGGGATATGGTGAAATGACGACCCTGAGCCTGGATTTCGAGCAGGACGACTTCCGTCCGCTGGCGGCGCGGATGCGTCCCGCCCGGCTGGAGCAGTACCTGGGCCAGTCACATATTCTGGGGCCGGGCAAGCCGTTGCGCCGGGCGCTGGAGGCGGGGCACTGCCATTCGATGATCCTCTGGGGCCCGCCGGGCACCGGCAAGACCACCCTGGCCGAGCTGGTGGCCAGCTACTGTGACGCCCAGGTGGAACGGGTGTCGGCGGTCACTTCCGGAGTCAAGGAGATCCGCGCCGCCATCGAACGGGCACGGGAGCACAAGCTGGCCGGGCGGCGTACCATCCTCTTTGTGGACGAGGTGCATCGTTTCAACAAGTCCCAGCAGGACGCCTTCCTGCCGCACATAGAGGATGGCACCGTCACCTTTATCGGCGCCACCACCGAAAATCCTTCCTTCGAGCTCAACAACGCCCTGCTGTCCCGGGCCCGGGTCTATCTGCTCAAGCGGCTGGAGACAGTGGACGTGGAGGCGATGATCGAACAGGCGCTGGCCGACGAGCGGGGCCTGGGCGGTCAGTCCATCGAACTGGCGAACGGGGTGCGGCGGGCCCTGGCCGAGCTGGTGGACGGCGATGGCCGCAAGGCACTCAATTATCTCGAGCTGCTGGCGGACATGGCCGAGGAGCGGAACGAAGTACGCCGGATAGACAAGGCGCTGCTGGCAGAGGTGACCGGTGAGCGGCTGGCCCGCTTCGATAACCAGGGGGATCTCTATTACGACTTGATCTCGGCGGTGCACAAGTCGATCCGCGGCTCCAACCCGGATGCCAGCCTGTACTGGTACGCGCGCATGATCAGCGCCGGTTGCGATCCGCTCTATATCGCCCGTCGGCTGCTGGCCATCGCCTCGGAAGACGTGGGCCTGGCCGACCCAAAAGCCATGGACGTGGCCCTGGCCGCCTGGGATTGCTTTACCCGGGTCGGGCCGGCAGAAGGGGAGCGGGCCATCGCCCAGGCCATCGTTTATCTCGCCTGCGCGCCCAAGAGCAACGCCCTCTATACCGCCTGGAAGGCGGCGCTGCAGGATGCAAAAGAGCAGCCGGACTTCGAGGTGCCCATCCACCTGCGCAACGCCCCCACCAAACTGATGAAGGAGCTGGGTCACGGCGCCGAGTACCGCTATGCCCATAACGAGCCCGGGGCCTATGCCGCCGGCGAGACCTACCTGCCCGATGCATTGCGGGAGCGGCGCTACTACCAGCCCAATGAACGGGGTTTCGAGCAGAAGATCAAGGCCAAGCTCGACTACCTGAAAACCCTGGACGAGCAGGCCGGCGGCTAGCGCCGGCCTTGGCCCGCCGGCCGGTATGCTGATAAACTGCTGCCGATGAACTGACTTCCGACCCTGCGTGCAAACGCATTACAAGAATTAAGGTAACTCATGCTGGATCCCAAATACCTGCGCAGCGATATCGCCGACACGGCCGCGCGGCTGGCAAGCCGTGGTTTCACCCTGGATACCGAGTTGTTTAACCGGCTCGAGGAGAAGCGGAAGTCCCTGCAGTCCCGTACCCAGGAGCTGCAGGCCGAGCGCAATGCCCGCTCCAAGGCCATCGGCGCCGCGGCGCGCAGCGGCGAGGACATCGCTCCGCTGAAGGCGGCGGTGTCGCAAATCAACGAAGAACTGGATGGGTGCAAGGTCGAGCTGGATGCCCTGCTGACCGACATCGAAGCCTTCTGCGCCGCCATCCCCAACCTGCCTCACGAGTCGGTGCCGGTCGGCCGGGACGAGCACGACAACCAGTTGGCGCGCAGTTGGGGCCAGCCCACCGAGCTCGACTTTGAGCCCAGGGATCACGTGGCCCTGGGCGAGGCCCTGGCCGGGCTCGACTTCAAGGGCGCGGTGAAGATTTCCGGCTCCCGCTTCGTGATCATGCAGGGCCAGATCGCCCGGCTGCACCGGGCCCTGGCCCAGTTCATGCTGGATCTGCATACCACCGAGCACGGCTACACCGAGTGCTATGTGCCCTATCTGGTGAACAGTGACAGCCTTTACGGTACCGGCCAGTTGCCCAAGTTTTCTGCCGATCTATTCCATACCGCCATCGAGGGCGAGGGGGAGGAAGAAGGCAAGGTGCGCCGTTTCTCGCTGATCCCCACCTCCGAAGTGCCCTTGACCAACATCGGCCGGGACGAGATCTTCGAGCCGGCCCAACTGCCGCTCAAGTTCACCGCACATACCCCCTGCTTTCGCTCCGAGGCCGGTTCCTATGGCCGGGATACCCGGGGCCTCATCCGCATGCACCAGTTCGACAAGGTGGAAATGGTGCAACTGGTGCACCCGGAAAAATCCTGGGAGGCGCTGGAAGAGATGGTGGGGCACGCCGAGAAGGTGTTACAGAGCCTGTGCCTGCCCTACCGGGTGATGGCCCTGTGCACCGGCGACATGGGCTTCGGCGCCGCCAAGACCTACGATCTGGAAGTCTGGCTGCCAGCCCAGAACACCTACCGGGAGATCTCCTCCGTGTCCAACTGCGGCGATTTCCAGGCCCGCCGCATGCAGGCCCGGGTGCGCGGTGCCGATGGTAAGCCTCAGTTGCTGCACACCCTGAACGGCTCCGGCCTGGCGGTGGGCCGCACCCTGGTGGCGGTGCTGGAAAACTACCAGCAGGCCGACGGCCGCATCACGGTGCCCGAGGTGCTGCAGCCCTACATGGGCGGACTCAAGTTTATCGGCTGAATCCGTCGCTGAGCCAGTAAAGTCGGCCGGGGCCTGATGCCCCGGCTTTTTGTGCGTTCAGTGGCGGAGCAGGTGCCCCGCCAGCTGTTGCAAGCGGGGCGCGCCCACCAGGATCAGCAGGAAGGCGATGGGCCAGGCAATGCAGAAGGCATGGCCCCAGCGGGCCAGAAAGTCGCCGTCGATACCGGTATTGACCCAGGTGATGACCCCGGTCATCACGCTCACCATATAGACTGACATCAAGACCGGAAACACCAGCCTGGCGTAGCGGCGGGGGAAAATCATGATTTATCCTCGAGTGCATTGTTATTGCCGGGCGCCCAGTTTAGCCTCCGGCGCGGCGCGCAGCCAGATCACAACGCAAACGTTTCTACCTGTGGATGTTCGTGTTCGGCCTGCCGGTTGGGCCGGGAGCGGCGAACTGCTATAACGACTTGTAACCCATCGGGAACGGGGGCGGGCAACGGCTCCGTTTCCCGGTTTATCGGAGGGGATAGTTTGATGTTGAATGAAATTTATCCGCTTTTTCTTCGCCTTTTACCGGTCTCCTTTGGTAGAATGCGCGGCAATTAAGAGGTCCCCGGCAATAAATGATGGTTTGGATAGACTACGCAATTCTCGGTATTATCGGCCTGTCGGCGCTCATCAGCCTGGTGAGGGGCTTCGTGAAGGAAGCTATGTCGCTGGCCACCTGGGTTGCCGCCTTCTTTATCGCCAGCCGCTTTTATGCCGATCTGGCTGTTCACCTCGATATTTCCGACCTTTTGTTCCGCAATGGCGCCGCCATTGCCATTCTCTTTGTATTAGCCCTGATCCTGGGGGCCCTGATCAATTATATCGTCGGTGAGCTGGTCACCAAAACCGGCCTGTCCGGCACCGACCGGGTACTCGGCGTCTGTTTTGGCGCCGTACGCGGCGTGTTCATCGTCGCCGCCATGCTGCTGTTCATCGATACCATGACCGCCTTCCCACAGAGTCTGTGGTGGCGGGAGTCCCGGCTTATTCCGGAATTCGGCGTCGTGATCCAGTGGTTTTTCAGCCTGGTGCAGAATTCATCCAGCTTTTTACCCAAGCCATAGCGAGTTGAGGAAATTAGGACATGTGTGGGATTGTCGGTATTCAAGGTTCGACCCCGGTAAACCAGGCGCTGTATGACGCCCTGACGGTACTTCAGCACCGAGGGCAGGATGCGGCCGGCATTGTTACCATTTCGGGCAACACCTTCCGTCAGCGCAAAGCCAACGGCCTGGTGCGGGACGTATTTGAAGAACGCCACATGGAGCGGCTGATCGGCAACGTGGGCATCGGTCATGTGCGTTATCCCACCGCCGGCAGCAGCAGCGTGGCCCAGGCCCAGCCGTTCTACGTGAACTCTCCCTTCGGTATCGCCCTGGCCCACAACGGCAACCTGACCAACGCCAAGGAGCTGAAAGAAGAGCAGTTCCGGGTGGCCCGCCGTCATATCAACACCACTTCCGATTCCGAAGTGCTGATCAACGTGCTGGCCCATGAACTGGACCAGCAGACCCAGAAACTGCACCTGGAACCGGCCCATGTATTCGCCGCCGTCAGCCGGGTGCACGAAAAGGTGCGCGGTGCCTATGCCACGGTGGCGGTGATCATCGGCCATGGCATGCTGGCGTTCCGGGATCCCGACGGCATCCGCCCGCTGGTGCTGGGCAAGCGCGAGTCCGAAGACGGCGGTATCGAATACATGGTGGCCTCCGAAAGCGTGGCGCTGGACGCGGTCGGCTTTACCCTGGTACGTGATATCGCACCGGGCGAAGCGGTGTACGTTACCGAGCAGGGCGAGCTGTTCACCCAGCAGTGTGCCGCCGAGCCGCAGCATCACTCCTGTATCTTCGAGTATGTCTACTTCGCCCGCCCGGATTCCTTTATCGACAAGGTGTCCGTCTACGGTGCCCGAGTGCGCATGGGCCAGAAGCTGGGGGCCAAGATTGCGCGGGAGTGGGAAGAGCTGGACATCGACGTGGTGATCCCCATCCCCGAGACCTCCTGCGATATCGCTCTGGAGATCGCCCAGAATCTTAACCTGCCCTATCGCCAGGGGTTCGTGAAGAACCGTTATATCGGCCGTACCTTCATCATGCCTGGCCAGCAGCAGCGCAAGCAGTCGGTGCGTCGCAAGCTGAATGCGATTCCCTCGGAATTTGCCGGCAAGAATGTGCTGCTGGTGGACGATTCCATCGTGCGGGGTACCACCTCCGAGCAGATCATCCAGATGGCCCGGGAAGCCGGCGCCAAGAAGGTGTATTTCGCCTCCGCCGCCCCGGAAATCCGTTTCCCCAACGTCTATGGTATCGACATGCCATCCGCCAACGAACTGATCGCCTACGGGCGGGAAGTGGATGAAATCTGCCAGCTGATCGGGGCCGACGGCTTGATTTTCCAGGATCTGGAGGATCTGGAGGACGCGGTGCGCCACTTCAACCCGGAGCTGCGCCGCTTCGAGACCTCGGTGTTCACCGGCGAATACATCACCCAGGACGTCAACCAGGAATATCTGGACGACCTCAACGCTCAGCGCAACGATGGTGCCAAGCAGAAGGACAGCATCGACAACAGCCACCTCGAGATCTACAACGAAGGGCAGTCGTAAGGGACAAACGTATCAAAAAGGGGTCTGACGACCCCTTTTTTGTGCCTGCAGCCGAGGCCCCGCTACCCTACTGGGTGTAGACGGGGCCCAGCCCCCAACTCCAGACGATGACCGAGCCGACCATGATGCACACCAGCAGCACCAGGCCGCAGGTCACCACCGAGCTGGCGTAGATGAAGCCACGCTCCTCGGGGATGTGCATGATGATGGGCACCCCCGAATAGAGCAGGTAGACGGAGTAGGCCAGGCCAGCCAGGCCCACCATCATCAGGAACACGGGTTCAGGATACAGCACCGCCAGCCCGGTCATGAACAGCGGGGTGGCGGTATAGGCCGCCAGCTCCATGCTTTGGGTAAAGCTCGGGCTGGCCCCGAAGGTCTTGGCCATCCAGAAGGTCAGGTAGGCGAGGGCGAACACGCCGCCGATCAGGGTGAAATACATGCCCACCGACATCATCAGTGCACTCTGGGTGGTGAGCATGATGGTGTTGTCGGTGCCGAAGCTCCAGCCGATGACGGTGGCGGATACGAAGGTACACACCGCCGGTATCAGCGCAATGAATGCCAGATGCACCAGGCTGTAATTCAGACTTTCGTGATGGTGGTCTATGGTGTGCCACTCTTCTTTAGGGTGCGCGTATAGTCCCCAGATATGGTTCAGAATCATAGAATTATCCCCTTAAATAGCTCTATCGCCAAGCGACTGGCCCCGGGTGAAAAACCGTATCGTGCCGTTTTTTCACCTCTAACAAGTTATTGGCCAGAGTCCGATGAGCGTCAAGCTCCGCTACGTATAAACCACAAAAGTGTAATCTGGCTCAAATACATTGGGTTTCGTATGACACCTTTTTGATCGCCGCTGTCGCGGGGCTGTGCCGCCTGCCGTTTGCCGGTTTACTCCAGGCGCAGCGGATCCCCCGGATACAGGGTGCCGGAGTTGAGAATGGCGGCCCGAATGCCGCCCAGTCCCTTGAGCCCGTCCATCATGTCGGCCCCGGTGAGGCGGCTGAGCAGGCGGCAGGGGTGACAATGGCGCAGCCCCCGCAGGCGGATGTCCCCGATACGGAAGGTGCGGCCGAGCAGCAGGGGCACATCCAGGTCCGTGATCACCAGGTTGCGGCGAAACTCCTCGGCGGGCAGTGCCAGCCCCAGCCGGCGGTTGCATTCAGCGATGGCGTCCAGGCTGATCAGGCTCAACTGCCGGCCGTGGGTGAAACACTCGGCCCGGTTGAAACTGCCGGTGGCGAGAAAGTAGCGATCACCCCGCAGGCCCCGGCCGGCGATGGCCTCGACCGAGAGCGCCGGCTGCAGGGACGCCTTGGCCCGGGGCGCGATCAGGATGCGGTGCAGCTCAGCCATGGTCGGCGGGCGCCAGCACCCGGAAATGACGGAGGGAAAAGTCCGGGCCGGAGCGCAGCAGCGCCTGATCATCGGCCCGGTACCAGTGATGCAGCATCAGCCCGGCATCGCGCTCCAGGCCGAGATCGGCGCTGCCGGGATGAATGGCCACGCCAAAGGGGACGGCGGGAGTTTGTTCGTCGAAGAAATCCTGACATGCCTCGTCGCCGGCGAACAGCAGGGAAACGGGGCGTGGTTCCGTGCTGAGCAACAGTTGCAGCCTGGCCTTCTGATCGCCGTCCCGGGTACGGCGATTGGCCAGCAGCACTCCGAAGTGCGCGTAGAGGTAATCGGCGAAGGCGAGCGGAGCAATCCGGTGTTTGGCCAGCCAGGCGGCGATGGCCCAACCCCGTTGCGGGCCGCCGGCCAGCAGACTCAGGATCACCTCCATGCCTGTCTCCATCCGGGCCCAGTCCGCCACCAGCATGGCCACGTTATCGGTTTCCCGGTAGTAGGGGGTGGTGGCGCCCTGGCCGGACACGGCGAGCGGCCGTGTGCCGAGGCGGTGCGCATAGGGTGCCCGCGCGACCACCAGCCGCAGCCGCGAGCTATCGGGCCTGAGCCGGAAGTGCCATATAAAATCCTGCTGCCAGTGTGGCATGAGTCATCCTGCCGAGAGTCGTTCCCCGAATTCTAACCCATCCGGCGGCGATGGGGGCGGCTTATCCGGCCGGAGGCACGGCCGCTGGGAGGGAGGCCGACCAGTCCGCTATCTGCGCGCAGACCCAGGCGGGCGCATCCAGGGTCAGATCGTGGCCGGCATCGGCCCGGCGGCGCAGGGGCAGTTGCCAGGCGTCCGCCAGGGCCTGGCTGCAACGGGGGCTGACCAGCCGATCCGCCAGGCCGCTCAATAGCAGCATCGGCGCGGGCGGGCGATGTGCGGGCGGCCGGTAGCGCAGGGCGGCCAGCAGCTGGCGCAGGGTGTTGAGCCGGCTGGCGGGATGCTCCCGGGCAAACTGCGCCCAGCGGGCGATAATGTTGTTGTCCGTCGCGTGCAGCCGGCTGGTCAGGTGCAGGATGGCGGTTTCCTGCCGGATCGGGTCCCGCTCCCACAACAGCCATTTCGCCAGCGGCCAGTATACCCGGGGATGCAACCGATGATAGAAGGGGCTGAGCCCCGCCAGGCTGGTGTTCATCAGCACCAGGGCGTCGATGTCTGTCGGGTAGCGGCTGGCCCAGTCGATGGCGACCATTCCCCCCAGGGACAGGGCCAGCAGGCGTACCGGCCCTTCGCTCAGCGCCTCACGCCAGTGCCAGCGCAGCCAGTCGGTGATCGGCGCCATGGCGGCGGGACTTTGCTGATGGTCGGCCGCACCGAAGCCGGGCAGATCGGCCAGCAGCAGTCGGTGTCCGGGCAAGCACTGCCGGAGCTGATCGGGAAAGTCTTCCCAGTGACGCCCTTCGCGCATCAGTCCACGCAGCAAAATCCAGGTAGTGCTCATTTGGGGTTGCCCTGATTTTTTATCGTATTCTAGCCGCCACGACGACAATAGCGAGTCCGGTGCCGGGGGCGGCACCGTGACTAGAATACCTGGCTTCGCTGCTGGCGCAGCTGCCAGCCGGTGTCGGTACGGCAGGCGATGCCTTGCAGACTGATGCGTTCGGTGGCGGTCAGGCGTTCCTCCACGAACTCGCGGCAATAGATGCCCCCTTCGGTCTGGTAGGTGCGCACCGGCATGACCTGGCCGCGCAGGCCGAGCTCGGGTCGCTCCCAGGAGAGGTGTTGCCCGCTGAGCCCGGTTTCCAGCGCCCGGCTCAACTCCCGGTGGGGGCGGGACAATGGAGGCGGGGGCAGCCCATTGGCCTCTGCCTGCAACCGGCCCGCTTGCCCCAGGCCCTGTTCATGGCCGACGAGACCGCCCAGGGTGCCGGCCACGGCGAGCATCACCAGCAGCGGCAGCCACTGGGCCGGGCGCAGCCAGGGACGGAACCAGGATGCCCAGGCCCGGCGCCAGCCCGGCCGGGAGCCGGCTCCCGCCGCGTGCAAGGCCCTGAGCGGCGGCATGGGCGTGGTCAGGGCTTCGTTCAACATTGCCCCTACCAGAGCATCCTGTTCCTGCAGGCAGTCCAGCCGTTGCCGTGCCGCCGGATCGGCGGCCAGGGCCCGGCGTATCCGAGCGTGCTCCGCGGCGTCCAGCTCACCATCGAGGTAGGCCATCAGGGTCAGGTCATCAATCTCGTTCATCATCGCCTCCCTTGTTACCGCGTTCGCGCCTGCCGTCACCGCACAGGCCGGGCCGGCCATTGAGTATGTCGCTCAATGCCTTACGCGCCCGTCCCAAGCGGCTGGTGAGGGTACCGACCGGCAGCTCCATCACCGTGGCCGCATCCTTGTAGGACAGCCCCTCCACCACCACCAGCATAAGGGCCAGGCGCTGGTCGCCGGGCAGGCGTTGCAGGCCCTGCCGCATCCGGCGCAACAGCAGGCTGGTTTCCCAACTGGCCTCTTCCAGCTCACCGCCCAGCACCTCCGGATCGACGTTTTCCGCTGGGCGGCGTACCCGGTTGGCCCTGAGCTGGTTGAGCCACAGATTCTGAATGATGCGAAACATCCAGCTGTCCAGCCGACTGCCCTGCTGCCATTGATCCAGGTGGCTCAGTGCACGCTCGTAGGCACATTGCACCAGCTCATCCGCCTCGTCCAGGGAGCCTGTCAGGCCCAGGGCGAAACGCCGCAGGCGCGGCTGCAAACCGACCAGTTGCGTCCTGATATCGGACTCTATCTCCGGTTGCATGATCTCGTTCCGCTCTCAGCCATCGGCTTCTCCCTGCTGTCATGCGGCCACCGTCATCTGCCGCGCGTGGTGCGCTTTCGAATAACAACACCTGGGCCGGCTTATCCATCCCTGTGGTTACGATTTATTCAGTGTGGTAGCCCGGACAAAAAAAGAGAATCCGGCCGGGATGAAATCGGCCGCTGGGCTGTTGTTACCATAGAGCGCCCGGTCGGGTGGCTGAGCGCCGGGTTAACAGGGGTGAATATCATGCTGAAGAAAAAATTTATTCCCGGCAGGGCACCGGTGATGCACGTGGCCGCCTGCAGTGCGCTTGCCCTCCTGCTGATGGCGGGGCCGCCGTCCTACGACGAGCAGAGCGGAACCTTAAACTATCCCGCCGCGGCCTACGCCAAGTCCTGCTTTATCGCGGGTACCCTGGTCCTGATGGCGGATGGCAGTACACTGCCGATAGAGCGGATCCGGGTAGGCCAGCGGGTGTGGGGAGAGCACGGCCGGATCAACAGGGTCATCGGCGTCGAGCGGGTGCCGCTGGCCGGACGTCGGCTGTACTCCCTCAACGGCAGTACCCACTTCGTGACCGCCGAGCATCCCTTCCGTACCCCGCAAGGCTGGAAGTCCCTGGATCCAAGGATGACGGCGCAGGAAAACGCACGACTGTCGGTGGAGCCCTTGGGGATCGGCGATCGGCTGGTACGGGGTCAGCCGCGCCCTATGCCGCAGAGCCAGGGCAACCTGGCCTTGGCACCCGAGCTCGAACTGGTATTCGAGACCCAGTTACTGGAGGTGATCGAGTCGATCGCCGGGAAGCCGGGGCTGACCGTCTACAACCTGCTGCTGGATGGCAACCACACCTATATCGCGGATGGCTTCCTGGTCCACAATAAAGGAGGAGATGGTGGCAGCAGTGGCAGTGGTGGTGAGGGTGGCGGCAGTGGTTCCAGTGGCGGAAGCAGCCGGGGCAGTGATGACGGCGGTGGCGATGACAACGGTGGCCGGGGCCGGGGTAGCGACGACGGCGGTGGCGACGACAACAGTGGCCGAGGCAGTGATGACGGCGATGGTGACGACAACAGTGGCCGGGGCCGCGGGCGCGGCGAGCATGCCCAGGAAGTGGACCGGATGCGTAGCGATGTCCGCACCGGGGTGGAAGGAACGCCGGAGTTTCGGCGGGAACGGATCGAGCAGCGCTTCGACGAGGCCGGTAACCTGATTCGTGAACGGACCGATATCCGCGAGGGGGTGGAAGGGACTGCCGACTTCAGCCGTGAGCGCAGCGATCTGCGTTTTAATGACGACGGCAGCCTGCTGCGGGAACGTACCGAGAGCCGCTCCGGGGTGGAGGGCACGGCGGATTTCAGTCGGGAGCGGCTGGATCGGCGTTTCGATGAAGACGGCAACCTGCTGCGCGAACGCACCGAGGTGCGGCTTGGCGAGGAGGATGCCCCGGATTTCAGCCGTGAACGCAGCGACCTGCGCTTCGATGCCGAGGGCAACCTGCTGCGCGAGCGGGTCCGGATGCAGCTCGGGCCCGATGACGATGATGGCATGGATGACCAGGGACGGCGGCGTGGTGGCCACGGCGCGGACGATTTCTCTCCGTCCGGCCCGGCCCTGACGCCGGAACAGGAGATGGAGCTGATCCAGCGCAACTGGCGCGATGACAACAGCGGCTCCTGAGCATGACGAGGCAGGGTATGAGGAAAACGAGAGGGGGGTTTGGCCTGCTGCTGCCGGTCCTGGTGGCCGGTTGCGGCGCCACCGGTATGGGGTCGGGAACACCGCTGTACCTGGCGATGACCGACGGCGACGTGGCACAGGCGGATCGGGCGGTGCAGCGGGCGCTGGAAACGGCACCCAGCGAAACCCCGATCGGCTGGTACAACCAGGACAGCGGCAACAGCGGCAGCATTACCCCGCTTGACACCTACGTCAGCCGCTCCGGGCATTATTGCCGGCACTATCGGGAGCGGCTGGTGCTGGGGGAACACAGCGAAAGCTACCTAGATACCGCCTGCCGCAACGGCGACGGTATCTGGATCCCGGTACCGACGCCGGCGCCCTGAATGTTAAGGCGGGCGCCGGGCGGCGCCCGTTTTTTATTGGCCCCGCTCAGTCCGGCCCCGGGGAACCGTTGCCGAACCACAGTGCCATCGCCTGGCGGTACAGGGGCCCGGCCGCGTCGGCATCCGGCAGCCAGAGCCGATAGCCTTCCACCGCCCGCACCAGAAAGTCGATCAGGATCAGGTGCCGGCGCAAGACCCGTTGATGACGATGGGGCTTCACCGGGTTGAACAGGCCGGTAAAATGCAGCAGCTGCAGCGGGTTTTTGCGTACCCACAGCCAGGAACCCATCTCCAGGGTAAAGGAAAGAAAGACGCCGGGCCGGTGCCGGTGCTGCAAGGTGAGGTGATCCCACAGATCCCCATGGGCCATGTAGTGCAGCCACTGGGGCTCGATATCGTAATAGTTGTGATTGGGGTAGGCGGCCAGGAACAGCTCCCGCAGGGCCAGGATCTCCGGCAGCCGGGGAGGCGGTTGCCGGCTGCCGGCGAAGGGGAACCAGAGGCGATCGCGCCGGCCGTAGCCGGAATGGCAGTCCAGCGCCAGGCTGAAGGGGCGCCCGACCAGGTATCGGGCGACCGCCGAGCACAGCGCCTCGGACTCGGGCTCCAGCCCCTGTCCGCGATACCAGGGCAGATGCCGGCTCAGGCGCTGCCCGCCCAGGGGCCAGCCGACCGGCTCGCGGGCATCGAGCGGGCCGTTGCGCATGAGATCCACCCCGTTGCCGTTGCAGCGGCTGGCCCGGGCCAGCCCGACCGGATTGACCACCGGCATGAAGATCAGGCTGACCTGCTCCAGCAGGCGATGGGTCAGGCCTGACCAGCCCAGGCTGGCCACCAGGGAATGCAGGTAGGACAGCACCACTTCGGTGCCGATGCGCTCCACGCCATGGACACCGCCGAACAACCCCAGCGCCGGTGCGGCGGGATCCCGCGAGCCCAGATGCAGCAACTGGACCGGCAGCTCATGCCGGGCGTTACCGACCCGTGCCAGCGTTTCCAGCCGGGCGTGGGCGCCGGCCCGGGCGGCCAGCTCGGCCAGCCGGTCGAGCTCTGGCAGGGAAGATGGCGGGGCTGCGGGCATCGGGTTCTCCTTTTATCTGGCGGCGGCCGGCTAGCCACCCGGAACCGATATTCAGTCTATGCAAAAAGCGGCGATAGTGGCGAAAAGGGTATGCTGATGAGGTCATTCCAGTCGGCGGCCTCGTTTTCCTGTATCGGGGAAATACGGTGGCGGTTCGCCATAAAAACCGTGTCCGGCCCGGCCTGAGACCGGCGGTTTATCCCCCTGTTTTGTGTGGGGATCCCGGCGTGGTTCTGTTACACTGCCGCCGCTTTATTCGCGCCTGTTAACACAAAGAAAGGTCTGCCTGGCTCCAGGCGAACCGTATCGACTCACTCTGCTGCGGCCCCGACCCCATGCTGCTATCCGTTATTGAACAAGCCTTTCTGCTCCTTGCCCTTGGCTGGCTGCTGACGGTCAACATCCGCAGGGGACAGGACTATCCGCGGCTGCTGGTGATGACGTCCGGACTCTGGTTCGGACTGGCGGCCATCACCTGCATGCTGCTGCCCTTTTCCGTGTCGCCGGGAGTGTTGCTGGACGCCCGTAATGCGGTCCTGTTCGTGGCCGGGCTGTTCGGCGGGCCAGTTGCCGGAACGATGGCGGCCTTGCTTGCCGGCGGCTTTCGCTGGTGGCTCGGCGGTGAGGGCGCCAGCCTGGGGATGCTTAATATGGCGCTGGCGCTGGCCATGGGGCTGGGGGTGCGCCACGCGGTGGCTCATGGCCGGGCCCGGCTCGACACGGTGGCGCTGTTGCCTGTAGTGCTGGTGCTGCACCTGACGACCCTGGGACTTCTCATGCCGCTGATGGACGCGGACGAACGGGTCCTGCTGCTGTCGGTGAGCTGGCCCTTTTTGCTGGGCATGGTGCCGCTGACCCTGATGTTGATCCTTATTCTGCAAGACGCCGAGCAGCGCCACCGGGAGCAGAAGGCGCTGCGCGCGAGTGAATCGCGGCTCAAGGCCATCACCGGCGCCCTGCCGGACCTGATGTTCGTCATGGACGAAGAGGGTCGTTACCTGGAGGTGATGGCCTCCAATCCGGCGCTGTTGCCCGACACCGGTGAGAAGCTGGTCGGGCTCGGGCTGCCGGATGTATTTGCCTCCGGCCAGGCGGAGCAGTTGCTGGCGTTCATCCGGCAAACCCTGCGTCGACAAGGCGTTAACACCCTGGTGTATGAACTGGAGACCTGTGGTGGCCGGCGCACCGTTGAAAGCACGGCCCAGGCGCTGGAAGGGCACTTCGGCGGCCGCCAGGCGGTGGTGGTATTGACCCGGGATATCAGCGCCAGGGTCAAGCACGAAACCGAGTTGCGTATTGCCGCCGTGGCCTTCGAGAGCTTTCAGGGCATGCTGGTTACCGATGCCGAGAGCCGGATCCTGCGGGTCAACCGGGCCTTTACCGACATTACCGGCTACGCGTCGGAGGAAGTGGTGGGTCAGACGCCCAGGCTGTTCAGCTCGGGCCGGCACTCGCCCGAGTTCTACCGGCAGATGTGGCAGACGATCCGGGACAAGGGCCATTGGCAGGGGGAAATTTACAACAAGCGCAAGTCTGGCCACATCTATCCCCAGTGGCTATCGATCAGCGCGGTCAGGGACGGGAGGGAGCGCATCAGCCATTACGTTGCCGCCATCAGCGACATTTCCCAGCGCAAGGAAGATGAGGCAAAAATCAACCACCTGGCATTCTATGACGCCCTGACCGGACTGCCCAACCGGCGCTTGCTGGCCGAGCGGCTGAAGCAGGCCCAGGCGGTGAGTGCACGCAGCGCCAGGCAAGGGGCGCTGATTTTCATCGATCTGGATAACTTCAAGGATATCAACGATCTCTGGGGGCACCAGGTTGGCGATCAACTGTTGCAACAGGCCGCCCAGCGACTGAATCAGGTGGTGCGCGAGACCGATACCGTGGCCCGGCTGGGTGGCGACGAATTTGCGGTGTTGCTCGGGGAGCTGTCGGAGCAACCGGCCCAGAGCGCCGCTCGCCTGGAGCACATCGGGCACAAGCTGCTGGAAGTACTGGAGCGCCCCTATGTGCATGAGATACATAGTCTGCGCGGCAGCGCCAGCCTGGGGCTGGTGATGTTCGATGATCACGGTCAGACGGCGGATGATCTGCTGCAGCAGGCCGAACTGGCCATGTATGAAGCCAAGTCGGCGGGCAAGGGTAAGCTGCGTTTTTTCGACCCCGTGATGCAGGAAGTCATCACCCGGCGTCTGCAGCTGGAAGAGGACATACTGCGGGGATTGTCCGAGCGGGAATTCTGCCTCTATTTCCAACCCCAGGTCGATGTCCGGGGCCGGATGGTCGGGGCCGAGGCACTGGTACGCTGGCGCCACCCCCGGCGCGGCGTGCTGGCACCGGGAGCCTTTATCGACGTGGCCGAGGCGGCCGGCCTGATGACCCGCATCGATCGTATCATGTTGCGGCGTGCCTGCGAGCAACTGGCGCACTGGGCCCGGCTGCCGGCCTTCGATGATTTTTCCCTGTCGGTCAATATTAGCGCCGCCCAGTTGTATCAGCCCGGCTTCGTGGATGATGTGCTGGCGCTGCTGAGCGAGACCGGGGCGGATCCGGGGCGCTTGAAACTGGAACTGACCGAGTCGATGCTGCTCGATGACATGCCCAAGGCCATCGAACGCATGCGGGCGCTGAAAAAATACGGTATCCGCTTCGCCATCGATGATTTCGGGACCGGCTACTCTTCCCTGCACTACCTGCAGCAGTTGCCCCTGGATCAGTTGAAAGTCGATCAGTCCTTTGTGCGGGTGCTGCCCGCAGACCAGAACAGCCTCAACATCATCCGGGCCATTATCGCCATGGCCGGCAGCCTGCAACTGGAAGTGATCGCGGAGGGGGTTGAAACCCCGGCCCAGCGCGCGCTGCTGCAGGACAACGGCTGCCTGCTTTACCAGGGATATCTGTTCTCCCACCCCGAGCCTGCCGTTGTCATCGAGCGGATACGGTTGGCGCCTCTTCCTGCCTTCGGCCGGTGAGCCGATGGTGCCCGCCACCGGGCATCATCGGTGGCGGCCGCTGTCGCCGGTCATTCCGTCAGGGGATGGCCGCCAGGGGGGGGCTTGACCCAGCGGGATCTGCTGCTCCAGCCGGGTGATGTTTTCCACCAGTACTTCTATCTTGTCCTCCCCGAGCAGGGCGTCCGCAAAGGCCTGGGAGAAAGGCCAGTAGTTGAGATCCACCACCAGGCTGAGCGGCCCCTCGGCGTCGGCGGGAACGGCAAATTCATAGTCCACCACCTCATAGCCCTTGGGCAGGATGCGGTTGTCGGAGATGATATGATTCACGTTCCAGACCTCCACCAGTACCTCCTTGCCGTCCTTGTCGCCCAGGTGCACCTTGAAATTGCGGGTGCCAGGCTCGGTTTCGCCGTTGACTACCCGACCCAGGCGGTACAGCTCGTTGCCCCCGGCATCCAGTACCCTGAAGTCCAGCCACACCTCGCGCCCCTCGGGAAAACCGGTAGGAAGCTTGTGGCCAGCGCCGGTATTGCTGACCTTGACCGACATCTTGGCCCGTGCGCCGGGCCGCAACTCGGCGGGCGGTTCGAGCAGGGCCAGCTCGGCGCTGCTCTGCAGCAGTTTGCGGGCATTTTCCGCGTTCCGGGTTCGGCCGAAGTACTCCAACACCGTGGTGTTGCCGCCGGCAAACCAGTGGCTTGCTCTGTCCTGGCGCAGGGGGCCCATGACTGCGGCCTTACTGCTGATCTTGGCCATATGGCAGTCCTGGCAGCCAATGCCGGCCTGGCGGTAGGGGCTTTCGTACCACTCGTCGTAGGTCCGCTCTATGGGCGTGCCGTTGAGCGGATGGCTGACATTGTGGCAGGTGCCGCAGATCTCCGAGCTGGTATGCAGCGAAGAGTACTGGGTCTGATGGTAAGGCGACGAGGCATCCGCGCGCGGTCCCAGCTTCAGCGATTCGCCCCGGGCCATGGCCTGGAGGATGTAGGCGCCGTTGTCCAGCCCGCTGATCCCGCTCATGTTGTGGCAGGCCTCGCAGTCGACCCCTGGGAGCTGCTCGTCCGGGTGCTCCAGCTCCGGCGGCAGCCGGTTGCCGGCGGTGGTGATCCGCCCAGTGGTCAGCCCCACCGGGGAATGGCAGCCGGTGCAGAAGTTGTCGAGCTCGCCGCCGGTGGCGACGCTCGCCTTGTTCAGCAGGGCCCGGTAGATGGGATCGTTCCAGGCATGGGACATGATGGATTCCCGCCATTCGTCATAAATTTCGGTATGGCAGCCGCTGCATACCCGGGCGTCTTCAAATTGATGCAGGCCGATGGGTTTTCCCGAGCTGGTGGTCGCCCTGTGAGGGGAGAACAGGGGAGTGAGACGTTGATTATCCAGGCGTTTTTCCACTGCGCTGACGGCCTGAGCCTGACCACAGAGCAGCAAGGAAAAAACGAACAGCAGTAAGCGGTTGAGCGTGATCATCCTTGATTCACCGGAACTGAACTCCGGCCCTCCTTTTGCGTTATTGTCATCCGCGCCGTCGGATCACCTTGGGGACAAAATCCGTTGTTCCCAGGCACCCCTGGTGAGCGGAGCCTTGGTTATCGAGGTTATATTCCGTGCCGTAAGGCTATTTTAGCCCCGGCCCGGGAGCAGTGCGTCGCCGGGAAAACCGGTGGTAGATTCGATTGAATATTTTCAGGCAAGAAAAAGCCCACAAGTCATTGACTATGTGGGCTTAATAAATTGAATTGCTTTGCAAAGAAATTTGGTGGAGCTGGCGGGAGTTGAACCCGCGTCCGAAAAACCTACGTCGTCGGTACTACATGCTTAGTCAGTCATTAATTTCGCCAGCTGCTGCGGACTGACACGCCACAGACAGACTATCCTGAATTGGATTTAACGCTTCAACCGTCAGGCACGGCATCCACGCGATCCTGTGAAGGATGACCTTCCGATTCCCTAAGTCACAGGCAAGCTAGGGCAGAAGGGCTCTATGCAGGTTATTAAGCTGCTAGTGCGTAGTTTTCGTCGTTTGCGACTATTTTTTTGCGACTGTTTAACGAGGCCTATCGCACCTCGGCATGCACCTAGGAGTTCGAGAATCTCGTCGAATCCTGAATCAGCCCCAAGTAACAGTTGGATCTTATTGCAAACGCAGCAGGAACACAAGCCCTTACTCAACGCCCCTTGTGCTTCATCATGCGGTCCTTTTCGCGCTGCCAGTCCCGTTCTTTCATGTCCTGCCGCTTGTCGTGGGCCTTCTTGCCTTTTACCAGGCCGATTTCTGCCTTGACCCAGGATTTGGACCAGTACAATGAGAGAGGCACCAGGGTGTAGCCTTCCCGTTCAATCAGGCCGGTGAGCCGGTCCAGCTGGCGCTTGTGCAGCAGCAGTTTGCGGGTTCGCAACGGATCACAGACCACATGGGTGGAAGCCATGTTAAGTGGAGTGATGGTGGCGGCAAACAAAAACGCCTCACCGTTTCGCATGAACACGTAAGCCTCGCCAATGTTGGCTTTGCCGGCCCGCAGCGCTTTGACTTCCCATCCTTGCAACTCGACACCGGCTTCGAATTTTTCCTCAATGGAATATTCGTGCCGTGCCTTGCGGTTAACGGCGATGGTGTTGGAGCTGGATTTCTTTTTGGTGTTGTTTTTTGCCATAGTGCGCGCAGTATACGGCGTCCTTGGGGACTTGGGAATTGGTGAACAGACAACCGGCGGCTTTTTGAGCAACTGCGAAGGGTGAGCCTGGGTCCCATAAGTGTTAAAATCGGCCGGTCAGAATGCCAGGAGAGGTTATGCCGAGTATTACCCGAAGCGCGCTGGTGATGTTCAGTGCCAAGCAGATGTACGAGTTGGTAAACGACGTGGATGCGTACCCTCGGTTTTTACCGGGTTGCGTGGCCAGTAGGATAGTGTCGGAGTCGGAAAATACCATAACGGCGGCGCTGGACGTGGCCAAGGCGGGGATTCGCAAGACCTTTACTACCCGTAACCGGCTGGAGCAGGATCATAAGATACATATGGAGCTGGTAGATGGCCCCTTCAAGTCTCTGAATGGCGGCTGGACCTTTACGCCGCTGGATGAAGACGCCTGCAAGGTGGAGCTGAAACTGCATTTCGAGTTTACTTCCCGCCTGGTAGAAATCGCCTTTGGTGGTGTGTTCAAAGAGTTGACCAATGCCATGGTGCACGCCTTCAGCGAACGGGCGAGGGAGGTTTACGGCAGTGAATCTTATTCGGGTTGAAGTCGTTTATGCCCTGCCACAGCAGCAAACCGTGCTGTCATTGCGAGTCACGCCGGAGCAGACGGTCCGGCAAATCATCGAGCAGTCGGGCGTGTTGCAGCAATATCCGGAGATCGATCTCGACAGCAATATGGTGGGGGTGTTCGGCCGTCAGGTGAAGTTGGAGCAGTCCGTGCATGACGGCGACCGTATCGAGATTTACCGGCCCTTGCTGGCTGACCCCAAGGAGATCCGCCGGCGACGGGCAGAGCAGGCCAAGGAAGAAGGCCGGGCCGACAAGGTGACCGGAGGGCGGCCGGATCCCAAGAGAACCAGGAAATAGCTTACCGGCCAAGGCACCCGGGGGGATTTCATTCCCGCCGCAGGGCGGCCCTCCGGTCAGAGCCCCTGGTGGAACGCCTCGGGCACCGGGAAATCACCGCTGAGTGCGGCCAGGGCATCGTTGCTGAAATCCAGGGTCAGCTGCTTCTGCTCCACGTCGCCGCGACCGGGTTTGAAGTAATAGAGGTATACCCATTTATCATCGTTAAATCCATCCAGGCTCATGGGGTTGCCCAGCAGGAAGCGAACCTGATCCTTGGTCATGCCCTGGCGCAGCTGTGCGACCTGTTTCTCTTCTATATAGTTGCCCTGGGGAATGTCCACCTTGTAAACCAGGCCGCAGCCGGTCAGGGGAAGGGCTAAAAATAAAGGTAAAATCAACGTTTTGAGTTGCATAGGTGCGTAATATCCTGTGTGACTTGGGGGCATCATAGCCGCTGGCTATTCAGTTGTAAAAGCTAGACCCACAAACAACAGTTTGGTTCAGTGAGCTGGGTCATGGTCATTTTGTCCCGGCTGGCTTAATATCTTCATGTCTAATAATATCTTTAGGGAGCAGCGTCGATGACAAAACATGTATTCCATTTGGGTATTACGGATGAGGATCTGCGCGGGGCCCGGCTGGCCATCATTCCGGGGGATCCCGAGCGGGTCAAACGCATTGCCAGCCAACTGAGCAACCCGCATCATCTGGCCAGCAAACGGGAATTCACCTCCTGGCTGGGCGAGCTGGATGGCAAGCCGGTGGTAGTATGCTCCACCGGCATCGGCGGCCCTTCCACCTCCATTGCAGTGGAGGAACTGGCACAGCTGGGGGTCGGTACCTTCTTGCGTATCGGTACCACCGGCGCCATTCAGCCGAACATCCGGGTCGGCGACATGATAGTGACCATGGGCTCGGTGAGGCTGGACGGGGCCAGCAGTCACTTTGCCCCCATGGAGTTCCCGGCGGTCGCCGACTTTGACTGCACCTGCGCCCTGGTGGATGCGGCCAGGGACATGGGCATCAGCCCGTATGTAGGTGTGACGGCGTCTTCCGATACCTTCTATCCCGGTCAGGAGCGCTACGACACCCACTCCGCCCGGGTACTGCGCAAGTTTCAGGGCAGCATGAAGGAGTGGCAGGCGATGGGCGTGCTGAATTACGAAATGGAGTCCGCTACCCTGTTTACCATGTGTGCCAGCCAGGGGCTGAAGGCCGGCTGTGTGGCGGGGGTGATCGTCAACCGCACCCAGCAGGAAATTCCTGACGAAACCACCATGCAAAAGGCCGAGCAGCAGGCCATCGACATTGTCATCGGTGCGGCCCGCCGTCTGGTTTAGAACAAGCTGTTGCCCGGTGAAAGCCGGGCTTATCCTTGATACGCCTCACGCCTCACGCCTCACGCCTCACGCCTCACCGCAGACCAGCAATTCCCTGGCGTTGGCGAGGGTATTGGCGGTGATCTTGTTGCCGCCCAGCAGCCGGGCCAGCTCCTGTAGCCGGCTGTGTTCATCCAGCTCCTGCATCCGGGTCTGGGTCTCGTTGCTGCCACTGCTCTTGCTGACGAAAAAGTGCTGGTGGCCGTTTCCGGCTACCTGGGGCAGGTGTGTGATGACCAGCACCTGGGTGGAATCGCCCAACTGGCGCAACAGCTTGCCGACCACCGCCGCGGTAGGACCGCTGACCCCCACATCGACCTCGTCGAAAATCAGGGTCGGCGTTTCCACTTTCTGTGCGGTAATCACCTGGATGGCGAGGCTGATGCGAGACAGCTCGCCACCGGATGCCACCCGGGCCAGCGGGCTCATCGGCTGGCCTGGGTTGGTGCTGACCAGAAATTCGACCTTGTCGATGCCGAGTGGTGAAAAACCGGCGTCTTTACCTCCGGTGACCCGGATCTCGAAGCGGCCGTGCTTCATACTGAGCTGATGCAGGCTGTGGGTGATCTGCTTGTTGAGCGACTCGGCGTGGCGCTGGCGGCTCTGGCTCAGGCGTTCGGCCGCCTGCAAAAAATGCCGGCCGGCCTGCTCCACTTCGTCATCCAGCGACTCCAGACGGGTGTCATTTTGGGCCATCTCCGCGAGTTGGGTTTTGATCTGCCGATGATAGTCGGTCAGCTCGGCGGGTGGGACATGATGCTTGCGGGCCAACTCCATCACCTTGCTCAGGCGGGCTTCCACCTCGTACAGTCGCTCGGGATCAAGCTCCAGCCGATCCAGGTAGCGGCTCAGCTCGCTATGACCCTCCTCCAGCTGGATCAGGCTGCTTTCTATCATTTCCTGCACCGGTACCAGCCGTTCGTCCATCCGGGTGAGTTCGGCCAGGGTCTTCAGTCCCTGGCGCAACAGCTGAAGGGCATTGTTCTCTTCGCCCTCAGCCAGCACGTTGAGGGTGAACTGGCAGTCGTTGAGCAGCTCGGCGCCGTTGGCCAGGCGCTTGTGCTCGGCTTCGAGACCGGGAAATTCGTCCGTGGCCAGGGCCAGTTCATCCAGCTCGGCGACCTGGTATTCCAGCAACTGGCGTTGGGCCTGCCACTGGGCCTGCTCGCTCTGCAGCCGCTTGCGCTCGTTGCTGAGCTGGCGCCATTGCTGGTAGCTGTGGCTGACCTGCTGCAGCAACTGGTGATGTCCCGCGTAAGCATCGAGCAGGTTGCGCTGATAATCGGGTTTCTGCAGTTCCTGATGGGCGTGCTGGCCGTGAATGTTGATCAGCAGGGCGCCCAGCGCCTTGAGCTGGGACAGCGGGACCGGGGTGCCGTTGATGTAGCCGCGGGAGCGGCCTTCCCTGCTCAGGGTTCGGCGCAGTATGCATTCGTCCTGCTCATCCAGCTCCTGCTCGCACAGCCAGGCCTTGACCCGGGGCAGCTTGTCGATACGGAAGCGGGCACTGATATCGGCCTTGTCCGCACCGGGGCGGACCGAATCGGCCTCGGCCCGTTCCCCCAGGGCCAGGGCCAGGGCATCGATGGCGATGGACTTGCCGGCCCCGGTCTCGCCGGTGATGCTGGTCATGCCCGGGCGCAGGTCAAGCTCCAGGAAAGAGACGATGGCAAAATTGCTGATGGTGAGCTGAAGCAACATGATGACCCCCTGCACAAAACGATGCTGTATTTAGATACAGTATACTGGTGTTTTGTACAGTATCAAGTGGGTTCAAGCCGACTCGCCATATCAAAACAGTCTGCTGCCCCAGCCGAGCTTGCTGCGCAGTACCTCGAAGTAGTTGTGGCCGCGGGGATGCAGCAGTTTCAGCCGGTAGGGGCTCTTGTTGATATGGATCTCGTCGCCGGGCTGGACCGCCAGCGACACATGGCCGTCGCAGCTGATCAGCATCTGCTCGGTCTTGTTGGTGGGGGCGACCACCAGTTTTACTTGGGCATCGGCGTCGATCACGATGGGACGACAGCTCAGGGTATGGGGAAACATGGGCACCAGGGTGATGGCATTGAGGTTGGGAGTAAGGATGGGGCCGCCGGCAGACAGCGAATAGGCGGTGGAGCCGGTGGGCGTGGCGACAATCATGCCATCGGCGCGCTGGCTGTACATGAAGTGGCCGTTGATATAGACCTCGAATTCGATCATGTGCGCTATCTTGCCGGGATGCAGCACCGCTTCGTTCATGGCGGTGTTGCTGGCCTTGAGCTGGCCGTGGCGGTGCACCTGGGCTTCCAGCAGGAAGCGGTGTTCGGTCTGGTAATCCCCGGCCAGCAGGCGCTCGAGCGGCTGTTCGAAGCTGTCCGGCGACAGATCGGTGAGGAAGCCGAGGTTGCCCCGGTTGACCCCGACCACGGCCACGTCAAAGCGGGCCAGGACCCGGGCTGCCCCCAGCATGTTGCCGTCGCCGCCCACTACGATGGCCAGATCGGCCCGTTCGCCCAGTTCGACCATCTCCAGCAACTCGGCCTGCTCCAGCCCCAACTGCTCGCCGACGCGGCGCTCAATCACAATATTCAGCCCGAGCTGTTGCAGGTAGTGATACAGCGCCACCAGTGTCTGGTTGGCGCCCTTGTGATCCGGTTTGCCGATCAAGGCAATGGTATTGAAGTCGGTTTCCATCGATGTTGCTGCCCGGCTGAGGAGTAATGCGGCTGCGCATTCCCTGGCGTAAGTGAATAGGGTCATTCTAAATAACGCATCGTTATAGCGCCATAAGGGGGAGTGGCGGATAACGAAGAATCTGCCCTTGAAATGGCGGACAGCGTCCCCATATAGGCTCAAGTTGGTTAACACAGACGGGAGACGACATGAGCAGCAAACAACACCAGGTTGAGACCGAGCAGGCCGCCGAGCAGGAGCCGCTGACCGTAGAGACCGACACTGCGGCGGCGGACGAGGGCGTTGCACAACCGGATGCGGCTTATGTAGCCGAGCTGGAACAAAAGCTGGCAGACGCCGAAGCCACTGTCCAGACCGAAAAAGAAAATGCCCTGCGCGCCTTGGCCGAGATGGAGAATATCCGGCGCCGGGCCGCGCAGGATGTGGAAAAGGCGCAGAAGTTCGCATTGGAAAAATTTGCCAGCGAGCTGCTGCCGGTGATCGACAGCCTGGAACGGGCGCTGGAGCATACCGACAAGGAGCAGGAAGCCTTCAAGGCGGTGTGCGAAGGGGTCGAGCTGACCCTGAAATCCCTGCTCGGCACGGTGGAGAAGTTCGGCGTGGTGGCCATCGATCCAAAAGGCCAGCCGTTCGACCCCAACAAGCACCAGGCCATGAGCATGGTCGAAAGCACCGAGGTCGCGCCGAATTCGGTGCTGGCCGTGATGATGAAAGGCTATGAGCTGAACGGACGGGTGCTGCGCCCGGCCATGGTGATGGTGGCCAAGGGGCCGGCCATCGACACTCAGGCCTGAACATATTCCGCTTTGCCTAAAAAAATGTGACCGTCGTCTTGAAAGTATCGGGCGCTAACCACATATAGGCACTAAAGCAAAACTGTAACCGCTTATTACCGAATTCAGAAATTCAGAGAGGATTTTATGGGTAGAATCATCGGCATCGATCTGGGTACCACCAATTCTTGCGTTGCCATCCTGGACGGGGATACCCCGCGGGTCATTGAAAACGCCGAGGGTGCTCGTACTACTCCTTCCATCATCGCCTACACCGACGACGGCGAGACCCTGGTCGGTCAGCCGGCCAAGCGCCAGGCGGTGACCAATCCGAGAAACACCCTGTTCGCCATCAAGCGCCTGATCGGTCGCCGCTTCGAGGACGAAGAAGTCCAGCGCGACATCAAGATCATGCCGTTTGGCATCATCAAGGCCGACAACGGTGACGCCTGGGTGGAAGTCAAAGACAAGAAGATGGCACCGCCGCAGATCTCCGCCGAAGTGCTGAAAAAGATGAAGAAAACCGCCGAGGACTACCTCGGCGAGCCGGTGACCGAAGCGGTTATCACCGTACCGGCCTACTTCAACGATGCCCAGCGTCAGGCCACCAAGGACGCCGGCCGCATCGCCGGCCTGGACGTCAAGCGGATCATCAACGAACCGACCGCAGCGGCCTTCGCCTACGGCGTCAACAAGTCCAAGGGCGATCGCAAGGTGGCGGTATACGATCTGGGCGGCGGTACCTTCGATATCTCCATCATCGAGATCGACGACATGGATGGTGAGAAGACCTTCGAAGTGCTGGCGACCAACGGTGACACCCACCTAGGGGGGGAAGACTTCGACAACCGCCTGATCACCTATCTGGTGGAAGAGTTCAAGCGCGAGCAGGGCTTCGATCTGCGCAACGACATGCTGGCACTGCAGCGGCTGAAAGAAGCGGCGGAAAAGGCCAAGTGTGAGCTGTCTTCCGCCCAGCAGACTGAAGTGAATCTGCCCTACATCACCGCCGACGCCAGCGGGCCCAAGCACCTGAACATCAAGGTGACCCGGGCCAAGCTGGAGTCGCTGGTGGAAGACATGGTCAAGAAGTCCCTGGATCCGGTGCGTATCGCGCTCAAGGACGCCGGCCTGTCGGTATCCGACATCGACGACGTCATCCTGGTCGGTGGCCAGACCCGCATGCCGCTGGTGCAGAAAGCGGTGAGCGACTTCTTCGGCAAGGAGCCACGCAAGGACGTGAACCCGGATGAAGCCGTGGCCGTGGGTGCCGCCATCCAGGGCGCCGTGCTGTCCGGCGACAAGAAAGACGTGCTGCTGCTCGACGTGACCCCGCTGTCTCTGGGTATCGAAACCATGGGCGGTGTGATGACCGCGCTTATCGAGAAGAACACCACCATCCCGACCAAGAAGTCCCAGGTGTTCTCCACCGCCGACGACAATCAGTCCGCGGTCACCATCCATGTGCTGCAGGGTGAGCGCAAGCGTTCCGGCGACAACAAGTCGTTGGGTCAGTTCAATCTGGAAGGTATCCGCCCGGCACCGCGCGGCCTGCCGCAGATCGAAGTGACCTTCGATATCGACGCCGACGGCATTCTGCACGTGTCTGCCAAGGACAAGGATACCGGCAAAGAGCAGAAGATCACCATCCAGGCCTCTTCCGGCCTGAGCGAGGAAGAGATCGAAGCCATGGTGCGGGCGGCCGAGGCCAATGCGGCCGAAGACAAGAAGTTCGAAGAGCTGGTGCAGACCCGTAACCAGGCCGATGGTCTGGTGCATGCGACCCGCAAACAGCTGGAAGAAGCCGGTGATGCCCTGACCGCCGATGACAAGAGCGCCATCGAGTCCGCCCTGAGCGCGCTGGAGACGGCGGTGCGCGGCGAGGACAAGGCCGAGATCGAAGCCAAGCAGCAGGCGCTGCTGGAAGCGTCCCAGAAACTGATGGAAGCGGCCCAGGCCAAAGCCCAGGCTCAGGCGCACGATGCGGGTGCGGCCCCGGATGGTGCCGGCAAGGCCGACGACGATGTGGTCGACGCCGAGTTCGAAGAAGTGAAAGACGACAAGAAGTAATCGTCGACCCGGCGCAAACGCCGACAGTGCGGGCGTTGGGCTTCCAACGCCCGCCTTTGTGTAATTAAGACTCAGGTAAGCAAATAGCCTTATGTCAAAGCGAGATTATTATGAAGTGCTCGGGGTTGCCAAGGGCGCCGACGAGCGCGAAATAAAGAAAGCCTATAAACGGCTGGCGATGAAATACCATCCGGATCGCAATAAAGTCGATGCCGATGCGGGAGACAAGTTCAAGGAAGCAACCGAAGCCTACGAAGTCCTGACCGACGCCCAGAAGCGGGCAGCCTACGATCAGTTCGGCCACGCCGGTGTCGACGGCCAGCAGGGCGGCCACGGCTTTGGCGGCGGCGGCGGTGCCGACTTCAGTGATATTTTCGGTGATGTGTTCGGTGATATCTTCGGTGGCGGTCAGCGCCGTCAGCAGCGGGCGGCCCGTGGGGCGGATCTGCGCTACAACATGGAGCTGACGCTGGAAGAAGCGGTGCGGGGCGTCACCAAAGAGATCAAGGTACCGACCCTGGTCGGTTGCGAGGTCTGTGACGGCAGCGGCGCCAAGCCCGGCACCCAGGCCAAAACCTGCCCGACCTGCCACGGTCACGGCCAGGTGCAGATGCGTCAGGGCTTCTTTACCGTCCAGCAGGCCTGCCCCCACTGTCGCGGCAAGGGCAGGATCATCTCCGATCCTTGCCACCAGTGCCATGGCGAAGGCCGTTACCAGAAGACCAAGACCCTGTCGGTCAAGATCCCGGCGGGGGTGGATACCGGGGATCGCATTCGCCTGGCCGGTGAAGGTGAGGCGGGCGAGGCCGGCGCTCCGGCGGGGGATCTCTACGTACAGATGCATGTGCGCGAGCATGAGATCTTCGTGCGCGATGGCAACAACCTGTACTGCGAGGTGCCGATCAGCTTTACCTCCGCCGCCCTGGGGGGCGAGGTGGAAGTGCCTACCCTTGATGGCCGGGTCAAGCTGAAGATACCCGCCGAAACCCAGACCGGTCGCATGTTCCGGCTCAAGGGCAAGGGGGTGCGTTCGGCCCGTAACGGGGTCATGGGGGATCTGGTGTGCAAGGTGTACGTGGAGACGCCGGTCAGCCTGACCGAAGAGCAGAAAGAGCTGCTGCGCCAGCTGGAAGACTCCTGCGGCGGTCTGGCGGCCAAGAAGCACAGGCCCAAGTCGGAAGGTTTTTTCGAAGGGGTGAAACGCTTCTTCGACGATTTGACCCGCTAAGCCGGCTGTATTAGTCTGGGCCGTTCGCATAAAAGGCCTCAGGCCAGAGCCGGAATTTCATGATACGAGCCCTATGCCGGTATCCGGTAGGGCTCTTGTTGTTTTATTGTTTGATAAAGGAACCAGGTTTCCACTATGAAGCAAACACCGATGACCATCCGCGGTGCGCAGAGACTGCGTGAAGAACTGGACCACCTGAAGTCCGTGCGTCGCCCCCAAATAATCGAAGCCATTGCCGATGCCCGCGAGCACGGTGATCTGAAAGAAAATGCCGAGTACCATGCCGCGCGTGAACAGCAAGGCTTCTGCGAAGGACGTATCCAGGAGATTGAAGCCAAGCTGTCGAATGCCCAGATCATCGATATCACCAAGCTGCCCAATAACGGCAAGGTGATCTTCGGGGCCACTGTCACCCTGTTCAAGGTGGATGACGAGAAGGAAATTACCTATCGCATCGTCGGCGACGACGAGTCCGATATCAAGTCCAATCTGATTTCGGTGAACTCGCCCATCGCCCGCGCGCTCATCGGCAAGGAAGAAGACGACGTCGCCATCGTCAAAACCCCGGGCGGCGATGTGGAATACGAGATCATCAAGGTCGAGTACCTGTAATCGGGCACTCGTTCGGGCCCACCCTCCACTCCTGCCGGGCAGGCGGCATTACTCCGCCTGCTCCCTGTATATCGCCTCCAGAAATCCCCTGAACACATAATCCGACAGGGTCATCCGATCAGCGACGGGCAGTTCAAACTGCACCGCCGCCAGCCAGAAATGCCGGGCCCTGTGCTGGCGCACCAGTTTCAGTTTGAGCAGTATGTTGTGTTCCTGCCCCAGTTCGAGCCGGACCAGCTTGCTCTTGTGACGCCGGAACAGGCAGCGCCGGGAGAGCAGTCGCATGCCGTTGATCGACAGATCGCGGATTTCGGCGGCCAGGGGCTTGCCGTTGGGCTGGCTGAGCTGCAGCCCCTGCGGGCTGGGCAGACGCCAGGCCCGGGGATGGGCGCTGTTGGACAGGATTTCGGGGACGCTCAGCTCGGCCTGTTCCTGGGCCTCGGAAAGCGAGGTGAGGGCGACCGGGAAACTCAGGCGGATATCGCCCAGCTCGAGCTTGAGTTCAAGGTGTGAGGCCTGATCCAGCAGCGGCCTGATGTTGGCGTCCATCAGCATGGTCAGCGTGATGGTGGGCGGAGAGGCGTCGTGCCGGCAGAGTTCGTTCAGCATCTGCAACTCTTCGTCCGTTAAGTACCTGTTGGAGGCCATGGCGTCTCACACCTGTAGAGGTAGCTTTAATAGTAGTGTGATTCAGTGTGCCGATAAGGGGACGGGCTGACAATAAGGGGATGGTGGAGAAGGGAAGCGTCGGGGCCGGGCAGACCGGCCCCAAATGATCAGGCCTTGGGCAGGATGATCTTTTTCTGCTCGCTGGCGCGATACAGCGTCAGGATATGGCCTATGGTCTGTACCTTGACCGCGCCGGTTTCGCGGACGATGGCGTCCATGATCAGCGTTTTGACTTCCCTGTCTTCGGCGGCAACCTTGACCTTGATCAGTTCATGGAAATTCAGGGCCAGGTCGATCTCGGCCAGCACGCCTTCGGTCAGGCCATGCTGGCCAAGCAATACCACCGGCTTCAGGCTGTGGGCCAGTCCCTTGAGGTATTGTCTTTGCTTATTATTCAGGGTCATTGCAAAATGCTTCAGTTAAATAGGTTGAAAGGGGGCTATTGTACCCCCATCTAGGCTTCAATGGTAATAGCAGAGCGATAATTTAATGGGTAAGAAAAAACGCTCGGCCAGCTCAACGCGCTGGCTTAAAGAGCATTTTGACGATAAATATGTTCAACAGGCGCAAAAAAAAGGCCTGCGCTCGCGTGCCGTGTTTAAAATTGAGGAATTACAGGGTCGTGATCGCCTGCTGAAGCAGGGGATGACGGTCGTCGATTTGGGTGCCGCGCCCGGCGGCTGGAGCCAGTTTGCGGTCGAGCAGGTGGGGGCCGGGGGCAGGGTTATCGCCTGCGACATACTGCCGATGGATCCTATCGCCGGTGTGGACTTCCTGCAGGGCGATTTCCGTGAGGAAGCGGTGCTCGGCGCCCTGCTGAACCGGGTCGGCGAAGAAAAGGTGGATGTGCTGCTGTCGGACATGGCGCCGAACATGAGCGGTACGCCCGAGGTGGACCAACCCAGGGCCATGTACCTGGTGGAGCTGGCGCTGGACATGTGCAGGCAGGTATTGGCGCCACAGGGAAGTTTTGTCGTAAAAGTGTTTCAGGGGACCGGCTTTGATGAATTCCTCCTGGAGGTTCGCCGGTCTTTCAGTGTGGTCAAGGTCAGAAAGCCCGACTCGTCGCGGCCCCGCTCGCGGGAAGTCTACATTGTGGCTACAGGTTTTAAACTGTAGTACCCTGTTCAAGTCATAAACTGTCAGCCGGTGAGGTTAGTAATTTGAGTGACATGGCGAAAAATTTGATCCTGTGGTTGGTCATAGCCGTGGTGTTGATGTCGGTTTTCCAGAGCTTTAGCCCCAGCGAGCCGGCCGGACGCCAGACGGACTATTCCACCTTTGTACAGGAAGTTGCCCAAGGGCAGATCCGTGAAGTTCGCATGGATGGCCAGACCATCAACGGCGTCAAGCGCAGCGGTGACCGTTTTACCACCGTGATGCCTTCGGAGGATCCTCAACTGCTGAACGACCTGCTGAACAACAACGTGCGGGTGGTAGGTGAGAAACCGGAAGAGCCCAGCCTGCTGACTTCTATCTTTATCTCCTGGTTCCCCATGCTGCTGCTGATCGGCGTGTGGATCTTCTTTATGCGCCAGATGCAGGGTGGCGGCGGCAAGGGTGCCATGACCTTCGGCAAGAGCCGGGCCCGGCTGATGAGCGAAGATCAGGTGAAGACTACCTTCGCTGACGTGGCCGGTTGCGACGAAGCCAAGGAAGACGTAAAAGAACTGGTGGATTACCTGCGTGATCCCAGCCGTTTCCAGAAACTGGGTGGCCGCATTCCTACCGGGATCCTGCTGGTGGGCCCGCCCGGTACCGGCAAGACCCTGCTCGCCAAGGCCATCGCCGGCGAGGCCAAGGTGCCCTTCTTTACCATCTCTGGCTCCGACTTCGTGGAAATGTTCGTGGGTGTGGGTGCCTCACGGGTACGCGATATGTTCGAACAGGCCAAAAAATCGGCCCCCTGTATCGTCTTTATCGACGAAATCGACGCGGTTGGTCGCCAGCGTGGCGCCGGCTTGGGTGGCGGTCATGACGAGCGCGAGCAGACCCTGAACCAGATGCTGGTGGAAATGGACGGTTTCGAAGGCAACGAAGGCGTTATCGTGATCGCCGCCACTAACCGGCCCGACGTGCTGGATCCCGCCTTGCTGCGTCCCGGCCGTTTCGACCGCCAGGTGGTGGTGGGACTGCCGGACGTACGTGGTCGTGAGCAGATCCTCAAGGTGCATATGCGTCGGGTACCGCTTGCCGACGACGTCAACGCCAGCGTGATTGCTCGCGGGACGCCGGGATTCAGTGGTGCCGACCTGGCCAACCTGGTCAACGAGGCGGCGCTGTTTGCCGCTCGTTCCGCCCGTCGCCTGGTATCGATGGAAGAGTTCGAGAAGGCCAAGGACAAGATCATGATGGGCGCCGAGCGCCGCTCCATGGTGATGTCAGAGTCCGAGAAGGAGATGACCGCCTATCACGAAGCCGGTCATGCCATCGTCGGCCGCATGGTGCCCGAACACGATCCCGTGTACAAGGTCTCCATCATTCCCCGCGGCCGTGCCTTGGGGGTGACCATGTACCTGCCTGAGCAGGATCGCTTCAGCTACAGCAAGCAGCACCTGGAGTCGATGATTTCCAGCCTCTACGGCGGTCGTCTGGCGGAAGAAATCATCTACGGTTTCGACAAGGTGACCACGGGCGCGTCCAACGACATCGAGCGGGCCACCGAAATCGCCCACAAAATGGTGACCCAGTGGGGCCTGTCCGAGAAGCTGGGGCCCTTGCTGTACGCGGATGAAGAAGGTGAAGTCTTCCTCGGCCGTACCGCCGCCAAGGTCAAGCACATGTCCGACGAAACTGCCAAGGCCATCGATGCGGAAGTCAAACAGGTAATAGAGAGCAACTTCAATCGTGCCAAGCAGATCCTGATGGACAACGTAGATATCCTGCACAGCATGAAAGACGCGCTGATGAAGTACGAAACCATCGACGCCAAACAGATCGACGATCTGATGGCCCGTCGTGATGTCCGTCCGCCCGCAGACTGGAAAGACGAGACCGGCGACAAGCCCCAGGGGCCGACCGCCAGCTCGGACGACAAGAAAGAAGAGCGTGCCGACGACGGCAAGGCCGCTTCGCCGGACCTCAACAAGCCCGGTGATGCCACCAGCAATTAACTTTTTATGATAGATTAAGCCCCGGACCTTATGAGTCCGGGGCTTTTTATTTTTGGAAACAACCTGTCTATGCTGCTATCCACTTCATCCAAGACGCTTAATCTAACCTCTCCCCAGGTGATGGGCATACTGAACCTGACACCGGATTCCTTTTCCGACGGCGGTCGCTTTGTCGCCCGCGATGCGGCCCTGCGCCATGCCCTGCAGATGGTGCGGGACGGGGCCGGCATCATCGATGTGGGTGGTGAATCGACCCGGCCTGGTGCGGACGAGGTTGGCGAGCAGCAGGAGCTGGAGCGGGTGGTGCCGGTGATCGAGCTGCTGCGGGCCGAACTGGACTGCTGGATCTCCGTCGATACCAGCAAGGCGGTGGTGATGCGGGAAGCGGTGAGTGCCGGCGCGGATCTGATCAACGATATTCGCGCCCTGCGCGAGCCCGGCACCCTGGCGGTGGCGGCAGAAAGCGGCGCAGCCGTCTGCCTGATGCACATGCTGGGGCAGCCCAGAACCATGCAGCAGGCGCCGGGCTACAGCGACGTGACCGTCGAGGTGCTGGCGTTTCTGGAGGAGCGCCTGAGCAGCTGCGAGCAGGCTGGCATCGCCCGTGAGCGCATCTGCCTGGATCCCGGCTATGGCTTTGGCAAATCCCTGGAGCATAATTATGAACTGCTGGGCAAGCTCGGCCGGTTGCACGCCACCGGCCTGCCACTGCTGGTGGGCATGTCGCGCAAGTCGATGATCGGCCAGCTGCTGCAGCGGGACGTGACCGAACGCCTGGCGGGCACCCTGGCCGCGCACCTGTTTGCGCTGAGCCAGGGCGCGCATATTTTCCGGGTGCATGATGTAAAAGACATGTCCGATGCCATCCGGGTCTGGCAGCAGGCGGCACACTATCAGGGATAACAACGATGAGCAGAAAATATTTTGGCACCGACGGGGTGCGCGGCCGGGTAGGGGAAGCGCCCATTACACCAGAATTCGTGATGAAGCTGGGCTGGGCGGCGGGCAAAGTGCTGTCGGGCACCGGCACCAAAAAAGTACTGATCGGCAAGGATACCCGCATCTCCGGCTACATGCTGGAGTCGGCGCTGGAGGCGGGACTGTCCGCCGCCGGTTTGCAAGCGGCCCTGCTCGGCCCCATGCCGACCCCGGCCATCGCCTATCTGACCCGCACCTTCCGGGCCGAGGCGGGCATCGTGATCAGCGCCTCCCATAATCCGTATTACGATAACGGCATCAAGTTCTTTTCCCACGACGGCACCAAGCTGCCGGATGAGGTGGAGCTGGCGATAGAGGCCTTGCTGGAGCAGCCGATGGATTGTGTGCCGTCGGATCAACTGGGCAAGGCCAGCCGGATCAACGATGCCGCCGGCCGCTATATCGAGTTCTGCAAGAGCACCTTCCCCTCGGAGATGCATCTGGACGGGCTCACCATCGTGCTCGACTGTGCCCATGGCGCCACCTACCACATCGCCCCGGCGGTATTCGAGGAACTGGGGGCCAGGGTGATCCGTACCGGGGTGCAGCCCAATGGCCTCAATATCAATGACGAGGTCGGCTCCACCGCCCCACAGGCGCTGATCGAGGCGGTACTGGCGCACCAGGCGGATCTGGGCATCGCCTTCGACGGTGACGGCGACCGGCTGGCGATGGTGGATCACACCGGTGCCCTGGTGGACGGGGATCAAATCCTTTATGTGATGGCGCGCGATGCAGCCAGGCGGGGTACCCTGCACGGTGGCGTGGTCGGCACCCTGATGAGCAACATGGCGCTGGAGCTGGCGCTGGCCAAACGGGACATTCCCTTCGTGCGCGCCAGTGTCGGCGATCGCTACGTGATGGAAAAGCTGAAGGAGCACGGCTGGAAACTGGGCGGGGAAAACTCGGGACATATCATCAGCCTGGACCACAATACCACCGGCGACGGCATCGTCGCGGCGTTGCAGGTGCTGCGTGCCATGGTCGGAGAGGGCGTCAGCCTGCAGGCATTGTGTCGGGAACTGACCCTGTTCCCGCAGGTGCTGGTGAACGTGCGCTTCCAGCCCGGCAGCGATCCGTTGTCCAGTGGCGAAGTGCGGCGGCGGGTGGCGGCGGCCGAGCTGGCGCTGTCCGGCCAGGGGCGGGTGCTGCTGCGCAAATCGGGCACCGAGCCGCTGATCCGGGTGATGGTGGAGGGAGCGGATCGAGCCCTGGTGGAACAGCTGGCACGGCATATCGCCGAAGCGGTCTGATCCCGGGTGGGGAGTCTTTGTTGTTCTTTTGAGCATTTGGAACCAGTCGCTCCCGTCAGTTCGTGTTTTTGCCGACTTTTCGCGCGATCGAACCGCCTTTTCTAAAATTGCGCTTGTATCATCTCAAACGGATCGCTAGTATTAGCCCCGCTCCCGACAGCAGTCTGATGCGGGGCTCAGGCGCCAAGCAAAGGTAAGCTAAGATGTACGAAATTCTTTTAGTGGTGTATCTGCTTATCGCACTGGCTTTGATCGGTCTGGTGCTGATTCAGCAGGGGAAGGGTGCCGATATGGGCGCGTCTTTCGGAGCGGGTGCATCGAATACGGTTTTTGGTTCCAGCGGTTCGGGTAATTTCCTGACCAAGGCGACGACGCTGCTGGCAGCCGGTTTCTTTGTGGTTAGTCTGGTTCTGGGCAATCTGTCCAGCAACAGCACCCAGCAAGGAAGCGAGTGGGAGGACCTTTCCGTACCCGAAGTGGTGGAAAGTCCGGCCCAGGGTGATGTTCCTGTTGGCGACAGCAGCGATATTCCCGAATAAGCAAGTTTTTGCCGAGGTGGTGGAATTGGTAGACACGCTATCTTGAGGGGGTAGTGCCTGTATAGGCGTGCGGGTTCAAGTCCCGCTCTCGGCACCAAGACATAGTCAGGTTGAGATCATTTCCCGATTTGACTATAATCTCGCACGATTTCGGACGCGGGGTGGAGCAGCCTGGTAGCTCGTCGGGCTCATAACCCGAAGGTCGTCGGTTCAAATCCGGCCCCCGCAACCAATTTCACGTTCACTGCCTGCTCGCGGTGAATGGTCGTCGCGAGGCGACAATCAGGGTCCAGGTGAATAGCCCCGATTTGAAAATCGGGGCTTTTTGTTATCTGCACTTTGCCATCGGCGTGGCCGATGCGAATTCACTGGGCTGCGAGCCCTTTTTTTGTTTTCGGAGGGGGTAGCTTTGGCTACATTGGAACAACGATTGACCGAGATGCTTAACGAGCCGGTAGAGGCGTTGGGGTTCGAACTGCTGGGGCTCGAGTTCGTGCGTGCCGGCCGGCATTCGACGCTGCGTCTGTATATCGATCATGAAGATGGTATCGATGTAAATGATTGTGCCGAAGTCAGCCGGCAAGTCAGCGCCGTGCTGGATGTGGAAGATCCCATTTCCACCGAATATGATCTGGAAGTCTCATCCCCAGGGCTCGCCCGCCCCTTGTTCAAGCCGGCTCATTACCAGGCCATCATCGGCCAGGAAGCCGAATTAATGTTGCGCATGGCAGTGAACAACCGCCGCAAGCTGAAAGGCACCGTCGTGGCGGTGGAAGACACCATGATCCGGCTGGAGGTGGAAGGGAATGAATATCCCATCGCCTTCGCCAATATCCAAAGAGCAAATCTGGTTCCGAACTTTGACTAACGAGGCTATCGGACATGAATAAAGAAATATTGCTGGTTGTAGATGCCGTTTCTAACGAAAAGGCAGTGCCTCGTGAAAAAATCTTCGAGGCCCTGGAAACAGCCCTGGCCACGGCCACCAAGAAGAAATATGAAGGCGATATCGAAGTGCGGGTCGCCATCGATCGCAAGAGCGGCGATTTCGATACCTTCCGTCGCTGGCAGGTGGTGGAAAGTCAGGAAGCGCTGACCAATCCCTATCGCGAGATCACCCTGGAAGCGGCCCAGATCGACGAGCCGGAGATCCAGCTGGGTGACTATGTGGAAGATCAGGTAGACTCCATCACCTTCGATCGCATTACCACCCAGACTGCCAAGCAGGTCATCGTGCAGAAAGTCCGTGAAGCCGAGCGCATGCAGGTGGTGGAGCAATTCCAGGACCAGGAAGGCGAGATCATCACCGGCGTGGTCAAGAAGGCCACCCGTGACAATGTCATCCTGGATCTGGGCAACAACGCCGAAGCGGTGCTGTTCCGTGAAGACCTGCTGCCGCGGGAGTCGTTCCGCTCCGGCGATCGGGTCCGCGGCCTGCTGTACGCAGTACGTCCCGAAGCACGCGGTGCCCAGCTGTTCGTCAGCCGTACCAACCCGGACTTTCTGAAGGAACTGTTCCGCATCGAGGTGCCGGAAATCGGCGAAGAGCTGATCGAAATCATGGGTGCCGCCCGGGATCCGGGCAGCCGCGCCAAGATAGCGGTGAAGACCAACGATCGCCGTATCGATCCCATCGGTGCCTGTGTCGGCATGCGTGGTGCCCGGGTACAGGCGGTATCCGGTGAACTCGGGGGCGAGCGGGTCGATATCGTGCTGTGGGACGACAATCCCGCCCAGTTCGTGATCAATGCCATGGCGCCGGCCGACGTGGCCTCCATCATCGTCGACGAAGATGCCCACTCCATGGACATTGCCGTCGAGTCCGGCAACCTGGCCCAGGCCATCGGCCGCAACGGCCAGAACGTGCGTCTGGCGTCCCAGCTGACCGGCTGGGAACTGAACGTGATGACGGTGGAAGACCTGCAGCAGAAGCACCAGGTCGAAAGCGACAAGATCATGAATCTGTTTATCCAGCACCTGGATATCGATGAAGATTTTGCCGCCTTGCTGATGGAAGAAGGTTTCTCGACCCTGGAAGAAATCGCCTATGTGCCGGTCAGCGAATTGCTGAGTGTCGACGGCCTGGACGAAGACATGGTCGAGGAACTGCGCAACCGCGCCAAGGATGCCCTGACGACCCGGGCGCTGGCGCAAGAAGAATCTTTCGAAGGGGTGGAGCCGGCAGCCGAACTGCTCGCACTGCCCTCCATGACCCGGGAACTGGCCTATCAGCTTGCCGCCCGAGGTATTGCGGATCTGGAAGAGCTGGCAGAGCAAGGTATTGACGACCTTGAGGGCATTGAAGGTCTTAGTGAGTCCCTAGCGGGGGAACTCATCATGGCCGCCCGCAACATCTGCTGGTTCGGAGACCAGAACGAAGAATAAGATCAACGGAGGTAAATGAATGGCAGAAGTCTCATTAACGCAACTTGCCAGTGACATCGACACGCCGGTTGATCGTCTAGTCCAGCAGTTTCGGGAAGCCGGCATGGAGAAATCCACCGGCGACACGGTATCCGAAACCGAAAAGGCCGCCTTGCTTGCGTTTTTAAAGAAACAGCACGGCGCTAATGACGATAATGAACCCAAACGGATGACCCTGCAGCGCAAGACCATCAGCACTCTGAGTGTGCAGGGGGCCGGTGGCAAGAACAAGGCCGTACAGGTTGAAGTGCGCAAGAAACGCACTTACGTAAGGCGCGATTCGCTGGAAGAGCAGCAGCGTCAACAGGAAGCAGAAGAGCAGGCGCGTCTGGAGGCAGAAGCCCAGGCCCGCCGTGAGGCCGAAGAACTGGCCAGGCGCGAAGCAGCAGAAAAAGCCAAGCAGGAGGCCGACGCCAAGGCCAAGCGTGAAGCGGAAGAAAAAGCCCAGCGTGAAACGGAAGATAAGACCCGTCAGGCTCAGCTGCAAGCTCAGGACACCACAGAGCAAGGGGCCAAGAAACCCCAGAGCAAAGAGCAGAAAAAGGCGGATGATATGGCCAAGCGCGAAGCAGAAAACTTGAAACGTCAGCGTGAGGAAGAAGCCTTGCGTAAAGCCGAGCTGGAAGCCCAGCAGAAGGCGGAAGAAGTACGCAAACTGGCGGAAGAAAATGAAAAACGCTGGGCCGAGGAAGCCGCCAAGAAGCCGGAAGATGCTGACTATCACGTCACCACCAACCGTCATGCCCAGGAAGCGGAAGACGAAGCCGACCAGACCGAAGAGCAGAAGGCCCGTCGGACCGGTGGCAAGAAGCGCAAGGGTGGCAAGTCCAAGGAAGATCGTGAAGATCGCGAGAGCCGCAACGAACGCCAGAAGAAAGGCAAGCGCGCCAAGGTGATGACGCCCAAGTCGATGAAGCACGGCTTCCAGAAACCGGTGCAACCGGTCAACCGGGACGTGGAAATCGGCGAGACCATCACCGTGGCCGAACTGGCCAACAAGATGGCAGTCAAGGGTGCCGAAGTCATCAAGGCGATGATGAAAATGGGCGCCATGGTGACCATCAACCAGGTGATCGATCAGGAAACCGCCCAACTGGTGGCGGAAGAGATGGGTCACAAGGTCACCCTGCGTCGTGAAAACGAGCTAGAGCAGAAGGTGCTGTCCGATCGGGATACCGATGCCGAGCGGCAAACCCGGGCGCCGGTGGTGACCATCATGGGTCACGTCGACCACGGCAAGACCTCGACCCTGGATTATATCCGCCGGGCCAAGGTCGCGGCCGGCGAAGCCGGTGGCATCACCCAGCATATCGGTGCCTATCATGTCGAAACCGACAACGGCATGATCACCTTCCTGGACACCCCCGGTCACGCGGCCTTTACCGCCATGCGTGCCCGTGGTGCCAGCGCGACCGATATCGTCATCCTGGTAGTGGCGGCCGACGACGGCGTCATGCCGCAGACCGTCGAAGCCATCCAGCACGCCAAGGCGGCGGGGGTGCCGCTGATCGTGGCGGTGAACAAGATGGACAAGCCCGAAGCGGACATCGATCGGGTCAAGAGCGAACTGTCCCAGCACGGCGTCATGTCGGAAGACTGGGGCGGCGAGAACATGTTCGTCTATATCTCCGCCAAGACCGGCCAGGGTATCGATGAACTGCTCGAGGCCATACTGCTGCAGGCGGAAGTACTGGAGCTGACCGCGGTACACGACGGCATGGCGTCCGGCGTGGTGATCGAGTCTCGTCTCGACAAGGGCCGTGGTCCGGTGGCGACCGTGCTGGTACAGGAAGGTACCCTCAACCAGGGCGACATCGTGCTGTGCGGCCTGGAATACGGCCGGGTACGGGCGATGAAGGACGAGCTGGGTCGCGAGATCAAGTCGGCCGGTCCTTCCATTCCGGTGGAAATCCTGGGGCTCTCCGGCGTGCCGGCGGCGGGTGATGAAGCTACCGTCGTGCGCGACGAGAAAAAAGCCCGGGAAGTGGCCATGTACCGCCAGGGCAAATTCCGCGAGGTCAAGCTGGCTCGTCAGCAGAAAGCCAAGCTCGAGAACATGTTCGCCAACATGAGCGAAGGTGAAGTGGCGGAAGTGAACCTGGTACTGAAGGCCGATGTGCAGGGCTCCATCGAGGCGATTGCCGACTCCTTGCAGAAGCTGTCCACCGACGAGGTCAAGGTCAAGATCATCGGCTCCGGGGTCGGTGGTATCACCGAAACCGATGCCAGCCTGGCGGCGGCGTCCAACGCCATCATCCTGGGCTTCAACGTGCGTGCCGACGCGGCCGCGCGCAAGATGATCGAGGCGGAAGAGATCGATCTGCGCTACTACAGCGTGATCTATGAACTGCTGGACGAAGTGAAGCAGGCCATGACCGGCATGCTGGCGCCCGAGTTCAAGCAGGAGATCATCGGCCTGGCCCAGGTGCGCGACGTGTTCCGCTCGCCCAAGTTCGGCGCCATCGCCGGCTGTATGGTCACCGAGGGCGTGGTCAAGCGCAGCAGCCCGATCCGGGTACTGCGTGACAACGTGGTGATCTACGAAGGTGAGCTGGAGTCGCTGCGCCGCTTCAAGGACGACGTGTCCGAAGTGCGCAACGGCATGGAGTGCGGCATTGGCGTGAAAAACTATAATGACGTACGGGTCGGCGACCAGATCGAGGTGTATCAGGTTGTGGAAGTACAGCGCACCCTGTAAGGGCGCCGCTATCCACGCCTGAGCACAGAGAGTATTAATCAACGGGGGCCTTGGGCCCCCTTTGTCTTGGAAAGAGATTTATGGCCAGAGAATTCAGCCGTACCCGCCGGGTTGGGCAGGAACTGCAAAAAGAAATTGCGATGATCCTGCAGCGGGAAATCAAGGACGAACGCCTGGGGATGGTGACCGTGTCGGGGGTGGAAGTGTCCCGGGACCTTAACTATGCCAAGGTGTTCGTCACCTTCCTGGAGAACGATGCGGAGCGCATCGAAAAAGGCATGGCGGCGCTCAAGGATGCCAGCGGCTATATCCGCAGCCTGGTGGCCAAGGCGGTGCGGCTGCGGGTCACCCCCGAGCTGCGCTTCGTCTACGACCAGAGCCTGGTGGAAGGGATGCGTATCTCCACCCTGGTGTCCAGCACCATAGAGGAAGACAAGCGGCGCAGTGCCGGCCGGGATGATGAAGCGGAACAAGAGGACCAGAACTGAGATGGGGCGTCAGCGTCGTTTTCGTGGCCGTGAGGTAGACGGCATCCTGCTGCTGGACAAGCCGGCGGGCATTACTTCCAACGATGCCCTGCAACAGGTCAAGCGTATCTACGCCGCCGCCAAGGCCGGGCACACCGGTGCCCTGGATCCCCTGGCTACCGGCATGCTGCCGATCTGCCTGGGCGAGGCCACCAAGTTTTCCCAGTTTCTGCTGGAAGCGGACAAGCGCTATCGGGTCGTCGCCAAGCTGGGCGAACGTACCGACACCAGCGACGCGGACGGCGAGGTGGTGGAAACCCGACCGGTCGATGTGTCCACCGGCGATCTGATCGAGGCGCTGGACCATTTCCGCGGCGACATCGAGCAGATCCCCTCCATGTACTCGGCGCTCAAGTACCAGGGCAAGCCCCTGTACCAGTACGCCCGCGAGGGCATAGAGGTGCCGCGTGAAGCCCGGCCGATCACCGTGTTCGAGCTCAAGCTGCTGCGTTTCGAGGGCGACGAAGTCGAACTCGAGATCCACGCGAGCAAGGGCACCTATATCCGCACCATAGTGGACGATCTGGGGGAACGCCTGGGCTGTGGCGCCCACGTGATCCTGCTGCGCCGGCTGGCCGTGGCCGGCTATCCGGCGCAGCGCATGCTGACCCTGGAGCAGCTGCAGTGCATCCTCGACAACTGCAAGGCGCAGGAGATTTCGCCGCGGCTGGAGCTGGATCCGCTGCTGCTGCCGATGGATACCGCGGTGTCGACCCTGCCGGAAGTGAACCTGTCCGAGCTGGTGGCGGGTTATCTGCTGCAGGGCCAGGCGGTACAGGTCTCCGGCGCGCCGCTGAACGGCTTCGTGCGCATCACCGTCGGTCCCGACAGCCGCTTTATCGGCGTCGGCGAAATCGACGATGACGGCAAGGTGGCACCACGCCGGCTGGTCCGCTGAAATTCTCGCATTTTCCGGTTGCCAAGGCGGGCTTTACTGGTAGAATGCGCAGCTCTGTTTCCGGCTGAATTAGTGATCGGCTGGGGAAATCATTCATAGTTTTTGGAGTACACAAGATGTCACTAAGTGCTGAAACCAAAGCCCAGATCGTTGCTGACTTTGCCCGCGGCGAAGGCGACACCGGCTCCCCCGAAGTTCAGGTAGCCCTGCTGAGTGCCCAGATCAACCATCTGCAAGGCCACTTCAAGCAGCACATCCACGATCACCACAGCCGTCGCGGCCTGCTGCGCATGGTATCCCAGCGCCGCAGCCTGCTGGACTACCTGAAGCGCAAGGACGTCGAGCGCTATCGTGCACTGATCGAAAAACTGGGCCTGCGTCGTTAATCGACTCATCCGGTTCAAGAAAAAAGGAGCTTCGGCTCCTTTTTTCGTGGGCGCCGTCCCGCCGGTGTTTTTCATGAATAAACGGTGATTTTTGGCTTCACTGTTTCATCTCAGTAAATAATCCATTTCCCCCCTACCGGTTTATCCGGATCCTCGACGCCGGTAGAGTGAGCCCATCATCACCGTTTTCAGGAATTGCGGCTATGGCCCTCATGCCCGTACTGTTCGTTTCCCATGGCGCCCCCACTTTTGCCCTCGAGCCCGGGCTTGCCGGCCCCCTGCTGCGGCAAACCGGTGCGCGCCTGGCCAGGCCGGCGGCGGTGCTGGTGATTTCGCCTCACTGGATCACCCGCGAGCCAGAGGTGACCAGCGCCCGGTGGCCCGACACCATCCACGACTTCGGCGGTTTTCCCGATGTGCTCTACCGCTTGCAGTATCCGGCTCCGGGCCAGCCCGAGCTGGCCGGGCGGCTCGCGGCCCTGTTGCAGGCCCAGGGCTATCGGGTGTCGGCCGATCCGGCTAGGGGCCTGGATCATGGCGCCTGGGTGCCGCTGCGTTACCTGTATCCGGAGGCGGATGTGCCAGTGGTGCAGTTGTCGATGCCGGCCTGGCTCGACGGCGACGGCGCCTGGGCACTGGGCAAGGCGCTGCAGCCGTTGCGCGAACAGGGTGTACTGATAGTCGCGTCCGGCAGCCTGACCCATAACCTCTATGAATTCCGCATGGAGGCGGTCGAGGATGCCGGTTATGCCCGTGATTTTGTACGCTGGGCACGGCAGGCGGTCCGTGACCACGACCGGGCGGCGTTGACGAATTACCTGACTGTCGCCCCCCAGGGCCGGCGAGCTCATCCCACGCCGGATCACTATCTGCCCCTGCTGATCGCCGCGGGCGCGGCCACTGCCGGCGCCGGGGTGGAAGTACTGGAAGGGGGGCTCACCTACGGCACTCTGTCGATGGAATCCTATCTGTTTCATTGAAAAGACAGCCCCACGGGGCGCCGGCAGCGGGGAGTGGCTTATCGGTGCCGTATGCATCAATCACTGTGCGCTTTAAAAACGAATCAAGTATACTGTGCGGGCAAATTAAGAGACCAAACAGTTTAAGGAATCTACAACGTGAATCCTATCGTAAAAACCTTCCAGTACGGCCAGCATACCGTCACCCTGGAAACCGGGGTGATGGCCCGTCAGGCCACCGGCGCCGTTCTGGCCAGCATTGATGATACCGCCGTGCTGGTGACCGTGGTCGGCAGGCGCGAAGCCGATGAAAGCCGTGACTTCTTCCCGCTGACCGTGAATTACCAGGAGCGGACCTACGCCGCCGGCCGTATTCCCGGCAGCTTTTTCAAGCGCGAAGGCCGCCCGACGGAAGGCGAAACACTGACCGCCCGGTTGATTGACCGTCCCATTCGTCCGCTGTTTCCCGATGGATTCAAAAACGAAGTGCAGGTGATCGCGACCGTGGTCTCCGCCAACCCCGAGATCACCCCCGACATCATCTCCATGCTGGGCACCTCCGCCGCCCTGGCCATTTCCGGTATTCCCTTTGCCGGCCCCATCGGCGCCGCCCGCGTCGGTTACATGAACGGTGAATACGTGCTCAACCCCACCATCAGCGAGCTGAAGGAAAGCCAGCTAGATCTGGTGGTGGCCGGTACCGCCAACGCGGTGCTGATGGTGGAGTCCGAAGCCTCGGTGCTGCCGGAAGACGTGATGTTGGGCGCGGTGATGTACGGCCACGAGCAGATGGCTACCGCCATCAATGCCATCAACGAATTTGCCGCCGAAGTGGGCACTCAGCCTTGGGATTGGCAGCCGGCCGCGGAAAACGAAGCGCTGAAGGCCAAGGTGGCCGAGCTGGCCGCCGGCGAACTGGGTGAAGCCTACCGTATCATCGACAAGAGCGCCCGCCGCGATGCGATCAGCGACATCAAGGCCCGGGTACAGGCCGCTATCCTGGCAGAGGATCCAGAGCAGAACCTGAAGGAAGTGCAGGAGCAGCTGGGCAAGCTGGAAAAGCATATCGTCCGTGGCCGGGTGGTCCGTGGCGAACCGCGTATCGACGGCCGCGAGCCCGACATGATCCGTGCCCTGCACGTGGCGACCGGCCTGCTGCCCCGTACCCATGGCTCGGCCCTCTTTACCCGCGGCGAAACCCAGGCCCTGGTGGCCGCCACCCTCGGCACCGAGCGCGATGCCCAGCTGATCGACGAGCTGACCGGCGAGCGTGCCAACCGTTTCATGCTGCACTACAACTTCCCGCCCTACTGCGTGGGTGAGACCGGCATGGTCGGCAGCCCCAAGCGCCGGGAAATCGGCCACGGCCGCCTGGCCAAGCGTGGCGTCGCCGCCGTGATGCCGAGCCAGGAAGAATTCCCCTACACCGTGCGCGTGGTGTCCGAAATCACCGAATCCAACGGCTCTTCCTCCATGGCCTCGGTCTGCGGTACCTCGCTGGCGTTGATGGATGCCGGCGTGCCGATCAAGGCCTCGGTGGCCGGTATCGCCATGGGCCTGGTGAAGGAAGAGGAAGGCTTCGTGGTGCTGTCCGACATCCTGGGTGACGAAGATCACCTGGGCGACATGGATTTCAAGGTGGCCGGGACCAGCGAGGGTGTCACCGCCCTGCAGATGGACATCAAGATCGAAGGCATCACCAAGGAAATCATGGAAGTGGCGCTCAAGCAGGCGCGCAATGCCCGGCTGCACATCCTTAAGGTGATGGACGAAGCCCTCGAGACACCGCGTGCGGAAATTTCCAGCTTCGCGCCGCGCATCCACACCATCAAGATCAACCCCGAGAAGATCCGCGACGTGATCGGCAAGGGCGGCGCCACCATCCGCGCCCTGACCGAAGAAACCGGCACCACTATCGAGCTGGATGACGACGGTACCGTGAAAATCGCCGCCGTCGACGGCGAAGCGGCCAAGCTGGCCATCCGCCGTATCGAGCAGCTGACCGCGGAAGTGGAAAGCGGTACCATCTATGACGGCGAAGTGGTCCGCCTGGCCGACTTCGGTGCCTTCGTCAACATTCTGCCCGGCAAGGACGGTCTGGTACACATTTCCCAGATCACCGAAGAGCGGGTCAAGAATGTGTCCGATCACCTGAAAGTGGGTGACAAGGTGAAGGTCAAGGTGCTGGAAGTGGACCGTCAGGGTCGTATCCGCCTGTCGATCAAGGAAGCCAACAAGCCGGCCGAGCCCGAGGCGCCCGCCGCCGAGGACGCCAAGGCCGAAACCGTACCGGCCGACAACGCCGAGTAATTGGCGTCGAGCCAGAGTCTGTCAAGCCGGGGTCCTCCCCGGCTTTTTTGATCCCGGCCGGGGCCGAAAGGGCGGTTTGGGTGCTTCAGATCCACTTTCGCCGGCGGAAATACCAGATCTGGCCCATCACCAGCAGGGTCAGGGTCAGCACGAAGATACCGAAGGCCGCCGGGCTGTCCGCCAGTGGAATGCCGGCCAGATTGACCCCGAGCAGGCCGGTCATGAAGCTGAGCGGCAGGAACAGCGCGGTGATCACCGACAGCACGAACATCCGCTTGTTCAGCTGCTCCGACAGTTGGTTGGCCCTGGCGTCGTCCAGCGCCATGGCCCTTTCCCGCAAGGCCTCCATGTTCTCCAGGTAGCGATGCAGACTGTCCTGGGTTTCCCGCAGCGAGGTTTTCACCTCATGGCTGAGCCAGCCGTTGTCCTTGTCCGCCAGCAGCCGGGCGATGGCTTCCCGTTGCGGGCTGAGGTAGCGGCGAAACTGGATCAGCTGGCGGCGCTGGGTCAGCAGCTCGCCCCGGGCTTCGGCCAGGCTGTTGTCGAGAAAGCGGGTTTCCAGCTCGTCGATGGCGTCGTCCAGCTCGTCCACGATATCCGCCAGCGGACGTATCAGCTCGGCGACGAGATCGGCGAGCAGCGCATCGGTGTTGAGGGGACCTTTTTGTTGTGCCAGCCGCTGTTTCAGCATGTCTTCCGATGCCAGGGGGCGGTTGCGGGTGCTGACAATGCGATGGGGCTCGATCCAGATCCGCAGGGCGACCATGTCTTCCGGATCCGCCCCCGGGTTCTGGTTGACCTCGCGCAGGGCAATCAGCAGGCCGTGACCGTGGCTGGTGGCCCGGGGGCGGGTGGCTTCGCTCAGCAGGGCGGCGGTGGCGACCCGATCCAGGCCGCTGTGCCGTTGCAGCCAGTCCCGGCTGCGGTCGCTGCGATAGTCAAAATGCAGCCACAGGCAACCCTGCTCGGGCTGCCAGCGGGCGAGTTGTCCTGGGTCGAGCTCCCGGGCGCCGCCCCGGCCATCCAGCAGTAATGCGTGAATAAGTCCTTGATTCATTTTTGTTTTCTATTTGAAGGTGATAGCTCTATATATAGATAAAATGACCGGCGATGACAACTTGCCAACGGATGGCCGCCAACGCACAATAGCGGCTATCCCGGATACACGAGAGACATCATCTATGGAGCTGGCGGACTACCGGCGGGAATATCTTCAGGGCGGCTTACGGCGCAAGGATCTGCCGGATGAGCCGCTGGCGTTGTTTGAAAGCTGGATGCAGCAGGCCATCACCGCCGGGCTGGCCGATCCCACCGCCATGGTGGTGGCCACGGTCGACGAGCGGGGCCAGCCATACCAGCGCATCGTGCTGCTCAAGCATCTGGACGGCCAGGGCTTCGTGTTTTACACCAACATGGGCAGCCGCAAGGCCGGCCACCTGGCGGCCAATCCCCGCATCAGCCTGTTGTTTCCCTGGCATCCGCTGGAGCGCCAGGTGCATGTGACCGGCCGGGTCGAAAAACTGTCCACGGTGGAGGTGATGAAATACTTCAGCAGCCGGCCCAAGGACAGTCAGATCGGCGCCTGGGTGTCGAACCAGTCCTCCCGTATTTCCGCCCGCGGTCTGCTGGAGGCCAAGTTCCTGGAGATGAAACAGAAATTTGCCAGCGGCGAGGTGCCGCTGCCGAGCTTCTGGGGTGGTTTCCGGGTGCGCTTCGACTCGGTGGAGTTCTGGCAGGGTGGCGCCAACCGCCTGCATGACCGTTTCCTCTACCAGCGCAGTGATCACGGCTGGGCCATAGATCGCCTGGCCCCCTAGGAGCCCCCATGCTGATATTCAGAACCGAGCGCCCGGGTGACGGCGACGAGATAGATGAAGTGGTGTACGCCGCCTTCGACCGGCCGGCCGAAGCGGATCTGGTGCTGGCGCTGCGCGAGCAGGGCGCCATCAGCGTCAGTCAGGTGGCGGAATACGAAGGGGCGGTGATCGGCCACCTGACCATGAGCCCGGTGCTGATCGACGGCGAGGATCTGGGCTGGCTGGGGTTGGCGCCGGTCAGCGTCTGGCCCGATTGTCAGCGTCAGGGGGTGGGCTCCGGCATGATCAAGGAAGCGATCAACGCCGCCAACGAGCTGGACTGGGCCGGCATAGTGGTGTTGGGCGAGCCGGCCTTTTACCGGCGTTTCGGTTTCAGGCCGGCCCGGGAGCTGGGGCTGAACTGCCCCTATCTCGGGGTGGGCGATGCCTTTATGGCACTGGCGCTCAAGCAACCCGCCCCCCAGGGGCTGGTGACCTACCATCCGGCCTTTGACCAGCTGTAACAGGACCGGGGACCGGGGATGCTAACCCTCAAACTCGGGTCCCTAATCCCCCGCTTTTATTCGTCTTCCTCGAAATACCAGTAGCCCTGGTTGACCAGCGGCAGCAGCACTTCCAGCAGTACTTTGGGCTCCTTCAGGCAGGCCACTTCCGGGCCGCAGATGCGGGCCTGATCGCACAGCAGGGCGATGGCATCCGCGTCGGGCGCGGCCAGCCGGTAGCGGTCGCCGTCCAGGTAGAACTGCTGGTCGCTGCCTTCCAGGTAAAAACAGCGCACCCCACCCAGCCGATAGAGATGATCGCCGTGATCCAGGCGCAGCACCAGCTCTTCCAGGCTGTAGAGTGGCTCGGTCGGCTCCAGGTCGAGGTCGTGCTTGGCTTCCGACATCATTTCACCGAACCAGTCGGCCAGGCGCTCGGGATCGTCCAGCAGGTCGCCCATCAGCACCCTGATCTGGGTCAGCACGGCGGCATCGATACGGCCATGGGCCCGGGCCGGGGCCATGCCAGCATCGTCGAAGCGGGGGGTAATGGTCTCGTGGGCCAGGATATGATCGGCGAAGCTGGAGATCAGATCCTTGGCGTCCGGGGCGCGAAAGCCGACCGAATAATTCAGCGCCGGGGTGACCGCATAGCCTTCGTGAGGACAGCCGGGAGGGATGTAGAGGATATCGCCGGGTTCGAGTACCTCGTCGATCTCCGCCTCGAAGGCCTCGCAGTGGCGCAGGGCACCGTGGGCGGCGAACTCCTTGAGGCGTTGCTGGCGGCCCACCCGCCAGCGGCGGCGGCCTTCACCCTGGATGATGAAGACGCCGTACTGGTCGATATGGGGGCCGACGCCGCCACCGGAGGTGGAGAAGCTGACCATCACATCGTCGAACCGCCAGCCGGGGATAAAGCGGAACTGCTCGGCGATGTCCTGCACCGCCGGGTGCCACTGGTTGACCGCCTGCACCAGCAGGGTCCAGTCTTCCTCACCCAGGTGATCGTAGCTGTCGAAGGGGCCGGTTTCCGCCTGCCAGCGGCCGGCTTCCCGCCATACCCGGCGGGATTCGATGTGCGGCTCCAGCGCCAGCCCGGCCAACTCGTCCGGGCTGAGCGGATCCTCGAAGCCGGGCAGTCCGGCCTTGATCAGCCGCGGACGGCGTTGCCAGTCGTGAGCGAGAAAGTGTTCGATATCGAGTTTGAGTGCGCTGTGCATGAGGGCCTGTCGGGATGGGAAGAATGCTTAAAGAATAGCGGAGTATTATGCCAAGTCGCGACGGGGAAGGGAACCGGAGCGCGGCTCCTGTCCTTCGCATCCGAGGATGGGCACGGGACATTGGAGCGCGGGCGGCCCGCCCGCATGGGTGTTATGCCTGTGGCTTGGGGGTGGTGTGAGAAGCCGAAGGTTCCCGCTTGGCGGGAAAGCAGGCGAGCCGCCTGCGCTCCAGGGGAGCCCGGGCTCCCCTCACTTATTACGCTATTACTTCAGCTCGTCGGTGAGCTGGATGGCGCGGCCGATGTAGTTGGCCGGGGTCAGTTGCCTGAGCTCGGCCTTCACCGATTCCGGCAGTGCCAGGCCGTCGATAAAGGCGCGCATGCCCTCGGCATCCACCCGCTTGCCGCGGGTCAGCTCCTTGAGCTTCTCGTAGGGCTTCTCGATGCCGTAGCGGCGCATCACCGTCTGCACCGGCTCGGCCAGCACTTCCCAGTTTTGATCCAGATCGGCGGCCAGTGCCTGAGGGTTGGCTTCCAGCTTGCTGATGCCCTTGAGGGTGGCCTGGTAGGCGATCAGCGAATAGCCCACCGCCACACCCAGGTTGCGCAGCACTGTGCTGTCGGTCAGATCCCGCTGCCAGCGGGAGATCGGCAGCTTGGCGGCCAGGTGGTTGAAGATGGCGTTGGCCAGCCCCAGGTTGCCCTCGGAGTTTTCGAAGTCGATGGGGTTGACCTTGTGCGGCATGGTGCTGGAGCCGATTTCGCCGGCCACGGTGCGCTGCTTGAAGTAGCCCACCGAGATGTAGCCCCAGATATCCCGATCGAAGTCGATGAGGATGGTGTTGAAGCGGGCCAGGGCGTCGAACAGCTCGGCGATGTAGTCGTGGGGCTCGATCTGGGTGGTGTAGGGGTTCCAGGTCAGGCCCAGGCGGCCGATGAAGCGCTCGGCGAAGTTGTGCCAGTCCACTTCAGGATAGGCGGACATATGAGCGTTGTAGTTGCCCACGGCACCGTTGATCTTGGCCAGCAGCTCCACCGCCAGGATCTGCTTGAACTGGCGCTCCAGCCGGTAGGCCACATTGGCCATCTCCTTGCCCAGGGTGGTGGGGGAGGCGGGCTGGCCGTGGGTGCGGCTCAGCATGGGCACGTCCCGGTACTGGCGGGCCAGTTGCTTGACCGCGTCGATAAGCTCGCGGCAGTAGGGGGCGATCACCTCTTCCCGGGCGGCCTTCAGCATCAGCGCATGGGCGTTGTTGTTGATGTCCTCGCTGGTGCAGGCGAAGTGGATGAATTCGCTCACTGCCGCCAGCTCGGGCAGGGCCTCGACCTTTTCTTTCAGGAAGTACTCCACCGCCTTGACGTCGTGGTTGGTGGTGCGTTCGATGTCCTTGATGCGCTGGCCGTCGGCTTCGCAGAAGCCGGCGATCACCTGATCCAGATAGGCGTTGGCTTCGGCGGACAGGGCCGGCACTTCGGCGATCGCAGCATGTTCGGCCAGGGCCTGCAGCCAGCGGACTTCTACTTCAACGCGAAAGCGCAACAAGCCAAACTCGGAAAAGATGGCGCGCAGCTCCTGGGTTTTGGCGCCGTAACGGCCATCGACCGGAGAGATGGCCGTTAATGCTGACAATTCCATGAACGAGGACTCCTGAAAGTTGGGGGGTAACGATTAAAGATACGATTACATCCGCAAGGCGGCCTGGGCCTGGGCCACCAGCCGCTTGCGGGAGAACAGGATATGGCGGCGCTTGCCGCCCAGCTGGCGCCACAGCACGGCACTGCGGATGCCGGCCAGCAACAGGGCGCGGATCTGGTGCTGTACCAGCGGCTGCTGCAGGTAGCTGGGGTTGCCGGCGACCTGGATACGCGGCCCGATGGGGCTGACAATGTCGCTGTAGATGCCGGCCAGGTTGGCCAGCACTTGCTCGTCGAGCAGCTCGAAGTGGTGCAGCTGGCGCTTCACCTGGTTGATGCGCTCGCCCAGCATGGCCATCAGATCCCGACGCTTGGCCAGCTTGCGTTCCAGCGCCACCAGCCCCACCAGGTAGCGGGTCAGTTCGGCGTTCTTGCGGCTGCTGTCGGTATTGAGCTGTTCGATCAGGGTCTGATAGCCCAGGCGCAGCTGCTGGTGGCCGCCGTAGACGTCTTCCGGGCGGTCGGCATCGGTGACCAGAATGCTGTTGAGGGTGCGGTTCAGCACCGCTTTGTCGTCGATGGTGCCCTGGCGTGATACCTGTTGCACCAGGCTGACCGCCTGGCAGATGCCGGCAAAGGCCAGGGTTTGGTTTTCCAGACTGTGACTCACACTTGCTCCTGGCTGAATCGGGTTTCGATGATGCCGCCGCCCAGGCAGACGTCGCCCTGGTAGAACACGGCGGACTGGCCGGGCGTCACCGCGGCTTGCGGGGTGTCGAAGATCACCTTGATGGTCTCGGCATCCACCGGCTCCACCCGGCAGGGAATATCGGCCTGGCGGTAGCGGGTTTTCACAGTGCAGCGAAAGGCCTCGGCGACCGGCTGGCGGTCGACCCAGTGCAGCTGGCGGGCGAGCAGGCCATGAGAATAGAGGCGGGGATGATCACCCTGGGCCACCACCAGCACGTTGCGCTCCAGCTCCTTGTCGACCACATACCAGGGGTCGTCGGTGGCATTTTTCAGGCCGCCGATGCCGAGCCCCTTGCGTTGGCCCAGGGTGTGATACATCAGCCCCTGGTGCTCGCCAATCACCTCGCCGCCCACGGTTTCAATCCTGCCCGGCTGGGCCGGCAGGTAACGGGCGAGAAAGTCGCGGAACTTGCGTTCGCCGATGAAGCAGATGCCGGTGGAATCCTTCTTCTTGGCGGTGACCAGCTCCAGCTGTTCGGCGATGCGGCGCACCTCGGGCTTTTCCAGCTCGCCCACCGGGAACAGGCTCCTGGCCACCTGCCGGGAGCTCAGGGTATAGAGGAAGTAGCTCTGATCCTTGTTGCCGTCGAGGCCGCGCAGCAGCCTGGGCTGGTCGTCGGCGCTGCGGCGCACGTAATGGCCGGTGGCGATGTAGTCGGCGCCCAGATCCTCGGCGGCGAACTCCAGAAAGGCCTTGAACTTGATTTCCTTGTTGCACAGGATATCCGGATTGGGGGTGCGCCCGGCCCGGTACTCGGCCAGAAAGTGCTCGAACACATTGTCCCAGTATTCGGCGGCGAAGTTGATGGTATGTAGCTCGATGCCTAGCTTGTCGCACACCGCCTGGGCGTCGCACAGATCGTCGGCGGCGGAGCAGTATTCGTCGGTATCGTCTTCTTCCCAGTTCTTCATGAACAGGCCTTCGACCTGATAGCCCTGCTGTTGCAGCAGCCAGGCCGAAACGGAAGAATCCACGCCGCCGGACATACCGACAATCACTTTTAGCCGACTGTTATCGCTCATAACCTGCCATTATCTGTTTGCAAAACGGGCGGCATTTTATCAGACAATGGCGGCTTTGGCATCATCGCCGCCGACAACCTTCAACGCCGACAGCGGAAACCGCGCTCCCGCCAGGTAATCCCGGAACGAGGCGAGGATAAGCGGGCTGCGCAGCTGCTCGCCCAGGGCTTCGATCTCGGCCAGGGTCAGCCAGTGGCAGCGGATGATGTCGCCGTCGGGATCCTGCGGATGGGTCGCCAGCGGCGCGGGTATTTCCGCAGAGAAGGTAAAGCGCACGAAGTGCTTGCCGTTGTCCGGCGCCTGGTACTGGTATATGCCCACCGCCTGCCGGATGGCCAGGGCCAGGCCGGTTTCTTCCTGCAATTCGCGGCGGGCGCCGTCGAGCAGGCTCTCGCCCGGCTCCAGGTGGCCGGCGGGCTGGTTGAACATCACCCGTCCCTGCTGCCATTCCTCCACCATCAAAAAACGATCGCCGGCACGGACTATCACAGCCAGGGTTACCGCATGACTCATATTTTCCTCCATTGCCCGGGTTGTAAATCGCCCAGGGTCCAGTCGCCCATGGCGTAGCGGATCAGCCGCAGGGTGGGAAAACCGATATGGGCGGTCATCCGTCGCACCTGGCGGTTGCGCCCTTCCACTATCCTGATTTCCAGCCAGCGGGTGGGGATGGCCTGGCGCTCGCGGATGGGCGGGACGCGGGGCCACACCGCCGGCTCCGGCATCAGCCGCACCCGGGCCGGCAGGGTGGGGCCGTCGTTCAGATCCACCCCCTGGCGCAGACGGTCAAGATCCGTCTCGGTCGGCTCCCCTTCCACCTGGGCCCAATAGGTTTTTTCGGTCTTGCGCCCGGGCTGGGTCAGGCGGGCGTTGAGGGCGCCGTCGTTGGTGAGCACCAGGAGGCCTTCGCTGTCCCGGTCCAGCCGGCCGGCGGCATAGACGCCGGGCACATCCACGAAGTCGGCCAGGGTCTGGCGGCCTTCGGCGTCGGTAAACTGACACAGCACCATGTAGGGCTTGTTGAACAGCAGGGTGGTCGGCGGCCCGGCCGGCGGCTTGTCAGACTTTGGTCGGGGGGTGGGGCGGGGTCTTCTGGTTTTCATGGCAAAAAGGCTGAAGAAACAGGGGCTTCAGCATAGCAAACTCCGCCTTTGCCGGCTAACGTCAGGGCGGTGGAACTGTGACTGGGCCAATATTAATAGGTAATTCTTTAACCTATGATGCCAGTGCCGATGTGGACTGCGGTGCGCTGAATGGAGCGCGGGCGGCCCGCCCGCAGGGATGTTACGCCTTGGGTGTGGCCTGAGGGCCAGAAGGTTCCCGCTGCGCGGAAAGGCAGGCGAGCCGCCGGCGCTCCAGCAATAATTCAACATCAATAAGCCAGGAGAAAGCGATGACTTCAAAAGTGACGGTGCCAACGGAAGGACAAAAAATCACCCTGGATGCCGACGGCAAGCTGGTGGTTCCGAACGACCCCATCATTCCCTTTATCGAAGGGGACGGCATCGGGGTGGATGTCACCCCGGCGATGCAGACGGTGGTGGATGCGGCCGTGGCCAGGGCCTACGGCGGCACGCGCAAGATCAGCTGGATGGAGATCTACACCGGCGAAAAGTCTACCCGGATTTATGGCGAGAACACCTGGCTGCCGGAGGAAACCCTCGATTTTATCCGCGACTATCATGTGGCCATCAAGGGCCCGCTGACCACTCCGGTGGGCGGCGGTATCCGTTCGCTCAACGTGGCCCTGCGCCAGGAGCTGGATCTCTACGTCTGCCTGCGTCCGGTGCGCTATTACCAGGGCACCCCCAGCCCGCTGAAACAGCCCGAGCTCACCGACATGGTGATCTTTCGCGAGAACAGCGAAGACATCTACGCCGGCATCGAATGGAAGGCCGGCAGCGCCGAGGCCCAAAAGGTCATCGACTTCCTGCGGGAAGAGATGGGGGTGCAGAAGATCCGTTTCCCCGAGGATTGCGGCATCGGCATCAAGCCCACCTCCCGCGAGGGTACCCGCCGCCTGGTGCGGGCGGCGCTGCAGTATGCGGTGGACAACAACCGCGACTCGGTCACCCTGGTGCACAAGGGCAATATCATGAAGTTCACCGAAGGTGCCTTCAAGGACTGGGGCTACGAGCTGGCGCGGGAAGAATTCGGTGCCGAGCTTATCGACGGCGGCCCCTGGTGCGCCTTCAAGAACCCGAACAACGGCCGGGAGATCATCGTCAAGGACGTGATCGCCGATGCCTTCCTGCAACAGATTTTGTTGCGCCCGGCGGAGTACGACGTCATCGCCTGCATGAACCTCAACGGCGACTATATCTCCGATGCCCTGGCGGCCCAGGTGGGCGGCATCGGCATCGCCCCCGGCGCCAATATCGGCGATGGCGTGGCCCTGTTCGAAGCCACTCATGGCACCGCGCCCAAGTACGCGGGCCAGGACAAGGTCAACCCGGGATCGCTTATCCTCTCCGCCGAGATGATGCTGCGCCACCTGGGCTGGACCGAAGCGGCGGATCTGATCATCAAGGGCATGGAAGGGGCCATCGACAGCAAGACGGTGACCTACGACTTCGAGCGGCTGATGGAGGGCGCCACCCTGCGCAAGTGCTCCGAGTTCGCCGAGGACATTGTGGTGAATATGTGAAGAAGGGCGCGGCGTACACCGCCAAAGCCGAGGTGTTGCCCTGATTGGGGCGCGGATCTTGTCCCCGAATGGGGAGGGCCCGCATGGATACTATGCCGTGGCTTGGGTGTGGCATTTGGTCGACTGAAGTCGACCCTACGGTTTAGCGGTTCCCGCTGCGCGGGAAGGCAGGTGAGCCGCCTGCGCTCCCGGGGGCGCAGGCGGCGCTGCTTCACGCCTTGATAATACGCGGCAGGTGGTCGTCCGGGCGCAGAGTCAGCACTTCGCAGCCGTCCTCGGTCACCAGTATGGTGTGCTCGTACTGGGCGGAGAGACTGCGGTCCTTGGTCACCACTGTCCAGCCGTCGCCCAGCATCTTGCTGTGGCGCTTGCCCACGTTGATCATCGGCTCTATGGTCAGGCACATGCCGGCTTCCAGCATCTCGCCGGTGCCCGGCTTGCCGTAGTGCAGCACCTGGGGCTCCTCGTGGAACTCACTGCCGATGCCGTGACCGCAGTACTCCCGCACCACCGAATAGTTGTGAGCCTCCGCGTGCTGCTGGATGGCGGCGCCGATGTCCCCCAGGCGCACCCCGTGTTTCACCATTTTAATGCCGATTTCCATGCATTCCTGGGTCACCCGGCACAGCCGTTCGGCCATGATGCTGGGCTTGCCGACCAGGAACATTTTGGAAGTGTCGCCGTGGTAGCCGTCCTTGATCACCGTGATGTCGATATTGAGGATGTCACCGTCCTTCAGTTTCTTGTCGGACGGAATGCCGTGGCAAATCACATGGTTGACCGAGGTGCAGATGGACTTGGGGAAGCCGTGGTAGTTCAACGGTGCGGGAATAGCCCGCTGTTCGTTGACGATATAGTCATGGCAGATCCGGTTCAACTCGTCGGTGGTGATGCCGGCCTTCACGTGGGGCTCGATCATCTCCAGTACCTCGGCAGCCAGACGGCCGGCCACGCGCATTTTTTCTACTTCTTCCGCGGTTTTTATGACTATGCTCATACTCGTCTCTGTTTGTTGGCGCCCGAGTCTGTCTGCTCTGGCTTGATTCCGGGGGGCGGTTATCGGATAGCCCGATACAAAGGGGACGAAAGTTTAACGCCAAGCGAACAGAACTTCCAGTATGGCGGGGCCGGCCAAATTGGCGTCCCGGCTGGCGCATGGTGGGGATTTATGGTATAAAGCGCGCCGTGACAGCCATGCCTGCGGGTCTTGGTCGTCACATACATTCACTTTTTAACACACACACACATCGGCACATGCTCCAGGGTGCCCTCGGGTCGGAGCCATGGGATGTGTGGAGGCCTAACCCAATACACTTATTTAGAGGAAATCATGGCACAAGTATCTATGCGCGACATGCTGAAAGCGGGCGTTCACTTCGGTCACCAGACCCGTTTCTGGAACCCCAAGATGAAGCCCTTCATTTTCGGCGCCAGCAACCGGGTTCACATCATCAACCTGGAAAAAACAGTACCTATGTTCAACGACGCCCTGAACTATCTGGGCAGCGTTGCTTCCAAGAAAGGTAAAATCCTGTTTGTTGGTACCAAGCGCGCAGCCTCTGAAGCCGTTAAAGAAGCCGCTACCAACTGTGATCAGTACTATGTCAACCACCGCTGGTTGGGTGGCATGCTGACCAACTGGAAAACTGTACGTCAATCCATCAGCCGCCTGAAAGAGCTGGAAATCCAGTCTCAAGACGGTACCTTCGACAAGCTGACCAAGAAAGAGGCGCTGATGCGTACTCGCGAAATGGAAAAGCTGGAGAAATCCCTGGGCGGTATCAAGGACATGGGCGGTCTGCCCGACGTATTGTTCGTTATCGACGCCGATCACGAGCACATCGCCATCAAGGAAGCCAACAACCTGGGCATTCCTGTGGTTGCGGTAGTGGACACCAACTCTAACCCGGACGGCATCGACTACATCGTTCCCGGTAACGATGACGCCATCCGCGCCGTTCAGCTGTACCTGAACGCCGCTGCTAGCGCCGTGACCGCTGCCCGTGCGCAAGACTTGGCCGTGCAAGCCGAAGACAACTACGTCGTTGAAGAATAATAAAGTCTGAGCGTGACGCTTAAGCCTTTATTAACCATACGCAAGTAATGGGTTAACGGGGGCCTCGTGCCCCTGTTTTCTTGTAGACCAAGACCGAGGAAATGAGACATGGCAACTATTACCGCCGCCCTGGTAAAAGAACTGCGTGAGCGCACTGGCGCCGGCATGATGGATTGTAAAAAAGCCCTGACCGAAGCCAACGGCGACATCGAGCTGGCCATCGAAGACATGCGTAAGTCCGGCCAGGCCAAAGCCGCCAAGAAAGCCGGTCGTATCGCCGCCGAAGGCATCATCCTGATGCGTCAGGCCGGCAACACCGCCGTGATGATCGAGCTGAACAGCGAAACCGACTTCGTGGCCAAGGATGCCGGTTTCCGCGCCTTTGGCGACAAGATTGCCGATATCGCACTGGCAAACAAAATCAATGATCTGGGCGCGCTGAAAGCGGCCGAGTACGAAAACGGCGAAAGCGTTGAACTGACGCTGACCAACCTGATCGCCAAGATCGGTGAAAACATGAGCCTGCGCCGCATCGTGCTGGTGGAAGGCGACAACCTGACCACCTACCTGCACGGTACCCGCATCGGCGTTATCGCCAACCTGAAAGGCGGTGATGAAGAAGTGGCCAAAGACGTGGCCATGCACGTGGCTGCCTGCAACCCGCAGTTCGTCAAGCCCGAAGACGTGTCCGAGGACGTGGTGGCCAAAGAGCGTGAAATTCAGGTGGACATCGCCATCAACTCCGGCAAGCCGAAAGAGATCGCCGAGAAGATGGTGGAAGGCCGCATGAAGAAGTTCACCGGCGAAATCTCCCTGACCGGCCAGCCGTTCGTCAAGGATCCGTCCGTTTCCGTGGCCGACGTACTGAAGCAGAAGGGCGCCGATGCCCTGGGCTTCGTCCGCTTCGAAGTGGGTGAAGGTATCGAGCGTAAAGAAGAAGACTTCGCTGCTGAAGTTCAGGCGCAAATCGCTGCCGCCAAGGGTTAATCCCCGCTATTTTAATGCTATCCAGACCGCGACACCCGTCGCGGTCTTTCTATGACCAGGAATAGAAAGCATGAGTACCAATCCTAAACCCGCATACAGACGCATTCTTCTTAAACTGAGCGGCGAGGCGCTGCAAGGAGAAGAAGGCTTTGGTATCGACCCCGCCGTACTGGAGCGTATGGCTCAGGAAATCAAGGAACTGGTTGAACTGGGCGTACAGGTCGGTCTGGTGATCGGCGGTGGCAATCTGTTTCGTGGTGCGGGCCTGGCCAAGGCGGGAATGAACCGCGTGGTGGGCGACCACATGGGTATGTTGGCGACCGTGATGAACGGCCTGGCCATGCGCGATGCCCTGCACCGTGCTTATGTGAATGCTCGCCTGATGTCCGCCATTACCCTGGAAGGCATGTGCGACGCGTACAACTGGGCGGAAGCCATCAGCCTGCTGCGCAAGGGCCGGGTGGTGATTTTCTCCGCCGGCACCGGCAACCCCTTCTTTACTACCGACTCGGCCGCCTGTTTGCGTGGTATTGAAATTGAAGCCGACGTAGTATTGAAGGCCACCAAGGTGGACGGGGTGTTCAGCGAAGATCCGATGAAGAACCCGGACGCCGAACTCTACCATCATCTGGATTATGACGAAGTGCTGGATCGTGAGCTGAAAGTCATGGATCTGGCCGCCTTTACCCTGGCCCGGGATCACAACCTGCCGATCCGGGTGTTTAATATGAATAAGCCGGGCGCGCTGCGACGTGCCGTGATGGGGGAAACCGAAGGGACCCTTATCTGTCGTAAATAATTCGCGGGCGCTGCCTCTTCAAGCCATAGCCATAGGATAAAGACAGTGATTAACGAGATTAAGAACGACGCCAAAGTGCGTATGGAAAAAAGCGTGGAAGCGCTGAAAGGTCAGATGAACAAGGTGCGTACCGGCCGGGCCCACCCCAGCCTGCTCGATACCATCTACGTGGATTACTACGGGGCTTCCACCCCGCTCAAGCAGATGGGCAACGTTACCACCGAAGACTCCCGCACCCTGGCGGTAACGGTGTTCGACCGTTCCATGATCCAGGCGGTGGAAAAGGCCATCATGATGTCCGACCTGGGCCTGAACCCCTCCAGCGCCGGCACCACCATCCGTATTCCGCTGCCGGCGCTGACCGAAGAACGTCGCAAGGACCTGATCAAGGTGGTGCGCGGCGAGGCGGAGCAGGGCCGGGTGGCCATCCGCAACATCCGCCGCGATGCCAACAGCGATCTGAAGGCGCTGTTGAAAGACAAGGAAATTTCCGAGGACGACGACCGCCGCGCCCAGGACGACATCCAGAAACTGACCGATCTCTACATCAAGCAGGTGGACGAAGCGCTCGCCGCCAAAGAGAAAGAGTTAATGGAAATCTGATACTTACATCAGGTATAGTAGCCGACGCCGTGTAGCTGCCTGCACGGCGTTTGTCTTTGTGCAGGAGTGATTCAATGCCAGCAACGGCAGCATTCGACGGTCAATCCCAGTTACCCCGCCACGTCGCCATCATCATGGACGGCAACGGCCGCTGGGCCGAACAACGCGGCAAACTGCGGGTGTCCGGCCATAAGGCCGGCGTCAAGGCGGTACGCGAGGCGGTCACCTTCGCCTACAAACTCAAGCTCGATGCCCTGACCCTGTTCGCCTTCTCCAGTGAAAACTGGCGCCGGCCGGAGGACGAAGTCAGCGCCCTGATGAGCCTGTTTGCCGCGGTGCTGGGTTCGGAAGTGCGCAAGCTGCATCGCAACAATATCCGCCTGCGCATTATCGGCGACAGAACCGCCTTCAGCACGCAGCTGCAGCGCAAGATAGCCGATGCGGAGGCGCTGACCGCCGCCAATACCGGCCTGACCCTGAATATCGCTGCCAACTACGGCGGCCGCTGGGACATCACCCAGGCCTGCCGCCGCCTGGGTGAGCGGGTGGCCGCCGGCGAGCTGGCCCCCGGCGAGATTACCGAACAACACCTGGATGCGCTGATGGGCCTGGCCGATCTGGCGCCGGTCGACCTGCTGGTGCGCACCGGTGGCGAACAGCGCATCAGCAACTTTCTGCTTTGGCAACTAGCCTACGCCGAGCTGTATTTTACCCCCGTACTCTGGCCTGACTTTGGCGAGGACTCCTTCAGCGAGGCGGTGGCCGCCTTCGTCGGACGAGAACGCCGTTTCGGTTGTACCGGGGCACAAATCCGTGCCCTGGTGGCCGACAGCCAGCCATAACGAGAGAGGATATTTCTTGCTGAAGCTTCGTATTATCACGGCCCTGTGCCTGATCCCCCTGGTGCTGGCCGCCATCTTCCTGTTGCCGTTGCCGTTCTTTGCCCTGTTCGCCACCGGGGTGTTCCTGCTGGCCGGCCGCGAGTGGGGGCGTTTTATCGACAGTCGCAAGGCGAACGTGGTGATGGTGTCCCTGGCGCTGGTGCTGATCGCGCTGATGGCGATGGTGCCCATCGAGCAGATCTGGTCGCCGGATCTGCATGGCGTCGTGGCGCTGGTGCTCTATGGTGGCGCCGGCTGGTGGCTGCTGTCCCTGGTGCTGGTGCTGGGTTATCCCCGCAGCGCCGGGTTCTGGCGCGATCAGCTGTGGCTGAAGGCGGTATTTGCCCTGCTCAGCCTGATCCCCTTTTTCTGGGCGCTGCTGGTGCTGCGCAGTTATCAGTATGAGCAAAGCAGCTATTTCGGTGCCTGGTTGCTGTTGTTCGTGATGTCGCTGGTGTGGGTGGCGGACACCGGCGCCTATTTCGTCGGCAAGGCCATGGGCCGCCACAAGCTCTGCCCCAATGTCAGCCCGGGCAAGACCATCGAGGGCATGGTCGGCGGGGTGGCGGCGGCCAGCGTGCTGGCGCTGGTGGTGACCCGGGCCATGGCGTTGCCGATGAGCGAGAGCCTGGTGCTGCTGCTGGCCTCGGTGGTGGCGGTGTTCGCCTCGGTGCTCGGCGACCTGGTGGAAAGCATGTTCAAGCGGGAGGCCGGGATCAAGGATTCCGGCCATATACTGCCGGGGCACGGCGGGGTGATGGACAGGATCGACAGCCTCACCGCCGCCTTGCCGGTCTTTGTTGTTGTCGTCCGCTTGCTGAGCTAGGAGTATCGATGGAGTCTTTGACCATACTGGGGGCCACCGGCTCTATCGGCCAGAGCACCCTGGCGGTGGTACGCTGCCATCCCGGGCGGTTCCGGGTGTTTGCGCTGACCGCGAACCACCAGACCGGACAGATGCTGACCGACTGCCTCGAGTTTGCGCCGCGCTACGCGGTGATGGCCGACGAGGGGGCCGCCCGCATCCTGCGCGGCCTGCTGGCGGAGCAGGGCAGTGCCACCCGGGTACTGAGCGGCGCCCAGGCCCTGTGCGAGGTGGCGGCGGAGCCGGAGGTGACCACCGTCATGGCCGCCATCGTCGGCGCCGCCGGCCTGTTGCCGACCCTGGCGGCGGTGAAAACCGGCAAGCGGGTGTTGCTGGCCAACAAGGAAGCGCTGGTGATGAGCGGCGAGCTGTTTATCGAGGCGGTGCACCGTTACGGCGCCCGCCTGCTGCCGGTGGACAGCGAGCACAATGCCATCTTCCAGTGCCTGCCACCCGGGCTGCAGCAGACGCCGGGGCGGGGCAGCCTGCTCGATGCCGGTATCGGCAAGATACTGCTGACCGGCTCGGGCGGTCCCTTCCGTTATACCCCACTGGACGAGCTGGCGCGGGTCACACCGGCCCAGGCGGTGGCCCACCCCAACTGGTCGATGGGACCCAAGATCTCGGTGGACTCGGCCACCATGATGAACAAGGGGCTGGAATACATAGAGGCGCGCTGGCTGTTCAATGCCAGCGCGGCGCAGCTGGAGGTGGTGATCCATCCCCAGTCGGTGATCCACTCCATGGTGCAGTATTCAGACGGTTCCGTCTTGGCCCAGCTCGGCCAGCCGGATATGATGACCCCCATCGCCCATGCGCTGGCCTGGCCGGAACGCATCCATTCCGGGGTGGCCCCGCTGGATTTCTGCCGGCTGGGTGAACTGACCTTCATGGCGCCGGATCTGGCCCGCTATCCCTGCCTGGCCCTGGCCATGGCCGCCTGCGAGGCCGGGCAGGGGGCGACCACCACCCTCAACGCCGCCAACGAAGAGGCGGTCGCGGCCTTCCTGGCCGGCGGACTGGATTATGCGGCGATTGCCGTCGTTAACGAGACCATAGTGGAAAAACTGGGTCTAACCAGGGTAGGCAGCCTGGAAGAAATACTGGCGCTGGACCGGCAGGCACGCCGGCTGGCACGGGAAATTATCGGGAGACGATCATGACAGGCGTATTGTGGAACCTGGGCGCCTTTATCGTCGCGCTGGGGATATTGGTGGCGGTGCACGAATTCGGCCACTTCTGGGTGGCCCGGCGCAACGGGGTCAGGGTGGAGCGTTTTTCCATCGGCTTCGGCAAGCCCATCTGGCGACGGATGGGCAAGGACGGCACCGAATACGTGGTGGCGATGATACCGCTCGGCGGTTATGTCAAGATGCTCGACGGCCGGGTGGACGAGATCCCCCCCGAGCAGCGTCATCAGGCCTTCGACAGCAAATCGGTATGGGCGCGGATGGCGATAGTGGTGGCCGGGCCCATGGCCAATTTCCTGTTTGCCGTGTTCGCCTTCTGGCTGATGTTCATGATCGGTGTGCCGGCGGTGAAACCGGTGCTGAACGACGTAACGCCCGGCTCGCCCGCCGCCCAGGGCGGCTTGGCGCCGGGCATGGAGATCCTGGCCATCGACGGCCGCGAGGTGCGTACCTGGGAGGACGTCAACTTTGCCCTGATTGCCCGCCTGGGCGAGGAGCAGACCCGCTTCGAGGTGCGCGAGCCCGATACCGGCCGGGTGAGCGAGCAGCCGGTTCCGCTGGCGCTGTGGCAGTTCAACCCGGATGAAACCTCGCCGATCAGCGCCCTCGGGCTGGTGCCGGAAGGGGCGCGGGTGACGCTGACCATCGCGGATGTGGTAGCATCCGGCCCGGGCGACGCCGCCGGTCTGCAGCCCGAGGACACCCTGCGGACGGTCGATGGCGAACCCCTGACCGCCTGGGCCGATTTTGTCGACCGGGTACAATCCTCTCCCGAGCGTCCGATGGAACTAGTGGTGGACCGTGCGGGTCAGACCTTGAGTTTGACGCTGACTCCGGAGCGGCGGGATACCCGGGACAGGGTCATCGGTTATGCCGGCCTGGCGCCTCAGGTGCTGCCGGTGCCGGAGCAGTACCGCTTCGAACTCCGTTATGGCCCGCTGGAAGCCGTCTGGGCGGGCATGGAGCGGACCTGGGCGCTGACGGTGCTGACCTTTCAGATGATCGGCAAGCTGCTGACCGGCATCGTCTCGGTTGACAACCTGAGCGGCCCCATCTCCATCGCCAAGGGCGCGGGCGCCAGCGCCGACTTCGGGCTGGTGTATTTCCTCAGCTTCCTGGCCCTGGTCAGCGTGAATCTGGGCATTATCAATCTGTTGCCCTTGCCGGTACTCGACGGCGGCCACTTGTTGTTTTACCTGGTGGAAGCGGTCACCGGCCGCCCGGTACCGGAAAAAATACAGGAAATTGGCTTTAAAATTGGGGCGGCCCTGTTGCTGATGCTGATGGGGCTGGCGCTGTTCAATGATTTTGCTCGCCTCTAGGGCGAACGACACAAGGATTAAGTCAAACACCATGGCAGTTAAAAAAACGCTCGCCGCCTCCTGCCTGTTGGGCGCCAGCATGCTGGCCCAGGCGCAGAGCGGCATGACCCCCTTCGTGGTCCAGGATATTCAGGTCAACGGCTTGCAGCGGGTCACGCTGGGCGCCGCGCTGCTCAGTCTGCCGGTACGGGTCGGCGAGGAAATTGACGGCGCCCGGCTGGCCGAGGCGATCAAGAGCCTCTATGCCTCCGGCAACTTCGAGGACGTACAGCTGCTGCGTGACGGCGACGTGCTGGTGGTGCAGGTCACCGAACGGCCGACCATCGCCGGCATCAGCTTCAGCGGCAACGAGGAAATCAAGGAAGAGCAGCTGATGGAGAGCCTGGAAGGGGCCGGGGTCCGGGTCGGCGAGCCGCTGGATCGCACCACCCTGAGCTCGCTCGAGAAGGGGCTGGAAGACTTCTATTACGGCGTGGGCAAATATTCCGCCGACGTGCGGGCGGTGCTGACGCCCTTGCCCCGCAACCGGGTCGATCTGAAATTCGAATTCGTGGAAGGTCCGGCCGCCGAAATCAAGCAGATCAATATCGTCGGCAACAAGGCGTTCAGCGAAGCGCAGCTGCTGGCCCAGCTGGAGCTGTCCGACGACGTGCCCTGGTGGAACTTCATGGCCGACCAGCGCTACCAGAAGCAGACGCTGGCCGGCGATATCGAGACCCTGCGTTCCTATTATCGGGACAGGGGCTACCTCAAGGCCGAGGTCACCTCGACCCAGGTGTCCATGTCGCCGGACCGGGAAGGGGTCTACATCACCCTCAACGTGGAAGAAGGCGAGCAGTACACCGTGTCCGGCGTCAGCCTGCGCGGCGATCTGATCGACCGCGGCAGCGAGCTGGAAGCCCTGGTACCGGTACGGGAAGGCGATCTCTACTCCGCCGCCGACGTGACCCACATGGAGGAGGTGCTGTCCAAGTTCCTCGGCCGCTTTGGTTATGCCTATCCCAAGATCAACACCTTCCCGCAGATCGACGAAGACGGCAACACCATCGAGCTTATCGTCAACGTGGAGCCGGGCAGCCGGGTCTATGTGCGCCGCATCAACTTCAGCGGCAACGTCATCACCAAGGACGAAGTGCTGCGCCGGGAAATGCGCCAGATGGAAGGCACCTGGCTGTCGAGCGAAGAGGTCGAGCAGTCCCGCACCCGGCTCAATCGCCTGGGCTATTTCGAGAACGTGGAGGTGGAAACCCGCCGCATTCCCGGTGAAGACGACCTGGTCGACCTGGATGTGAGCGTGAAGGAACAGCCCGCCGGCTCCATCAACTTCGGGGTGGGCTTCGGCACCGATTCCGGCTTCAGCATCCAGGCCGGCCTGCAGCAGGAGAACTTCCTCGGTACCGGCAACCGCGTCGGCATCAACTCCCAGATGAACGACTACTCCAAGGACGTATCGCTGGAGTATACGGATCCCTACTTTACCGTCGACGGGGTCAGCCTGGGCGGCCGCCTGTACTACCGGGAGTTCGAGCCGGACGAAGCCAACCTGATCGACTACAACAGCACCACCTACGGCGCCCGCCTGCTCAGCGGCTTCCCGATCAACGAAACCAACAGCCTGAACTTCAGCCTGGGCTACGAACACAATACCCTGGGGCAGCCCGAGGATATTTATGTACAGCTGCAGAACTTCTGGGATCGGTACAACGACGGCAGCACCAGCGACGTCAGTTTCGACAACTTCGACATCAGCGCCGGCTGGACCCGCAACACCCTGAACCGGGGCTTCTTCCCCACCTCGGGCAACCGGCAGAGCCTGAGCACCAAGGTGACGGTGCCGGGCTCGGATCTGCAGTACTACAAGCTGAGCTTCGACAACGCCCATTATTTCCCGCTCGACCGGGAGCACAACTGGGTGCTGCACGGCAAGTTCCGCGCCGCCTACGGCAACGGCTACGGCGACGACAACAGCCTGCCGTTCTTCGAGAACTACTACGCCGGCGGCTTCAGCACCCTGCGCGGCTTCAAGAGCAATGCGGTGGGGCCGCGGGCGGTGTACACCCAGAGAAACGGCGTGGTCGGCATCCAGGGTTCGAACAGCTCGGTGGGCGGCAACGCGCTGCTGGCCGGCTCGGCGGAGCTGATTCTGCCCACCCCCTTCGCCGGCGAGGATCTGCAACGCTCGCTGCGCACCAGCCTGTTCGTCGACGTGGGCACGGTCTGGGATACCGAATACAATGCCGCCGATTTCGACGGTTGTAACCCTGGCAACAGCTGCGAGCTGATTTACGACTTCGGCGACCCGGCCAACTTCCGGGCCTCCGCCGGGGTCAGCATGCAGTGGCTGTCGCCGCTGGGACCGCTGGTGTTCTCGCTGGCCACCCCGATCAAGGAAGTGAAAGGGGACAAGACCGAAATCTTCAACTTTAATATCGGCCGGACCTTCTAATGGGGGCGCGGGCGGCCCGCCCGCACGGGGGTTGCGCCCGTGGTCGGGCATGGCGTTGTGGTTGGGGTGGTCGATTGACATCGACCCTACATTAAAATATGGCTTACAAGCAGGAGTGTTATCTTGAAACAGATGATGAAGATGTTGGGGGTGATGGCGCTGGTGCTGAGCGCCGGCCTGGCCCAGGCCCAGGGCAGCAAGATAGCGGTGGTGGATACCGCCGCGGTGTTCCAGAAGATGCCCCAGCGGGAGCAGGTGTCCAGCCAGCTCAAGCGCGAGTTCGAGGGCCGGGTCAAGGAAGTCCAGAAGCTGGAAGCCGACGGCCGCAGCTTCGTCGAGAAACAGCAGAAGGACATGGCCTTTATGAACGATCAGCAGAAGGCCGATGCCCAGAAGAAGCTGAACGAAATGCAGGCCGCCTATGTGCAGAAGCGCCGGGCGCTGGAAGAGGATCAGGGCCGGCGGGAGCACGAAGAGCGGCAGAAAATGCTGTCGCGCATCAAGGGGGCCATCGACGAGATCACCCAGGCCCAGGGCTTTGATCTGGTGATCGAACGTGGCGCCGCCATCTATGTGTCTCCTTCGCTCGATATCACCCAGCAGGTGATCAGCCGCGTCAGCAAGTAAGAGTTTTGGTTATGAAAGTAACACTGCAAGAGCTGGCCAGCCATCTGGACGCCGAGTTTGACGGCGATCCGGGACTGGAAATTACCCGGGTCAACACCCTGGATAAGGCCGGACCGGGCGAGGTGGCCTTTTTGTCGGACAGCAAATACCAGCATCTGCTGGCCGGTACCAGGGCCGGGGCGGTGATCCTGACGGCGGCGGACAAGGCCCGCTGCCCGGTGGCCAGCCTGGTGATGGCGGATCCCTATCTGGGCTTTGCCCTGGCGGCACAGCGGCTCGACACCACCCCGGCCCCGGCGGTGGATATTCATCCCAGCGCCGTGGTGGCGGCGGATGCGGTGCTGGGGAAAGGGGTGGCCATCGGCGCCAACACGGTGATCGAATCCGGTGTGGTGCTGGAGGACGACGTCGTCGTCGGCCCCGGCTGCTTTATCGGCAAGGAGACCCGGCTGGGCGCCCGCACCCGGCTGTGGGCCAACGTGACCCTGTATCACCGGGTGGTATTGGGCCGCGATTGCCTGGTGCAGGCGGGGACGGTGATCGGGGCCGACGGCTTCGGCTATGCCAACAACAAGGGCGAGTGGATCAAGATCCCCCAGCTCGGCGGCGTGGTGATCGGTAACCGGGTGGAAATCGGCGCCTGTACTACCATTGACCGGGGCGCGCTGGGGGATACCCGCATCGATGACAACGTCATCATCGATAACCAGTGCCAGATCGCCCACAACGTAGAGATCGGTTACGGCACCGCCATGGCCGGTGGTACCGTGATGGCCGGTAGTCTCAAAGTCGGTAAATATTGTATTATTGGCGGCGCTTCGGTGTTCAACGGCCATATGGAAATCTGTGACGGGGTGACCATCACCGGTATGTCCATGGTGATGCGGCCCATTACCGAACCCGGCGTCTATTCCTCCGGGATCCCCCTGCAGCCGAACAAAGAGTGGCGCAAAACGGCGGCGCGGGTGATGCGCATCGACGACATGCACAAGCGGCTGAGCCGGCTTGAAAAACAATCAGACAATAAAGACTAAGCGATTGGTAGGGTTACATTTTGAATAACGATAACGAACTGAATCAGTTGGATATCCAGGAGATCCTGGAACTGTTGCCGCACCGTTACCCCTTTCTGATGGTGGACCGGGTGGCGCATTATGAAATTAGCCCTGAACGCAAGACCTTGAGAGGCATCAAGAACGTGTCGTTCAACGAGCCGATGTTCACCGGCCACTTCCCGCAGAAACCGGTGTTTCCGGGGGTACTGATCCTGGAAGCCATGGCCCAGGCCACCGGCATCCTGGCGTTCAAGATGGTCGGCAAGCCCAAGCCCAACGAACTGTATTACTTCGCCTCCATCGACAACGCCCGCTTCAAGCGCCCCGTGGTGCCGGGAGACCAGCTGGTGCTGGACGTGGTGTATCTGAAGGAGCGTCGGGGTATCGCCAAATTTACCGGTGTGGCCACCGTCGACGGTGAAGTGGTCTGCACCGCCGAGCTGATGTGTGCCAAACGCGAGGGTTGAGTGTGACGGAGCAAAGTGCAGTGATCCATGAAACCGCCATCGTCCACCCGGACGCCAGGATCGGCAAAGGGGTGGAAATCGGCCCCTGGACCCTGATCGGGCCCGAGGTAGAGATCGGCGACGACTGCCGGATTGGCCCCCATGTGGTGATCAAGGGACCAACCCGTATCGGCAAACGCAACCGTATCTTCCAGTTCGCCTCCATCGGCGAGGACTGCCAGGACAAGAAATACGCCGGCGAGCGGACCTTCCTGGAGATCGGGGATGACAACGTGATCCGCGAGTCCTGCACTTTCCACCGGGGCACCGCCCAGGATGAAAACATCACCCGGGTCGGCAGCCGCAACCTGTTCATGGTGAACGTGCACGTGGCCCACGACTGCCGGGTCGGCGATGACTGCATCTTTGCCAACAACGCGACCCTGGCCGGCCATGTGCATATCGGCGATCACGTGATCTTCGGTGGCCATGCCGCCATCCACCAGTTCGGCCGGGTCGGCAGCCACGCCTTCATCGCCGGTTGCGCCGCCCTGAACAAGGATGTACCGCCCTATGTGATGGCCGCGGGACTCTATGCCAAGCCGTTCGGCATCAATTCCGAAGGGTTGCGCCGCCGGGGTTTTTCCCCCGAGGCCATCTCCGCCATCAAGCAGGCCTACAAGGAAATTTTCCGTAGCGGCAAGGCGGTGGCGGAAGTGATCCCCGTGCTCGAGGCGCTGAACGAGAAGCAGCCGGAAGTGGGCATCATGGCGGAATTCCTCAAGCAGAACGAGCGCGGTATCATTCGTGCCTGAACCCCGCCCGCTGCGCATTGGTATCGTCGCCGGGGAAGTCTCCGGCGATACGTTGGGGGCGGGCCTGATCCGGGAGATCCGGGCCCGCCATCCCGATGCGCTGATCGAAGGCATCGCCGGGCCGCAGATGGTGGCCGAAGGCTGCACTGCCCTGTTCGAGATGGACGAGCTGGCGGTGATGGGCATCGTCGAGGTGCTGGGCCGGCTGCCGCGCATCCTGCAAATCCGCCGGCAGATAGTGCGCCATTTTATCGACAATCCGCCGGATGTGTTCGTGGGCATCGACGCCCCCGATTTCAATATCGGTGTCGAGCTGCGGCTGAAGAAAGCCGGTATCAGCACCCTGCACTACGTCAGTCCTTCGGTCTGGGCCTGGCGACAGAACCGGATCCACAAGATCAAGGCGGCCACCGACCAGGTGCTTGCCTTTCTGCCGTTCGAGAAGGCCTTCTACGACCGCTTCGAGGCGCCCTGCCGCTTCATCGGCCATACCCTGGCGGACCGGATGCCACTCGTGCCCGACACCCAGGGCGCGCGACAGCGGCTGGGACTGAAACCCGGCGGTCGCTACCTGGCATTGCTGCCTGGCAGCCGGCATGCGGAAGTCACCCTGCTGAGCCCGGTCTATCTGGAAGCCTGCAAGCAACTCAAGGTGCGCCATCCGGAGCTGGAGTTCGTGGTGCCGCTGGTCAATTCCCGGCGGCGGGAGGAGTTCCTCGCCATCAAGGCGCAAGTGGCGCCCGAGCTCGAGGTCATACTGGTGGAGGGCCGGGGGCGGGAGGTGATGACCGCCAGCGACGTGATCCTGCTGGCCTCCGGCACCGCCACCCTGGAGGCGATGCTGGCCAAGAAGCCGATGGTGGTGGGCTACAAGTTCAAGCCCTTCAGCTACTGGCTGGCCGAGCGCCTGGTGAAAACCCCCTATGCCTCCCTGCCCAACCTGCTGGCCGGGCAGACGTTGGTGGCGGAACTGATCCAGCACGAGTGCACCCCCGGACACATCGTCGATGAAATCGGCAAGCTGCTCGAGCACGACAACGGCGAGCTGATCGCCCATTTTACCCGGCTGCACAAGCAGATCCGTTGCAATGCCGACGAGCAGGCCGCCCTGGCGGTGCTGGAGCTGGCCGGAACATGATGACCGACATACGCTACCCCGAAGGCGTGCTGGTCGCCGGCGTCGATGAGGTGGGGCGGGGCCCCCTGGTGGGCGACGTGGTCACCGCCGCGGTGATCCTCGACCCGGCCAACCCCATCCCCGGGCTGGCGGACTCCAAGACGCTCAGCGAGAAGAAACGCGAACAGCTGGCGCCCCTTATCCGCGAGCGGGCCCTGGCCTGGGCCATCGGCCGCTGCTCGCCTGGCGAGATCGATGAACTGAACATCCTTCAGGCCACCCTGCTGGCGATGACCCGGGCGGTGGCGGGGCTGCAGATCCAGCCCGGCTTCGTCTTTATCGACGGCAACCGCTGCCCGGTCCTGCCCATGGCCTGCCAGGCGGTGGTCAAGGGCGACAACCGGGTGGCGGAGATCAGCGCCGCCTCCATCCTGGCCAAGGTGGCCCGGGACCAGGAAATGCTGGCCCTCGATGCCCGCCATCCCCAGTACGGTTTCGCCCGCCACAAGGGCTACCCCACCAAAGACCACCTGGCGGCCCTGGTGCAGAACGGGGCCCTGCCCGAGCACCGGCGCAGCTTCAGGCCGGTGGCCTTGATACTGGCGGAGGCGTGATGGCACCCGATTTCATTCATCTGCGCATTCACTCCGACTTCTCCATGGTCGACGGGGTGGCCAAGATAGGCCCCATCACCCGGCGGGTGAAGGAGCTGGGCTATCCGGCGCTGGCACTGACCGACCAGATGAACCTGTGCGGCCTGGTACGTTTCTACGGCGATGCCCACGGCAAGGGGCTCAAGCCCATCGTCGGTACCGATATCTGGGTGCAGGGCGAGGAGCTGGGCGAGCAGTTATTCCGCCTGACCCTGCTGGCCATGGACAACACCGGCTACCAGAACATCACTCTGCTGATTTCCCGCGCCTATGAGCGCGGCCATGTGCAGCACCGACCCTTGGTCGACAAGGCCTGGCTGGCCGAGCACGGCGAGGGGATCATCATCCTCTCCGGCGCCCGGGAAGGCGATGTGGGCATCGGCCTGCTCAAGGGCAACGATGCCCTGGTGGACCGGTGCATCGCCTTTTACCGCCAGCACTTCGGCGACCGTTATTATCTGGAACTGCTGCGCACCGAACGGCCCGACGAAGAAAGCTACCTGCATATGGCGGTGGCACTGGCGGCCCGGGAAGGGCTGCCGGTGGTGGCCACCAACGAGGTGGTGTTCCTCGACAAGAGCGACTTCGAGGCTCACGAGATCCGGGTCGCCATCCATGACGGCTACACCCTGGAGGACAAGCGCCGGCCGCGCCGCTACAGCGCCGAGCAGTACCTGAAGAGCCCGGCGGAGATGGCCGAACTGTTCGCCGACATCCCCGAGGCGCTGGAGAACAGCGTGGAAATCGCCAAGCGCTGCAACGTGACGGTGCGCCTGGGCGAGTATTTCCTGCCGGATTTTCCCACCGGCGACATGAGCATCGAAGACTTTTTGGTCAAGTGTTCGCAGGAAGGGCTGGAAGACCGGCTGGCGTTCCTGTTTCCGGACCCGGCGGTGCGTGCCGAGAAGCGCGGCGAGTACGACGAGCGGCTGAAAATCGAGCTCGAAGTGATCAACCAGATGGGCTTCCCCGGCTACTTCCTGATCGTGATGGAGTTTATCCAGTGGTCCAAGGATAACGGCATTCCGGTGGGCCCGGGCCGGGGCTCGGGGGCGGGGTCGCTGGTGGCCTATGCGCTCAAGATCACCGACCTGGATCCGCTCGAGTTCGATCTGCTGTTCGAACGCTTCCTCAACCCGGAGCGGGTCTCCATGCCCGACTTCGACATCGACTTCTGCATGGACCGGCGCGACGAGGTGATCGACCACGTGGCCGAACTCTACGGCCGGGAGGCGGTGAGCCAGATCATCACCTTCGGCACCATGGCCGCCAAGGCGGTGGTGCGCGACGTGGGCCGGGTGCTGGGCCACCCCTACGGCTTCGTCGACCGGATCTCCAAGCTGATCCCGCCGGATCCGGGCATGACCCTGGCCAAGGCCTTCGAGGTCGAGCCCAAGCTGCCCGAACTCTACGATCAGGACGAAGAGGTCAAGGCGCTGATCGACATGGCGCGCGCGCTGGAGGGGGTGACCCGCAACGCCGGCAAGCACGCCGGTGGCGTGGTCATCGCCCCCACCAAAATCACCGACTTCTCGCCGCTCTACTGCGACGAGCACGGCCGCAACCCGGTGACCCAGTTCGACAAGAACGACGTGGAGTACGCCGGCCTGGTCAAGTTCGACTTCCTCGGCCTGCGCACCCTGACCATCATCGACTGGGCATTGGGCATGATCAATCCGCGGCTGGCGAAGGAAGGCAGGCCACCGGTGGACATCGCCGCCATTCCCATCGACGATCAGGCCTCGTTCAAGGTGCTCAAGCGCTTCGAGACCACGGCGGTGTTCCAGCTCGAATCCCGCGGCATGAAGGATCTGATAAAACGGCTGCAGCCGGACTGCTTCGAGGACATGATAGCCCTGGTGGCCCTGTTCCGGCCCGGCCCGCTGCAGTCGGGCATGGTGGACAACTTCATCGACCGCAAGCATGGGCGGGAGGCGATCTCCTACCCGGACGAGCAGTGGCAGCACGAGTCGCTCAAGCCGATCCTCGAGCCCACCTACGGCATCATCCTCTATCAGGAGCAGGTGATGCAGATAGCCCAGGTGCTGGCCGGCTACTCCCTGGGCGGCGCCGACCTGTTGCGCCGGGCCATGGGCAAGAAGAAGCCGGAGGAGATGGCCAAGCAGCGGGCCGGCTTCGAAGAGGGCGCGCGGGCCAACGGCATCGACGGCGAACTGGCGATCAAGATCTTCGACCTGGTGGAAAAATTCGCCGGTTACGGCTTCAACAAGTCGCACTCCGCCGCCTACGCCCTGGTGTCCTACCAAACCCTGTGGCTGAAGACCCACTACCCGGCCGAATTCATGGCGGCGGTGATGACCGCCGACATGGACAACACCGATAAGGTGGTGACCCTGGTGGACGAATGCCAGCGCATGGGGCTGACCCTGTTGCCGCCGGACGTCAATTCCGGTCGCTACCGGTTCACCGTCAACGAGGACGGCCATATCGTCTACGGCATCGGTGCCATCAAGGGGGTGGGCGAGGCGCCCATCGAGGCCATCCTCGAGGCGCGGGAGCAGGGCGGGCCCTTCCGGGATCTGTTCGACTTCTGCAACCGGGTCGACCTGAAGAAGCTCAACAAGCGGGTGATGGAGAAGCTGATCTTCTCCGGCGCCATGGACCGGCTGGGCCCGCACCGGGCCTCGCTGATGGCCACGCTGGAAGAGGCGATGAAGGCCGCCGATCAGCACGCCCGCGCCGAGGCCCTGGGCCAGGGCGACATGTTCGGGGTGCTGGTGGAAGAGGAGTATATCGAGCACGCCTTCGCCGACGTGCCGGCCTGGCCGGACAAGGTGTGGCTGGAAGGGGAGCGGGACACGCTCGGGCTCTATCTCACCGGTCATCCCATCAACCAGTATGCGAAAGAGCTGCGCCACTACACCGGTGGCCGGCTGAACGAGGTGCAGCCCACCGGGCGGGATCGCAGCACCACGGTGGCGGGGCTGGTGATCGCCGCCCGGGTGATGACCACCAAACGCGGCAACCGCATGGGGATCCTCACCCTGGACGACAGATCCGGCCGGCTGGACGTGACCCTGTTCTCGGATGCGCTGGAGCGCTATGAGTCTTTGCTGGAAAAAGATAAAATCCTGGTGATCAGCGGACAGGTCAGCTTTGATGACTTCTCCGGCGGCCTTAAAATGTCGGCACGGGAAGTGCTTGATATCAGTGATGCCCGCGAGCGCTTCGCCCGCGGATTACAGTTGAACATCGATAAAAGCCAGATTGATCAGGGCTTTTTTACCCATTTGCTGGACATACTGACGCCGGTACGGGCGGGGGTTTGTCCGGTTCGAGTGACCTATCACAGACCAGGAGCACGGGTGCAGCTGACTCTGGGCACCGAGTGGCGGGTAACCCCCACCGACCAGATGCTGGATGCCTTACAGCAGTTGCTGGGTCAGGATAAGGTCGAGCTGATTTTTGAATAGAGGGGACCTATGAGCCACCATTTTCTGGATTTTGAACAACCCATCGCAGAGCTGCAGGCCCAGATTGAAGAGCTCAGACACGTGAGTGAAGGGGACGCCCTGGATATTGATCTGGATGAGGAGGTCAAACGGCTTGAGGTGAAGCGCGACGAGCTGACCAGGAAGGTCTTCGGCAACCTGGGCCCCTGGCAGATCTCCCAACTGGCCCGTCATCCGCGCCGTCCCTATACCCTGGACTACATCGAGATGATGTTCGGTGAATTCGACGAACTGGCCGGTGACCGCGCCTACGCGGACGACAAGGCCATCGTCGGTGGCGTGGCCCGTTTCGAGGGCCGCCCGGTGATGGTGATCGGCCAGCAGAAGGGCCGGGAAACCAAGGAGAAGATCAGGCGCAACTTCGGCATGCCCCGCCCGGAGGGTTACCGCAAGGCGCTGCGGCTGATGGAAATGGCCGAGCGCTTCAAGATGCCGATCCTCACCTTTATCGACACCCCCGGTGCTTACCCGGGCGTGGGGGCGGAAGAGCGCGGCCAGTCCGAGGCCATCGCCCGCAACCTCAAGGTGATGGCCGGGCTCAAGACCCCCATCGTCTGCACCGTGATCGGCGAGGGCGGCTCCGGCGGTGCCCTGGCCATCGGGGTGGGTGACCGGGTCAACATGTTGCAGTATTCCACCTACTCGGTGATCTCGCCGGAAGGCTGCGCCTCCATCCTGTGGAAGAGCGCCGACAAGGCCTCGGTGGCGGCGGAAGCCATGGGTATTACCGCCGGCCGTATCCATGAACTGAAGCTGATCGACAACGTGGTGGAAGAGCCGATGGGCGGTGCCCACAGCAACCCCTGGCTGATGGCCGAGCGGCTCAAGGCCCGCCTGCTGGCGGATCTGGGCGAGCTGGACAGCCTCGACAGCGATACCCTGCTGGAGCAACGCTACCAGCGGCTGATGAAATACGGTTACTGCTGACAAAAACGGGCCGCCCGCGCTCCAGGGGGCACGAATTGGGGCGCGGGCGGCCCGCCCGCAAGGGGCGCACCCGGGCCGAGGTGTTGTGTTTGGGAACCGAGGTTCCCGCTATGCTGGAATGCAGGGGAGCTGCCTGCGCTCCAAGCGAAGTGCACCCAAGCGCCTCGAACTCATTCGACCAGAGATATGACGTTCTCTCCATGAAGCTCAAGATCCCGCTGCCTATCCTTCGTCGATTCAACCGGATCTTCGGCCTGCTACTGCTGGTATTGTCATCCTCCCTTGCCGCCGTCCAGGCGCCGCTTTCCCATTACTACCAGGATATCTGGACCACCCGCAACGGCTTGCCGCACAATTCCATCAACAGCATCGCCCAGACCGCCGAAGGCTATCTGTGGTTTGCCACCTGGGAAGGTGTGGCCCGCTACAACGGGCGGGAGTTTCGGGTATTCGAGCGGGGCGAGCCGACCGGCCTGCCCGACTCGGGCATGCGCAGCCTGACGGTGGACGGGGCCGGGTTGTTGGTGGCCGGCGCCCGCGGGGGTGTCAGCCGCTATGAAAGGCAGCGCTGGTCCCCCGAGCCTGACTTGCCCGCCATGGTCAACCATGTCCTGCGCGACAGCGCCGGCCGGTTATGGTTCGCCACCGAAGGGGACGGGGTCTACATGCGGGATGGCGACGGCGGGGAACACCATTACAGCGTGGCGGAGGGGTTGCCCGGTGCCGGTGTCTATCGTCTGGCCGAGGGCGCCGACGGGGGTATCTGGATCGGAACTTCCCTGGGGCTGGCGGAGATCCGGGAGGGACGGATCCGCATCGTGACCGATATTCCGGCGGTACCGGTACTGGCGCTGCTGCACGACTCGCAGGGCCGGCTGCTGGTGGGCTCCGAGCGGGGGGCCTACGTGGGCGAGCGCGATCGATACCGGCGGCTGTCACCGGCGCTGGCGGACGAGGCCATCAGCAGCCTGCTGGTGGACGAGGCGGGTGACATCTGGCTCGGTACCATCGCCAGCGGCCTGATCCGCGTCAGTCGGTTCGGTATCGAGCGGCTGGGGATGGCCGACGGCTTGCCCGACAACAGGGTGGTGTCCCTGTTCCAGGATTCCGAGCGCAGCATCTGGGTGGGCACCAACGGCGGCCTGCTGCGATTGCGCGACGCGCCCTTTACCAGCTACACCCAGGACAAGGGACTGAGCGGGGATTATGTGCGCACCGTGCTGGCCCACAGCGACGGCTCCGTCTGGGTAGGTACCAGCAATGGCCTTAATCATATCCCTGACGGCGAAGTCATCCCGTTGCGGATCCGCTTGCCCGACGGCGGTGTTCCTTCGGTGCTCAGCCTGGCCGAAGGCCGCGACGGCACCCTGTGGGTGGGGACCTATACCCACGGTCTGCTGCAGATCCGCCGGGGCGAGCTGGTGGACATCATCGATCGAGCCCGCGGACTCGGGGCCAACGAGATCCGGGCCGTGCTGCCGGCGACGGACGGCACCCTGTGGGTCGGCACCGCCAAGGGGCTGAGCCAGATGAAAGACGGCCGGATCCGTACCTATGTCCAGGCCGATGGCCTGCCCGGCGATTTTATCCTGAGCCTGTACGAGGCCAACAACGGGGATATCTGGGTCGGTACCGGGGTGGGGGTGGGCATCGTCCGTGGCGCGCGCATCGAGGCACTGTATCTGAATCGCCAGGACAATGCGGAGTATGCCTTCGGTTTTTATCAGGAGCCGGATGGCCGCCATATGTGGCTGGCCACGGATCGGGGGCTGCTGCGCTATCGCCAGGCGGACGGCAGCCTGGCGGCGGTCGGCAAGCGGCATGGACTGCCGATAGAAAAAATGTTTCAGCCGGTGGCGGACCGGCTGGGCGGCCTCTGGCTGACCACCAACAGGGGCATGCTGCGGCTGTCCCGGGAGCAGGCCCACCGGGTGGCGGATGGCGAGCTGGCTGCCATCGGCTTCGAGCATTTCGGGGAAGGCGACGGCATGGCCAGTGCACAGGCCAACGGGGGTTCCAGTCCGGCCGCGGCCCGGGCGGCCGATGGCAGCGTATGGATTGCCACCGCCAAGGGGGTGGCCCGGGTCCAGCCGGAGCGACTCGCCGAATTCGGGCAGGCGGATCTGCCGGTGGTGGTGGAAGCGGTCGAGGTCAACGGCCGAACGGTCGATGTCGAGGGCCCGCTGCAACTGCCCGCCGGCAGCGACCGGCTGTTGCTGCGCTATGCCGGCCTGGGCTATGTGATGCCGGAGCGTATTCAATACCGCACCATGCTGGAAGGGTTTGACCGGGACTGGGTGGCCAGATCCCGGCAAAACCAGGCCGAATACACCAATCTGCCGCCCGGTGATTACGTGTTCCGGGTGGCGGCCGCCTACCCCTACGGCGACTGGAGTGAGCAGGAAGGCAGGCTGGCGTTCAGTATCAGGCCGTTTTTCTGGCAGCGTCCGTTATTCTGGTGGGGAGGGGCCCTGCTTGGACTCGGCTCGCTGTGGCTGCTGATGCGTTTGCGGCTGCGCATGCTCAAGCGCAGCGCCGAACAGTTGAAACAGCAGGTGACGGAGAAAACCCGCGAGTTGCAGCTGCAGTCCCGGGCATTCGAGCGCCAGGCGCGGGAAGATCAGCTCACCGGGCTGGCCAATCGGCGGGCCTTTGACGAAGAGCTGACGGTGGCTTGGGCGAACCGGGGAGCGGCGCCGCTGTGCCTGGCGGTACTGGATATCGATCATTTCAAGAAAGTGAACGATCGCTGGTCCCATGCGGTGGGAGACGAGGCCATCCGGGCGGTGGCCTCGGTATTGCGGCGCGAGCTGCGCCAAGGGGATCTGGCGGCCCGCTGGGGCGGCGAAGAGTTCACCCTGTTGTTTCCGGGTACCGCCATCGAGGATGCCCGTCGTATCTGCGAGCGGGTGCGCCGGGCGATTGAGGGACAAGACTGTGGCGCCGTCGCTGCCGGCCTGCGCCTGACCGTCAGCCTGGGGCTGGCGGAGGCGGCTAGCCTGTCCGATGAAGACAAGCTGCTCTCTTGTGCCGACAAGGCCCTGTATCGGGCTAAGGAACATGGGCGGAATCGGGTGGAGCTATGGCCTTGAGCACACTTTATCAACATTTTAGCCGAAAAATGCAGCAGTTGGCGCCGAACGGCCGGCTGTTCGTCGCCTTCAGCGGCGGGCTCGACTCCACCGTGCTGCTGGCGCTGTGCGCCCGGCTCGCCCGCGAGCAGGGGCGGCAGCTGGTGGCGCTCCATGTACACCACGGCCTGCAGGCGGCGGCGGACGCCTGGCCCGAACATTGCGGCGCGGTTGCCGGGGCGCTGGGGGTGCCGTGCAGGATCATCAGGGTACGGGTAGCCGGGGGGCCGCGCATCAGCCTGGAGGCAGCGGCGCGGGAGGCGCGCTACCGGGCGCTGGCGGCGGAGCTGCGCCCGGGGGACGCGCTGCTGACCGGCCATCACCAGGACGATCAGGCCGAGACCCTGTTGCTGGCGCTCAAGCGCGGCGCCGGGGTGGCGGGGCTGGCGGCCATGCCGGCAACCAGGGCGCTCGGCGCCGGCCGCCAGGTGCGTCCGCTGCTGGGGCTGTCCCGCCGGGTGCTGGAGCGGTTCGCCCGGGAGCAGGGGTTGCGCTGGGTGGAGGATCCCAGCAACGCCGACACCCGTTTCGACCGCAATTTCCTGCGCAACGAGATCTTGCCGAGGCTGCTGGCCCAGTGGCCTTCCTTCAACGAAACCGCAAGCCGCAGCGCCGAGCTGTGCGCCGAGCAGCTGGCGCTGGCCGACGAGCTGGCCGGGCAGGATGTGCCCGCCCTGCTCAACGCCGCCGACGGCATCTCGATCTCCGGGCTGCAGGCGCTGGCTCCCGCCCGGCGGCACAACGCGCTGCGCCATTGGCTGCAGCGGCACGACATCCATTGCAGCCGCGCCCAGCTGACGGCCGTCTGGCAGGAACTGGCGCTGGCCCGGGCCGACGCCACGCCGTTGCTCCGGCTGGGAAGCAAGGAGATCCGGCGCTACCAGGGCTGCCTGTACGTGCCGGAGCAGGACGGCCAGCCGCGGCCCCTGGCGAACCTGGCCGCCGGTGACTGGCTCGAACTCGGGGTGGGGCGGTTGCGGTTGTATCATGCCGGGGCGGCCCAACTGAGCGGCCGGCTCGATCCGGCGGGCTTGCATATTGCCTTCGGGGTACCGGGGCTGCGCGCCCGGCCGGTGGGGCGGGCCGGCTCCCGGCCGCTGAAGAAGCTGTGGCAGGAGTACGCCGTTCCTCCCTGGCAACGGGAGCGGGTGCCGCTGCTGATGGAAGGGGAGCGGCTGGTGGCGGCGGTCGGGCTCTTTGTCGTGGCTGAATACGCCGCGCCACCCGGCCAGTCCGGCTGGTGCCTGGCGTGGCAGCCGGGCTAAATCAGCCGGTCTTGCGCAACGGCTGGCCGACCGCCAGGAAGTGGCAGACTTCCTCGAGGCGGGCGCGGGTATCCTGGTAACCCAGTTCGATCAGTTCACGGCAATAATCCTGCTCGAACAGCAGGAAGCTGGCCAGGCCGGTGGCATCACCGGCATTCACCCCGAACAGCCGCAGCATGGCGCGGATATTGAGCGGCAACTTGTGAAAGTGCCTGAGGGTCAGATCGTCCAGGTTCCTGCTCGGCTTGAGCACCAGGTTGTCGATGTGGCGCAGCGCCAGTTGCTCCCGTTTGCGCTCGGGCACCAGCCGAATGGTGCTGTTGATCCGCTGCAGTCGCTCGATGTCCGAGGTGAGCGCGTCGGTAAAGATGGTGTCCAGCAGATGGCCGGCGATATCCGAACTGCTGGGATCGCTGGGCAGCATGCCGGAGTCGGTGTCGTCGCTGGCCAGGCTGATGATCAATATCTTGTCGGCCCCCAGGTGAATGGCCGGGCTGAGTGGGTTGAGCTGGTGAATGGAGCCGTCGCCATAGTGGTGGTTCTGCAGCCGGCAGGGCTTGAACACGAAGGGCAGGGCGCTACTGGCCATCAGGTGCGGGGTGGCGATGATGGCGGCGCGTCCCGAGCGGCCGGCCCGGGCCCAGGGCTGGTGATGGGGGCGGCCCTGGAAAAAGGTGGTGGAGTCGCCGGTATCGTAGTTGGAGGCGGTAATGGCCAGCACCTCCAGGGCGCCGTAGAGCAGGTTATTGTCGATGCGCTGGAAGTCGATCAGCTTTTCCAGCAGCCGCTCCAGCGGGCTGTTGTCGAACAGCGACAGGCGGCCTTCCGTGGGCCTGCCGACAAGCCCCAGTGACATCCGCCTGGCCGAGTGCAGCAGCACCCGGCCGACCTGCAGCCGCAGGATGTGGCCGGTGTGCAGGTGGCGCCAGACGTATTCGAGCTTGCGTACCCCGAGATGGAAGCAGGAGGCGTAGCAGGCCAGGCCGGTGGCGTTGATGGCGCCGGCCGAGGTACCGCACAGTATGGGAAAGGGAATGGGCTGGCCGCGCGGATAACACTCGGAAATGGCCTTGATCACGCCCACCTGATACGCCGCCCGGGCGCCGCCGCCGGTCAGCACCAGGGCGCAGGCATTGCCCTCTTCTCGTTCCATGGCGTCCTCCCCTTTTTGCTCAGTATAAGTGCTTGTTAATGGAGCAGAAAGTGTCGATTAACCGGCATGTGAGCAAGCGCAGGTTGTCGGGGGGGCTGTAGGGTCGAATTCATTCGACCAAACCCCGGTGTCGTTGGTGGAATGGTCCATTGAAATGGACCCTACGACTCCGGAGTTCTGTGGCGTTGTTGCACCGGCTACAACGCCTCACATCTCACGCCTAACCGGCCAAGGCCTGGCGGACCTGGGTTACCACGTCGTCGATGGCCACTTCCACCTTGTTGCCGCCGCGGCGGCGCTTGTATTCCACCACGCCGTTATCCAGGCCGCGTTCGCCGATGACGATGCTGTGGGGAATACCGATCAGCTCCATGTCGGCGAACATGACGCCCGGGCGCTCCTTGCGATCGTCGAACAGCACCTCGATGCCGGCGGCGTTCAGCTCGGCATAGAGTTTTTCGGCGACGTCCTGCACCCGGTGGGATTTGTGCATGTTCATCGGGATGATGACCACCTGGAAGGGGGCGATGGCGTCCGGCCAGATAATGCCGCGCTCGTCATGGTTCTGCTCGATGGCGGCGGCCACGATACGGGATACCCCGATGCCGTAACAGCCCATCTCCAGCACCACCGCCTTGCCGTCTTCGTTGAGCACGGTGGCGTTCATCTTGGCGGAGTAGTTGTTGCCCAGCTGGAAGATATGGCCCACCTCGATGCCGCGCTTGATCTGCAGCACGCCCTGGCCGTCCGGGCTGGGATCCCCTTCTTTCACATTGCGCAGGTCGGCCACTTGCGGCAGCGGCAGATCCCGGCCCCAGTTAAGGCCGAAGTAGTGTTTGTCCTCGATGTTGGCGCCGGCGCCGAAGTCGCTCATCACCGCCACGGCGCGGTCGATGATCACCGGTACCGGCATGTTGAGCGGGCCCAGGGAGCCGGGGCCGGCACCGACCAGGGCGCGGATTTCCTCTTCGGTGGCGAAGGTCAGCGGGCTGGCCACCTGGGGCAGCTTCTCGGCCTTGATTTCGTTCAGCTCGTGATCGCCGCGTACCATCAGCGCGACCAGCGGGCAGTCTTCGCCCTCGGCGGCCTGCACCAGCAGGGTCTTGACGGTTTTGGTGATATCCAGCCCGAACTGCGCCACCAGATCGGCGATGGTCTTGGCGTTGGGGGTGTCCACCAGGGTCAGTTCCTGGGTGGGGGCATCGGCGTGCTCCTTGGGTGCCACCGCTTCCGCCATTTCGATATTGGCGGCGTAATCGGACCCGGTGGAGAAGGCGATGTCGTCCTCGCCGCTCTGGGCCAGCACGTGGAACTCGTGGGAGGCACTGCCGCCGATGGCGCCGGTATCGGCCAGCACCGCCCGGTAATCCAGGCCCATGCGCTCGAACACCCGGCTGTAGGCCTGGTACATGTCGTCGTAGGTCTGCTGCAGGCTTTGCTGGCTGGTGTGGAAGGAATAGGCATCCTTCATCAGGAATTCCCGGGCGCGCATCACCCCGAAGCGGGGGCGCACTTCATCGCGGAACTTGGTTTGCACCTGATACAGGTTGAGCGGCAGCTGCTTGTAGGAGGCCACCTCGTTGCGCACCATGGCGGTGATCACTTCCTCGTGGGTGGGGCCCAGCACAAAGGGACGCTCGTGGCGGTCCTGCATGCGCAGCAGCTCGGGGCCGAACTTGTCCCAGCGGCCGGTTTCCTGCCACAGGTCGGCGGGCTGGACCACTGGCATCAGCATCTCGATGGCGCCGGCCCGGTTCATTTCTTCCCGCACGATGGCGGCCACCTTGTTCAATACCCGCAGGCCACTGGGCAGCCAGGTGTAGAGGCCGGAGGCCAGCTTGCGGATCATGCCCGCGCGCAGCATCAGCTGGTGGCTGATCACTTCGGCATCGCTCGGGGTCTCTTTGAGGGTGGAAAGCAAGTATTGACTGGTACGCATGCGCTTGAACCTTGTTGAGCTTAGAATCCATTAAAGAAGGCGATTGTAGCAGGGGGGCCGGTCAGGCAGAAGTACCGCCGTCATGTTCCGGCTCGATGGCCAGCACCCGGGTCAGCTGGCCGAACACTTCGTAACGCACATTGTAGTGATGCAGCCGTACCCCGTACTGCTGCCAGCTCTGGCCGCCGCGCTTGTAGGCCGGGCGCGGATCCTGCACCAGCACCTCGCTGATGAACTCCTTCAGCTCGGGCACCGCCGAGCGCGCGCAGGCCAGCTCGGCGGCGGGGCTGAAGATCACCTCCATGCTGATGTCCGGCGGGGCCGGGGCGAAGCCGCCGTGGGCCTCGGGCACGGCATCGGCCCAGGGCAGGTAAGGCTTGATGTCCAGCACCGGGGTGCCGTCCACCAGATCCACGCCACCGAGCTCCAGCCACACCTTGTTGCCGTCCCGGCACATCTCATGCAGCTCCACCACCGACAATCCAATAGGGTTGGGCCTGAAGGTGGAGCGGGTGGCAAAGACGCCGATCCGCTCGTTACCGCCGAGGCGGGGCGGGCGTACCGTCGGGTTCCAGCCCTGCGCCCGGGTCTGGTGGAACACGAACACCAGCCACAGGTGGCTGAACTCGGCCAGACCGCGGAAGGCGCTGGGCTCGTTATAGGGCGGCAGCATCTCCAGCCGGGCGCGGGCGCGGGTTACCAGCCCCGGCTGGCGGGGCACCGCAAACTTTTCCTTGTAGGGCGAGCGGATGATTCCGATGGGATCGAGGGTGACCGGCTCCATTACTCGGCCACCTTCACCGCCTGGCCGCTGCACAGTACCTGCTCGATGCAGCCGGGCATGTCGTCGAAGCGGATGCAGCTGTCCAGTAGCAGGCCGTTGGCGCCCATGTCGGCGGCACGGCGGCGGATGCTCTGGCGGGCGTCCGCCTCCCTGGGCGGTGCCTCGTTGCTGGCCAACTGGCAGGCTTCGCCTTCCACCGAGCCGAGGGTGACGTAATTGATCCCCTCTAGTTCCGCCTTGGTGTAGAGCGCGACGCCATCGGCCTTGTAATAGTCCTTGACGCCGGCGGGGGACACATTGCTGTCGAACCCCCAGCCGGCGCAGCCGGAAAGGGTCAGGGCGGCGAGGGTGAGTCCGAGAAGACGCATGAAAAGTCCTTATTAAGAAGAAACAGAGAAGCCGTGTCTATTCTGCACCATGGCGGCAAGGCTGCCAATGGCCGCGGGCGTCAGGGGGGAGGCCTGAAGAGTGAGCAGTGGATCCCGGCCTACATTGCTCACTCCTTGCTCAATCAACCACTTGGGGGATTGCCGAACAGGCAAAACAGTTTATAGTGGTGACTCCTCGGCGGGCGTAGTTCAATGGTAGAACGGTAGCTTCCCAAGCTGCATACGTGGGTTCGATTCCCATCGCCCGCTCCAAGTATCTGAAGTCAAATCCTTTTGTTCTCTCGCTACTCGCTATCGATTCTGGCAGGTTCAGCGGCGTCGAGCCAAATGGCCGGCGGCGGCAGGCATGCGTGTCGGTCATCCCCGCGTCCTTCCTGGTTTTTGGTTTATAGTTAGTCTCAATTGATTCTTCCACCGGGAGACGCCATGGTCGAGGTACTGCACCACGGGGCAGTGAGGGGAGTGACCGGCTCCTGCCATGAACTGCGGGTGAACGATACCGGCATTCTCATCGACTGCGGCCTGTTTCAGAGGGCGGAAGCCGGCGCCGGCCCGGCCATCGACTTCGATATTGGCCATATCCGGGCGCTGGTGGTGACCCATGTGCATATCGACCATGTGGGGCGGCTGCCCTATTTGTTGGGGGCGGGGTTCGAGGGGCCTATTTACTGCTCTCAGCCCTCGGCCCTGTTGCTGCCGGCGATGCTGGAAGACGCCCTCAATATCGGTTTTACCCGCGACAAAGCGCTGGTTAGGCGGGTGCTGACTCTGTTGGCGTCCCGCCTGATGCCCCTGCCTTATGGTGAATGGCAGTCAATCTCCGGCAGCCCGCTGCGCATAAGGTTGCAGCGGGCCGGCCATATTCTGGGCTCGGCCTATGTGGAGTGCGAGGCGGAAAACCGGCGAGTGGTGTTCAGTGGCGACCTGGGTGCGCCTCATGCTCCCTTGCTGGTGGCGCCAACGCCGCCACCAGCCTGCGATCTGCTGGTGCTGGAAAGCACCTATGGCGACAGGAATCACGAAAGCCGGCAACACCGTCGGCTGCGACTGAAGGCGGCCATAGAACACGCCCTGGCCGACGGTGGCACCCTGCTGATCCCCGCCTTCAGCCTGGGCCGTACCCAGGATATCCTGTATGAGCTGGAAAGCCTTATCGCTGAATTCGGCAATGAGGCGGCGGCGCCCGAGCTGCCCTGGAACCAGTTGGAAGTGGTGGTGGACTCTCCCCTGGCGGCCAACTTCACCGCCCTTTACCGCCAGCTCAAGCCTTTCTGGAATGCCGAAGCCCAGGCCCTGCTGACCCATGGCCGGCACCCGCTTTCCTTCGAACAGCTCACCCTGGTGAATGGCCACCGGGATCACCTCAACGCCGTGGGCTATCTGGCACGCTCGCGCAAGCCCTGCGTGGTGCTGGCCGGCTCGGGCATGTGCGCCGGCGGTCGGGTGGTGAATTACCTCAAGGCGCTGTTGGGAGATGTCCGCAACGATGTCCTCTTTGTGGGTTATCAGGCCATGGGCACACCGGGGCGGGCCCTTCTGGATTATGGTCCTCGGGGGGGCTGGGTGGAACTGGACGGAGAACGTTACCACATCAGGGCCCGGGTGCATCAGGTCAGCGGCTATTCGGCCCACGCGGGCCAGCAGGATTTGCTCGACTTTGCCGTGGGCATAGTGCCGCCACCCGGGGAGATCCGCCTGATCCACGGGGATGAGGGGGCCAAGGCGGCGCTCAGGCAGAAGCTGGAAGTGCTGCTGCCCGCCACCCGGGTGGTGATTGGGCGCGGAGAGGAGGCGTGACGGTACCCGTACTGAGCCGCATGGTGACATTTTATCGGCGCAATCCATTGTCCTTTCGGCTGATGGCGGCGATTCTGGTCGTCAGCTCCCTCTTTACCACCCTGGCGGTGGGGGTTCAGCTTTATACCGATTACCGCCGCGATCTCGGCAACCTCGGCCTGCGGCTGTCGGATGTCGAGCAGGCCTTTGTGCCCGACCTGACCGACAGCCTCTGGCTGATGGACGAGCAACGTATCCGCCTGGGGCTCGACTCCATTGTTACCTTGCCCTATGTCTCTCATGCCAGACTACTCACTGCCGAAGGCCGACTCTACACCAGCGGCGAGGCTTCCAATAGGGGCCATGAGTCCCGTCATCTTTATGTGCTGGGCCACCAGGATGAAAAGGAGCGCGAGTGGGTGTTGGGCGAACTGACGCTGTTGGTGGACAAGGAAGAGATTTTTGTCAGCCTGCAGCAGAAATTGTGGGTGGTGCTGGCCAGCCAGGCCGCCAAGACCCTGGGCGTGACCCTGGTCATACTGCTGCTGCTGCACTTTGCCCTGTCGCGCCATCTTGCGGTGCTGGCGCGGGTGGCCGACCGGCTCAACCTGAACCACCTTGCCCAGGCTGTCCGGCTGGAGCGTCGCCGTCATGACCGTCCGGACGAGCTGGATCGCCTGGTGGATGCCATGAACAACATGCAGCGACGGCTCCGGCAGGAGGTGGCCGAGCTTGAGCGTGTCCACGCCCTCAACCGTCGTCTGTCGGCGGCGGTGTCTGCCAGCCCGGCCGCCATGATCATCATGAACGAGCAGGGGCAGGCGGAATACGTCAACCCCGCCCTTTGTCGCCTGCTGGAGCTGCCCGAGTCGCGCTGCCTGGCGCTGGACTGGCCCGGCCTGCTGGAGAGGAGGCTCTCCCGGGGGCAGCAGCCGGCCCGGCCTGTCGGCTGGCTGCTGGCCGAGGTGCGCCAGCAAGGCTGGCAGGGGGAACTGCTGTGGCGCACCGGGTCGGGCCGGCCCTGCTGGTTGCTGGCCAATCTTTCCCTTAGCCGGGCCACGCCGGACGACGCCGGCCACCTGCTGCTGGTGCTGGAGGACATTACCGGACTCAAGGAAGTTGAACATCAGTTGAGCCACCAGCGCCGTTACGATCATCTGACCAACCTGCCGAACCGGGCGATGGCCATGGAGCGTCTGGAGACGATGCTGCTGCAGGCGGCGCAGGAGAACGGCTATCTGGCGGTGATGGTGGTGGCGGTGCCCGCCTACAAGGAGGTGAGCGAGACCCTGGGCATCGTGTACGGAGATGCCCTGATCCAGGAATGCACCCAGTTGCTGAATGCCGGGCTGGATACGGGATGCTTCAAGGCGCGCACTCGTGACGATGAATTCTTGTTCGCTCTGCCTTTCGGCCATTCCGCGACGGCGGTGGAGGCCTGCTTGCAGCAGATCAAGGACGCGCTCTCCCGCTCCGTTTGTCTCGACAACCTGCCGATCACGCCGGGGGTTGCCGTGGGGGTGGCCATTTATCCCAACGACGGCAATCATCCCGATCGATTGTACAGCCGGGCCCTGTCCGCGCAGCAACGGGCGCGGAGCCAGAAGGAAGCCGTGCAGTTTTTCGAGCCGGAGATCCAGGCGGCGTCTTACCGCGCCCTGCATATCGCCACTGCCCTCAAGCGGGCCGTGGCCAAAGGGGAACTGCGGTTGTATTACCAGCCTATCGTCGATCCGCGCACCGGCGATTATGAGGGCGTCGAGGCGCTGGTGCGCTGGCAGAGCGCGGAGCTGGGCTGGGTATCGCCGCTGGATTTTATCGATATTGCCGAAAACACCGGGGATATTGTGGCCATTGGCCACCATATTCTGCGGGAGGCCTGTAACCAGGTGCGGCGGTGGCAACTGCAGGGCAGGGACATCCGGGTGTCGGTAAATGTGTCTCCGGTGCAGTTTGGTGCGCCGGACTTTGTGGCGTCGGTGGCCCATTGCCTGCAGGAAGCGGGGCTGGAGGCCGACCGGCTGAAGCTGGAAATTACCGAGAGGCTACTGCTTTCTTCCTCGGAAACGGTGCGGCACAAGTGTGAGCAGTTGGCAAAAATGGGCATTCGGCTGGCCATGGATGACTTTGGGACCGGTTACTCGTCACTCAGTTACCTGCGTGATCTGCCTTTTGATATCGTCAAGATAGATCAGGGCTTTGTGCGCCACATGACCCGCAACAGCAGGGACAAGGCCCTGGTTAGGGGCATTATCGATCTGGCTCATCAGCTGGGGATCACCGTGATTGCGGAAGGGGTGGAAGAGCATGCCCAGGTGGAGCTGTTAACCCGTTTCGGCTGCGATCTGATGCAGGGCTATTACTTCAGCAAGCCGGTGCCGGCGGATCAGCTGTTCAGTGAGAAGGAAAGTTCGTCGTGTTCCGATTAGTCGCCTGCCTGCTGCTGATGGCGGCCATGGAACTGCCGGCCATGGAGATCACCCACAGGCCGGCGGAAAGCCGACAGGATCAGCGGGTGAACTACTTTATTGCGCTGTTGGCGCTGGCCCTGGAAAAGACACAGGAAGATCATGGCCCGGCCCATAGCAAGCCCTATCACGAGCCCCTGTCCCAGGCCCGGGCCTTTGAGATGGTGGCTCGGGGAGAGCTGGATCTGGTGTGGAGCATGGCCAGCCAGGAACGCATGAACAAGGTGAGGGCGGTGCCCGTGCCCCTGCTCAGGGGGCTGCTGGGCTACAGGGTGTTGCTGACCCACCCGGACGGCGCGGCGCGGTTCGAGCGGATCCGCTCGCTGGAGGCGCTGTCGGCGCTGACCACCATTCAGGGGGCGGGCTGGCCGGATGTGGAGGTACTGCGTGGCAATGGGCTTGAAGTGGGGACCTCAACCGATTACGACGGCATGTTCCGGATGGTGATGGGGCAGCGGGTGGACTATTTTCCGCGCAGCGTGGCCGAGGTGTGGCCGGAGCTCAAGCGCCATTCCCCTCTGGATCTCACCGTGGTTCCCGGGCTGGCGCTCTATTACCCGGCGCCCATCTACTTTTTTGTGCATCCCGACAACACCGCGTTGGCGGAACGATTGGAGACGGGATTGATGCGGGCGGTGGCGGACGGTGCTTTCGAGCAACTGTTCAGGGCGCAGGAGGAGCACCGCCAGGCCCTGGACTTCATCAACCGTCCGGGGTTGCGGGTATTGCGCCTGGACAATCCGCTGATACCGGGCTTTGTTCCGCCGCGGGACCCGCGCCTGTGGTTACCGCAAGATCGGTAGGCCGGGTTTCTAAACCGTTTCCGATATCACCATGGTCTTGAAACCGATGTCGCTATCACTGAAGCCTTCGCGGTCATGCAGCAGCCGACCGATAGGGCCGGATCATCGGTATTCCATGCAGTTTGTGCTTTTCACTGGCGAATGTGGCGTATGGAAAAAACGAAAAAGCCCGGGATGGCCCGGGCTTTGCTGTATCAGTCTTCCAGCTCGCCGCAGAAGCGATAGCCTTCGCCATGGATGGTGGCGATGATCTCCGGGGTATCCGGCATGGATTCGAAATGTTTGCGGATACGGCGGATGGTCACGTCCACGGTGCGGTCGTGGGGCTTGAGCTCGCGGCCGGTCATCTTTTTCAGCAGTTCGCCCCGGCTCTGGATCTGGCCCGGGTTTTCACAGAAATGCACCATGGCGCGGAACTCGCTGCGCGGCAGCTTGAACATCTCGCCATTGGGGCTGACCAGGGCTCGGCTGTTGATGTCCAGGGTCCAGCCGTTGAAACGATAGGCTTCCACCTGCTTCTCTTCGTCCTGGGCGTCCGGCGACTGCATGGTGCGTCCCAGCAGGTTGCGGGCACGGATGGTGAGCTCGCGCGGGTTGAACGGCTTGGTAATGTAGTCGTCGGCGCCGATTTCCAGCCCCAGGATCTTGTCGACTTCATTGTCGCGGCCGGTCAGGAACATCAGTGCCAGGTTATGCTGTTCACGCAGTTCCCGGGCCAGCAGCAGGCCGTTTTTGCCGGGCAGGTTGATGTCCATGATCACCAGGTTGATCTTGTTTTCGGACAGCGCTTTGTACATCTCTTCGCCGTCGGTGGCTTCGAGCACCACATAGCCTTCGGCCTCGAAAATGCTCTTGAGGGTGTTGCGGGTGACCAGTTCGTCTTCGACGATAAGAATGTGAGGTGTCTGCATGAGCGTACCTGTTTTTAGATGTAAAGATAATTCGTTGCCAACAGCTGCCGGAGTCGATGCGAGCCAAAATGAGCAAAATAGTGTAACTAAATTACGCTATGTACCTCTAAATGGATAGCTTGAATCCGTCAAGGAGCCGTGTTTTTTAGCCGTTTTTCACTTGCATCCCATGCAGTTACTGCGTCATGTCCAGAAAATATCACCAAACGGGACGAACAGGGTCCATTACGTAAAGTTGTGTTATTTTAACAGTTAACAGGGGCATAACAACAGCCTGCGGCCGATATTGTTAAATAGTTTTATGGACTGGATTGATCCAGGTCAAGCCGGGATTTAACAAAACACGGCGAATGTTATACAACGTAAGATGGAAAATCGGGCAGGAGGGCGGCAAGTCCGACGCGGCAGCCCGGCTTTGCCGCCCGTCCCATTTACCGCAGCCAGGAGGTTAACATGTTGGATCTATTACCGGATTTATGCGACGAGCACGCCGACAAGGTGATGGTCATGAACCCCGTGTTCCAGGATTTTGGGGGCGAGAAGATATTCTGGGGCCAGGCGGTGACCGTCCGTTGCTTTGAGGACAATTCCAAGGTGCGGGAGCTGCTGGGCACGCCGGGAACCGGCAAGGTGCTGGTGGTGGACGGCGGCGGCATGGTACGCCGGGCGTTGCTGGGCGACATGCTGGCCGAACAAGGCGTGGAAAACGGCTGGGAGGGCATCGTTGTCAACGGGGCCATCCGGGATGCGGGGGCCATCGGCGGGATGGGCATCGGTGTCAAGGCCCTGGCCACCAGCCCGGTGAAAACCGAAAAGCGCGGCCTGGGCGATGTGGAGGTGCCCGTCAGTTTTGCCGGTTGCACCATCTACCCCGGCGACTATGTGTATGGGGATCTCAACGGCCTCATCGTCTCCCGCGAGCCCCTGAGCCACCCTCTCCTGTAACCCGGGGCGCCGTGCCTGCCGCTCAGGGAGGCGAGGCGCCGTCCCCGGGCTTGTCGTTCCCTTGCTGGTACAGAAATCGAAACCGCTGCCTGCGCCGGTAGGGGAACACGTCCACGAAGCAGCCGGCTTCGATGTTCTGCTGCAGCTGGCGCCAGTAGCCGGCGGTAAAGAGATCGTTGTGCTGCTGCTTGAAGGCCTCGCGGATGCGGGGGCTGCTGAGCAGGAAGGTGGCGAACTCCTCAGGGAAGATGTCGCTGGGGCCCACCGAATACCAGGGCTCGGCGCTGAGCTCGTCTTCCGGGTAACGGGCCTTGGGAATGTCGCGGAAGTGGCACTCGGTCATGTAGGCGATTTCGTCGTAGTCGTAGAAGATCACCCGTCCGTGGCGGGTCACCCCGAAATTCTTGAACAACATGTCGCCGGGAAAGATATTGGCCGCCGCCAGCTGCTTGATGGCGTTGGCGTATTCGTCGATGGCGTCCTGCACCGCCTCGTCGGTGGCGTGCTCCAGGTAGATATTGAGTGGCGTCATCCGCCGCTCGCTGTACAGGTGGCGGATCACCAGGGTGTCGCCCTTGATGCTGAGCAGGGAAGGGGCCACCTGCTGCAGTTCGGCCAGAAGCATAGGGCTGATGCGGTGCAGCGGTAGCTCGAAGTTGGTGAACTCCAGGGTATCGGCCATGCGGCCCACCCGGTCGTGCTGTTTCACCAGCCGGTATTTGGCCTTCACCGTCTCGTGGTTCACCTCCTTCGGCGGGGTGAACCTGTCCTTGATCACCTTGAACACCACATCAAAGGAGGGCAGGGTGAACACGCTCATCACCATGCCCTTGATGCCCGGTGCCAGCTCGAACTGGTCCCGTGACTGGTGCAGGTGGTTGAGAAAGTCGCGGTGGAACTCGGTCTTGCCGTGCTTCTGGCAGCCGATGGCGGTGTACAGCTCGTAATCCGCCTTGTTGGGCAGCAGGCTGCGCAAAAAGTGTACCAGCAGCGCCGGTACCGGGCACCACACCATGAAGTAGGCCCGGGCGAAGCCGAACAGGATGGAAGCATCGTCCTTTGAGAGGATCAGGGTGTCCAGGTTGAGGCCGCCCTGATCGTCGTGCAGTATGGGCAGGATAAAGGGCCACTGCAGGCCGCCCTGCTCCAGCCGGCCGATCAGGTAGGCGCCCTTGTTGCGGTAGAACAGGGTATTGACGAAAGTCAGACCGATTTCTCCCCCGCGGAGTTCGGCCGGGCCATGGTCTTGCAGGTAACGGTCCACGTAGCCCAGGTCACGGGTCAGGTCGCTGAACGGTACCGCCAGTTGCAGCCGTTCCAGCACCTGGCGCAGGCAGTCGCCGAGTGCCCCGGTGTTGGTCCGGTACTGCCAGCAGTAGGGGGTCAGATCCGGGTCCGTCGCCCGGCGGATAAAGCCGTGCACATAGAGATTTTCGGCGCGGATATTGTGATGGCGCAGGGAGCGCCGGTACACCGAGTTATAGAAGGACTCGGCAATTTCCGGGTTGGCATGCTCGGTGAGCCGGTCGTTGAACGCCTGCTTCAGCGCCTTGAGGCCCTCCTGGCCGAGGGGCGCGCCGCCCATATGATCACGCACCGCCTGCAGGGTTTCGTTCACGTGGTGATCATAGAGGCGGATGCGCTGGCGCCCGGCCAGTTGCACGCCCAGCCAGTCTTTGCTCTCGAACCTGACCTTGGCGCCCAGGGTGATATCGAGAAAGCGACGGTAGAAAGCATCGAACCTGTTCATGATGATGCCGGCCAATTCCCTGGCGTGGTTGCTCATGCCTGCTCCCTTATGGTGATGGCGCTGGGTCTGTCGGGATAGTAATGGATCCGGGCGTCATGTGGGAATTTATTGTGCGCTGAGACGGGTTGCCGCCTGCGCGCCATCCTCGCTCCTTACCCTTTACCTCCGCCCCCGGTTTACGGACAATATACGGCCTTACAGCAAGGGGAGTGGCATGGAGCTTTATTTCGTACTCAAATCACCGGCCCGGGCCGAAAACGTCGGCGCCGCCGCCCGCGCCATGAAAACCATGGGCTTCGCCCGCATGCGGCTGGTGGACAGCCGGGTGCACGAGCGGGAGCAGGCCCACTGGGTGGCCCACGGCGCCCAGGAGATACTGGAGCAGGCCGAGTTTTATCCGACCCTGGCCGAGGGACTGGCGGACATGGACCTGGTCATCGCCACCACGGCGCGCCGGCGCGGCCGCTACCTGCACTATCTCACCCCCAAGGAGGCCATCACCCAGGTCAACAACAAGCAGCTGCAAAAAGTGGCGTTGCTGTTTGGTTGCGAGGAGTCGGGGTTAAGTAACGACGATCTGGCACTGGCCGATATCATCAGCTACCTGCCGCTGAAAGTGACTTATCCTTCGCTTAATCTGGGCCAGGCCATCATGCTTTATGCCTGGGAGTTCAGCCAGGGGTTGGCGCCGGAAAACGAGGAAAAAAGCGGCGTTCACACCGAAAATGCCCAATTACGGGTACTGCAGCAAAAAACAGAGCAATTATTTGATCTTGTCGGAGTATCGCAGCAGGAAAAACTGGCGGAGTGGGTCCGTGACCGATTGCCTATGCTGGAACAACGGGATCTGAATCTGCTGCATCTGCTGTATAAAGACCTGGCCCGCGCCCTGAGCGACAGGGATTGAAGTTGACAAGCAGGGAGGCTCGGGTTATTGCTATGCCATCCGTTTTTCGAGGTTGTCCGTCATGTTGCCGAGTGCAAGCCGCATTACCGCCATTATTATTACCGGTACCACCACTGGTGGCACTGGGGCGGGCTGATGCGCTGACGACAAACAGATTTGAATCCAAGAGCCCGTATCCCAACCAGATGCGGGCTTTTTCGTTTTACACAGGGAGTAATGAATGCGTGTCTTGAAATTTGGCGGCACTTCTCTGGCCAATGCCGAACGGTTCCAGACCGTGGCCGATATCGTGGTCAACAATCAGCGCCAGTCCCAGGTCGCCCTGGTGCTGTCGGCGCCGGCCAGGGTCACCAATCACCTGGTGGCGGTGGTGGAGCAGACCATCCGCGGCCTGGATCCGGCCCCGGTGCTGAAGGACATCGAACAGATCTTCCACGCCATCATCGAGGGCCTCCAGGCCGCCCACGGCAACCTGGAGGCGGAGGCGCTCAAGGCCCAGGTGGATCGGGAGTTGGGCCAGCTCACCCGCCTGCTACAGGGCGTCAGCCTGCTGCAACAGTGCCCGGACAATATCCAGGCCCGCATCCTGAGCCGGGGCGAGGCGCTGTCCATCGCGGTGATGGCCGAGCTGCTCAAGGCCCGCGGCGAGCAGGTGGAAGTGATTTCTCCCCAGGCCATGCTGCTGGGCGAGGGCAGCTTCCTCGAAGCCCACGTCAATATCGAAGTCTCCCGCCAGCGCTTCCGCGACCAGGGCCTGCGCAGCGACTGCGTCTACCTGATGCCGGGCTTTACCGCCGGCAACGACAAGGGCGAGACGGTGATCCTGGGCCGCAACGGCTCCGACTACTCCGCCGCCGTGCTGGCCGCCTGCGTGGACGCCGAATGCTGCGAGATCTGGACCGACGTGGACGGGGTCTACAACTGCGATCCGCGGCTGGTGCCCGACGCCAAGCTGCTCAAACAGCTTTCCTACAAGGAAGCGATGGAGCTGTCCTACTTCGGCGCCAAGGTGCTGCATCCCAAGACCATCGCGCCCATCGCCCAGTTCCATATCCCTTGTCTCATCAAGAACACCGGCAACCCCCAGGGTGAAGGGTCGCTGATCGGGCCCGAGTGCAGCGACGACGATCTGCAGGTCAAGGGCATCTCCGATCTGGCCGGCATGACCATGATCAACATCTCCGGCCCGGGTATGAAGGGCATGGTGGGCATGGCCGGCCGGCTGTTCTCCTGCGTGTCCCGTGCCGGGGTCAGCATCGTGCTGATCACCCAGAGTTCGTCCGAGTACAGCGTCAGCTTCTGTATCCACAGCTACGACAAACACAAGGCGCAGAAGGCCATCGCCGACGAGTTCGCCCTGGAGTTCAAGAACAACCTGCTGGAGCCGCTGGACGTGCTCGACGATCTGGCCATCATCTCCCTGGTCGGCGATCGCATGCGCACTGCCAAGGGCGTGTCGGCCCGCTTCTTCAACTCCCTGGCCGAGGCCTCCATCAATATCGTGGCCATCGCCCAGGGCTCCAGCGAGCGCTCCATCTCGGCGGTGATCCGCAAGGAAAAGACCACCGAGGCGATCAAGGCCTGCCACCAGAACTTTTTCTCCAGCCGCCAGTTCATCGATGTGTTCCTGGTGGGCTGTGGCGGCGTGGGCGCGGCCCTGCTCGAGCAGATCCGCCGCCAGCAGCCGGTGCTGGAAGCCCAGGACATCGGTATCCGGGTAGTGGGTATCGCCAACTCCCGCAAGATGGCGCTGGACCGCAACGGCCTCAACCTCAACGAGTGGCGCGACCGGCTGGAGCAGGCCCATGAAGCCTTCAACCTGGAGCGGGTGGCGCGGATGGTGGAAGACAGCCACCTGATCAACCCGGTGCTGGTGGACTGTACCTCCAACGAGCAGATCGCCGACCAGTACGCCGACTTCCTCGCCGCCGGCTTCCACGTGGTGACCCCCAACAAGAAGGCCAACACCGCCAGCCTGGATTACTACCGCGAGCTGCGCCGTACCGCCCAGGCCACCCGCCGCAAGTTCCTCTACGAGACTAACGTGGGTGCCGGCCTGCCGGTGATCGAGAACCTGCAGAACCTGATCCGCGCCGGCGACCAGCTGAAGGCGTTCGGCGGCATCCTGTCCGGCTCCATGTCCTACATCTTCGGCAAGCTGGACGAAGGCATGAGCTTTGCCGACGCCACCCGCATCGCCCGGGAGAACGGCTTTACCGAGCCGGATCCGCGCGACGATCTGAACGGCATGGACGTGGCGCGCAAGCTGCTGATCCTGGCGCGGGAAGCCGGCATGGAGCTGGATCTGAGCGACATCGAGGTGGAGATGGCGCTGCCGCCGGAGTTTGATGCCGACGGCGACATCGAGAGTTTCATGGCCCGGCTGCCGGAGGCCAGCGCCTACTTCGAGGCGCGGGTGGCCGAGGCCGCCGCCGAAGGCAAGGTGCTGCGTTACGTGGGCTCCATCGAAAACGGCCACTGCAAGGTTGCCATCAAGGCGGTAGACGGCGATGATCCCCTGTTCAAGGTCAAGGACGGCGAAAACGCCCTGGCGTTCTATACCCAGTATTACCAGCCGATCCCGCTGGTACTGCGCGGCTACGGCGCCGGTGCCGATGTCACCGCCGCCGGTGTGTTCGCCGACCTGTTGCGCACCCATAACTGGAAGCAGGAGATCTAAATGAATGTTGTAGCGTACGCCCCTGCCTCTACCGCCAATGTGAGCGTGGGTTTTGATGTATTGGGGGCCGCGTTGGCCCCCCTGGACGGCACCCTGCTGGGTGACCGGGTGTTGGTGGGCGAGAGCGACGGCGACTTCAATCTGGTCAATGTGGGTCCCTTCGCCCACAAGCTGCCGGACGATTTTACCCAGAATATCGTCTACGACTGCTATGTGGCCTACGGCAAGGCGCTGGCGAAAAAGGGCCGCGAGCTCAAGCCGCTGGTGATGACCCTGGAGAAGAACCTGCCGGTGGGCTCGGGGCTGGGCTCCAGTGCTACCAGTATCGTCGCCGCCTTCGTGGCGCTCAACGCCTTCCACGACGGGGCCATGAGCGAGCACGAACTGACCCTGCTGATGGGCGAGCTGGAAGGGCAGATTTCCGGTTCAGTTCACTACGACAATGTGGCGCCCTGCCACCTCGGCGGCATGCAGCTGGTGTTGGATGAAGCCGGTGTGGTCAGCCAGTCGCTGCCGGTGTTCGACGAGTGGTACTGGGTGCTGTGCTATCCGGGCATCAGCGTGTCTACCTCCGCCGCCCGTGCTATCCTACCGGCGCAATACCGCCGGCAGGACTGCCTGGCCTATGGCCGCCGGCTGGCGGGCTTTGTGCACGCCAGCCACACCGGCCAGGAGAAGGTGGCCGCCGCCATGCTGAAGGACGTGATCGCCGAACCCTATCGGGCCCAGCTGATCCCCGGCTTCAACGAGGTGCGTGAACACGCCGCCACCATGGGGGCGCTGGCCACCGGCATATCCGGCAGCGGCCCTACCGTGTTCTGCGTGATGAAAGACCTGCATCAGGCGGAAAAACTCAAACACTGGCTGGCCGACCACTTTATTCAGAATCAGGATGGCTTTTGCCATATTTGCAAACTCGATGCCGAGGGCGCTCGGGTAACAGGAACAGAGCTATGAAGTTGTACAACATCAAGGATAATACCGAAACCATCGATTTTGCCGGTGCCGTCAAGCAGGGACTGGGCCGGGGCCAGGGCTTGTTTTTCCCGGAAAGCCTGAGCCCGCTTGCCAACGTGGAGGCCCTGCTGGAGCTGCCGCTGGTGCCGCGCTCCGTGGCCATACTACAGCACCTGATCGGCGATGAAATTCCGGAAAGCACCCTCGCCGCCATGGTGGAGCAGGCCTTTACCTTCCCGGCGCCGCTGGTGAAGGTGGACGATCACACCTACGCCCTGGAGCTGTTCCACGGGCCGACCCTGGCGTTCAAGGACTTCGGCGGCCGCTTCATGGCCCAGTGCCTGGCCACCCTGAGCAAGGATGGTAAGATCACCATCCTTACCGCTACCTCCGGCGACACCGGCGCCGCCGTGGCCCACGCCTTCTACGACCTGCCCAACATCGAGGTGGTGATCCTCTACCCCGAGGGCAAAATCAGCCCGCTGCAGGAAAAGCTGTTCACCACCCTGGGCGGCAATATCCGCACCTTCGCGGTGCAAGGCGACTTCGACGCCTGCCAGGCGCTGGTCAAGCAGGCCTTCGACGACGAAGAGCTGAAAGCGGCGGTGGGTCTCAACTCCGCCAACTCCATCAACATCAGCCGGCTGGTGGCCCAGGTGTGCTACTACTTCGAGGCGGTGGCCGAACTGCCCGCCGAGCAGCGGCACAAGGCGGTGATTGCGGTGCCCTCCGGCAACTTCGGCAACCTCACCGCCGGGCTTATCGCCAAGGCACTGGGCCTGCCGGTGAAGCGCTTCGTGGCCGCCACCAATGCCAACGACACGGTGCCGCGCTACCTGGAAAGCGGCAGTTGGGATCCCCATGCCACCGTCGCGACCCTGTCCAACGCCATGGACGTGAGCCGCCCCAACAACTGGCCGCGGGTGGAAGAGCTGTGCCGGGTCAAGGGCTGGAAACTGTCCGACATCGCCTCCGGCGCGCTCGACGATGAGCAGACCAGGGACGCGCTCAAGCGGCTGTTCGCCCAGGGTTACCTGTGCGAGCCCCACGGCGCCATCGCCTGGGATCTGCTCAACAAGGAGCGGGGCAAGGACGAGGTGGGCATCTTCCTGTGCACCGCCCATCCGGCCAAGTTCAAGGAGAGCGTGGACGAGATCCTGGGCCAGGATATTCCGCTGCCCGGCCCCCTGGCCAAGCACGGCGCCATGGAATCCCTGTCCGAGGCGATCCCCGCCGACTTCGCCGCCCTCAAGGCGAAGATGATGAAATAACCAACCTGGAGCGCAGGCGGCCCGCCTGCCTTGCCGCGCAGCGGCAATATGGAACAAGGGGCGGAGGCATTCACCATTGCCTTCGCCCCTTTTTTGTTGAGGGAAGGGCTGCTGGCCGACGGCAGGGTCGACTTCCGTCGAGCACCCGCTTCTCCGCTATCCGCCATCGCTGCAAGACCTTGTAAGAGATCTCTCAATAAGGCTGGAGACAAGGCGGTTTGTTGGCGTGGATTTTGGTAACGGTTTTCTGTAATTGTTTGTTATTCAATGATTTTCACCAATTGTTTGTTTTGTGTTCAGCCGGTAACCCTCCCCGGGTCAATTGAGCCGGCCCGCTAAATCCGTATAGTTAATAGCAACAGCAAGGCAGGCTGGCTTGTCAGGAAGACAAACGGCAGGAACGCCTTACAGGGACATCCGGCAGGAGCCGGAACAGGGATTAAGGAAGCGATGCCGGAGAGGAATCCGGCAGCCAGGAGGCAAGGGACCGGGCGCGGATCGCCAAAGGAATGACTGAAGGAACGGTCAGGGATACCTCCAGGAAGGAGCGGTTAGTGGCAGGACGCGGCTAGTCAGGATGATGCAGGAACGCCCCGACGGATCGGGAAGGGGAAGACTCGGGACGGGTCGGGTCAGGGAATGCAGGGAGCAATCAGGTTCAGGGAACAAACCGACGACGCCTAAAAGGGGCAGCCAGCTGGCTGCCCCTTTTCTATTGCGCCGTCGCCCGTACCCAGGGGCTACCCCCGGCTTGTCGGCTTATGTTAACTTGTACGACCAGTTGAATTAACCAGGTAACGAGCCATGAGTCAGGCATTGGAGAACTTATTGACGCTGCTGGCGCTGGAGCCGTTGGACGACGGCCTCTACCGTGGTCAGAGCAAGGATCTGGGCTTTGGCGCCGTGTTCGGCGGCCAGGTCATGGGACAGGCGCTGGCGGCGGCCAAGTACACCCTGGCGCCGGAGCGGCCGGTGCATTCCTTTCACTCCTATTTCCTGCGGCCGGGAGACGTCAGCAAGCCCATCATCTACGATGTGGAGAACATCCGCGACGGCAAGACCACCTCCACCCGCCGGGTGCAGGCGCTGCAATACGGCAAGCCCATCTTCTACATGACGGCGTCGTTCCAGCAGCCGGTGGCGGGCTTCGAGCACCAGGCGCCCATGCCACAAGTGGCGGGGCCGGAAGGGCTGGTACCGGAGAGCGAGCGCATCGCCGCCCTGGCCGGCTTTCTGCCGGAGCGGGTCAAGGACAAACTGCTGGCGGAAAAACCGATAGAGGTGCGCCAGGTGAATTACGTCAACCCGATGAAGCCGGAAAAGATGGCGCCGGTGCGCCATATCTGGCTCAGGGCCAACGGCACCCTGCCGGACGATCCCCGCATCCACAAGTACCTGCTGGCCTACGCCTCGGATTTCAATTTCCTGCCCACCGCCCTGATGCCCCACGGCCATTCGTTCTGGGAGCCGCAGCTGCAGGTGGCGACCATCGATCATTCCATGTGGTTCCACCAGGACTTCCGTTTCGACGACTGGGTGTTCTACGCCATCGAAAGCCCGCGCGCCATCGCCGGCCGGGGCCTGGTACAGGGGCATTTTTATACCCGGGATGGCAAGCTGGTTGCCACGGCGATGCAGGAGGGGATTATCCGTCCCAGGCAGGAAGAATGAAAAAAGGGCCTGGCGGCCCTTTTTACTGAGTGATGGCTGGCTGTCAGGCCTTTTCTGCCTGGGCGGGGCTTGCTGCCAGGGCGGCATCTTCGCCGGCGAACCGGTCGACCCACAGGGCGATGACACCGTCACCGGTGACGTTGCAGGCGGTGCCGAAACTGTCCTGTGCCATGTAGAGCGCGATCATCAGGGCGATGGCGCCCTCGCCGAAGCCGAGCATGGTGCCGAGCAGGCCGATGGCCGACATCACGGCGCCGCCGGGGGCGCCCGGCGCCGCTATCATCACCACGCCCAGCATCAGGATAAAGGGCATCATGGTGGCCAGCGACGGGATGGTCAGCTGTTCGGTGAGGTACATCACCGCCACGGCACAGGTGGTGATGGTGATGGTGGAGCCGGACAGGTGGATATTGGCGGTGAGCGGCACGGTGAAGTTGGCGATGCCCTCGCGCACGCCGTTGGCCTTGGTGGCGCGCAGCGACACCGGAATGGTGGCGGCGCTGGACATGGTGCCCAGGGCGGTAAAGTAGGCGGGCAGCATGTTCCTGATAAGCGTGAGCGGGGAGCGTCCCATGGCCAGCCCGGTGAGGGTGTACAGGGTGGTCAGCCAGAGCCAGTGCATCAGTACCGCCAGCAGCAGCACCACGCCGAAGGTCTTGAGGGTGTTGAACACGGTGCCTTCCAGCGCCATCTCGGTGAACACGCCGGCGATATAGACCGGCAGCAGCGGGATGATCACCTTGGCCAGCAGCAGGTCGATCACGTCACGGGCCTGATCGGACACCTCTTTCAGCGCCCTGGCCTGCAGGGCGGAAATGCCGATGCCGAACACAAAGGCGGCCACCAGGGCACTGGTGACCCCGAACAGCGGCGATATTTGCAGGGTGACGAAGGGGGCGAGTTTGCTGCCTTCTTCGGCGGCCACCTGGCCGGCAGGGCTGGCCAGCATGGGAATGAAGGTGCTGGCCACCAGGAAGGCGACGATGCCGGCCACCAGGGTCGAGGTGTAGGCCAGGCCGATGGTCTTGCCCAGCAGTTTGCCCGATTTCTGGGGCAGGCTGGCGATGCCACTGGTGATGAAGAACAGGATCAGCAGCGGTATGGTGAAGGAGATCAGCTGTCCGAACAGCATCTTGAAGGTGAGCAACAGGCGGGCCAGCAGCTCGGGGGCGAACAGCCCGATGACCAGACCGGACAAAATACCGGCGATAAGCTTTATGATTAGCGACATAATTGACCTGCTATAGTGCTTAATTTTGTTAAATTGACGTTAAGCCAGATGCTTAGGCTGACAATTTATCACAATAAGGATTATGTTACTGCTCGTTTTGGCGATTTCATGAGCTCGCTAACAAAACGAACCACAGAGCCGGGCTTGCAGGGGAAATATCGAGCTTTTAAGCTAGGCGCTTTATCTCGAACGGAAAGCACAGCGCATGACACTGACCTGGAGCCAGGTGATCGGACACGAAAAAGAACAGGCCTACTTCCAGCACGCCCTGGCCGTGGTCAAGCAGGAGCGGGCGGCCGGCAAGGTGATTTATCCGCCGCAGCAGGATATTTTCAATGCCTTCAAGTACACCGAGCTGGACGACGTCAAGGTAGTGATGCTGGGCCAGGATCCCTACCATGGCCCCGGCCAGGCCCATGGATTGTGTTTTTCCGTCCTACCGGGGGTCCGGGTGCCGCCGTCGCTGGCCAACATGTACAAGGAGCTGAGTGCGGACATCCCCGGGTTTCAGATCCCCGGGCACGGCTACCTGGAGCCCTGGGCCCGCCAGGGCGTGCTGATGCTCAACACCGTGCTGACGGTACAGGCCGGCCAGGCCCACTCCCATGCCAAACTGGGCTGGGAAACCTTCACCGACCGGGTGATCCAGGCGGTTAACGAGCATTGCCGGGGGGTGGTGTTCCTGCTGTGGGGCAGCCACGCCCAGAAGAAGGGTGCCATGATCGACCGGCAGCAACACCATGTGCTGGCGGCGCCGCACCCCAGCCCGTTATCGGCCCACCGCGGTTTTTTCGGCTGCCGGCACTTCTCCAGAACCAACGAATTGCTCACGCAGCAGGGCAGGGCGCCCATCGACTGGCAGCTGCCTGAGCAGATGTAGCGGCTGCTTTAGGCGCAGGTCATCGCGGTTCTCGCTACGCGGCAATGCAGGCGAGCCGCCTGCGCTCCAGGAACGGCGCCTGCCTCCAAAGCCAAGGCACGGGCATTGGGGCGCGGCCCGCCCGCCTCTCGCAAAAAAGGCGCCCGAGGGCGCCTGAAGGTTTTTCTTCGTGCTCTACAGCTCAAGCCCTTCCAAACCGCCTTCAAATTCGAAGGCGCAGTCGAGCAGCTGAAGTTCTTTTTGTAAGCGCTGTTTGTCCTTTAGGGCTTCTATTTCCCGCCATTTGCGCTTTTTGGCAGGCTCGCGCGATGAACTGCGCGGGGACCGTTCAACCACAAAGTCCTGATCGAAGCTGAACCTTTCCATGGGGCTCCCTCCTGTTGGCTATCAGTTGTAGTCACATTTGGATATATCACAGCTCGTTCTAAAATAGAATCTTGTTATGACATTTTTATTAAGCGGGAGAAAAGAGCAGGAAAGACGCGTTTCCGTCTTCAAATGGATACTTTTTTATACGGTGTTTATGGCCGCCGGTGCGGCGGCCTGAGGGGATTGCGGTGGCGGGGTTACAGCATCTCTTTCAGCATGGCTTCCAGCTTGCCCTGATCCACCGCGAAGTTGCGGATGCCTTCGGCCAGCTTTTCGGTCGCCATGGCGTCCTGATTCTGTTCCCAGCGAAACTCGGCTTCGGTCATGGGCGCGGGGCGGGTCTGGGTGGCGCCACTGTCCTCGAGTTTCCGGATGACCTCGCCGTCGGCCTGGCTCAGCTCTTCCAGCAGGTTGGGGCCTATGGTCAGGCGATCGCAGCCGGCCAGCTCGAGGATCTCGCCGGTGTTGCGGAAACTGGCACCCATCACCACGGTCGTATAGCCGTGCGCCTTGTAGTAGTCGTAAATGCGGCTCACCGACAGGACGCCTGGATCTTCTGCCGGCGCATAGTCCTTCTGGTCGGTGTTTTGCTTGTACCAGTCGAGGATACGGCCCACGAAGGGTGAGATCAGGTAGGCGCCAGCTTCGGCACAGGCCCGGGCCTGGGCGAAGCTGAACAGCAGGGTCAGGTTGCAGTTGATGCCTTCCCGCTCCAGTACCTCGGCGGCACGGATGCCTTCCCAGGTGGAGGCCAGCTTGATCAGGATGCGCTCGCGACCGATGCCGGCCTGGTGGTACAGATCGATCAGGCGGCGGGCCTTGTCAATGCTGGCCTGGGTGTCGAAGGACAGGCGGGCGTCGACCTCGGTGGAGATGCGGCCGGGGATGAGCTTGAGGATTTCACAGCCGATGTTGACCGCCAGCTTGTCGGAGGCGTCGACCAGTTGCCGGGCCGGGTCCTGGCTGTGGGATTTGGCCCAGGCCACGGCATCGCTCAGCAGGGGGCGGTAGTCCGGGATCTGCGCCGCCTTGAGGATCAGCGACGGATTGGTGGTGGCGTCTTCCGGCTGGTACTTGCGGATGGCTTCGATGTCACCGGTGTCAGCGACGACGGTGGTGAGCTTTCTCAGTTGGGTCAGTTTGTCGGCCATGGATTAAAGGTCCTTTGTGCTGGTTCGGAGCCCGAAACGGGTACAGGGCGACAGTATCTCTTATTCCGGACACTAAAATAAAGCGGAGGCGGCCACGGCGGTTCCGGTGCCCGGACCGGGTCGGAAAAGGAAACGTTTGCGGAATCGATGGCCCTGTATTATGTCCGGACTTGTTGCTTTATGTTGGTTTTATATTTTGATGTTCACGTGAAAATGTTCATTTTTTGCTAAAATTTGGCGATTTTTTCAGACATCTCTATTTTAGTGTGATCTGTGTCACGTGGTGATTTTTGCTCACTGTGCTAGATGTGCTAGATTCCGGTGCGCTGCGGACCAGAGAAGATGATAATAATTCTTATCTGGCAAACACATGCTTAATACTTGGAGAAGCAGAGACTCGCCAATGGATACATTTATCGCTTTTATTAATGACCTGCTATGGGGGTCGGTACTGATCTACCTGCTGCTGGGAGTCGGGGTGTTCTTTACCCTGCGCCTGGGCTTTATTCAGTTCCGCCACTTCGGTCATATGTTTTCCGTGCTCAGGAACAGCCGCAAGTCCGATGCGGCGGGCATTTCTTCCTTCCAGGCGCTGTGCACCAGCCTGGCGGCACGGGTCGGTACCGGCAACCTGGCGGGGGTGGCGGTAGCGCTGTACCTGGGGGGACCGGGGGCCATTTTCTGGATGTGGCTGATCGCCCTTATCGGCATGTCGACCGCCTTCGTGGAGAGCACCCTGGCCCAGCTGTACAAGGTCAAGGATGAAGACGGCAACTACCGGGGCGGCCCGGCCTACTATATGGAAAAAGGCCTCGGCATGCGCTGGATGGGGGTGCTGTTCGCCATTTTCCTGATCATCGCGTTCGGCCTGGTGTTCAATGCGGTGCAGGCCAACTCCATCAGCGCCGCCATGAACGTGGCCTTCGGGGTGCCCGCCTGGCTGACCGGGGTGGTACTGGTGTTCCTGGCGGGTCTTATCATCTTCGGTGGCCTGCGTACCATCGCCCGCTTCGCCGAGCTGGTGGTGCCGCTGATGGCCCTGGCCTACCTGCTGATCGCCCTGGTGGTGGTGGCGCTTAACATCACCGAACTGCCCGGGGTGCTGGCGCAGATAATCAAATCGGCTTTCGGCCTGGAGCAGGCGGGCGGCGGCGCCATGGGGTACGCCATTTCCCAGGCACTGATGAACGGCATCAAACGCGGCCTGTTCTCCAACGAGGCGGGCATGGGCTCGGCGCCCAACGCGGCCGCCTCGGCTACCCCCTATCCGCCCCATCCGGCCTCCCAGGGCTATGTGCAGATGCTGGGGGTCTTTGCCGACACCATCGTGATCTGCACCTGTACCGCCTCGATCATCCTGCTTTCCGGGCAGTTCGAGCCGGGCTCGGGCATCACCGGGGTCGAGCTGACCCAACGGGCGCTGTCCAACGAAGTGGGTGAGTGGGGCAACTCCTTTATCGCCATCGCCATCCTGTTCTTCGCCTTCACCTCCATAGTGGCGAACTACGCCTATGCCGAGAACAACCTGATTTTCCTGGAGCACAACCACAAGGCCGGGCTGCTGGTGTTCCGCCTCTTCGTGCTGGGCATGGTAATGTTCGGCTCCGTCGGTGAGCTGCCCACCATCTGGGCCATGGCTGACGCGTCCATGGGCATGATGGCGCTGATCAACCTGGTGGCGATACTGCTGCTGTCGGGAGTGGCCATCAAGCTGGCCCGGGACTATAACGACCAGCTCAAGCTGGGCAAGGTACCCAGCTTCGATGCGGCCAAGTATCCGGAACTGCATCGCCAGTTGGAAGAAGGGATCTGGGACAACAAGAAGTAAGAGCGACAGAGGTCGATCACAAAGGGGCTGCCAGGAGCAGCCCCTCTTTCGTCTGGCCATTTTTTCCGGTCAGGCCGGTTAATCCCTTTGACCTCACTAGCGGCGGTTGCCGGTCAGGGTTGCTCTCCCACCAGGAACTGTTTGCTGATGGTCTTGAACAGCTCGGTTCCGGATTGGTGCATCAGCTCGAACACCACCATCTCGCGGCTGACGATCCGGGCGCCGGCATCGCGCATCCGTGCCAGCCCCAGTTGCCGGTTCTCCTCGGTGCGGCTGCCGACCCCATCGGCGACCACAAACACCTCTTTGCCCGCCTTCAGCAGATCCATCACCGTCTGCAACACGCAAACGTGGGCCTCCATGCCGCACACGATCACCTGGGAATGGCGTTGCCAGCCCTCGGGCAGGCAGTTGGCCGCCACCGCCGAGAAATGCAGCTTTTCCATCACCACCGGCTGCTCGACCAGCACCGTCAGCGCCTGCTGGGTGTGGCCCAGCCCCTTGGGATACTGCTCGGTAAACAGGATGGGGGTGCCCAGCAGCTGGCAGGCCGAGATCAGCCATTGCAGCCGTGCACTCAGCCGCTCGCCCTCGTCGATGGCCGGGATCAGCTTGTCCTGCACGTCGATCACCATCAGTGTCGCCTTATCGAGTTCCATTAACATCATCTTCTCCCTTGGTTAACGTGCTTTCAGTATGACGCCTTTGACCACCAAATAAAAAGGGCGCCGTGCGGCGCCCTTCTGCCGGTTGTTCCGGACCGTCTTATACCTTGAAGCGGCCCAGCAGCTGATCCTGCTGCAGCATCTGCTCCAGCATGGCCTGGCAGTGTTTCACCTGGGCCAGGGCACCGCTGGCCACATCCTGGCTGATGTCGCGGATATTGGTGGTGTTCTGGTTGATCTCTTCGCTGGTGGCGCTTTGCTCCTCCGCAGCGGTGGCGATCTGCAGGTTCATGTCGTTGATCTGGCTGATGGCCACACGGATACGCACCAGTACCTCGTTGGCCTCGGCGGCATCCTCCGCGGTCTGGGAGGCCAGCTCGCGGCTCTGTTTCATCTTGTCTTCCGCCAGGCGCACGCCGGCCTGCAGTTTTTCGATCATGTCGCCGATCTCCTGGGTCGACTGCTGGGTACGGGACGCCAGTGAGCGCACCTCGTCGGCCACCACCGCGAAGCCCCGGCCGGACTCGCCGGCCCGGGCTGCTTCGATGGCGGCGTTCAGCGCCAGCAGGTTGGTCTGCTCGGCGATGCCGGTGATCACCGACAGGATGGACTCGATATTGCGGCTGAGCTTGGCCAGGTCGTTGACCGAGGCCATGGTGTCTTCCATGTCGGCGGCCAGGCGCTCTACCGCCTGGGTGGAGCGGGACACCACCAGGGCGCCCTGCTCGGTTTCCCGGTTGGCGGCGTTGGCGGCTTCGGCGGCGCCCTGGGCGTGCTGGGCCACTTCGGTGGCGGTGGCGGCCATCTCATGCATGGCGGTGGCCAGTTGATCCAGCTCTTGCAGTTGCGACTGCAACCGGCTTTCCGCCTGCTCCGACTGCTCCGAGGTCTGTTCGGTGCTGGCCTTGAGCTGGCGCGAGCTGTCCATGACATCGGCGATCAGTCGCTGCAAATGGGTCAGGAAACCGTTGAACTCGCTGGCGACCTGGCCAAAGTCGTCCTGGCGGGTCACCGGCAGGCGGCGAGTCAGATCGCCCTGGCCACTGTTGACCTCGACCAGGGAGCGGTGCAGGCCGTTGAGCGGCTTGAGCAGGCTGGTCATCAGCACCACCAGGACTGCCAGGCTGATCAGCACCCCGAGAATGGCGATGATCAACGCCTGCCATTGCAGGCTGTCGGCTTCGGCCATGACCGCGGCTTCATCCAGGATCACCCCGATATACCACTTGGCGCTTTGCAGCTCGGCCAGCGGGGTGAACGACACCCAGTGCGGCTTGCCTCCGAGTTCATGGGTGGTGAGGCTGTTGCCGAGGGCGGGGGTGGTGCCTTCGAACAACTCGCTCAGCGACTTGCCGTTCAGCTCGCTGTTCGGGTGGGAGATGATGTTGCCGTTTTCGGCCACCAGGAAGGCGTAACCGGCGCCGTCGAAGTCGATGACGTTGATGGCGTCGGCCACCGTCTGCAGGCTGATGTCACCGCCGAAGGCACCCAGGGGGCGTCCCTTGTCGCTGAGCTTGGCGACGGCGGAGATCAGGATCTCGCCGGTGGTGGCATCGGGGTAGGGCTCGGTCAGGGCGGCGCGGGGGGAGCCCATGGCCACCGAATACCAGGGTCGCTGGCGGGCATCCCAGCCGGCGGGATTCCAGCCGGGATCGCTGCCGATGGGGCGGCCGTTCTGGCTGTCGAGCCCGCCGAAGACCAGGATGAACTCGTCCTTCAGCAGCGGCAGTCTGAAGGTGCTCTGCACCTGCTCCGGGCTGAAGTCGCGGTCGATGTTCTGGGCCACCATGTCGATAAGGCCGAGCTTGGCGTTGAGCCAGTTTTCTATCTGTTTGGCCAGGGTGGAGCTGGTTTCGCTGATGGCCGCCGCCGTCTGGCCACGCAGGCTGTCGCGCACCTGGGAGATCTGCAGCCAGGACAGCACGCTGACGGTAACGAGCAGCACGGCGGCGGCCGTGAGGCCAACTTTATGGGCTATTTTCATACAACTGGGTCCCTGTAGTTATTGTTTGGTCGAGAGCGGCTCATACTTTAGTCGTATGGCTCAGAGTAAAATACTGAAAAAAAATTAAATTTTTGTCATATTCTGCGATAGAGCACAGTTTTTGCCGTGGTACCCCATTCAGCGTTGTTTCATTTGAAGCCATACGTCCGCACCCGGGCGGAAGCCGCTTTTTTTGTGTATCGGCCGCCGCGCCGACCTCTTGATTACGGATTGCTTTCGATTTATTTATAAGGCCCTGATTGCCCGCCGTTGCCGGCAATATGGTTCATTTGGCCCTTTAATGAGGAGAAGACACCGGCCAGCGCGTCACGAGGCTTTGCCTCAAACGCCAATCCTTTCCCGTTGTTATGCTGACGGATCCGACGCCGTCCCCTTAATTCCATCTTTGTTTCTCGTCACTGTTTAGTTTTGCCAGGAGGTAAGGCGTTAATGAGTGGTGGCAATCCCTGTCTGAGCTGCGGCGCCTGCTGCGCCTTTTTTCGTGTTTCCTTTTACTGGGGAGAAATCCACAGCGAGTTCCAGGTGCCCGACGCGCTGACCGAAGCCGTGAGCCCCACCCGGCTGGCGATGCTGGGCACCAACCAGGCCAGCCCGCGCTGTGTGGCGCTGGAAGGCGAGGTGGGCGGCTGCGTATCCTGCCGCATCTACTCCAACCGGCCGAGTCCTTGCCGGGAGTTCGAGGCCTTCGATGCCGACGGCGCCTGCAACCGGGCCCGGGCTGCCTACGGCCTGCCGCCGCTGGGGGATCATCCGGTGGCCGCCTAGGCGTTTCGGTCATTGGGGCGCGAGGCGGTCGTTTTTTTCCGGCCAGGGAAGGCCGGGGGCGGGGCAGGGGGAGCCCATCGTGGTACAGTGATGAATGGCACCCATAATCCTGCCGCCATGTTCACCGTTACCACCACCATAAAGGATGCGCTTTGATGACCAGACCCATCACCAAGGACACCACCCTGTGCATGTCGCTGGCCGCCAGGCCCGGCAATTTCGGCACCCGCTTTCACAACTACCTGTACGATGCCCTGGGGCTGGATTATCTCTACAAGGCGTTCACCACCAGGGATCTGGCGGCCGCCATCGGCGGCGTTCGCGCCCTGGGGATCCGGGGCTGCGCGGTGTCGATGCCGTTCAAGGAAGCCTGCATCCCCATGGTGGACGAGCTGGATCCCTCGGCGCAGGCCATCGACTCGGTCAACACCATCGTCAACACGGACGGCTATCTGAAAGCCTACAACACCGACTACATGGCCATCGCGGGGCTGCTGGCGCAATACCGGGTGCCGTCCGACACCGTATTCGCCCTGCGCGGCAGTGGCGGCATGGCCAAGGCGGTGGCCTGCGCCCTGCGGGACGCGGGCTTTGGCCGGGGCTATATCATCGCCAGGAACGAAGAGAAGGGGAAAAGGCTGGCCGGGCTGTGCGGTGTCGAATGGCGGCCGGACATGGACGGCGTGGCGGCCCGGATGCTGATCAACGCCACCCCCCTCGGCATGGCCGGCGGTGCCGAGGCGGAGCGGCTCGCCTTCGGCGCCGAGGAAATAGCGCGGGCCGGGATCGTCTTCGACGTGGTGGCGCTGCCGGTGGAAACGCCGCTGATCCGGGCCGCCCGGGCGCGGCAGAAAACCGTGATCACCGGGGCCGAGGTGTTCGCCATTCAGGCGGTGGAGCAGTTCGTGCTCTATACCGGCATCCGCCCCGACGAGGCGCTGTTCCGGCAGGCGGCGGCCCACGCCCGGGGCTGAGCCGGTGCCGCGGGCAATCTGTGCTGGCCTTTTTCGATTTGTCCGGTAGGCTTGAAAGCAAAAACGAAGGAGTGTGCCGAATGGAAATGCTGTCCTCCCTGGAACAAAGGGTGATTGGCTGCCTGATCGAGAAACAGGTGTCCACCCCCGAAGTCTACCCCCTGACCCTGAATTCCCTGGTCAACGCCTGCAACCAGAAGAGCAACCGCGATCCGGTGATGAACCTCGGCGAAAAGGAGGTGCAGTCGGTGCTGAACACCCTGATCGCCCGTCGCCTGGTCAACAACGTGGCCGGTTTCAATGCCCGCGCCGCCAAGTTTCAGCATCGCTTCTGCAACACCGAGTTCGGTGAGCTGCAGTTCGGCCCCGGTGAGCTGGCCATCGTCTGCGAACTGCTGCTGCGCGGCCCCCAGACCCCCGGCGAGCTGCGCAGCCGCACCCCGCGGCTGCACGCCTTCGACGACGTGACCCAGGTGGAAGCCTGCCTGCAGAGTCTGACCGACAAGGGTCCCTTCGTGGTCAAGCTGCCGCGCCAGCCCGGCAAGCGGGAATCCCGCTACGCCCACCTGTTCGGCAATACCGACTATGCCGCAGCCGAGGTCGAGCAGGAGTCCGGCGGTCAGGATCGGGAAGCCGAGCTGCAGGCGCGCATCCATGAGCTGGAGGCACAAGTGCAGCGCCTGCAGGCGCGTCTCGATGAGCTGGAAGGCTAGGGCGGGGAGGGGAGGGCGGCCCGCCTGCCTCTCCAGAAGCTTTGTGCTGGTCAGCTTTTACCCTGTTCGGCGCGCTAGGCTGCCTGCCGCGCCGTCTTCTCCCCGGTTTCCCGCAAGGGGGCCAGCATCTGCTCGATTCCCTTGAATACCCTCAGGTTGGCCTGCTCCATCTCGGCCAGGGCGGCCAGCGCCCGCGGGTAATCCTGCTCGTAATAGCAACGAATGGCCTCCCGGGCGAACCGGTGCATGGCCTGGTGCGGTGTTTCCAGCGCCCGGTAGTCGGCCTGCCCGGCATAAAGCGCCTTGCCTTCCCCCTGGTAATACCACTGGCCCAGCCGGCACTGGGTTTCATCCGGGATCTGCTCGGGGCGGCGCTCCGACTGTCCCATCAGCACCCGGTAAACTTCCAGCTTGAGCTGCAGCTCCTCGATGTTGGCCAGCTCCACGCTGGACAACCGGGCGGCGCCCACCACCGCCTGCTCCATATGATGTGCCAGCTGGCTGAGCTGCTCCATCTCGCCGGCGGCGGAGGCGGATTCCTGGGCGCAGAATTCGGCCAGGCGCGCGCTTTCGGTCATGGTGCCGCGGGTGTTGCGGGTTTCCTGCTGAATGGCATCGACCAACCCGGCAATTTCGGTGGTGGCCTGGCCGGTGCGCTCGGCCAGCTTGCGCACCTCGTCGGCCACCACCGCGAAGCCCCGGCCGGCTTCCGCCGCCCGGGCGGCCTCGATGGCGGCATTGAGCGCCAGCAGGTTGGTCTGCTCCGCCACTTCCCGGATCAGCTGCACGATTCGGCCGATCTGCCCGGCCTGTTGCGACAGTTTTTCCACCCCGTCGGCGGTGGTATTGGTTTTGGCGGAGAGGGCGTGCAGGTTGTCGACCATGCCGCTGAGAATGGCCTTGGCATGATCGGACTGCCCGGCGGCCCTGACGGCGGCGGCCTGTTCCCGGTTGAGGTTGCTGGACAGGCTGCCGAAGGAAAAGCACAGGCCGTCGAGCGACTGGCCGAAGCTGGTCATGCTGCCGAACACGCCCTGGCCCAGGGCGTCCCGGGTTTCGAGGTCGGCGAGGCGGGCCCTGAGCCGGGCCAGCTCCGCGTCTTTGGTGTCCAGTTCGGCGGCCAGCCGGTGCAGGCGCTGTTGTTGCTGCTGATCCCTGGCTTCCAGCTCGGCCAACCGTTGTTGCGTGCGCTTGAAAAACATCCTACTCCCCCATATCGTCCCGGCCCGGGTTCGGTTGAATATCAATTAAAGGAGTATCTAAAATGCATCATTAAAATGCACGCTTTTTATCGCGGTTGGCGCTCAGGGCCCGAACAGGGTGTCGACCAGCCCTTGGGCGCCCTCGGGCAGCCCGACCTGCTGCACCAGCAGCCGGCCCTGTTCGTCCAGCACCGTGATGGCATTGGAGTGGGAAATTTCGCCGTCGGCCTGGCCCATGTACTGGATATTCAGCGCCATGGCGAGGCGGCGCACCTCGTCGTCGGTGCCGCTGAGCAGGGTCCAGTGTTGGTCCAGGCCGCGATGCTCGGCGAAGTGGCGCAACACCTTGGGGGTGTCTGTCGCCGGGGTGAGCGAGATCAGCACCAGGCCGAGCCGCTGTTGCTGCTCCGGCGTCAGCGCCCGTTGCACCGCCTGCATATGGGCCACGATCAGCGGGCAGGCGGTGCCGCAGTCGGTGTAGATCAGGCCGATTATCCGTTTCTTGCCGGCCAGTTCGGCGATATTCATGGTCTCGCCCTCACTGTTCTGCCAGCGGCTGTCGAGCTGGTAGACCGAATCGCCGGGCAGGGCCGCCCGGGCACTAAAGGCCGCCAGCAACATCAGCATTAGCAGTGATTTCATCGGTTATCTCCTGTGCACAACGAAAACCCAGGTTGCCCAGGGTGTAGGGGGCCTTCAGGCTGGAACGAAAGCCGAAACGCATAAAGGCGGCGTAATCGGACGGATCGGCGCTGCCGGCCGACCCCGAGCCGCAGAACATGCCCTGATCCAGGCTGCTGTCGCCCCGCGACTCGCCGGTGACCAGGGTGGAGTTGAAATCCTGGGTCCATTCCCACACCAGGCCGTGCAGATCCCGTACCTGCCAGTAGTTGGCCGGGCTCTGCCCCACCGCGGGCAGGGTAGCGGTGGCCGGGCGGGCGTACCAGGACAGGATGCGTCGGCTGTAATCCGGCTCGCTGCTGCCGTTGGCGGCCAGCTCCGAGGCCTGGGCGGCGAATTCCCACTCCGCCACCGTCGGCAGCCGCTGACCCCGGGCGCGGCAGTAGGCATCGGCGGCATACCAGGAAACATGGGTCACCGGCTGATCCAACTGGGATTCATCCGGGCTACTTGTGGGCCAGTGCTGCAGATAGCCCGCCTCCACGAAGAGGGCAGCCGCCTGCCCTTTTCGCCAGCGGGGATGGCCGGCCACGAAGTCGGCGAACTGCCGGTTGGTGACCGGGGTAACATCCAGCCGGAACGGCGCCACCCGGGTGAGCGGGCTGTCCTTGCTGAGATACAGCGGCCGAATCTCCCCACCGGGCAGTTCGGCCATCTGCAGCGCCGCCAGACCGAGCAGCAGCGCCGGAATCATCAGTGGGCGCTCCCTTCCATCACGATGGGCTTGCCGGCTTCACGCCGCTTGGCCACTTCGTCCGGGCTGATTTCGCCACCCTGGTTGTCCCAGCTGTTGAGCACATAGGTGAGCACGTTGGCCACGTCTTCGTCGGACAGGCGCATGGCCGGCATGATGCTGTCGAAGGCCTGGCCGTTGACCTTGATCGGGCCCTTGAGGCCGTGCAGCACGATATCGACGGCCCGGGTCGGGTCTTCGTTGAGGAAGTCGGAGCCGGCTACCGGCGGGAAGGCGCCGGGGATGCCTTCGCCGCCGCCCTGGTGGCAGGCCTGGCAGTTGGCCTCGTACACCCGCTTGCCGTACATCATCCGTTCTTCCTTGTTCTTGGCGGTGACCTTGGGATGGCCGTTGGGCATCACCTGTACCGCCGAGCCTTCGGGCAGGTAGACGTTGTCGGCCACCTTGCCGGAGTAGACGATCTTGTCTTCGTCGCCGTCTACCGCCATCATGCCGAGCGCGCCCTTGTTGAAGGCACGGAAGATGGAGTGATCCACCAGGATGAAGTTGCCGGGCACGTCCAGCTTGAATTCCGCCATGGCGGCGCCGCCGGCGGGCACCAGGGTGGTCTGCACGTTTTCGTTCATCAGGTTGCCACCTTCCACGCTGACCTTGTCGAAGATCTCGCCGATGACGTGGAAGGACGACACCAGGTTGGGACCGCCGTTACCCACGTAGAGCCGCACCGTTTCGCCCACGTTGGCGGTGAGCGCCTTGTCGCCGTTGAGCGCGCCCACGGCGCCGTTGAACACCACATAATCGGGTTGCTCCTTGATCGCCTTGTCCATGTCGAAGGGCTGCAGGCCCTGTTCGCCGTAGGCACCCTTGGTATAGAAATCGCCCTGCATCACGTAGTATTCCCGATCCACCGGCGGCAGCCCTTCCTTCGGCTCGACCAGGATCAGGCCATACATGCCGTTGGCGATGTGCATGCCCACCGGGGCGGTGGCGCAGTGGTAGACATAGAGGCCGGGATTGAGTGCCTTGAAGTTGAACACCGAGGTATGGCCGGGGGCGGTAAAGGAGGCCGCCGCGCCGCCGCCGGGGCCGGTGACCGCGTGCAAATCGATGTTGTGGGGCATCTTGGAATCGGGGTGGTTGGAGAGGTGGAACTCGACCTCGTCCCCCTCGCGTACCCGCAGGAACTGGCCCGGCACCGAGCCGCCGAAGGTCCAGAACATGTACTCCACCCCGTCGGCGATTTCCATCACCTTTTCCACCGTTTCCATCTTCACCACCACCTTGGCGGCATGATCCCGGGTGATGGGAGGCGGCACCAGGGGCGGTGAGGTCAGCACGGCTTCCTCCACCGGCAGGGTATTGGCCTGTACGGATAAGGCGAAGGTCATGCTGATGGCGGCGACAAGCTTGCTCAGTTTCATGGGATGCTCCCTGCGCGTTGGCGCTTTAATTGTTGGTTGACAACTAATCTGTATTTCAAATGTAAGTTTGTTCGGGGCATCGTCAAACAGGGCTGATTTGGATCAATAAATGCCCCTGTACCTCCTTGGAGAGAGGAGGCAGTGTGCAATTTATCGACATGGCGCACAGTTTCGGGGAGGAGGAGCCTGGCCTGGCACCCTTGCCATGCCCATCTGCCTCTTTTCATCACCTAAACAAGCTGTCAGAATGGGCGCTTCTTGGGGGAGTAATCGTTCGGTACCCACCGAAACCACTGTCAACAATCTCTGAGCCGAAGGCTTATGGCAGTGGTGTCCTGATGGATTGATGAGACCTGAGACAGCGTGACTTGCCGGGCGGGACGTCACGAGGTCTCCGGTATCCATGATCCCGCCCCGAAGAGCGCCTATGAAATACAACACACCCTTCTGTTTCTTTGTTACCCCGGCCCAGGGGAGAACCTGCTCATGCTGATGTCGTTAGCCGCCATTGTTCTGGGCCTGGCCGTGCTGGTCTGGAGTGCCGACCGCTTCGTGGACGGCGCCTCGGCCACCGCCCGTTATGCGGGCATGCCGCCCTTGCTGATCGGCATGGTGATCGTGGGCTTCGGTACCTCCGCCCCCGAAATCGTGGTGTCGATCATCTCCGCGCTGGAAGGCAACCCGGGCCTGGCCCTGGGCAACGCCTACGGCTCCAATATCGCCAATATCGGGCTGATCCTGGGGATAACGGCGTTGATCAGCCCCATCGCCGTGCACTCCCAGGTGCTGCGCAAGGAACTGCCGATACTGCTGCTGATCACCCTGCTCTCCCTCGGCCTGTTGTGGAACGGCTGGCTGGCGCGCACCGATGCCCTGGTGCTGCTGGGGGTGTTTGTGCTGCTGATGGCCTGGAGCATCATCCAGGGCATGCGCGACGGCAATGACGCCATGGCGGCGGACGAGGCCAAGGAACTGGACGAAAACCGGATGACCCTGAAGCAGGCGCTGTTCTGGCTGGTGGCCGGCCTGGTGCTGCTGATCATCAGCTCGCGCATCCTGGTGTGGGGCGCGGTCAACGTGGCCCAGTCCTTCGGGGTGAGCGACCTTATCATCGGCCTGACCATAGTGGCGGTGGGCACCTCGCTGCCGGAGCTGGCGTCGTCCATCGCCGCCATCCGCAAGAACGAACACGACCTGGCCATCGGCAACGTGATCGGCTCCAACCTGTTCAACACCCTGGCGGTGGTCGGCCTGGCCGGCATCATCCATCCGCTGGAGGTGGCGGCCGAGGTGATCAGCCGCGACTTTATGGTTATGGGCGCCCTGACCCTGTCGCTGTTCGTGCTGGGCTACGGTTTCAAGGAGGGCCGCCAGGGCCGCATCAACCGGGTGGAAGGCGGCCTGCTGCTGCTGGCCTACGGCGGCTACACCACCTGGCTGGCACTGGGCGTGCTGACCGCCGCCTGAGCCGGGGTTTAAGGCAACGACTCCCGCAGGCCCGGCATATGCCGGGCCTGCCTGTTTCTGAGCCGGTATGGCGCATAAGTCGAATGGCGGCGATTCGACACATGTTGTATTGCTTGCCATCGCCAGACGACGATATAAAGGGTGACGAATAATAAAAATGACGATAAACGGGATTTAAAATGGATATCTATACGATGTTGAGCCAGGTTTTCGGCGCCATCTGGTTTTTTTTTCCGGTCTTGCTTGTGCTGGCGATAGTTAGAACCCCCTGGTTCAAGGGGATCTTTGGTGAATTCCAGGTCAATTTGCTGTTTCGGTTTTTCCTGCCCAGGGACAGATACCATTTGCTCAAGGACGTGACCTTGCCCACGGAAGATGGCACTACCCAAATCGATCACATCCTGGTTTCCTGCTATGGAGTCTTCGTGATCGAAACCAAGAACATGAAGGGATGGATTTTCGGCGCTGCGGAACAAAAGCAATGGACCCAGAAACGCTATAAAAAATCCTTCAAGTTCCAGAACCCACTCCATCAGAATTACAAGCACCTGAAAGCCCTGGAGTCGGTATTGGAGCTCAACCCCGACACCTTGTTCTCGGTCATTATCTTTATCGGAGACAGCCATTTCAAAACCCCGATGCCGGAGAACGTAACCTATGCCGGGGGTGGCATCCGTTTTATCAAATCCAAAACCGAAGAGCAGCTCAGCGAAAAACAGGTGCGGGACATCATTTTCTTTATTGAGCAAAAGCGTTTTCAGCGGGGTCTCAACACCAACCGACGGCATGTGGCCCATGTGAAAGCATTGGTCGAGCGCAAGTCCGGGGAGAAGATTTGTCCCAAATGTGGCTCCGGCATGGAACTGAGAGTGGGGCGAAAAGGGAAGTATGCCGGCCGCCGATTCTGGGGCTGCTCTTCCTATCCCAACTGCCGGACGGTGGAAAAGGCTGACTGAATTAAAATACGGCCGGCAGCGGTAGCCGGGGTGGACCGGCGGTATCCCGGCCCCTCGGCAGCCATTAAGCCGGGGGCCCGCTAGTCCAGCACGCTGAACTCCCTGAACAGCCGCACCGGCAGCGGGTACTCCAACTGCCAGGTGATGTTCATCGGTTTGCTACCATGATAACGAACGAAGTGCACCGGGCCGCAGGCGCGGTAGGGGGCATGCTTGTCGATGCGCACGAACAGTTGAAAGCGCCAGCCATGGTGTTCGCTGTCGAGGTAGCGGCGACCGGCCGGGGTATGGGGACCGGCGCTGTTCTGCGACTGCCAATGGAACTGGTGCTGGCTGATGGCGTAGTCGTTATAGGCCACCCCTTCGTGCAGGGCGGTGCTTTTATCCAGGGTGACGAACAACAGCTCGGTTTTATGTTCTTTTAGCGTCAGTACCCCGGCCTGGAAAGGGGTGCGTTTCTCCTCGGTCAAAAAGCCCACGGCGGTGAGAATTTCCCGGCTGTGATAAGCCGCATGCAGCTTAAGCGGGGTATGCTCCAGCCCGGGCAGCGGCGGGTACTGATGTTGGGTCCTGGCATCCAGGTAGCGGCCGAGCTGAGCCAGCTCGTCGCACACCGCCGGCGCCTGGGCCAGCCGTTCGAGAAAGGCCTGGGCCGAGCCGGTCTGGCTTTGCTGGCCATCTATCTGATAGGCCAGCATCTGCAGCCGCTGCCGTTGTTGCTCATTGTCGATGACGTAGCGGGCCTGATGCTCGGCTACCTGGCCGAGCAGCTGTAGTTGCTCCGGATCGTCCAGGTGCAGCAGGCTGTTCAGGCGACGACTGAGATAACGCTCCTCTGCGGCGGCGGCTCCCGGCAATAAACCGGCATCCCGTTGCAGATTGGTCCAGCCGCTGTTGTTGCCGCCACGATAGAGATCGTCCAGCTCCAGTTGCTGCTCGTGCAGAAAATCCCCAAGCACAACCCGACGGTTTCCCGTCAGGCTGACGTAGGCGTGCAGCTCTTGTTGTAGGCGGCGCCAGTTCTGATTCAGCGCCTGTTTCAGGCTGCTCAGAATATGTTCCTGGGCCTGTTTTTGCAGCTGGATATGGCAACCGCTGGGCAGGCGGCCAAAGCCGTTTTCTATGCAGTCGACCACCTCGCGGCGCGACAGGCCGGTGATGGCGCCATAGAGCAGATCGAAACGGAACCCCTCTTTATGCTGGCCGACAAAGTCCAGGATAAGACAGCTTTCCTTGCCCTCGAACAGGCGCAGCCCCCGGCCTATCTGCTGTTGGAACAGGGTGGCGCTCTGGGTGGGCCGCAACAGCAGCAAGGTGTTGACAAAGGGCAGGTCGACACCTTCGTTATAGAGATCGACCGTCACCAGGGCGTGGATCTCGCCGCGCTCCAGTTGCCTGGGCAGATCCCGCCGCTCCTTGGATGAGCTTTCCCCGGTGATCACCCGGGCGAGGATGCCGGCCTGCGCAAACTGCTCCGCCATAAATTCCGCATGGGCGATGCTCACGCAAAACACCAGGGTTTTACCCCGGCGAGGATCGTCCACCAGCTGTTGCCAGGCGCGGATCACCGCGGCGGCGCGCACCTGGTTGCCGGTCAGCAGGTTATCGAGGGCCTTGAGCTCACTGGCCTGCTGCCAGGGAATGCCCCGATAGTCGGTGTCATCGTCGCAGGCGTAATATTCGAAGGGCGCCAGCAATTGCAGATCCAGCGCCTGCCACAGGCGTAGCTGCGCCGCCGGCGAGCCATCCGGCCGGTTATCGAAATGGCGCAGGATATTCTTGCCATCGGCCCGCTCCGGGGTGGCGGTGAGGCCCAGCAGGCAAGCCGGCTTTAGGGTGGAAAGCAGGGTGTCGAAGCTGTTGGCCTCGATATGGTGGCATTCGTCGACGATCACCATCTGCCAGTAACCTGCGGTTTGCTCTGTTACCAGCTTGCGGGCATTGAGGCTCTGGATGGTGGCGAACAGGTGGTGATCCTGCTCGGGTTGGTGCTCGCCGGTAAAGAGATCGCCGAACTCCGCCTCGCGCAACACCAGGCGAAAGGTGCGCATGGCCTGCAGCAGCAGCTCTTTGCGGTGGGCGATAAACAACAGCCGTGGCCAGCCACCCTGTTTGCGGGCCAGCCGACGGTAATCGAACGCCGCCATCACGGTTTTGCCGGTGCCGGTGGCGGCGACCAGCAGGTTGCGCATCCGGCCATGCTCCCGTTCGTTGTCCAGTTGCTCCAGAATATCCAGCTGAAAGGGCTTGGGCTCGATATCGAAGAAGGTGGGGGTGGCGATCAGATCCCGCCCGGACTCGCGCTTAAGCGCCTTGGCCAGCTCGTTACGGTGCGTCGGATCGTCCGGGTCATAGGGTCGGAACTCGCCGTCTTCCCACAGGGTTTCAAAATTTGCCTGCGCCCGTTGAAAGAGCGGGTTCTGGCCTTTTTCGGTGAATTTGACCGTCCATTCCAGCCCACCCATCAGGGCGGCACCGGAGAGGTTGGCGCTGCCCACATAGGCGGAGCCGAAACCGGTGTCCCGCTCGAAGATCCAGGCCTTGGCGTGCAGCCGGGTGCGGCGGCCGTCGAGTGACACCCGGACTTCGCAGTGGGGCAGCCGAGCCAGCATGTCGAGCGCCTTCTGCTCGGTGGCGCCCACATAGGTGGTGGTCAGTACCCGGATCTTGGCCTGGCTGGCGCCCCCGGCATCGGTGCTGGTGATCCGTTTGAGCACCTCGATGATTTTGCGCACCCCCGACACGGTGATAAAGCTCACCAGCATATCCACGCTGTTGCACGATGCCAGCTCGGCGGTCAGCTCATGCAGCAGGGCGGGAGAGCCCTTGCCGGCGGTAAACAGCCAGGGCTGGGCTAGGCCGATGGCCGGCAGATCCGGCTTTCGCCGGGCTGGATAAAGCGAGCGCAGCACCCGGGGCGGGGTACACAGCAGATCGGGCGCTTCGCTCTGGTTCAGGCGCCGACGGGAGTATTGCAGGATATCGTTGATAAGCTCGGCCTGCGCTTTCACCTTGGCCTCTTTGTCACCAGCGACGCCAGCCAGCAACTGCGACAACTGCTCGGCCAGGGCATCGGCTAGGCGTTCGTGGCTGAACGCCGGGTTCAGCGCTTCGGGTTCGGCACTGAGCCCGGAGCGCTCCAGTGCTGCTGCTATCCCTTGGGTGGTCAGCAGATCGTAGAGTCCCTGTGCCAGTGGCTCGGTCATCTTGTCTTTCATCAGGGGCCGGGCACCGATCTGGAGCCGGCGTGAAGCCAAAGGCAACCATAGAGGGGCGCCATATCGACGGATACCGTATTCCGGTAGAAGCTGAGGGCGTTTTGCTGATAATAATCCACTGGCCGGCGCCGATAGTAAAATCAATGATGGTTCAGTACCTTATCAGAGTTCCGTCGGCGGCACAGCACCCGGTTGCCGGCGTGGCGGGTTTTGTGCCGGCCGGCATGGCATGAACGACGGGGTTAATCGGCCAGCAGTGAAACGGAGGTAAAGATGGCAATTAGCGAACAGGATAAACGGCACCTGCGCCGTTGTGTGGAGTTGGCGGCACAGGCGCTGGCGGCGGGGGATCAGCCGTTCGGCTCCGTGCTGGTAGGGGCGGATGGCGCCGTGCTGGCGGAGGATCGCAACCGCATCCACAGCCGCGAGCCCACCTGGCACCCGGAAATCGCCTTGGCGCGCTGGGCCGCCGAGCATCTCACCGAGCAGGAGCGGGCCGCCGCCATCCTCTATACCTCGGGCGAGCACTGTCCCATGTGCTCCGCCGCCCACGCCTGGGCGGGGCTGGGGCGCATCGTTTACGCCAGCTCCTCGGCCCAGTTCGAGCAGTGGTGCCGGGAGTGGAAGCGGCCGCCGTCGCCGGTGGCGGCCCTGTCCATCCATCAGGTGGTGCCCGGCCTACCGGTGGACGGGCCCGAGCCGGCCTTGGCGGCGGAGCTGCGTGAGTTGCACCGGCGTTATTTCGAGCGCGGATAGCCGGAGCTGTTCACCCTGCCCGGTTATTTGCCGGCGCGGACGAGGCGCCGGCCCGCAACGGGGCTTAAGCTGATGGAGTCGAAACAGCGGCGGTAACGAAGGGGAACATCATGCGGTTTGGCAAACTCTACGTCATCTGTGGCCTGGTATATGGCCTGCTGGGGCTGACCCTGGGCATCGTCATGGCCTCCAGCCACAACTACGGGCAGCACGTTACCCATGCGCACCTGTTGCTGATCGGTCTGGTGCTGTCCGTATTGTACGGCGTGATCCACCAGCTGTGGCTGACCACGCCGAATCGCTGGCTGGCCCGGCTGCAGTTTGGCGCCCATCAGTTGGGGGCCGCGGTGATCGGGGCGGGCCTGTTCCTGCGCTACGGCGGCCTGCGCCCGCCCCAGGTGGTGGAGCCCTTCCTAGCGGTGGCCTCCCTGCTGGTGCTGGCGGCCATGGTGCTGATGCTGGTGATGGTGTTGTGCACCAAGAGATAGGCGGGGCGCGATGGCGCAGATGGCGGGCCCGGCCAGGGCGGCGGGCAGTGGCCAGCGGGGCCGGAGTGATGCACTCCGGCCCTTTCGGTTATGGGCGGGTGGCGGCCTTCATGTTCTGCACGAAGGTGATCAGGGCGTCCAGCATGGCCTGTTCGTCGTCCAGGTGCTGTTCGATGATCTTGACCACGGCGGAGCCGGAAATGGCGCCGGCGGCACCGGCGCGGACGGCGTCGCGCACCTGCTCCGGGCTGGAGATGCCGAAGCCGAGCAGCGAGGGTGGGGCGCCGAATTCCTTCAGCCTGGCCAGCAGGCTGTCCACCGGCATGCCGGCCTTGGTTTCGGTGCCGGTCACCCCGGCGCGGCTCAGCAGGTAGGTGTAGCCCGAGCCCATTTCTGCCACGGTTTTCAGGGTGTCGTCGTTGCCGTTGGGCGGCGCTATGTAGATGCTGGCGATGCCCGCTTTGTCGGCGGCGGCCTTGAAGGGGGCCGCCATTTCCACCGGCACGTCGGCCACCAGCACCGAGTCCACCCCGGCGGCCAGGCACTGGGCGTAGAAGTTGGCCGGGCCCGGCTTGTACACCAGGTTGGCGTACACCAGCAGGCCGATGGGCAGCTCCGGGTATTTTTCGCGGATCTGTGTCAGCATCTCGAAGCAGGTGGCGGAGCGGGTGCCGGCCGCCAGCGCCCGCACCGTGGCGCCCTGGATGGTGGGGCCGTCGGCCACCGGATCGGAGAAGGGAATGCCGAGCTCCAGGGCGTCGGCGCCGCCGGCCACCAGGGCGTCGATCACCCGGAGCGACTGGCCAGGGGTGGGGTCGCCCAGGGTCACGAAGGGCACGAAGGCGCCCTCACCGGCGGCGTTCAGCCGGTCGAACAAAGACTGGTAACGGCTCATTTCAGCACTCCTTTCTGCTCCAGGATTTCGGCCACGGTAAAGATGTCCTTATCGCCCCGGCCGGAGAGGTTGACGATCAGCACCTGTTCCTTGTCGGGCTCGGCCTCGGCCATCTTCAGGGCGTAGGCCAGGGCGTGGGAGGATTCCAGCGCCGGTATGATGCCCTCAAAGCGGGCCAGGGCCTGGAAGGCGTCCAGCGCTTCGTCGTCGGTGATGGACTCGTAGCGGGCGCGGCCGATGGAGGCCAGGTAGGCGTGCTCGGGGCCGACCGAGGGAAAGTCGAGCCCGGCGGACACCGAGTAGGACTCCTCAATCTGGCCGTCGTCGTTCTGCATCAGCAGCGAGTGCATGCCGAAGAACACGCCCTTGGTGCCGTGGCGCAGGGGCGCGCCGTGCTCGCCGGTGTCGATGCCCTTGCCGGCGGGCTCGATGCCGATCAGCTCCACGCCTTCTTCATCGATAAAGTCGGCGAAGATGCCGATGGCGTTGGAGCCGCCGCCGACACAGGCGATCACCGCGTCCGGCAGCCGGGTTTCGCGCTCCCTGATCTGCACCTTGGCTTCCTCGCCGATCATGCGCTGGAATTCGCGCACTATGGTGGGGAAGGGGTGCGGGCCGGCGGCGGTGCCCAGCATGTAGTGGGTGGTGTCGTAGTTGGCGGCCCAGTCGCGCAGCGCCTCGTTGCAGGCGTCCTTGAGGGTGGCCGAGCCGGAGTGCACCGGTATCACTTCGGCGCCCATCAGCTTCATGCGGAACACGTTGGGCTTCTGCCGCTCGCAGTCCTTGGCGCCCATGTACACCCGGCACTTCAGGCCCATCAGGGCGCAGGCCAGGGCGGTGGCCACGCCGTGCTGGCCGGCGCCGGTTTCGGCGATGATTTCCCGCTTGCCCATGCGCTTGGCCAGCAGCGCCTGGCCCAGGACCTGGTTGGTCTTGTGGGCGCCGCCGTGCAGCAGGTCTTCCCGCTTGAGGTAGATGCGGGTCTTGGTGTGGGACGCCAGGTTGCGCACCCGGGTCAGCGGGGTGGGCCGGCCGGCGTATTCGCACAGCAGCTCGCGGAATTCCCGCTCGAACTCGGGATCCTGCTGGGCGTCGACAAAGGCTTGTTCCAGCTGCAGCAGGGCCGGCATCAGGATCTGGGGCACGTACATGCCGCCAAATTCACCGAAAAAGGGATTCAGTAAGGTCATAGTGTATTCCTGCGTCCGTAATGTCTGAGGGCGGCAAAGGCCGCGTTGAGTCTGACCGGGTCTTTCTGCCCGGGGGCGCTTTCCACGCCGGAATTGAAATCCAGCCCCTGGCAGCCGAGGGCGGCGGCGCGGGCGGCGTTGTCCGGATTGAGGCCGCCGGCGAGCAGCGCCTTGCGCTTGTCGATGCCTGCCAGCAGTGACCAGTCGAAGGCCTGGCCGGTGCCGCCACTCTGGCCGCCGGCCTTGGTGTCGAACAGCAGCCGGTCGGCGTTTTCCGGCAGGGCGGGCAGGGCATTCGCCACCGCCACCGCCTTCCAGATTTCCACCCCTTCGGGCAGCATCTCGCGCAGGGACTCGATATAGCCCTCATCCTCGTCGCCGTGCAGTTGCACCGCCTTCAGCCCCAGGGTGCGGGCCAGCTCGGAAATCTCGGTGCGCTTGTGGTTCTGGAACACGCCCACGTAGTCGAGGGGCGCGGCCCGGGTCACGGCTTGCGCCTGCTCCAGGCTCACGCAGCGCGGGCTTTGGGCCACGAAGATAAGGCCACCGAAGGCGGCACCGGCGGCATGGGCGGCGGCGGCGTCTTGTGGGCGGGTCAGGCCGCACACCTTGTTGTCGCCCAGCACCAGCCGGCGCACGGCGAGATCCAGGTCATCCTGGCTCATCAGCGAGCTGCCCACCAGAAAGCCGTCGGCGTGGGCGGACAGTGCCTTCACCTGGGCGTGGTGATGGATGCCGGATTCGGAGATGACGATGCGATCGGCCGGGATCAGGGCCGACAACTCCCGGGTGCGGTCCAGGTCGATGGACAGATCGCGCAGGTCCCGGTTGTTGATGCCGATAACCCGGGCGTCGAGCCGCAGCGCGCGCTCCACTTCCTCGGCGCTGATGACTTCGGTCAGTATGCCCATATTGAGCGCGCGGGCCACGGCGGCCAGTTCCCGGTACTGGTCGTCGTCCAGCACCGACAGCATCAGCAGGATGGCGTCGGCCTGGTGATGGCGGGCCAGCTTGATCTGGTAGGGGTCGATGATGAAGTCCTTGCAGACAACCGGCTGGCTCACCTGGCTGCGTACCCGGGTCACGAACTCGAAGCTGCCTTGGAAGTATTTTTCGTCGGTCAGCACCGAAATGGCCGAGGCGTAGCGGCCGTACACACCGGCGATGGCGTCGATGTCGAAGTCGGCGCGGATCAGGCCCTTGGAGGGCGAGGCTTTCTTGCATTCCAGGATAAAGGCCGGCTGGCCGGCGGCCAGGGCCGTCTCGAAGTCCCGATCGCTCGGGCCCAGGTCGGCTTCAAAGGTGTCCAGGGGCTGGACCTGCTTGCGCTGTGCGACCCAGATTTTCTTGTCGGCAACAATCTTGCCGAGAACGGTACTTAACATTGACTCAACTCCGCCAGTCTGGTGGCTACATCCATTGCTCGGCCGGATTTTAACACAGCCAGCACCTGCTCCACGCCTTCTTTCAGGTTGTCGGCCTGGCCGTTCATCACCAGCAGCGGCGCCACGTTCATGGCGATCACGCTCCGCTGGGCGTCGCTGCCCCTGCCCGCCAGCAGATCCAGGGTGATCAGCTTGTTTTCGGCCGGGGTACCGCCCTGGATGGCGCCGATGTCGTAGCGCTTCAGCCCCAGCTGCTCGGGGCTGAGCTCGTAGTGGTCGATGGCGCCGTCCCGGATCTCCGCCACCCGGGTGGTGCCGTGGATGGCGATTTCGTCCAGGCCGCTGCCGTGCACCACCATGCCCCGCTCAAGGCCCATGGCGACCAGGGTCTCGGCGATGGGGGTGACCAGCTGCCCGGCATAAACGCCGAGCAGCATAAAGTCGGGCCGGGCCGGGTTGATGAGCGGACCCAGCACATTGAAGATGGTGCGGGTCTTGAGCGCCTGGCGCACCGGCATGGCGTGGCGGATGCCGCCGTGGTAGTGGGGCGCGAACAGGAAGCAGACGTTGACCTCGTCCAGGCAGCGGCGGGCGCTGTCCGGGCTCAGATCGAGGCGGATGCCGAGTTGCTCCAGCAGATCCGAGGAGCCGGACTTGGAGGAGACGCCACGGTTGCCGTGCTTGGCCACCTTGATGCCGCAGGCGGCGGCCACCAGCGCCGAGGTGGTGGACACGTTGATGGTGTGCATGCCGTCGCCGCCGGTGCCGACGATGTCGCAGAAGGGGTAGTCCGGGCGCGGGAAGGGGCTGGCAGCGGCCAGCAGGGCACTGGCGGCACCGGCGATCTCCTCCGGGCTCTCGCCCTTGATCTTGAGGGCGGTGAGCAGGGAAGACAGCACGATGGGATCCATTTCGCCGCGCAGCAGCTGGCCGAACAGGGCCTGGGATTCTTCCCGGCTGATGTGCTCGCCCCGGTAGAGTTTTTCCATGGCCTGGTTCATGCGGTGGGCTCCTGTGCGGTGATGAAGTCGAGGCTCTGGGCCAGCAGGCGGGCCCCGTCGGTGGTCATGATGGACTCGGGATGAAACTGGAAGCCCAGCACCCGTTGGGCCCGGTCCAGCACCGCCATGGTCATGCCGTGGTAGTCGGCCACCACGTCCAGGCCGGCGGGAATGTCGGTGCCCACCAGGGAGTGGTAGCGGGCCACCGGCAGCGGATGGGGCAGGCCGGCGAACATGTCGCGACCCGAGTGGTGGATGAGCGAGCTCTTGCCGTGCTTGATCTCGCCCGCGCTCTCCACGGTGCCGCCGTAGTGCTCCACGATGGCCTGGTGGCCCAGGCAGATGCCGAGCACCGGGAAGCGGCCGATGCACTGCTTCAGCAGGGCTGGCATGTTGCCGGCCTCGGAGGGCTTGCCCGGCCCGGGGGAGAGCACCAGCACCGGCTGGTCGGCGGCGTCCATGGCGGCCAGCAGTTGGGCTACCGGCACGGTGTTGCGGTAGATGTGCACGGTGGCGCCCAGGGCGCGGAACTGATCCACCAGGTTGTAGGTAAAGGAGTCGTAGTTGTCGAGCAGGAAAACGGTATTAGCCATGGGTCACCTCCGCCAGGGTCTTGCCGTGAGCCAGGGCGATGGCATTGAGTACCGCCGCCGCCTTGTTACGGGTTTCGTCCGCTTCCGACTGGGGGTTGGAGTCGTACACCACGCCGGCGCCGGCCTGCACATGGGCCAGGCCCGAGCTGACGAAGGCGGAGCGGATCACGATGCAGGTGTCCATGTCGCCCAGGCCGTTGAGGTAGCCCACGGCGCCGCCGTAGCTGCCCCGGCGGCTGTGCTCCACGTGGCGGATCAGGTCGCTGGCGCGGATTTTGGGGGCGCCGGTCAGGGTGCCCATGTTCATGCAGGCCTGGTAGGCGTGCAGGGCGTCCAGGTCGGCACGCAAGATGCCCACCACCCGCGACACCAGGTGCATCACGTGGCTGTAACGATCCACGCTCAGCAGATCCTTTACATAGCGGCTGCCCGGCTCGCTGATGCGGGCGATGTCGTTGCGGGCCAGGTCCACCAGCATCAGGTGCTCGGCGGTTTCCTTCTCGTCCTGGCGCAGGTCCAGCTCGATGCGGCCGTCCAGATCCAGGTTGATGCTGCCGTCCGGGTTGAAGCCGCGCTTGCGGGTGCCGGCGATGGGATACATTTCCACCTGGCGATTGGCGTGGTCGAATTTCACCGAGCTCTCGGGGCTGGCGCCGAACAGGATGAAGTCCTGATCGTTGACGTAGAACATGTAGGGGCTGGGGTTGGTCTGCTTGAGCTTGCGATAGGCGGCCAGGGGGCTGGGGCAGGGCAGGCTGAAGCAGCGGGAAGGCACCACCTGGAAGATGTCGCCCACCATGATGTGGCCCTTGAGGGTTTCCACGTCGGCGCGGAATTCGGCGTCGCTCTTGTTGGCATGCACCTGGCCGGTGAAGGGGGCGTCCGCCTCGGGCTCGGCGTGCACCTCGCCGCAGGCGGCGGCCAACTGGTCGAGGCGCGCCTGCAGCCGGTCCTGCTCGGCCGGGTCGAACACGCAGGCGGCCAGGCGGCCGGTTTCCTGCATGTGATCCAGGGTGATCAGGGTTTCGGCCAGGTAGAAGCAGAAATCGGGGCAGTGGTTGATGCCCTCGCTGACCTCGGGCAACTGCTCGAAGGCGGCGATCAGATCGTAGGCGAAGGTGCCGGCCATAAACAGGTGCTGCTGGCCCTGGTCGGCGGTGAAGCGGGTCAGGATGAGGCGCAGGGTTTCCAGCACCGAGGTGGCCTTGAGCCGGCTGTCTTCGTCCAGGTTGGCATCGGCTTCCGGCACCGTCACCACCAGCTGATGGGCCTGGCGTTCGCCGCTGAGCTCACGCTCGACCAGGTCCAGGGCGGGCAGGCCGTTGGTGTTGAGGGCGGTGAGGGTCACGCTGTGGCGGTTGCATACCAGCCGGACGCAGGCGTCCAGCATCAGCAGGCTCTGGGTGCCGGCCTTGGTGTCGATTTCGGCGGACTCCAGCAGCACGCTGTTGTCGCCGGGGGTGGTGAGAGCGGCGAACAGGGCTAGGGGGTCGCCGGTATAGGGAGCATCTTGCAGTAAAACGTGGAGCTGACCATGCGCCATGGGGGTGTTCCTTTTTAGTTAGTCGCGGTCATCAGGAATTTGCCTGATCACCTGGCTGGCAATATCGTCATCGGTTATGGATACAAAGGCCGCTTGCAGCGGCAGGAACCGGGGCCCGGATTGCCATCGCCAAAAAACTGTTCTGGTCGGTTTCATCGCATCACCTTTTGCTGGATAATAAAAAAGCCCGCACGGTTGCGGGCTTTTATGTGTGCTGAGACTTTAAGACGAATACAGCAATTCACACTACCCGCGTTCAGGGAGTGTGCCACCACCAAATGGTCAGAGTGGAAATTTGCCGAAACATCGCGCTCTTCTCGTCAGTCAGAAACTGGGTACAGTTAAACGATATTCGGGGGTGCAAGTCAACCCCGACCACAGGATTTTTTATGCGAATCGATCTGCACAGCCATTCCACCGCCTCCGACGGCCGGCTCAGCCCCAGCGAACTGCTGGCCCGGGCCGCGGCCCAGGAGGTGGAGGTGCTGGCCCTGACCGACCACGACACCGTGGCCGGCCTGGCCGAGGCGCGGCAGGCGGCCGAGCGGCACGGTATCCGGCTGGTGGACGGGGTGGAAATCTCGGCCCTGTGGGAGCACAAGGAGATCCATGTGGTGGGGCTCAATATCGATCCCCAGCATGACGGGCTGGGTCGGCTGCTCGCGGCGCAGCAGCAGCGACGCGAGGCCCGTGCCCGGCTGATGGCCGAGCGGCTGGAAAAGGCGCGGTTTCCCGGCGCCTATGAAGGGGCCCGGGCCATTGCGGGCGATGCCCCCATTACCCGCACCCACATGGCCCAGTGGCTGCTGGAGCAGGGGGCGGCGGACTCCATGGGTAAGGTATTCCAGAAGTTTCTGAGCCGGGGCAACACCGGCTATGCGCCGCCGGACTGGTGCCCGCTCGGTGAGGCGGTGTCCGTTATCCAGCAGGCGGGCGGGGTGGCGGTGCTGGCCCATCCCACCCGTTACGATCTGTCCAACAAGTGGATCAAGAAAATGCTGGCGGCCTTCGCCGAGGCGGGGGGCGACGCCATGGAGGTGTCCATGGCCCAGCAGAGTCCCCAGGAACGTGCTAATTTGGGACAGTGGAGCAAGGACTTCAACCTTGCGGCCTCTGTTGGGTCCGATTTTCACTTTCCCAGCCATTGGCGGGAGCTGGGCCGGCAGCTGTGGCTGCCCAAGGAAGCGACCCCCGTCTGGGCGCGTTTTCTCTGATAACAATCATTCCGGGAGGAATTATGAGTCAATATTTCGAAATTCACGCCGACAATCCCCAGGCCCGCCTGATCAACCAGGCGGTGGCCATCGTACGCCAGGGCGGGGTGCTGGTGTATCCCACCGATTCCGGCTATGCCATCGGCTGCCTGGTGGGCGACAAGAATGCCATGGAGCGCATTTGCCGTATCCGCAAGATTGAAAAGGATCACAACTTCACCCTGGTGTGCCGGGATCTGTCCGAGCTGTCGTTCTACGCCCGGGTCGACAACGGCGCCTTCCGTTTGATGAAGAACAACACCCCCGGCGCCTATACCTTTATCCTGCATGCCACCAAGGAAGTGCCCAAACGGCTGCAGAACCCCAAGCGCAAGACCGTCGGCCTGCGGGTGCCGGACAACGCCATTACCCTGGCGCTGCTCGAGGCGCTGGGCGAGCCGCTGATGTCCTGCAGCCTGATCCTGCCCGGCGAGAGCGACGCCGAATACGATCCGCACCTGATCCGCCAACGGCTGGAAAAACTGGTGGATTTGATCATCGACGGCGGTGTGCTGGATCCCCGGCCGACCACCGTTATCGATCTCTATGATGACCTGCCCGTTATCGTGCGCGAAGGCGCCGGCGATATCCGGCCCTTTGAATAAGTGAATGACATGACTGAAAAACTGCAAAAAGTACTGGCCCGCGCGGGCAAGGGCTCACGCCGCGAAATCGAGGCGCTGATCAGCCAGGGGCGGGTGAGCGTGAACGGCAACGTGGCCCACCTGGGCGACCGGGTCACCGGCAACGAGCAGATCCGGGTGGATGGCCACAGCGTGGAAACCCAGCCCCAGGCCGAGATCATCTGCCGGGTGCTGGCCTATCACAAGCCGGAAGGCGAGGTAAGCACGCGCAAGGATCCGGAAGGCCGCCCCACGGTGTTCGACCGCCTGCCCAAGCTGCAGGGCGCGCGCTGGGTGGCGGTGGGCCGGCTGGACGTGAACACCTCCGGCCTGTTGCTGTTCACCACCGACGGCGAGCTGGCCAACCGGCTGATGCACCCGCGTCACGAAATCGACCGGGAGTACGCGGTACGGGTGTTCGGCGAGGTGGACGAGGCCATGCTGCAGCGGCTGCGCAAGGGGGTGATGCTGGAAGACGGCATGGCCAAGTTCGAGACCCTGAAATACAGCGGCGGCGAAGGCATGAACCATTGGTTCCACGTCACCCTGAAGGAAGGCCGCAACCGGGAAGTGCGCCGGCTGTGGGAGTCCCAGGACGTACAGGTGAGCCGGCTGATCCGGGTGCGTTACGGCAAGATTGAACTGCCCCGTACCCTGCCGCGGGGCGGCTGGGCCGAGATGCCGCTGGAGCAGGTCAACTACCTGCGCCGGGAAGTGGGGCTGGCACCGGAGGAGCAGAGCAAGGTGGACATGCACGCCCCCGAGCGTTACAAGCAGGTGGCCCAGATCCGCAAGGCGGTGCGCAAGCACAACTCCCGGGTGAAGAGCGCCGGCACCGGCGCGGCCCCGAAAAAACCGGCCGCCGCCCGTCCGCGCAGCTCGGGCCCGCGCCAGAAGAGCAAAACCCGGATGTAAAAGCAGCGCAAAGCTGGAAGCCTGAAGTTTGAAGAAAAACGGCGCCGGGAGTCATCCCGGCGCCGTTTTTGTTGATGTTGTGGGCCGCCTGCGCCTCACGCAGCCGTAGGGTCCACTTCAGTAGACCATTCCGACAACGGCGCCGGGGTTCGGTCGAATAAATTCGACCCTACGACGACCCTTGCGGTTTGCCTCCAGCCTCAGCCTTCGGTCGCGAATTCCCGCCGGGAAAAGGCCACCCGCTCCTCCGGGGTCATGGTGACCTTCTTGCCCAGTTTTTCAATCTTGCGCAGCCGGGGCACCAGGCCGGCGGCGTTGGCAGTCTGGATGGCGAGCCCGGGGCGGGCATTCAGCTCCAGCAGCATGGGACCCTTCTGCTTGTCGAGCACCATGTCGGTACCGATATAGCCCAGCCCCGACATCTCGTAGCAGGAGGAGGACAGGCTCAGCAGCTCTTCCCAGTAGGGCACCTTGAGCTCGAGCAGATCCCGGCCGGTATCCGGGTGGTAACGGATGGGCAGGTTGAACTGCACCGCCCGGATGGCGCGGCCGCTGTTGATGTCGAGCCCCACGCCCACGGCGCCCTGGTGCAGGTTGGCCTTGCCGTCGGAGGCGTCGGTGGACAGCCGCATCATCGCCATCACCGGAAAGCCCTTGAACACGATAACCCGGGTGTCGGGCACGCCTTCGTAGGAGAAGCCGTCGAACACGTCGTCGAAGTTGATCAGCGCTTCTATCAGCGCTACGTCCGGCTTGCCGCCGAGGGAGAACAGGCCGGCGAGGATGTTGGACACATGCCGTTCCAGGTCGCCGATGCTCTCGACCTTGCCGCTGGGCTTGACGAAGTTGGTCCTGTCGTGGCGCTCGATCACCACTATGCCCTTGCCGCCGGAGCCCTTGGCGGGCTTGACGCAAAAGCCCGGCCAGTCCTTGACCAGCTCCCACAGGTGCGACACCTGATGCTGGAACTCGATCACGCCCACCAGCTCGGGTACCGTCACCCCCGCGTCCAGGGCGATTTTCTTGGTCTTCAGCTTGTTGTCCACCAGCGGATAGAGCCGGCGCGGGTTGTAGCGGCTGATATAGGAAATGTTGCGCCGGTTCATGCCCATGATGCCCATGCGGCGCAGGGCAAAGGGCGAGGCGTATTTCTCAAGCAGGCTCTTAAACATCTTTCTGCTCATCCACCAGCGGCTTGAAGCGCTTGAGTTCGGTCAGGCGGTAGCCGGTGTAGTTGCCCAGCAGCAGCACCGCGGCCATCACGATCAACTGCAGCCCGAGGAAGTTGAAGGTCAGGTGGCGTACCAGCTCGTTGTTCATCGCCAGGAAGGCCATCACCGCCACCAGCAGCGAGCCGCCGCCCTGCTTGACCACTTCCTTGGGGCCTTCTTCTTCCCACAGGATCGACATCCGCTCTATGGTCCAGGCCAGGATGATCATCGGGAAGAAGGTGATCTTCATGCCCTCGGTCAGGCCCAACTGGTAGGCGACGATGCTGAAGAAGCCGATCATGCCGATGACCATGATGATCACCGCCGATATTCGCGCCACCAGCAGCAGGTTGAGGTGCGAGAGGTAGGAGCGCAGCACCAGGCCGGTGCCCACGATCAGCAGGAAGCCGACCAGGCCGGTAAGCAGGCTGGTCTGGATAAAGGCCATGGCGATCAGCACCGGCATGAAGGTGCCCGAGGTTTTCACCCCGACGATAATGCGCAGGAACACCACCGCCAGCACGCCGATGGGGATCAGCAGTATGCCCTTGAACAGCGCCTGCTCTTCCAGCGGCAGGTTGTAGAGCGAGACGTTGATCCAGTCGGGCTGATCAAACTTCTGCGCCAGGGCCACGTTGACCGGCTGCTCCTGCTGCAGCATGGTGAACGTCACCCGGGAGTTGCTGCCGCCCACCAGATCCAGCACCGGGGCCGAATGGTATTCCCACAGTAGCAACTGCTCCTGGCGCCCCTGGCTGCCGGTGGCCGGGTTGAAGATGTCGTATTGCTCGCCCTCGTAGACCTGCACTATGTCCACCAGCGGCTGGCGGCGGCGGCCGTCTTCCAGTTGCAGGCCCTTGAGCAGCCGGGCCGGCACCCCGGCCCGGTGCAGCAGTTCCACCAGCAGCGGGCCGGTTGCCTTGTACTGGGCCAGCAGCTCGGCGTTCTGGCCCCGGTTGCTCAGCTCCTTGAGCAGTTCCCGGGTCAGGGTAATGCCGTCGGAGGAGCGCTCCTGGGCGATGGCCAGCACCTGATCCATGGCGGTGGCGTAGGGCTCGGCCACCTCGGTGCTGGTGACGTCCGGGATCTGGCTCGGCAGCGGCCCCCTGGCGAAGGGATCCAGCATCATGTCGACCTTGTAGTACAGCTCCTGGTCGCCGGTGGCGGAGCGGATTGACCATTCCGCCCGGCTGCTGCCTTCGGCCTCGACAAAGGACAGCCCGTAGCCGGGAGAGGCGGCGGACTCGTTCATCAGGGTGAAGCCGGGCTGGCTGCCGGGGATGGCCAGCGAGGCCTTGACCGGGTTGCCGCTGGCCTCGAATTCCACCTTCGCCTCGATGGACCAGATCTGGCGCTTTTCACCGGGCAGCCAGGGCACTTCATACACGAAGTGGCGATGCAGCATCAGCGCCAGGCCGACCAGGAACAGGGCGGCCACGATCAGATAAAAGGGCTTGCGTGAGTACATGTTGTTTACTCGTTGGAAGAGGCGGGACGCTTGGGCTTGCCCTGCACGTTCTGGCGGGCGATATCCACCACGGCGATGTCTTTCAGGAATTCGCGCCCCAGCAGCACCGGATAGGTCATCTGGGAACGGTCGGTCAGGGTGAACTCGGTTCTTTCCGACAACCGGCCCAGGCGCATGGTCAGCGCCACCACCGGCCTTCTTTCGGTGCTGTCGGCCGAGGCCTGGCGGATACGCACATAACGCACCAGCGGGGTTTCCACCGGCAGCTTTTCGTCCACCCCCTCGTGGGCCAGGTTGAAGCTGACCCAGGGGTTGCCGTCGCGCTCGAATACCGTAATGTCCTGGGCACTGAGGGAAGAGGTGGTGGCGCCGGTGTCGATACGGGCCGGGAAGCTGTCGTTGACCGCATCCAGCCACACATCCTCGGTTTCGCCCACGATCAGCTTGCCGTCCCGGGTTTCGTTGTCGGGATACTCGGCCGGGGCTTCGCGGCCGCCGGCGGACGGCGGCGGCGGCGGGGGTGGGGTGGTCATCTGTCTTTTCAAGATATTGAGCTCCTGTTGCAGGGCGGTCATATAGGCATGATGGTTGCTGCTGAGCTGGGCATTCTGCTGGAACATGGTGTCCACCAGACGGGCCTCGAGGCTGGCGAGGGAAGCCTCGAGCCGGGCTTCGGACACGGGGTTGGGCTCGGGCTGCGCATCCGCTTGCGGCTTCTGGCTGGCACAGGCGGTCAGCAGCAGGGGTAATACCAATATTGTCGCAGCTTTACTCATACCTTCCCTCTTGTTGATGTTGGGGGTCGACCGGCTTGCTGGCGATGATGATCGCGCGTTTGGGGGCCGGGTAACCTTCAATGGTTTTGCCGATGTCTTGCGGATCCAGAAAATCCGCCAGCGATTCGTTGCGCATCCAGTCGGTGCGTCGTTGTTCCTGCAGGGTGGTGGTGCTTTCGTCCACCACCCGTATCTGTTCGAAGCCGCATTTTTCCAGCCAGCCGACCAGGGCGGCGCTGCTGGGAATGAACCAGACGTTGCGCATCTTGCCGTAGCGCTCGCCCGGTACCAGCACCCGGTGTTCGTCGCCGTCGACGACCAGGGTTTCCAGTACCAACTCGCCGCCACCGCGCAACTGGGCCTTGAGCTGCAGCAGGTGGTCGATGGGCGAGCGGCGGTGATAGAGCACGCCCATCGAAAATACCGTGTCGAAGGCGCGCAGTTCGGGCATTTCTTCTATGCCTAAGGGTAATACTTGAATCCCTTTATGACCATTGGCGAAGTGGCGCACCGCCTCGAACTGGCAAATGAACAGCTGGGAGGGATCGATGCCCACCGCCATCCTGGCGCCGGCGCCCAGCATCCGCCACAGGTGGTAGCCGCTGCCGCAGCCCACGTCCAGCACATAGCGGTGCTTGAGAGGGCTGATATGGGGCACCAGCCGATCCCACTTCCAGTCGGAACGCCATTCGGTATCGATGTGGATGCCGTGGATCTCGAAGGGACCCTTGCGCCAGGGATGGAACTGGCGCAGCAGGCTTTCTATCTTCTTCTGCTCGCCGGGGGCAACCTCGCCGGGGCGACCGATGGTGACGCCCTGGCCCAGCTCGACATGCTCGGTGGCTATCTTCGGCAGCTTGTGCAGCGCCCGCACCCAGCGGGCAAAGTCGCCGTGCAGGTGCTGTTTCTGCCAGTCGTGCAACTGGCCCGGCAGGCAGTGCAGCCAGTGGCTCAGCCGGGTTTTGGCGATCTGCTGGTAGAAGTCGCTGAAATCGATCATTTGATGGCGACCATGGAGCCGAAGTTGAAGCACTGGAACCACAGGTCCACATGGCGGAAGCCGGCGCGGGCGAGCCGTTCCCTGTGCTGCTCCGGGGTGTCCGGGCGCAGCACGTTTTCCAGCGCGTTGCGCTTCTGGCTGATTTCCAGCTCGCTGTAACCGTTGGCGCGCTTGAAGTCGTGGTGCAGATCGATCAGCAGCTCGTTGACGGTGTCGTCGGCGCTCTTGAACTTTTCGCTCAGAACCAGCACCCCGCCCGGGTTCAAGCCGTGATAAATCCGGGTCAGCAAGGCTTCCCGGCGCTCGGGGGCGATAAACTGCAGGGTGAAGTTCAGCACCACTACAGAGGCATTTTCGATGGCGATGTCGCAGATGTCCGCCTCGATCAGATCCACCCGGGTGTCGGACCGGAAGGACGCCAGGTGCCCGCGGGCCCGTTCCAGCATGGCGGCGGAGTTGTCGACCGCGATGATGCTGCACCCGGGCTGGCTCAGGTTGCGGCGCATTTCCTGGGTGGCGGCGCCGAGGGAGCAGCCCAGATCGTACAGGCGGCTGTGGGGCCGGGCGAAGCGGGCCGTGATCATGCCGATGGCGGAAATGATGTTGGAATAGCCGGGCACGGAGCGCTTGATCATGTCCGGGAAGACGTCGGCGACTTTTTGGTCAAAGCAAAAATCACCGAGCTCGGCGATAGGCGCGGCGAAAATATGATCTTTTGATGGCATGGCGATATTTCTGACGACCTTGGCTCGGGGCGCAGCGGCTGCGCAAAATTGGCCGGTATTGTAAAAGAAGCGCCGGGTGTTGTCTTGCGGGCGGCCAGGCTTGGCAAAAATTTATTTTTATCCATACCTGCACCGAATCGGATCAGGCACGCGGCAGCGGCGGTGCCGCGTGCCCCGTCCTCCCGGGCTAGAACAGCTCTCCCTGGGGCGCAGCGGCCTGGCCGGGAAAGGCCGGCAGCGGCGCCTTCAGCGCTGCGGCAATCTCTGCCGCCAGTTGCGGCGCCAGCCGGTTGTCGGCGGTGTGCACGAACAGGTAGACCGACTTGCCTTCGTCCAGCCAGCCGCGCAACCTGGGCAGCCAGGGTTGCCAGTAGCGCCGGTTGTAGCCGGGCTCCGGATGGCCGATAAAACGCACCATGGGGCTGTTGCCGGTGCTGATGATATGCACCGGCACCCTGGGTTTTTTGCCCTGGGCATCGGCCAGCGCCGGGGTGGCGGGCGGGCAGGAGAACACCGGCCGCGAGTCCATGATGATGCGGTTGACCCCGCGTTCCAGCAGCAGCCGGTTGAGCCGGCGCTCCGCCTCGCCCTTGGCAAAAAAGGCCGGGTGGCGCACTTCCACCCCGTATTCGATGCCGCCCGGCAGGGCATCCAGCAAGGGCTGCAACTGCGCCAGCTGCTCGGGCCCGGTGGCCCCGGACAGCTGCAGCATCACCATGCCGAGCTTGTGGTGCAGGGGGGCCAGGTGCTCGACAAAATCCCGGGCCGCGGCGATGTTATCGCCCAGCCGGCCCTGGTGGCTGACCTGGGAAGGGAACTTGAAGGTGAAGCGAAAATGGTCCGGGGTCTGGGCTTCCCAGCGCAGCAGGCTGCGTTGCTCGGGCACGCCGTAGAAGCTGGTATTGCCCTCCACGGTGTTGAATACCCGGGCGTAATCCCCCAGGTGCTCACTGTTTTTCAGCCCCCGGCTCAGCAGGTGGCCGGGCCAGTCGGGATGGGACCACTGGCTGAGGCCCAGATATAACGGCATATGACTCCTTCGTCGAAACATTAAGCTGGAAGCCGATCAAGTTGTTAGAGGATTCAGCGCCGTATTTTCAGGCCCGTTAAGACCGGCAGACTAAACCTGACGTCGAACTGGCCTTGGTATCGACCGTCACCATATGATGTTGCTTCCAGCTTCCGGCTTAATGCTACCGCGAAGCGGTTGGATCCCTGTTCGGGTTTTCCATTATACTAGCGCGCTGTTTGCTGACAAATTCAGTCCCGCGGCCTGGGCGGCCGTGCGGCAACACCATAATAGGAAGACATCCATGCGCACTCATTATTGCGGGCAGGTCAATGCTGCCCTGGTTGGCCAGAGCGTGACCTTAAGTGGCTGGGTACATCGCCGCCGCGACCTGGGCGGTCTTATCTTCATCGATATGCGCGATCGGGAAGGCCTGGTGCAGGTGTTTTTCGATCCGGACAAGGCCGGGGCCTATGAGAAGGCATCCGAATTGCGCGCCGAATTCTGCATTCAGATCAAAGGGGTGGTGCGGGCCCGTCCCGAATCCCAGGTGAACCGGGACATGGCCACCGGCGAGGTGGAGATCTTCGCCCACGAGCTCACCATCATCAACAAGGCTGCCCCCCTGCCGCTGGACTTCAACCAAAACAACTCGGAAGAGCAACGCCTCAAGTACCGCTACCTGGATTTGCGCCGCCCGGAGCAGGCCCGTTTCCTGAAAACCCGCGCCAGGGTTACCAGCCGGGTGCGCCGCTTCATGGACGAGCAGGGCTTCCTCGACATCGAGACCCCCATGCTGACCAAGGCCACCCCGGAAGGCGCGCGCGATTACCTGGTGCCGAGCCGGGTGCACAAAGGGTATTTCTACGCGCTGCCCCAGTCGCCCCAGCTGTTCAAGCAACTGCTGATGATGAGCGGCTTCGATCGCTACTACCAGATCGTCAAATGCTTCCGTGACGAAGACCTGCGCGCCGACCGCCAGCCGGAGTTCACCCAGATCGACGTGGAAACCTCCTTTATGACCGCCGATGAGGTGAGGGCCGTCATGGAGCAGCTGGTGCGCGAGCTGTGGCAGGACCTGGCCGGCGTGGATCTGGGCGCCTTCCCGGTGATGACCCATGCCGAGGCCATGCGCCGCTACGGCTCAGACAAGCCGGATCTGCGTATTGCCCTGGAGCTGACCGACATCGCCGATCTGGTGAAGGAAGTGGACTTCCAGGTGTTCGCCGGCCCGGCCAACGATCCCAGGGGCCGGGTGGCGGCCCTGCGCGTGCCCGGTGGCGCTGCGCTTTCCCGCAAGCAGATCGACGAATACGGCAAGTTCGTCACTATTTACGGTGCCAAGGGCCTGGCCTGGTTGAAGGTGAACGAGGTCGCCAAGGGCCTGGAGGGCATCCAGTCGCCGGTGGCCAAGTTCCTGAATGAATCCATCGTGGCCGAGCTGCTGGCGCGCACCGGCGCCCAGGACGGCGACGCCATCTTCTTCGGCGCTGATTCCGCCAAGGTGGTGGCTGACGCCATGGGCGCGCTGCGGCTCAAGGTGGGCAAGGATCTGGGACTGGTGGAAGAGAGCTGGAAACCGCTGTGGGTAGTCGACTTCCCGATGTTCGAGGAGGAAGACGGCCGGCTGTACGCCATGCACCATCCCTTCACCGCCGCCAAGGAGGTTTCGGTCGCCGAGCTGGAGGCCAGCCCGCTCGAGGCGGTGGCCAACGCCTACGACATGGTGATCAACGGCTACGAAGTGGGCGGCGGTTCGGTGCGTATCCACCATAACGAGATGCAGCAGACGGTGTTCCGCCTGCTCGGCATCAACGCCGAGGAGCAGCAGGAGAAGTTCGGCTTCCTGCTCGACGCCCTGAAGTACGGCACCCCGCCCCACGCCGGCCTGGCCTTCGGCCTGGATCGCCTGGTGATGCTGCTGACCGGCACCGACAATATCCGCGACGTGATCGCCTTCCCCAAGACCACCACCGCCTCCTGCCTGCTGACCGATGCGCCCAGCCTGGCCAATCCGGACGCGCTGGCGGAGCTGGCCATTCGCACCGAGCTGCCGGCGGCCCGCACCGACAAGACGGAACAGTAAGGCGTGGCCTGGAAGCACCCGGAATCGGTGCTGGTCCTCATCCATACCGAGGACCAGGTGCTGCTGCTGCAGCGCAAGGATAACCCGGACTTCTGGCAGTCGGTCACCGGCAGCCTGGAGCCGGGGGAGCGTCGCCGCCAGGCCGCCGAGCGCGAGCTGGAAGAGGAAACCGGCCTGCGGCTCGACCACGGCCTGCAACTGGTGGAAACCGGCCACCGGGTGCGCTTCGAAATCTATCCCCGCTGGCGGCATCGCTACCGCCCGGGGGTCACCCATAACTGGGAATACGAATTTTGTTTGTGCCTGCCTGCACCGCTCGAGGTGCAGTTGAGCGAACACCTGACCCAACGCTGGCTGCCGCTGGAAGAAGCCATGCGCACCGCCAGCTCCTGGACCAACAGGGACGCCATCGGCAGGCTGATTAACCGCAAGAACAACGGAGCAGAGACTTATGGCAGGTCATAGTAAATGGGCCAATATCAAGCACCGCAAGGCGGCCCAGGATGCCAAGCGCGGCAAGATCTTCACCAAGCTGATCCGTGAGCTGAGCACCGCCTCCCGCGAGGGCGGCTCGGATCCGGCCACCAACCCCCGGCTGCGGGCGGCCATCGACAAGGCGCTGTCCAACAACATGACCCGGGACACCATCGACCGGGCGGTCAAGCGCGGCGCCGGCGAGCTGGACGGCCAGGTGCTGGAAACCATCATCTACGAAGGCTACGGTCCCGGCGGCACCGCCGTGATGGTGGAGTGCATGACCGACAACCGCAACCGTACCGTGTCCGAGGTACGCCATGCCTTCTCCAGAAGCGGCGGCAACCTGGGCACCGACGGCTCGGTGGCTTACTTGTTCGAAAAGAAAGGGGTGATCAGCTACCAGGAAGCGGACGAAGAGACGGTGATGGAAGCGGCCCTGGAGGCCGGCGCCGAAGACGTGGTGGTGAACGATGACGGCTCCATCGACGTCTACACCCTGTGGGACGAGTTCGGCGCCGTCAAGGATGCGCTGGATGCCGGCGGGCTGACCGCCGACAACGCAGAAGTGACCATGATCCCTTCCACCAAGGCGGAGCTGGACGAAGACACCGCGCCCAAGCTGCTGCGGCTTATCGACATGCTCGAGGACGCGGACGATGTGCAGGAGGTCTACCACAACGGCGAGATCTCCGATGAACTGGCTCAAAAGCTGTAAGCGGTATGCTTGAAGCTGGAAGCAGCCCGACGGCGACGGTGGATTGGCAGAGCCGGTTTGGTATAGGTCAGGGTCTGTTAGTGTCACCACCCTGCAAGTGTGGCGTTGCTCCAGTCAGCGGCTCGATCTGCTTCCAGCTTATAGCTTCCAGCTTCCGGCTTTATTGATATGTCGATTATCCTCGGTATCGATCCCGGCTCGCGCATCACCGGCTACGGCGTGGTGCGTCAGGCCGGCAACAAGATGGAATACCTCGGCTCGGGCTGCATCCGCATGGCCGATGACGCGCTGGCGCCCCGGCTGAAAAAAATCTACGACGGGGTGAGCGAGATCATTCTGCAGTTTCGGCCCGAACTGTTCGCCATCGAACAGGTGTTTATGGCGCGCAACCCGGACTCGGCGCTGAAGCTGGGCCAGGCCCGGGGCGCGGCCATCGTCGCGGCCGCCAATGCCGGCCTGGAGGTGGCGGAGTATTCCGCCCGTCAGATCAAGCAGGCGGTGGTCGGCCAGGGGGGCGCTGACAAGGCCCAGGTGCAGCATATGGTGTGCAAGCTGCTGGCCCTGCCTGGTACGCCCCAGGCCGATGCCGCCGATGCCCTGGCGGTGGCCCTGTGCCACGGCCACACCCGCCAGGGCCTGATCAGCATGGCCGGCCAGGTACGCGGCACGGTACGGGGACGGTTGCGGTAATATCGGGGACTGGGGACTGTCCAATCCCCAATCTCTAATCCCGAGTCCCTGTGTCCAATGCATGGATATTTATCCAGTTATTCATTATGCTTGCGCCACACAGAATTGGTTAGCGGGGAGCCCCAGTGATAGGTCGGTTGAAAGGTATCATCAGCGAAAAACAGGCACCGGAGATCCTGCTGGATGTGAACGGGGTGGGCTACGAGATCACCCTGCCGATGAGCTGTTTCTACGAATTGCCCAAGACGGGAGAGCCGGTGACCCTGCTCACCCATTTCGTGGTGCGGGAAGACGCCCAGCTGCTGTTCGGTTTCAACACCAGGACCGAGCGGGCCCTGTTCCGGGAACTGATCAAGACCAACGGCGTGGGCCCCAAGCTGGCGCTGGCCATCCTCTCCGGCATGACCGCCGACCAGTTTATCCATAACGTGGAGCAGGGCGAAATCGGCGCCCTGGTCAAGCTGCCCGGGGTGGGCAAGAAGACCGCCGAGCGGCTGATCGTGGAGATGCGCGACCGGCTCAAGGGCTTTGGCGGCTATGACCTGTTCAATCCGGCACCCGAGTCGGCGACGTCCGCGGTCCTTGCCGACAGCGCCCGGGACGAGGCCGTGGCCGCGCTGCTGGCGCTCGGCTACAAGGCGGCCCAGGCGGAGCAGGCGATGAAGCGAATCGCCAAGCCCGAGATGAACGCCGAACAGCTGATCCGGGAAGCCCTGCGGAGCATGGGATAAGTCATGATAGAAGCGGACCGTTTTATCAACCCGGCCCCCCGGCGGGAAGAAGAAGCCATCGACAGGGCCATCCGGCCCAAGGCGCTGGCCGACTACCGCGGCCAGGATCATGTGCGCAGCCAGATGGAAATCTTTATCGAGGCGGCCCGCCGGCGGGAAGAGGCGCTGGATCACCTGCTGATCTTCGGCCCGCCCGGCCTCGGCAAGACCACCCTCGCCAATATCGTCGCCAATGAGATGGGGGTGAGCATCAAGACCACCTCGGGTCCGGTGCTGGAAAAGGCCGGCGATCTGGCGGCCATGCTCACCAACCTGGAGCCCGGCGACGTGCTCTTTATCGATGAAATCCACCGCCTGAGCCCGGTGGTGGAGGAGATCCTCTATCCGGCGATGGAAGACTACCAGCTCGATATCATGATCGGCGAAGGCCCGGCGGCCCGCTCCATCAAGCTCGAGCTGCCGCCCTTCACCCTGGTGGGCGCGACCACCCGGGCCGGCTCCCTGACCTCGCCGCTGCGTGACCGTTTCGGCATAGTGCAACGGCTGGAGTTTTACCAGGTGGCGGATCTGGCCCATATCATCAGCCGCAGCGCCGACAAGCTGGGACTGACCATCAGCGAAGAGGGGGCCTTCGAGATGGCGCGCCGGGCCCGGGGTACGCCGCGCATCGCCAACCGGCTGCTGCGTCGGGTGCGGGACTTCGCCGAGGTCAAGGGCAGCGGTGCGATCGACGCCACCATCGCCACCCAGGCGCTGGACATGCTGGATGTCGACAAGCAGGGCTTTGATTACATGGATCGCAAGTTGCTGCACGCGGTGCTCGACAAGTTCCTGGGCGGTCCGGTGGGGCTCGACAACCTGGCGGCGGCCATCGGCGAAGAAAAGGAAACCATCGAGGACGTGATCGAGCCCTACCTTATCCAACAGGGTTTTTTGCAGCGCACCCCCCGGGGCCGCATCGCCACCCCCCGGGCCTACCTGCACTTCGGCTTCGAGCTGCCGGAGTCCTGACGGGAGCTGAAAGCCGGAAGCCTGAAGTCGACCGAGTGGCGGGCAGACCCGGCTTCCGGCTTTCGCTCCCGGGTCAGCCAGTGTCGTGCCGGCCCGGGCTTGTCTTCTTTCCCTCATATGACTCAGGTATAGTATCCGCATCTTTTCAGCCGGACCGATGATGGTTAATGTCTGACACACAGTTTTATTGGCCGGTGCGTATCTATTACGAGGATACCGACGCCGGCGGCATCGTTTATAACGCCAACTATTTGAAATTTATGGAAAGAGCGCGCACGGAGTGGCTGCGGGCCCGGGGCGTGGAGCAGGACCGGCTGCTGGCCGACGGCGTGGCCTTCGTGGTGCGGCGGCTGGAGCTGGATCTGCGCCGTCCTGCACGTTTCAATGATGCATTAAAAGTCACCGTGACGGTGAAAATGCTGAAACGTGCCTCTATTGTGTTTGAGCAGGAAATTCTGGATGATGCCGGCCTTTGCCTGGCCAGAGGCGAAGTGGTTATCGCTTGCGTCCAGGTTGCTCATATGAAACCTTTTGCCATTCCTGAACCGCTGATGGGAGTATTGTCAGGTGCACGCTGAAATTTCGTTTATCGGGTTGTTTTTGGAAGCCAGCCTGCTGGTTCAGCTGGTGATGCTGCTGTTGCTGGGCATGTCCATTCTGTCCTGGGCCCTGATCATCAACCGGCGCAAGGTGCTGAGCACGGCACGCAGCGATGCGGATCATTTCGAGGACAAGTTCTGGTCGGGTTCCGATCTGAGCCGCCTTTACCATGAAAGCAACGCCCGTCGTGATGACCTGGCCGGCATGGAGCAGATCTTTCACGCCGGCTTCAAGGAATTTGTGCGCCTGCAAAAACAGGGGCGGGCCCAGGACAGCATACTGGAAGGCACCTACCGCACCATGCGGGTTGCGCTGTCCCGGGAAGTGGACCGGCTGGAAACCAACCTGTCGCTGCTGGCCACCATCGGCTCCATCAGTCCCTATATCGGCCTGTTCGGTACCGTTTGGGGCATCATGAACGCTTTTATCGCCCTGGCCGAAGTGCAGCAGGCGACATTGTCGATGGTGGCGCCGGGGATTGCCGAAGCCCTGATCGCCACCGCCCTGGGCTTGTTTGCCGCCATTCCGGCGGTTATCGCCTACAACAGGTTCAGCTACCAGGTGGAGCGCCTGGAAAACCACCTGGCCAACTTCATGGATGAATTCTCAACCATTCTCAACCGTCAAGTGATGACAGGTGCGAACTGATGCATGGGTATCAACGCCGGCGCCGTAAAAGGGTCGCCGAAATCAACGTAGTTCCCTATATCGACGTGATGCTGGTGCTGCTGATCATCTTCATGGCCACGGCACCGGTCATTACCCAGGGGGTCAAGGTTGACCTGCCCCAGGCCGAGGCGGAAATGCTGCCGGAAGACAGCGAAAAACCGCTGGTGGCCTCCATCGACGCGGACGGGCGCTATTTCCTCGATGTGGGCGACAGCCGGGACGAAGCGGTCGACCTGCTGGAGCTGGCGTCCATGGTGCAGAACCAGCTGAGGACCACCCCCGAGGCACCGGTGGTGGTGAAGGGCGACGCCAATGTGCGCTACGACGCGGTGATCCAGCTGATGGCCACGCTGAAGGCGGCTGGGGTGCCGTCCGTCGGCCTGATGACCCAACCGGAGCAATAACGGACCCATGACCGAGCAAGGCGGTATTCGCAAATCGTTGCTGGTCTCGCTGGCCTTACACCTGGCCATCGGGGTGGTGATGCTGGTGGGCATTAATTTCAGTGCCCCCAAACGGCCGACACAGGCGGTATCCATTATCGAAGCCACCATGATCGACGACGGCCTGGTGGCGGCCCAGGCCGAGCGTCTGGCCGATATGCAGGCCCGGCAGCAAGAGGCCCAGGCCTCGGAGCAGGCCAGGCTGGAAGCGGAGCAGGCGGCGGCGGAAGAAGCCGAGCGGCTGGCCGAGCAGCAGAAGGCGGCGGAAGAGGCGGCGCGGCAGGCGGAGCAACAGCAGGCCATCGCGGCTCAGCAGGCGCAGGCCGAGCAGGAACGCCAGCAGGTGATCGAGCAGCGCAAGGCCGAGGAAGCCCGCAAGGCGGAAGAGGCGCGCAAGGCCGAGGAAGCCCGCAAGGCCGAGGAAGCGAGAAAGCAGGCGGCCGCGGAGCAGGCGCGTAAAGCCGAGGAAGCAAAAAAGCAGGCGGAAGCCGAACAGCAGCGCAAAGCGGAAGAAGCCAGGAAGCAGGCGGAAGCCGAGCAGCAGCGCAAGGCCGAAGAGGCGCGCAAGGCCGCCGAAGCCAAAAAACAGGCGGAAGCCGAACAGCAGCGCAAGGCCGAAGAGGCACGCAAGGCCGCCGAAGCCAAAAAACAGGCGGAAGCCGAACAGCAGCGCAAGGCGGAGGAAGCCAGGAAACAGGCACAGGCGGACGCCGAGCGGAAAAAGCGGGAACAGGAGCAGGCGTTGAAAGATCTGGAGGCGCTGATGGGCTCCAGCCCCACGGGGTCGACCTCTTCCAAGGCGTCGGCCGGGGAAGTGGATCGTTATACCGGCATGATTATCGCAGCCATCAAGCGCAACTGGCTGGTTGATCCTACCATGGTAGGCAAGCAGTGCCGCATCAGCGTGCAGGTGGCCGCCGACGGACTCATTCTCAGGATCAGCGAAGGGCAGGGGGATGCGGTGGTCTGCCGCTCGGCGCAGACGGCGATCAGAAAGACCGGCACCCTGCCGATGCCCAAGGATCCTGAAGTAAGCAAGCAGTTACAAAACCTGAATTTGACGCTGATACCGGAGCTCTAGTGATGACAAAAAAATGGTTGTGGTTATGGCTGCCGCTGCTCCTGCTCGCAGGGCGGGCTCAGGCAGCACTGGATATCATTATTACCGGCGGCATCGACAGTGCCCGCCCGGTGGCGGTGGTGCCCTTTCAGTGGACCGGCGGCGGTGCCGTACCCCAGGATCTGGCGGCGGTGATCGGCAGCGACTTGCGCAACAGCGGCATGTTCCGTCCGCTGGAGGTGAGTGCCCTGCCGCAGCGAGTGACACGGGCCAGCGAGCTGAATCCCGCCCTGTGGGGCTCCCGTCAGGTCGAGGCGGTGGTGGTAGGCACCATAGAGCCGGCCGGTGGGGATCAGTACCGTATCAGCTTCGAGCTGGCCGATGTGCTGGACAGCAACGGCGCCCAGTTGCTGGAAAGCCGCAGTGCCACCGTGCCGGCAGCCCAGTTGCGCCAGTACGCCCACCGCATGGCGGACATTATTTTCGAGAAACTGACCGGCATCAAGGGCGCCTTCCTGACCCGGATTGCCTATGTCACCGTGCAGCACGGGGCCGAGTATCCCTACCAGCTGATGATTGCCGACTACGACGGTTTCAACGAGCAGGTACTGCTGCGTTCGCGTGAACCGCTGATGTCCCCCTCCTGGTCGCCGGACGGCCGCAAGCTGGCCTACGTTTCCTTCGAAAACAAGAAGGCCGAAATAGTGGTGCAGGACATCTACAGCCAGCAACGCCAGGTGGTGAGCTCCCAGCCCGGCATCAACGGCGCACCGCGCTGGTCACCGGATGGCGGCCGTTTGGCGCTGGTACTGTCCCGGGACGGCCAACCGGAAATATATGTACTCAATCTTGCCAGCAAGCAGTTGACCAGGGTGACCCAGAACCGCACAATCGATACCGAGCCCGCCTGGTCTGCCGATGGCAGCGCCCTGTATTTTGCGTCCGAACGGGGCGGCCGCCCGCAGATCTACCGGGCCGATCTGGGTTCAGGCGACACCCGTCGCGTGACTTTCCAGGGCGACATGAATCTGGGCCCCAGTGTGACCGGCGATGGCAACAGCCTGGTGCTGGTCAGTCGTTCTCAGGGTCAATACCGAATTGCTCGTCAGGAGCTGGATAGCGGTCATATGCAGGTGTTAACAGAAACCCAGCTGGATGAATCGCCAAGCCCGGCACCAAACGGCACTATGATCATCTATAGTACCACCTATCAGGGCCGCCAGGTGCTGTCCCTGGTGTCTATGGATGGTCGCTTCAAGGCCAGGCTGCCAGCACGAAGCGGTGATGTTCGTGCACCGGCATGGTCACCGTTCCTAAACTAAACCGTTGCAATATCTAAGGAAAAATGATGCAAATGAAAAAACTGCTTCAGAGTCTGGCCGTAGCTCTGCCCATGTTGACCCTGGCTGCATGTAGCTCCACCAGTGATTCCGATGCGATGACCGGCACCGATGGCAGCTACCAGGGCGGTGTGCAAACCGGCGGCGCCGGCGGTGCTTTGTCTGCCGAGGAGCAGATGCGTCAGCAGTACGAAGCCCTGCGTCGTGAAAACGTGATCTACTTCGAGTTCGATCGCGACGAAGTGACCGGCCACTACGCCCAGGTGCTGGAAGCGCACGCCAGCTTCCTGCGTTCCAACCCCTCCGTCAGCGTGCTGGTCGAAGGCCATGCGGACGAGCGCGGCACCCCCGAGTACAACATCGCCCTGGGCGAGCGTCGTGCCAAGGCGGTGACCAGCTACCTGCAGAGCCTGGGTGTCAGCGGTGCCCAGCTGGCCATCGTCAGCTACGGTGAGGAAAAGCCGATCGATACCTCTCGCACCGAAGACGGTTTCTCCAAAAACCGCCGTGCGGTTCTGGTCTACTAAGGTTTGAATCTGTCCTATGAAGATTAAGTTAGCGGCCATTTCGATGGCCGCTGTTTTATCCACAGCGGCATGGGCCCAGGCGCCAGTGGTCAGCGTGGGTAGCAGCGGTTCCGTCAATGATCGCCTGGCCGAGCTGGAGCGCGCCTTCAACGCCAGAAGCCAGGCACAAATCGATCAGCAGCGACAGCTGAACGCCCTGCAGCAGGAAGTCAGCGAATTGCGCGGCTTGCTGGAAGAGCAGAGCTATCGCCTGGAGCAGGTGGTGGAGCGCCAGCGTTCCCTGCTGGCGGCGCAACAGGATGCGGCTGCGCAGCAGCAGGCACCGGCCGCGTCCGCCGGGCGGGGCACCGCCGAGCAGGATGCTGCAGCCTCGGGCGGTGGCAAGGCCTCCGCGCCCGCCGGTGGCGACGAGCAGGCGGCCTATGACAATGCGGTCAACCTGGTGCTGCAGGACAAAGACTACGATGCGGCCATCCCCGCTTTCGCCCGTTTCATTACCCAGTATCCCCAGTCGACCTATGTGCCCAATGCCCATTACTGGCTGGGGCAGCTGCTCTATGCCCAGCAGCGTTTCGACCAGGCCAAGGCGCAGTTTACCCGGGTGGTCGAGGCCTACCAGACGTCCAACAAGCGAGCCGACTCGATTCTGAAGCTGGGCGTCATCGCCAAGGAGCAGGGGGACAACAACCTGGCCAGGCAGTACTTTGAGCAGGTACTGAGCGAATACGGCAGCAGCAGCGCGGCCCGTTTGGCCCAGGAATATCTGGGCGGACTCTAGGCCGGGCGACGATGTTGATGGATTTTTGAGAGAGTCGCTTGATCCTTAAGCAAACGGTAGTAAATGACAATTTTCCTGTTGCGTCCGGCCATTAAATCCGTATTATAGGCCGCCGTTGGCAGGGCAGCTTCAGCTGCCTGGCCAGAGGGTCGTTAGCTCAGTTGGTAGAGCAGTTGACTTTTAATCAATTGGTCGCAGGTTCGAATCCTGCACGACCCACCATATTCCCGGACGCTTAGCTCAGCCGGGAGAGCACCTCCCTTACAAGGAGGGGGTCACTGGTTCGATCCCAGTAGCGTCCACCAGTTTTCGCACTTTTGCAAAAGTGCATCCGGTTTTCGTGGGTGGTTAGCTCAGCCGGGAGAGCACCTCCCTTACAAGGAGGGGGTCACTGGTTCGATCCCAGTACCACCCACCACGAACTTCGGGTCGTTAGCTCAGTTGGTAGAGCAGTTGACTTTTAATCAATTGGTCGCAGGTTCGAATCCTGCACGACCCACCATATTCCCGGACGCTTAGCTCAGCCGGGAGAGCACCTCCCTTACAAGGAGGG
>NZ_PXYG01000001.1 GCF_003012775.1 Zobellella endophytica | reverse complement strand
TGAGGAAAATGCTTGGGCAGTTGACCGAAGATGAACACCTGGGCTAAAAACACCAGGACGTGATGCGTTGAGAAATCAGGTGTTCACGTTCGTCCGGAATCGGTGTTCATCTTCGCCGGAATACGCACTTCTTCCCGGTAGCCCTCATGCAAGGTCTGCAAGACCCCACTATCTGCTACGTTTTCCAGGCTCACTTCTGCGGCGATGACTTCGTGATTTCGGGCATCGATGGTTAGGTATAGCGCCAGGTCCGGTACTTTCTCTTCGGTGACTGGGAGGTTGATATAGTGCTGGGCAAGCATGGTAGCGGTGCTCTGGTGACCCTGGCCGAGCGCAAAAGCCGGCTGTACCTGGTGCGTAAGGTGTCAGCCAAGAGGGCCACCGATGTGCGGGGTGCCATCATCGATATGCTTCAGCCCTATGCCGCACATGTGCATACGATCACGGCGGATAACGGGAGCGAATTCGTTGAGCACAAGGCTATCGCACAGGCGCTGAGCGCGGAGGTTTATTTTGCCCACCCGTATTCGTCATGGGAGCGTGGGCTGAACGAGAACTTTACGGCCTGCTACGCCAGTACATCCCGAAAGGTACGGACCTGTGGACGATCACGGACGAGGATGTCCGCCATACAGAAAAACAGTTAAACCTGAGGCCTCGCAGATGCCTCGGGTTCAAACAGCCGGAAGTCGTGTTCCACGAGCATATTCAGGCTGCATAGACGGGTGTCGCACTTCGGAGTTGAGTTTTCGCCTCACAAATAGTTAGAAGAAAAATCTTAAGTTACGTAGAATGAACACTATAGAAACTATTTGCCTGGCTACTTGTTAGACCTTTATACACAACGACAGCACTAAGGATGTAACGTGCGAATCAAAATGTACCCAGCTCAAAATGGCGATGCTTTTCTGCTAAGTACCGACAAAACTAACATCCTTATAGATGGTGGATATGCCAGAACTTTTGATACATACATAAAAAAAGATCTTGAAGATCTCGCAACTAGAGAAGAATGTTTAGATTTAGCTATCGTAACTCATATTGACGCTGATCACATTGGTGGAGTTATTCGCTTTCTGGTTTTAAACGGTGATTCAAGAACAAAAAATATAATCTCTATCAAAGATTTTTGGCACAACAGCCTTCGTAGTCTGACCTCTGTAAAAAAAGAGGTAGGACTATCACATCAAGACCTTGAAGTGATTGATGCAATTAACAAGCGAGGCCACCCCAAAGAGCTTAATCCAACATCAGGCTATAACGAAATCAGCGCGCGGCAGGGCTCAACAGTAGCAGCTTTGCTTAATGATGGGGAGTACGTTTGGAACGAAAGTGATGGAACTCAGAGCATATGTACTGATTCTGTACGAGAGAAGCGATTCAGAGATGGTTTTGTAAAGGTGTTGGCACCCTCGAGAGAGCGACTAGAGAACCTAGTTACGTTATGGAAGCGAGATTTAAGGCGCCTTGGTCTTATTGGCTCTATAGGTTCAAGTCAAGCCATCGACGATGCTTTTGAACTCAGCTTTGAGCATAAAACTGATAGTCAAACAACCAAAAATCAGCTTATCTCTGCAGGACGTACAAAAAGCCTTGCAGACGTATACAAACCAGACAACTCAACCGCAAATGGAAGTTCTATTGCAACTATTATCGAACTAAAGGGTATTCGATTGCTAATGCTTGCAGATGCATTTGCAGAGGATATTTTAAGAGAGCTTCGTAAGATGGAATCTCTAGGGGAATCCATGATGTTTGATGCAATCAAAATATCTCATCATGGTAGTAACTACAACACTAGCCCGGAATTGCTTAGCGTTGTGGATGCTCCAAAATATTTCATTTCCTCAGACGGCAGCAAACACAACCATCCTGATATTGAGCTTCTTCGCGCGATAGTCGATAGACAGGCTAGTTTTACACGAACTCTATATTTTAACTACTCAACTAAAGAATCCAGGGAGATTAAAGAATTCCAAACAGCTACAGGCGCTAATTTTGTTGTAGAAGAAAATGCTACTGACTGGATAACGATTGCCAAGGAATAATCATGTTAGATGCAGAAATGAAAGTGGCTACTTGTAAAATTGAATGCGGTAATGAGTCAGGTAGTGGGGCACTAATCACATCAAACATCGTATTAACTGCTGGCCACTGTGTGAGAGACGCACTAGATAATGATGCAGAAATTAGTGTTATTTTTAACCCAGACTCTACCCCTTCTGTATTGAAAGCTAGTATTCGTGCTCATGACACAAGCTTAGACATAGCTCTATTGGAATTGGAAGCTGAAGTTAATGTATCTCCGATAAGCCTCAGTAGTTTATTACCTATAGAGGGTAGTCGCTTCTATTCTTATGGGTGGCCTGTAAGCAAGCTGACTATGGGCCACCGTTTGGAAGGAATCATTAACCAAACGTTCAAAACCCCTAAGTTAGGCTCTGATATAGAGATCAGTATAGACGAACCATTTTCTTTAAATGACTATCAAGGACTTTCTGGGGCTGCTGTTGTCAGTAATGGGACTTGTGTCGGTGTTATTAGGGTTTCAGTTGAAAAAACCATTGGTGTCGTTTCTATATCTAGTTTGCGAAACTTTTTGGGAAGCTGTGGAATCAGTGTCGAATCTAATGACGATGCTTTTAATCATCAAAAATTGGCTTCTAGAAAATCATTTAATAAACAATTTGATAAACTTGCTTTGGGTCAAGACAACAGCTACCTCTTTATCAATGGAGCCCATGGAATAGGTAAGTCAACATTTTGTGAAACATACATCCCGACAAACTCTTCTTTAGAACATTTTGGTACATATAGCTTTACTCCTCCCAAAAGCTCCAAAAACGCAACCCAATTAGCTCAACCTCAAGAGTTTTTCAACTGGTTAAACATGCAGGTTTCAATGTTCATTAGTGGTACACCTGGACGTGAAGAAACTTGTGATTATCCAGAGTTAATAGCTAAGACAGAACAACTCTTTAAGAAAGTCAGTGCGGCTTACTCCTCAAGAAACGTAAAAGGGATATTGTTCGTTGATGGTTTGGATGAAGTAGAGCGTCAGGACGCAGAAACTCTGAACAAGTTCATGGGGCTATTACCCATGGTGTTGCCTACTGGGTTTGTGATTGTTCTCTCGGCACCTAGCTATGAGCAATTTGCAACTCGACTAGGCAACAGGCTTGCAGGTGATGCATGTATTTCTATGCCCTCTCTTATAGACAGTGCTGTTAAAGAGTTTTGCTTCAGCACTCTTACTGTGGAGTATGCTAATTCAAAAACTGTTAACTTGATCTGCGAACGAGCCCAAGGCCACCCACTATACCTTCGTTATTTAATCGACCTCGTAAACTCAGGTACGAGCAATGATGAACTAAAAGATTTACCGTTAATTGATGGAAGCATCCGAAAATACTATGATCTTCTGTGGCTTAAACTTAAGGAAGATAATGATGCTGTAAATTTACTAGCAATAGCTGCTCGTTTACGTTGGGGGATTCCCATCGACCAGTTCACTAACATTTTGACTCAAAATGAAAAGAGCATATTGGTTAGCACTCTTGGAAGAATACAGCACTTACTAGTAAATCCAAATGAAACTAAAATTTATCACTCTTCTTTTTCTGAGTTTTTACTTGAGAAGACAGCATTACGGGAACGTGACGTTCAGTCACGACTAGCTGACTACTGTGAAAAACAAATCAAAGAAAAGTACTGCTTGCTCAACTTAATCTACCATGGGCTCAAAGCAGAAGAGTCAGACAAAGCACGCGTGCTAGCTTTGTGTACTCAAAACTGGGTTGACAATTGCGTTTATCAAGGGGTTGAGCCCGATACTCTCCTAGAAGATCTTAAGGGTGTTTTAAAAGCAGCAACTGAGCTAGGTAGTTTAGTTGAAACAGTTCGAATCCTTCTACTTTGCCAAAGAATTCAATTTCGGTACAACACACTATTTGCTCAATCTGCTGATTTAACGGCGAATGCTTTGATCTCTATTGGGAGAGAACAGGAAGCTTTGCAGCATGTAAGTCGATATGGCCAGTTAATTATACCGTTAGAAGAGACACTTATCGTTGCATTGAAACTTGTAGACTCAAACAGCCATGAGGAAGCTCTAGAGTTGTTAGGTATCGTAGAGAAGTACTTAACAGAAGCTCTTGAACAGGTGTCTAACGAAAATGGACTTTCTTATAGAGAGTTCCTTGATATCTATGACCTTCAAATACAGCAGTTCCTTCTAAAAATTCGCGCAGGGGATGATAACTCGCGATTATTGCTTGCTAAATTCCAGTTCTATTGGATGAAAGCTATCGACAAAACTGCAATAGATAAGGAAGCAAGCAAACTTATTCGAAGTGAAATGACAACTTACATGCAGGCTGCGTCGATGTGCTTAACTAGCAGTTACATGTCCATTTCTCAATTGCGAAAGTTTTACTCCGGACCGTTAAATGAGATAGCAGAACCAATAGTATTTGCAGCTCCGTTATATCAGGGCTTATGCGAAAGATATGACGTGAGTTATGACAAAGAATTACTTGGCCAAGTTTTTTCTGATGTAGGAATTTTAGTTTCAGATGCGTGGGATGAACAGAATAAAGTACATCCGAGTATAGTTGATTGCTATATATCCCTGGGTGCGCCTAGAAGCATTGTTTTGGCGCTAGGAGAGCATGCTAATGACGTACCTTTACCCATATCATTTATTGCTGATGACAATGTCACTATTGATTATTCTGAATTAGAAAATGGTATGGCAGCATGGAAGCATAAAGCGTTTATTGATCATGAATTTACCTGCCCTAGTTTATCCTCCCTATCACCAGACACATGGTTAAATGGAATAGAATCAATATGTAGAACCATCGCTTGGTGTGATGGTGCCGCAAGGAGATTCAAAGAAAATGAAGACGAAATAGGGTTAGACATTGTATGGAAGCTCCTATCGCAAGATGTTCTAAACCACTTCAGATTCAGCCTGGCACAGCGTGTTCAATGGGAAGATTCCTATGGTTTGCCAGAGAGTATTGTCCCCCATTTATATCAATCAATTACAAACTTAACGGCTGAGTTGTACCCTCATAAAATTAGTGACTTACTAAGTTTTATCGATGAACAATTTAACTCACAATGTGGCCTTTATTCGGAAGGTTTTAGACGCATTCTTAAGCAAGTTCTAACAATTGTTGTTGGTCATCCAATAGACGTAGAGGTGGAGGATCAAGCATTTCTATTGCTGCAACGTTGGAAAAACTATGTTAGTTCAAACCTTAAAAATAGATATGAGCTTGTGCCAGAGTTGTTGGGTTTAGTTCCACTTTATGCCCGATTAGATGCCTCGGACGAAGCTCAGAAAACTTATCAGCTAGTTTTATCATTCTCAATGGGGCCGAGTTGGTACAAGGAAGATCAGCTTGGCTTAAGCATTACAGCACTGGAGTCCATTAACAAAGTATCCACAATTGAATCAGAAGTTCTTAACCAAATTGCAGGACTATTAGATGCTGCGGGTGGTGAAATGACTTTCCAACGTTTTGTTCGGTATGCTAAGCGAGATTTCATCGGAGCCTTGTGCCAAAGAGGAGCCTTTAGTAGTGCTGTAAATTATTTTATTCGCCAAACTTACGGCACCCTTAAGCAGATGTATCAAGACGTAACTCGAGGAGATATAGATCGCGTTTCAGCTTTGAGAGGTCCTCGTTTCCCTGGAACTGCTTTGGATGAGCAAGATTCGATTCTATCTCTTATTACCCCTCTTATTCCGCATGCTGATTGGCAGCTCTGTTGGGCTCTATTGGAGTGTTTCCAGTTTGGTGACTCTCGCCATATAGACCGCTTCACACGAGCGTATAGCCTATTAATTGAAAAAATAGCAAACGATAGAGCTTCTCTGGATCTGGCTCTTGATCGGATAGAGATTATATGTGAGTCTGAATTTAATAACTTTAAAGACCGTTCAGACTTTGTAGCCTCAGTAATATCCTACTTAGATGAATGTCTCATAGAAATATTTTCAATAAGATTTCCAGATTACACCATTCAACCGGAAAAAAACTCATGTGAAACATTTCCGCATAAAAGTTCAAAATCAGATAGTCGGAAAACTGAAACAAAAGACGTAGACACGATTCTTTTACCTGGAACTTTTGGTTCTAACCGTTCGATTGATGAGGCTAATATAGCCTTGTCTAATGCATCCAGGCACTTGCGCCGCAGAAATAATTCAGAAGCTAAAAAAGAAATAATCTCAGCAATGAATGCTATTCAGGATGGTGGATGGCCTTTATGGTTTGGCTCTTCTTCGGTTGTTGAGCAAGGAAAGTCATTGCTTTTGCAAACTGACAGCTCTGTTTCTGATTTAGTTAAGCTTCTTTCACCTTTAATTGTAGATAAACGTTATACTGAGAACTGGCGAATCGCAGAAAGTTTAATAACATGGCTATCTATTCAATGCCCATATGAAGAGCAAGTTCAACTCTTAAATCTAGCAAATGAACACACTAGCTTGATGGTCGGGAGCTTAGAAGAAATAGATAGTTATGCGCTTCTAGATAATGAGGGTGATTTAACTCACTGCCTGACTAAGCTTATTCTTCATGCTATCGAGCACCCAATCTGGATAAGGCGAGAAAAAGCATCAGAAATGCTGATGTGGCTATCAAAAAGCTACCCACATTTCGTTCGGAATTTTGGAGCGAGAGCTTTCTCGATGGATAGTGGAGTTCACCCAGACTTAATTTGTGGTGCACTTGAAAAAACATTTACAACACTGAATGCTTGGGAAGCTTTAGCTCAAGATATTGATTTTGAATTCATAAAAAATAACTGCATGCATGTCGGTAGATATTCAGCTTTGGTGCACCTTTCTAGGCAAGCTGCTGTGAGGGGCTCGGAATCTGCTGAAGATGCTTTGAATGTATTGACGGCCCGATTCAATAGCGTAAAAGATATAAGCTCAGAGGATAATACCAGATTGCCTAGATGGGCTGAAAGTAACCAAGTTCAATGGACTAAATTAGAGAAACTGGGCTTAACAAAAAATAGTGTAGTGAATAGGGCAGAGACGATATTGCAAGAAGTATGCTCTCCATTATCAATCGAAGATAGCTTAGAGTTAGAACAGCTATTAGCTGAAGGTTATTATGGAAATGCAAAGCGACCAAATCGCTGGTCTGATAAGGTTTGTTACGCATTTCAAGTCGCATTACAGGATGTTGCAGATGAATCAGTATCTAAAAATATTGAAGCTATATTCCGAAAGCACAATCCATCTCGCATAGAAAATCTTAGAATCACAAATTTCGAGTCGCACGCTAAAAGTTGGATTAACTCTCATAAACTAAAACCGGTGCATGGAGATAATATTTATTTAGATTATTGTGAAAGGGTTTGGTTAGATGATGAACTGAGACTAGTTCGACTGACGGCATATATAACAGATAGCCCAGAAAATCTTCCTCTTCCTTCTGGGCGCTTCTTATCAACAAATAAGCCTTCACCAGATAGCACTATTCTGATTGATACCTGTGTTAATGTTGAAGCTTTACCTGCTTACTTTGGTAGTTTTACACCAGCTATACCAACTACCCACTTTATGAGATTAACCGGAATAAGCAACTCAGATATTAACCGAGGTTGGTGGAAGTCAGGGCGAGTAAAAGAGAAATATGAAGGAGCTCCAGCCCATGAAGGATGCTTCTTGTCTATTAACTCAAATGCTCTCAGGTTGCCATATGGGTTCAGTTTGACTTGGGTATTTGAGTTAGATCTAGAGCCTGTTGGATTAATTTCATTAGGGCGATAATGGAGGATATATGAAATTTGAGACGATGGAGACACCAGATACTAGATCGGAGTTCGAATTACGATTTCACTATCTGCAGAACATTATGAAACAAGGAAAGCTTCACGTAAATGCAAATATCTCTATGGATGGGTTACTTAAAGTAAGAAAGCTCCCAAACGGACGGATAGATTTCTTAAGTGTTAATGAACAAGCTCGCCTTTACGCAAATAATATGTATCACATGCGTAATTTCAAGCTGCCCGACAAGATTGATCTTGATGAAAAATAGGTTAGCGCTTAATACTATTAGTGAACTGTAGTGATCAGGTGTAACTGACCACTACATAATGGTTACTCGTACCGAAAAATCATAAAGCTGACCAATTAAATATAATTTCTAGATGTTGTGTAGAGTTAGGATAACTTCTGGTAGGGTAAGCGTTCATGAATCGTACATGCATGAGTACTTACCCTAACCAGTAAAGGGACAAAAATATATTATAGGTTTTAGAACAAGAGTCAGTACCACTTACTTTGACTCAACATTGAGGTAGCGTTACTGGTTCGAGGATTTACTCGGCTTTAGGCCTGGAGTGTTTCCTAGTGTTTTTTTATTGTCACGTCGACGCTGATCTGGCTTGCCAGTCGACTTGGCTATTGGTTTTGGTTCTGGTTTCAAACCCATGATTTAATCCTTCTCTTTAATGAGGACACCCCTCATACATGATCTTGGGGAAATACTGATGGCTTTCAAGGTGTGTATGAAAAATAATCTAAAAATATTCTTAAGGTTTCTTGCTAGCAACTCACGTTTTGGTGCAGCATTTAAAATGCCCAGCGACAAGTGGGAGACATATGATGGCTAGAACTAAATCTGGTCTGCGCTTGCTTACTGCAGAAGAGAAACAAGAGCTTCGTCGTGATATGACGGAATCTTCAGCCTGGGCTAAGGCCGAGCTAAAACGTCGACGAGCAGCAAAAAATCAAAAAAATTCTGAGCATGGTATAGATGATGGTATCGAGAGATGGTGTGTTTCTAACTACCTGTTATGTAAGCATATTTTATCATAATTGATAATAGAGTGGGAATAAGCGCAAGCTTGCCAGACTGAACCAGGGGCGCCGCGGCGCCCCTGGCTTTTATCTGCCCAATCATCAAAATTCCTGCCTCTCGCCTCTCGGCCATCAAAGATTCAGATAGCGGTTCATATCCAGCAGGCCGGCTTCCAGCGGGGTCGTTTCCTGCAGGTAGCGGTGCATGTCGTGAAAATAGGACCAGAACTCGGGGTGGGTGCGGCGAATACCGAAGTGGCGCGCCAGGGTATGAATGTCCTCGGCCCGGGCCATGGCCATCAGCGCCGCCACGAAGTCGTCCAGCTCTTCCAGTTTGACGTTGAAGATAAAGTTGGGGTAGCTGCCGACGATCCCGGGCAGTACCGTCAGGGTATCGTTGTGGGGCCGCAGGCGCAGATCCTCGCCCAGCATAAAGGCCACGTTGGAATGATCCCGGTTATGCAGCAGGCTGTACACCAGCCGCCGATCACCGGCCTCGATGCGCAGCAGACTGACTTCCGGCAACCATTTGATGGAGGGCAGGGCGGCGGCCGTGACACCGGTCAGGCGGCGCAGCTGGGCGTCGGCTTCTTGCTCGACCGGATACTCTGCTTGGGCGCAGGTTTGTCGTTGGCAACGGTTGAGCCGCTCGGGCGGGCCGGCAACCGACGCCAGGGCGGCCAGTACCTGGCGGCTGAAGTCGGCCAGGGGAGCCTGGGTGGCTACGGCAATGCGGCTTGGGGTGGTTTCGTCCACATCCGCATAGGTGGTGAACAGCTTGATGCGGGCGCTGTTGTCATACCAGTGGTGCAGCAACCTGTTGCGTACTTCGGCCGGCAGGAAGCGCAGCAGGTTGGCCTCGGCGCCGTTGCGGATCAGATCGAAATACAGCCGGGTCTGGGCCTGGTGCGAGACGCTGCCGTAAACGTTGAAGTTGGCCACCAGCGCATAGTAGGTCCGCTCCAGCAGCGGGTAGTCCATCACCCACAGGGTGGTGGGGACATCGCCTTGCCAGCCGCGGACCACGCTGGCACTGTCGTGGTGGCGGAAGATGGTGAGCAGGGCATCCCGGTTGTGGCCGTCCCCGTTCCACAGGTGATCGAGCGCCGGGCCTTCGGGATAGATCCGGGCGTAATCCTGCTGGCGGGCGGCCAGGTAGCGATTGCGGGCCTCCCGGTGGGCTAGCCAGTCCGGGCCCAGGCTCAGCAGATCCGACTTCAGCCCGGGCAGGGACAGCCACTCCTGCACCTGGTTACGGTGGGTGGCGTCGGTCACGAAGAGGTCGTGCCCGGGAGCCTGGAAGCTGACCCAGAACTGATCCCGGATCACGTCGGTGGCGATCTGGCCCCGGCACACCGGGCCGCGGATAAAGGTGCGCACGAAGTATTCGGCATTGTCCAGCAGGTACTGGTAGCGGGCCCGGGCGGGGATGGCGGCAAAGGTGACGAAGGGGTTGGCGGACTGGGCCGGCCCGTAGCCGGGCAGGGTGGTGACCGCCCAGTCCGGCTCTAAAAACAGCCGCTCCAGGCGTTTCATCTTCGTCTGGCTCAGGGGATAGGTGATATGGGTCTTGTGCACCCGGCTTTCCAGCCGAGGCCGCAGCCGGTAGTAGAAATCCCCGTCGATGCCGTCGGTGGGACGTACGGTGGCAATGACGTCCACCGGTTCGCCGCTGGGGGTGCGGGAGCGGACCAGCTCAAAGAACATCTGATCCTGGTCATCTTCGAAATAGAGGTGGGCGAGAAACCAGTGTTCATAAAGGTAGCGGGCTACCAGCCGGTGCCGGTTGTCACTGCGGTTGAGCCAGTGTTCCCACCGGCGCACCTTTCGCTCCAGGCTGGCGGAGAGGGGAGCTTGCTGCTCCGGCACGGAGGCGCCCTGGGCCAGCCAGTCGAGCAGGATCCGGTATTCGTCGTCGGTCAGGCCGGTGACGGCGAAGGGCATGCCGGCGGCGGGATGCCTGGCGGCGAAGGTGTCAAACTCATCGGGGCCCGCGCACTGGTTGTCGCGTTTGATGGAGATATCCAGGCTGTCCGGCAACCGCGCGTTGGCCTCCCAGGGCTCTTGCCGGCCCAGTGCCAGCATGCGTGCCATCAGCGCCGCCTGCGGATGCTGGCTGTCGAGCACGCTGTAAAAGCCGCGCTGCCGCCAGCCCTGTTCGGTGTCCGCATCGGTGTAAAGCCGGTTGGGCTCGGCGTCCTCGGTGCGGGTGCCGTCATAAACCAGCTGCTTGCTGGCTCCCCGGGCAACGCCCGCGTGGCTGGAGAGCTTCAACTGGCAGGGGGCGTCGTAACAGGCATGGCAGGCGATACACTTTTGTTCGAAGATGGGCCTGACATCCCGCTGGTAATCGATAGCGGAGACGGCCTGGGATTCGGGCAGCGTCACCGCCACCGGCGGCGCCGATACCGGCCTGAGCATGAACAGCAGGGAGCCGAGGATCGTCAGCAGGACAGCCCCGATCAGCCAGTATCTTTTTTTCATAGTGGGCCTTGTTTGGACATCTTCAGACGGTGTTACCATGTGGCCTCAACGGGGTAAAGAGGAATCTGGGAATGAGGATCGTTATCTGGGGATGCTGGTGTCTGAGCGCGGTGGCCGCGGCCAATACCATCAGCACCCGGCCGCCGGTGGAGCTGAACATTTCATCGGGGCTGGAGCCGGTGTGCTTCTATGCGGATCAGCGCTATTCGAAGGGCTCGGTGATCGAAGTGGGCGAGCAGTTGCTTGTCTGTGAACGGGAGAAGTCGTTCGAGCAGAACGGCCGGCTAAGCTGGCACCCCTTTCCGTTGAAGGAGGAAGACAGGCCCTAGGCCTGCCTCTTTATTTCCAGCACGGGGATATCCAGGCTGACCGGCTCGGCCGGCCGGCAGCAGCAGGGCAGGATCTCCCCCTCGGGCACATAGGCGAGGGGGGGGTGCGGGTATTCGACCCGGCCGGCCAGCAGGGGAGTGCGGCAGGCGCCGCAGTAGCCGCTGCGGCACTGGTATTCCACCGCGTGACCGGTGCGCTCCAGCCCCTCGAGCAGGGTTTCCCCCGCCCGCAGGTCGAAACTGAGATCCCGGGTACGGACTCGGCTCACAGCTCGAAATCACCCAGGTCGTCGTGGCTCATCTGGGAGTCTATCTGACCCACCAGGTAGGAGCTGACTTCCACTTCCTGGGGGGCGACCTGCACGTTGTCGGAAGACAGCCAGGCGTTGATCCAGGGGATGGGGTTCTGCTTGGCGCCGTCGAAGGCCGGGGCCAGGCCCACCGACTGCATGCGCAGGTTGGTGATGTATTCCACGTACTGGCACAGGATATCCTTGTTCAGGCCGATCATGGAGCCGTCCTTGAACAGGTATTCGGCCCATTCCTTCTCCTGGATGGCGGCGGCCTTGAACAGCTCGAAACACTGCTGCTCGCAGTCGCGGGCCACCTGCGCCATCTCCGGATCGTCGTCGCCGGCGCGCAGTATGTTGAGCATGTGCTGGGTGCCGGTCAGGTGCAGGGCCTCGTCCCGGGCGATCAGCTTGATGATCTTGGCGTTGCCTTCCATCAGCTCGCGCTCGGCGAAGGCAAAGGAACAGGCGAAGCTGACATAGAAGCGGATCGCCTCCAGGGCGTTGACGCACATCAGGCACAGGTAGAGCTTCTTCTTCAGCTCGTAGCGGTTGATGGTGACCTTCTGGCCCTTGATCTCGTGCTCGCCTTCGCCATAGAGATGATAGAAGTTGGTGTATTCGATAAGCTCGTCATAATAGCCGGCGATGTCCCGCGCCCGCTTGAGGATATGCTCGTTGGCCACGATGTCGTCGAACACCGTGGCCGGGTTGTTGACGATATTGCGGATGATGTGGGTGTAAGAGCGCGAGTGGATGGTCTCGGAAAAGGCCCAGGTTTCAATCCAGGTTTCCAGCTCGGGGATCGAGACCAGCGGCAGCAGCGCCACGTTGGGGCTGCGGCCCTGAATGGAGTCGAGCAGGGTCTGGTATTTCAGGTTGCTGATAAAGATGTGCTTCTCGTGCTCCGGCAGGGCTTGGTAGTCGATACGGTCCTGGGACACGTCCACTTCTTCCGGGCGCCAGAAGAAGGACAACTGCTTTTCGATCAACTTTTCAAAGATATCGTATTTCTGCTGATCATAACGGGCCACGTTTACCGGGTTGCCGAGGAACATCGGCTCTTTGAGTTGGTCGTTCCGAACTTGACTGAAGGTAGTGTAAGACATGTGTTTATTCCGCGCATAAAGGCGGGGAACCAGCCCCGCCATAATGACTTAAATTTTACAGGCACCGCCGGCACAGCCGTCGTCTTCTTGCATATCGTTCTGGGCGTCTGCCGCGCCGTCACGGGTGTTGTGGTAATACAGGGTCTTGAGCCCGAACTTGTAGGCGGTGAGCAGGTCTTTCAGCAACTGCTTCATCGGCACCCGGCCGCCCTCGAAGCGGGCCGGATCGTAATTGGTGTTGGCGGAAATGGCCTGATCCACGAACTTTTGCATTACCCCCACCAGCTGCAGGTAGCCGTCGTTGGAGGGCATCTGCCACAGCAGCTCGTACTGGCCCTTGAGCCGTTCGTACTCGGGCACCACCTGCTTGAGGATGCCGTCCTTGGAGGCCTTGACCGACACCAGGCCACGGGGCGGCTCTATGCCGTTGGTGGCGTTGGAGATCTGGCTGGAGGTCTCGGACGGCATCAGCGCGGTCAGGGTGCTGTTGCGCAGGCCCACGGTCTTGATCTCCTCGCGCAGGCTTTCCCAGTCCTGGTGCAGCTGCTCGCTGCAGACGCTGTCCAGATCCTTCTTGTAGGTGTCTATCGGCAGCACACCCTGGGCGTAGGTGGTCTCATTGAAGGCCGGGCAGGGGCCGAATTCCTTGGCCAGTTGCACCGAGGCCTTCAGCAGATAGTACTGGATGGCTTCGAAGGTTTTGTGAGTCAGGCCGATGGCGCTGCCGTCTGAGTATTTCACGCCATGCTTGGCCAGGTAGTAGGCGTAGTTGATCACGCCTATCCCCAGGGTCCGGCGGTTCATGGAGCCCTTGTGGGCGGCCAGCAGCGGGTAGTCCTGGTAGTCGAGCAGGGCGTCGAGGGCGCGTACCGCCAGCTCAGCCAGTTCTTCCAGATCATCCAGGCTGTCGATGGCGCCCAGGTTGAAGGCGGACAGGGTGCATAAGGCGATTTCGCCGTTCTCGTCGTTGATGTCCATCAGCGGCTTGGTGGGCAGGGCGATCTCCAGGCACAGGTTGCTCTGGCGCACCGGAGCCACCGCCGGGTCGAAGGGGCTGTGGGTGTTGCAGTGATCCACGTTCTGGATGTAGATGCGGCCGGTGCCGGCGCGCTCCTGCATCATCAGCGAGAACAGCTCCAGCGCCTTGACGGTGCGTTTGCGGATGGCCGGCTCGGCTTCGTACTTGACGTACAGTTCTTCGAATTTCGCCTGATCCTCGAAGAAGGCGTCGTACAGGCCGGGCACGTCGGAGGGGCTGAACAGGGTGATGTCGCCGCCCTTGATCAGGCGCTGGTACATCAGCCGGTTGATCTGCACGCCGTAGTCCATATGGCGGACCCGGTTCTCCTCCACGCCGCGGTTGTTCTTCAACACCAGCAGGGATTCCACTTCCAGGTGCCACATGGGGTAGAACAGGGTGGCGGCACCGCCGCGCACGCCACCCTGGGAGCAGCATTTGACCGCGGTCTGGAAGTGCTTGTAGAAGGGAATACAGCCGGTGTGGAAGGCCTCGCCGCCACGGATGGGGCTGCCGAGGGCCCGGATGCGGCCGGCGTTGATGCCGATGCCGGCGCGCTGGGACACATAGCGCACGATGGCGCCGGAGGTGGCGTTGATGGAGTCTAGGCTGTCACCGCACTCGATCAGCACACAGGAACTGAACTGGCGGGTCGGGGTGCGCACGCCGGACATGATGGGCGTGGGTAGGGAGATCTTGAACTGGGACACCGCATCATAGAAGCGAGTAATGTAGCCCAGCCGGGTTGCCTTGGGATACTTGGAGAACAGGCAGGCGGCCACCAGCATGTACAGGAACTGGGGGCTTTCGTAGATGGCGCCGGTGACCCGGTTCTGCACCAGGTACTTGCCTTCGAGCTGCTTGACCGCGGCGTAGGAGAAATTCATGTCCCGCTCGTGGTGCAAATGGGCGTTCAGGGTCTCGAACTCGTCGCGGCTGTAGTCGGCCAGGATGTGCTGATCGTATTTGCCCATCTCGGTGAGCCTGACCACGTGGTCGTGGAAATGGGGCGGCTCGAACTGGCCATAGGCCTTCTTGCGCAGATGGAACATGGCCAGGCGGGCGGCCAGGTACTGGTAGTCCGGCGTCTGCTCGGAGATCAGATCGGCGGCGGCCTTGATGATGGTCTCATGGATGTCTTCGGTGCGGATACCATCGTAGAACTGGATATGGGAGCGCAGCTCCACCTGGGAAACGGAGACGTTATCCAGGCCTTCGGCGGCCCAGGTGATCACCCGGTGGATCTTGTCCAGGTCGATGGGCTCCTTGGCGCCAGAACGTTTGGTAACCAGCAGATGTTTATTCATGAGGCGGACCTTCTCCCAGTGCTGTCGTGTTTGCTCCGGCAAAACCCGTGCAACCAGCCACCCTATATAGTGTGGTCGGCAACCGGAGGAAGCACAACATCTAGTTTGTCTTATTGAGGATGGGCACAATATAGTGGGTTGCCCCTCATTTCTCAAGCCGGCCGCCACAAGCAAATCTTGTGGATAATCTGTGATCTGACGGCCGAGGTTTGCACTCACTAACTTCTGCCCCGCTGGGAGTCTGGCACTGGCAGAAGGCTGGTGTTTTTATGGGCGGCGGGAAACTTTTTTTGAAAAATTTGGCTTGCAAAAAAAGGGGATTGGCGATCCCGCCGGATCTTTCAGCAATGAGTGCTGAATGCGTCTTTTAACCAGTCTGCCAGCGCCCGGACCGAGCCGAGCCGGTGGTCGGCCTGCCAGTCGTCCGGGTTCTCTCCGGTCGAGATATAACCCCAGGTCGCGGCCACCGTGGTCATGCCCGCCGCCCGCCCGGCCTCGATATCGCGCCGGTGATCACCGATATAGATGCAGTGCGCCGCAGCCACCGCCAGCCGCTCGGCGGCGAACAGCAGGGGCGCCGGGTGCGGCTTTTTCTGGGGCAGGGTATCGGCGCTGACGGTGACGCCGCAGCGGGTGAACAGCGACATGCCCGCCAGCAACGGCTGGGTCAGGGCGGCGGGTTTGTTGGTGACCACCCCCCAGGGAATTCGGCGCCGGTCGAGCCAGCCGAGCAGCTCCTCCACGCCGTCGTAGGGGCGGGTATGGCGGCAGAGGTTGGCTCCGTAAAAGGCCAGCATCTGCCGGCGCAATTGCTCCAGCCCATGCTGCTCGATAAGCGCCGGGTGGATGCCGGCACGGAGCAGGGCGTAGGAGCCGTCCGAGGTGGTGCAGCTCAGCACTTCGTCGGAGAGTGGGGGCAGCCCCAAGCTGGCTATCACATGGTTGGCGGCCGCGCCCATGTCACCCGCTGTGTCCAGCAGGGTGCCGTCGAGATCGAACAACACCGCTTGAAAGGGCATGATTACTCCGGTTTGGTGGCATGGACCATGTAATTGACGTCCGCATCCCGGCTCAGCTTGAAGCCGCCGGAGAGGGGCCGGTAGACCACGCCGCTGATGTCTTTCACCACCAAGCCGGCCCGTTCTATATAGGAGCACAGTTCCGCCGGGGTGATGAACTTGCGGTGATCGTGGGTGCCCTTCGGCACCATTTTGAGCAGGTGCTCCGCCACCCCTATCATCAGCAGCCAGGCCTTGGGGTTGCGGTTGATGGTGGAAAACACCAGGTTGGCGCCGGGTCGGGCGAGCTCGGCGCAGGCCTGCACCACGGAAGCGGGCTCGGGCACATGCTCCAGCATTTCCATGCAGGTCACCAGTTCGAACTGCCCCGGATGCTCGGCGGCGAACTGCTCGGCGGTACCCTGGCGATAATTGACGATTACCCCGGCTTCCAGGGCATGCAACCGGGCCACGGCCAGCGGCTCGCGGCCCATGTCCACGCCGGTCACCTCGGCCCCTTCCCGGGCCATGCTCTCGCTTAAAATACCGCCGCCACAGCCGATGTCGATCACTTGCCTGCCGAACAGGCCGCCGGCCTTGTCGGCAATCCAGCCCAGGCGCAGGGGGTTTATCTGATGCAGGGGCTTGAAGTCGCCCTCCAGATCCCACCAGCGGGAGGCCATGGCCTCGAATTTGTCGATTTCCTGTTGATCTACGTTCATGGTCAAGCCTTAAAGCCGGGCAAACTGAGGCGGCCATTATAGCCTAGCGGCCCGCTCCCGCCAGCATCACTGCTCCCGTCGGGCGGGAACTGTGATAGAATGGCGCGTTTTTCAAAGCCATATAATCAATAAAATTTGGGGACAAGGCTTGCTATGACCGATCTGGCCCGAGAAATCATGCCGATAAACATCGAGGAAGAGCTGAAACGCTCCTATCTGGATTACGCCATGAGCGTGATCGTAGGGCGGGCGCTTCCGGATGTGCGAGATGGTTTGAAGCCGGTGCATCGCCGCGTGCTGTTCGCCATGAACGAGCTCGGCAACGACTGGAACAAGCCCTACAAGAAATCAGCCCGGGTGGTGGGTGACGTAATAGGTAAATACCACCCCCATGGCGACAGTGCGGTGTACGATACCATAGTGCGGATGGCGCAGGATTTTTCCATGCGCTACACCCTGGTCGACGGCCAGGGCAACTTCGGTTCGGTGGACGGCGATTCCGCTGCCGCCATGCGTTACACCGAAGTGCGCATGGACAAGATCGCCCACGAGCTGCTGGCGGATCTGGACAAGGAAACCGTCGACTGGGTGCCCAACTACGACGGCACCGAGATGATTCCGGCGGTGATGCCGACCAAGGTGCCCAACCTGCTGGTCAACGGTTCTTCCGGCATCGCCGTGGGCATGGCCACCAACATTCCTCCCCATAACCTGAATGAAGTGGTGGACGGTTGCCTGGCGCTGATCGACGACGAGCACATCACGGTCGATCAACTGATCGAACTGATCCCGGGACCGGACTTTCCCACCGGCGGCATCATCAACGGCAAGTCCGGCATCATCGATGCCTACCGCACCGGCCGCGGCAAGATCTATGTGCGCGCCCTGGCCGACATCGAGACCGACGAGAAGAGCGGCCGCGAGACCATCATCGTCTCCGAGCTGCCCTACCAGGTGAACAAGGCGAGGCTTATCGAGAAGATCGCCGAGCTGGTCAAGGAAAAGCGCATCGAGGGCATCAGCGCCCTGCGTGACGAGTCCGACAAGGACGGCATGCGCATCGTGATCGAGGTACGCCGGGGCGAAGTCGGCGAAGTCATCCTCAACAACCTCTATGCCCAGACCCAGATGCAGACGGTGTTCGGCATCAATATGGTGGCGCTGGACAACAATCAGCCGCGTATCTTTAACCTGAAGGATATGCTGGAGTGCTTTATCCAGCACCGACGCGAAGTGGTCACCCGCCGTACCGTGTTCGAGCTGCGCAAGGCGCGGGACCGGGCCCATATCCTGGAAGGCCTGGCCATCGCCCTGGCCAACATCGATCCCATTATCGAACTGATCCGCCGTTCGCCGACCCCGGCGGAGGCCAAGGCCGGGCTGCTGGCCCAGGGCTGGGCGCTGGGCAACGTGGCCGGCATGCTGGAGCGGGCCGGTGACGACGCCGCTCGCCCCGAGTGGCTGGAGCCGGAATACGGCATCCGTGACGGCAACTATCATCTGACCGAGCAGCAGGCCCAGGCCATCCTGGATCTGCGCCTGCATCGCCTGACCGGCCTCGAGCACGAGAAGATCCTCGAGGAATACCAGAACCTGCTCGATCAGATAGCCGAGCTGCTGCACATCCTCAACAGCACGGTGCGGCTGATGGAGGTGATCCGCGAGGAGCTGGAAGCGCTCAAGGTGCAGTTCGGCGATGCCCGCCGTACCGAGATCACCACCTCCAGCGCCGAGATCAATATCGAAGACCTGATCACCCAGGAAGACGTGGTGGTCACCCTGTCCCACCAGGGCTATGTGAAGTACCAGCCGCTGACCGATTACGAGGCCCAGCGCCGGGGGGGGCGCGGCAAGTCGGCGACCAGCATCAAAGAAGAGGACTTCGTCGAACGGCTGCTGGTGGCCAATACCCACGACACCATTCTGTGCTTCTCCACCGCCGGCAAGGTGTACTGGCTCAAGGTGTACCAACTGCCGGAAGCCAGCCGTGCCGCCCGTGGCCGGCCCATCGTCAACCTGCTGCCGCTGGATCAGGGGGAGCGGATCACCGCCATCCTGCCGGTGCAGGAGTATTCCGACGACAAGTACGTGTTTTTCGCCACCGCCGACGGCACCGTCAAGAAGACCAGCCTGTCCGCCTTCAGCCGGCCGCTGGCCTCCGGCATTCGTGCCATCAACCTGAAAGAGGGAGACGAGCTGATCGGCGTCGACATCACCGACGGCAGCAACGAGATCATGCTGTTCTCCGATGCCGGCAAGGTGGTGCGCTTTGCCGAAGGCAGCGGTCGTGCCGAGGCCGAGGGGGCCGAAGAGGGCGAGGAGCAGGGTGAAGACGCCGCCGGCACGGGTAGCTTCAAGGGCGTGCGCCCCATGGGCCGTACCGCCTCCGGGGTGCGCGGCATCCGGCTGGCCGAGGGGGACAGGGTGGTGTCGCTGATCGTGCCGCGAGGCGATGGCGCCATCCTCACCGCCACCGCCAACGGTTACGGCAAGCGCACCGCGCTCGAGGAATACCCGACCAAGAGCCGCGCTACCCTGGGGGTGGTCTCCATCAAGGTAAGTGACCGCAACGGCCCCGTGGTGGGCGCCATCCAGGTGGAAGACAGCAACGAAATCATGCTGATCACCAACGGCGGAACCCTGGTACGCACCCGGGTGTCCGAGGTCAGCCTGATCAGCCGCAACACCGCCGGTGTCCGCCTGATCCGCACCGGAGAAGACGAACAGGTGGTGGGCCTGCAGCGTATCGAGGAAACCGAAGTCGATGAGCTGGTAGAGGCACAGGACGATATCGCCGGCGAATAAACCGCAAGGGGCCCCCGGGCCCCTTTTGTTCAGCCCGGGAAAATGGCACAAAATCACTTTGACTTGGCAGCCTGCTGCCGTGTAAAAGCTATTCAATCACTGTTTTGATCGCGTCGCAGGGGCCGGGCCGTGTTTTCGGCCCGGACGCTGTTTGGCCGTTTGTTATCGGTTATTTAGAATGGGGATAATTCAGGGGAAAATGGAGACGATGGTTTATAACTTCAGCGCAGGCCCGGCCATGTTGCCGGTAGAGGTAATGCAGCAGGCCCAGGCCGAGTTTCGTGACTTCCACGGACTGGGCGTGTCGGTGATGGAGCTCAGCCACCGCGGCGCCGACTACATGGCGGTGGCGGCCCAGGCCGAGCAGGATCTGCGGGATCTGATGCGGATCCCCGACAACTACAAGGTGCTGTTCCTGCAGGGCGGCGGTCGCGGGCAGTTCTCCGCCGTGGCGCTCAACCTGATGGGCATCAACGCCAAGGCCGACTATATCACTACCGGTCAGTGGTCCAAGTCCGCGGTGTCCGAAGCGGAGAAGGTGGGCGATGTACGGATACTGGACGGGCTCACGACCGCCGCAGACGGCCGCCAGGGCCTGGCCACGAGCTGGGCACTCGACTCCACCGCCGCCTATGTGCATTACTGCCCGAACGAAACCATCGAAGGTCTGGAATACCACTTCGTGCCCGACACCGGTGACGTGCCCCTGGTGGCGGACATGTCGTCCACCATCCTCTCCCGGCCCATCGACGTCAGCAAATTCGGCATCATTTATGCCGGTGCCCAGAAGAACATCGGCCCCTCCGGGCTGGCGGTGGTCATCGTGCGCGAAGACCTGCTCAACCAGGCCTGCCCCCAGGTACCGGCGATCATGGACTACGCGGCCATGGCCAAGGCCGACTCCATGCTCAACACCCCACCCACCTACGCCTGGTACCTGGCCGGCCTGGTGTTCCAGTGGCTGAAACGCCAGGGCGGGCTGGAGGTCATGGGCGAGCGCAACAAGACCAAGGCCGAGTTGCTGTACAACTACGTGGACGCCAGCGATTTTTACCGCAACGAAGTGCATCCCAGCGCCCGCTCCTGGATGAACATTCCCTTCCAGTTGAAGGACGACGGCCTGAACGACGCCTTCCTGAAAGAGGCCAAGGCCGAAGGGCTGCTGGCGCTCAAGGGCCACCGCATCGTGGGCGGCATGCGTGCCAGCCTGTACAACGCCATGCCCATCGAAGGGGTGCAGGCGCTGGTCGCCTTTATGGACAAGTTCGCCAAGCGCAACAGCTGAGCTCGCTGGCCCCTCTACTGCGAAGCAGCAGCGCGGTTGCGCTACGCCGACACGCTTCAAGCCCCTCCATGGGGCGCTCGAAAATGCCATCCATGGCATTTTATGGTCGGCTCCGGCAATCCCCACTGCTGCTTCGTGAAGCTTTGGTGTTGGCTGATTAAGATCGGCAGACAACACCGTGCTGAACTAAGGAGGGTAAATGGTGTCTGCTTCGCCGCGCCCTCTGCGCCATGGATGGCGCAGCGGAGCCTACAGGGAGGTATTCACGGCGTGCCGGAGAAGCAGTGCCCTTTGTCCGACGGACGTGCACGTTCAGCAAGCGGCAAAAATTCTGACCAAGAAACAGGTCAGCAGAACATATACAAGGAGCCATTGTGAGTATTGATTTTCTGGCCCTGGCCAACCCGGGAGTTCCGGGTCTGCATCCTTATCAGCCGGGCAAGCCGGTGGAAGAGCTGGAGCGTGAGCTCGGCATCAGCAACAGCGTGAAACTGGCGTCAAACGAAAATCCGTTGGGGCTGGGCCCCAAGGCCCGGGCCGCCATCGAACGTGCCCTGCCGGATCTGGCCCGCTATCCGGATGCCAATGGTTTCGCCCTGAAGGCGAAGCTGGCGCAAAAGCTGGGGGTAGACGCCGGCCAGCTGATCCTGGGTAACGGCTCCAACGAGCTGATCGATCTGGTGTTCCACACCTTCGTGTCGCCCGGGCAGCAGGTGGTGTATTCCCAATACACCTTTATCGTCTATGCTCTGGCGACCCAGGCTCACGGCGCCGAGGCGGTGGTGGTGCCGGCCAGGGATTTCGGCCATGATCTGGACGCCATGGCGGCAGCTATTACCCCGGCGACCCGGCTGGTGTGCATCACCAACCCCAACAACCCGACCGGCACCTTCGTCGGTGCGGCCGAGATCGAAGCCTTTATGGACAAGGTGCCGGCCGAGGTACTGGTGGTGCTGGACGAGGCCTATACCGAGTACGTGGCGGAAGACGAGCGGATCCCGTCCATCGACTGGCTGGCCCGCTACCCGAACCTGATCGTGTCGCGCACCTTCTCCAAGGCCTATGGCCTGGCCGGCTTGCGGGTGGGCTACATGGTCTGCCATCCGGAGCTGGTCGAGGTGCTCAACCGGGTGCGCGAGCCCTTCAACTGCAATAGCCTGGCGCTGGCGGCGGCGGAAGCGGCGCTGGACGATGAAGCCTACCTCGGCGAGGCGGTCAGCCTCAACCGGGAGGGGATGGCCTTGTATGAAGCCTTCTTCAAGGAGAAGGGCCTGAAATACATCCCGTCCCGTGCCAACTTCATCACCCTGGATCTGCAGCAGGATGCGGGAGCCGTGTATCAGGCGCTGCTGCGGGAAGGGGTGATAGTACGGCCCATCGCCGGCTACGGCCTGCCGACCTGCCTGCGTATCAGCATCGGCCTGGAGCAGGAAAACCGGCGTTGCCTCGAGGCGCTGGCCAAGGTTCTGGGTTGAGCGAAGGCCGGTGCAAACCGGCCTTTTGTTTATCTTGCCCTGATGCACCAGCCCTGTTAACGTCTAGACAGCTGCAGTTTTTGTTCATCCCGTATCTCCAGGAATGTTATGGAAAGCCTCAAGTTATTGCCTATCGCCCGCGTGGAGGGCACCGTCAACCTGCCCGGCTCCAAGTCGGTTTCCAATCGTGCCCTGCTGCTTGCCGCCCTGGCCCAGGGTACTACCCGCCTGACCAACCTGCTCGACAGCGATGATATCCGTCACATGCTGGATGCGCTCAAGACCCTGGGGGTCAAGTACGAGTTGTCGGAAGACAAAACCGAATGCGTGGTGCACGGCCTGGGCCGGCCGTTCAGTGTCACCGAGCCGGTCTCGTTGTTTCTCGGCAATGCCGGTACCGCCATGCGTCCCCTGTGCGCCGCCCTGTGCCTGGGCACCGGCGAATTCACCCTGACCGGCGAACCACGTATGTGGGAGCGGCCCATCGGCCATCTGGTGGATGCACTGCGCGAAGCGGGGGCCGATATCAGCTATCTCAAGACCGACGGTTATCCGCCGGTGTTTATCAACGGCAAGGGTCTGTGGGGCGGTGACGTGCATATCGACGGCTCCGTTTCCAGCCAGTTTCTCACCGCCTTCCTGATGGCGGCGCCCATGGCCTCCGGCGATACCCGCATTCATATCAAGGGCGAGCTGGTGTCCAAGCCCTATATCGACATCACCCTGCATATCATGAAGCAGTTCGGGGTGACGGTGGAGCACGACGACTACCAGATCTTCTATATCCAGGGCAACCAGAGTTACATCGCCCCGGGCACCTTTCTGGTGGAGGGGGATGCTTCCTCCGCCTCCTACTTCCTGGCGGCCGGCGCCATCAAGGGCAAGGTGCGGGTGACCGGCATCGGCCGTGACAGCATCCAGGGAGATATCCGTTTCGCCGATGTGCTGGAGGCCATGGGGGCGCGTATCACCTGGGGTGACGACTTTATCGAGGCCCAACATGTGGCTCCGCTGAAGGCGGTGGACATGGACATGAACCACATCCCCGATGCGGCCATGACCATCGCCACCACCGCCTTGTTCGCCGAAGGCACCACCCGGATCCGCAATATCTACAACTGGCGGGTGAAGGAAACCGACCGGCTCTATGCCATGGCCACCGAGCTGGCCAAGCTCGGGGTCGAGGTGGACGAGGGGGAGGATTACCTGGTGGTGACGCCGGCGGCACAGTTGCAGGAAGCGGAAATCGCCACCTACAACGATCACCGTATCGCCATGTGCTTCTCGCTGGTGGCCCTGAGCGACACCCCGGTGGTGATCCTGGATCCTAAGTGCACCTCCAAGACCTTCCCGGACTATTTCGACAAGCTGGCCAGCATCAGCCAGTCGAAATAAACCTTGAAGCCCCGCATCGCGGGGCTTCATCGTTCCCTACAGCTTCCGGCTTCCGGCTTCCGGCTTTAGTGATGTTTCATCTTTTCCAGCGTTTCCCGCGCCTTGATATCGGCGCCGTCCAGCTCGGCCAGCACCTTCTCGATGTCTTCCTGCTGCTGTTGCAGGCTGGCGCGTTTTTCCGCAATCATCGCAATCATCGAGTGTAGCTGGGGCCGGCTGCTGTGTTCAGCATCGTAGAGATCAAACAGCTCGCGGATTTCCGCCAGGCTGAACCCCAGACGTTTGCCCCGCAGGGTTAGCGCCAGCCTGATCCTGTCTTTATGGCTGTAGATCCGGGTATTGCCCTTGCGTTTCGGCATCAGCAGGCCCTGATCTTCATAATGACGGAGGGTGCGAGCAGTGATGTCAAATTCATCGGCCAATTCAGAAATGGTGTAGGTAACTTCCTTATTGGGCATTATCAATGACTCCTGCGGGTATTCATGGCAACGAAAGCCGGACGAGGCCAGACCTTACACCCATATCGACGGACTGTGAAGCCTGGCTTTGACTCGCCGGGCGGATTGGGCCAAGATGAATGCTTTGCCGCAATTCCGGAGATGGTGTGTTTATTTTCAAGGTAAAGGACGACCAGGGCGGGCAGGCGGAATTCCGCGTGCAGGCGCTGGACTGGAGCGAACAGGGGGAGGTGTTTTTTCGCTGCAACCAGGATCGGCTGGCAGTGCTGCTGCTGTCGGGCTGCCGCTCCGGTCAGGGATATTTCGAGCTCTTGCCCGGCACCAAACCCATGTATCTGGAGCAGTGGCTGGAGTACCTGCAGGAGAGCGGCGCGCTGGCCGAGGTGATGGTGGAGATCAAAAGCCCGCTGGAGCCCGATTACGCCGAACTGTGCGGGCTGGATGCCGAACAGGTCAAGAAATTGCTTGAGCTGGTGTATCGGATCGGCGGTTTCAACCGCCTGCAGATCATGCGCTACCTCAAACACCGGCATAATCCCTCCACCATGTCTACCCGCTACAGTCCGGACGAGCTGGAACGCTATCGTCACCTGGGCGAGCTTATTAACTACCTGCTCAAGCTCAAGCAACCCGCCCCTTGAACTCGGCAAGCGACATCGGTTTGGCGATCAGATAACCCTGGATGCCATCGACGTACATGCTTTCCAGGATCCGCTTCTGCTCCGTGGTTTCGACCCCTTCGGCTACCACATGACATCCCAGGCGCTGGGCCAGATCGACAATCATACGCACGAATTGCTGGTTGGCGCTGTCGTCCTCCAGGTGCCTGACCAACTGGGCATCGAGCTTGATGTAGTCGGGCTTGATTTCCTTCAACAGCCGGAAGGAGCCGTAGCCGTGGCCGAACTTGCTCACCGCGGAGCGGGCGCCGCAGCGGCGGATCATGTCCATCAGGCGCTTGCCGGCCACCAGCTGATGCTCCAGCACATGCTCATCGAGCTCGAAAACCAGGGAAGAGGTGACATCCATGTCCCGCAGCAACACCCGCTCGAGCCAGATCAGAAACGAGTTCTGCTGCAGGCTGGTCGGGGTCAGGTTAATGGCCCAGCGCTGGGCGGGCAGCTCCTTGGGCCGGATCTGCCGCAAGGTGGTTTCGATGATTTTCTGCTCGAACAGCATCGACAAATCGAGCCGCTGCAGCATGGCAAAGACGGTGGTGGCCGGATACCAGCCGCCACTGTCGTTGGGAAAGTGGGAAAATATTTCATTATAGCCGGGGGCGGCCGGTTTGCTGATCAGGGCCGGCTGTACCAGCAGTTCGATCCGGTTTTCCTCCAGCATGGCCTGCAACCGTTGCCGCCACTGGCTCTCACCCATGTCTTCATCATCGTTGTTTTTCTGTACGATGCGCCAGCCGTTGGGCTCACCGCCCTGGGCCTGGGCCAGGGCGGCGTCGGCCCGCACCAGCACGTGCTCGGGAGACTGGCCCGGCAGTAGTTGAGTAAAGCCCATGTAGGCGGCACAGTCCAGTTCGTGCAGGTGCTGATAATGATTCAGATCCTGGCGCAACTGGGTACCCAGGCTGTGGGCCAGCGGCTCGCACTGGCCTTTGGCGAGGACCGCGATGTCGGTGCCGCTGATCCGATAGGCCCTGGCCCCGAGCAAGGGCTGTATGGCCTTGCGCACCAGCTTGGCGATGTTCTGCAAATACTGGTCGCCGGCCTGAAAGCCGAGCCGGGTATTGATGTCCTGCAGGGCACTGGCGCGCACTATCATCAGGGTGGCGGTGGCCAGCTTGTTTTCGTCGGTCAGCATCAGGGTCAGATCCCGGCGAAAGGCATAGCGGTTGCCGAGGGTGGTCAGGCTGTCCTGGTGGCTTTGCTGGTGTGCTTCGCTGAGCTGCTGCTGCAGGTTGTCGAGCTGGCTCTGATAGTTATGATGCAGGGCGATGATGCCCTGTTCAACCGGATCCCGGCCGCCGAGCCGGCCCTGTTCGGGATCGAGCAGCAGGGTCTGGAAATAGTGCTCCTTTTCCCGGCTTTCGCGGCTCCAGCGCCGATACAGACCGCCGAAGATCAGTAGGCTTGCCAGACTCAGGGGGAGGGACAGCAGCAGCCACTGGGCGGTAGCCGGACGGGTATCGAGGCGAAAGAACAGGGGCGTCTGTCCTATCATCAACTGGTGGTTGGCGGCAGGGCGGCCAAACCACCAGGCCCGTGAGCCCGATGCTATCGGTTGGCCATAGGACAGCTCTGCCACCCCTGGTACGGGCAGGGAAGCGATATCCGGCGAGGGCCACCGGGGCAGGCTGAGATTAATTTGCTGTTCCTGATGCATGAGCGAGCGATAGCTGGCCCACCAAGGCAAAAGCAGACTCAACAGGATAGAGATAAAGGCTGCCAGCAGCAGTACATGACCGAAGGGGCGAGTTTCCCGCATAACCATCATCCTTGTAAAAACGGGATAACAGGACATCTGAAGTGAGAGCAGAACAGAGCGCAATCTTGTCGGACCATGATGGGCCAAGGCATGCGAAATGACAAGAGAATGTGGCTCCCCCTGCTGGACTTGAACCAGCGACATACGGATTAACAGTCCGCCGTTCTACCGACTGAACTAAGGGGGAACAACTTTTTGAAACTGGCTCCCCCTGCTGGACTTGAACCAGCGACATACGGATTAACAGTCCGCCGTTCTACCGACTGAACTAAGGGGGAAGAGGCATCCTTGAATGCGAGGCGCATGGTAATGGCTGCTACTTTGGCTGTCAACACTCAAAGCCGCTTTCCCTGATAAATCAGGCTGTTTGCTCTAAGAATGTGCAACAACGGATGATTTCTGCGCCAGCGGGCCGGACCGGCGGCGATAGCCGGCAGCCCGGGCCAAGACCGTCCGGTTGCAAGGCGGCAACTCTTCATAAGAATGACTGTGTCTGTTTGCCTTTCTAGCTGCAAAATGGCATTGGGGATCCGGATGATCCTGCCTGCTGGCAGTAGTGAGGTGGAGGCCGGTCGGTTGCTCCAGGTCGGACCACCGGCGTGCTTATCCAAACCGTTAGACCGGCTGACTGATGATGGAGCAAAAAGACTAATTCTGTAGTCATGTTGTAAAGGGGGAAAAATCGATTTTTTTATATGAAAGCTAATCGGGGAACATAATAAGGACCGTAAGCCGAATTTACCCTCTTTATGCGACTTATTGAATTTTTATCCAAATACCCGGATCGCGGTAGAGCCGCAATGTAACTCTGTTTTTGAGCCATGTTCTGGTTTTTTATGTTGTTTGGCCTCGGCTTGGATGGCTTTTTTTCGATGCCGTCACACTCGGACATTATTTAGTTTCAAATAAACATTTCATTAACAAAAAAGTCGTACCAAGTTAATTCATTTGTCATAAAAATAGGCTTATAGTGGATGAAGTTAAATTTTAAAAGTCATCACCGAATAATAAAAATAATGAGTTGACGAGGCTTTTTATCGCGTTTAATTCTATACAGCGCGGTTGGGTAGTAATAGAGAGCACAGTCCCCGTCGTTCTCTGGTAAGTTGTAAAAACAAAGGAGTGGACTTGATGACAAGTAAAAAAATCGCGTTGGTCACCGGTGCCGCCGGCGGAATTGGAACAGAAGTGTGTCGTTTATTTCTGAACAATGGGTACAAAGTTGTTGCCACTCACCGCCCGGGCAAAGAAGAACAGGCCGCGAACTGGCTGCAGGAAGAGCAGCTGGCAGGTAAAGATATACAGCTGCTGGCACTGGATGTTACCGATCACCAGGCGGTCGGCGAGGCCGTTCCCGCACTGATTCAGGAGTTGGGTCAGATCGATGTACTGGTCAACAACGCCGGTATTACCCGGGACGCCACCTTCAAGAAAATGTCCTGGCAGCAGTGGCAGGACGTGATGGCCACCAACCTGAACAGCCTGTTCAGCGTGACCCAGCCCGTATTCAACCAGATGTGTGAACAGGGCAGCGGGCGCATCATTAATATCTCTTCCGTCAATGGCCTCAAGGGCCAGTATGGCCAGGTCAACTATTCTGCGGCCAAGGCGGGCATGATTGGCTTTACCAAGGCTCTGGCCGCCGAAGGCGCCCGTTTCGGTGTCTGCGTCAACGCGGTGGCGCCGGGCTACACCGCCACCCCCATGGTCACCGCCATTCGGGAAGATGTGCTGGATTCGATCAAGGCGACCATTCCCATGAAGCGCCTCGCTACCACCGAGGAAGTTGCCGGTGCGGTATTGTATCTGGCGGGCGAGTACGGCGGCTACATTACCGGCGAAACCCTGTCGGTCAATGGCGGTCTCTATATGCAATAAGGTGACAGTTCATTGTCGTCTTCCTCAACCTAAGAGTGAGCATTATTTATGTCTGAACCCGTATACATTGTTGCAGCAAAACGTACTCCCATCGGCAGTTTCTGCGGTGCACTGAAAACCATTCCCGCCGCCGAGCTTGCCGGCATCGCCATCAAAGGCGCGCTGGCCCAGGCCGGCCTGGCGGCGGAAGAAGTCAATGAAGTGATCGTGGGTAACGTCGTCGGCGCCGGCCAGGGCATGGGGGTTGGTCGCCAGGCCGCCCTGGCCGCCGGTATTCCGGTCGGCGTTCCCGCCTACAGCCTGAACATGGTGTGTGGCAGCGGCATGAAAACCCTGATGGATGCCTGTGCTCACATCAAGGCCGGTGATGCGGACGTGGTCGTGGCCGCCGGTTGTGAGAACATGTCGCAGATCCCCTTCGCGGTAAAAGGCGACTTGCGCGGTGGCAACAAGATGGGCGACATGACCCTGACCGACCTGCTGATCAACGACGGCCTGACCGATGTGTTCAACAAGTACCATATGGGCGTGACCGCCGAAAACGTGGTGGCCCAGGAAGGCATCAGCCGTGACGAGCAGGATGCCCTGGCCGTGGCCAGCCAGGCCAAGGCGGTGGCCGCCATCGAAGCGGGGCGTTTCAAGGCCGAGATCGTGCCGGTGGAAGTGAAAAGCCGCAAGGAAACCCTGACGGTGGATACCGACGAGTATCCCAAGGCCGGGACCACCACCGAGACCCTGGGCAAGCTGCGCCCCGCCTTCAAGCCCGACGGTTCCGTGACCGCCGGTAATGCCTCCGGCATCAATGACGGCGGCAGCGCTATTATCGTGGCCAGTAAATCGGCGGTGGAACGCCTTGGGCTCACGCCGCTGGCCGAGGTGGTCGGCTATGGTCAGGGCGGTATCGCGCCGGAGATCATGGGGCTGGGTCCTGTGCCCGCCATTGAGCAGGCGCTGACCCGGGCCGGACTCAAGCTGGATGACATCGAACGCCTGGAGCTGAATGAAGCCTTTGCCGGCCAGGCGCTGGGTGTGGTCAAGCAATTGTCCGCCAAATACGATACACCCCAGCAGACCTTACTGGACAAAACCAACATGAACGGCGGCGCCATCGCCTTGGGGCACCCGCTGGGCGCGTCCGGCAACCGTATTCTGGTCACCCTGCTGTACGAGCTGCAGCGCAGCGACAGCCGCCTCGGCCTGGCGTCCCTGTGCGTGGGCGGCGGCATGGGAACCGCGGTGGTACTGAAACGAATCTGATCTGTCCTCTCCTCTCCTGCCATGAGGCGGGAGAGGGAATTCTTTCCATCGAAGGAGCAAGCCATGTACACCGATATGTTCAAAACCTTTAATGATCAAACGGAAAAAACCTTTGGCCCCATGCTGAAATACAACCAGCTGGTCGCCAAGAACTTCACCGACCTGACCAACCTGCAGCTGGAAGCGGCCCGTCAGTATGCCGATATCGGCCTGGCCCAACTGCAGGCCAGCAGCCAGGTCAAGGACGTGCAGTCCCTGGTCAGCAGTGGCTCCAAGCAACTGGAAACCATGACCAAGATCAGCCAGCAGATGATTGAGGACGGCAAGAAACTGGCCGAGCTGGCCCAGGAGTTCAAGGTTGGCCTGGAAGCCCTGGCGGCGGATGCTCAGAAGAAATAACAACAGGCCCGTCCAGGGATAAGAATGCAACACAGGGAAGGGGCGTATACGCCACCTTCCCGTTGGTGTTGTCGCGCTATCTTGTTCTTGCGGGCGCTATCCGTATCAGGGAGGGACAATGCAGCAAAACATGTATAACGGCGCCGATCCCATCCGGCAGTTCTTTCAATGGAACGAGACGATGTGGTCGGACATGCAACGTGCCAGCCTGGGGGATAATCCGGTGACCCAGGCGTTATCGGAAGTCAATGCACAGGATCTGAAGACCCTCTACGAGGTGGTGTCGGCCAATCCCGTACGCCTGCTCGATATGCAGATGCAATGGTGGCAGGGCCAGTTGGCCATTTGCCAGAACAGCATGATAAAGACCCTGGACAGCAAGGCGGAGAGTCTGATCTCCGATCCCCCCGGTGAACGGCGTTTCCATCACAAGTCCTGGAAAGAAGATCCCAATTTCGACTTTCTGCGCCAGTCCTACCTGCATTTCGCCACCTCGCTGACGGACATGCTGGAGGTCATCGAAGGCCTGCCCGAACCGGTGCGCCAGCGGCTCAGCTTCTTTTTCCGCCAGACCATCAACGCTCTGTCGCCGAGCAATTTTATCTGGAGCAACCCGGAGTTGCTGCAGCGCACCCTGGAAGAAAAGGGCGCCAACCTGGTGAAGGGGGTTGAGCTGTTCCAGGAGGATCTGGCGGCCAGCGCCAACCTGCTGAAAATCCGCATGACCCGTCAGTCGGCCTTTGAGTTGGGCAAGGATCTGGCCACCACACCGGGCGAGGTGGTATTCCGCAACGATATTTTCGAGCTTGTTCAGTATCAGGCCAGTACCGACAGCGTGTTCCAGACGCCGCTGTTGGTGATCCCGCCCTTTATCAACAAATTCTATATTCTCGATCTGAAAGAGCAGAATTCGCTGGTGCGCTGGCTCCGGGATCAGGGCCACACGGTCTTTATCATGTCCTGGCGCAATCCGGGGAAAGAGCAGGCGAGCATCGGATTCCAGGATCTGATCCATTCCGGCACCATGGAGGCCATCCGGGTCATCGAGCAGATTACCGGCGAAAAGGAAGTCAATGCCATCGGCTACTGCATCGGCGGTACCCTGCTGGCCTCGACCATGGCCCTGTACGCGGCCCGGCGCATGAAGCCCCGGGTCAAGAGCGCCACTTTCCTGACCACCTTGCTCGATTTCAAGCAGCCGGGAGAGGTGGGGGTCTTTATCAACGAGCCGGTGGTCAAGGCCATGGAGCTGATGAACGACAGCCAGGGTTACTTCGATGGCCGGCAGATGGCGGTGACCTTCAGCCTGCTGCGGGAAAACAGCCTGTACTGGAACTATTACATCGACAACTACCTCAAGGGCGAGGAGCCGGCCGATTTCGACATTCTGTACTGGAACAGCGACAGCACCAACCTGAGCGCCACCTGCGCCAGCTTCCTGTTGCGGGATCTGTACCTGAACAACAGCCTGAGCCGGGCCGGTGAAGTGAAGGTCGGCAACTTCGGCATCGATTTGTCCAAGGTCAAGACGCCCAGCTACTTCCTGTCCACCAAGGACGATCACATTGCGCTGTGGGATGCGACCTTCAAAGGCTCCAGGTTGCTGGGCAGCGACACCACCCTGGTATTGGGCGAATCCGGCCATGTGGCCGGGGTGGTCAATCCGCCCAATAAAAACAAATACGGTTACTGGACCAGCGCGGAAGCCTTTGACGAACCGGAGCAGTGGCTGGCTGCCGCCAAGCGGGAAGCCGGCTCCTGGTGGCCGCACTGGCAGCAGTGGGTGACGCCCTATCTAGGCGACGACAAGGTGGCGGCACGTGGCGTGGGCAGCGAAGAGTGCCCGGGGCTGATGCCGGCACCGGGCCGATATGTCCAGCAGACCTTGCCGATTGAGGAATGACCGGGTCGGTGCGGTCCGGTCCGGTTTGGGGCAACTCCCTGACCGGGCTGCCTGATCTCAGCTCTCAGCCGAGGCCGCCGTCAGGCGGCTTTTTTATCGGCAAAGCCGCTTATTCCTGCTCTGGCTATTGAGCGGGGGACGGAGATCATGGATCATGTGCGCTGGAATTAAGTCATCCCCAATCGAGGTGTATGAATGAGTCAGGCGGACCTTCGTCCCAGCAATTTTATTCGCCAAATCATCGATGAAGATTTGGCCAGCGGTAAACATTCGTCGATCCAGACCCGTTTTCCGCCGGAGCCCAACGGCTATCTGCATATCGGTCATGCCAAGTCCATTTGCCTGAATTTTGGCGTTGCCCGGGACTATCAGGGGCAGTGCAATCTGCGTTTTGATGACACCAACCCGGAAAAGGAAAGTGTCGAGTACGTCGAATCCATCAAGCGCGATGTCCAATGGCTCGGTTTCGAATGGAGTGGAGACGTTCACTATTCTTCCGATTATTTCGATCAGCTGTACGGTTATGCGGTGGAGCTGATCGAAAAGGGCCTGGCCTATGTGGATGAGCTGGCCCCCGAGCAGATCCGGGAATATCGTGGCACCCTGACCACACCGGGTCGCAACAGCCCCTACCGGGATCGCCCGGTGGAAGAGAACCTGGCGCTCTTCACCCGCATGCGCAACGGCGAGTTCGAGGAAGGCCGTGCCTGCCTGCGCGCCAAGATCGACATGACTTCTCCCTTTATGGTGATGCGTGATCCCGTGCTGTACCGGGTCCGCTTCGCGCACCATCACCAGACCGGTGACAAGTGGTGCATCTATCCGATGTACGACTTTACCCATTGTATTTCCGATGCGATCGAAGGCATTACGCATTCGCTCTGTACCCTGGAATTCCAGGACAATCGCCGCCTGTATGACTGGGTGCTCGACAACATCAGTATCGGCTGCCATCCGCGCCAGTACGAGTTCTCCCGGCTCAACCTGGAATACACGGTGATGTCCAAGCGCAAGCTGAACCAGCTGGTGACCGACGGTCACGTGGAAGGCTGGGACGATCCACGCATGCCGACCATCTCCGGCCTGCGCCGCCGCGGTTATACTCCGGCGTCTATCCGGGAGTTCTGCCTGCGTATCGGCGTGACCAAGCAGGACAACACCGTGGAAATGAGCATGCTCGAAGCCTGCATCCGCGACGATCTGAATGAAAATGCGCCGCGGGCCATGGCGGTGCTGCGCCCGGTGCGGCTGGTGATCGAAAGCCTGGCCGAGGGTCATCGGGAAGTCCTGCAGGCGCCCAATCATCCCAACAAGCCGGAGATGGGAACGCGCGACCTGCCCTTCGGCCGGGAGCTGTACATCGACGAAGCTGACTTCCGGGAAGAAGCCAACAAGAAGTACAAGCGACTGGTGCTGGGCAAGGAAGTGCGCCTGCGCAATGCCTACGTGATCAAGGCCGAGCGGGTGGAGAAAGACGGTGACGGCAACATCACCACCATTTTCTGCAGCTACGATCCGGATACTCTCGGCCAGGATCCGGCCGACGGCCGCAAGGTCAAGGGCGTGATCCACTGGGTGTCAGCCAGTCATGGCGTGCCGGCCGAAGTGCGGCTGTACGATCGCCTGTTCAGCGTGCCCAACCCGGGTGCTGCCGAATCCTTCGAGCAGGCGCTGAATCCGGACTCGCTGCAGGTGCTGAGCCACGCCATGGTCGAGCCGTCCCTGGCCCGGGCCGAACCCGGTCGGGCCTTCCAGTTCGAGCGCGAGGGCTACTTCTGCCGGGACAACAAGGGGCAGGGGCTGGTATTCAACCTGACCGTGGCGCTGCGGGACTCCTGGGGCAAGGAAGACGCCTGAATCATACCCGTGCCTTGAAAAAAGCCGCGCTCGTCGCGGTTTTTTTATCGCGTGCCCTGCCGGCCTGGTAGCTGTTGGGCGAGCGACCGGGGCTGTTCGATGCCTGGAAGCCGGCCTCAGCGTGCTGGCGCTGTGGCGGGGCCGGCATTAAAAAAGCCGCAGCAAGGGCTGCGGCTTGTGGCATCCGTTTGACTCGCGACGGTCAGTGATGATCGCTGTCGTTGTGTTCGCATTGCTCGTTGGTGCAGTGACCGTAGAGGTAGAGGCTGTGGTTGGTGAGCTTGATGTTGTACTGGCTGGCGATATCGCGCTGGCGCTGCTCGATGATCTCATCGTGGAATTCGATGACCTTGCCGCAGTCGAGGCAAACCAGGTGATCATGATGTTCCTGGGTGGCCAGTTCGAACACCGATTTGCCACCCTCGAAGTGGTGGCGGGTTACGATGCCGGCATCGTCGAACTGGTTGAGGACCCGGTAAACGGTCGCCAGTCCGATCTCTTCACCTTGATCGATCAGTAGCTTATACAGATCTTCCGCACTGACATGCTGGGTTTCGGGTTGCTGCAGCAGCTCCAGTATCTTTACCCGGGGCAGGGTGACCTTGAGGCCCGCTTTTTTCAGTGCTTGATTGTTATCAGCCATAAAAATAAAGGTTCGCATTTCGTTTGGGTATTGCTTTTATTGTGCTTGTTCCCGCCGGTAAAGGCAACCCGAATCTGGGCAGAGGCACCGCCGGCACTCCCATGGCGAGGAGACTGCCCATCGGGATCGATCTTTGTTAGTATCTTTGTACTACAACTGGTCGGATGAGATGAATGAAGCTGGTATTTTCCCGCCCCTGGCTGTTGCGCCGCCTGCTCAACTGCTGGCCGCCATTCTGGGGGGCCGGTATCCGTATCGAACACATCAGCGGCGACTACAGCCACTGCCGGGTCGGGCTGGTGTTACGCTGGTGGAATAAAAACGCCAATCGCACCCAATACGGCGGCAGCCTGTTCTCGATGACGGATCCCATCTATGCCATGCTGCTGATGGCCGTGCTGGGGCCACAGTATTATGTGTGGGACAGGGCCGCCAAAATTACCTTCCTCAAGCCGGGGCGGGGCAGGGTCTATGCCGATATCTATTTGAGTCGGGAGCGGCTCGACGAGATCCGTCGCGCTACCGACAACGGTGACAAATACTTCCCTCATTTCCGCATTAATATTCTTGATGCAAGCGGCGAGTTGATCGCGGAGGTAGAGCGCACCCTCTATGTGCGCAAAAAACCAGCAAACAAACGCTAAATCATAACGTTAAGCAAAAATTCCGAATGTCATGCCCTATAAAATAATTTGCGATAACTGAGGAACTTCGTCCATACTTATGGCGCCTAATGTGGTCTTTTTGACTCCCAAAAATAAGGAGCAGGTAATGCGTAATAAAATGATGTTAGTAGGTGGTGTTGTTAGTGCTCTGTTGCTGGCTGGCTGTAGCTCTACTACCGCTCTGGAGAGCAAACTGGACAGCCTGGCTCAGGACGTTCAAGCAGTTCAGCAAGGTCAGCAAATGAACTCTGCCAAGATCGATCGTCTGGCTGCCGACGTTGCCGAAGCTCGTGCTTCTGCCGACCGCGCTAACTCTCGTCTGGACCAGATGGGCCGTTACACCAAGTAACATTGGCTGAAAATGAAAAGGCCTGACGTTTGTCGGGCCTTTTTTTTGCGTTTTTCCATACCGGCGATGGCCGCCTCCCACAAACCGCCACACCGTTTTTCCCTCTGCTGCCCCGCTGGTGTCATTGTTGGGTGGGCTGGAAAAGCCTGCCGAAAGCATCTTTACTTGCTAGGACTACAATGACTCCAGTATAGGGACGCCCACCCTGGCTGGACATTTTTGCCTGCAGGGCGGGTACCGGGGGAAAATATGGACATGACGGTCTCTGCACGGGTCTGGCAGTGGATAGTTGCCCTATTGCTGTTGTCGGTCGTGCTGCTGCTGTTGGCATTGGCGTTGTACCGGCGGCGGTTTACTCATTACCGGCGGCGTCAGGGCTGGCAGGCCAGGCGGCTCGGGCTGGCGGTATCGAAGGCCGGGCTGGGGCTGTGGGAATGGCTGCCGGCCACCGGTAAGCTGTACTGGAGCCCCAGCCTTTATGAACTCTATGGACTGGAACCGGGTACAGCTATCGATGCCGAACAATGGAAAGCCTGTCTGATGCCCGAAGACCGAGAACATCTCGATGCCTTGCTGCGCCGGGGTATGGCGACGGAAGTACAGCTTGAGCTCGGCCTGCCGGCCCCACTTTCCCGCCGACTGGAAGTCACCGGCACCTGGGTGTACGAACAGCGATGCTGGCGACTGATCGGCCTGCAGCAGGACAGGACCAAGGTGCATGGTCATCTGCGCCGGATGTCCCGCCAGGCATACCAGGATCGCCTGACCGGCCTGCCCAATCGCGGCGCCATGACCGAACAACTGGCCGCCTACTGCCGGCAGGCCCAGCCGGGGGCGCTGATTTTTCTCGATCTGGACGGCTTCAAGGCGGTCAACGACCATTTCGGCCACGATGCGGGGGATGCCCTGCTGCTGGCGGTGGCCGAGCGGCTGAGTCACTCCCTGCGGTTATGTGACCGGGTCTACCGGCTGGGAGGAGATGAATTCGTGGTCTGGCTGGCGGTCGACGAGGATCCTCGGCTCGCTGCCGCCCGGGTGGCGGCGCTGATTATCGATCGGCTGGAAGAGCCTTTCGGGCTGGACGGGCAGCGTTGCTGCATTTCCACCAGCCTGGGCATCGCCCTCTATCCGGCCGACGCCGGAACGCCCGAGGCCCTGTTGCGGCTGGCCGATCAGGCCATGTACCGGGCCAAGCGGGCGGGCAAGGGGTGCTATATGTGGGCTGGGGATTCTAACGAATCTATTTCTGCCGCCATGTCGAAAACGTCGGAGAAAACGGCCACGTTCTGACTTGCATTAAGGCAATCTTTATCTAGACTCAAACTGAACAATAAAAATAAACAAAAGAACACACTCTCAGGAGATCGGAACATGGGCAAATTCATCTCTTTTTGGCTCTGCGCCAAAAGTCATTCCCTGCGCTTTATAAAGGAAGATAAGGCGGCCAGCGGTATCGAATATGTATTGATTGCGGTAATGGTGGCTGTGGTTTTAACAGCTTTCTCTGGACCAATAGCTACAGCGGTCACTTCAATTATGACTAGTATACAAACCGCACTATCTTAGCCAGACTTGTCAGCATTTATCGTACTGCTTGGCGTATCTCTTCTTATAATATCTTCTATTGAAGACATTAATGGAAGAAGAGTGTCTTCATGGCTTGTGGTGCTATTGCTGGGAGTTTCCTTTGTCTCTGCATTGACAGCAAAAAGGGTCGATGGCAGCGATTGGCACTGGCAACAGCTACTACTGGTGGTGTTCTGGTTTTTACTGTTGTTGCCAGGCTTCCTGCTGAGGGTCATGGGGGCGGCGGATATAAAAATCATCCTGATCCTGGCCTTGATCAGCCCCTTTACCCTGTTGCTGCACGCCCTGGTGCTGGCCTTTGGTGGTGTGGTGTTGTGGTGGCTGATAAAAGACAGGGATCGCCGGGAATATCCTTTTATCCCCTTTCTGACCTTGGGGTTTGGGGTGTCGTTATGGATGCACGGGGTTGTTGCTTAACAAAACGTAAGATAAAAGAGCGGGGTACCGCCGGTATTGAAGCCGTATTGGTGCTGCCCGTAATCATGCTGGTTTTTTACGCCATCGTGACCTACGGCCTTATCTTTTATATCCACTACCTGTTCAACCACATCGGGGCCGAGGCACTGCGGCGCAGTGTTTCCTACGTCAATGAATCCTGCCTGATCGTCGCCGACAACCCGGGTTGTACGGAGCTGGCGCTGAAAAATCATGTCAATCAGGAAGTGGAGCTGTTGTTTGGCGACTTTCTGGCGGATCCGGCGCGGATTCTCGGCCAGCCGAGGGCGGAGGCACTGGAGGTGACCGCCGTGGCCGGAGACTGCTGCACGCTGCAGTTTCGATACAACTACCAGGATTACCCCTTTATTCCTCCCTTGCTGCCGGTACCGGACGTGATTGTTTCCACCGCCGGCCTTCGGCTGTAGCCGCGCTTATTAAGGACAGAGAGATGAAAGGAAAGAGTCTGTATCTGTTGGCCTTTATCCTGCTCGGCCTGGCGGTATTGGTCGGCGCCTACGGCCTGAGCCGGGGCACCGAGCCGGCCTCCGAGGCGGCGGCTCCCGCCGAGGCCGAATCCCATGAGGTGTGGGTATTCAAGGACCCGGTGGCGGCGGGAGCGGTGCTCGACAGTGGCATGCTGGTGCCCCGGCGGCGAGCCGGTCCGGCGCCTTTGGTGCAGGTTGACCCACGGCAACTCAGTGGCCGGATACTGAAAGAAGACGTGGCCGCCGGGAGCGAACTGAATGAAGGGCTGCTGGCCTATCCCCAACCCCTGCTGGACGCGCTCTCTCCCGGTTTCCGGGCCCTGGCGCTCCGGGTCGACGAAGTATCGGCGGTCGGGGGCTATCTGCATACCGGTGATCGGGTGGACGTGCTGTTCTATCTGAAGGCGAACCGGGAGAGCGGCCAAGACAGCACGGCCCGGCGCTTGCTGGCCAATGTGGTGGTGCTGGCCCACGGTAGTGAGCTGATCGGGCAGGAGACCGACGAGGCGGCGCGGCAGGAGCGGGCCAAATCGGTGGTGCTGGCGGTGCCGGAGCAGGACACGGCGGCGCTGCTGCTGGCGGAAAGCAGTGGCAGCCTGCGACTGGCGGTGGTCGGCCGCCAGGAGGAGGTCGAACTTCGGCCATCGGCCATGCCGGTCCGGCTGAAAGAACTGGCGGCCATGCAGCAGGCGCCGGCGCCAACACCACAGCCCCGGCCGCGTCTGGTACGGCAGGCAGGTGGGGCCAGGGTCGAGGTATTTTACGGGGAACAGAAAGCCGTGGTGACAACGGCGCGCTAGGAGCTGGATGATGAAAATAACATGGTTTTGGTTTTTCTGGTTGTGTGGCCTGGCCGGTGGCGCCTGGGCCCAGGATCTGGTACTGCGCCAGGGAGAGCAGCACCAGTTGACCACGGCAGCTCCCGTGGTGCGAGCCGCCATGGGGGATCCGGAGGTGGCGGGCGTACAGGTGCTGTCCAGCCGGACCCTGCTGATCACCGGCAAGGCGGCGGGGCAAACCCGGCTCCTGCTCTGGCAGCGAGGGACGGGAGAGCCCGAACGGCGCCTCATTCGGGTGAGGGCGGCCGGGATCGCCGAGGGCAATATCCAGGTTCAGGCCGACATCAAGGTGGTGGAGGTCAGCCGTAGTGCCCTGCGTGCCATCGGTACCGGCCTGTTCAAGCTATCGGTGCGGGGCAACACCACCATCAATGCCGGCAGCGGCCTGCTGTCTAATTTTACCCCGGGCGACAACCCCAATCTGGCGGAAAGTACCCTGAACATCTTTGCCGGCAATGCCGCCAGGGGCCTGTTTGGAGCCATCAGTGCGCTCAACCAAAGCGGCTACGCTTACACCCTGGCCGAACCCAGCCTGGTCACCATGTCGGGACAAACCGCTACCTTTCTCGCCGGCGGGGAGTTTCCCTATCCGAGTTCGAACGACGATGGCGAGGTCAGGATTGAATTCAAGGAGTTCGGGGTTCGGTTACATCTGACCCCGACGGTGCTGGACGATGAGCGGATACTGCTCAAGGTGGCCCCCGAGGTCAGCGAGCTGGATTTCGCCAACGGGGTGGAAACCGCCGGCACCATGGTGCCTTCCCTGCGGATCCGCCGTACCGATACCACGGTACAGCTCGGCCACGGCGAGAGCTTCGTGATCAGCGGCCTGGTCAGCAGCAATACCCAGCGCAATGCCGATCGGCTGCCGCTGCTGGGCGACATTCCCGTGCTGGGCGCCTTCTTTCGCTCCTCCCGTTTCGACAGCAGCGACAAGGAGCTGCTGATGATAGTCACCCCCCACCTGGTACGGCCGCTGGCGGCCGATGCCGCGTTGCCGGCGCTGCCGGGAGAGGCCTATCGGAGCTATCGGCCCGCCTTTTTCGAGCTGCTGTTCCTCGACCGGGATCCCGGTGGCGAGGCACTGCCGGCGGGCATGGGGTTTGTACAAGGAGGAGCGCGATGACCATACTGGCCTACAGCCCGGAGCCCCGCTACCGGCACCAGGTGGCCCGGGCCCTGCCAGCCGGGGAACGCCTGTTGTGGGTGGACGGGCCCACCGAGCTGGCCGCCGGCGCCGGCTGGCAACAGGCGCGCGCCCTGGTGCTGATCGCCACCGGCTGGCCCGATTCCCGGCTAGACCACCTGCTGAAGGGCTTCCAACCCAAGCCGGTGGTGCTGCTCGACATGACGCAGGAAGGACAGTGGCAAGGTTACGGCGGCCAGGGGTCATTGCACCTGACCGACACCGACCGGCTGGGTGACACCCTGAGCTGGCTGCTGAAGCCCGAGCCGGTGGTCGAAGGCGGCGCCCTGGCCATCCTGGCCCAGCGCAATGACTATGATGGCGCCATTCTGGCCATTGTCACCGCCTGGGTCCTGACCGCCCGGCACGAACGTCGGGTACTGATCCTCGACTTCGGACTGCCCCAGTGCGATGTCGGGGCTTATCTGGAGGTGTCTGCCGAATACAGCCTGAGTGAACTGATTCACCATCGTCACGAGCTCGACAGTAGCTGGCTGCAGCAGCGGCTGGCGACGGCCAGCGGCATCCATCTGCTGACGCTGCCGCCGGGGGAGGAACTGGCGGCACTGGGCAGCACGGACTTCCGGGAGATCCTGATGCAGCTCGAGCAGCACTATGATCACCTCGTCTTCAATCTTACCGGTCAGGGTCTGTCGGGCCTGGTGTCCCTGGTGGCCGCCCATTGCAGCCACCTCTGGCTGCTGGCAGATCAAAAGAACATCAGTCTCAGGAGCGCCGCCGTGCTGGCGGATTATCTGTTGCGTCTGGGGATACGGCCGGCTGCACTGGGTCTGGTGCTGGCGCCCTATTACCCACAGCAGATCCCCGATGCGCCGGCCATCAGCGAGCGTCTCGAGGTGCCGGTGCTGGCCTGCCTGCCCGATATCCACGATCTGGTAACCCTGCTCAATGCCGGCCAACTGCTGCCGCCCAGGCCCCCGTTGGAGCCCTTGCTCAGGGCGATAGAGGCCATGGTGGGGCGGGCGGCCCCGGTCTCCTGGTGGCAGCGGCTGATGGGGAGGACGGCAGGATGGGCATGACTGATTTCGGCCGCCCCGGGCGGCGACTCGAACTGGCGACCGATGAGAGCCTGGCGGCGCTCAAGGTCAGGTTGCATCATTTTATCGTCGAACGACTGGAAGAAGACGGCCTGATGTTCGAGATGGAGCGAAGCGAACTGGCCCCGATGGTCCATAAATATATGCAGGCCTACCTGCTGGAGCAGCGGGAGCCGGTTGCCGGTATCGACACCGGGCATCTGGTACGGGATCTGCTGGATGAAATGGTGGGCTTTGGACCGTTGCAGCCGTTGCTGGATGATGCGGAAATCGACGACATCCTGATCAACGGCGCTCATCGCATCTTCGTGGAGCGGGGCGGCCGGCTGGAGCAGGTACCGCTGCGTTTCTTCAACGATCAGCACATACTGCGGGTGATCCGGCGCATGCTGGCACCGCTGGGGCGGCGCATTGATGAAGCCAACCCCATCGTCGACGCCCGCCTGGCCGACGGCAGCCGGATCAATGCCATCATCCCGCCCCTGGCGGTGGACGGCCCCTGCCTGTCGATCCGCAAATTCAAGCGGGATGCCCTCAAGGCCGAGGATCTGCTCAACGGCGGCGCCCTCAGCCCGGCCATGCTGTCATTTCTGTCCCGCGCCGTCGGATCCCGTTGCAACCTGCTGATCAGCGGTGCCACCGGCGCCGGCAAAACCACCCTGCTGAACGTACTGAGCCAGTTTATCGGTAACCGGGAGCGGGTGGTGACCATCGAGGATGCGGCCGAGCTGCAGCTGCGCAACGGCCATGTGGTCAGGCTGGAGACCCGGCCTCCCAACAGCGAGGGGCGGGGCGAAGTCACGCCGCGGGAGTTGGTGAAAAACGCCTTGCGGATGCGGCCTGACCGTATCGTGCTCGGCGAAAGCCGGGGCGCGGAGGTGCTGGACATGCTGCAGGCGATGAATACCGGGCACCAGGGCTCGATGAGCACGGTGCATGCCAACTCGGCACGGGATGCCCTGGTGCGGGTGGAGATGATGGTGACCCTGTCCGGTTTCAGCGCCACCGAGCTGCTGATCAAGCAAATCATCGCCACCGCCCTCGATCTGATCGTGCAGGTCAGCCGCCTGCCCGATGGCCGCCGGCTGATCACGCACATCCTGGAGGTGGAAGGGATCGCCGACGGGGTGATCCGGACCCGCGAACTCTACGCCTTCGCCCCCGAGCGGGGAGACTTCATGCTGGTGGACCAGCCGTCCAAGCGGCTTTTGGCGCGGCTAGATGAAGGCGCTGCCCGATGATCTGGCTGGCCGTTGCCCTGCTGCTCGCCGGCGCCCTGCTGCTGCTGGTGGCCGCCCGGCGCGAGCAGGAAAGCGATGACGGCCCTGCCGCCGTCTGGGAGGCCGTGCAGGAGGGGTGGATTCGTTTGGGGTTTGCTGGCGGGCGCCGCGGTGTGGCGCTCGAGCTGGCCCTGATGTGCTCGGCGTCGTTGCCGGGCTGGCTGATGGGAAAGCCACTCTGGGCCCTGCTGGGGCCGGGTGCCTGGTTGATGTTGAGGATAGTGCTGGGCCAGCTAAAGCGTGGAGCGCGCAAGCGACAGCTGTTGCGGCAACTGCCCGGTTTTATCGGCCAGGTCAACCGGCGGATTGAGGTGGGCATCACCCTGGAGAAGGCGGTGCAACAGTCTGCCGCCGCCAGCCAGGCTCCCCTGGGACTGGTGCTGGAACGGGCGGTGCAGCGGATCCAGCTGGGCGAAGAGCTGGCCGATTCCTTCAGCCGGGAGGCCCGGCTGACCGGGGTGCCCGAATTCGGTCTGCTGGCGACCATGTTTTCGGTCAATCACCAGTTTGGCGGGAGCGTGCGGGAGGCGCTCAACGGCCTGGTTACCCTGCTTGAGCAGCGCGAGCGCAGCCAGCGGGAGCTCAGGGCCATGACCGGGGAAACCCGGGTGACCGCCTGGGTGATGGGTGCCATGCCGCTGCTGATGGTGTGTTACATGCTGGTGATCAACCCGGATTACATCCTTGGCCTCTGGCTGGATGAGGGAGGACGACGGCTGCTGTACGCTGGCGGCCTGATGCAGTTGACCGGCATGCTGGCCCTGTGGCGCATGCTGCGTTCGGTCTAGGAGTCGTGTATGGAGATACTGGCGGCGATACTGGTACTGGTGGTGCTCGCGGCCGGCCTGCTGTGGTATCGGGCCCGGCGTCAGCTGCGGCAGCAGGCGCTGGCGCACCTCGATCGGGCCTTGCAGGATTCGTATCACCAGCGGCTCTGGTACCGGGGGCGCTCATTCTGGCTGCAGGCCAAGCGGCCGGGTCGGCGCCTGAACGAACTTGCGCTGTTGCTGCGCCGGGCGGGCATGGCCGGCAGCCACCAGCAGCTGCGGTTCCTCTGTGTGGCGGGGGGCGGCTGCCTGCTGTTGATCCTGATGGGAGCGGGTGGAATGTTCTTCTTCTCGACGCTGCCTCCGGCCCGAGTCCTGCTGCTGGTGCTGGTGCTCGCCAGCACCAGCGGCTATGGCGTGGTGATCGGACTGCGCCTGCGGGTGCAGCGCCGGCGCGCCCGCCTCGACGAAGAGTTGCTGCTGGTGCTGCAGGTGATGCGCATCCTCTGGGAGGTCGGCATGTCGATGGAAAGCCTGCTACGGGTCCTGACCCGGGAGCTCGCCCAGATGGCGCCGGAAAGTACCAGGGAGCTCGCCATTCTGCTGGCGCGGATCGAAGCGGGCGAGGATCGGGAGCAGACCCTGCTTGAGCTGGCGGCCATCGTGCCTTCGGATGGCTGGCAGGACATGCTGCGCCTGCTGGCGCAGGTGTCCGCCAGCGGCGGCGGTATGAGCGAGGCGCTGCAACGGCTCGGCCGGTTGTTGCAGGACCGCCGGCGTACCCAACTGCAGGAAAAGGTAAGCAAGCTGTCCGGCAGGATGTCGGCGGTGATGATGATTTTTTTGTTCCCGGCGCTGCTGATCGTCTTGGCGGGGCCGGGATTTCTGGCCCTGACCAGGGCGCTGGGCAACATGGGGTGATGGATGAAAGAGGTATGCGGCTTGTTGTTGTGCGGGGTGCTGGCGGGCTGTGGCGCCGGTGAGTCCATACCGCCGGTTACGGCACAGCAGTGCCAGCCGGAGCGGGATGTGGCCCAGGTGCAGTTGTCGCTGATCCGGCGCTTGCTGAATGAAGAAAAATATTACTCGGCCCTGGCCAGCCTGGATGGTCTGACCGACGACTCCGCCCAGGCACAGTTGCTGCGGGCGGATCTGCTGCGTCTGCTGGAACGCCGGGCCGAAGCGGCTCCCCTTTATCTGCGGCTGATCAGGGGCTGCGTGGCGGGAGCGGCCCACCACGGGCTGGCCCTGCTCCAAGCCGAGCAGCATGAGCTGGCCGGGGCCCTGGATCACTTTCGCCGGGCGGTAGCCCTGGCCCCTACCGATACCGATATCCGTAACGACTTCGGCTTCGCCCTGCTGGCGGTGGGGCAGGAGCGGGAAGCCCGGGCCCAGCTGATGACCGCCCTGGAACTGGCTCCCGCCCATCGGGTGGCGGCCCGCAACCTCTGGTTCCTGCTGCTTAAGCAGGGGCACACCGACCAGGCCGACGCGCTGGCCCGGCGTTTTGGCTGGGACAGTCAGGAACGCGACCGCGTCATTGCCGCGGCGCGCCGTTTTCAGCCCTTGCCGGGAGGACCGCTATGATACCTTATCTGCTGTTGCTGTTCATGGTGGCGGCCAGCGACACCGTCGTTGCCGCCGAACCTGCGCCGGATCCCTTCGGCCAGCAGACCCGCCGCTGGCTGGAGTTGCAGCGCAACCAAGCCGAGGCCAGTCCGCATCGGGACCGGCTGCTGCCGGAAGCCACCGCCGAGGCGAAACGCAGGGCGGTGGAAAGCTTCGCCCATCCGGTGCCGGAGCGTTATATCAAGCCGGATTTCAAGGAATAGGTATGCGCCGGCAACGCGGGGCCGCCGCCATCGCCTTTTTGCTGCTGTTTATCAGCCTGCTGCTGTTTGCCGCCCTGGCGATCGACGCCGGCCGGCTCTTCGTCGAGCAGCGTCGGCTGCAGAAACAGGCGGATCTGGCGGCGCTGGCCCTGGGGCGTGGCGCCTGCTATATCGATGGCGAGCAGCGGGCGGCGGAGATGGAAATCCTGGTGCGTGATGCTCTGATCGCCAATGGTTTCGCCCCCGACGAGGTCAATATGCAGCTGCAGTTCGGCCGCGCGGGCATCGTCGACAGCCACTGGCGGATCGACACCGGGGCCACCCCGGACGGTGCGGGGCGGGTGGTGCTCCGGCGGCCGGTACCGGCCAGCCTGCTGGCCGGCGGCCTGTTCGGGCAGGACATCACCCTGGCCGCCCAAGCCGGCATCGACAAGCAGATGACGGTGGGCTATTCCCTCGGCTCCGGGCTGGCGGCGTTGGACGACGGGTTGCTCAACGCCCTGCTCGGCGGCCTGCTCGGTGCCGAACTCGACCTGGATCTGGTACATTACCAGGGGCTGGCCGTTACCCGGGTGAACCTGGGGCACCTGTTGCAACTGCTGGGGGAAACGCGGGGAACCGAACTGACCCTGGGCTCGGTCGATGAACTGCTGGAGGCGGAAGTGCCCCTGGGTGAGCTGCTGCAACTGATGCTGGCGGCGGCGGACCAGGAGCAGGCCGCCGGGCTGGATCTCGGCCTTGTCGGCAACAGCCTGCGGACGGCCGCCGAGGTGAATGAGGTCATGGTGCGCCTCGGTGATCTGCTGTTGCTGGCAACCCCGGGAGACGAGGATGAGGCGCGGCAATTGCGCCGGGCGGCACTGCAGACCCGGCTCAATGCCCTGGAGTTGATCAAGGGGGCGGTCATGTTGTCCAATATCGACAATGCGGTGGATCTGGGGCTGGATACCGGTGATCTTCCCCTGATCAGCGACCTGGCCGGACTCTCGGTCAGGGCCCGGGTCATAGCGCCGCCCCGTTACCGGCTGGGCCGACTCCCGGGCGATAGCGGTGATATGTATCTGGAAACGGCTCAGTTAAGGCTGGAGCTGACCGTAGACATTTTGTCGGTTCCACTGGATTTGAACGTTTTGGGGCTGATCGGAGCCAGGGTCGATCCTTTCCGTCTGAATCTTTGGGTTGACGCCGGAAAAGCCCGCAGCAACCTGCTCCTGGCTTCCGGTTGTTCACTGCAGGAGCAACTGACGGTGGATTTCGACGTTCAGCCTGTTATTGCCGGATTGGGAATGAACACGCCTAGCCCCTTAAGACTCAGCGCCATGCTGTTGGGGCTGAGGATTCCTCTTGCCGATGTCACTCTGGGGCCGGTCGAAGACGTTGCGGCCCCGGAGGCGCCATTGTTGGTCAGTCTATCTCCGCTGGTATTACCTTCCGACGAAGAGAGGATTTCCGCTCCAGCCGGTGAAAGTCTGGACAACTTGCTAGAGGGTGCACTGGGACAGCTTGATGGTTCTACCATCCAGGTGACCGCATTGGGCGTACTTCCGGTAGGAGGTCTGGTTGCCGCCCTGTTGTCGGAGCTAATCACGCCGATAGTGACGCCCTTGCTGGAAAACCTGCTGGTCGAGCTGCTCGAGCCCTTGCTGGCTACCCTGGGGCTGGAGCTGGGCAATGCCTATCTGCGGGTGGAGAGCGTGGAACTGCTGGGAGGCGAGCTTATCGAGTGACTTCCCGGCCGGAGCCGGCCGGGAAGCGAGGGGATCAGTACAGCTGGCCCACCAGTTGGGGCAGGCCCTGTTGCTGGCGGATAACCTGCTCGATGGCCGACTGATCCGCCCCCTGTTCCAGCAGCGGGGTCAGGGCGCTCATATCCAGCGGCCGGGTGTCGGCCAGGCCTTCCGGAGTCAGCGGCTCGTGCGCTTCCACAAAGGTCTGTCCGTATTGATCGGTGCTGACCTTGAGCGCCTGGTTGACGATTTGCACCTGGGTACCACTGTCGACCTGGGCAAACAGCCACTCCACATGCTCGGGGTACATGCGGATGCAGCCGGCACTGGCGCGCAGGCCGACGTCCAGCGGATCGTTGGTACCGTGGATCAGGTATTCACCGCTGCCATAGGCCAGGCGCATGGCGTATTCACCCAGCGGGTTGTCCGGGCCGGCCGGCACCACCGCCGGCAGGGGGATGCCCTTGGCTTCATACTCGCGACGGGTATTGGCGGTGGGCGTCCAGGTAGGGTTCTTGCGCATTTCGGTGATGCGGGTGATCATCTCCGGCGTGGCCCGCCCCACCCGGCCGATGCCGATGGGGAACACATAGACCTCGTTGCTCTGCTCGGGATAGTAGTAGAGGCGCAATTCGGCGAGGTTGATGACGATCCCCTTGGTGGCCGCCCTGGGCAGCAACAGCTGGTTGGGGATCAGCACCTGGTCACCGGCCCGCAGCAGGAACAGGTCCCGGTCGGGGTTGGCGGCCAGCATCAGGATGGGGCTGACGCCGTAGTAGCGTGCCAGGGCGGCCAGGCTGTCGCCTTCCTGCACCGTGTGCACCACTATCTGCCCGACTGGCTGGCCCTTGTCTTCCGGCAACGGAATGGGGCTGATATTGGCCTGAGCCAGCCAGGCGGGCAGCAGCAGGATCAAAAGTAGGTATTTCAGCATTGTCACTGTCTCTCGGTTTCTGTTCCGCTCATATTATGACATTAATCGGCCTGACAACGATACGGGCACAAAAAAGGGACGCGCCCGCGCGTCCCTGACAGACCTGATGAAGGGAGCTCAGGACTCCAGCTCCTTCAGGCACATCTCTTCATAAATCTGTTTGCACCAGGCCTTGACCCTGTCCTGGGTCAGCTCGGGCTGCCTGTCTTCATCGATGCCGAGGCCGATGAAATGGGCGTCGTCCACCAGGGCGCGGGACGCTTCGAAGTCGTAGCCTTCGGTCGACCAGTGTCCGATGATGATGGCGCCCTTGGGTTCGATGATGTCACGCAGGGTACCCATGGCGTCGAGAAAGTACTCGGCGTAGTCCTCCTGATCGCCGCAACCGAACAGGGCCACCAGCTTGTCATTGAAGTCGATCTGCTCCAGCTCCGGGAAAAAATCGTCCCAGTCCGCCTGCGACTCGCCATAATACCAGGTGGGTATGCCCAGAAGCAGCAAATCGAAGCCGGCGATGTCCTCTTTCGTGCTTTTGGCGATGTCGTGCACCTCGACCAGGTGCTTGCCCAGCTCTTTCTGGATCATCTTTGCCACGGCTTCGGTATTGCCGGTATCACTTCCAAAAAACAGACCTACACTTGCCATAATTATGCTGTACCTGTTGAAAATGTATTGTTCAGACCCCGCGCCCTAGTCGACGTCCTGTTGCCCCAGCTGTTGCAACAGCAGTGCATGGATCAGCTCGGCCCGGCTGAGCTGGCGTTCGGCGGCCAGCACGTTCAGCCTGTTCAGCAGCTGTTCATCCACCTTGAGTTCGATACGCCTGAGTCCCCGTTCGCGATCACGCCTGAGCTGATTGCGCTTGTTGAGTTTTAACTGGGCTTGACGGGGCAGGGGATTGGTTTTCGGCCTGCCGGGCCGACGCTCGTCGGCAAACAAGTCCAGGGTGGTTCTGTCTGTGTCCTGTTTGGCCATGGTTTACCCGAGACCGCCTCCTTCCCAGGCGACTTCGATAATCCCTTTGGCGACAAAGCCGGCACAGCCGAGAAACAGCACCAGCCACACGATGTAACGGCCAAACTTGGGAACATCTCCCCGTTTGAGCACATCCTGAATGGCCAGCCCGATCAGCAGGAAGATGGCCAAAAAAAACAACTTGAGGCCCATGCTTTCCAGCAGCTCGATTTGTTCAAATGACATGCAGTTGCCCGACCGATAAGATTGCGCGCACTATATCACAAAGGTTTTGGCGCTGTTAACCGACCTCGGTCAGGAAATCCAGAACCAGGCGGTTGAATATCTGGGGTTTCTCCGCATGCAGCCAGTGGCCGGCGCCCTGGATCACCTTGGCGCCGGCCGCGGGAAACTGCTGCCGGACCCGGGCCTGGTATTCCGGCAGCAGGTAATCCGACTCGCTGCCCTTGAGAAAGAGCGTGGCGCCGGCATAGGGCTGCACCACCCCGGGCCAGCCCATGATGGTGCGGTAATTGGCCGCCAGCGCGGCGACGTTGAAGCGCCAGGGCGAATCGCTGTTGGGGACGAAGGATTTCAGCAGGAACTGGCGCACGCCGGCCGTGTCCACATGGCGGCCGAGCAGCTCATCCGCTTCCTTGCGGCTCTGGCTGCCGGCATCGATCACCGCCTGCAGCCCCTGGAACACCTGCTCGTGACGGGCCTGGGTGTAGGCCACGGGAGCGATATCCGCCACCACCAGGGCCCGGATCCGTTCCGGGGCGAGGCCGGCCGTCATCATGGCGATTTTGCCGCCCATGGAATGGCCGACCAGGGCCGGTCGCTCAAGCTCCAGCCGGTCGGCCAGCTCGAGGATATCGGCGGCCATGGCGGCGTAGTCCATCCGCTCGCTGCGGGCGGACAAACCATGGTTGCGCACGTCGACGGCAATCACGTCAAACTGCTCCGTCAGTGCCCTGTTGAGGCCGTTCAGGTTGTCCAGGCTGCCGAACAGGCCGTGGATCAGGATGACCGCCCGGCCCTGGCCCTGGCGGCGAAAATTCAATTGCATGGGAGCTCCTCACGTTTGACCCGGACGCTTATTGTTGCTTTCTCCCGCCGATGGCGCAACCCGCTTGGGCCGGGGACGGGCTCCATGTATAATCGAGCTCCGTCATTGGGAGTGGACATGCCAGAAAACATGATGAAAACCATAGAGGTAGATGAAGATCTTTATCGTTATATCGCCAGCAACACCCGGCATATCGGCGAAAGTGCCTCCGATATCCTGCGCCGGCTGCTGCAGCTCGACCAGGCCGGGCTAGTGGCGGCCAGCCCGTCGAGCCGCCCGGCCCTGCCCGGCGGCAAGGGCATCCTCGAGATGCTGGAAGGCGGTGAACTGGCCCGGATCGATGCGGCTATCGACCGTTTCATGCACATTCTGTCGGTGCTTTACCGTGAAAACCCGACCGCCTTTGCCCAGGCTTCCGACATCAAGGGCCGCAAGCGTATTTATCTGGCCGACTCCGAGGCGGCCCTGCTGGCTTCCGGCACCACCACCAAACCCAAAGCCATCAACGGCAGCCCCTACTGGGTGATCACCAACACCAATACCGGCCGTAAGCGCAACATCGTGGCCCAGCTGATGGCGGCCATGGGCTATGCGCACGGGCTGATCGAGCGGGTGTGCCAAAGCATCTAACGCACTTGAAGGATTGAACTATGACCATGCACCCCAGAGCAGGGACGCCGGCCGGTGAGGCCGATCTCGTCAATATTCCGCGGCTGATGGCGGCCTACTACCAGTTGCAGCCCGACGTGGGTCAGCCGGCGCAGAAGGTGGCCTTCGGTACTTCCGGCCACCGGGGCTGTGCGCTGGACGCCAGTTTCAACCAGGCGCATATCCGGGCCATCTGCCAGGCGGTGGCGGAGTATCGTGCCGACGTGGGGCTGACCGGTCCCCTGTTCCTGGCGATGGATACCCATGCCCTGTCGGAAGCCGCCTGGGGCTCGGCGCTGGAGGTGCTGGTGGCCAACGGACTCGAGGTCCGGGTGCAGGCCGGGCGCGGCTATACCCCGACGCCGGTGATCTCCCACGCCATTCTCAATCATAACCGGGCCCATCCCGATCACCTTGCCGACGGTATCGTGATCACCCCGTCCCACAATCCTCCCCGGGACGGCGGGATCAAATACAACGGTCCCGACGGCGGGCCGGCCGGCACCGATGCCACCACCCGGATCCAGGACAGGGCGAATGAGCTGATCGCCGCCGGCGGTGCCGGCATCAGGCTGCTGCCCTTCGCCGAGGCCGTGGCGCGGGCGGTGCAGTACGACTATGTACAGCCCTATGTGGCCGAGCTCGGGCAGGTGGTGGACATGGACGTCATCCGCCGGGCGGGGATCCGCATCGGCATCGATCCCCTGGGCGGGGCCGGCCTGGCCTACTGGCCGTACATCGCCGAGCACTACGGCCTGGACATCACCGTGGTCAATCCGCGGCAGGACCCCACCTTTTCCTTTATGACCCTGGATCATGACGGCCAGATCCGCATGGACTGCTCCAGCCCCCATTGCATGGCCAACCTGCTGGCGATGAAGGACGACTTCGATATCGCCTGCGGCAATGATCCGGATTACGATCGCCACGGCATCGTCGACAGCGACGGGCTGATGAACCCCAATCACTACCTGGCGGTGTCCATTCATTACCTCTTTACCCACCGGCCGCAGTGGCCGGACACACTGGCGGTCGGCAAGACCCTGGTGTCTTCCTCGATGATCGACCGGGTGGCCGCCGGCCTGGGCCGGCCGTTGATGGAGGTACCGGTCGGATTCAAGTGGTACGTCAGGGATCTGATCGACGGCAAGCTGGGCTTCGTGGGCGAGGAAAGCGCCGGGGCGTCGTTTCTCAGGATGAACGGCGAGGTATGGAGCACCGACAAGGACGGCTTTATTCCTTCCCTGCTGGCGGCGGAAATACTGGCGGTCACCGGGCTCACGCCGCACCAGTACTACGAGCGGCTGGCGGCGGAGCTGGGACGGCCGGTATATCGCCGGGTGGATGCGCCGGCCACGCTGGCGCAAAAGCGGGTGCTGGCCGGGCTGAACGCCGACGATATCGAGGCCGATACCCTGGCCGGGGATGCCATCGTCGCCAAGCTGACCCGGGCTCCGGGCAACGGGGCCGGCATCGGCGGCCTGAAGGTGGTCACCGAACAGGGCTGGTTCGCCGCCCGCCCCAGTGGTACCGAACAGGTCTACAAGATTTATGCCGAAAGCTTTCGGGATGACGATCACCTGGAACGGCTGATCGACGAGGCCCGGCAGCTGGTGGGCGCCACCTTCGCCAAGGCCGGGGTCTGAGCCGGCCCTGTTCGCCGATGGATAAGCACGTCGAGGGCACTGCGGTGCCCTTTATTGTGCGCGCCCGGCAATCGGCGTGATGGACAAGGCGTCTTCGTCGATCCTGACGGCGGTCCGGGTCAGCGGTCAGCGCGGAAAATCACGGAAACGATAGCACCAGACATCTTTTTTCAGCAGCGCCATCAGGGTGGGGTGATGCATAACAAAACGGCGAGAGTGGCAAGTAATGGCATAGATTTTCATCTTCGCTGATTACTGCGGCAATCCCTGTTGATGAGTCGGCGTCGTTTGGCAGTGAGCAGGCCGGGAGGCGGGGGCGGGGTGGCTAGACTTTGATGCTGAAATCATGTTTTATCGCCATGTGATATCTTGTTTCTGATGGTGTGATTGGAGGTAAATGTGAACGGAAGCCGGCTCAACGACTTTTTAACCCTGAGCAGGGAGCACCCTTGGGCGCTGGCCCCTTTCCGTGAGTCCCTGCCCGACGGCAGCGATATCCAGGTGTGGGACACGGGCGTGCTCTGCATCGAGCCCGCTGCGCCGGGCAATACCGATATCGTCATCTCCTGCGGTATCCACGGTAACGAGACCGCGCCCATCGAGCTGTGCGAACGGATACTGCGAGCCATCGTTGCCGGCGAGCTGGCGTGCCGGCAGCGGCTGCTGCTGATTTTCGGGAACCCGGCGGCCATGAACCTGGGCGTGCGCGAGGTGGAAGAAAACCTGAACCGCCTGTTTTCCGGCGCCCATGCCCGGGGTGGCCGGCACAGCCGGGAGCGGGAGCGGGCCGCCAGGCTGGAGCAGTATGTCCGGCGTTTCTTCGAGGGAGGCGCCGGGGCGGAGCGCCTGCATTATGATCTGCACACCGCCATCCGGCCGTCCAGGTATGAAAAGTTCGCGATTTATCCCTTTACCCACGGTGCGCCCTACCGCCGCCGGCAACTGGCGTTGCTCAGCGCCGGCGGGGTCGACACCATACTGCTGGCCCATGGGCCGACCACCACCTTCAGCTATTTCAGTGCCCACCAGTTCGGGGCCCATGCCTTTACCGTCGAGCTGGGCAAGGTGATGCCGTTTGGTCAGAACGACAGCCGCCGTTTCGCCGCCATGGAGCAGAGCCTGATGCAACTGATCGGCCGGCCGGACTGGCAGCCGGCGCCCTTTGATCCCGAACGGGTGCGGCTGTTCCGGGTGTGTCGGGAGGTGACCAAGCACAGCGGGCAGTTCGGCTTTACCTTTGCCGACGACGTGGCCAATTTTACCGCCTTTCCCCACGGCACCCTGCTGGCCCGGGACGGGGAACGGGAATGGCGGGTCGAGCACGAGCAGGAGGCGGTGGTGTTCCCCAATGCCAAGGTCGCGGCGGGACACCGGGCCGCGTTGCTGGTCATCCGGACGGACGCCACCGATTTGCTACTGGACTGACCACCTGCCGGCGCCCGCCCGGGCGCCATTTTCCCGTCTTTGCCTCATGTTTTGCGTCGTCCCTCCTTTCTGATTACATAATTTATATTTTTTGTGTTCATTTTTGTGATCGAAAGTGTTGGTTGTGATATCGGTCACATTATTTTGTGTTATCAAAAAGTAACATTTTTTAGCTTTTTTGTACCGCATACATTTTGCTTTTGTCTATTGATAAGGCGTGGCAATGTGTTCATGAAACAGAAAGCGCTGGTTTACACCAAGGACAAAAAACATAAAAGAAGGAATCCATGATGAATACACCGGTCAATGGACTGCTCTGTGCCACCGCCGTCACCCTGTCTGTCGCCGCCGTGCCGGCCCAGGCCTTTACCTGGTCCGATACCTTTATCGGCTACCGCTACGGCACCCAGTTCACCGAGCCCAACAATCCGCACGATATTCAAAAGCACATACTGCAGCTGACCCATGCCAGCGGCTACGCCTACGGCCAGAACTTTTTCAACGTGGACCTGCTGCAGTCGGACGAGATGGATCCCGCCAGGGGAAATGCGCGCGGTGAGGGGGATGGAGCGACCGAAGCCTATCTGACCTATCGCCACCAGCTGCATCTGGGCAAGGTGTTCGGTACCGATCTGGGCTTCGGCCCGGTGAAGGAGGTGGCGCTGACCGCCGGTTTCGATCTCAACACCAAGAATACGGACTTCGCGCCCCGTAAACAGATGCTGGTGGCGGGTCCGACCCTGAAGTTCGACGTGCCCAAGGGCTTCGTCGATTTCAGCGTGCTGTATGCCCATGAACGCAACCATAACGGCTTCAAACCCGCCGGTGAAAAGGACGTGACCTTCGACGATTATGCCGTGTTCAACCTGGCGTGGGGGCTGCCGTTCCAGGCGGGCCCGCTGCCGATGAAATTTCAGGGCTTCGGCAACTACAACACCGCCAAGGGGATGGATACAAAATATGAAATCCTGGTTCGCACCTCACTGATGCTCGATGTGGGCCAACTGGCCTTCGACAAGAGCAATACCCTCTGGGCCGGTGTCGGCTATGAATACTGGGACAACAAGTTCGGCAACCACGGCAAGCCGGGGGTGGACACCCGGGCACCGACTTTCCAGCTGGAATGGCACTTCTAATCCCACCGCCGGAGTCCTGTTTACTCGCATAAAGAAGAGCGCCTAGGCGCTCTTCTTTCATGGTCAGAAACGCCAGACCGCCAGCCCCTGTACCGCACTTTCACTGACGTCGCTGCCGAACTTGTTGTGCCAGTACTGGTACTCGATGCCCACGAACAGCCGTTGGGGATCGTTGAACAGGGTCTTGCCCAGATCGTACCTCAGCTGGGGCTGGGCGAGGATATGCGCCTTGACCTTGTCACCGAACTCGTTGGTGCGGCTGCCGATATATTCCGCGTGGCCTTCCAGGCTGAAATCGTGATTGCCCAGGGCAAAGGGAAAGGCCCAGGCGGTGTCCAGCATCCAGCTGTCGCCTTCTTTCGGGGCGCCGCCACCGGCCACGCCGGTGCTGTCGTCGATATAGGCGGTGATCAGGGTATTGAAGAAGGCGGCGCCGGGCACATCGAGTGCCAGCTGAATACCTGGCAGGTATTTGCGGATCTCGCTGTCGCCTCCTGCGTTGACGCCCATCACCAGGCCCACATCCTTGATGGGCCCGAAACCGAAATCGGCTCCGCTGATCTTGCCGAGGCTAAAATTGAAATAGGCTTCGCCATACCAGTCGCGTTGCCGCTGGCCGTCTTCCCAGTCGGAATAATCCACGAAGAAGAAGGTGTCGCCATAGGTCCAGCCGCTGGCGTGCTGCAGGGTATAGATATTGGTGGTGGACTTGCGGTCGGGGTCGGCACCGAAGGGGTTTTGCTTCAGCTCGCCCAGTTGGTAGTGCAGCTCGGTGGTGCTCCAGTCCGCGCCGAATACCGGGGTGGCGGCCACTGCCACCAGCAGCGCTAAGGCCGTTGTTTTCATCATGACTCCCTGTCACTTTGTTGTGTACCCATGTTGCGGGTAAATTGAATTATAAAAACCGAAAATGTGTACAACATTTCCGGTGCAGCAATGTTACTTAACTGTAACCAGCTGTTTTGTGCAGGGTGTCACAATTTTCCATAAATCTTCATGTGAAGATTATTTTTATGAAGGTTTATCGTTCACTTCTTGCCGTCGGTCGCCACCACCCGGCTGCCGGCAGGAGCGGTTTCCCGTTGCTGGCCGTGGACCTTGGGGCCGAAGGGATAGCGACGGTGGGTGAAGGCCTTGTGGTAAAGGCTGGCAAAGCCGACCATGAACAGGGTGCCGGTCAGGGTCGGCAGGATGAAGTCCATGGGCGGCAGGTGGGTACCGGAAAGGTAGATCAGGATCGGATTGGCCCCGGCCGGCGGGTGCAGGGTATCGGTCAGGACCATCAGCGTGATCCCCAGCCCGAAACAGAGCGCCAGTCCGAGCACGGGGTCCGGCACCAGCTCCAGGCCCAGCACCGCCAGGCTGGTGGTCAGCAGGTGCCCGAGGATCACGTGCTTGGGGCGAGAGAGGGGAGCCGAGGGCAGCAGCAGCAGCAGCACCAGGGTGGCGCCGAGCGGTGCGCTCAGCACCATGAAATGCGCCCAACTCTTCAGGTAACTGAGGCAGAGCACGGCGACAAACGCCGCCAGCCCGGCGAGGGTGGCGTCTCGCAGTCGGTGTTTTAAATGCATGAGAACCTCGTTGACAGTGAGATATTCTTATTATTAGGGGTTATAAAACAACGGATTAAATTGTATTCAAAATGCATAAAAATTAAAAGACGGTCCTGATGCCAAATGTGTATAACTTATAGCGGGAGGCGGACATGAACGAACACGAAGCCCTGCGCAAGGCGCTGTCCTGGCTGCTGCAACAGCCCGGGATCGACCGGGATCGTATCGGCGAGGCCAGCCGGCATTTCGATCTGTCCCCGCTCGACGAGGAGTTTCTGGTGCAGTATTTTTTGCATCGAGGCCATGATATCGACACCGTACCGCCAAAAAAACCGCCGGACTGATGATTTAGAAAGCAGTTGGATACCGGGCTATTTACAGCCCCCCGAAGGCGGGGGTATGATGCGCGCTGTCCGGAGGGGTGGCAGAGTGGTTGAATGCACCGGTCTTGAAAACCGGCGTGGGTTTATAGCCCACCGTGGGTTCAAATCCCACCTCCTCCGCCAGATTGAAAACGCCGCTCGAGTTTCGCTCGAGCGGCGTTTTTGCTTTCGACCTATGCCGCTTCGACAAGCCGGCTTTTGCTCATGATGCCCGGGAACGACGCCGGCGCTGCAGCCAGGCGATCAGGCCCGCCAAGGCCAGGGCGGGAATAAACATCCACTCCTTGCGCGGCCGGTCGGCGGGACGCTGCAGGGCGACGATTTCCAGGTCGAAATCGACCCCCAGTCGTTCTGCCTGGCTGCCGAACTCCACCATGTCCACCACCACCTTGCCTCCTTCGGCACGCAGCGCGCTGATGCCGGTGCTGGCCAGCCGGCCCCGGGCATCGGTTTGTGCGGCATCGAAATTCAGCTTGACGATTTTGCTCACCGGCTCGCCGAACAGGTTGTTGCCGCCGAGCTGCAGGATGATCGACTCGTTGCGGGGCAGCGCTTCGATGACCTGCTGCCACTCGCTGCCCCGGTATTCAGCCATGGGCGGGAACATCCTGTCCCAGAAGAAACCCGGGCGGAACAGGGTAAAGGTGACCAGCAGCAGGGCCAGGGTTTCCCACCAGCGGCTTTTCACCAGCCAGAATCCCTGGGTGGCGGCGGCGAACAGCAGCATGGCGGCCAGGGCGCTGAGAATGGTGATCAGCAGCCCCCACCAGCTCTCTATTCCCAGCAGCAGCAACTGGGTATTGAAGATAAACATGAAGGGCAGTATGGCGGTCCGGATATCGTAGGCGAAGCCCTGCAGGCCGGTCCTGATGGGATCCGACTTGGCGATGGCCGCGGCGGCGAAGGCGGCCAGCCCCACCGGCGGCGTATCATCGGCCAGAATGCCGAAGTAGAACACGAACAGGTGCACGGCGATCAGCGGCACGATGAGGCCGTGTTGGGCGCCCAGGTTAACGATCACCGGTGCCATCAGGGTGGACACCACTATGTAGTTGGCGGTGGTGGGCAGACCCATGCCCAGCAACAGGCTGATCACCGCGGTGAACAGCAACATCAGCAGCAGGTTGCCGCCGGAGATGAACTCCACGAACTCGGTCATCACCAGGCCGATGCCGGTGAGCGTTACGGTGCCGACGACGATGCCGGCGGCGGCGGTGGCCACCCCGATGCCGATCATGTTGCGGGCCCCGGTGACCATGCCCATGAAGAGATCGTCCGCCCCTTCCCGCAACAGCGCTGGCAGCTCGCGCTGCCGGCGGAAAAACGCCTTCATCGGCTTGTGGGTGACCACGATGAACATCATGAACAGAGTGGCCCAGAAGGCGGACAACCCCGGCGACAGCCGCTCGACCGTCAGACACCACACCAGCACCACTATTGGCAGCAGGTAATAGATACCGGCCTTGAAGGTGGGCCCGGGTTCGGGCATGTGGATGTCCGGGTTGTCCGGATCGTCTATTTCCAGATCCGGCAGCCGGGCGGCCCAGGCCACCAGGCCGGTGTAGACCAGCAAGGAAACCAGGGCCAATACCCAGGTGGCGGCGGCGCCGAACAGCGACTTGGTCCAGCCGATGCCGTAGTACACCAGCGCCGACAGCGCCATCAGTCCGACCACGGTCGTGAAGAAGCCGAGCAGCCGTTGCAGCAGGGTGGCGTGCCGGCGTTGTTGCAGCGGTGCCATGCCGGCCTTGACCGCCTCCAGGTGGACGATATAGAGCAGCGCGGCGTAGGAGATCAGCGCCGGCAGTATCGCCGCCTTGATCACCTCGATATAGGAGATGCCCACGTATTCCACCATCAGGAAGGCGGCGGCACCCATGATCGGCGGGGTCAATTGGCCGTTGGTGGACGCGGCCACCTCCACCGCGCCGGCCTTGCTGGCGGGAAAGCCGACCCGTTTCATCAGGGGAATGGTGAAGGTGCCGGTGGTGACCACGTTGGCGATGGAAGAACCCGACACCAGGCCGGACAGGCCGGAGGCGACCACCGCCGCCTTGGCCGGGCCGCCGCGCATGTGGCCGAGCAGGGAGAAGGCGACCTTGATGAAGTAGTTACCGGCCCCGGCCCGTTCCAGCAGGGATCCGAACAGCACGAACATGAACACGAAGGAGGTGGACACCCCCAGCGCCACCCCGAACACCCCTTCGGTGGTCAGCCACTGGTGGGTAACGGTGCGGTTGAGGCTGGCGCCGCGATGAGCGATGACGTCCGGCATGTAGGGACCGGCAAAGGTGTAGGTCAGAAACACTGCGGCCACCACCATCAGCGGCGGGCCCAGGGCGCGTCGGGTGGCTTCCAGCAGCAACAGCATGCCGATGCAACCGACCACCAGATCCTGGGTGATGGGCAGACCCGGGCGGGTGGACAGCTCCCGGTAGAACAGGAACAGGTAGGCGGCGGCAAAGGCGCCGGCCAGCGCCAGCAGCCAGTCCTGCAGCGGGATCCGGTCCCGCGGGGAATGCTTCAGCGCCGGATAGGCGGTGAAGGCGAGAAAAATGGCGAACGCCAGGTGAATGGCGCGGGCTTCGGTATCGTTGAGGATACCGAAATTCAGCACGAAGGGCAGGGGCGACACGTACCACAGCTGAAACAGGGTCCAGGCGAAGGGCACCAGCAGCAGCGCCCAGTGGCCGAGGCCGGCGGGGTGACGGGGGCCGGTGTCGACCGCCAGCAGGTCGTCCAGCTCCTGTTGGTGATCATTATTGTTCTGGGGGGGATGGGACATGAACAGCTCCTCCGATGCAAGGCTCACCGTCAATCCGCATGGCTGGGGTCATCGGCGGGTAGCCGGCGGCCAGCGAGCGGGGGTAGCAACCGGGCCGGGAGGTAAGCCCACCCGGGCCGGCAGCTAATCACCTCGTTATTCGAGCAGGCCGGCTTCCGTGAAGTATTTCCGGGCCCCGTCGTGCAGGGGCGCGGTCAGCCCGTCTTTGACCATCTGCTCTTTCTGCAGGTTGCCGAAGGCCGGGTGCAGGCGCACGAACTGATCGAAGTTTTCGAACACCGCCTTGGTCAGTTCGTACACGACGTTTTCCGGTACGGCGGCGCTGGTCACCAAGTTGGCACCCACCCCGAAGGTCTGCACGTCTTCATCGGCACCGGTATATTCGCCACCGGGGATGGTGATATAGCGGTAGTAGGCGTTGTCGGCGACCAGCTTGTCGACCACCTCGCCGGTCACGCTGACCAGGTTGGCCTCACAGGCGGTGGTGGCTTCCTTGATGGAGCCGTTCGGATGTCCGACCACATAAACGAAGGCGTCGATGCGGTTGTCGCACAGCGCCTGGCCATGCTCGGCCGGCCGCAGCTCGGACACCAGGCTGAAATCGTCGTGGCTCCAGCCGTAGGCGTTCAGCAGGATGTCCATGGTGTCGCGCTGGCCCGAGCCCGGATTGCCGATATTGACCCGTTTGCCCTTGAGATCCTCGAAGTTCTGAATGTTGGCATCCTTGCGCGCCACTATGGTCAGCGCCTCGCCATGCAGGGCAAAGACGGCGCGAAGATCCTCAAACTTACCCTGCTCGGCGAAGGAACCTTCCCCATGGTAGGCCTGGTATTCGAGATCTGACTGGGCGACGCCCACTTCCAGCTCGCCGGAACGCAGGGAGTTGAGGTTATAGGGTGAACCGCCGGTGCTCTCTACCGAGCAGCGCACCCCATGTTCGGCCCGGCCCTGGTTGACCAGCCGGCAGATGGCGCCGCCGGTGGGATAATAGACGCCGGTGACACCGCCCGTACCAATGGTGATAAAGGTTTGTTCGGCGGCCAGGGCGCCGGGCACGCCGGCAGCGAGGCCCAAACCAATGACAGCCGCGGCGCTACCCATGGTTTTTTTAATCGACATAGTTCCTTTTCCTTGTCTTGGGAGGTTGACGATGGTCAAGAATCAGCTTTGACAGCTAAGCCATTAAAAGATAGCAAAAAAATCATATGAAGGGGGCATTAATGGCGGGACCTTGGCCACAAAGTAGGATTCATTTGGTGTTATTTCAGGGCGGAATGAAAGACGAAGAGCGGGATTGGGACGGCCCCAATCCCGGCCAGGGGAGGGCCTAGCGGTTGTTGATGGCGGCAACCATGCGGTGCAGCGCCTCGTCGAGCATGGCCCGCGGGCAGCCGAAGTTCAGCCGGACGAAATCACTGCCGCCGAACTGGCCGCCGGGGGAAAGGCCGACACCGGCCTGCTCGAAGAAACCGATGGGATCCTCCAGTTGCAGGGCGCTGATGTCTACCCAGGCCAGGTAGGTGGCCTCGGGCGCCAGCACCCTGACGCCGGGTACCCGGTTCAGCCGCTCCACCAGCAGATCGCGGTTCTGGCGCAGGTAGGCCAGCTGGGCCTCGAGCCAGCCGTCGCCGTCCCGGTAGGCCGCTTCGGCGGCGACGAAGCCGAGCAGGTTGACGTCGGCCATGATTCCCCGGGCGGCACGGGTGAAGCGGGTGCGCAGCTCGTCATTGGGTACGATGGCGAAGGAGCAGCACAGGCCGGCGATGTTGAAGGTCTTGCTCGGTGCCATCAGGATGATGCTGCGGTTGGCGGCGTCCTCGTCCAGGGCGGCGTAGGGCAGGTGGCGCTTGCCCTCGTCGAGCAACAGATCGCAATGGATTTCATCCGAACACACCACCAGGTCATGGCGCCGGGCGATGTCGTTGATGGCCAGCAGTTCGTCCCGGGTATAGATGGTACCGCCCGGATTGTGCGGGTTGCAGAACAGTAGCAGTTCGCTGTTCCGGGCCTGCTGCTCGAGGTCTTCCAGATCCAGCAGCCAGCGGCCGTCTTGCTCCACCATGGACACATGGGCGGCCTTGCGGCCGTGGAAGCCGGGCGCGTGCAGGAAGGGATAGTAGATCGGTTTGGGCATCAGGATGGGACTGCCCGGCTCGCCGAAGGTCTGGCACGCCAGGTTGAGCGCCGGCACCACGCCCGGCATATACACCAGCCAGTCGGCCTCGATCCGCCAGCCGTAACGGTCGGCCATGCGTTGAATGATCAGTTCGGTCAGTTGGGGGGTGGGACGGCTGTAGCCGAAAATGCCGTGCTCCACCCGTTCGCTCAGGGCCTCGATCACCGCCGGCGGCGCCTTGAACTCGGTGTCCGCCACCCACATCGGCAGGATGTCGCTGCCTTCGTACTTCAGCCATTTCAGGGCCCGGGTGGGGCGACGGTCTATCCACTGATCAAAATCAAACATGGGGGTTCCTTATCAGATGCGAGCCCATCAGCATAAGGAAGGGCTCCGCCGCTGGCAAGGGGCTAGCCGTCCTCGGGCTGGTGCTGGCCATAATAGCGCCTGGTCAGGGTCAGCAGCAGGCTGGCTGCCGGGCCGGGTGGCGTCGGGCGTGGCAGCACCAGATGGGTAAAGCGCTTGCGCAGCGCCTGGTCGGCCATCGGCAGTCGTTGCAGGGCGCCGGTGTCGACCAGGGGGGTGACCACCTCCAGCGGTAGCCAGGCAAAGCCGATGCCGCGGCGCAACAGCGACAGGGCGTCGTGCAGGTGATTGATGATCCAGCGCTGTTCGGCCCGGGCCCAGCCTTCCTCCTGTTCGCTGCCGTCGGCCAGCACCAGCTCCAGCTCTCGCTCCAGCTCCTGTTGGCCGACCTCACCGAGGCCGGCCAGCACATGGCCGGGGGAGCACACGGGCGCATAGATGGTGGTGGCCAGGGGCAAGGACGTCACCTTGGGATAAGCGCGGCAGGCCAGCACCAGATCGGCCGCCTGTTTGGCGACCACCGCCTGACAGCCGGACGGCTGGGCTTCCACCAGATGGATGCGACAGCCGCGCGACTGGGCCGCGAAGTCGGCCAGGGCCTGATAGAGGGGCTGGCGGGGCAGGGAAGCCTCCACCACGATGCGCAGTACCGGCTCCCAGCCGGTGGCGAGCACGTCCGCCAGCTGTTCCAGGTTTTCCATGTCCAGAGTGAGTTTGCGCGAGCGGCGCAGAAAGACCTCGCCCGCCGGGGTCAGAAAGGCCTTGCGTCCCTTGACTTCCAGCAGCGACAGCCCCAGCCCCTGCTGCAACTTGGCCACCGCGTGATTCAGGGATGACTGGCTTTTATTGAGCTTTTCCGCCGCCTGGGCATAACCGCCGCAGTCGACGACCGCCTGAAAAATACGCCATTGCTCTACCGTGCTCTTGGGTCGATACATGGTCGTCCTTGCTGATGCGGTTCACAGGGGCCGGCTCCTGGCCCCCGATGATTCACCGAGAGTATGGCTTAGGTTTAGCCGACGACGGGCGGCTTGTCAGACGATGACGATGTTTTGCCGCTCATCCGGTCCGGCTGGGCATCGAAGGAGGTTCCGTTGACCTGGTGGCTGTCATCGCCCATCAGGTAAAGATAGAGCGGCACGATATCGGCCGGGGTGCGCAGGGTGGCTGGATTTTCGGCCGGGTAGGCCCGGGCCCGCATGCCGGTGCGGGTTGCCCCCGGATTGATGCAGTTGGCCCGCACCCCGGTGCCCTCCAGCTCGTCCGCCAGCACCTCCATCATGCCTTCGGTGGCGAACTTGGATACCGCATAGCTGCCCCAGTAGGCCCGGCCCTGCTTGCCCACGCCGGAGCTGGTATAGATGACGGAGGAGGGGGCGCTCTCTTTCAGCAAAGGCAGCAGCGCCTGGGTAAGCAGGAACTGGGACTTCACATTGACCTGCATCACCTTGTCCCACTCGTCCTCCCCGATCATCTCGAACGGGCCCAGGGTGCCGAGCAGGCTGGCGTTGAACAGCACCCCGTCGAGCCGGCCGAACTGCTGGCGGATGGTCTCGGCCATGTCCAGATAATGCTGGCGGGTTGCCCCCTGCAGATCCAGCGGGACGATCGCCGGCTCGGGGGCGCCCAGAGCCTGCAGTTCATCGTACACCGCCTCCAGCTTCTTCACGGTTTTACCGAGCAGGATCAGGGTGGCGCCGTGGGCGCCGTAGCTCAGTGCGGCCTGGCGGCCGATACCGTCGCCGGCGCCGGTCACCAGTATGACCTTGCCGTTGAGCAATTCGGGGGATGCGTGGTAGTCGAGCATGTGCCTCTTCTCTAAAGCGGAGTTCAAAGTGGCCAGATCAAAGCAGACTCTGGCCGAGGATGCCAGCGTTGAAAGCAAAAAAGGCGATTGGTGTTCCTGTTCGGGGCTCCTACAATGGGCGTCAAATCAAGTGTGAGGAGTTCATATGGTGGAGTTTTTGTACGAATACGGCCTGTTTGCCGCCAAAACCCTGACCTGGGTGCTGGCGATCGCCCTGCTGGCGGCCCTGATCGCCGGGGTGGCGGCCAAACAAAAACAGGCGGGCGACCGGCTCGAGGTGGAGGATCTGAGCGGCCGCCTGCGTCAACAAAAGCAGCGGCTGCAGCTGGCCACGGCCGCGAACGACGCCGAACGCAAGGCGCTGAAGCAGTCGTTCAAGGCCGCTGCCAAGGCCGAGAAAAAAGCGCCGTCGCTGGGGGCCCGGCTCTATGTGCTGGATTTCAAGGGCAGCATGGACGCCCGCGAGGTCGGCGGTCTGAGCCAGGAAATCACGGCCCTGCTGCAGCTGGCCCGGGAGGGGGATGAAGTGCTGCTGCGGCTGGAGTCCGGCGGCGGCGTGGTGCACGGTTATGGCCTGGGGGCGGCCGAGCTGGCCCGGCTGAAGGCCCACGGCCTGCACCTGACGGTGGCGGTGGACAAGGTGGCCGCCAGCGGCGGCTATATGATGGCCTGTGTGGCGGAGCACATCATCGCCGCGCCCTTCGCCATCGTCGGCTCCATCGGGGTGGTCGCCCAGTTGCCCAATTTCAACAAGTTCCTAAGGAAAAAGGATATCGACGTCGAGTTGCACACCGCCGGGGAATACAAGCGGACCCTGACCCTGTTCGGGGAGAACGATGATCATGGCCGGGCCAAGTTCAAGGAGGAGCTGGAGGTCATTCACCGGCGCTTCAAGGACTTTATCGCCGAGAATCGGCCGGCGCTGGCGCTGGCGCTGGAGCAGGTGGCGACCGGCGAACACTGGCTGGCGGCGGATGCCCGGACGCTGGGCCTGGTGGACGAGCTGCAGACCAGCAGCGACTACCTGCTGGCCCAAAGTGCGGACAAGCGGATTATCCAGTTGCGCTACAAGCCCAAGCAGGGGCTGAAAGAGAGGCTGGGCAAGGCGGCGGAAGCCGGCATCGGCCGGGCGCTGATGAAACTCTACGAGGCGGGCCAGCGGCCCTTTGGATAAAGATTAAATAAAGCAGGGCCGGTGTGAGACCGGCCCTTTTTCTTAGCGCTGGAAGGGATAGACGGCGCCCAGTTGCAGTATTTGGGTCAGCTCATCCAGGGCGCCGCGCGATTCCTGCAGCAGGGCCGGATCGCGCAGATCGTCGAGGCTCAGCGCATCGCGGTAATGTTTGTCCACCCACTGGTTCAGGCGGGTGAACAGGGTGTCGTTCATCAGGCAGGCCGGGTTGACGGCGGCATGTTCGGTTGCGTTCATCGCCACCCGCAGCCGCAGGCAGGCCGGGCCGCCGCCATTGCGCATGCTTTGCTTCACGTCCATGAAGTGTACTTCACGGATGGGGGTGTTCAGGGTCACCAGCCGGTCCAGATAGGCGTTCACGCTGGGCATCTCGGCACACTCGGAAGGGGCGATGATCGCCATATGGCCGGGCTTCAGGGTCACTATCTGGGTGTTGAACAGGTAGCTCTTCACCGCATCCAGCACCGGCACCTCGGCGGTGGGCACCTCGATAAAGTGCAGCTCGGTGCCGGGCAGCTTGCGGCGGATCTCCGCCAGGGCGGCGGCGGTGTCGAGAAAGGCTTCCTGGTGGTAGAACAACACGTTCTGGTTGCCTACGGCGATGACGTCGTTGTGGAACACGCCCTGATCGATCACCTCGGGGTTTTGCTGAATAAAGACGGCGGTATCGTGGTCCAGCCCGTGCAGCCGGGCGACGGCGCGGGAGGCTTCCAGGGTCTGCCGGGCCGGGTAGCGGCGCGGTGCCGAGGCGCCGAGATCGAAGGCGCTGCGCCCGTACACGAACAGTTCCACCCCGGCCCGGCCGTAGTCGGCGCACAGGCGGGTGTGGTTGGCGGCGCCCTCGTCACCGAAGTAATCGTTGGTGGGCAGGGCCTGGTGATGGCGGAAGTAGCGCTCGTCGGCGAATACCTGGCCGAGTATACGGCCGGTCACCTCATGTTCGATGGAGCGGTGGAACTTGTTGGTCAGGTTGGCCGGGGTAAAGTGGATGCGGCCATCGGCGGTATCGGCGCTGGGCGACACGGTGGCGGCGTTGGCGGTCCACATGCTGGAGGCGGAGCAACAGGCGGCCAGCAGCACCGGATCTTCCCGGTAGGCCTTTTCCAGCACTTGGGCATCGCTGCCGGTGAACCCCAGCCGGCGCAGGGTATGGATATCGGGCCTTTCCTGGGGAGCCAGCACCCCCTGTACCAGCCCCAGCTCGGTCAGGGCCTTCATTTTCTTCAGGCCCTGCCTGGCCGCTTCTCTGGGGTTGGAAACATCCTGGGCATTGCTTTGAGAGGCCACATTGCCGTAAGACAGGCCGGCGTAGTTGTGAGTGGGGCCGACCAGACCGTCAAAATTAGCTTCAAACTGAACCATTATATTGTCCTTTTAAATGGTGAAAAGGGCCAAGAAAATCCTGTTGGCGGCCATTATAGGTGGATTTTTTCGGAAGATGTAACCCGTTTTTAACAACAGATTTCACCGAACAAATAACAATGCATAAAAAGCGGCCGAACAGGCAGCACAATAAAAAAAGCAGTTGATTCCGGCGGGCATGAGGGTGTTAATAAATAAATATAAATTCATCGCACTTTTTTCCGGCCCGAGCCTGGCAAGTTTGCATTTTACGGTTTTTTCACTTATACAGCCGTCATCACCTTGCCGCCGGTTACCCCTGACGGGGCCAGACTTTAAGGATCTAAACGCGCTTTATGAGCAAATCTTTGGTAATTGTGGAATCGCCCGCCAAGGCAAAAACCATCAACAAATACCTGGGTAAGGACTTTATCGTCAAATCCAGTGTTGGCCACGTGCGTGACCTGCCCACGGCGGGCTCTTCCAGCGCGAAGAAGGGCAATGGCCGTGCAACCGACACCAAGCAACTGAGCGCCGAAGAAAAAGCCCGTCTGAAAAAGCAGAAAGAACACCAGGCGCTGATCGCACGCATGGGGGTGGATCCCGAGCACGGCTGGAAGGCCGATTATCAGGTGCTGCCGGGCAAGGAAAAGGTGGTATCCGAACTGCAGAGCCTGGCGGAAAAGGCCGACACCATCTACCTGGCAACGGATTTGGACCGCGAAGGGGAAGCCATCGCCTGGCACCTGAAGGAGCTGATCGGCGGTGACGACGGCCGCTTCAGACGGGTGGTGTTCAACGAGATCACCAAGACCGCCATCCAGGACGCCTTCAGCCAGCCTTCCGAGCTCAACCTCAACCGGGTCAATGCCCAGCAGGCGCGTCGCTTCCTGGATCGGGTGGTGGGTTACATGGTGTCGCCGCTGCTGTGGAAGAAGGTGGCCCGGGGCCTGTCCGCCGGCCGGGTGCAGTCGGTGGCGGTGCGGCTTATCGTGGAAAAGGAACGCGAGATCAAGGCGTTCGTCCCCGAAGAATATTGGGATATCCAGGCTTCCTTAAGCAATGAACAACAGCTGGCGCTGGCGATGATGGTGGCCAAGTACCGGGGCAAGGAATTCAGGCCGGTGAACGAACAGCAGGCCATGGCCGCGGTGGACGCGCTCAAGGCCAGCCGGTTCGAGGTGGTGTCCCGGGAGGACAAACCGACCCAAAGCAAGCCGCCGGCGCCCTTTATCACCTCCACCCTGCAGCAGGCGGCGAGCACCCGGCTGAGCTTCGGGGTCAAGCGCACCATGATGCTGGCCCAGCGGCTGTACGAAGCCGGCTACATCACCTACATGCGGACCGACTCCACCAACCTGAGCCAGGAAGCGGTGGCCGGGGTGCGCGACTTTATTCAGGAGCGGTACGGCGAGTCCTATCTGCCCGATAGCCCCAACGTCTACGGCGCCAAGGCCAATGCCCAGGAAGCCCACGAGGCGATTCGTCCCTCCGACGTCAGCCTGAGCGCCGACCAGCTCGACGGCATGGAAGCCGATGCCAAACGGCTTTACGATCTTATCTGGCGCCAGTTCGTGGCCTGTCAGATGGTGCCGGCCCGGTACGACAGCAGCACCATTACCGTGCAGGCGGGCGAATACGAGCTCAAGGCCCGTGGCCGTATCCTGCGTTTTGCCGGCTGGACCAAGGTGCTCAGTCCCCAGAGCCGTAAGGGCGAGGATACCGAACTGCCGGCGGTGCAGGCGGGCGAGGTGCTCGGGCTCGACAAGCTCGAGCCCAAGCAGCACTTCACCAAGCCGCCGGCCCGCTTCACCGAGGCGGCGCTGGTGCGGGAGCTGGAAAAGCGCGGCATCGGGCGGCCGTCCACCTATGCCTCCATCATCTCCACCATCCAGGACCGGGGCTACGTCAAGGTGGAGAGCCGTCGCTTCTATGCGGAAAAAATGGGTGAGATCGTGGCCGACCGGCTGCAGGAAAGCTTCGCCGAGCTGATGAACTACGACTTTACCGCCCAGATGGAAAGCAAGCTGGATGAGATCGCCGGCGGTAACCTGAACTGGACCCAGGTGCTGGACGCCTTCTACGCGGAGTTCTGCGAGGAGCTGGACAAGGCCGAGCAGCCGGCGGAAGAGGGCGGCATGCGCGCCAACCAGATGGTGCTGACCGACATCGACTGTCCGACCTGTGGTCGCAAGATGGGCATCCGCACCGCCACCACCGGGGTCTTCCTCGGCTGCTCCGGCTACGCCCTGCCGCCCAAGGAGCGCTGCAAGCAGACCATCAACCTCGTTCCCGGCGACGACTTCGTGCTGGCCAACGACGAGGAGGCGGAAACCGATGCCCTGCGCGCCAAGCATCGCTGCGGCAAGTGCGGGACCGCCATGGACGCCTATCTGATCGACGACAAGCGCAAGCTGCACGTGTGCGGCCAGAATCCGGACTGTGACGGTTACGAGCTGGAAGAGGGCCAGTTCAAGCTCAAGGGATACGAAGGCCCGGTGATCGACTGCGATCGCTGCGGTGCCGAGATGCAGCTCAAGAACGGCCGCTTCGGCAAGTACATGGCCTGCACCAACGAGGCCTGCGGCAATACCCGCAAGATCCTCAAGAGCGGCGAAGTGGCGCCGCCCAAGGAAGATCCGGTGCACCTGCCCGAGCTGCCCTGCAGCCAGTCCGATGCCTATTTCGTGCTGCGCGACGGGGCCGCCGGCGTCTTCCTGGCCGCCAGCAATTTTCCCAAGTCCCGGGAGACCCGGGCGCCGCTGGTGGAAGAGCTGGTGCGCTTCAAGGACCGGCTGCCGCCCAAGTTCCTGTACCTGACCGAAGCTCCCACCGAAGATCCGGATGGCAACAAGGCGATGGTCCGCTTCAGTCGCAAGAACAAGGAACAATACGTGATGACCGAGGTCAATAAAAAGGCGACCGGCTGGACCGCCCATTATACTGATGGTAAATGGCAGCAAAGCCAGAAAGGCAAGGGCAAGTAACCTTGCCGCCGGAAAGCCCGGGCCAGGATGGCCCGGTTTGACCGCCAATCATGTTGTCGAACGGGTACGGGATCATGACACAGGGACGTTAAGTCATCGCAGGCATTGCCTGAAGGGAGAGTGAATATGGATATTCATGAAGTGAGACCGGGCATGATCTGCCATACCTCCGACGGCTCAGGCTACGTGCTGGAAGTCGACGTCAATAATCAACTGGTGCTGCTGCAACGGGAAGACGAGACCATTCCGTTTCAGGTCCATGTCAGCGATCTGCTGGAAGAGACCGATTAGCACCCCGGTCTCGTTTTTAATGATCCATCAGCATCAGCATGGCAGCCAGATCCGGCTGCCACTGGTACATTTTCATATCCAGCCTGCTGCCCCTGAGCATGACCCCTTCGGCCAGTAGCCGCTCCCGTTGTTCCCGCCAGCCGTCGCTGCCCTCGGGCAGGCTCAGTCGCCCGCCGGCGCCTACCACCCGGTGCCAGGGCAGAGTGCTGGTGTCCTCGGTACGCAGCACCCGGCCCACCAGCCGAGCTCGCCCCGGCAGACCGGCCAGATCCGCCAGTTGTCCGTAGCTGACCACGCGCCCCGATGGGATCAGGGCGAGCAGCGCCAGTATCCGGCGGGCGTGAGCGTGCGTCATCTCAGGAGAAGGTGCGGGTCATGTCGTTGAGCCCCTGGGAGCGCTCCAGCAACTGCTGTCCGGACTGCTCGACCTGGGCAATCTTGCTCAGGTTGGCGGAGGAGGCTTCCGAGATCTGATGCACGTTGCGGCTGATTTCCTCGGCCACTTGCTGCTGCTCTTCGGCGGCGGCGGAGATCTGCACCGTGACCCCGACGATATTGTCGATTTCGCCGACCACCCGCGACAGGCTGGTGCTGCCCGCTTCGGCCGCCTCCACGCAGTCCCTGCTGTGCGCCATGTTGGCATCCATCATGGAGCGCCATTTGGCCAGGGTCTGCTGGATCTGGCCGATACTGGCCTGGATTTGCTCGGTGGCGCCATGGGTGCGGGTCGAGAGTGCCCGCACTTCTTCCGCCACCACCGCAAAGCCCCGGCCGTGTTCGCCGGCCCGGGCCGCTTCAATGGCGGCGTTGAGCGCCAGCAGGTTGGTCTGGTCGGCAATGCCCTGGATTTCACTCATCAGGGTGCCGATGCGATCCGACTCCTGGGTCAGGGCCAGGGTGGCTTCGGCGGCGTGTTCCGCCTCCCGGGCCAGTTCGATGATACGCAGCTTGGTCTGCTCCAGCTGCCCCTGGGTCAGGTGGCACTGATGCTGGGCTTCCGCCGCATTGGCTGCCGCCTGCTGGGTGTTCTGCGCGATCTCGACGGCGGTGGCGGACATTTCGGTGATGGCGGTGGCAATCTGGTGGGTATCCGAGTCCTGCCGGCTCAGATCCGCCCGGGCGCCGGTCATGGTGTGCATCAGCGAGCCGGCCAGGGATTTCAGTGAGCCGGTGGCGTCGTCGACCCGGCCCAGGATGGTGCGGGTACGGGCCTGCCACATCTTCAGGTGGTAGTCGGCGATGGCGTGGGGCGCATCACCGGAATAGACCAGCCGGGAGATGCTGTCGTAGTCTCTGCCCAGCCGATCGAAATAGCGGCGGGTGCCAAACCACTGCCGGCGATAGCACAGCCCCAGCCACAGCAGGGGCAGCAGGCTCCACAACAGCTGGCCGGCCCCGCCGATGACCAGGGCACCGACCAGCAGGGCCAGCAGTCCGGCTCCTCCCAGCCAGGGCTGTGCCAGTTTCAGCCAGGGGCGGGTGCCGGCACGGCTGTGCTCCTGCTTCAGCAACCGGCGGTAGGCCTTGCCGGCGCGGTCGCGCACGGCGTCATCGAGCCTGGTGCGGACCGACTGGTAACCGGTAATCTTGCCCTGCTGATAGATGGGGGTGACGTAGGCGTCCACCCAGTAGTAGCGGCCATCCTTACAACGGTTCTTGACCGCGCCGCGCCAGGGCTGGCCCGCCTTGAGATGGTCCCACAGATCCTGAAAGGCCGCCTTGGGCATGTCGGGATGGCGCACTATGTTGTGGTTTTTCCCGATCAGTTCCTGCGCTTCGTAGCCGGCGACCCGGCAGAAGACGTCGTTGGCGTAGGTGATGACACCGCGCAGGTCGGTGGTGGAAACCAGTTGTTCCTGGTCGTGATAGGTGACTTCCTGATCGATGATCTGCTGGTTTCTTCTGTTCATCTGGTTCGTATTTTTGTTATGAGAGTGCTGTCGTTATCGGCCCGGACAGAGTGAACTTGAGCCGACTCGTTATATGAGAGGGGTAATATACGCCACCGGTGGCATAAATCACCAGGGGCGGCAGGCCGATGTGACCGAGATGTTATCCGGTTACCCGCCAGCCGGCAGCGCCTCACGACGCTGTCCGTGGCTAATCCGCGGCCAGCGCCTGGCCTTCCCGCCGGGGATCCGCGCTGGCCGTCAGGCCGTCGGGGCGGATCATGATGACGTGCAGCCCGGAGTTGGTCTCGGTCAGACGGGTGGCGAACCCCAGTTGTGCCATCTCCGGCTGCATGGCCCGACCCGGCTCGCCCTGCTCCAGCTCCAGCACCTGGCCCCGGTGCAGTATATGGGGCCGGTGGATGGCCTCCCGCACGTCCATGCCCCAGTCGAGCACGTTGAGCAGGGTGTGCAGCACATAGCCGATGATGCTGCTGCCGCCGGGAGAGCCCAGCACCAGCAGGGGCTTGTCCTGATACAGCACTATGGTGGGCGCCATGGAGGAGCGGGGACGTTTGCCCGGCTCCAACCGGTTGGCGACCGGTACGCCGTTCCGTTTGGGGCTGAAGGCAAAATCGGTCAGTTCGTTATTCAGCAGAAACCCTTGCACCATCAGCCGGGAGCCGAAGCCGTGTTCGATGGTCGAGGTCATCGACAGGGCGTTGCCTTCGGCATCGACGATGCTGAGCTGGGTGGTGGAGGGAAACTCGGCCGAGGTGTCCGCGGCCCGGCGGGCCAGGGGCGGCGCCGGTATGCCGGGGCGGGCCTCCTCCAGGGCGTGAGGGGTGGCGGAGATCAGGGCGGCGCGGCCGGCCAGGTAATCGCCGTCCAGCAGGCCGGCGACCGGGACGGTGACGAAATCGCCGTCGGCGATGTAGCTGTTGCGGTCGGCAAAGGCGAGACGGGAGGCATCGGCAATCAGCCGCCAGCCCTGCGGCGAGTTCGGCCCCATGCCGGCCAGTTCGAAATGGGACAGCATGCCCAGGATCTGCCCCAGGGTCAGTGCGCCCGAGCTCGGCGGCCCCATGCCGCACACCCGGTATTGCCGGTAGGGGGCGCAGAGCGCGGGCCTTTCCTTGACGCGGTAATCCGCCAGATCGGCCAGGCCGAGGTATCCCGGGGGGCGGGCCTGGCGTACCTTGTTGACCATGGCCTCGGCGATATCCCCTTGATAGAAGGCCGAGGGGCCCTCTATGCTGACTCGGGTCAGTACCGCCGCCAGGGCCGGGTTGGTTTTGCGCGTTCCCGCCTGGAGGGGACGCCCGTCCACATCGAAGAAGTAGTGCCGGCTCTGTTCATCGCGCATCAGATATTCCCGGTCTTCCGCCACCAGCCGTGCCAGGCGGGGTGAGACGGTAAAGCCGTTCAGGGACAGTTCGATGGCCGGCAGGAACAGGTCCCGCCAGGGCAGCTTGCCGAAGCGCTGATGGGCCTGCCACATCAGCATCACGGTCCCCGGGGTGCCGACGGAGCGACCGCCGACTACGGCATCGAAAAACGCCAGCGGCTGGCCCTGCTCGTCGAGGAACAGCTCGGGGGGGGCTTCAAACGGCGCAGTTTCTCGCCCGTCCAGGGTAGTCAGGGTGGTATCCGCCTGTTGCCAGTAGACCAGGAAGCCACCGCCGCCGATGCCCGATGACTGGGGTTCGACCAGGGTCAGTACCGCCTGGGCGGCGATCATGGCGTCGACGGCACTGCCGCCACGGCGCAATATATCGCGCCCCGCCCGGCTGGCATAGGGGTTGGCGGTCACCACTATGGCGCGTTCCGCCGTGACCAACGGGTTGTCGCGCCAGCCGGTGGTGGTCTCGGGGGCGGGAGCGTCGGCCAGGATGGCCGGGGTAAACAGCAACAGTAACAGCAACAGGGGCATGGGGCAGACTCCAGCGTGGTCAGGCTGCAAGCTTAGTCAGCATTACCGCTTCCGGCTAGCCAGGGCGGTTGCCAAAAAATGTTCAACTCGCTGAAAATTAAAGCAAATGAGTCGTAGGGGAGAAAAATGGCTTGTATTGCCCGCCCGCCTGCCTATAATGCGCACCCATCGGCCGCGACGCGGTCCAGTTAGGCGGGAATGGCTCAGTTGGTAGAGCACAACCTTGCTGACGTTGATTGAGGGTCGTCGCAGCGCGGCCCCATGCACAACTTAAAAGTTTTAAGCGGGAATAGCTCAGTTGGTAGAGCACAACCTTGCCAAGGTTGGGGTCGCGAGTTCGAGTCTCGTTTCCCGCTCCACATTCTGCAACGGCGCGTTAGCAAAGCGGTTATGCAGCGGATTGCAAATCCGTTTAGTCCGGTTCGACTCCGGAACGCGCCTCCATCATCTGTTTTTCGTCCCTTGTTTTTTCCAACCATTCCCGGCTAACCCTCACATACCAGTTGTCCCGACCATCATGGTAGGCCTGTTGCGCCCCGAGGCGTTCGCATTGCCGTCCGCCGGTAAACCAGCCCAGTTTTTGTTGCGCGACAAAAGAAGTATCCGGCATCGTGGTTCCCCAGCGACCGAGCTCCCCCTGGGAGCACAGCAGGCGCGCGCAGCCGGTCGGGTAGTAAAGGCGTCCTTTCAGGATCAGCCGGCGGCCATGGGGCCCGAGTCCCAGCCGCCGCAACCGCTCGTGCACGTCCGGGTGCCGGCTCAGCCTGAGCTGGCGTTTGAGCATATGATCGAGTTTATGTCGCAGTCTGTCGCGTGTGTTCATGCCGACGGCGCCCCCATAAGCAGCATCCGAATCGGTGATCAGGTAGAATTTGACCGCCAGTTCCCAATGTTCGGTGCGCTGTAACAGGTTGTCCCGTACGATAAAATCGAAGGCGCCCAGGGTGGTGCCCGCCACCACTTGCTGCCAGTCATAGGCCAGCAGCTGAAAGCGGGAATGATCCAGCAGGTAGAAATGCCACAGCGCCTCGAAATACTGGCCCAGCCGGCGATAGGGACGACAATGTCGATGCAGTATGCCGGGGGCCGCATCGAGTTGAAAAAGGCGGTCCTGATAGTCGCTCAGCAGACTCAGGTACCAGGGGTTGGCGGGCGCGAGGGGAATCTGGTGCAGCAGGTTGGGGCTGCCCAGTGCCCAGGCCAGATCCCGTACCACGGGGTCGGACAGGCGGGCCAGCACGGCGCCGAGCGAATCGCTCATAACAGGAACCTTTTGTTTTACAATGGACCCAACACAAATCACGCGGAGCCAGAATGAATAACGCGGAGCTGGAAAAGATACTCAACCGGCGACTCAATGCCGGAGCCATCAAGGATTATTGCCCGAATGGCCTGCAAGTGGAAGGCAAAAGCGATGTCCGGCATATCGTGACCGGGGTGACCGCCAGCCAAGCCCTGGTCGATCACGCGGTGGCGGTGGGGGCCGATGCGTTGCTGGTGCATCACGGCTATTTCTGGAAAGGCGAAGACGAGCGGGTGCAGGGTATGAAACGCCGTCGGCTCAAGGCGCTGCTGAGCCACGATATCAACCTTTATGCCTATCATCTGCCGCTCGATATCGCCCCCGGGCTCGGCAACAATGCCCAACTGGCGACCCTGCTCGGGATCACCGCCACCGGGCCGCTGGAGCCGGGCAATGCCCTGTCGGTGGCCATGCGCGGAGAGCTGGAGCAGCCCCTGAGTGGTGAGCAGCTGGCGCGGCGGCTGGAGCAGCAGCTGGGGCGCTCGGTGCTGCACGTGGCGGACAATGGCCCCGAGCAAGTGCGCCGGGTCGGGCTCTGCACCGGTGGTGGCCAGGGCTTTATCACCCTGGCGGCGGAGCAGGGTATGGATGCCTTTATCAGCGGCGAGGTATCAGAGCAGACGGTCCATGTGGCCAGGGAGCTGGGCCTGCACTTTTATGCCGCCGGTCATCATGCCACCGAGCGTTACGGCATCAAGGCCCTGGGGGAGTGGCTGGCGGCGGAGCACGGTCTGACCGTCAGTTTTGTGGATCTGGATAATCCGGCATAACAGATAAAAAAAGACCAGGGTAAAAGGATACCCTGGTTTCGCAGCAGCCACACAGGCATAAAATGATACTGTCGTTCCTAACAGCAAGATGAGCAGTGGACAAGAGTGACAAGTGAGTCACATCTGATGTTGGGTTCATGTTAACATGAAGTTAATTCGCTGCAAGTATTTTTTCATGGGCAGCGCCAAAAGACATCCGGACGGTATAACGGTGAGAGAAACGAGATGGTTGAGGAAAGACTGAATGTCTTGATGGTGGAGGATACGCCTTCCCTGGCGGCACTGTATCAGGCCTACCTGCAGGACGAGCCGCTGTCGTTGACGATTGTCAACAACGGTCGGCAGGCTCTGGAACAAATCCGGCAGCAGCCACCGGACATCCTGTTGCTCGATCTGATCCTACCGGACATGCCCGGCATGGAAATCCTGCAATGGCTGCACCGGGAGCATCGGGACGTGACCACCATCGTGATGACGGCGCACGGCTCGGTCGACGTGGCGGTCGACGCCATGCGCCTGGGCGCCCACGACTTCATCAACAAGCCGGTGGAAGCGGAGCGGCTGAAGGTTACCCTGCACAACACCATGAAGTTTCGCCGCCTCAATCAACTGGTCGATATGTATCGACACGAGATGGAGCGGGAGCGTTTTCAGGGGTTCATCGGCGAGAGCCTGCCGATGCAGAAGGTCTACCGGCTGATTGAAAACGCCGCGCCCAGCAGCGCCACCGTCTTTATCACCGGTGAGAGCGGCACCGGCAAGGAGGTCTGTGCCGAAGCCATCCACCAGCTCAGCGGCCGTACCGACGGGCCCTTCATCGCCCTCAACTGTGCCGCCATCCCCAAGGATCTGATGGAGAGCGAACTGTTCGGCCACATCAAGGGTGCCTTCACCGGTGCCCTGCAGGACAGGGACGGGGCCGTCATCCGGGCCGACGGCGGCACCTTGTTCATGGACGAAATCTGCGAGATGGATCTGGAACTGCAGAGCAAGCTGCTGCGCTTCCTGCAAACCGGTTATATCCAGCCGGTTGGCAGCTCCCGGCAGATCAAGGTGGACGTACGCATCGTCTGCGCCACCAATCGGGACCCGCTGGTGGAGGTGGAGCAGGGGCGTTTTCGCGAGGATCTCTACTATCGCCTGCACGTGATCCCGGTGCATTTGCCGCCCCTGCGTGAGCGGGGCGCGGACGTGATCAGCATCGCCACCGCCCTGGTGCGCCAGGCTTCCCGGGAAGAGGGCAAGGCCTTTGTCGGCCTGTCCGAGGCGGCCAAGGACCGGCTGCAGGGCTACCACTGGCCGGGTAACGTGCGCCAGTTGCAAAACGTGATCCGCAATGCGGTGGTCTTGCACCAGGGGGAATGGATAGAAGCGGAGATGCTGCCGGCGCCGCTCGATAAACCGCTCTCGCAGGCGGCGCCGTCACATCCCGTTGCCGATGTTTCTCCGGCCCCGATCATACCGTTGGCGGCACTGGAGCGGCAGGCGATAGAGCGTGCCATCGGCCACTGTCAGGGCAACGTATCGCGGGCGGCGGCCTTGCTGGAGGTCAGCCCTTCCACCATTTATCGCAAGCTGCAAAGCTGGGGGAAAGAGCATGTCTGACTGGCAACAACTGCAGGCGCGGCTGCCGCTGCTCGACCAAAGCCGGCTGATGCGCCTGGAGCAGGAGCTGGGCGCCGAGGTGCAGGCCCGGCTGTTGGCGCTGTTTGTAGAGGATGGACAGCAACAGGGCAGTGCCTTGCGCCAGGCATTCGCGGACGAGGATTATGCGTTGATGGCCCGTTACTGCCATAGTCTGAAGTCGGCTTGTGGCAGTTATGGCGCCCTGCGCTGCCAGTTTCTGAGCGAGAAGCTCGAGCGGGCCTGCCGCGAGCTCGACACCGACCGCATCGCCAGCATGATGGTGGTCTGGCAGCAGGCCCTGGCCGCTACCCTCGACGAGATGGCGGAACGGCTGCAGCGCTGATGCAGTGCCCGGCGGGTAAAGCCGGTTGCCGCTCTCGTTTTTCAGGCAAAAAAAATGGTCAACCCACTGGGTTGACCGAACTTCAGCGGGAGCTGAAGAGAGCACGGGATAAAAACGACTGTTATTATATATGAAATTATCGTGCCAACTTTTTAAACCCCCGCCAGCGTTGAGACGTCGATGATTTTGGCGAAAAAAAGCCATCGCATAATGCGATTATTTGCAAATCGATAATGATATTTTTTGCAAATTACTATTTTTGTGGCTCCCTGCCGTTCAGGTAAATCAACGCCGCCTCCAGCCGGGACTGTACATCCAGCTTGCGCATCAGCGCCTTCATATGCACCTTGACGGTGCCTTCGGCGATATTGAGGTTGTCGGCTATCTGCTTGTTGCTGGAGCCTTCCGCCAGCAAGGCGAGGATCTGCCGCTCCCGGTAGGTGAGGCCCGCCAGGTGCCCGGCGGCGGCATGACGGGTTCCGCCCTGCAGCTTGTCGCTGACCGGTTTTTCTCCCTGCAGGGCCTCCTTCAGGGCGGGGATCAGCGATTCCGGCTCGATGTCTTTCAACAGGTAACCGTCGGCGCCGAGATCGAGCAGTCGCTGGGCATCGTCCTGGCTGTCGGACACGGTGAGGATCACTACCTTGCCCTGATAACCCTGCTGGCGCAGCGCCAGTAGCACGTCCGAGCCCTGCTCTTCCCCCAGGTTGAGATCCAGCAGGATCAGATCGGGGTTGATCTGGGCGGCCTGGCGCAGTGCTTCGGCCCCACTGTCGGCTTCGGCCACCACATTGAAGGGACCGGCGGCGGTAATCCAGGTTTTGATCCCCTTGCGCATCAGGGGATGGTCATCAACCAGCAAAAGGGTCGCGGCGTGAGCGTCTTTCATGGGCATGGTTACTTCTGTGAGTGGAAAGAAGGGTATGGTAATCGATCATCAGCATATGCAAAGCGAAATGGCACGACAATAGTTGTATTAAGAAGGCAATTTATGTGCTTGCGCAGATTTTTCTTGATCTGAAGCTATGTTTTTACCTAAGGTGTAACCAGAAAACAGGATGAACTTCACAAACTCCGAGTCGGGTTCGCCTACGTTGCTCATCGAGCAATAGGGTGGCCAGACCGTTCAGCCAAGGGCTGTAAGGGTAGGAAGAGAAATGTTCCTGCCTCCCGTATTGGAAAGGTGTTTATGTTTGAATTACAGGATGCGTTCGCGCGCAAGTTCCATTATTTGCGGCTGTCGGTCACCGACGTCTGCAACTTCAAATGCCAGTACTGCCTGCCCGACGGCTACAAGCCCGATGGCCGCAAGTCCTTTCTGACCCTGGATGAGATCCGTCGCCTGACCCGGGCCTTTGCCGCCATGGGCACCAACAAGGTGCGCATCACCGGGGGCGAGCCCTCCCTGCGCAAGGACTTTACTGCCATCATCGAAACCGTGGCCGCCACCCCGGGGATCCGCAAGGTGGCCATGACCACCAACGGCTATCGCATGGCCAAACAGGTGGCCGACTGGCGCCGTGCCGGGCTGTCCGCCATCAATGTCAGCGTCGACAGCCTGGACTCGCGCATGTTCCACCAGATCACCGGGGAAAACCGTTTCCAGGAAGTGATGGCCGGCATCGACGCCGCCTTCGTCGCCGGTTTCGAGCAGGTCAAGGTCAACACGGTACTGATGCGAGGCCTCAACGACGGCGAACTGGGTCGTTTCCTGGCCTGGATCAGGGATAATCCCATCCAGTTGCGCTTTATCGAGCTGATGCAGACCGGCGAGATGGATCAGCTGTTCGAACGCCACCATGTGCGCGGCGCCCTCATCAAGGAGCAGTTGCTGCAATCGGGCTGGCAGCAGAAGGTGCGGGCCCACAACGATGGCCCGGCCGAGGTGTTCTGGCATCCGGACTATGTCGGCGAAATCGGCCTGATCATGCCCTATGCCAGGGACTTCTGCGCCAGCTGCAACCGGCTGCGAGTCTCTTCGCTCGGCAAGCTGCACCTGTGCCTGTTCGGCGAATACGGGGTCGATCTGCGGAACCTGCTGGCCGAAGACGGTCAGCAGGCGGCGCTGCAGTTGCGTTTGCGGGAAGCACTGGCGGACAAGAAGGCCACCCACTTCCTGCACCAGGGCAACACCGGCATGACCCCCCATCTGGCCTCCATCGGCGGCTGACCCCTTTTTTAGGTACTGTTCTCCGGCAGGAAAGCGAGGTTTTTCCTGCCATCCTTCCCGTCTGCTTGATCTGGATCAATACTCCCTCCTTTATACCCACTAGGTGGTATTCCTCCCTCTGTGTCTCGACCAATACCATGTAACCATTAAGGGATAAACCCGGGTTCATCCGCATTTTAACGTCTATGCTACACAAAAAATCAACGACAGAGCGGGGATCCATGACATCCGAACCGGACTTGTCACGACGGCGCTGGCTCAAGGGCGGCCTGGCCCCGGCCAGGCCGGAGAACACCTTGCCCTGGGCGAAGGACTGGCTGCGCTTTACCGACGGCTGCACCCGCTGTGGCGACTGCCTGGCGGCCTGCCCCGAGCGGATTATCGTCCAGGGCGACGGCGGCTTTCCTGTGCTGGACTTCGGCCGGGGAGAGTGCACCTTCTGCGGCCGCTGTGCCGAGACCTGCGGGCAGGATATTTTTTCCGCCACCACCGAACGGCCTTGGCGGCAGTTCGCTCAGATTGGGGCGAGCTGCCTGGCGTACCACGGCGTGCATTGCCGCAGTTGTGAAGACAGTTGCGAGCCCCGGGCCATCTGCTTCAAGCCACAGCTGGGCGCCATTTCCCGTCCGGAGCTGGACCGCGAGCGCTGCAACGGCTGTGGTGCCTGCGTGGCCGGCTGCCCGGCGACGGCCATCAAGATACTGACTCAGGAGAGCACATGAGCAACGCAAACGAATGGCATGTCGCCAGCCTGGTGGTGTACTGCCGCCCGGCCCAGCTGCCTGCGGTATTGCAGGCCATCGGTGCCATGGACGGCGTAGAGGTGCCGGTAAAGGGAGAGCTGGGGAAAATAGTGGTGGCGATCGAGGGCCCTACCCAGGTTGCGGTGGTCCGCCGTATCGACGAGATAGCCCTGCTGGAGGGTATCTTGTCCACCACCCTTATTTATCATGAATTTGCTGAACTGGAAGCAGGTGAGGAGCAACAATGAAGCTGAGTCGTCGAGCCTTTATGAAGGCCAATGCGGTGGCCGCGGCCGCCGCCGCGGCGGGTCTGGCCGTACCGGCCGGCGCCACCAATCTGATCACCAGCCGGGATCAAACCGCCATCAAGTGGGACAAGGCGCCCTGTCGCTTCTGCGGTACCGGTTGCTCGGTGCTGGTGGGCTCCCAGGACGGACGGGTGGTGGCCACCCAGGGGGATCCGGAGGCACCGGTTAACAAGGGGCTGAACTGTATCAAGGGGTATTTTCTGTCGAAAATCATGTACGGCAAGGACCGGCTGACCACGCCGCTGCTGCGCATGAAGGACGGCAAATTCGACAAGAACGGGGACTTCACGCCGATCAGCTGGGATCAGGCGTTCGACATCATGGCCGAGAAGTGGAAGGCCGCCCTCAAGGAGCGGGGCCCGAGCGGTGTGGGCATGTTCGGCTCCGGCCAGTGGACCATCATGGAAGGCTACGCCGCCTCCAAGCTGTTGAAAGCCGGTTTCCGCTCCAACAACCTGGATCCCAACGCCCGCCACTGCATGGCGTCGGCGGTGGCCGGCTTCATGCGCACCTTCGGCATGGACGAGCCCATGGGCTGCTATGACGACATCGAAGCCACCGATGCCTTTGTGCTGTGGGGCTCCAACATGGCGGAGATGCACCCCATCCTCTGGTCGCGGCTGACCGACCGCCGACTGAGTGCGCCCCATGTACAGGTGCATGTGCTGTCGACCTTCGAACATCGCAGCTTCGAGCTGGCCGATAACGGCATCGTGTTCCATCCCCAGACCGATCTGGCCATCCTCAACTACATCGCCCACTACATCATCGAAAACGGCTATGTAAACCAGGAATTTATCGAGAAGCACGTCAACTTCGTCAAGGGCGAAACCGACATCGGCTATGGCCTGCGCCCGACCCATCCGCTGCAGCAGGTGGCGGAAAATCCGGACTCCGGTGCCGCCACCCCGATGACCTTTGAAGCGTTTGCCGACTTCGTCGCCGACTACGACGTGGAAACCGTCTCCAGACTCTCCGGGGTGCCCACCGACAAGCTGGAAGCGCTGGCCCAGGCCTACGCCGACCCCTACATCAAGGTGGTGTCCTTCTGGACCATGGGCTTCAACCAGCATACCCGCGGCACCTGGGCCAACAACATGGTCTACAACATCCACCTGCTGACCGGCAAGATCTCCGAGCCGGGCAACAGCCCTTTCTCGCTCACCGGTCAGCCCTCCGCCTGCGGTACCGCCCGGGAAGTAGGCACTTTCGCCCACCGCCTGCCGGCGGACATGGTGGTGACCAACGACAAGCACCGGGCGAGCGCCGAGAAGATCTGGAAGCTGCCTGCCGGCACCATCAATCCGGAGGTGGGCTACCACGCCGTGGTGCAAAACCGCATGCTGAAAGACGGCAAGCTCAACGCCTACTGGGTGATGTGCAACAACAACATGCAGGCCGCCCCCAACATCAACGAAGAGGGGCTGCCCGGCTACCGCAACCCGGCCAACTTCATCGTGGTATCCGATGCTTATCCCACCGTCACCGCCCAGGCGGCGGATCTGGTGCTGCCCGCTGCCATGTGGGTGGAGAAAGAGGGCGGCTACGGCAATGCCGAGCGCCGCACCCAGGTGTGGTACCAGCAGGTGAAATCCCCCGAGGGGGCCAAGTCGGATCTGTGGCAGTTGATGGAGTTCTCAAAACGTTTCACCGTGGAAGAGGTCTGGTCCGAGGAGCTGATCGCCCAGATCCCGGAATACCGCGGCAAGACCCTGTATGAGGTGCTGTATCGCAACGGCCAGGTGGACCAGTTCCCCTCGGAAGACTGCAAGAACGAGCTCAATGACGAGCGGGATCACTTCGGTTTCTACGTGCAGAAGGGCCTGTTCGAGGAGTACGCCGAATTCGGCCGGGGCCATGCCCACGATCTGGCGCCCTACGACATGTACCACCAGGCCCGCGGCCTGCGCTGGCCGGTGGTGGACGGCCAGGAAACCCGGTGGCGCTACCGCGAGGGGCACGACCCCTATGTGGAGAAGGGGAGTGGCGTACAGTTCTACGGCCATCAGGACAACAAGGCGGTGATCTTCGCCCTGCCTTACGAGCCGGCTCCCGAGGTGCCGGACGCGGAATACAACCTCTGGTTGTCCACCGGCCGGGTACTCGAGCACTGGCACTCCGGCTCCATGACCCGGCGGGTGCCCGAGCTGCACAAGGCGTATCCCGATGCCCAGGTGTTCATGCACCCGGACGACGCCCGGGAGCGGGGCCTGCGGCGGGGCGACGAGGTGGTGATTGCCTCCCGTCGGGGCGAGATGAGGAGCCGGGTGGAAACCCGTGGCCGCAACCGGCCGCCGAAGGGGCTGGTGTTCGTGCCCTGGTTCGATGAAAACCAGCTGATCAACCGGCTGACCCTGGACGCCACCTGTCCGCTCTCGAAACAGACCGACTTCAAGAAATGCGCGGTCAAGGTGATGAAGGCATAACGGCGGAGAAACATGATGATAAAAACGATGAAGCTAATCGCCACCCTGTTGCTGGCGTCCTGGGTGGGCCTGGTGCAGGCCCAGATCGAAGATCTCGACGCCCATACCGGCAAGCTGCACTCACTGCAGGGGGACACTCCCCTGCAGCTCAACAAGGATGCGGAGCGGCTCAAAGATCCGGTCAAGGATCAGGGCATTCAGGATCGGCAGTACATCCACCAGCCGCCGCTGGTGCCCCATCAGATACGGGGCTACGAGGTGGATCTCAAGGTCAACCGCTGCCTGGCCTGCCACGGCTGGAGAAATGCGGCGTCCCGCAATGCGCCCCGGGTCAGCCCGACCCACTTCGAGACCCGGGACGGCATGACCCTGGGCGACATCAGCCCGCGGCGTTATTTCTGCCTGCAGTGCCATGTGCCGCAGACCGACGCCAAGCCGCTGGTCGAGAACACCTTCACTCCCGTTGAATCCCTGCGGTAAGGAGCCTTTATGGCGGAGAAAAAAAGCCTGCTTAAGCGGCTGTGGCGAGTTTTTCGTTCCCCGAGCAAGGTGGCGGTGGGGGTAGTGTTGGTATTCGGTTTCTTCGGCGGCGTCATCTTCTGGGGTGGCTTCAACACCGCGCTGGAGGTGACCAACACCGAGCAGTTCTGTATCGGCTGCCATGAAATGCAGGACAACGTCTATCAGGAGTACCGGGATACCATCCACTACGCCAACCGCTCCGGGGTGCGGGCCAGTTGCCCGGACTGCCATGTGCCCCATGAGTGGACCCACAAGATAGTGCGCAAGATAGCGGCATCGAAGGAGGTATGGGGCAAGATCACCGGCATCATCGATACCCCGGAAAAGTTCGAGGCCCATCGCCGCCACATGGCGGAGCGGGAATGGCAGCGGATGAAGGAAACCGATTCGCGCGAATGCCGCAACTGTCACAACTTCGACTACATGGACTTCAGCGTGCAGGGCAGCCGTGCCGCCGGGGCCCACTCCACCTCCCTGGCCAGCGGCGAGAAGACCTGCATCGACTGCCACAAGGGCATCGCCCATCAGTTGCCCAATATGCGTGGTGTCGAAGGTTTCTGAGCATCCGTTCATGAATGACGTCAAAGCCTGTGGCATTATTGCCCCAGGCTTTGTTGTTTTGCACATTGACCTTCCGTGACGCTGTGCGAAAATGGTTCAATTATTATCTTTATGTGAAATTAGTGCGAGGACACCATGAGTCATGCAAGCCCGGCCTTCGTGCCCCTGAACATCGCGGTGCTGACCGTTTCCGATACCCGTAACGAAGACACCGACAGCTCGGGCCGCTTCCTGGCCGAGGCGCTGACCGGTGCAGGTCATCATCTGGTGGAGAAGGTCATCCTCAAGGATGACAAGTATGACATCCGCGCCCTGGTCTCCCGCTGGATTGCCAGCGCAGAGGTACAGGTGGTGCTGATCACCGGCGGTACCGGCTTCACCGGCCGCGATACCACCCCCGAGGCGGTGGGCCCGCTGCTGGACACGGTGATCGACGGTTTCGGCGAGCTGTTCCGCCATATCACCTACCAGGAGCTGGGCACCTCCACGGTGCAAAGCCGGGCCCTCGGCGGCCTGGCTAACCGCACCGCCGTGTTCTGCATGCCCGGCTCCACCGGCGCCTGCCGCACCGGTTGGAACGGTATCCTGGCCGAGCAGCTCGACGCCCGCCACAAGCCCTGCAACTTCGTGCAGCACCTGGTGTAGCCTCATGAGTGACTTTACCCATATCAACGCCTCGGGCGAGGCCAACATGGTGGACGTGAGTGCCAAGGCGGTGACGGTGCGCGAGGCCCGGGCCGAGGCCTGGGTGCTGATGGCACCCGACACCCTGCAGCTGATCCTCGGCGGACGACACCACAAGGGGGACGTGTTCGCCACCGCTCGTATCGCCGGCATCATGGCGGCGAAGAAAACCGCCGATCTCATTCCCCTCTGCCATCCGCTGGCGCTGTCCAAGGTGGAAGTCAACTTGCATGCCGACACCGGGCGGGGCGGGGTCCGTATCGAGAGCTACTGCAAGCTGGCGGGGCAGACCGGGGTGGAGATGGAAGCACTCACCGCCGCCTCGGTGGCGGCCCTGACCATCTATGATATGTGTAAGGCGGTGCAGAAGGACATGCGCATCGAAGGCGTCCGCCTGCTGGAGAAGCGGGGCGGTAAATCGGGAGACTTTAAAGCGTCATGATCAAGGTGGTATTTTTCGCGCAGGTACGCGAACTGGTGGGCGAGGATGAACTCAGCCTGACCGAGGACTATGGCAACGTCGAGGCCCTGCGCCAGGCCCTGGTCGGGCGCGGTGACAAGTGGGCGCTGGCGCTGTCCGACGACAGGCTGCTGGCGGCGGTCAACCACACCATAGTGCCGCTGGACACCCCCATCCAGGCCGGTGATGAGGTCGCCTTCTTTCCGCCGGTCACGGGAGGCTGAGATGATCCGGGTACAGACCGAAGACTTCGAGCTGGGCGCCGAATACGCCGCCCTCAGCCGCTCGCACCAGACCGGCGCCGTGGTGACCTTCGTCGGCAAGGTACGGGAGATGAACCAGGGGGCGGCGGTCAGCGGCATGACGCTGGAACATTACCCTGGCATGACCGAGCACTCGCTGGCGCAGATAGTGGAAGAGGCGCACCGGCGCTGGTCGCTGCTGGATTGCCGGGTGATCCACCGGGTGGGCCGGCTCGAGCTCGGCGATCAAATCGTGTTCGTCGGGGTGGCGAGCGCCCACCGGGAAGCGGCGTTCGAAGCCTGCCACTTCATCATGGACTACCTCAAGACCCGGGCCCCCTTCTGGAAGAAGGAAACCACGGCCGGCGGCGAGGAGCGTTGGGTGGAGGCGAAAGACAGCGATACCCAAGCCGCCCAGAAGTGGTAGCCCCCGGGCGTTGAACGCCGTGCCGGTCAGGGCTGGTACGGCGACTGTCCGCACACCGGGCAATCCGGCGCCTTGGGCAGGGCCAGTTCGCGGGTACCGAGTTGCAAGCCGTCGACCAGCAGCAGCTTGCCGCGGGGTGAACGGCCCATGCCCGCCAGCAGCTTGACCGCCTCCAGGGCTTGCAGCGCCCCCATCACCCCTACCATGGGCGCCAGCACCCCGGCTTCCACGCAGCTCAGCACCGCGCCCCCCATCAGCCGGCTCAGACAGGCGTAGCAGGGCTCGTCCTCGCCGTAGGTAAAGACGCTGAGCTGGCCTTCCATGCGGATCACCGCCGCCGATATCAGCGGCACCTTGGTCTCGAAACACAGCCGGTTCACCAGCTGGCGGGTCTCCAGGTTATCGGTGCCGTCCAGTACCAGCTGGTGTTGCGGGATAAGTGAGCGCAGCAGCGCCTCGTCGGCCCGAACCGCATGGGTAGTCACCTCAAGATAGGGGTTGGCGGCGCGCAGACTGTCGGCGGCCGAGTCCACCTTGGGCCGGCCCAGATCCGCGTCCTGGTGCAGCACCTGCCGCTGCAGGTTGGACAGCTCCACCACATCGTGGTCCACCAGGGTAAGGCGGCCGACCCCGGCCACCGCCAGGTACTGGCCGGCGGCACAGCCCAGGCCGCCGGCGCCGATCATCAGCACAGAGGCATTTTTCAGGGCCTCCTGGCCGTCGATATCGAACTGGCGCAGCACTATCTGGCGGTTGTAGCGCAGCCACTCCTGGTCACCGAGTTCGGCCATTACCAGTACAACCCGTCAATGAGCTCCAGGGTGACCGTCTCGCCTTCGGCCACATTGCCCCTGTCCTGCTCCAGGTGCAGCAGGCAGTTGGCCTCGGCCATGGCGCTGAACACCGCCGAGCTCTGGGAACCGGCCGAGACCACCCCCAGGCCGCCGTCCGGCAACACCCTGGCGAAAGCGCGCTGGAAATCCATCCGCCCCGGTGCCTTCTTGAACGGCATCAGGGCTCGGGCCTGCAGGGTCAGGGTGGGCGCGAGCCGCTCGCCGGCGAGGCGGGCCAGGGCCGGGCGCACCAGCAGGTGGAAGGTCACGGCGGCGGACACCGGGTTGCCGGGCAGGCCGAAGAAGGCGCAGTCGCCGACATGGCCGAAGGCGAAGGGCTTGCCCGGCTTGATGGCCAGCTTCCAGAAGCCGATGTGACCGACCTCTTCCAGCACCTGCTTGGTGTAGTCCGCATCGCCCACCGACACCCCGCCGGAGGTAATGATGGCATCGGCCTCGATGGCAGCCTTCAGGAAGGCCTGGCGGATAAGGGCGGGATCGTCGGGGATGATGCCGTAATCGAGCACTTCCATTCCGAGCCGGCCCAGCATCGCCTGCACCCCGATGCGATTGGAGTCGTAGATGTCCCCCGGGGCCAGCAGCTCGCCGGGGGCCCTGAGTTCATCACCGGTGGACAGCAGCGCCACCCGCAGCGGTCGGTAGACGCTGAGCTGCTCCAGCCCGAGGGAGGAGAGCACCGACAACATCCGGGCATTGACCCGGGCGCCGGCCTCGAACACCCGCTCGCCCTGGGCCAGGTCTTCCGCCGGATGGCGTACATGCTGGCCGGCCGTCACCGGCCCGCGGGGAGTGACGACATTGTGCTCCGAATGGCAATTCTCCTGCATCACCACGGTGTCGGCCCCCAGAGGCAGGGCGGCCCCGGTCATGATGCGCACGCATTCCCCTGCCTTGACCTTGCCGCCGAAGGGATGCCCGGCCAGGCTGGTGCCGACCAGCTGCAGACCGACGCCGTCCTGCACGTCTTCCGCACGCAGGGCGTAGCCGTCCATGGCCGAATTGGCGAAGGAGGGCACGTCGATGGGAGAGGTCACCGCATCGGCCAGTATGGTATTGAGGGCCTGCTCGAGCGGGATGATGTTGGTGTCGACGACGGGGTCGAGGCGGTTGAGCATCTCGGTCTTGGCGTCGAGATAGGGGCGCAGGCCGGGTTGGCTGCAGCAATCGGTAAGGGCCATCTTGGTTACCTGGTTATATAAGGCATAGGGTTATTATTTCAGACTCAAACAACTTTTGTCATATTTCTTGGCATGATAATGCACCATTCACAGCGGGCCTCAAATGCACTACCATTCTGTTCAGTTCTAATGCTCCAACGGAGACTGCCATGACCACTTTGAGCGATGCTGCTATCCGGGTCCGTTCTGCCCTGGAAGCCCGCGGGTTGGAAACACCCATGCGGAGCAATGACCTGACCCCGGATGAAAAACAGACGCGCATTGCCGGGCTGATGACCGAAATGATGGATGTGCTGGGGCTGGATCTGGAAGACGACAGCCTGGCCGAAACCCCCGAGCGCATCGCCAAGATGTATGTCCGGGAGATTTTCTCGGGGCTGGATTATGCGCATTTCCCCAAGATAACCCTGATCGACAACAAGATGAAGGTGGATGAAATGGTCCAGGTGCGGGACATCACCCTCACCAGCACCTGCGAACACCATTTCGTGACCATAGACGGTACCGCCACCGTGGCCTACATCCCCCGGGGCAAAGTCATCGGCCTGTCCAAGATCAACCGTATCGTACAGTTTTTTGCCCGCCGGCCCCAGGTGCAGGAGCGGCTGAACCAGCAGGTGCTGGTGGCGCTGCAGACCCTGCTGGAATCGGAAGACGTGGCGGTCAGCATCACCGCGACCCATTACTGCGTCAAGGCCCGGGGGGTGATGGACGCTACCAGCAGTACCACCACCACTTCGCTCGGCGGCATCTTCAAGAGCCGTCCCGCTACCCGCCAGGAATTCCTGAGCGGCGCGGTTCGCTAATTGGTGGGGGAGTGTCCCGCCGCCTGCCTGAAGCAGCTTTCCATGTAATCCACAAAGCATTTCACTCTGCTGGGTAAAAAGTGCCGGTGCGGATAGACCAGGTTGAGGGTCAGCACCGGCAGCTTGAAGCGCTCGAGCAACGGCACCAGGGTGCCGTTGTCCAGGTAGTCGTCGACGATGAAATGAGGCTGCATGATCACTCCCATGCCCTGGCTGGCGGCCAGTGCCAGGGCCCGGCCGGTGTTGGCGCGCATGATGCCTTTGGGTCGCACGTGATAGGTGCGGCCGGCGTGGCTGTAGGTCCATTGGGGTTCGCTCAGGGTATAGAGCAGGCAACTGTGTTCGGCGAGGTGATCCGGGTGGGTCGGGGTGCCGTGTTGCGCCAGGTAACCGGGCGAGGCGCAGGTGACCATGGTCACCTGCGCCAGCGGACGGGCGATCAGGGACGAATCCGCCAGGGTGCCGATACGCAGCGCCAGATCGAAATTTTCCTCCACCAGGGCCACCAGCCGGTCGCTGTATTCCAGGTCGAGCCGGATATCCGGATAGCGCCGGTTGAAGTCCGCCAGCAGCGGGGCCACCTTGAGGGTGCCGAAGTCCATCGGTACCGAGATGCGGATCCTGCCGCTCGGCCGGCGACTGTGTTCGGAGATCAGGGCGTTGGCCAGCTCCAGCTCGGCCAGGATGGCATGGCATTTCTCGTAATAGAGGTGGCCGGCTTCGGTGACACTGACCCGGCGGGTGGTGCGCATCAGCAGCCGGGCATCGAGATGCTGTTCCAGCAGATTGACCTGCTTCGACACCATGGCCACCGAGAGATCGAGTTGCTGGGCGGCCTTGGTAAAACTTTGCAGCTCTACTACCTTACAAAAGACCCGGATAGCCGATAGCTGATCCATTATTTTTTACCTATAGTTAATAATGTTTTATTTAAGAAGAGATTGTTCTCTTTTTCAAGGCGTTCTACCATCGAAAACGAACAGAAACGCGTGGATAACGCGCCGACTAATAAAATGGAGAATTTCATGAAAACCACCGCCACCCTCTTGCTGTCCTCCTTATTGCTGAGCGGAACCGCGCTGGCCGCCGATTTCAAGGTGGACCCGGCACACACTACCGTCGTGTTTGAAATCAATCACCTGGGAGTCAGCACCCTGATGGGTCGCTTTAATGAATTTGAAGGTACCTACAGTGTCGATGACGACGACATCGCCGCCACCGAGGTGAGTTTCACCATTCAGGCCGAGAGTGTCGACACCAACCATGAAGAGCGCGACAAGCACTTGCGCAGCCCCGATTTCTTCGATGTCCGTCAGTATCCGACCCTGAGCTTCGAGAGCACCGGCTATGAAGGCAGCAAGGAAAGCGGCAAACTCAGCGGCGAACTGACCGTACACGGCGTGACCAGGCCGGTCACCTTCGACGTCGGCTTTATCGGTGAAGGGGACGATCCCTGGGGCGGTTTCCGCAACGGCTTCAATGCTCAGGCACAAATCAAGCGCAGTGACTTCGGCATGTCCTACGGTCTGCCCGGGGTGGGCGACGAGGTCACCCTCAAGCTGTTCATCGAAGGTATTCGTCAGTAACCGGAGGGGGTGATATGGGCTTGGATCTGCTGATTCAGACCCTGTTACCGGCCATTGCAGCGGGCGTCATCGGTTGGTGGCGCCCGTCTGCATTCTGGTGGGTGGCAGGATTGGCGGTATGGGTCACCATCGGCTGGGCATCCAGCTGGTATTTCTGGCCGAGCCGGGGCATACACTGGCTGCCTTTCGTGTTCTGGGCGCCGGCCCTGGCGGCGCTGGTACCGGGCCAGGCGGGACGGCTGCTCCACTGGGGGCTGGTCAGCGGGGTCTTCCTGCTGGCGCTGTGGACGCTGTTGCCCCGTTATCCCGAGGCGATACTGGGGCTGGTGGCGTTCTGGCTGTGGCAGGGCTGGCGCGAGTGGCGCGGCGTGCCCGGGCGGGCGGGCCCGGGCGTTGTGCTGGGGGCGGGCATGTTTGCCCTGGTCGTGGCCCTCGGCGGCAGCCTGTTGCTGGCTCAGGTCATGGGCGCCATGGCGGTGCTGGCCGGCTTCCTGTGGCTGGCGGGGCTGACCAGGGGGAGTGCCGACGCCGCCATGGCCGGTGCCTATGTGCTGTTGCTGACCCTGTGCTGGCAGTTTATCCCCATGGACTGGTGGCTGGTGTTGCTGGCGCTGGTGCCGCCTCTGGTCGAACAGGGCCTGCGCCGTCGGGGAGCCTGGCCGGCCTCCCTGGCGGCGGTGGTCGCCACCCTGCTGGTGGGGGCGCTCAGCCTCTGGCTGGTCTGGCCGCAGGATTCACTGTATTGAGTATCAACGGGCGCCGCCGGCGCCCGTTGATACTTTACCCGCTCGACGACCTGGGGCATGCTGGCGCTTTTTGGAGGAGACATCATGAAACCCAGAGTGGAAATTCGCTATTGCACCCTGTGTCGCTGGATGTTGCGTTCGGCCTGGCTGGCGCAGGAAATACTGTCAAGCTTTGCCGACGAGGTGGGCGAGGTGGCCCTGATCCCGGGGGAAAAGGGCCAGTTCCAGATTTACGTGGACGGCGAGCTCATCTGGTGCCGGGTGGTGGACGAGGGCTTTCCCGAAGCCAAGGAAATCAAGCGGCGGCTGCGGGACAAGATAGCGCCGGAGCGGGATCTAGGCCACGTCGACCGCTGAATGGGGCGCGATATAGCGCTGATAGCGGCTTGGCTTGAGCCGGTGCAGATCCACCATCACCAGGCCGTCGATGCAGTCGGCAAAGTCCGGATCGGTGCCGAAATCGATAAACTGCACGCCGCCCGGCTCGCACAGCTCCGAATACTGCTTGTAGAGGGTGGGGATGGCCACGCCCATATTGTCCAGCAGCTGTTTGAGTCGCGTCAGATCCTGCTGATAATCCTCGCCGCTGAAGGTGTCGAGCAGGGTGGGCGAGGTGGGTGGCAGTGGGCGACGGGAACGGGCCAGCGCCGTGGCAGCGGGAAAATAACGGCGGTAGAAGGCCACCAGCAGATCCCGGGCCGCCACCGGCAGGGCGGCGCTCAATGAGACCGGGCCGAACAGGTAGCGATAGTGCGGGTGGCGGGCGAGGAAGGCCCCGATGCCGAACCACAGGTAGTCCAGGCTGCGCCGGCCCCAGTAGGCCGGCTGAATGAAGCTGCGGCCGAGCTCCAGGCCTTCGGCCAGGAAGGGCTGCATGGCCTCGCTGTAGTTGAACAGGTGATGGCTGTAGAGGCCATCCGGCCCTTTCCGGACCAGTTGTTCGGCGGTGGGGATGAAGCGGTAGGCGCCAATCATTTCCAGATCCTGGGGATCCCACAGGATCAACTGATAGTAGTCGTCGTCGAAAGGATCCAGATCCCGGCGCTTGCCGGTGCCTTCCCCCACGGCGCGGAACGACAGCTCCCGCAGGCGGCCGATTTCCCGCAGTATCACGCAATGGCCGGCCCGGTTGGCCCGGGTCAGGTAGATGCGCTTGCCGTCGTGGGTCTGGCCCAGCAACTCGCATCGTTCCACCGCCTTCTTTAATTGCTGCCGGGGTTCGGGCGGTGCGATCGCCGCCTGGGTGGCGAACAGGCCGGACTTGCCCTTGCCCAGCCGGTACAGATGACGGCGGAACAGCAGGCAGAGCCCCTTGTCGTGCAACCCGCTCTGCCGGCAGGATTCCCAGGGGATGGGCTGGCCGATGCGCAGGGAAATCTGCTTGTCCCGCTGGCGGAACATTTCCCGCACCAGCAGCAGCCCCCCCAGCGGGCGGCTGGCCAGGGAGCTCAGGTAGAAGAGGGCGGAATTACGGCCGTGGATATGGACGGGCACGATGGCCGCCCTGGCCTTGGTGGCCAGCCGGATGAACCCCGAATGCCAGCGACCATCGCGGATGCCCTTGGGCCCTAGGCGGGAGACCTCGCCGGCGGGGAACACGATCACCACGCCGCCCAGGGACAAGTGGTGGCTGACGGCGCCGAGCTGGGCGCGGGCGGTCTTGCCGTTGATGTTGTCCACCGGCAGCAGCAGGGAAGCCAGCGGCGGCAGCCTGGCCAGCAACTGGTTGGCCATGATCTTCACGTCCGGCCGGAGGCGGGAAACCAGCCTGAGCAGCGCCAGGCCGTCCAGGGAGCCGATCGGATGGTTGGCGATGATCACCAGGGGGCCGGTGGCCGGGATATGCTCCAGCTCCTGCTCCCGCAACTGCACCTGAAAGCGGAAGTAGTCCAGCACCTGCTCGACAAAGTCGAGGCCGCGCAGGTGCGGGTACTGTTCGGCAAATTCGATAAATGCCTGCTCGTGTAATAAATAGCGCAATACGGCTTTGCAGCCGGGGACATGCTGCCACTTGGGCAGGTACTCGGCGGCCAGGGTGTCGACGGATAACATAGCGGGTTCCTCCCTTGCATTGGGGCTCAGGCTAGCGGGAACCGATGACGATGGCGTTGCGCCACCGTGATGATTCAATGACAGGTAGCGGCATGAGCACCGGTGCCGGCAAGCCTGCTTCCCGCATATCCCGGGTCGGCACCGGAGTCCCCGGCCGCGCAATAAAATTGCAGTCTGCTGCCGCCATGCGCTGGTCATGGCGAATGTCTCTGTGTACACTCGCCTGCCCCGATTTTCATGATGGCTTTCGGGGGCAATGGCAGTAAAACCCGTTACTATAAAACCGAACGAGCTTCGTTACATTTGCCCCGGGCAACGGGTTCTCGATACCATCGAGGCGTCAAACAATTATCGTACCGGGCCTGCCGAGGCCCGGATCTTCTATGGCCCTTACACGATAGATGGGGACAAAGAATATGGCTGAATGGTCCGCAAACGATGCGCTCAAGGTTTACAACCTGCCTTACTGGGGCGCGGGTTTCTTTCATCTGGACGACCAGGGACGGGTCGTTGTCACCCCCGACAAGACACGGCCCGAGGCGAAAGTGGTGCTGTCCGAGGTGGTCGAACAGCTCAAGGCCGAAGGCTATGCCGCGCCGGTGCTGCTGCGCTTTCCCGATATCATCAAGAGCCGGATCGACGCCCTGTTCAATGCCTTCAACGGCGCCATCGAGGACTATGGCTACGAGGGCGACTACCTGACCGTCTACCCGATCAAGGTCAACCAGCAGCGAGGCGTGCTGGACGCGGTCACCAAGGCCTACAAGGACAAGCCCCGGCTGGGCCTGGAAGCCGGCTCCAAGCCCGAGCTGCTGGCGGTGCTGGCTCATACCCACGAAACCGAGTCGGTGATCGTGTGCAACGGTTACAAGGACAAGGAATACGTGCGCCTGGCGCTGCTCGGCACCAAGATGGGCCACCAGGTCTATATCGTGATCGAGAAGCTGTCCGAGCTGGCCCTGGTGATGGAGGAAGCCAGGCGCATCAATGTGACGCCGCGTCTGGGCGTGCGGGCGCGGCTGGCGTCCCAGGGCGCCGGTAAGTGGCAGTCCAGCGGCGGCGAGAAGTCCAAGTTCGGCCTGAGCGCCTCCCAGGTACTGGCCCTGGTCAACCAGCTGAAGGCCGCCGGTTGTATCGACTGGCTGCAACTGCTGCACTTCCACCTGGGCTCGCAGATCGCCAATATCCGCGATATCCAGAAGGGTATCCGCGAATGTGGCCGCTTCTACGCCGAGCTGCGCCGGCTGGATGTGCCGGTGGATATCGTCGACGTGGGTGGCGGCCTGGGGGTGGACTACGAAGGGACCCGCTCCCAGAGCTACTGTTCCGCCAACTACAACCTACGCGAATACGCCAACAACGTGGTGTGGGGCATCGGTAACGTCTGCCGTGAGTTCGACCTGCCGTACCCTCGTATCATCAGCGAATCGGGCCGGGCCATTACCGCCCACCACGCCCTGCTGGTGGCCAATGTGATCAGCATCGAGTCGGCCACCCCGACCCAGCCGGCGGCGCCGGCGGACGATGCCCCCTTCCTGCTGCAGAACATGTGGGAAACCTGGGAAGATCTGTGCCGGGACGATCCGCCCCTGCTCGAGATTTACCACGACACCGTGGCCGAGCTGGCCGACGTGCACGAGCAGTACAACATGGGCCTGATGAGCCTGCAGGACAGGGCCTGGGCGGAAGAGGTGCACCTCAATATCTGCCTCGGCATCAAGGCCAGGCTGGACTCGGTCAACCGGGCGCACAGACCCATCATGGACGAACTGAACGAGAAACTGGCGGACAAGTGCTTCGTCAACTTCTCCCTGTTCCAGTCCCTGCCCGATGCCTGGGGTATCGATCAGATCTTCCCGGTGCTGCCGCTGGACGGCCTCGACCGGCCACCGACCCGCCGGGCGGTGATCCTGGACATCACCTGCGATTCCGACGGTGCCATCGATCAGTATGTAGACGGCCAGGGGGTGGAAACCACGCTGCCGATGCCGGAGTTCGTGCCCGGCCAGCCCCAGTACCTGGGCTTCTTCCTGGTGGGGGCTTACCAGGAGATCCTGGGTGACATGCACAACCTGTTCGGGGATACCCACAGCGCCGAGGTGGTGCTGGACGAGCAGGGCCAGGTGCAGATCAATAACATCAAGGCCGGCAGCAACGTGGCCGAGCTGTTGCGCTATGTGGACATCGATCCCAGTGTGATCAACGCCCAGTACGAGCTGCAGGCCAGTCACCCGGATCTGGACGAGGAGACCCGCGCCATGTTGCTGAAGGAGCTGTCCGCCGGGCTGGAAGGTTACGCCTATCTGGAAGACGAACTGTAACCCGGGACCGGCCCGCCGTGTTCCCGAAAGCGTACCGCCTCGGCGGTACGCTTTTTTTATTCCTGCGCGGCCGGTGCCAGGCTGTGCAGCCATTCCCGCCAGATGGCCACCAGCAGCGCCATCAGCACCGGCCCCACGAACAGGCCGACGATGCCCATGGTGGTCACTCCGCCGACCAGGCCGAAAAAGGTCGGCAGGAACGGCAGCTTGATGGGGCCGCCCACCAGCCGGGGGCGGATGGTCTTGTCCACGATGAACAATTCCACCGCCCCCCACAGGAACAGCCCCACCGCCGCCACCATGTTGCCGGAGCCTGCCAGGTAGAGGGAAACCAGGGTGAAGGAGAGCGGGGCGCCGCCGGGGATCAGCGCCATAAAGCCGGTGAGCACGCCCAGCGCCACCGGCGAAGGGACCCCGGCCACGGCGTAGGCGATGCCGAGCACCACCCCTTCGCCCAGGGCGATCAGCCCCATGCCGGTGACGGTGGAACTGACGGTGGCCGGCACCATGCGGGAAAAACGGGCCCAGTGCCCGGCCAGCACCGATTCGCCCACCCGGTCGAGCTGGCGGGCCAGCAGGGCCCCGTCCTTGTACACGAAGAACAGGGTGATCAGCATGAATACCAGGATCAGGAACAGATGAAAGGCCCGGCTGCCCAGGGCCAGCATCCAGCGGTAGATGTTGCCGAGCTGCTCGCCGCTGAGCAGGTGTACCAGTTCGCTGAGGGCCTGGGGCTCGGCCACATACTGTTCCCAATAGGGCGTCAGCCAGGTACCCAGGGCGGGCAAGGCCCGGATCCACTCGGGCATGTCCGCGCCCTGGCGATTGACCTCGATCAGCAGCTCAATCCAGCCCTTGATCTCCCCGAAGGCGTAGGCAAAGGTCAGGGACAGCGGCACCACCAGGACCAGCATCACCAGCATCACGGCGAGGCTGGCCGCCAGCATGTCCTTGTTCCGGCACAGGGAACGGAGCCGGCGGTAGAGAGGCCAGCTGGCAAAGCCGATGATCAGGGCCCCCAGCACCGGCACCAGAAAGTCGTGGAAAAAGTAAATGGCCACCAGCAGCAGGAAAATCAGCAGCCAGCGGGAAATCAGGTTATCGGGCAAGGTCTTGAACATGGCGGACTCGACGAACATCGGTGCACCAGAGCATATCCTCCGGCGCACCGATGCGCCAGCCCGATCGGGAAGGGAAACCTGGCGTGCCGGGAGGCGCGGGAACGGCGTAACACCAGGAAGAGGCTACTCTTCGCCGTCGCTGAACTGTGCCAGTTTACGTTCGAAATCCCGGGTGACGATGGCCAGCGCCGCCAATGCCAGCTCGGGATCTACCTGATTCACTTCCAGCAGTTCAATCAAATCCACCGCCAATTGGACTTCTGCCGGGGCATCGGCCAAGGTCATAATGCGCTCCATCCTGTTCAAGCCGGACTCATTACCACATTTTACCCAAAAAAATGCCCAGCGGAGCTGGGCAAAGACTTAGTGCTTAATTGCAGTGGCATTACATTAGGGCGGGGATCAAGCAGAAGGTTCCCGCAAAATGTGTGGCCGGACGTAAAAAATTTTCGATGCGTTTTTAACTTGACAGCAACCTGCAGTGAAACGTAAATTTTAAACAGTTGTTTTATTTCGAGGTGCTCAGTGAGCAAGAAAGATACCAAGCAGAAGATACTCGATGCCGCCGAGGTGCTCTTTGCCGAGCAGGGCTTCAGCGAAACCTCGCTCAGGCTGATCACCAGTGCGGCCGACGTCAACCTGGCGTCGGTCAATTATCACTTCGGCTCCAAGAAGGATCTGATCAAGGCGGTGATGGACCGTTACCTGTCGCTCTTCATGCCGGGTACCGACGAGGCGCTCAAGCGCCTGCTGGCGGAGCCGGCGATCACCCTGCATCAGGTATTCGACTGTTTTGTGGCGCCGCTGATGGCGCTGAGCAGGATCAAGCGGCGCGGGCCCGAGATTTTCCTGCAACTGCTGGGGCGGGGCTATATCGACAACCAGGGCTTCCTGCGTTGGTTTATCGTCAATCATTACGGCGAGGTGCTGGAGCACTTCACCCTGGCCATCCACAAGGCGGCACCCGAACTGTCTTCCGCCGACGTGTTCTGGCGGCTGCATTTCACCCTGGGCACCGTGGTGTTCACCATGGCCTCCAGCGAGGCGTTGCGGGACATCGCCCGTACCGATTTCAACGAAGAGATAGATGTGGAAGGGCTGGTGCGTAAGGTGATCCCTTACCTGGCCAGTGGCGTCGGCGCCAAGCCCTGTTGAATTGTCATCCCGGTTACTAAGGAGAGGGATCATGAGTTTACGCAAGAAATGGATCAGTGGCCCGGCCTTTGCCACCTTCAAGAAGATATTGCCGCCGCTGTCGGCTACCGAGCGTGAGGCGATGGAAGCCGGCTCGGTGTGGTGGGACGGCGAGCTGTTCTGCGGTAAACCCGACTGGTCCAAACTGATGGCTTACGGTCCCTCCCACCTGACCGATGAAGAGCAGCACTTTCTCGACAACCAGGTGGAAACCCTGCTCGCAATGCTGGACGATCATCATATCGTCAACGACGAGCGCGAACTGCCCGAACCGGTATGGGACTATATCAAGAAGGAAGGCTTCTTCTCGCTGATCATCCCCAAGTCTTACGGCGGCCGGGACTTTTCCGCCTACGCCAACTCCACCATAGTGGCCAGGCTCGCCACACGCAGCATCAGCGCCGCCGTCACCGTCATGGTGCCGAACTCCCTGGGGCCGGGTGAGTTGCTGATGCACTACGGCACCCCGGAGCAGAAGGATCGCTGGCTGCCAGGGCTGGCCAGGGGAACCGAGGTGCCCTGTTTCGCCCTCACCGGGCCGGAAGCCGGCTCCGATGCCGGCGCCATCCCCGACACCGGTGTGGTGTGCAGGGGCGAGTACCACGGCGAAGAAATACTGGGCATCCGCCTCAACTGGGACAAGCGCTACATCACCTTGGCGCCGCGCGCCACCGTGCTAGGGCTGGCGTTCAAACTTTATGATCCCGACGGCTTGATGGGTGACAACAAGGATATTGGCATCACCTGTGCCCTGATCCCCACCAGCCACAAGGGGGTAGAGATAGGCGACCGCCACTTCCCCATGGGGTTGGCGTTCTTGAACGGCACTACTCGGGGCGAGGACGTGTTCATCCCCATCGACTGGATCATCGGTGGTCCCGGCTATGCTGGTCGTGGCTGGCGCATGCTGGTGGAATGCCTGTCTGCCGGTCGCGGCATCTCCCTACCGGCGTTGGGCACCGCCAGCGGTCACCTGGCGGTACAGAGCACCAGCGCCTACGCCTATGTGCGCAAGCAGTTCGGCCTGTCCATCGGCAAGTTCGAGGGGGTACAGGAAGCCCTGGCCCGTATCGGCGGGCTCACCTACCAGTTGGAGGCGACGCGCCGGCTGACCACCCGTGGCCTGGATCTGAAGGAGAGCCCGGCCATCGTCACCGCCATCTCCAAATACCATATGACCGAGATGGCCCGAACCGCCATGGACGACGCCATGGACGTGCACGCGGGCAAGGCCATCCAGATGGGGCCCAAGAACTACCTGGCCCACAACTACATGGGCATTCCGGTGGCGATCACCGTGGAAGGGGCCAATATCCTCACCCGCAACCTGATGATCTTCGGCCAGGGCGCCACCCGCTGCCATCCCTTCGTGCTGAAGGAGCTGGAAGCGGCGGCCAACCCGGATGAGCAGGCCGGTCTGGACCAGTTCGACCGGCTGCTGTTCCAGCACATCGGCTTCGCCGCCGGCAACGTGTTCGGCGCCTTCTGGCAGGGGCTCACCGGTGCCCGCTTCAACGGCGCCCCGGTATCCGGCGCCACCGCTCGCTACTACCGGCAACTGACTCGCATGAGCAAGGCCCTGGCCCTGTGCGCCGACATGTCGATGCTGATCATGGGCGGTGACCTCAAGCGCAAGGAGATGATTTCGGCCCGTCTGGGGGATGTGCTGAGCCACCTGTACCTGGCCTCTGCCACCCTGAAGTTCTTTGAAGACAACGGCCGCCTCGCCGAGGAACTGCCCTTCGTGCACTACGCGGTGGGCCGCAACCTGCATCTGATCGGCGAGGCCCTGGACGGCTTCTTCCAGAACTTCCCCAACCGTGCCGTAGCGGTGGCGCTGAAGGTGCTGATCTTCCCGCTGGGTAACCGCTACCACAAGCCCCTGGATCAGCACGCCCAGGCCATTTGCAAGCGGCTGATGACCCCGGGTGGGGTGCGCGATCGCCTGACCCAGCTGTGCTATGTGCCCAAGGAAAGCGAGCCGGGCCTGGGTGAAGTGGAGGCGGCCTTCCTGGCTATGGTGTCGGTGCAGGGGATCGAGCAGAAGTTGCTGGAGGCGCAGAAAGCCGGCAAGCTGCCGCGCAAGCAGGATATTGCCACCATGCTGGCCCAGGCGAAGCAGCTGGGCATCATCAGTGACACCGAGGCACAGCGACTGGCCCGGGCCGAAGAGCTGCGCCGCGAGGCTATCGCCGTGGACAGTTTCGCTTCCGGGGTACTGAGCCGGGAAATGCCAAAAAAGTCTGACGCGGCCTGAGCCGCCGGCAGTCATTAACAGAAAAGGCCGGGCAAATGCCCGGCCTTTTTATATTTCTTCCAGCTTCCGCCGCTTATTCCACGGTCAGGATCTTGCAGGTATTGGTGCTGCCGACCACTTCCATCATGTCGCCGTGGGTGAGCAGGACCAGATCGCCGGTATTGACGTAACCGCTCTGCTTGAGCACCTTCAGCGCCTCGCGGCAGATTTCGGCGGTGCTCAGGCTGTCGTCAGGCTTGAAGTAGACCGGGGTCACGCCACGATACAGGTTGGTCCAGGCCAGGGTCTTGGCTTCCCGCGACAGCGAAAAGATCGGCAGGCCGGAACTGATGCGGGACATCAGCAGCGGGGTGGTACCGGACTGGGTCAGGGCGACGATCGCCTTCACGCCCTGCAGGTGGTTGGCCGCGTACATGGTGGACATGGACACGGTTTCTTCTACCGAGGTGAAGGTGAAGTTCATGCGGTGGTTGGACACATTGACGCTGGGATGCTTCTCGGCGCCCAGGCAGACTTCCGCCATCGCCTTCACGGTTTCAATCGGGAATTGGCCAGCTGCGGTTTCGGCAGAGAGCATCACCGCATCGGTGCCGTCGAGCACGGCGTTGGCCACGTCCATCACCTCGGCCCGGGTGGGCAGGGGCGCGGTGATCATCGACTCCATCATCTGGGTGGCGGTGATCACCACCCGGTTCAGGCGGCGGGAGGTGCGGATCAGCTTCTTCTGCACGCCCACCAGCTCGGGATCGCCGATTTCCACACCCAGGTCGCCCCGGGCTACCATCACCACGTCGGAGGCCAGGATCACGTCTTCCATCGCGGCATCGGTGGCCACTGCTTCGGCGCGCTCCACCTTGGCCACCAGCTTGGCATTGCTGCCGGCGGCACGGGCCAGTTCGCGGGCGATGCGCATGTCTTCACCGGTACGCGGGAAGGACACGGCCAGGTAGTCGACGCCGATCTTGGCGGCGGTCTTGATGTCTTCCTTGTCTTTCTCGGTCAGCGCCGGGGCGGACAGGCCACCGCCTTTCTTGTTGATGCCCTTGTTGTTGGACAGGGGACCGGCCACGGTAACTTCGGTCAATACCTTGTTGCCTTCCACGCCCTCGACCCGCAGCTGAACTCGACCGTCGTCGAGCAGCAGGATATCGCCGTCCTTCACGTCGCGCGGCAGCTCTTTATAGTCGATGCCGACCTGCTGCTGGTCACCGGCGCCTTTCGGCAGATCCGCATCCAGCACGAACTTGTCGCCGATATTAAGGTGGATCTTGCCGTCCTTGAAGGTGGAGACGCGGATCTTGGGTCCCTGCAGGTCACCGAGGATGGCCACGTGCTTGCCCAGTTTCTTGGCAATCTCCCGCACCTGGTTGGCGCGGGTCATGTGATCTTCCGGGGTACCGTGGGAAAAGTTCATCCGCACCACGTTGGCGCCGGCGGCGATAATCCCTTCCAGGTTGTTATCGCGATCGGTGGCCGGACCCAGGGTGGTGACAATCTTGGTACGTCTTAACATAGGAGACTCCAATTGAGACTTTTAAAGGATAGATAGGGGAGATAGGGTTTGCTTTTTAAGCCGTGTGGGCTGCGAATAGGGGATGAACAACGGATGTCTGCAGACAGGAGTCGAGGGGCCATTTTCTGAGCGCTTTTGGGCTCATGGAGGGAGGTTGCTGGCGTGCTCACGGTCTGATGCTGCATCCTTGGTTTTGTAAATTGTTACCGATAATAACCGAAGCCGGGGGCAAAGTGTAGACGCGGTCACAAAAATGGCCGGTATTTGCCGGCCATTTGATCAAAATCAAAGGTGAGGGTTATCAAATCGTGAATTTTTTATCCCTTCCTTAACTTTCTTCAGGTTTTCCCGAAACTTGGTGCCACGACGCAGGATAAAGCCGGTAGACAGCACGTCGATTAGCACCATCTGGGCCAGGCGGGAGGCCATCGGCAGGTAGACGTCGGTGTCTTCCGGCACGTCCATCGACAGCACCATGGTGCACTCCCGGGCCAGGGGCGAGTCCTTGGCGGTGAGGCCGATGACGATGGCGTCGTTCTGGCGGGCGAGCTGGGCGATTTCCACCAGCGCCTTGGTGCGGCCGGTGTGGGAAATCAGCACCACCACGTCGCCCTCGGAGCTGGCGATGCAGCTCATGCGCATCATCACCACGTCGTCGAAACACAACACCGGCACGTTGAAGCGGAAGAATTTGTTCATGGCGTCGTGGGCCACGGCGGAAGAGGCGCCGAGGCCGAAGAAGGACAGCTTCTTGGCCTGGGTCAGGATATCCACGCAGCGGTTGACCGCCTGCGGGTCCAGGCTGTGCCGGGCCGAATCCAGGCAGGCCATGCTGGACTCGAAGATCTTGGCGGTATAGGACTCGGGGCCGTCGTCTTCTTCCACATGGCGGTTTACATAGGGGGTGCCGTTGGCCAGGCTCTGGGCCAGGTGCAGCTTGAAGTCGGGGAAACCCTTGGTGTCGAGCCGGCGGCAGAAACGGTTGACGGTCGGCTCGCTCACGTCCGCCAGCTTGGCCAGGGCGGCGATGCTGGAGTGGATGGCGGTTTGCGGTGATGCCAGGATCACTTCCGCCACTTTCCTTTCAGACTTGCTGAAACTATCTATATTTTTTGTAATTTTTTCTAAAGTATTCATCTGGACTACCGGGCTCGATGGGACGGGCCAGGAACAACCCTGGGCTGCGTAACAAAAGTGGATACACTATACAGGACAATCGATTGCGTTAAGAGTGTCCCCATACCAAAGTATGACTGAACTCTAAAAAAATTACTCGCAAGGCGGAAAAAAAGCCAATAATGGTGTTGCTTAATAACAAATGAAATGAACGGACCATTCTCTGAAGATGTAAAAAAGCCCCGCGGGCGGGGCTTTTTGTCGGAACAGTCAGAGCCTAGAGCAGCTCGCCCCAGAGATCGTATTCGTCGGAGTGGGTGACGGTGACCTTCACCAGCTCACCGGGCTCGAGGCCGGTCTCTCCGTTGAGGTAGACCAGGCCGTCGATCTCCGGGGCGTCGGCGCTGGAGCGGCCGATGGCTCCTTCTTCGTCCACCTCGTCGATCAGCACGTCAATGACCCTGCCCACCTTCTGCGCCAGCTTGCGGGTGGAGATCTCCTGCTGCAGCGCCATAAAGCGTTCGAAGCGCTCCTGCTTGACCTCTTCCGGCACCGGATCCGCCAGCTCGTTGGCGCGGGCGCCTTCCACCGGGCTGTAGGTGAAGCAGCCGACCCGATCCAGCTCGGCCTGCCCGATAAAGTCGAGCAGCAGTTGGAAGTCTTCCTCGGTTTCGCCGGGGAAGCCGACGATAAAGGTGGAGCGGATGGTGATCTCGGGGCAGATTTCGCGCCAGCTGCGAATGCGCTCCAGGGTGCGCTCTACCGCGCCCGGGCGTTTCATCAGCTTGAGGATACGGGGGCTGGCGTGCTGCAGCGGAATGTCCAGGTAGGGCAGTATCTTGCCGTCGCGCATCAGCGGGATCAGATCGTCCACGTGTGGGTAGGGGTACACATAGTGCAGTCGCACCCAAACCCCCATCTTGCCGAGCTCTTCGCACAGGGCCTGGATGTGGGTCTTGACCGGCATGCCATCGGCGAAGCCGGTCTTGTGCCTGACGTCCACCCCGTAGGCGGAAGTATCCTGGGAGATCACCAGCAGCTCCTTCACCCCGGCGTCCACCAGGCGACGGGCTTCGCTCAGCACCTCGCCGATGGGGCGGCTGTCCAGATCGCCGCGCATGGAGGGGATGATGCAGAAGGTGCACTTGTGGTTGCAGCCTTCGGAGATCTTCAGGTAGGCGAAATGCTTGGGGGTGAGCTTGACGCCCTGCTCGGGCACCAGGCTGACGAAGGGGTTGTACTGCGGGCGCGGCACGTATTTATGCACATGGTTCAGCACCTGCTCGTAGGAGTGGGGGCCGGTGATTTCCAGCACCTTGGGGTGCACTTCGCGAATTTGGTCTTCCTTGGCGCCCAGGCAGCCGGTGACGATGACCTTGCCGTTTTCGCTCAGGGCTTCGCCTACCGCTTCCAGGGATTCCTGCACGGCGCTGTCGATAAAGCCGCAAGTATTGACGATCACCAGATCGGCATCATCGTATGAAGGCACCACATCATAACCTTCGATACGCAATTGGGTCAGAATACGCTCGGAGTCGACCAGGTTTTTCGGGCAACCGAGGGACACGAAGCCGATACGGGGAACAGACATACTCACTTGGCTTAACTCACTTTAAAGGGGCAGAAATAAAAGAGGGCGCATTTTACACCCAAGTCGGCTGATTAAAAAAGAGCCAGCAACAAAAACACCCCGGAAGGCCGGGGTGTTTTTGACTGGCCAAAACTTACTTGGCGAAGTTTTCTGCCACGAAGTCCCAGTTGACCAGGGCCCAGAAGGCTTTCACGTAGTCGGGACGCACGTTGCGGTAGTCGATGTAGTAGGCGTGCTCCCAGACGTCACAGGTCAGCAGCGGGGCTACGCCGTCGGTCAGCGGGCAGCCGGCGTTGGAGGTGTTGGCGATGCCCACGGAGCCGTCGGCCTTCTTCACCAGCCAGGTCCAGCCGGAACCGAAGTTGGTTACACAGGACTTGGTGAACTCTTCCTTGAAGGCATCGAAGGAGCCGAAGGCGGCCTTGATGGCATCGGCCAGGGCGCCGGTCGGCTCGCCGCCACCGTTGGGGGACAGGCAGTGCCAGTAGAAGGTATGGTTCCACACTTGGGCAGCGTTGTTGAAGATGCCGCCGGAAGAGGTCTTGATGATGTCTTCCAGGGATTTGCCTTCGAACTCGGTGCCGGGAACCAGGTTGTTCAGGTTGACCACATAGGTGTTGTGGTGCTTGCCGTAGTGGTATTCCAGGGTTTCCTGGGAGATATGGGGTTCCAGAGCATTTTTGGCGTAAGGCAGTGCGGGAAGTTCAAATGCCATTGTTATGTTCTCCATTTTGATTGCGCCAGCCGGGGCTGGCCGAGACATTGCTGCTTGTTGTTTTCTTTCCATGGCGGGAACGGCTTAGCTCTGAGCATAGCCGTAAACCGCTAAATTGCTGAAAGGATTGTAACAGTTTGCCGGATGGCGAAACAACAACAGCTTTTGTAAGGGGATAATGACCCTGTGTACCGAGGGGCTTTTATTGCTTTGCAGATACCAATTTATGCGCCCTCGCTCTTGTGGCCGCAGAGGGATAAAGTAGAATAGACTCTTTTAACAACAACGCCGTCCGAGGTGGTTATGGACACCATTGAAAAAATCAAAACCCAGATCAGCGAAAACCCCATCCTGCTGTACATGAAAGGTTCACCCAAGTTCCCCAGCTGCGGCTTTTCCGCCCAGGCCTCCCAGGCGCTGATGAACTGCGGCGAGCCCTTCGCCTATGTGGACATCCTGCAAAACCCCGATATCCGCGCCGAGCTGCCCAAGTACGCCAACTGGCCGACCTTTCCCCAGCTGTGGGTGGAAGGGGAGCTTGTCGGCGGCTGCGACATCATCATCGAGATGTTCCAGCAGGGCGAACTGCAAAGCCTGATCAAGGACACCGCGGCCAAGCATCCCAAGTCCGAGCAGGCGTAAACCCGCCGCGGCCGAATGAATTCGATCCTACGGCTCCCGTAGGGTCGAATTCAACCGAGCTCACACCTCAAGGTCTGAAACACACCTCCAGCAGGGTGCCGCCCCTGGCTCCCGGCACCACCCTGAGTTGCCCGCCCAGGCTGCTTGCCCTGTCCTGCATGATGTTGACCCCGTAGTGCTGTTCGGTATGGTCAATGGCGCCCACCCCGGTGCCGTTATCCGCCACCGACAGGTAAATGTACTCGCCCTGTTGCCATACCCTGACCCCGACTTCGCTGGCGTGGGCGTGCTTGATCACGTTGTGCAGCGCCTCCCGGGTGATCTGCACCAGATGAATGGTCTGGTTGGGGCCGAGCCGGTGGGGCGACAGCTGATACTCGAACTCGATAGCAAAACCGAGCCGGCGGCTGAACTCGGCCACGGTGTCACTGAGCGCGGCATACAGGCCCGGCTTGTCCAGCTTGAGACGGAAGGTGGTGAGCAGTTCGCGCAGCTGGCGATAGGCATTGTTCAGCCCTTCGCGCATTTCGTCCAGCCCGGTGGCCACTTCCGGGCTGGGGTCGGGCAACTGCAGCCGCACATAGCTGACCTGCAGCTTGAGGTAGGTCAACGCCTGGGCCAGGGAGTCGTGCAGCTCGCGGGCGATGGTCGCCCTTTCTTCCATCAGTTGCAGTTGCTGGTGCTGATGCTGTCGGCGCTCCAGCGCCAGGGCGGTGGTGATCTGATCGAAAATGCTGGTCAGCAGTTGTTGCTGCTCGTCGTCCAGGGGGCTGGCCGGCGGGCAGTAGGCCAACACCTGGCCGTAGTGACCGCGGTTGTCCTGCAGCGGGCAGCGGTAATTGGGTGCCTCGCGCGGGCCCGGGCGGTCCGAGCAAGCGGTCAGTTCCTCGAAGGGACTGTCATCGCCCTCTTCGTACAGGTGAATGCAGATCTGGCGCAGCGGGGTCAGTTGCTCGAGTCGGCCGAGCAATGCCGGCAGGCGCCGATACAGGGGCTCTACGCCCTGCAGCTCCCGCTGGGTATCATAGAGGGTGGTCAGGGTCTGGTTGGAGCGCACCAGGGCCCGGGTCTGCTGCTCCACCTTCTGCTCCAGGTGGCCGTACAGCTCGGACAGCTGGCGGTTCATGGTGTCGATGGTGCCAGCCAGCACCGCCATTTCATCGTCGCCGCCGATGCCGCTGCGGCAGGCGAAATCCCCGTTACCCACGGCGCGGGCCACCAGCAGCAGGCGGCGCAGGGGGGTGATCAGGCGCCGGTGCAGGTAGACCACCGCCACTCCCAGGATCAGCAGCATGGCCAGCATCACCATGAACTGCAGCCAGCTCTGGCGTTGCAGGCTGGCCTCGGTATTCTGCTCGAGCTGGGCCACCAGGCGGTCGATGGCGGCGACAAAGCCGGCGACTTCGTCGCCGAGCTGCCGGCTGCTGGTGGCTGCCTGCAGGCCGGCCTTGAGCGGTTGCCACTGCTGCCAGAGCTGCTGATGCTGCCCGCCGAGACCGTCGTCCTGCAGAATGCGCATCAGCACCGGGTCGCGCAGATCCTGCTCCAGCATCTGCAGGTCGCCGCCGTCTTGCAGCGGCACCCGGCTGAGCAGGCGGTAGCTCTGCATCCTGAGCGAGCCGGCCTTGTTGATCACGAAGGCCCGGCCTTCGGTTTTTTCGGACAGCCAGGCCGAGGCGGCCAGGCCGATCAGGGCCAGCAGCACCAGGGTCAGCATCAGCAGGGTGATGCGGGTCAGCAAAGAGCGGGATAAGGGGATCGACGACATGGCATAATGTTCTCGGCTTGATTTGTCGCAAGCTTACAAAGAATCCGACCCGGCCGCCATGCGCCGGCGCAAACACACAAGGACCACCATGGATGCAGATGTACTGATTATCGGGGCCGGCTCGGTCGGCATGGCGGCCGGTTTTTATCTGGCCCGCCGGGGCGCGCGGGTCGTGCTGCTGGATGAAGGCGAGCCGCCGCACACCCTGGGCTCCCACCACGGCAGCACCCGGCTGACCCGCACCGCCTATGGCGAGGGGGCGGCCTACATACCGCTGTTGCTGCGGGCGAGGGTGTTGTGGGACGAGCTTGAGCGGCTGAGCGGCGAGCGATTGGTCGAGCCCTGCGGTGTGGTCAACCTGGGAGTGGCCGACAGTCCCTTCCTGGCGCAGGTGGTGCGCAGCGCCGCCGAATACCGGCTGCCGCTCGAGCAACGGCGGGCCTCGCAGGCCATGGCGCATTGGCCGGGCTGGCGGCTGCCCGCCGATTTCGCCAGCCGCTTTGAGCCCGAGGCCGGGGTGCTCTACTGCGAGCGGGCGCTGACCGCCTGGCGTGAGCTGGGGCAACGGCAGGGCGCCCTGTTGCTGGGCGGGCGCGCCGTGACCGGGTTGCGCGCCCAGGCCGGCGGGGTGGTGGCCGAGCTGAACGACGGCAGCCGGCTCACGGCGGCCAAGATGCTGGTCAGTGCCGGCCAGCGGGTGGCGCCGCTGCTGGCGCAGCTGGGCCTGGTGCTGCCGCTGCAACGGGTGCGCAAGACCTTCGCCTGGTACGAGGCCGATCCCGGCCGTTACGGACCCGATGTGTTCCCCGGTTTTTCCGCCGTGCTGGCCGAGGCCATCTATTACGGCTTTCCGACACTGGACGGCGCCGGTCTCAAGCTTGGCCGGCACGACGGCGGCCAGCCCTTGGCCCCGGGCGAGCCCCTTGCCCCCTTTGGTGCTTACAGGGAAGACAGGGAAGAGCTGGATACCTTTGTGCGGACCTACCTGCCGCAAGTCGGTAGCTTTATCGAGGGCAAAGTCTGCCACTATATCCGCACCCCGGACGAGCACTTTATCCTGGACCGGCATCCCGAGCATGGTCAGGTGTTTTTCGCCAGCGCCTGCTCGGGCCACGGCTTCAAGTTCGCCGGCGTGCTGGGCGAGCTGTTCGCCCACTGGATGCTGGACGGCGAGCCCGGCTTCGATCTGGCACCCTTCCGCCTGGCCCGGTTCGGGTAAGGGCCCTGCCGAATTTATTCGACCGACCATAGCCTAGAGTACCGATCAGTTTAAAAATTGACCAATCGGCTATTTGTTGTCTGTTGCAACGTAGATAAGAGTCAACAGGGCCACCTCCGCCGACCGTCACCTGCCATCCCTGGCAGGTGACGGTCGGCCTGTTACCTCTTTCAAGCTCTGACGCCGTCTGAGGGTGGTGCCAGCAGGCAGCTGCGGTGATATAGGGAGGACAAGGGGACTGCTCCGCCTGCCCTCCGCGCCAGGGAGGGCGCGGCGGAGCCCCCATGGGGCGAGCTTGCTCGCCGTGACGAACCATTTCGGCCTGACCGAACATCCAGTGAATGTTCGCAGCAGGCCGAAATGGTGAGTACCAGGTCCCACGGCGTGCCGGAGGAGTAGTGCCCTTTGGCCGACAGACTACACCTCGTAAGAAGCCATCGAAGCCTCCGACATAGGGGAAAGGCGTTGCCTAAGTTTTAAACTATATGGTGCCCTAGAGCGCTATATAGTTTAAAAATCAAACTGTCAGGCGTGTGCTATCCCTGCCACTTTCGTCGGCGGCAAACGACGTTTGCAGATTGGCACCTGACTGGTGGAGCGCAGGCGGCCCGCCTGCGCCCCGACCGTATCGACCAATCCCCGGGCTTTACACCGCCGGGATCTGCTGGGTGATGCAGTGGATATTGCCGCCGCCGAGCAGGATCTCCCGCGCCGGCACGCCGACCACATCCAGCTCCGGGAAGATGGTCTCCAGCAGCCGTCGGGCTTCGCCGTCGGTGCGCTGGTCCAGCAGCGGGAACACCAGCCGCCGGTTGCTGATCAAAAAGTTCACGTAGGAGCCCGCCAGCCGTTCGCCGGCCAGCCGGGGCACGGCGGCGCCGCTTTCGACCCCGGCGGCTTCCTCCTCGGCCACATAAAGCGGGCCGGGCTGGGGCAGCTTCCACACCTTGAGCTTGCGGCCCCTGGCGTCCACCGCCTGCTCCAGCACCGCCAGCGCCGCCCGGCTGCGGGCGTACTGGGGATCGCTTTCATCCTCGCACCAGTGCAGCAGCACCTCGCCGGGGCGGGCGAAACAGGCCATGTTGTCGATATGGCCGTCGGTCTCGTCCATATAGACCCCTTCCGGCAGCCAGATAAAGTGGCTGACGCCCAGGGTTTCCCTCAGGTGCTGCTCTATGTCCGCCTGGCTCAGGTGGGGGTTGCGGTTGGGGTTCAGCAGGCACTCGGTGGTGGTGAGCAGAGTGCCTTCGCCGTCCACGTGGATGGAGCCGCCTTCGAGCACCAGCGGACTTGCCACCGCCGGCAGCCCGTGCACCGCCAGCATGGCCCGGGCCATAGCCTGATCCTGATCCCAGGGATGGTAGAGGCCGCCCTCATGGCCACCCCAGGCGTTGAAGCGCCAGTCGATGCCGACGGCCCCGCCCTTGCCATTCACCACCACAGTGGGACCCGTGTCCCGGGCCCAGGCGTCGTCGCTGTCGATGGTCACCAGCGTAACCTGGGGCGGCATCACCGTCCGGGCCTTGTCCATCTCCTTCGCCGGCACCGCCATATAGACGGGGGTGGCGGCGGCGATAGCCTCGGCCACCCGGGCGAAGGTGGCCTGGGCCGGGGCGGCCTGGTCGCGCCAGTTGTCCGGCCGGTGCGGCCAGATCATCCACACCGCCTGCTGGGGCGCCCACTCGGCGGGCATGTGAAAGCCGTTCAGCGGTTCCATCAGCGGCCTCCCGGGGTCGTGCCGTCGGAGGTCAGCAGCGCCTGGTACATGGCCGGGCGGCGGTCGCGGAACAGGCCCCAGCTGATGCGGGTCCTGGCGATCTCCTCCAGGTCGAAGCGGTGCACCAGCACGCACTCGGAGGTCTTGTCCGCCTGCTGCACCAGCTCGCCGAACTGATCGGCGATAAAGGAGGAGCCGTAGAAGGTCATCTCCAGGCCGTCGATGTGCTTGCTCTGCTCGGTGCCGATGCGGTTGGAAGCGATCACCGGCACCAGGTTGGCGGCGGCGTGGCCCTGCTGGGTGCGGGTCCAATGGGGCTGGCTGTCGATCTCCGGGTAGGCGGGCTCGGAGCCGATGGCGGTGGGGAAGAAAATGAGCTCGGCGCCCATCAGCGCCAGACTGCGGGCGGTTTCCGGGAACCACTGATCCCAGCAGATGCCCACGCCGATCTTGGCGTAGCGGGTCTGCCACACCTTGAAGCCGGTGTCGCCGGGGGTGAAGAACTGCTTTTCCTGGTAGGCCGGGCCGTTGGGGATATGGGTCTTGCGATACAGGTCCAGCAGGCTGCCGTCGGCGTCGATCACCACCAGGGAGTTGTAGTGGGCGTAGCCGGCGCGCTCGAAGAAGCTGATCGGCAGCACCACTTCCAGCTCCTTGGCCAGGGCCTGGAAGTGGCGGATCAGCGGGCTGTGGTCCACCTCCTGGGCCAGGGCGAAGTGCTCTGGGCTCTGGTCGATACAGAAGTAGGGAGTTTCAAACAGCTCTTGGATCAGGATGATCTGGGCGCCCTGGCCGGCGGCCTGGCGCACCAGCTGTTCGGCGCGGGCGATGTTCTCTTCTTTGTTCCAGCTGCAGGCCATCTGGGTGGCGGCCACGGTAACCATTGCCATGGTGAACTCCTCATACAAGTGAATTGTCACTGGGTTGTTGGGGACTGTGCGGCCCTTTGACCGGCAACCAAGCCAGCTGTTTGTCAACAACCCGAATCTTCAGGCTTCAGTGTGACCCTTGCATTAACATCAATCAAATGAATAGTATTAATCACCTTATTCTTCTGGTGAATATGAAATGAAATTGCACCAGCTCGATCTCAACCTGCTGCTCGCCTTCGATGCCCTCATGACCCAGCGCAACGTCACCCGGGCGGCACAGCAGTGTTTTATCAGCCAGCCGGCGATGAGCCATGCCCTCAACCGGTTGCGTCAGTTTTTCGAAGACCCGCTGCTGGTGCGCAGCGCCACCGGCATGGTGCCCACGGCGCGGGCCGAGGAGCTGCAGCACACGGTGCGCCGGGCGCTGGGGCTGCTGGAACAGGAACTGGGGCGGGAAGATCGCTTCGACCCCGCCACCTCCGGCCGGCGCTTCGTGCTCAGTACCACCGACTACGTGGAGTGCGTGCTGGTGCCGCCGCTGATCCGCCGGCTGAAGACAGAAGCGCCCGGGGTGCGCATCGAGATTGAAATTCTGCGCGATCGCCTGCCCGAGCAGGCCCTGGCCAACGGCGAGGTGGATCTGGTGCTGGGCTTCGATGAATACATGAAGGTGCCGGCCTTGCTGCGTACCGAAACCTGGCTGACCGAGCCCCTGGCCGGGGTGGTCAGCCGGGCGCATCCTACCGTCGGCGAACGGCTCAGCCTCGGCGAGCTGACCGGGCTGCCCCATGTGTTCCACTCCCCGCTCGGTACCCGCGAGTCCATCGTCGATAGCTGGCTGGCGGGGCAGGGACTGGCCAGGAGCATTTCGGTCAACAGCCAGAGCTACATGTCGGCGGCGGCCATCGTCGGCCAGACCGATCACCTGCTGGTGCTGCCCCACAAGGTGGCGCTGATGCTGGCCGACGCCTGGTCGCTGAAGCTGGTGCGGCTGCCCGACAGCATGCCCGCCTACCACCTCAACTGTGTCTGGCATCCGCTGCATGGCCGCCAGCCGGCGCTGCAGTGGCTGCGCGGTCTGATCCGCGGGCTGGTTTAATGTGCGGCGCCGGCCCGGCGGTAGAGCAGCCAGTAGGTCAGTCCCACCAGCACGCCACCGCCGAGGATATTGCCGAGGGTGACCGGCAGCAGGTTGCGCAGCAGGAAGTTGGCCAGGGTCAGGTCGGCGAAATCGGCGGACAAGGCACCAGTCAGGGCCCAGAATTCGGGGCCGGCGAAGTTCAGGATGGCGATGGCCAGGGGCACGATAAAGAGGTTGGCGATGCTGTGCTCGAAGCCGCTGGCCACGAACATCGAGATCGGCAGCAGCATCACCAGCACTTTGTCGGTATTGCTGCGGCAGGAAAAGGTCATCCATACCGCCAGGCACACCATCAGGTTGCAAAGTATCCCTAAGGCCACCGCCTGCAGGAAGCCGTGGTGCAGCTTGTGCTGGGCGATCCTGAGGGTGTTGACGCCCCAGCCGCCGTCCGCCGCCAGATGCTGGCCGGCCAGCCAGATCAGCAGCACGAACAGCAGGGCGCCGCCGAGGTTGCCCAGGTAGACGATGACCCAGTTGCGGCCCAATTGGACCCAGCTGATGCGCCGGCTGGCCCGGGCGACGGTGGTGAGCACGCTGGAGGTAAATAGCTCGCCGCCGCAGATCACCACCAGGATCAGTCCCAGGCTGAAAGCAATACCGCCGACAAAACGGGCCATGCCCCAGGGGAGCTCGCCGGCGCCGGTGGTCACCGTGATGTAGAACACGAAGGCGATGGAGATAAAGACCCCGGCGGTGATCGCCAGAATGAAAGATTGCAACGGATGCTTGGTTGCCTTGTACACCCCCACTTCTTCGGCCTTTTCGGCCATGGCCGGAGGGAGAATGGCGTCGAACGGTTGGTTATACGGTTTCATCATGGTGACCATTGGGCTGAAAATGTTGTTTTATTCTAACCAAATGGGGGCAGGGAAGATTGATATGGATCAGAGATGGCGAGGCGGTGCCGTCCCTGGCACCGGGCGTGAGCTGTCCCTCGTTCAGAGGATGACGGCGGCCAGCCAGCCGAAGGCGATCAGCGGCAGGTTGTAATGCAGGAAGGTGGGTACTACCGAGTCCCAGATATGGTCGTGTTGGCCATCCGCATTGAGGCCGGAGGTCGGGCCCAGGGTCGAGTCCGAGGCCGGCGAGCCCGCATCGCCCAGGGCTCCGGCGGTGCCGATGATGGCCACGGTGGCCAGCGGCGAAAAGCCGAGCGCGATGCACAGGGGCACATAGATGGGCGCGATGATCGGAATGGTGGAAAATGACGAGCCGATGCCCATGGTGATCAGCAGGCCCACCACCAGCATCAACAGGGCGGCCAGGGACTTGTTATCCCCGATCAGCATGTCTACCGTTTGCACCAGCGAGCTCACGCCGTCGGTGGCCTTGATCACGGCGGCGAAACCGGCGGCGGCAATCATGATAAAGCCGATCAGCGACATCATCTTCACCCCCTGGGTAAAAGCGTCCTGGCTTTCCCTGAACTTGATCACCCCGCCCAGGGTAAAGATGATAAAACCGGCCATGGCGCCGAGGATGATGGAATCGCTGTAGAGCTGCAGGCCCAGAGCCACGACGATGGCCACCAGGGCGATGGCCACATGCGCATAGTTGATGCGGACATGCTCGGGCTCCACCGCCACTATCTTGCCTTCGTCGTAGTCGCGGGGCCGGCGGTAACTGATGAACAGCGCCACCAGCAGGCCGAGCAGCATGCCGCCCACGGGAATGGCCATGGCGGTGGGCAGCATGGCCTTGTCGGCCGTCACCCCGTTTTCCACCAGGTTGGCCAGCAGGATGTTGTTGAGGAAGATGCCGCCGAAGCCCACCGGCAGCAGCATGTAGGTGGCGGTGAGGCCGAAGGTCAGCACACAGGCCACGGCACGGCGGTCGAGCCGGAGCCGGGCCATCAGGTGCAGCAGCGGCGGGATCAGGATGGGGATAAAGGCGATGTGTACCGGGATCAGGTTCTGCGAGGAAATGGCCACCAGCAGGATGGCGGCGAGCAGCAGCGCCTTGACCCACAGTATACGGCCGGGGCCGGCATCCTGGCCGAGGGCGCCGATCACCCGTCGGGCCAGCAGATCGGTAATGCCGGAGCGGGCGATGGCGACGGCGAAGGCCCCCAGCATGGCATAGCTCAGGGCAATGGTGGCGCCGCCGCCCAGGCCGCCGGCAAAGGTGTTGACCGCCTCGGTCAGCGACATGCCCGATACCATGCCGCCCGCCAGGGCGCTCAGGGTCAGGGCCACCACCACGTTGATGCGCAACAGGCTCAGGCCCAGCATCAGGCAGACGGCAATAACAACGGGATTCATGGTGTATCCTTAAACAGTTTGGCAATAAACGGAACAAAGCGCGCTAGTTTGCAAACTGACACCGGAATGTCGAGGATTATTTTGCAAATGAGTCAAATGACACTTGAGTGAACTTTGGCCAACCGGTATGGCTTTGCCCCCGGCTGCCCTTGGGTTTGCACGTTGGCGCCCATATACTGTGTAATCGAACGGCGGGGTTTCCTGGAAACCCATTATTGTAAACACCAAGGAGATAGACATGAGCGTATTGGTAGGCCGCCCGGCCCCCGACTTTACTGCTGCTGCTGTGCTGGGTAATGGCGAAATCGTTGATAACTTCAACCTGAAAGAGTTCACCAAAGGCAAAGCCGCCGTGGTGTTTTTCTACCCGCTGGACTTCACCTTCGTGTGCCCGTCTGAACTGATTGCCTTCGACCACCGTTTCGCCGAGTTCCAGAGCCGTGGCGTGGAAGTGATCGGTGTGTCCATCGACTCCCAGTTCAGTCACAACGCCTGGCGCAACACCCCGGTAGACAAGGGCGGCATCGGCCAGGTGAAATACCCGCTGGTGGCCGACGTCAAGCATGAAATCTGCAAAGCCTACGACGTGGAGCATCCGGAAGCCGGTGTGGCCTTCCGCGGTTCTTTCCTGATCGACACCAACGGCGTGGTTCGCCACCAGGTGGTCAACGATCTGCCGCTGGGCCGCAACATCGACGAAATGCTGCGCATGGTCGACGCCCTGCAGTTCCACGAAACCAACGGCGAGGTGTGCCCGGCCCAGTGGGAAAAAGGCAAACAGGGCATGCAGGCGTCTCCGGACGGCGTGGCCAAGTACCTGTCCGAGAACGCCGAAGGTCTGTAATCGCAGCCTTGGGTTGAACATGACAATGCCGGCGACAACGCCGGCATTTTTTATTCCTCGCCCGGGGCCACCCGGGTCTGGGTGCGTGGCGTCTCTTCCGCCGGTGGCGAGGCATAGGTCGGCCGGTCGTCAAACAGGCTCCACAACAGCATCAGGCCGGTGATCGCCATGGCTACCAGCAACAGCGAGATGGGCTGGCGGATGTAATAGGGAGCGTCGGTCAGATCCTCCCTGAGTGCCTGGCAGTGCGGGCAACGCCGGCGATAGTCATAGAAAGGCCGCCCGCAGCGGCTACAGTGAGTGATGGACATATCCCGTCTCCATTTATTGTTATCGTCCTGCCCTTAGAAAGTAACCAATTCTGGTTGAAAATCCAGCAGTATCGGCTACTGAACCCGAGTTTTTTGGCGGAGAACGGGGAGGGATGATGGGGAGGTCGCCTCGGCACGGGCAGGGTGGGCTGCCCGGCGAGGCGAGGGAGGGTCAGGCTGCGGTGGTTTCTTTCAGCAGTCCGAGCATGCCCTGGGCGTGCTCGGCGGCTTCCCGTCCCAGATCGGTCAGGTAGCCACCGTCGTGCAGCGTGATCAGCCCCTTGTCGTACAGGCGCTGGGCGGCGCCGATCAGGGCCGGGTCCGCATCGTGATGCACCTTGATCCCCTGCTGGGTGGTATCGAGGTCAAAATGCAGTAACAGGTTCAATTCATCCAACAATGCCTGGTTATATCGCATAGGTATTCCTCACCTGAAGGGTAATGGCCTGGACAGACGTTAGCCTGTTCAGGCCGGGCAGGCTGGGCGCTGGCTCACAAATAGCGATTTATGGTGCCATTTTTGTCTCTTGCATCCGGGCCCCGGGTTGCCGATGATGATGGAATTGCCGAATAACCAGTTAAGGATCAATGTCGTTATGTCTTCCATCCGCATCAGGGATGCCCGCTTTGTCATCAGTGAACGCCACCAACTGGCCATCCCCCGGCTCGAGCTGGATGCCGGCCAGTGCTGGACCTTTGTCGGGGCCAACGGCAGCGGCAAGACAGCCCTGGCCAGGGCGCTGGCGGGCGAACTCCGTTGCGTGGCAGGCGAGGCGGACAACCGCTTCGGCCGGATCGAGTGGGTGTCGTTCGAACAGCTGCAGCAACTGGCCGATCGGGAGCGGCAAGAGGACGAAAGCGATCTGCTCGACTACGAAGATCAGGGCCACAGTGCCCGTCAGATCATCCTGGAAGGGGGCGGCGAGGCGTCCCGGCTGGCGGCCCTGGCCGGGAGCTTCGGCCTCACCGGGTTGCTGGAGCGGGGCTTCAAATACCTGTCCACCGGCGAGACTCGCAAGGTGCTGCTGTGCCGGGCCCTGCTGCGCCGGCCCGATCTGCTGGTGCTGGACGAACCCTTCGACGGCCTGGACGTCCACGCCCACGCGGGCCTGACGGCACTGCTCGAGGAGCTGGTCGCCGCCGGCCAGACCCTGGTGCTGATCCTCAACCGCTTCGAGGAAATCCCCGACTTTTCCGACCGCATCGGCATGCTGGCCGAGGGCGAGCTGATCGCCGCCGGCGACCGACAGCAGGTGGCCGCCTCGGCCCAGTTGCAGCAACTGGCCCACCTGACGGCCATGGAGCAGGCCACCCAGGCCCTGCCACCGGCGGATCCGGACGCGCAACGGCGCGCCCTCGACGACTGTGGCCCGCGCATCATCATGCGCGACATCAGGGTCGGCTACGGCGGCCAGCGTATCCTCGATGGCCTGAACTGGCAGGTGAATCCGGGCGAGCACTGGCAGATAGTCGGCCCCAACGGGGCCGGCAAGTCCACCCTGCTGAGTCTGGTCACCGGCGATCATCCCCAGGGCTACAGCAACGATCTCACCCTGTTCGGCCGCCGCCGGGGCAGCGGCGAGAGTATCTGGGACATCAAGCAGCACATCGGCTACGTCAGCACCACCATGCAGCAGGACTACCGGGTGACGGCCACCCCGCGTTCGGTGATCCTGTCCGGTTTCTTCGACTCCATCGGGGTCTACCAGCAGCCCGGTGACCGCCAGCAGGCACTGGCCGAACAGTGGCTGAGCCTGCTGGGGCTGCGGAACGCGGCCAACGAGCCGTTTCGCAGCCTGTCCTACGGCCAGCAGCGGTTGCTGCTGATCGCCCGGGCCATGGTCAAGCACCCGCCCATCCTGATCCTGGACGAACCGCTGCAGGGGCTGGATACCTTCAACCGGCACTGGGTCAAGCGCTGGATCGACCTGCTGGTGGCGGAAGGCGGCACCCAACTGCTGTTCGTGTCCCACCACCAGGAGGACGCCCCGGCCTGTATCAGCCACCGGCTCACTTTCGTGGCCGACGCGGACGGGTATATTTATCGCAGCGAGTCGCTCAAAGGGGCTTGACCGCGAACCACGGCAGGGCGACGATGGGATCCCCTTTGTCTGTCGGGACATTAACCGATGCTGAATATGGATTTTTCTCAACGACTGACCCTTCCCTATGACCCTTCCCGCTGGCAGGCATCGCCCGCCGCCGGGGTATGGCGCTACCCGCTGGAGCGGGAGCAGACGGAAAGCGGCCATGTCACCAGCCTGGTTCGTTTCGAGCCGAACGCCCGCTTCCCGGAACACCCGCACCCGCTGGGGGAGGAGTTCTGGGTGCTGGAAGGCACCTTCTCCGACGAAAACGGCGACTATCCGGCCGGCAGTTACGTGCGGCACCCGCCCCACAGCCGGCACGCCTCCTTCAGCCGTGAAGGTTGCCTGATTTTCGTCAAGCTCAATCAGTTTGCCGAATGCGACCGCTCGGCGCTGCAACTGACGCAGGAGCAGGGACTGTGGCTGACCGGTGACCACGGTTACCGGCGGTTGCCGCTGCACAGGCACGCGGGGGTGAGCACCAGCGTGCTGGACTTTCCCGACGGCGGCCGCTTTCCGCCCTGCTGCTACAAACACGGCCTGGAGATCCTGGTGCTGGATGGCCAACTGAACGAAGGGCCGACCGCCTATCCGGCCTTCAGCTGGCTGCGCTTTCCCCCCGAGACCGTGCCCGAGCTGGAAGCGGGGCAGGGCACCCGGCTGTGGGTCAGGACCGGTCACCTGAAACCGGCGCCGGTGGTGGCCTGAGCCGGCCCGACTTCTTTCCCTCCTTTCCATCGTCAAGAATGCACCGCCTCGCCGGTGCATTCGCCACCCTTCTTGATTGAAATCAAATAGAGCCCGGGTAATGGCGGAGAGGGCTTCAGTTCCTCTCTCCGCTGCCGATAAACTCGGCATCCCAAGCGGTACAAGAGATCCCCATGACGTCACTCAAACTCACCCATAAACTCGGCCTGCTGGTGCTTTTGCCCTTGCTGGCGCTGTTTCTGTTTGCCTTCCTTTACGCCGCGGCCAGCTATCGCACCATGGTCAATGCGGCGGACATGATGCCTATCACCCGGCTGGCGGCACAGACCGGCCAACTGGCTCACCAGCTGCAGGCCGAGCGGGGGCTGTCCGCCAGCGCGGTGAACGACAGCGGGGGTGACTTTGGCGCCCGCCTCACCGAGCAGCGGGCCAGAACCGACCAGGCCCTGCAGCAACTGGAGCAGAACAGCCGCCGGCTGGTGCTCGGCGGTGAAGCGGCGGGCCGGCTGGCGACACTGCAACAGGCCCTGGGACGGTTGAACGGGCTGCGCCAACAGGTGGATGCCGGGCAACTGACCGTGCCCCGGGTGGTGGACGATTACAGCGCCGTCATCGCCTCCCTGCTGGCGGTGATCGACGGTGCCGTCCCCTTGGCGGCCGACGCCCCGCAGGCGGCCTCGCTGAGTGCCTACAGCGCCTTTTTGCAGGCCAAGGATCGGCTTGGCCTGCTGCGTGCCAGCCTGAGTTCGGCCCGGGTGGCCGGTCGGTTCAGTCCGGAGCTGTACCGTCGCTTTGCGGCCCTGGAGGCGCAATACCAGAGCTATACCGAACGTTTCATGGTGCTGGCCGAGGCGCCCTGGCGCGCCCGCTTCGAGCAGTTGCAGCAACTGGCGGTGGCGCGGGAGGTACAAGACGCCATACGGCAGGCCCACCAGCAGCACGGCAACGGCACCCTGAGCGGCGAGGCGTCCGCCTGGTTTACCCTGGCCAGCCGCTACCTGGATGCGGTGAAGGAGGCGGAAGACCGTTTCGCCGCCAGCCTGGCCACCACCGGCGAGCAGGGCTACCAGGCCGCCCGCAACGGCTTTGCGCTGGCGGGGATACTGAGCCTGGCGGTGGCCTTGCTGACCCTGGTGGTATGTGGGCTGGTACTGCGTGACCTGCGCCGGGGCTTCGAGGCACTGAAACAGGGCATCTTGCGGGTTGCCGACCAGCAGGACTTCAGCCAGCCGGTGCGGGTGGCGAGCCGGGACGAGCTGGGCGAACTGGCCGATGCGGTCAATCGCATGCAGCGCCAGCTGTCGACCCTGCTCGGCCGGATGCGCGATACCTGTGAGCACCTGACGGCGCACAGCGGGCACACCCGCGGCACCTTGCAACTGATCCAGCAGGACCTGAACGAGGGCCTGGGGCAGGTTGACCTGGTGGTGTCCGCCGCCACCGAAATGTCCGCCACCGTGGCCGAGATCGCCCGTCACGCCTCGGAAACCTTTTCCGCCGCCAACCACACCATAGCGCGGGCCACCGAGGGCGATCGCAAGGTCGACGAGACCATTGTCGCCATCGAGCAGGTGGCCGGTTCCCTGGAGCACGGCGAGGCCCGGGTGGTGGAAGTGGCTGGCTACAGCCAGGACGTGAGCAACTTCCTGACGGTGATCAAGCAGATTTCCGATCGGACCAATCTGCTGGCGCTGAATGCCGCCATCGAGGCGGCCCGGGCCGGCGAGTCGGGACGGGGCTTCGCGGTGGTGGCGGAGGAGGTGCGTTCGCTGGCCCAGCAGACTCAGGTCACCGCCGGCCAGATTGAAGACATGCTGGCCCGTTTGCGCCAGGGCAGCGAGCAGGCGGTCACCGCCATGGGGCAGGGGCGCAGCCGCAGCCTGGCCTGTGTAGAGGAAGCGCGGGAGGCGGGCAGCCAGTTGTCCGCCATCGTGCAGGAAATCACCCAGGTCAACGCCATGACCGAGCAGGTGGCCACGGCCACGGAAGAGCAGCGCACCGTGACCGATGACATTCAGCACAACATCGTGGTGATGAAACAGGGCTACGACAACACCCAGCAGTGCGCCGGCGAGCTGGTGCGCGGCAGTGAGATGATGGAGCAGATGGTGGTGGAGCTGGACCGGCGGCTCAAGGCCTTTACCCTGGGCGCGGTGGACGGTGAAACACGGCAGGAGGCCAGTCTCACCAGCCGTTTAAAAAGCAACCAGAATGATGTTTCTCCCGTCGGCACAGGGTTACCCGATACCAACCCGTACGGGCGGGTATAAGGTGACCGAAGGGGGCGCGGGCGGCCCGCCCGCCTCTCGCCAGCAGTCAACCACGCTCTCGACCAAGGGAGAATGGGGCTGTCTGAATTTTGAACTAGTATGATGCGCTAGCGAGACCGCGGGGCCGGCAAATGGGGCTGTCCGGGAAGACAGGCTCCTGGTCCGGCTCAGACGTCGCTTTCCGGCGTGTCGAACCCGGGTGTTTCCACCGGAGCCAGCGGCCAGCCGCCGAGCGCCTTCCAGCGGTTGACGATGCTGCAGAACAGGTCGGCGGTCATGCGGGTATCGTACAGGGCGCTGTGTGCCTCCTTGTTGTCGAAGGGCAGCCCGGCGGCCTTGCATGCCTTGGCCAGCACCGTCTGGCCCAGGGCCAGGCCGGCGAGGGTGGCGGTGTCGAAGGTGGCGAAGGGGTGGAAGGGGTTGCGCTTGATGCCGGCCCGCTCGGAGGCGGCCATGACGAAACCGTGATCGAACGAGGCATTGTGGGCCACCACGATGGCCCGCTGGCACTGGTTGGCCTTGATGCCCTTGCGCACGCCCTTGAAAATCTGCTCCAGCGCTTCCTGCTCGCTCACCGCGCCGCGCAGGGCGCTGTAGGGATCGATGCCGGTAAAGGCCAGGGCGGCGGGCTCCAGGTTGGCGCCCTCGAAAGGGGCCACGTGGAAGTGATAGGTCTGATCCGGGCACAGCCAGCCGTTCCTGTCCATCTTCAGGGTGATGGCGGCAATCTCCAGCAGGGCGTCGGTCTGGGCATTGAAGCCGCCGGTTTCCACGTCGATCACCACCGGAAAGTAGCCCCGGAAGCGTTCGTGAAGCTGAGTACATGCTGTTGTTGCCGTCATTATTGTCCTAACATCCCCGAAAACAGGGCGCTTATTATGCCAGAGCCGGCCCGGGTCGTCGCCTGCAATGTCGGTCGCGGGCGGCGCCCGCGACCGGTTGGCGAAATATTGCGCAAGCGGATGATTTCGGGAAGAAAAAGATTGCACGGCCGCGCCGTCTTGCCTACTATACGCCCCGCTGAACCGCAGCCGGTGAAGGTGACACCGATAAAAAACAACCAAAAATCTGGTGAGGTGTCCGAGTGGCTGCCAGGAGGCGAAGCCGGGGCAATAAGCACGCAGCGTGCTGTGTCAGCCCGAGGACCGTCACTAGAAGACGAAAAGCCGGTGAAGGTAACACCGATAGAAAAAACAACCAAAAATTTGGTGAGGTGTCCGAGTGGCTGCCAGGAGGCGAAGCCGGGGCAATAAGCACGCAGCGTGCTGCGTCAGCCCGAGGACCGTCACTAGAAGACGAAAAGCCGGTGAAGGTAACACCGATAGAAAAAACAACCAAAAATTTGGTGAGGTGTCCGAGTGGCTGAAGGAGCACGCCTGGAAAGTGTGTATACGGCAACGTATCGAGGGTTCGAATCCCTCCCTCACCGCCAAACAGCAAGAAAATAGCCCGCAGAAATGCGGGCTTTTTTGTATCCGTGCGCCGGAGCCGTGCCCTGATCGCTGTTCCGGCTGATGGCAACACCAACGGGCGCTGCCTGAGCCGATAGAGACCGCTCGACCGGTCTTCTCCTGATCGGGGCCTGTCCGAAGGGCGGCGAGGCCGCCCGGAGCATTACTTGATGGTCTGCTTGTGCAGGCCTTTCTGCAGCACCAGATCGACGATCGGCTGCTCCCGCTTGTTGGCGCGGCGGCAGTGATCCTGCTGGAACTTGTCGGTCACCCACACCACGAAGCGGGCCCAGCGCTTGTTCTCGCGCTCGCGCCAGGCGTGGGAGGAAATCGATTCCCAGGCATAGCCGTTGAACACGGCGGCGTTCACGAAGTGATCCAGCGCCCGCACTCCGGAGCGGCCCCGCTCCACCCGGCCCACGAAGCCCACATAGCAGATGATCAGGTAGCCCAGTACCGCCATGGGGACCACGGCGCACATCAAAATAAAGCCGGCAATTCTCTCTTTCATGACGTTTTGCTTTCAACTCGTGGAACAAGAACCAGTTTCATGCCGTTTTCGGAGCGGATGGTCAGCCGCCCCACCGGCTCGGGCACGAAGCCCGGCGCCAGGGTAAAACGGTAGTGTTTCAGCAGGCTGGCCAGGATCAGGCTGGCCTCCTGCTGGGCGAAGGCGGCGCCGATACAGACCCGGGGGCCGGTACCGAAGGGCAGGTAGGACTTGTGCAGCGGTACCTTCAGGTCGCGCCGGGTGAAACGATAGGGATCGAAGCCGTGCGGATTGTCCCAGAATTCCTGGTGGCGATGGATCAGCCAGGGAGAAATCACCACCGAGGCGCCCCTGGCCATTTTCTTGTCGCGCATCTCGGTGGCATGGCTGCACTCCCGGGCCAGGAAACCCACCGGCGGATAGAGCCGCAGCGCCTCGCGGAAGGTATCTCGCACCAGCACCATCTTCTTGATGGCTTCCACGCTCAGCTCGCGTTCCGCCAGCACCCCGGCCACTTCCCGGTGGGCCTCTTCCTGGATGTCCGGGTAGAGGGCGAGCAGGTACAACGACCAGGTCAGGGCGCTGGCGGAGGTCTCATGGCCGGCCAGGAACAGCATGGAGATCTGATCCACTATTTCGGCGAAGGAAAACGGCAGGCCCGAGGTGTCGTCCCGGGCCTGCAGCAGCGACGACAAAATATCCTGCTGGCCGGCCAGGGCCGCCGCCGACTGCGGACAACCGGCCCGGGCCGCTTCGGCCTGGGCGTAGCGGGGGCGCACTATGTCCTCGATGGCGCTGCGGATCTCGTTGGCGTCCTGCAGCCGCCGGCGCTCGCTGAAACCCCGCTGCACCCAGCCTGGCATCTTGAACATCTTGAGCAGGGCCAGCTTGGGGGAGGCGGCCTGGAAGCGTACGAAGGCCTCCAGGATGCGGTTGGCCTGCTCCGGCTCCAGCCGGGTCGACATGATGGTGCGGAAGATGATGTCGGCGGTGACGTAGGTCATCTCCGGATCGATGTCTACCCAGGGCTGCGCCGCCTGGGTGGCGAGCCGGGCTTCCATGTCGCCCACCGCGTCCTGCATCAGCCCGAACACCTGCTGCACGCGGGCATGCTTGAAGGCCGGATCCAGCATGTCGCGCTGTTTTTTCCACTGGGCGCCGTTGGTGGTGAAGATGCTCTCGCCGAGCAGCGGCTCGAGAATATCCCCCAGCATCTGATGCTTGGGAAACTGCTCCACCTCGCTGACCATGACCCGGCGCACCAGATCCGGCTGGTTGACCATATACAGCTCCAGCCCGGGCAGGCTGAACTGACCCATCTTCATCTGGTAGCTGCGCGCATAGAGCGCATCCAGCCAGGAGCGGCGTTTCTTGAAGAACACCTTCCACAGCGAGGCCTTGCTCTTGGCCGGCGTGGGAAAAACGGGGCAGGTCATGATGGAGTCTCCAGTCGGGATGCCATGGGGCTGGATCCGGCGGTAAAGGCAAAATAGTCGTAGGGGCCGGGTTTGTCGGTGGCCATCAGATACAGAAAGTGCATGGTATACCAGGCGCGGCGCAGTTTCCTGTAGCGGTCGGCATGATACAGGGTAAAGAAACGGGGCGACAGAATGTAGGGTCCGCAGTCGGGAGCGGCCTCGAGGCCGCTGGCGGACAGGGGATCGAGCAGTGGAAAACAGGCGCCGTCGGTGGGGGCAGTGTAGTCCAGCCACAACAGATCCGGGTCCTGTCCCAGCTGCTGCAGGTCCCGGCGGTAGTCGCGGGCCCCGGGCTGGAAGCTGATCAGCGGAATGCACTGGCCCAGAGTGATCAGCACCAGCCGGCGGTTGGCCAGCAGCCGGCGGTCGGTCTGTGCCAGTACCCGGGCGATGATCGGCAGTACCAGCATGGTGCCGACGCTGTGGGCGACCACCAGGACCTCGTCGTTGCGCTCGTCGGCGAGGGCGGCCCGGATGCGTTCGCCAAAGGCGGCCATGCGCGGCTCCAGCTCGGGCAGCCTGCCCTTGCCCCACTTGGCCGAAAACGCATAGATGCGCAGCAGCCAGAACACCGCCGAGCGGTTGCCCAGCCGCTTGGCCGCCGCCAGGATCAGCAGCCCGGCGAGAGTGCCTGCCGTCAGCCCCAGCCCCGTCGCGAGCGATGGCGGCACCGGCAGGGTCTGCACCAGCCTGCACAGCCCGCTGCCGGCGAGCCAGGCCAGCACCAGGGTGGCAGTGATATAGAGGAACGGATAGAGGCCGGCCAGCATCTGTTTGTAGGAGGCCCGGGCAAAGGTGAAGATCAGGCCGTTGGCGAAATAGGCCCACAGGCAATAGAACAGGTCGCCCAGTATTGCCCACCAGCTCTTGGCCCAGTGGGCCCGGATGATGTCGTCCCAGCTTAAAAAGGTATAGCGGCTGCGGGTATGGCCGGCCTCCAGCCACCACTGGTGGGCATCCGCTCCCAGCCGTTGCCGCCTGGAGACCTTGATGTCCAGCCCGTTGACGGCCTTCTGCCCGGCGGCCTGGGTCTTGTACAGACGATGGTAATGGCCCGCGCCCCTGGGATCGAAGCCGGAAAGATAAAAAACCTGACGTTGCCTGACCGTCAATGGAGAACCCGTTCTGTGCTGTTTGCCGATGGCGGCAACTTTACCGGATCGCGATGCTTTTTAACAGGAAGCCGGTGTGCTAAAAAGCGGGGCCGGTGCGGCTGCCGGCATCGGCCGTGCCGGGGCTTGCGCATCGCTCGCGGCGGGCGGAATATGCCGCACCGTTGCAGATTTTGCGAATGTCATCAATAACCTAGCCATTTTCCGGCTGGTGCTTTCGACGAACTTTGTAATACTGTTGTTAATGGCTCACCCGGATATAAGGACATTTATGAGCACCGATACCGCCAAGTTACCCCTGGAAATGCTGTACCACTGGGCCGAGCACAGGCCCGAGCAGGTGTACCTGCGCCAGCCCAAGGACGGCCACTGGCACAGCCACAGCTGGGCCCGGGTGCTGGAGCAGTCGACGCGGCTGGTCAGCGGCCTGCGGGCGCTGGGTATGGCACCGGGCGACCGGATCGCGATCCTGTCCAAGAACTGCGCCGAATGGTTCATCTGTGATTTTGCCCTGCAGATGGGCGGCTACGTCAGCGTGCCGATCTATCCTACCGCCGGCGCCGAGACGGTGCGCTATGTGCTCGAGCACAGTGGGACCAAGGCCATTTTTACCGGCAAGCTGGACGAGCCCGGGGTACAGGAGCCAGGGATCCCCGAACAGATCATTCGCATCGCCATGCCCTATCCTTCCAGCATGGAAACACACCATCACTGGGAGGCGGTGCTGAACCACGAGCCCATGGCCGAGCGTCCGGTGCCGGCGCAGGACAGCCTGATGAGCCTGGTGTACACCTCGGGCAGCACCGGCAATCCCAAGGGGGTGATGATCAACTTCGGTGCCTATGCCGCCGCCTGCCGAGGCATCCTGGAAACCACCGGGCTGAACAGCGAAGACAGGGCGTTCTCCTATCTGCCCCTGTCCCATATCACCGAGCGGGTCTACATCCTCGGGGCCAGCCTCTATGGCGGCGTACCGGTGGGTTTTGCCCAGAGCCTGGATACCTTCATTGAGGACGTGAAAACCATTTCGCCCACGGTGTTTATTTCGGTCCCCCGGCTGTGGACCAACTTCCGCAGCCGTATCCTGGAGAAGCTGCCCCAGCGTAAACTGAACCTGCTGCTGAAGCTGCCCTTCGTTTCCGGCCTGGTCAAAAAGAAGGTCCGGGCCGGCCTGGGGCTGAGCGCCGCCCGTATCCTGGGCTGCGGCTCGGCGCCGGTGTCGCCCTCGCTGCTGCGCTGGTACGAGCGACTCGACATGCCGATCACCGAAGCCTGGGGCATGACCGAAAACCTGGCCTATTCCACCCTCAATTATCCCTATCGCAGCGACAAGGTGGGCTCGGTGGGCAAACCCGGGGTGGGGGTGGAGGTCCGAGTCTCGGAGCAGGGCGAGGTATTGTGCCGCTGTGCCGGCATGATGCAGGGCTACTACCAGGATGACGAGGCCACGGCCCGGGCCCTGCAGGATGGCTGGCTGCACACCGGCGACCAGGGCAAGCTGGACGGGGACGGCTACCTGACCATCACCGGACGGGTGAAGGATGCTTTTAAAACCGCCAAGGGAAAATACGTGCTGCCGGTGCCTATTGAAGCCATGCTGATCGAAAACGAGCAGATCGAGCAGGTGTGCGTGGTGGGCAGCGGCCAGGCGCAGCCGGTGGCCCTGGTGCAGCTGGCCGAAGGGCTGGATCAGCGGTACAAGGGGCCCCTGGCCGAGCAACTGGCGACCACCCTGGGGCATGTCAATCAGCGGTTGGAAAGCCATCAGCGGTTGGCGGGCATCCTGGTGATGCAGGACCCCTGGACGGTTGAAAACGACATCATGACCCCCACGCTGAAAATCAAGCGGCACCTGCTCGAGCAGCGTTATGCGGATCTCGAGCAGCGCTGGGTCAAGGGGCAGGTGGTGCTGTGGGAGCAGGATTTGCGCCGGATCAATTGATTATTGCAAAAATGGAATAATGACTTATTTCGTTTTACAGAATAACAGCTAATTAACCTCGGAGGGCTGTGTTACCTTTTTTTGCACAGCTTACTTAGTTTAACTTTTGTTAGTGGAATCGGGCAGACGGAAGCTGCCCATTTTTTTATTCCTCTTCCTCGTTTTTTTCCTGCCGGTTTCTCACCCAGGTCGACGCCAGCCGCTCGCGCATGTGCCGGTCGATAAACTCGATAAAGGTATTCAGCCGTACCGGCGCCAGTTCCCGACTGTGATACACCATGTGAAAGGGCCGCTTGCCTCCCAGCCAGGATGACAGCACCGGGCGCAACAAGCCCGCTTCAACGTGATGGGCCACGTAATGTCTGGGCACATTGACGATGCCGAGTCCCTGGATGGCGGCCTTGACCGCCGACTGCATCTGATTGACCGACAGCCGGGCCACCGGCTTGAGGTGAAAGCGCCGGCCGTCCTGGTGGGTCAGCTGCCAGTTACGGTGGGGCCAGCACTGCACTATGTGGTGCTGATCCAGCTCTTCGGGCGACTGCGGCATGCCCCTTTGCCGGAGGTAGGTGGGGGCGGCGTAGAGGCCGTAGAGGATCTCCCCCAGCCGGCGTGCATGCAGGCTGGAGTCGGGTAGTTCACCGCTGAAGAACACCACATCCAGATCCGTGTCCAGCAGGCTGGTGTAGTCGTTGCTCTGCAGCAGATCGATGCGGATGGCGGGATAGCGCAGGCAGAACTCGGTGATGCCGTCGATCAGGAAGGTGTTGGAAATGGCGATGGGCGCGGCCAACTTGATAAGACCGCTCATGCGTTGGCTCTGGCCCTGGATATCGCCGGTGACCTGCTCCATTTCGGTCAGCAGAGGGTTGAGCCGCTCGAAGTAGCGCCGCCCTTCCTCGGTCAGCTGCAGCTTGCGGGTGGTGCGGCTCAGCAGCTTGCAGCCGAGGGCCTGTTCCAGCGCGGATACTCGCCGGCTGAGGGTGGCGGTGGGCATGCCCAGCTGGGCGGCCGCATGGGAAAAGCCGCCCTGTTGCACGACTTTGACGAACAGGTAAAACGCATCCAGGTGTTTCATGGGGCAGGCGAGGTTCCGTGGTTGCCGTGGGTAATAGGATCATGGGGCGACTCTATGCGAGGGTGACACGTAGATCCACTGTTTTTGGTCGACCGACGTCGACCCGATAACACCTTGTCAAACCACCGTCGGGTCTACTCGCAGATCGAATTTATTCGACCGGGCACGGCGCCGTGGTCGGGAGGTCCATTGAAACGGACCCTACGCAAACCCGGCGTCCACCTGTAGGGCCCACTTCAGTGGACCGGTATCAGGTCGGTTGCAGATAATGGCGCAGCAGGGTCACGAACTCCGGGGCTTCCCGGTCCAGGTTCGATTCGTGCACCAGCAGGTCATAGCCGTAGAGCTCGCGCAAATGGCTCATCCGGTGACCGAGCATGGCGGTCAGGCCCTGGTAATGCTGGCCGCCGGCGGAGCGATAGTGGCTGTCTTCGATCAGCCAGTCCTGCAACTGGCTGCGGCTGACCGTGCCGTGACGCAGGGCCATGGCCAGCAGCGGGCGCTGTTCGGTCAGCAGATGGACCGCCAGCCGGGCGGTCATCAGCGGCAGGAATTCGTCGTAATCGCGGATCTTGATGCCCACGTAGGGCAGTTCCACCAGATCCAGGCCCGAGTGCAGCCGGGGCTGGTCGATGCGTACTATATTGCTCCAGTGCAGGCTCCAGCCCCCAATCTTGTGGTGAAAGTGCAGGTTGTCGGCGCTGAGGGAAAAACTGTAGGGCGGCTCCCGCAGCTTGAGGATGCCGAGCACCGTCATCACCAGCCCGGCCAGAAACAGGAACACCAGCACCAGTTGACCGCGCCCGTCCAGCAGGTACTGCGCCAACAGCAACACCAGCATCACCACCGCGCCCGCCAGGGTCAGGGCCGGGCCATGGCGGCGCGACATCGGCTCTATGTGTTGCGTTTCCCGCACCGGGGCTCCCATTCGGCGTGCGATTCCATTAAGGTGATGATACACAGAGACCGACTACAAGGGGTAAAAATGACAACCGCCATCGAGGTGATGCGGGGCCACCGCTCGATCCGTAAATTTACCGAACAACCGCTGACCGGTGCCCAGCTGGAGGCGATCATGGCGTCGGCCCAGGCCGCGCCCAGCTCCAGTTTCCTGCAGGCGTCGTCGGTGATCCGGGTGACCGACCCCGAGCTGCGCCAGTCGCTTATGGCCCTGTGCGGTAACCAGGCCTACGTGGCCGCGGCCGCCGAGTTCTGGGTGTTTTGCGCCGATTTTCATCGTCATCTGCAGTGGGTGCCCGAGGCAAAAACCGGCTTCGCCGAGCAGTTGCTGATCGGCGCCATCGACACCGCCCTGATGGGGCAGAATGCGTTGACGGCGGCGGAGTCGCTGGGGTTGGGTGGGGTCTTTATCGGCGCGGTGCGCAACCACCCCCATGAACTGGCAGCCTTGCTCGGGCTGCCCAGGGGAGTGATACCGCTGTTTGGCCTGTGCCTCGGCTATCCGGCGCAGGATCCCGAGCCCAAGCCACGCCTGCCGGCCGCGCTGATGTTCTGGGAAAATCGCTACCCGGCGCGGCAGGACGAAACGCTGATGGCGGACTATGACGCCCGGGTTCGTCACTATTACCAGACCCGGACCGGCGGCACCAAGGACATGAGCTGGACCGGACAGATCGGCGATACCCTGGCCAGGGAGGCGCGCCCCTTTATGCTGGCGTTCCTGCACGAGCAGGGATTCTGCCTGCGCTGAGCCGGCAGGCTACAGCTTGACCACCAGCAGGTCGCAATCGCTGATGTCGAGAAAGCCTACCGCGTTGGAAAAAAAGTGGCCGAGGAAATGATGCTCGAGCTGATGGCCGCAGATCAGCAGATCGGCTTGCTTTTCCTGCACCGCCAGGCGCACCGCCTGGCGGATGTCGCCGCTTGGCAGCGAGATACTGGCAATCTGGTGCTGCTCTTCCCGGAGCAGCTGCATGATCTCATGGCCGCTCTCCAACCGTAGTTTCATCTTGAGTTTGCGCAGGTCCATGTTCAGGCTGCCCACGTAAACGCCACTCAGATCCGGCTCCACGTGCACGATGTGCAGGCCGGCCTGGTAGCACTCCGCCAGCTCGACCGCGCGCTTGAGCAAGGATTTTTCCTGCTGATTCAGCTCCAGGGCAACCAGAATGTTTTTATAGGGCATGGTTCGCTCCTTGGCACCGGCGAGACGGCTGTCCGCCCGGTCACCACCAATTTGTTGCCATATGAGTCACTATCAACCCGGTGATCGACAAATGCAAGAACAGGATGGCCGCCAGCACCAGCGGCTTCCAGCCCACCGACTTCAGACTGCCGAACTGGGTACCGAGCCCCAGGGCCGCCATGGCCATGGTCAGGGCCCAGGTATCGAACTGCCGTATGTCCGCCACCCAGCCCGAGGGCAGGCTCAACAAGGAGTTGGCCACCACCACCGCGATAAAACCGAAGGCAAACCAGGGCAGGGGCGCTCGGACCGCGCTGCCGCCATGCCGGCGGCTGAGCCAACTGCCCAGCACCAGCAACACCGGCGCCAGCATCATCACCCGGGTCAACTTGGTGATCACCGCCGTCTGGGCCACATCATCACCCATGGCGGAGCCGGCGGCAACCACCTGCGCCACTTCATGCACGGTGGCGCCGGTATAAATGCCCATGGCCTGGGGCGACAGCCCGAGCAGCGGATAGAGCAATGGATAACTGAACATGGCGATGGTGCCGAACAGCACCACTGTGCCCACCGCCACCGTGGTTTGCTGGGGCCGGGCCCGCACCACCGGCTCGGCGGCCAGGACGGCGGCGGCGCCGCAGATGGCCGAACCCGAGCCCACCAGCAGGCTGGTGGCGGCATCCAGCCCCAGCCAGCGGCGGCCCAGCCAGTAGGCGAGGAAGAGGGTGGAAACCAGCATCACCGCGTCCACCAACAGGGCGCCGCTGCCGACCTCGGCAACCTGCTGTAGGGTGATGTTGATGCCGTAGCAGGCCACCCCGACGCGCAGCAGGCGCTGCTTGCAGAACGCCAGGCCGGCCTGCCACGGACCGGCGGCGAGAAAGGGCAGGGCGTTGCCCAGCACCAGTCCCAGCAGGATGGCGAAGATTAGCGGGCTGACACCCGAGCTCAGTTGTTGTGACAAGGCGATGCTGGCGCTTGCCAGCAGCGCCGCCAGGACGACGCCCCGTAAGATACCGGACATTGAGATTCCTCCCCCGAGTGATATGGAGGCAGTGTAGGGAGTTACATTGAATAATTAAAATTGAAGTTATTTAGTTTTAATATCAATTTTATTGATTATTGGTGGTGAAGCCCTGAACCGGGGCACCCTCCTGACAGCGAATGCCCGCTGTGCTAGTCTTTCGCCATTGAGGAGGGCTGTTGATGATCCTTACCGTGATGCTGATGGCGCCGCTGTTCGGTGCCCTGTTTTATGTCGCCGCCTTGCAGAGCGCCTTGCCGCCCCGCCGCTGGGCCATGCTCGGTTGTCTGTTCGGCCCCGTGGCCTTGCCGCTGTTCCTGGCACGCCGCCGCTGGTCCCTGGTATGCGCCCGGGGCGTGAGATACGGCCTGCTCAGGGCCTGAATTGATCTCGCGCAAGCCTTGTCGTCGAGGCGTCTGTTATGCTGTCCCCATCGGGATCTGTTTGGAGCATGTCATGAGTGCACTGGAAAAATTAATCTGGAACGTGTTGGGCTATACCGCCATGCCGCTGATCTTTCTGATCGGTTTCATCGGGGTGTCGGTATTTACTTGCCTGGTGTTGATGTGGATGGACAAGAACAAGGGCTGAGTGCGGCTTTGTTGATTAAGATCAAGCCGGCCGGGAGGCGGTGCCAGTAAGCTTGACCACGTTGGCGCCACGTCAACAACCTGATGATCACCGGGGTGATCTCAGATTCTGGTTTCTGTTCACTCGTTAGTATGTACTCTTTTCGACTGGCCTTCCGGCCAGTTTTTTTGCCTCGCCGTCAACAAACTGTCATCTGCGCCGGGCAGACTCTGCACCGTCTGTCGCCGGAGGGAGCCTGGTGCTGTTCTGCTCGCAAAACCGAATGATTTTCGGTGGACTTGTGTTCTATATGTTATAGCTAAGAGAAGAACATAAGAAAGAGTGTCCGCCACCTGGTCAAAGGGTGAGCTGGATCCTTGAGCATAACTAATAGCAGGGGTATGATGCCCGCCGTTTATCTGGGCGGGGTTCGCCTGAAAGTGAGGTGGAGATGAATATCTTTATCATGCGCCACGGCCAGGCGGCGCCGGAAGCATCCAGCGATGCGCTCCGGCCTTTGACCGAACAGGGAAGGGATGAAGCCTGTTTAATGGCGCAATGGCTTGCTCATCAAGTCGCGGTGTTTGACAGGGTTTTGGTGAGTCCCTATTTGCGAACCAGGCAGACCTGGCAACAGGTTTCCCGGCATATTGCCGGCGAGCAGGTGGAGTGCAGTGAGGAGCTGACACCTAATGCCGATGCCGATCTCGCCGCCAGTTTACTGTTGGCCTATGGCGAGCTGAACCGGCAGGACAACCTGCTGGTGGTCAGCCACATGCCGCTGGTGGGCTTTCTGGTCGAAAGCCTTTGCCCGGCCACCATGGCACCGATTTTTGTAACCTCGGGTATTGCCAAGATAACCTTGAACGCGGCGCAGGGGGCCGTGTTCGATTGGCTTGAGGGGCCGCACAATATCCGGCCCCACTATGAACAACATTTCCAGTTGTGCAGGTCTTTAGGATGAGCAGGATGCTCATAGAGAAAGAAAAGAAGCAGAGGTGTATCATGCGTATTTTTAAGCAATATCAGCCTGTGTTGATCGCCAAGTATGTAAAAACCTTTTTCAGCGGCCGCTTGTACATTCGTGGCCGGGGGGCCTTTATGTACGCCAGAGGCATGCTGGTCATGCCGGATCATGCCGATAAACGCCACCGCAGCACGGTACAGGAAGTCAACCGTCTGATCGGCCAGTTGCAGGCACCGCAAACGGTGGCCTGATGTGCGCTTGACCCGTTAATCGGGAGTGTCGAGGCCGGATACCCATCCGGCCTTTTGCGTTTCAGGGCGGCGGCTTCGCTTCAGGACGCAGTCTTCAGCAGCACCAGCAGGGCGGCATTGCCGCCCCAGGCGCGGGTGGCCTGGTGAAAGGCCAGCACCTGGGGATGCTGGGCCAGCCACATGGGCAACCGCTGCTTCAGCACATGCTTGCCGTGCCCGTGCATGATGGACACGCACTTCACCTGCTGGCGTTTTGCCGCGAGCAGCAGCGCCGACAACTCTTCCTTGGCCTGCTCCTGGGTCAGGCCATGCAGATCGAGGAACAGGTCGGGAACATAGTCTCCCCGGCGCAGCTTCTTCAGCTCATAGGCCGAGGTCTCTTCCTGCCGGTAGCGGGTGGGCCCCACCTGATCCAGCCAGGGCTCGTAAATATCGGAAAATGGATGGGCTTCGGCCTTGTCCTTGCGCTCCGTGCGTTGTTGCGCTTTCACCTTGACCGGCGCCCGGTGCGGACTTATGGTATCCTGCTTCAATTTGCGGACACCGCGCACTGCCTCCTTAAAGAGCGTTTTTTCATCGTCCTTGGCGGGGGATGTGGCGGTCATGTCTGCGTCCGATTATTCAAAAACAGCCATTTTATCGAGGCGGAGGGGTTTTGGACACGCTTTTTCATGATGAGGCGCTCACCGAGCTGCACACCATAGGCGACTGGCTGCGGTTTTCCGTCAGCCGTTTTCAGCAGGCCGGGCTGTTTTACGGCCACGGCACCGACAATGCCTGGGATGAAGCGGTACAGCTGATCCTGCCTCTGTTACACCTGCCGCAGGACAGCCCGCCCCAGGTGCGCGATGCCCGCCTGCTGCCGGCCGAGCGCCGGCAATTGCTGGAGGCGCTCAAGCTGCGGGTCGAGCAGCGCGTGCCCACCCCCTATATCACCCAAACCGCCTGGTTCGCCGGCTACGAGTTCTATGTGGACGAGCGGGTGCTGATCCCCCGTTCACCCATCGCCGAGCTGATCGAGCAGCGTTTCGCCCCCTGGCTGGCCCACGAGCCCCGGCGCATCATGGACCTGTGCACCGGCTCCGCCTGCATCGCCATCGCCCTGGCCCACGCCTTCCCCGAGGCGGAGGTGGATGCCCTCGACATTTCCCGCGAAGCGCTGGACGTGGCGGAGATCAATATCCAGAACCACGGCCTGGAGCAGCAGGTCATTCCCATCGAGTCCGACCTGTTTTCGGCCCTGCCGGCGGGCGACAGGTATGATTTGATCGTGGCCAATCCGCCCTACGTGGACGACGAGGACATGAGCGATCTGCCCGACGAGTTCCGCCACGAACCGGAGCTGGCGCTGGCGTCCGGCAGCGACGGCCTGGACTTCACCCGCCGCCTGCTGGCCCAGGCCTGCGACTTCCTCACCGACGACGGTGTGCTGGTGGTGGAAGTGGGCAACAGCCAGATCCACCTGGAGTTCGCCTATCCCGAATTGCCCCTGTCCTGGGTCGAGTTCGAACATGGCGGCCACGGTGTCTTCGTGATCAGCCGGCGCGATCTGCTGCCCTTCCGGGAACAGTTTTAATCTCACATAAAGGAAACGAATCAATGGCAGGGAACAGTATCGGAACCCTCTTTCGTGTATCTACCTTCGGTGAAAGCCACGGCCCGGCATTGGGCGCGGTGGTGGACGGCGTGCCGCCCGGGCTGGAGCTCGGCGAGGAGGATTTGCAGCAGGATCTGGACCGGCGCAAGCCCGGCACCTCCCGTTTTACCACCCAGCGGCGGGAAGCGGACCAGGTGAAAATCCTGAGCGGGGTGTTCGAAGGCAAGACCACCGGCACCTCCATCGGCCTGCTGATCGAAAACACCGATCAGCGCTCCCAGGATTACTCCGCCATCAAGGACCTGTTCCGGCCGGGTCATGCGGATTATACCTATCACCAGAAATACGGTGTTCGCGATTATCGCGGCGGCGGCCGGTCCTCGGCGCGGGAAACCGCCATGCGGGTGGCGGCCGGGGCCATCGCCAAGAAGGTGCTGGCCCGCTTCGGGGTGTCCATCTTCGCCCACCTGACCCAGCTCGGGCCGATCAAGGCGGAAGCCTTCGATCAGGGCATCATCGAGACCAATCCCTTCTTCTTCGCCGATGCGGACAAGCTGGAGCAACTCGACGACTACATGCGCGAGCTGAAAAAAGAGGGCAACTCCATCGGCGCCAAGATCCAGGTGGTGGCCAGGGGCGTGCCCGTGGGCCTGGGCGAGCCGGTGTTCGATCGGCTGGACGCCGACATCGCCCATGCCCTGATGAGCATCAACGCGGTCAAGGGGGTGGAGATCGGCGACGGTTTCGCGGTGGTGGAGCAGAAAGGCTCCGAGCACCGGGACGAGCTGACCCCCGAGGGCTTTACCAGCAATCATGCGGGTGGGGTATTGGGTGGCATTTCCAGCGGCCAGGATATTGTCGCCAGCATCGCGCTCAAGCCGACCTCCAGCATCATGGTGCCGGGCAAGACCATCGACGTGCACGGCAACCCCACCGAAATGGTGACCCGCGGCCGCCACGACCCCTGCGTCGGCATCCGTGCCGTGCCCATCGCCGAAGCCATGCTGGCCATAGTGCTGCTCGATCACCTGCTGCTGAACCGGGCGCAAAACGCCGAGGTCGTCACCAGCACGCCCAAACTGTAGGGCCGACTTCAGTCGACCAAGCCGTGGTGTCGGAACGGTCCATTGAAATGGACTTTACGGCTATGCTAAAGGCCGGAACGGTTCCATTAAACCCCTACAACGAACGCCTCTTGTGTACCCCCTTCAGCCGGGTAAAATGGCGGCCCTGAATCGAGGGCCGCTTTTATTATGTCATTTTGCTACCGGGATCTGATTTCCCTGTTTAACCAGAGCTTCGCCGACACGTACAATACCCGCCTCGAGCTGGGCGACGATGAACCCATCTACCTGCCGGCCGACGGCCAGGTGGCGTATCATCGCATTATTTTCGCTCATGGTTTTTTCGCCAGCGCCCTGCATGAGGTGGCCCACTGGCTGCTGGCGGGGGAGGCGCGCCGCCGGCAGCTGGACTATGGCTACTGGTACCATCCGGACGGCCGGGACGCCGAGGCCCAGGGCGCCTTCGAGGCGGTGGAGGTCAAGCCCCAGGCCATCGAATGGGCGTTGTCGCTCAGCTGCGGTTTTCCCTTCAATGTCAGTTGCGACAACCTGAATGGCAGCGCGGAGCCGGATCGTCATGCCTTCAGGGCCCGGGTGCGGGAGCAGGCGCTGCATTACCTGGCGGACGGATTCCCGCCCCGGGCCCGGGTGTTCATGGCGGCCTTGCAGCGACATTACCGGCGAGTGCCGCTGACGGCGGCGGACTTCAGCGTTAACTGAGAGGCAGCAATGTTCAAGATAGGTCTGATTATCAACCCGCTGGCGGGACTGGGCGGCACAGTGGCGCTGAAAGGCAGCGACGGCATGGCCGAGCAGGCCCGGGCCCTGGGTGCCGAGCCGCGCGCCCTGCAGCGAAGCAGCCTGGCGCTGGCGGAGCTGGTGGCGCTGAAGGACCATGTCCGCATCTATACCGTGGCCGGCGACATGGGTGAAACGGTATGCCGCACCCTCGGGCTGCCGTTCGAGATCTGCTACCGGCCGGGCAACCCGACCACCGCCGGGGACACCCACCAGGCGGTGCCGCTGCTGGTGCAGCGGGGCATCGATCTGCTGCTGTTTGCCGGCGGCGACGGTACCGCCCGGGACATCTGCGCCGAAGTGCCGGAACACCTTTGCGTGCTCGGCATCCCCGCCGGGGTGAAGATCCACTCCGGGGTGTACGGGGTCACCCCCGCCGGCACCGGCCGGCTGCTGGCCAGGCTGGTGCGCGGCGAGCCGGTCAGCCTGATGGCGGCCGAGGTGATGGACATCGACGAGGCCGCCTTCCGCGAAGGCCGGGTGCGTGCCCGCCGTTACGGCGAAATGCTGATCCCCGGCGAGCTCAGCTACGTACAGGCGGTGAAGGTGGCCGGCAAGGAGTCCGCCGAGCTGGTGCTCACCGACATCGCCGACGACATTATCGAGCGGATGGACGACGATACCTGGTATATCATGGGCTCGGGCACCACGGTGGCGGCGGTGATGGAGCGGCTCGGGCTGGAGAACACCCTGCTGGGCGTGGATCTGGTGTACCGGAAACGGCTGGTCGTCTCGGATCTGGACGCCAGGAGCCTGTATGACCAAATCAGGGACAAGCAATGCAAGCTGGTGATCACCCTGATCGGGGGCCAGGGCCATATTTTTGGCCGTGGCAATCAGCAGCTCAGCCCCGAGGTGATCAAGGCCGTGGGGCGCGACAATATCTGGCTGCTGGCGACCAAGGCAAAGCTGAATTCGCTCCATGGGCGCCCGCTGCGAGTGGACACCAATGATCCTGGACTGGACCGTGAACTCGGCGGCCTGATGCGGGTGATCACTGGCTATCATGATGAAGTTCTGGTCCGGGTGGCAAACCCGGAAGACGAGGCGGAATAAATGAATATTTTTGAATTTGAACGGCTGCTGCTGGCGGAGATCGACGGTCAGGTGGCCGAGGCCAGTGACGATCAGCTGTTTGCCGGCGGTTACCTGCGCGGACATATCACCCTGGCGGTGGCCCAGAGCGAAATCGCCGGGCGCAACCACCTCCGGGACGTGAAAGCCCGGGTGAAAACCAGCCTCAACCAGGCCATCCTGAGCGGTGAGCTGAACGACGACGATCAAAAACTGGTGCTGGGATTCTGGCACAAGCTGGTGGACAAGGTGGAGCAGGCCGCTGCCGCCGAATAAGCGGGACAAGGCACAAAAAAAGAAAGGCCGGCGCCTGTGAAGGCGCCGGCCTTTTGCATTTATTTGCCGGCTTACGCCGGGTCTGCCATAGGGTCCATTTCAATGGACCAATCCCGCACCCGGCACCGGGTTTGGGATAGGAGGGCGAATAAATTCGCCCCTACAGCAGGCGGCGTGTCTGCCGTCGGGTCCTTTGTAGGGTCCATTTCAATGGACCAATCCCGCACCCGGCACCGGGTTTGGGATAGGAGGGTCGAATAAATTCGACCCCCTGCAGCGGTTGCACCGGATCCCCTGGGGGCTTAGTCCAGGATCACGCCCCGGCGCTTGAGGATCTCGATCACCTCGTCGGCGGCGGCTTCGGCGCTGAGGCTGGTGGTATCCAGGCGAATTTCAGGCTCTTCCGGCTGCTCGTAGGCGGAGTCGATGCCGGTGAAGTTCTTCAGCTCGCCGCGGCGCGCCTTTTTGTACAGGCCCTTCACGTCACGATCCTCGGCCACCGCCAGCGGGGTGTCCACGAACACCTCGATGAACTCGCCGTCTTCCAGCAGATCCCGCGCCAGGCGGCGCTCGGAGCGGAACGGCGAGATAAAGGCGGTGAGCACGATAAGGCCCGCGTCCACCATCAGCCTGGACACTTCCGCTACCCGGCGGATGTTCTCCACCCGGTCGGTATCGGTAAAGCCCAGATCCTTGTTCAGGCCGTGGCGCACGTTGTCGCCGTCCAGCAGGTAGGTGTGGCGGCCCTGGGCGTGCAGCTTTTTCTCCACCAGGTTGGCGATGGTCGACTTGCCGGCACCGGACAGGCCGGTGAACCACAGTACCGCCGGCTTCTGCCCCTTGGTCAGGGCGCGGGCATCCTTGTTCACGTCCACGTGCTGCATGTGGATGTTCTGGCTGCGACGCAGGGAGAAGTGCAGCATGCCGGCGGCGACGGTGTTGTTGGTCAGCCGGTCGATCAGGATGAAACCGCCGGTGTCCTTGTTGTGCTGGTAGTCGTCGAAGGCGATGCCCCGGTCCAGGCTGATGTTGCAGATGCCGATGGCATTCAGCTCCAGCTTCTTGGCGGCGGTGTGCTCCAGGGTATTGACGTTGACCTGGTACTTGATGTCGGTCACGGTGGCGGTCACCGTCTTGGTGCCGATCTTCAGCAGGTAGGGCCGGCCCGGCAGCATGGCGTCTTCGTGCATCCACACCAGGGTGGTCTCGAACTGGTCGGCGGTCTGCGCCGGCTCTTCGGCGGTGGAGATGACGTCGCCGCGGGAGATATCGATTTCGTCGGTCAGGGTCAGGGTCACCGACTGGCCGGCCACGCCCTGGGGCAGGTCGCCGCCGTGCACCACGATACGGGCCACGTGGCTTTCCTTGCCGGAAGGCTGCACCCGGATGCGGTCGCCGGGCTTGACCACGCCGCTGGCGATGGTGCCGGAGAAACCACGGAAGTCCAGGTTGGGGCGGTTGACCCACTGCACCGGCAGGCGGAAGGCCTGCTTCTGCATGCGGGTGTCGTCGATTTCCACGGTTTCCAGGTAGCCCATCAGGGTGGTGCCGTGGTACCAGGGCATGTTGTCGCTGTGGGTGATGATGTTGTCACCCTTGAACGCCGACATGGGGATATAGGTGATCTGTTTCAGTCCCAGTTGCTCGGCGAACTTGCTGTAGTCCTCGACGATGGAGCGGAAGGTCTTCTCGGAATAGCCCACCAGATCCATCTTGTTGATGGCGACGACGATGTGGCGGATACCGAGCAGCGACATCAGGTAGCTGTGGCGGCGGGTCTGGGTGAGGATACCCTTGCGCGCGTCGACCATCAGGATGGCGGCGTCGGCGGTGGAGGCGCCGGTCACCATGTTGCGGGTGTACTGCTCGTGTCCGGGGGTGTCGGCCACGATAAACTTGCGCTTGTCGGTGGAGAAGAAGCGATAGGCCACGTCGATGGTGATGCCCTGCTCGCGCTCGGCGGCCAGGCCGTCCACCAGCAGGGCGAAGTCGATGTCGTCACCCTGGGTGCCCCATTTCTTGGAATCCGCTTCCATGGCGGCGAGCTGGTCTTCGAACAGCATCTTGGATTCGAACAGCAGGCGGCCGATCAGGGTGCTTTTGCCGTCGTCCACGCTGCCGCAGGTGATGAAGCGCAGCAGGCTCTTGTGCTCATGCTGCTTCAGGTATTGCTCGATATCGGTGGCAATCAGGTCGGATTGGTGCGCCATTAGAAGTAACCCTCTTGTTTTTTCTTTTCCATGGAAGCGGCGGAATCGTGGTCGATCATCCGGCCCTGACGCTCGGAGGTCTTGGTGAGCAGCATTTCCTGGATGATGGCGGGCAGGGTGTCGGCCTCGGACTCCACGGCACCGGTGAGCGGGTAGCAGCCCAGGGTGCGGAAGCGCACCTTCTTCATCATCGGCACTTCGCCTTCTTTCAGCGGCATGCGCTCGTCGTCCACCATGATCAGGGTACCGTCGCGCTCCACCACCGGACGCTCGGCGGAATAATACAGCGGCACGATGGGAATGTTCTCGAGGTGGATATATTGCCAGATGTCGAGCTCGGTCCAGTTGGACAGCGGGAACACCCGGATCGACTCGCCCTTGTGCTTGCGGGCGTTGTACAGTTTCCACAGCTCGGGACGCTGGCTCTTGGGATCCCAACGATGCTGGGCGGTGCGGAAGGAGAAGATACGCTCCTTGGCCCGGGATTTTTCCTCGTCGCGGCGGGCACCGCCGAAGGCGGCATCGAAACCGTACTTGTCCAGCGCCTGCTTCAGGCCCTCGGTCTTGGTGATGTCGGTGTGGATGGCGGAGCCGTGGGTGAAGGGGTTGATGTCCTTCTCGATGGCTTCGGGATTGACATGCACCAGCAGGTCCATGCCCAGTTTTTCCGCCATCTGGTCGCGGAAGCTGTACATCTCGCGGAATTTCCAGCGGGTATCCACGTGCAGCAGCGGGAACGGCGGCACAGAAGGATAGAAGGCCTTCATTGCCAGGTGCAGCATCACGGCGCTGTCTTTACCGATGGAGTAGAGCATGACCGGGTTTTCGGCCTCGGCCACTACTTCCCGCATAATATGGATACTCTCGGCTTCGAGCCGTTGCAGGTGAGTAAGGTTCATGGAGTTCCTCGTTGTTTCAGGTAAAACAGGAGCCGGACGCGGCACCTGCGTGCGCTGATCCGTCTTGCTGGTAAAGGGGGTGCCCGCCGCCAGCAACCTGGACGTCGGGTGAAACACCACCAGTTTGTTCTGCTGCCCGGCCAGCCAATGGGTGATGGGAGCAACCGAACTGATATCGCAACCCCGTAAAATCAGGTAGATTTTACGGTCAAACTCTCGGGTAAGACGACTGAAAAACGCGATGAAGTCGTCGGCCTTGGCCGGCCTGGCACTCAGCCACCACAGTAGCCGGCCTCGGGGCGAGTGCACGAACAACTGGCAGCGTTCCGGCGCGTCGTCGAGGGCGGGCAGGGTGCGCAACCCCGCCCACAGCACCAGGCCGCCGTCCCGCTCCGCCTGCGCTTCGATGTCCGGCAGGGCGTGCCTGAGCCACTGCTGCTGCAGGCGGGTCGCGTGGCGCTCGAAACCGGCCCGGGCGGGCTCGGCATCCAGTTGCCAGCGTTCCAGATAACGGCTCAGGGTTCGCTCGGTGAGGGAAACCCCGGTATGGTGCCGGGCCCAGTCATTGACCACGGCCCCCTGCCACAGGGCGGACGCCGGCGCCACCTGCTCCGGCAACCGCCGGTACAGCACGGCGCAAAGCTGTTGCTCCTGGGCGGCCGTCAGCACCCGGCCTTCGCCCTTGGGGCGGCCGCGGGGCTTCACGTCTATCGCCTGCCAGCCGCCGGCCACGAACGCCTTGTAGGCGGCGATGATGGTCGGGTTGCTGAGCCCGGTCGTCGCCGCGGTTTCGGCCAGGGTGGCACCGTCCAGGCGCATCTGCACCGCCTTGCGGCGGCGTTCGTTCAGTGCTTGTGGCGATAAATGTTTAATACTCTCTTTCTTTGCCAAACCCAGTTACCACGCGGCTCTCAGACCGCTCATCGAAAAATCATCGCTCAATGGATGTCAGTTTATTAAATATATAAGTAGAATAACAGCACTGTTTAAATAGCGAGTAGTTATATATGACAGCCTGGTGGGTATTACTCTCTGTAGGGGCATTGCTGGCGTTGCTGATCCACGGCCGTTTTTCTCCGGCGGTGTTGTTCAGCAGCTGGTCGGTGGGTTACCTGCTGTGCGGTATCGTGGATGAAAAGGCCATGCTGTCCAGCTATTCCAACCCGGCCCTGATCACCCTGCTGGTGCTGATGCTGGTGTCGCTGGCGCTGGAGCGCTCGCCACTGCTCGACCGCTTTTCCGATGTCTTGCTCAAGGGCAAGGAGACCCTGGCCAGCCTGCGGCTGATGGGGGTGACCGCCACCCTGTCGGCGTTTCTGAACAACACGGCGGTGGTCGGCTCCCTGCTCGGGGTGATTTCGCGTCAGCGCTATATTCCTGCGTCGCGCCTGCTGATCCCGCTGTCCTATGCGTCCATTCTTGGCGGCATCACCACCCTGGTGGGTACCTCCACCAACCTGGTGGTGAACTCCTTCGTGGTGGATGCGGGGCTGCCGCCGCTCGGCATGTTCCAGTTTGCACTGGTGGGGGTGCCGGTGGCGCTGCTGTGCCTGTTCGGGCTGTTGCTGAGCGCCCGGCTGCTGCCGAAGAACAACGTGCAGGACAAGGAAGTGTCCCAGGCCTACTTCCTCGAGGCCCAGGTGATGGTCGGCTCGCCGCTGATCGGCAAGAGCATCGAAGACAACAACATGCGCAGCCTGGACGGACTCTTCCTGCTGGAAATTGTGCGCCAGGGCCGGCTGATCACCCCGGTGTCGCCGGACGAGGTGCTGCAGCAGGATGACGTGCTGGTGTTTACCGGGGAAGTGGAGAAGGTACAGGCACTGCAGCGTTTTGCCGGGGTGCAGGTATTCGGCGCCCAGGCGGACAACCTGCTGGCCTCCAACCTGGTGGAGGTGGTGATCTCCAACGAGTCGGAGCTGGCCAAGCGCACCCTGCAGGAGGTGGACTTTCGCACCATGTTCAACGCCGGGGTGGTGGGGATCCGCCGGGGGGAAAGAAGGCTCACCGGCCAGCTGGGACAGATACCGCTGAAGGTGGGCGACAGCCTGCTGCTGGCGGTGGGCGCCGACTTTACCCAGCACCGCAACATCGATCGCAACTTCCATGTGCTGAACGGCACCCTGCTCAGGCCCAAGCTCAGCAACCGCCAGAGCCTGCTCGCCTTCAGCGGGTTCGGCGCCGTGATCGGCCTGGCGGCATTCGGGCTGGTGCCCCTGCTGAACGGGCTGCTGATGCTGCTGGCCGCGCTGCTGCTGACCCGGATCCTGACCGTGAGCGAGCTGCGCCGGCGGTTTCCGTTCGAGCTGATGCTGATCATCGGCTCGGCCCTGACCGTGGCCAAGGCGCTGGAAGGCTCCGGTGCGGCACAGCTGGTGGCCGACTTCATGCGCCAGCTGTTCGACGGTTACGGCGTGTTCGGCGCCTTCGTGGGGGTCTACCTGATCACCCTGATCCTGACCGAAACGGTGACCAACAATGCCGCCGCCGCCCTGGCGTTTCCCATCGGCCTGTCCACCGCCCAGGCGTTCGGCGCCGAGCCGCTGCCGTTCATCATGGCGGTGGCCTTCGGCGCCAGCGCCTGCTTCATGGTGCCCTTCGGCTACCAGACCCACCTGATGGTGTACTCACCCGGCCGTTACCGCATGGTGGACTACCTGAAGACCGGCCTGCCGGTCAGCCTGCTGTACTCCGCCGGGGTCATCCTACTGGTGCCCGTGGTATTTCCGTTTTGACGGCGGGCCGCACCGCGGCCCGTTTTACCCCTTCAAGGCCTCCCACAAGAACCGCAGCTTGCGTCCGCGCCGGTGCAGCCAGCCCAGTACCGGACCGGCCGGCTCCCGCGCGGACTCCCGCTCCCGGGCCAGTCGCCAGGCCATGCGCAGGGGGGTGCTGTACAGCCCGGTGGGGTAATCCACATAGGTGGGATACCAGGCGTAGGTGGCATACACCAGGGCGGCGAGGGGCAGGGCGCGGCCCCGGCGCGCGACCGGGTACTGGTCTTCGGTCAGCCCCCAGCCGGCGTAAAAGGGCTGTCCCCACACCGTGACCGGCTTGCAGCGGATCAGCGCTTCCAGCCCGGTGAGGGAGGTGAGGGTATGTACCGCATCGCACTCGTCCAGGCAGGCCACGATGCCGGCGCCGGTTTCCACCGCGTCCGTACAGCGGGCCAGGATGTCGGCGGGCACCTGGCCCTGGCGATTGCCGCTCACCACGTCGGGATGGGGCTTGAACACGATAAAGGCATCGGGATGCGCTTCGCGCACCGCCTGCAGCAGGGCGGCATTGCCTTTCACGAACGGGCTGCCCAGCAGAATGGAGGCGTCGTCGTCCACCTGGCCGGGCACCAGGATGACAGGGCGTTGGCCGGCCTGCCGGCGCCAGGCAAGCGGCACCTGGCGGCCCACGTTGTATTTGGTCAGCGCCTGCTCCCGGAAATGGGTCACCAGCCGTTCACCGAGCGCCAGCTCGTGTGCGCTGAAGTCATGGCCGGCCAGGTAGTCTTCCAGGGCGCTGGGGGTGCGGGGATCGTAATAGATGCCCTTGTTGTCGATCACCAGGGAGCCGGGCCGGCGCAGATCCGAGCCCAGCCCCACCGAGCGTAAAAAACCGTCTTCCATGCGCCACAGCGCATGGTCGTCGCATGTTGCTCCGTTACCCTTTCTTCCCCAGACAAGCGCTGCGGATGAGGGTGGGAGCCTGCTTGAGAACGTCACGTTTCCGGCATATCTCAGTGCAAAAATCTGCACAAAACTCCGTTTCCATAATGAGAAGCCAACGGCGGTGATGCTGTCCAGTTTCGGCTGGGGAGGGCGTTGCACCAGTATCAGGTCGATGAGCTCTTCCAGGGTGCAGGGTTGCTCCGTGACGGGGTCGATATAGCGGCAATAACGAAGGTAGGCTGCCGCCAGGAGCTGTTCGAGCGTCCTTTGCTCGCCGCGCCTTGCTATCCTCACCCTGTCATCCGTCAGCCCCCAACCGGCATAAAAAGGAGCGCCGAAGCAGACCACCGGCTTACCGCAGAGCAGGGCTTCGAATCCCAGCTGGGAGGTGACTGTGTATACCTTGTCTACCGCCGGCATGATCGCGAAAGGATTCATGGATTCGGCGAGGAGGACGACATCATCTCCGGCCATCGCGGTCAGATATCCCTGTTTTTTGCCCAGCATGACATCGGGGTGGGTTCGTATCAGCAGCTGAGCGCCGGGGTTTTCCGACCTGGCGGCCGATATCATGTCGGTAAAGCTCCGCTCGTCGGCCAGCCCGAGACGGACGGACTGATCTCCCTTCGTTTGATCGACAAGCAGTACTCTGGAACGGCTCATATCCAACTTGGCGGCCACCTCGGGAGGGAGCCGGGTGTCGTCATAGCAGTTGTATTTCGTGATGCCCTGGGTGATCAGTGTTGCCCGTACCGCAGCGGCTCTGTGGTGCCAGTCCTCGCTCCACCAACTGATGTCCGACAGCCAGTGTTCCAGTTGGCTCGGTTTGGTGGCGTCGTAGTAGATGCCGACGTCATCCACGATCAACGAAAGCCGGGTTGCGCCCCGGGCCGGATGTCCGATATAGCCGATAAAGCCGTCTTCCAGCTGCCAGAAAGGGAGCCCTTTCGCTGCGGCGAGTTGGCGAGCCTGTTCGGTATTGGGCTTCATGCCCCAGCCGACCACGGCGTGGAGTGTGGCATTGTCATGCCTGGTGAGAGTCAGGGGAGCAAGGAAGCGGTCGAGTGCCCGGCGTTGCCGCCAGATACCACGGGATGTGGTTAAAAGCATAGGGTGCTAAATACAAAATGAGCAATGGTGCCTATTATGCCTGAATCATAAACCAAGCTCACCTCGAGATGGGAGCGCGATGCGCTCCCATCGACCGAGAAGGAGGTCGCCAGCCGGCAGAACGTCCGGTCTGGGCTCCCTCCATGCCAGGTGACCTAGCCGCTGATCACCTGAATATCCGAAGCCAGCAGCTGTTTCCGGCCGGTGAGGGTCGCAATGTGCACGGCGGCCGCACCACTGTTGCCGTCACTGTCGAAAGACAATACACCTGAATCCTGGTTATACAGGAAGACGGCGTTCCCGCTGGCGGCTGTGGTTCCGTCGGCTATCAGGCGGGAGGGAGCGAGCCTTCCCGTCGCCATACCGGCAAAGTTGCGGCTCACGACCTGAATGGTATCGACCCCCGAGGTGAAATCGCTGATGGTATCATCACCTTCGGCAGGCCGGCTAAAGCGGAACCTGTCCGCCCCCAGGCCGCCGGCGAGGATATCGCGGCCGAGACCACCGACCAGCATATCGCTACCCGCACCGCCGTTGAGCGAATCATGGCCTAGGCCTCCCGATAGGGCATCACTACCGGCTCCTCCCAGCAGCACATCATTACCGGCGAGGCCGGTCAGGTTGTCGTTTCCAGCGCCGCCATTAAGGCGGTTGGCGGCGCCATTGCCGGTGAGGCGGTTGGCCAGGGCGTTGCCGTTGCCGTTGATGGCGCGGTTGCCGGCCAGTACCAGGTTTTCCACGTTGCCGGCAAGGGTGTGGGTGATGGTGGCACGGACCAGGTCTATGCCCTGGCCGGCCAACTCGACTACCCGGTCGTTGACATTATCGGCCTGATAGACATCGTTGCCGGTACCACCACGCAGGGTATCGGCACCCATTCCGCCGTTGAGGGTATCCTGGCCGGCTCCTCCCACGAGGGTATCGTTGCCCGCACCGCCCAGCAGCACATCGTTGCCGCTGTTGCCAACCAGGGTATCATTGCCGGCACCGCCCGCCAGACGGTTGGCGGCACCATTGCCGGTGAGGCGGTTGGCCAGGGCGTTGCCGTTGCCGTTGATGGCGCGGTTGCCGGCCAGTACCAGATTTTCCACGTTGCTGGCAAGGGTATGGGTGATGGTGGCACGGACCAGGTCTATGCCCTGGCCGGCCAGTTCAGCCACCCTGTCGTTGGGGTTATCGACCCAATAGGTGTCTCTGCCGATGCCACCACGCAGGGTATCGGCACCCATTCCGCCGTTGAGGGTATCATTACCGGCTCCTCCCACGAGGGTATCGTTGCCCGTGCCACCCAGCAACACATCGTTGCCACCGTTGCCGGTCAGGGTGTCCCGGCCGGCACCGCCATTGAGGCGGTTGGCGGCGCCATTGCCGGTAAGCCGATTGTTGAGTCCGTTACCCGTGCCATCGACGGCATCCTGTCCGGTCAGTACCAGGTTTTCAACATGTTCGGCCAGAGAATAACCGAGCAACGCATGAACGGTATCGATACCTTCACCTACCTGTTCGATTACCGTATCGTCGATATGATCGAGCATGTAGAGATCGTGACCAGCGCCACCGGCCATGGTATCGGCTCCGCTCAATCCATTGAGGGTGTTATTGCCGGCGTCGCCGGTCAAGGTATCGTTGAAAACGGAGCCCCGCAGGTTTTCCATGGCAATCAGGGTGTCAAAACCATCACCGGTGAACTGGGGAAAACTGTCGGCCAGTGACACGGATACGGCGGAACGGGAATTCTCATACGATACCGTATCGTTGCCACCTCTTCCATCCAGCACATTATCGCCCTGGTTGCTCACCAGCATGTTGTTCAGGCCGTTACCAGTTGCATCAATATGGTCGTTGCCAGTCAGGATCAAATTTTCTACATGATTAGGCAAGGTATAGCTGGCCGATGTCTGGACCGTATCTGTCCCTTCACCCAGGTTTTCGATAACGCTATCTCCTGTAGAACGAACAAAGAAGATATCGTTGCCCAGTCCGCCATACAGGGTGTTGTTGCCGGCACCACCGTCCAGAAAATCATTGCCGGCGAGTCCGCGAAGAACGTCGTTGCCCAGTCCGCCATTCAGGATATCGTTACCGGCGGTGCCACGCACGATATCGTCGGTATCACCGCCTCCCACGGAGGAAAACACATAGCGTCCACTCTGGCCGGTATTTCCGAGGCTGTCTTCGAGATCCAGCATGGCACCCTGATTGCCGGACTGGGGCAGTTCGAAATAGTTGACGCCGTCACCGGCGGTAAAGCCGGCGCGGGCAATGGTTCCTCCCAGCCCGTCCGTTCCCCCGGAAGCGCTTCCAGTGGTCCAGTTGATGTCCTCATAGCGAAACTCGATGCTGAAATTGCCGTTGCCAGTACCCGTGAGTCTCATCTGAAAGGCATTCAGCTTGTCGGTGGCCTGACTGTAGTAGCCCACGTCATCCCAGGTAATGGTCAAAGAACCGTTGTCAGTGTTATCCAGGTGGTACCAGACCAGGTTGGATCCGGTTGACGTACCTCCAGGGGTCGCTTCGACGGCGTCCGGCCCCAAGACATTTGTGTTGAACCCTCGGGTATCAACATCGGCAAAGAAAGCGGCTATCATCGGGTAACTGGTTACATCCTGCATCCCCCAGGGAGTGAAGGACGAAAGCCCGAAATTGCCGAAAGTGACGTTGCCATTGTTGTTGATGGAAATAGTGGTGTAACTGGTACCAAAAAAATTCAGCCCGCCGTCACCGAATGTCGGGGTAATATCGATATTAGAGGCCGAGCCGTCATCATTACGATTGATGAAATTTTCACCAAATCCGGATGCGCCACCCAAGTTACTGATAAGCTGCATAGTCATGCTCTCCGAGAGTGCTTTAGATATCCATATACGCCCAGAAAACGACAACAAAGGCTGTGCGTAACTGTTTGTTCAGCATAGGCTTTACGTTCTCAGGAGTTGAGTGAGGTATTTACTCGGATCTTTTATACCCAGATTTCTGCCGTGTTGCCATGTTTTATCTTTTGCTGTTGTTATCCATTGTCATATTCTCATCGTTCCCGCAGTGACTCGTCCAATACCCGTATAAATGGATAAGTGAAATAAGACAGGACGGAACGCTTGCCGGTAATGATTTCACCGGACAGGGTCATGCCCGGCAGCAAATGGGCATCCCTGGCATCGGCGCCGCTCAGCCGGATGTCCGTCAACCGGATGCGGGTCAAATAATGATAACTGGGGCCCATGCCGCTCTCGCGGGTAAAGGTGTCCGCACTGACATGAGTCACCTCGCCATTCAGGGTGCCGTGTTTCTGGAACGGATAGGCATCGATCTTCAGCCGCACCTTGTCACCCACCAGAATGTCGCCAATATCCGAGGTGGCGACTTCCACTTCGGCTTCCAGCTCGGCATCCAGCGGCACCAGCACAAACAAGGGTTCGGCTTCACGCACCACGGAGCCGGGAGAGATATCGCCAATGTCCAGCACAATCGCATCCTGCTGGGTGGTGAGCGTGACCAGATCGGTACGTCGTTTTGCCTTGCTTATCTGTTCACTGATTTCACTGCGCTGTTGCAGCGCATCGGACATCATCTGCATGGTGTCCTGGCGCCATGATTTGATAAAGGCTTCCCGTTCGGCCCCGGCGGCGGCAATCTGGCTCTCTATTTCGGCCCGCTGGTTTTTGGCCAGCAGATAATCCCGCTCCACTTCGAGGCGGCGCTCGCGCGTTTCCAGGATCAAGGCGCGGGAGCCGAATTGCCGGGTGGCCAGATCGCTATGCATCGTCTCCAGCTGGCGTAACGATTCCATTCGGCTGGAGAGCACTTGCTGATCCTGTTCATTGGTCGTCAGCGATGCCGTCAGCTGTACTATGGTCTGCTCCAGTTGGTTCAGCCTGGCCGCGAATGCCGCCTTGCGCTCTTCATATAACGCCGCCTGCACCCCGGCCATGATGCCGTCCTCCATCGACAGTTCCGGCTCCCGGCCGGCCAGTTCGGCGTCCAGCCGCTCCAGCTGGAAAAGCAGCCCTTGTTCCCGTAACCCCAGCTGGGCCGCATCGGCCACCGCAAAGGTCGGATCCAGGGTCGCCAGCACGGTCCCGGCCTTGACGACCTGACCGACGCGCACCTCTATGCTTTTAAGAATGCCGGGTTCCATTGGCTGCACGACCATGTTGGACTGGGGGGTGATCAGCCGCCCCCGTGCCGTGACCAGCTTGTCGATGTTGGCAAAGGTGGCCCACAACACGGCGGTCACCAACATGGCCAGCAGCACGTACAGGGTCACCTTGCTGCCCTTGGGGGGATCAAACAGATCCATGGCCTGGGCCCTGGGCAAAAACTCTCGCAGTAACGCTTTGGTCTCGTCAGTTTCTTGTTTCATCACAAATGCCGATTCTGTTGTTGCCACAGGCGGTTATAAATATCACAGCGGTGCAGCAATTCGTCATGCCGGCCCGCGTCCACAATCTGCCCCCGGTTCAACACCACGATGGCGTCCGACGCCACCAGGGTAGACAGCCGGTGAGAGACGATAATAACGGTACGTCCGGCGGTGATCCGGCTCAGGTTGTTCAGGAATATGGCTTCCGACTCGGGATCCAGGGCGCTGGCGGCTTCATCGAAGATCATGATCCTGGGTTGCGGCAGCAATGCCCGGGCGATGGCCAGCCGCTGTCTCTGCCCGCCGGACAGGTTGGCGGCATTCTCTTCCAGCAGGGTGTCGTAGCCCTGGGGCAGTCGCTCAATAAACTCCGCCGCCCCGGCGACATTAGCGGCATCCACGATTTCTTCAAAGGTGGCGGAAGGCTTGGTGATTGAAATATTCTCGCGTACCGTGCCACGGAACAGGAAGTTGTCCTGCAGCACCACACCGATGCTGCGGCGCAGGTGGCCCAGATCTATCTCGCGGATATCGATGCCGTCGAACCGTACCACCCCTTCCTGCGCCTGGTACAGACCCTGCAGCAGCCGGGTGAGGGTAGACTTGCCGGAGCCGCTGCGGCCGACCATCCCCACCACCTTGCCTGCGGGCAGGGTAAAACTCATCCGGTTTATTGCCGGCGGTGTATTGGGAACATATCGGAAAGTCACGTCTTCAAAGTCGATGCGGCCTTTGAGCTCCGGCTCGAGCCCGCCCGACTCGCGCATCCCTTCCTCGGGCCGGTTCATGATCTCGCCCAGCATCCGTACCGACAACGCGGTTTCCTGGTATTCGTGCACCAGTGACACAATCTGCACCAGCGGCGTCACGACGCGCCCGGCCAGCATCTGAAAGGCGATCAGGGCGCCCACGGTGAGCGTCTGATCGAACACCGCCTGCGCGCCAAGGGCGATAATGCTGACGCTCATCAGTTTTTCGAGAAAGGACATGGCGGTATGGGCGGTCATCGAAATCTTGCCCACCCGAAAATGCATCTGTACGGCCTGGGCGGATTTGTCTTCCCATTCACGTCGGCGTTTCGGCTCTACCGCCAGCGCCTTGAGCGTGCGCATCCCCTGGATGGATTCGACCAGCATGGCCTGGCGTTCGGCTTCCGCGTTATACAGCGCCTGCAGCCGGGCGCGAAAGGCCGGGATCAGGGAAAACACCACCAGCCCGATGGCCAGGGCAAAACAAAGCACCACGACCGCCAGTTTGGTTGAATAGAAAAACAGCAACGGCAGCAGAATAAGCAGGATGGAAGCGTCAAGAATAGTGAAAAACAGCCTTCCGGTGAGGAACTGTCGGATCTTCTCCGTCTGCTGCATATGGCGGGTAATGACCCCGGCGGTGCCGGTCTCAAAGAAACTGATGGGCAGACGCAACAGGTGAGAAAAGGTCTTTTGCGCCAGGCGAATGTCTATTTTATTGGTGGCATGCAGCAGAAAATATTGGCGCAAATAAGAAAACACCGCCTCAAAAACCAGCGCCAGCACCACCCCCCCGGTCAGGACATACAGGGTGGAATAGGCCTGATGCACAATCACCTTGTCGATCACCAGCTGGGTAAAAATGGGCAGGGACAACGCCAGTATGTGCAATACCAGGGCGGCGATGGCCACGTCCCGTAAAAAGGTGCGCTGACGAAACAGCTCGGGCAAAAACCACTTGATGCCGAAGGGCTGTCGCTCATCCAGCAGGCCGAACTCTCGTTTCAGCAATAACAGCTCTCCGGACCAGGACTGTTCGAAGTCGTGCTGTTCAAGCCAGAATACGGTGTTGGCCGGCTGGGCGAGGGGATCCAGCACCGCCAGGGCGGGCACCGTCTCGGTGGACTTCGTGCCGACAATCACCACGAAATTGCCGTTTTTAAGGCGGGCGATGGCCGGCAATACCCCGCTCAGCGTGAGCAACTGCGCCATGTCGGAAGAAATGCGTTTGGCCTTCAAGGTTAAGGAACGTGCCGCCGCCAGCACGTCATCCACCAGGCCGTGGGGCGAGGGCGACGTCGGCAGATGACTGCGCCGGATCTGCTCTTCGGAGGCATGAATGCCATGGTGCCGGGCCAGGGCTGCAAGGCAGAACAGGCCGGTGTTCAGCGCTTCTTCTTGGTTATTTGTTGTCACGTAGCTGCCACTTTAGTGAGAGTTTTATTATCAGCCGATCAGGAAGGGCATCATGCCTCGTCCACGATCGTGTAATGCAAACAGGCGACTTATTTGGAATGACAGAATAATAGAAAATATAGCCTCTTGCCTATCACATACGGAGCCGTGAGGCAGGTCGCTTATTGTCGGGGCCAGGCGAACCGGCGGAGAAGGCGTTTTATTCCACCGGTTTGCATGGGCGGTTATGCGGAAACCACCTGGATATCGCTGGCCAGTAATGTTTTGGGACCCGTCAGGGTCGCCACATGGCTGGCGGCGGCTCCACCCAGGCCATCCCGGTCGAAAGAGAGCACGCCGCTTTGGGTATTGTAGATAAAGGCGGCAACGCCACTGCTCAGGGCGGAGCCATCCGCCACCAGGCGATTGGCGGCCAGGCTGCCCGGCGCCAGGTTGGCGAAGTTACGGCTGACGACCTGCACTCTGTCGACGCCGGAGGTGAAGTCGGTAATATTGTCGGCGCCCTGGGTGGCGGTCAAAAACTTGAAGTTGTCGGCGCCGGTGCCCCCGGTGAGGGTATCGAGGCCGCCGCCGCCGATCAGGGTATCGTTGCCGACGTTGCCGATAAGCAGGTCGTTGCCGCCATTGCCGAGCAGAATATCGTGACCGCCGCCGCCGTTGAGCTGGTTGGCGGCGTCGTTGCCGGTCAGGCGATTGTTGAGGGCATTACCGGTGCCGTTGATCGCCCGTCCGCCAAGCTGCACCAGGTGCTCCACATTGGCCGCCAGCACATGATTGACGGTGGCACGCACCGTATCCAGCCCGGCTCCGGTCAGTTCGACGACGCGATCATTGATATTGTCCACCTGGTAGCTGTCATTACCGGCGCCACCGTGCATCAGATCGGCGCCGGCACCGCCGTTGAGCACATCGTTGCCCCCCATGCCGAAGAGTTCGTCGTTGCCGCCGCCGCCGTTGAGGCGGTTGGCGGCGTTATTGCCGGTCAGGCGGTTGTTCTGTACGTTACCGGTACCGTTGATTGCCCGATTACCGGAGAGCCGCAGATGCTCGACATTGGCACCCAGGGTATAGCTGAAAGCGGCATTCACGGTATCGTTGCCCTGGCCGGCCAGCTCCACCACGCGGTCGTTGAGATGGTTGACAAAATAGCTGTCGTTGCCGGCCCCGCCCCGCATGGTGTCGGCACCGGCGCCGCCATTGAGGGTATCATCACCGCCTTGCCCATTGAGGATGTCGTTGCCGCCGTTGCCCAGCAGCACGTCGTTGCCATTACCGCCATTGAGCTGGTTGGCGGCTCCATTGCCGGTGAGGCGATTGCCCAGGGCATTGCCGGTGCCATTGATGGCCTGGTTGCCCATCAGGACCAGGTTCTCGATGTTGGCCGCCAGGCCATGGGACAGGGTAGCGCGTACGGTGTCGTTGCCTGCTCCGGTCAGTTCAATGGCCCTGTCGTTAATGTGGTTGATGAAATAAGTGTCGTTGCCACCTCCGCCGCGCAGGGTGTCGGCGCCGGGGCCGCCATTCAGCTGATCGTTGCCCAGTCCGCCTTCGAGGATGTCGTCGCCGCCGTTGCCCAGCAGCACGTCGTTGCCCGCCCCACCCACCAGCCGGTTGGCGGCACTGTTGCCGGTCAGGCGGTTGGCCAGGCCATTGCCGGAGCCATTAAGGGCCTGATTGCCCAGCAACACCAGGTTTTCCACGTTGGCGGCCAGGGTGTGGCTGATGGTACTGCGAACCACATCCAGCCCCTGACCGCCGAGTTCGATGACGCGATCATTCTGGTTGTCGACAACATAGCTATCGTTGCCGAGGCCACCCCGCAGGGTGTCGGCACCGGCGCCACCATCGAGGGTGTCGTTGCCGGCCAGGCCCACCAGAAGGTCATTGCCAGCACCGCCATTGAGCCGGTTGCCGGCACTGTTGCCGGTCAGTTGGTTGTGCAGGGTGTTGCCGGTGCCGTTGAAGGCGCCGGCCCCGGTCAGGATCAGGCGTTCGACGTTGGCCCCCAGGGTATAGCTGGCCCTGGCCTGCACGGTATCGATGCCCTGGCCGGCCAGTTCAATGACGCTGTCGTTGGTATGGTCGACCACATAGCTATCGTTGCCGGCTCCGCCGCGCAGGGTATCGATACCGGCCCCGCCATTGAGGACATCGTTGCCGCCATTGCCGATTAACAGGTCGTTGCCACCGTTGCCGTTGAGCCGGTTGGCGGCGTTGTTGCCGGTCAGGCGGTTGGCCAGGCCGTTCCCGGTACCGTTGAGGGCGCCGTTGCCGAGCAGCACCAGGTTTTCCACATTCGCCGCCAGCGCGTGGCTGACCGTGCTGCGTACTTCATCCGTCCCCTCACCGGGCAGTTCAACGACACTGTCGTTGACGTTATCGATGACATAGGCGTCGTTGCCGACGCCGCCGCGCAGGGTATCGGCCCCCGGGCCACCGTTGAGCAGGTCGTCCCCCAGGCCGCCATTGAGCTGGTCGTTGCCGCCGTTACCCAGCAGGGTATCGTTGCCGGCCTCGCCATTTAGTATGTTGGCGGCGTTGTTGCCGCCGATCCGGTTGGCCAGGATGTTGCCCGTGCCATTGAGCGGGGCGGAGCCGGTCAGGTTCAGGTTCTCCACGTTGTCCGGCAGGGTATAGCCGATGCTGCTGTTAACGGTATCGATGCCGCCGCCCGGCAGTTCGAACACCAAATCCAGCGGACTGGTCACGGTGTAGACATCGTCGCCCCGGCCGAAGAGCAGCAGATTGAAGTTTTGCGGATCGTCGTTGTCCACTATGGTGCCGTTGGCGGCGAGGGTGCCGAGGTTGGCCCCCACCACCGAGCTGAGGCTCAGGGTAAAGGTTTCGGTCAGGCTCTCTATGGCGATATCGTCGGTGACCGCTATCCGGATGGTGCGGCTGGTCTCGCCGGGGGCGAGCAGAAGGCTGCCGGAAGTGGAAGAAAAATCGCTGGTCAGGGCGGTGGCGCTGCGGGTGCTGTAAGAAAAACTGACCGGGTTGGGGGAGGGGGCCGACAGCTGCACCACGAAGTCCATATAACCGGTCTGCTCCGCCGCGATGGCGTCCGACACCGTCAGGGTCGGCAGGGTGTTGGTTGGCCGATCGCTGTGGCCGATAACCACGGTGCCCACCCGGTCGCGTACATTCACCTGGGCCGCCCCCGGGCCGGACAGGGCTCCGAGGGTCAGGTTAAAGTATTCCTCCGGTTCGGCCAGGTTGTCGTCTTCGATGGCCACGGTGACCCGTTGCACGGTGTCACCGGCCGCAAAGGTCAGGCGATTGTTGCCGTCGGCCCTGTAATCGGCGCCGGCGGTGGCGGTTCCGCCACCGATGGTGTAGGTGACGGAAAACGGCTCCGTGGTCGCCTTGTCCAGCATCAGGGTAAAGGTGGCGGTACCGGCCCCTTCGTCCACCACGGTATCCATCACCGACAACCGGGCCCGCTCCTGGGGGCTGAACAGGCCGTCACCGTTGCTGTCGGTGGCAAAGGAGTCATCGTTGGCGATGGTGGCCACATAGCTGGTTTGCGCCAGGCGGGCGCCACCGGTCGGGTTGTGGAAGCGCAACAGGAAGCTTTCTATCGGCTCCACCGTGGTGTCGTCGAAAACGGGGATATGGATGGTCTTGACGGTTTCCCCGGGAGCAAAGCTCAAGAAGTTGGCGGAGCTGCGGCCGCCCACATCGGCACTGCCGGCGGTGAGGGAGGCGGTACTGAACGAGGTCGAGACCAGATTCTGGGACGGGGCGCTCAACCGCACGGTAAACTCCGCGTAACCGCCATGCTCGCTGACCACGATATCGTGGGCGGAAATAATGGGATCGAGCACCGAAACCCCGTCGTTCTTGCCGATCAGGCCGGTGCCGATACCGCCATTGACGATACTGACCTGGTTGGCGGCGGGGCCGGTGAGATTACCAAGCCGCAGGTAAAACAGCTCCTCTCCTTCGGCGAGGCCGTCATCCACGATGGACACGGTAACCTGCTGGGCCATTTGCCCTGCCGCAAAGGTCAGGCTGGTGTCGCCATCGGTGATGTAGTCGGCGCCGGCGGTGGCGTTGCCGCCGCCCAGGGTATAGGCCACCGAAAAGGGAGCGTTGGTGGCCTTGTCCAGCACCAGATTGAAGGTAGCGGTGCCGGCCTTTTCATCCACCACCGCGTCGCGCACCGACAGGCTGGCCCTTTCCGGCAGGTCGAACAGGCCATTGCCGTTCACGTCCGACACCGTGAAATCATTGTCGACCAGGGTCGCGACATACACGTTCTGAGCCAGGCTGGCCCCGGCACTGGGATTGCTCAGCCGCAGGAAAAAGTGCTCGTTGCCGAGCGTACCTTCAATGGCGGTGTCGTTGGTGACGGGAATGCGGAACGTCTGGGTGGTCTCTCCCGGCCCGAAAACCAGGGTGGCGCTGGCGCGGCCGGTCAAGTCGAGTGAAGATGTGTTGAAACTGCCGGTCGAGGCCACCACGCTCACCGGGCTTTGTACCGGCGCGTTCAGTCGTATCACAAAATCGGCGTAACCCTGGTGCTCGCTGATCACCAGCTCCTGGGCGGAAATCACCGGGTTGGTCACGGTAATGCCGTCGCTCCGGCCGATATGGGCGCGGGCCACGGCATCCGTTACCTGCACCTGGTTTGCCGCCGGGCCGGAGAGCGCACCCAGCCTGAGGTTGAAAAACTCGGCGGTCTCGGCCAGGGCATCGTCGACAATGGCCAGGGTGATCTGCTGGGCCGTTTGGCCGGGGGCGAAGGTAACGCTGCTCTGGCCGTTGGTCACATAGTCGCTGCCGGCGGTGGCGGTGCCGCCACCGATGCTGTAGGCCACGGTAAAGGGGGCGTCGGTGGCCTTGTCCAGCAGCAGGTTGAAGGTGGCGGTACCGGCTTTTTCATCTACGGCCAGATCCCGCACCGACAGGTTGGCCCGCTCCTGGGCGTCAAACACGCCGTTGCTGTTGATGTCCGCCACCCGGACGTCGTTATCGACGATGGTGGCGAAATAGAACGGTTGGGCAAGAAATACCCCGGCGCTGGGGCTGGACAAGCGCAGCAGAAAGGTTTCGAGAGGCTCTATCAATGTGCCACCTGCCAACGGCACCTGCACCAGCCGGGTGGTGTCGCCGGGGGCGAACACCAGGGTGTTGCTGATGGCCCGGTAGTCACTGGGGTTGGACGCGGTCAGGTTGGAGGTGCTGACGGTGACCGAAACCGGATTCTGGGCGGGGGCGCTGAGCTTGACGACAAAGCTCACATGATCCCGGTCCTCGCTGATCACGGCATCCTGCACGGAAATGACCGGGTTGGTGATGGCCGGCCCCTCGTTGCGTCCGATCAGCGCCATGGCATGGCCATCCGCTATCTGTACCTGCCCGGCCCCGGCGCCGCCGAGAGAGTTGAGGGTCAGGTTGAAGAACTCTTCCGGCTCGGCGATGCCGTCATCCGCAATGTTCACGGTGATCTGTCCGGCGGTTTGGCCCGCGGCAAAAGCCAGGTTGCCGTTGCCGGCGGGGCTGTAGTCGGCGTTGGCCGTGGCGGTGCCGCCGCCCAGGGTATAAGCCACCGAGAAGGGCGCCGAGGCGGCTTTGTCCAGCACCAGGTTGAAGGTAGCGGTGCCCGCTTTTTCATCTACCGTGATGTCGGCCACGGAGAGATTGGCCCTTTCGGAAGGATCGAACACGGCATTGGCATTGGCATCGATGACCGGCGCTTCGTTATCGACGATGGTGGCCAGGTAGATGCCCTGAGCCAGTGTGTTGCCGGCACTGGGGCCGGAGAGTTGCAGGGCAAAGGTTTCGGTGCTCTCCGCCACGAGATCGTTGACGATAGGGATACGGACCGTCTGCCGGGTTTCGCCCGGCGCGAAGGTCAGTACTCCACTCTGGGCCGTATAATCACTCGGAGACGAGGCGGTGACATTGATGGTTCGGTATGACACCGTGACCGGCGTGTTGACCGGAACGTCCAGCCACACCAGAAAGTCGGCGAATTGTGCATCTTCACTGACGGTAATATCAGAGGAATAGATTGTGGCCATGACACCGCTCCCTGGTTTTCCCTGGTTTTATCATTGCTCCGAATATGGCGCCCTGCCCGAACCTCGCCAGGAACAGGCTCCCTTCCTGTGGTTGGCCGTCCCGTTTTGGCACGAAGGATCTCCTGAGCCAACCGGTTGCGGGCTGCAACTCGGAACAGTTACTCAAATGGAATGTGGATGGAAGGAGTATAGACAATGGGCGTCATGGAATGACGCATTTGTGTCTGGCGTGATTGACAATACAAGTTCAATGAGGTTTTCAGCAGAAGTGAAATCAAAAAGCGTACGGAAAGACCTTGTATTACTGCTTGTTCTATCTCGTTTATTTCCTGCTCTTGTCTGTTTTTTCAATACAAAAAATCATGTGAAGGAATGGACTCATTATAAGCTGGCCTGGGTTGTTCCGGTGCAAAGGCGGCAGGGCCTGCACACCGGAGCGGGGAGATTCACGCAATAACCTGAATGTCACCGGCTTTCAGCAGGGTTCCCGCACCCAGATCTGCCATTTTTACGGCGGCACCGGTGCCGGCACCATCAAGATCGAAAAACAGGTTCCCGGTGCTGCGGTTGTAGATAAAGGCGGCATTGCCGCCCGACAAGGGACTGCCCGCCAGGCTGAAACGGGCGGGAGCCAGCCGGCCTGTCGCCAGGTTGCCGAAGTTGCGGCTGACAACCTGGAGCACATCGCTCCCGGAGTGGAAATCGGTGATGGTGTCCACCCCCTCGCTCCTGGCCACAAACCTGAACCTGTCCGCACCGGCACCGCCGGTGAGCCGATCCCTGCCCGGCCCACCCAGCAGGGTATCGGCGCCGTCGCCGCCCACCAGCACGTCGGTACCGAGGCCGCCATTCAACAGATCGTTGCCCGCGCCGCCGAAGAGGCGATCGTTGCCGCCGCCGCCAAGCAGCGTGTCGGCACCCGCCATTCCTCTCAACAAATCACTACCGCCCAGGCCGGCGAGCCGGTTGCCGGCGGCATTGCCGGTGATCTGATTGGCCATGGCATTGCCGTGACCGTTGATCGCGTTATTACCGGTGAGCAGCAGCGCTTCCACATTCGCGGTGAGCGCATGGCTGACGCTGGCTCTTACCGTGTCGTTGCCCTGGCCGGCAAGCTCGATGACCCTGTCCTGGTGGCTGTTGACGACATAAACATCATTACCCTGGTTGCCCCGCATGGTATCGGCACCGACACCGCCATTGAGCATATCGTGGCCGGTGCCCCCATGCAGGATGTCGTTGCCGGCACCGCCCAGCAGGGTATCGTTTCCGCCCAGGCCAAAAAGCGAATCATTGCCGGCCATGCCGGACAGCCGGTTGACGGAAGCATTACCCGTTATACGGTTATCGAGCGGATTGCCGGTACCCGATGCGGCGTAGCCACCGAGCTGGAGATGTTCCACCTGGGCCGGGAGGGAGAAACTCACGGAAGCACGAACAATATCCACCCCTTGACCGGCGTACTCGATAACACGTTCGCCAACATTATCGACAAGGTAGATATCGTTACCGACACCACCATACAGGGTGTCCGCGCCGGTGCCGCCATCGAGGGTATCGTTGCCGCCATTGCCAAAGAGCCTGTCGGTGCCACCAAAGCCTTTCAGGTAATCGTGGCCGCCGGAGCCGCTGACGCTGTCATTGCCTGAAAACACATAACCGAGCAGGGCATTCATATCGCCCCGGTTCAGATAGGACTCGATGGTGAGGGCGCTGAAGCTGCCGCCGCTAATCTCATAAATCTTGCGACCAAACTCGTAATAATTGCTGGAAGTGACAGCTCCGCCGGCCAGGCCGAAGCTCGAATAGGAAAAACTGCCGTAATAGTTTTGTACATAAGGTCCGTAGGCAACCTGAATGTGGTTGGTGGTGGCGATGGTCACATCGCCATACCAAACCGATGCCTGTTCCATGTTTACCGTGTTAAAGGCGGTGGCATTGGCCATGATCAGTCCTCAATTGAAAGCTCCGGTAAACTATAGCCGCTCTCACTACAGCAGCCCCAAATCAGCCGGTGTTGATGACGGGAAAATTCGTGCCAGTTGGGCCGGGTTCAGGCCGTACATATGGCGAAACAGCCCACCCAACACCGCACGATACTCGTTGAGCACCGGCAGATCGCGGTCCTGATGCAGCTTGCCGGGCGCGAGGTCGGCCTGCTCGCCCACGATTCGTCCTCCGCTGATGCTGCCACCCAGCACCCACATGGCGGTGCCGTGGCCGTGGTCGGTGCCCCGGCTGCCATTCTCGCGGAAGGTGCGGCCGAATTCCGACAGCACCATGACCACGGTGTTGTTCCAACCATTGCCCAGCGAGGTTTCCAGTTCGGCAAGCCCCGCCGACAGCGCCTGCAAGCGGGTACTGAGGGCGCCGCTGGCCCCGCCCTGGGCGGCATGCGTATCCCAGCCACCCACGTCAATAAAGCCGACACTCAGCTCGGGGCGCTCGCGTAGCAGCCGCCCGATGCGCCCGGCCTCCAGGGCAAAGCCGCCCGGTGCGGTGGCATCGCGGGACGCCGCCTGCATCTCCTCCACCAGTTCGCTGGCAATGGCTTTGCGCAGGCCCAAACCGTCGCTGACCTGCTGTTCCAGCGCATGCCCTGTGTACATCTGCAACACCAGTTGCTCGAAATGGGGCGTCAATTGCCGGCTGCGGGGCAGGCTTATCGGCGAATTCGCCACCGGCATGGTGCCCGTCAAAATGGGTGGCAGGGTCTGGGTAAAACTCACGGCTTCCGGCCGGGGGGCCGTGCCGGCGCCCAGCTCACGCAGCAGACGGTTCAGAAAGCCGCTGTCCGAATTTGGGCGCGCCGTTGCGGGCTGGCCGAATTCAACCCAGTCCTGGGCCTGGAAGTGGCTGCGCGACACGAAACCGGTGCCCGCAAAGGGCACAAAGGCCAATTGCTTCGCGGCATAAAGCGGGTGCAGGTCATCCTGCAGGGACGCGGCCATGCCCCAGCGCGCGTCCAGCGCAATGACGGCCTGGGGATCCTTTTTATCCGGGCGGGGCAGGGCAATATTGGGCCTGGACTGATAATAAAAGTCGTCGGCGTAGGGCACCAGTGCATTGAGGCTGTCGTAGGCACCGCGCAGAAAAACCACCAGGCACCGGGTTTGGCTGCCCCCGGTAGGCGCGGCCCAAAGCCGCCAACTGAGCGAGCCGGCGGCCATGACCGCCGTCAGTTTCAAAAAGTCGCGCCTACGCATGATGTGCTCCAGGAAGCCAGAACATGAACTCGGGGCTGGCCAGCAGCAGGGCCAGGCGTTCGGGAGGGGGCTGGGCAGACATGAGTGTTGAAAGGGTGTTTTCACTCAGGTTGATTCGCCCCGCAGGCAACCCGGTTGTGGGCCTTTGCGGCCCGGTGTTTTCCAGGCCAAGCCGCGCCAGCAACTGCCTGGGGTTGGCCGGCCGGTTCACCAGCCGTGGCACCACCTGCACCATTTCCCTGGCCAGCTCGATGCGCTGGGTCAATTGTCCGGCGCTTTGCCAGGCACTACCAACCAGGTTGTAGCCATCGGGGGTCTGATGGCCGAACAGGGGCTGGCCCAGCAAACGCAGCCAGCGGGCAACGGGTTTGACATTGCCGATTTCATTGCCGTTGGCCAGCAGTCGGGTGGCGGAGAGCACAAACCGGAGTGGATCCTTGAAGCTGGGTTGTGTTACCTGCCGGGCGAACGGCAGCAACGCCGAAATGGTTTGCGCCAGATCGCCATGGGTGCTGGCAAAAACACCGGCGGCATTGGTAATGGCCCCTTGTGGGGGCGCGTCTCCCAGCAAAAAGGTACCGAGCTTGCCGGCAATATGCCGGGCGGTTGCCGGGTGGGCCACCAGAATATCGATAAGCTGCCCGATCTCGTCAAAGCCCAAAGGGGAAATCCGCTGCCCCAGCACGGTTTTGGTGGTGAAGCTGTGCCGGCGGGGATCGAACATGAACTCTCCCTGAATTACTGCCAACTGCTGCAGCCTGGGGGGCAATCTGAAGGCCTTCATCGGGCGTAGCCCCACCCCCGTGAGCACTTCCGCCACCTGCTGTACGTCTTGCTGGCTGTAACCGCCGTTCACCCCCAGGGTATGCAGCTCCAGCAGCTCGCGCGCCAGGTTTTCATTGATTTTGCCGGTCACGTTGCGCTGGTTGTCCAGGTACACCAGCATGGCGGGATGGCTCAGGGCAGCCAATAACAGGTCTTTGAAATTGCCGAGAATATGGGGCCGGATGGCCGACTCGACGTAATCGGGCAGGGCCGCCCCGACCAGGCCCTTGCGCCAGAATACATTGAAGTGGTTACACCAGAACCACAGCAGATGCTCCTTGTCGATGGCGTGTTGCGCAGGCGCCGCAAGCAGGCGGGCCAGCGACTGGGCACTGAAGCTTTGCACCAGGGCGAGGCGAGCCCGCAATAATTGCTGGTTGGCCTTGAAACGGGCATCGCCTTGCTGCCGGGTCACCTTGTTTTGAGCGAGGCGGTAGAGACGAATGGCCTCGGAACTGGCGGGCAGGGTGAGCGTTGTCATGGTTGATAGTCCATGTAATACCGGAGGCGGTGGAGGCATCAAGGTAGCACAACGGCATTGGATGAGAAGCACCGTTCAGTACGGTGCAGACATTTCCAGACATCAAAAGCCCGGCAATAGCTGGTAGGGTCCACTTCAGTGGACCGGGTTGAGTGGTCCACTGAAGTGGACCCAACAGTGGCCCTTGCGGATGGAGCTGGTAGGGTCGACTTCAGTCGACCGGGTTGAGTGGTCCACCGAAGTGGACCCAACAGTGGCCCTTGCGGATGGAGCTGGTAGGGTCGACTTCAGTCGACCGGGTTGAGTGGTCCACTGAAGTGGACCCTACCGCAAACAAAAGGTTCGGGTGGTCCACCGAAGTGGACCCAACAGTGGCCCTTGCGGATGGAGCTGGTAGGGTCGACTTCAGTCGACCGGGTTGAGTGGTCCACTGAAGTGGACCCTTCAGTCGACCGGGTTGAGTGGTCCACCGAAGTGGACCCAACAGTGGCCCTTGCGGATGGAGCTGGTAGGGTCGACTTCAGTCGACCGGGTTGAGTGGTCCACTGATGAAGTGGACCCTACCGCAAACAAAAGGTTCGGGTGGTCCACCGAAGTGGACCCAACAGTGGCCCTTGCGGATGGAGCTGGTAGGGTCGACTTCAGTCGACCGGGTTGAGTGGTCCATTGAAGTGGCCCTTGCGGATGGAGCTGGTAGGGTCGACTTCAGTCGACCGGGTTGAGTGGTCCACTGAAGTGGACCCTACCGCAAACCAAAAGGTTCGGGTGGTCCACTGAAGTGGACCCTACCGCAAACCAAAAGGTTCGGGTGGTCCACTGAAGTGGACCCTACCGCAAACCAAAAGCCCGGCGAACCGGGCTTTTGCATAAAACCTTATTCTTCGGTTTTTAACGCTACAGGGCGGAATATGATGCGTTTGACCTGAACCTTTTCACCGTTCTTTTCTGTATCGACCCGACGGACGATGAAATTACCCAGCTTGGGCACCGTGACCTTCCCTTCGTCGGTGTTTTGCAGTTCGATAACAAGCTGCTCGAAAGCGGCACGAATGATGCGGGCCGCCCGATTAGCAGGTACCGTACCCAATACATCGGGGCTTTCCTGCATGATTTTTTCTGCAATTTCAATCGGCTTCATATTTACCTCGTAATGTATCAGGCGGGAACAGTCTGACGGGAGAGCAGATTCCAACCTGTTTACTGCGGCAGTATGCTGCCCTGCAACATGGCTGTTAACATTGTTGTTTTTTAATTAAAGTACTGAAAATAAAGAGATTTATTTTTTGTTTCGGGAAATGTATTGTCCGATCTTTTTTATGGTCGGGTGACGGGAATCGCGCATGAACCGCTTGGGATCCCGCAACAGCTTATGCAGCTTGCGGAAACGGCGACGGCGCTCGGCGGCACGGGACTGTAGCAGCCCGGGAATGGTGACACAGTGGTAAATCTGCCCGGAAAGGGCTGGCAGGCACACCGTATCCTGTTGTGCACACCAGTCGTGTACGGTGGGGGAGGAGAGCCAGGTCGCCACCATATGCTGTTGCCACCAGGCCCAGGCCAGCTCTTGGTCGGCTTGAGGGTGATTGAGCAGCCAGGCGATCGCATGCCAGTGATCGGGCGCATCGGCCAGAGACGCCACATCGTTCAGGGCGAAGACATCTTCGGGAGTAAGGCGCCGCCAGTCCTGCCAGTCACAGGTGCGGGAAGGGATGCGAGGGTACAGTAAGGGCTGGGGCCAGTTGGTGCCCAGCAAGTCGCAAAACAACGACTGGGCCAATTGCCAGCGGGTCTGTTCACAGGGGCGATCGCCTCCGGAACAGTGGAAGGGCACAAAGGCAATGGTCGCGTAATCAGCCATAAACTACCCTGGCCAAAAAATGATGCCACAAAGGGGCAGTGCTCCGGGTGGTACATTGTGCCTGGGCGGTAGCCAGCGCGGATAGTTGTGCCTGTCGCCATTGCCGGATATCCAGTAATGTACCTAGTTGTTCAGACCATTGATTGAGATCGGCTGCAAAGCGCAATCCTGAACAATCGAAGCGGCGGATATCGGGAATGGGCGAAGCCACGACAGGGACGCCCAGCAGGGCCGATTCCCAGAACTTCAGCCCGGACTTACAACGGTTGAACCGGTTATCGACCAGCGGGGCCAGCGTGACCCAGCTGTCGTGCATGATCTTGGGAAGCGCTTCATAAGGAACGGCGCGCCGAAAGCGCACCCGGTGGGATGGAAGCGCGCCGTAGTGATGGCTGATCGGGCCGAACACTTCGAGTTCCACCTGGGGAAAGGCACTCATCAGTTTGCTCAGGGCCAGGTTGATCATGGCAAAGTCGTGATCATGGTTGCCGGATCCGGGCAGGTATCGAATGATTTTCCGTTCCGGCATGGGCCCGGGCGACCAGGGAGCAAACCAGCGCGGCGGCACGGCATTGCTGATCACCTGGATATCTGCGCCGGCGAAGAGGTGCTGCAGTTCATCCCGCAGTGGCTGGGTAGAGCAGGTAATAAACCGAAAGCGTGCCAGTGCCGCCTGATAACCGAGCACTCGCGTTCTAGCCACACGCTTGCTCATACCGCCACTGCAGACGGCGGGGAGATCATCGATCACGTCCGGCTGAAAGAGCAAATCATCCACATCCGCGACCAGGGGAATGTTCAATCTGCCGGCGCGCCACAGCAGCAGGCGGGTAGCCAGGTTCAGGGTGGGTCTGTGGACAACGATGACATCAAATGGGGCCAAATCCAGCGTGACTGACTGTTCGATATGGACAACCGACGCCGATACGCCCTCGGCGTTGAGTGATTCGGCGGGGAAAAAGCAACGATATCGGGCCGATGCATCCCGATAAAAATCCTGCTTATGACGGGAGCAGCTTACAAAAAGAACATGTAGCTTCTGCCACTCTGGTGTGTCCGCCATTCAATTGTCGCCGTGGTCGAGTAAAAAGGTGCGTTCCCATTCGGCTATTGAATGCGATACCGCGAAGTATGCTGCGGCGTGAATGGGTCGAGAGGCACCTTACCCTACAAACGACAAATTTGTCATGCCTCAAGCGGGTTTCGGTGATCCGAGTGGCGCTTTTTTGATCTAGCCATAGCTGAAGTCCTCCCGATCCAGGGTGAGGTTTGGACTGTAGGCGGGATCTTTTCGCAGCCGTTCTCCCCAGCGCTGGCGCATGTAATCGCATTCGGCCTGGAAGCGGGCCAGCTTCTCGGGGGTATCTTCGTGGCCACGGCTGACCGACTCGTGGTGATACAACTCGGCGTAGGGAGTCCAGATATTGCGGTAACCGGCTTCCTTCACCCGCAGGCAAAAATCCACATCATTGAAGGCCACGGCCAGGTGTTCTTCGTCCAGACCACTAACCTGGGTGTAGATCGACTTCTTGACCAGCAGGCAGGCGGCGGTCACGGCAGACAGATTCTGCGTTAGCAACAGTCGGTTGAAGTAACCGGGATGCTCCCGCGGATAAAATTTGTGGCTATGGCCGGCTACACCGTTGATCCCCCCCAGCCCGCAGATGACACCCGCATGCTGAATGGTATCGTTGCCGTAATACAGTTTGGCGCCGACACAGCCAACATCCTTGCGGACGGCGTGCCTGACCATTTCCGTCAGCCAGTCCGGGCTGATGACCTCTATGTCGTTATTGACAAGGGCGAGCACTTCACCCCGGGCCAGTGCCGCACCGTAGTTATTGATGGAGGAATAATTGAAGGGCGCGTCATATTTGACGATACGGATGTTCTCATGAGCGGAAAGGGAAGCAAAATAGCCGAGGGTTTCCGGCTCTACCGACTGGTTATCCAGAATGAGAATTTCGTAATGGGGGTAGCTCGTTTTCTCGATAATGGAGTCGACACACTTCTTCAGGTGATGCAGTGTGTCGCGGGTGGGGATCAGCAACGACACCAGCGGCGGCTTGGCCGGCAAGGGCCATAGCAGGCGATAGCTGCCAGCCGACTGGCCGTCTGTAACCCGCACCCCGCTACCGGAAAAATGATCCTGCAGTGCCAGCAACCCTGCCCGGTGCGCATAACCCTTTTCGGACAGGGACACCGCGGTCGAGCCGGGTAATTCACGCCAGTGATACAGCACCTTTGGAATATGCACGATATCGGAGGGCTTTAGATGCCGGATATAGCGCAGGGTAAAGTCGTAATCCTGGCTGCCCTCAAATCCTTCCCGCAACCCTTTTATCTGGTTGGCGATATCGCGCCGATACACCGCAAAGTGCGATACATAGTTGCATGAATAAAACAGGTCGGGATTCCAGTCCGGCTTGAAATGCGGGTGATGGCGGTTTCCGTCCAGATCGATCTTGTCTTCATCCGAATAAAGCAGCTTGGCTGTAGGGTGGTGATTGATGGCGGCCACCACTTCCGTCAGCGCATGGGGCGAGAGCAGGTCATCGTGATCCAGAAATGCAATAAACTCACCCTCCGCCAACGCCAGGGCGGAATTGCTGGCGGCGGAAATATGACCGTTGTGCTCGCGGAAGATCAACTTTATCCTGCTGTCCCGGGTCGCAACCTCTTTCAAATATTGTCGGGTGTCTTCATGATCCGAAGCATCATCGGCTATACAGAGTTGCCAGCTGGGATAGGTTTGATGCTGGACTGACTGAATAGCTTCGGCCAAAAGTTCGACCGGAGTGTTGTAGACAGGAAGAATGATGGATATAACGGGATGAAACAAGTATTCACTCACTGCCTGTCGGTAAAAAGAGAAATTTTCTTTCTGCTCTATCCATTGTTGGTAACTCAATACCTGATTCGATAACATATCGAATCCGTCGCTGTATGCAGCGTAGCGCTCATGCAGTTTCAATGATTCAGACGAAGGAAGCTGATAGCGCCGATGAAAATACGATAACTTTTTATTTATGGCTTTATCTGCAAAAGCCCGGGTTACCTTCTTGAAGGAAATATCAAGAGTATCTATTTTACCCATTTGAGTGTCAATGTTCAGAGTCAGATAGTCTGGCTGAAAAGGAAGGTAAATAATACGTTTAGCTGTTTTACATTTTTCCAAGTTGATTTTTTTGTGAAGAGTCAAGGCTCTATCGTGAGCCGTAATTGTGGCCGTAGTGCAGGGGAATGATCCTTTGGCTGTGATTTCACAGATAAACCAACCAGTTGGCGTAAATGCTTTTTTTAGAGGATAGATTCTTTCGTAAAAGTCAGGTTGGCTCAGCTCGGTAAACTGAATGTATTTGAATGTATTGCGAAATACAAGATGGAAAAAATTAATGTAATACTGAAAAAACTTGGTTAAGGCATGTTTAAGCATCTGGGAGTTTTGCTCACATCACAAGGGAGTTGGTTTTTTATGACTTAGTCGAGCATACAGGGTCTTTATAACTTGGCCATTAGGGCGCAATTGTAAAGCTCGCTCAGCCATTTGAAATGCTTCATCTATGTGATTTTTTTTCTCGAGTGCTAATGCCAAGTTGAGATAAATAGTAAATTGTGATGCATCCGGTGCAGTGATTTTTTTTAGCTGCTCATGGCTGAAAAAAGAATAAGGTTGATAATTGGAACCGATTTTTAGTATTTCTGCCAGCATAAGCAAAGATGTGTTCTTAGGTGACCTTTTCAGTAGCGTGCCAACACGTTTAGATAAAAATTCCACTATGGCAGCATCTCTTCCAAGTGCTTGGCTGAATACAGAAGAAAGAGAATATTCTATGATTGAGCTTTTAGATTGGATGGAATGATGAGTGCTGTTGTAGTTGAGATAGCCATCAGATGGTGTTTTATAAAGAGTTGCGAGCATCAGCTTATTAGAAGATGAAAATTTATCCTGTATCAACGTGCGCTGCTGTTCTGTTAAGATCTCTCGATAATCGAGTCTGGTTTCCTGACTGTTATCCGAGAAATATTGTAGAGCGCGATCAATGTTTGCATTGGGGACAATATCTTTCTCGGTCAAAGCAGCATTAATTATTCGTTTTAACTCTAAGGCGGAACTTGTGTAGCTTTTGTTTATTTTTTCTTCGCCAAGTGAAAATGAAGGAAAGTGCTTATTATCAATGTTAAGCAAGCTGAGGAAAGAAAGCTCAATGCGATCATTAATAAAGGTATTAAAGTCATATGGGTGAATTTTGCATTGATTAGCACCAAAATGCTCGATCCATTTTTGTAGTATTTTTCCGGAAAAATAACCACCATCACCTCCGGTTACTTTCTTAAAATGCTCCTCAAAGGTACCTTTGTAAAAATGTCGTTTAATGATCTGACTATAGCTGGAGTAAATGGTTTCCAAGGGATCTCGAAAGAAGGCAATGATGGTGACAGATCCATCGAAATCTACAAGTAGCTTCTTCATTTTCTCAGAATTAATATAAAATGATTCTGCAGATAATAAAAGATCCAGTTTCTTTTCTCGAGCAGTGGCCAGAAACTTTTCTAACGTTATCTTTGCCTGCTCAAGATTGTTTTCTGTCAATGGCAGACCAAGTTCTGTATGACCGCCCGAGATATTATTTTTATCCAGATCATGTTCGGGATAAAAAAAACCGTGTTTTTCTAATAGTTTATTGTTACTGTGAAGAAAATATTGGATAGCAGAGGTTCCACTCTTTGGCGGACCGACATGAAGCACAATGTTAGCTACCTGTTTTTTTCTTATGCTTTTAAATATCATGATGTAAACATTTACTTTATAAGAGAGATGAACAAATCGACCAACACACGGTTTTCTTCCTTAATCCGTTCTATTTCTCCACCTAAAGGCTTTACCTTTTCAATGTGGCCATAAAAGGTATTCTCAAAGTCTAGATGTGGAAAATACGTTTCATGTATGTATTTGTTATCAGCCAAAAACCTATCTAATATGACTTTTCGATTTTTACGAGGAAGTAAACCATCCAGTTTGTTATGTAAAAAAATGGGTTTACTATGAAGGCTTTCAAGTTTATTTTTTATTTCTTCATCATGCTGATCTTTGAATAATTCGGGGTGTCTGGATAAAATATCACAGATAATCGGATTGAGGCTTACATTTTGAGGGGACAGATTAACCTTTTTATCAAGAATGGGGAGTTTTGCTTTACTACAAAAATCATCAATTAAATCGTTGTTGATTAAAGCGTTACTCGTAAGAGGGGAGATGTTAAGGTTGTTTTTTCCATATACTTTCTCAAAAAAATTGATAGCTCTGAGGTAGTTAGGGCCACCTTGGTTCAAGGAGCGCTGAATGTACTGTTGGAGAGATAAACCTTGCTTATACCCCCATTGCTGCCAACCAGAGAATAAAAATGTATCTTGCGGCTTTATGTAGTAAATAACAGTTACATCTGTGAATATTTCTGAAATTGTTTTGTGAATGCTACTGCCTGGCGCACCTTCAGCGATTTGGTTTGTAAGGTTTTCAGCTGAAATGATAAGTGTGTGATCAGAAAAGCGGTTCTTAATATTTGATAGCTTTTCTTCCAGGTTTAGAAGAGAGTTACCATTAAGAATCCTTTTGAAAAAACCTCGGGGTGACTCTGATTTTTCAATAAAGTTAGGTTCATCTTGAGTTCTTAAGTTGCTATCAAGCGTTATAAACTTGTTTTTGAATAAGAAATCTCGATTATCACGCAAGAAATTTTGAATTGTTGTTGAACCACACTTAGCATGACCGGGATGAAGAATCAGCCTCATTTTATTTCCCTGTTATTAGTAGCTTTGCCATCTGAATATACAGCTAGTGTCAGATTAGGATGTGCTGGAATACTAGTCTGAGTAATTTGTTTTTTTGATGTAGCTATTTTTTATAATTAAAATTGAAAAAATCTTCAGCATAAAAATGCTCTAAGTGATTCAGTGTAAAATCTGAAATAGGAACATCTTTAGACGAGAATCCACTCTTCTTTTTTCTATCCATGATTTTAAAACCATCATAATTTAATTGCATGGAAATATCTTTGGAGATCTGCTCTATGATACTGTCCATACCGTCTTCCAGTTTAAACACTCTTGTACCGGGAAGATAAAATTGGCTTTGTGGGCGAATATGGTTATCGTAACAATATGGATTACTATTATAATTTTCCAGAGTTTTCTTTGTCCAGCTGTTCACATAATCAAAGTTCAAGCGATTGTTTTTGTCAGCTTGTTGATGACGCATGCCAAACTCAGACTTAAATCGCTCGATAGGATTGCGAACTAGCATAAAAATATAATCAAATTTATTGACTTCGAATAATGCATTGAGTTGCTCAGCATACATGTGCTGTGGAGAGCACTTTCTCAGAGGATTAAGTTTGCTATGCTTCCCACCATCGAAATAGGTCATTTCAAATTCTGAGCGTTTAAATATGGACTCTATTGTACTCCCACCTGCTTTGGGAACATGTATAAAAAGAATGTTTTTATTGTCTTTACTGAAAATAGGCATATCATTTAATCTCGTTTACATCTATTCCCACAGAGGAGAGCTTTCTGTAAATCATAGGCAATGAACCAGGGACTTTAGCTCTTTTTGAACTTCTTTCCTTGTCAAACCATACTTTAATATCATCTTTAATAAAGGAATTACATAGAGTGTCAGACCATCCTTTAGTATCAATCTCCAGTTGATGAAGTAGTGTGAATAACTCCTTCTTATCTGCAACAGTGAGGGCCACTGCTTTAGCCGGTCGTCCAGCGAGATTGAGGCCATGGATTAATGTACCCAAATCATGATATTGTAGGTTGTTACATCTTGACTTCAATATATTAGAAACAAGCCTAGTTCCAGGCCTACGGTTAATAATGTGTATTTTCGTTTTCCAAAGCCCCCGGCCTAAAAGCTGTAGTGTATGTAAAGCCGAACCTTCAGAGAAGATTAGGCGCTCGGCTGAAGAATATATTCGTAATTGTTCATGTAACGAAATAGTTTCTGGTCGAATAACCTTGATGCCTTTGGTTGCCAAAAAGTAGTCGAGATAACCCTCACCAGCCAGTTTGGCAGACATAGCCGCACGGGATATAAAGTAGGTTCCATTTTTATTCTCTGTTGCCAAGCCATTTCGTATAGTATTTTCTGTAAGAATATCCAAATATTCCTGCGATGGAGGAATGCCGCCATCGGCAGTTAATCTTTCTTGTTGAGGCAGGCAAAACAGCTTTTTGGCGAGAATGGGTTTGCTGACAATTAAAACTCTATCTTCTGGTATATTGTACCACTTTAACATATCCTGAAAAAAACGAGGAGTATCAGATAGGGTTTTTATTGAAGAGGAAGTACGTGGGGAAAAACAATAAAGTCCATCCTTTTCCTTGTATGCAGGCAGCCTGGTTAAAAAATCGGCTATTTGATGGCCGTAATGTTGAGTTATCGGGCCACACCAGAGTAATGGTGTATTGATTGTTTCTATATTATCAGATGGCTCAAAGAGTGGTTTGTCATCGACTGGCGCATCCCGATGACGGTGCCTTACTTCTATTTGTTGTTCCCAACTTGGCCATATTGGACCTCCACGATGAAAGGATAGCCCGCGGGGGTTGTCCAACAGCTCGGAGAAAGGGGTTATATAAACATCATTAAACTCGAAACCATCCATCATCTGAGATATCCATATTTTATAAGTACGGCATGATATATGTTAAAAATATCATGCCATATTATTAAGCCATTTCGGAGGGTTACTGCGCTAACAAGGTTTCATAAACCTTGATTTTATTATTTATTAATGGACCATCGGGCCTGAATGATTTCGCGACCTTCATCATTTGTAATGCAACTGGAATATTCCCCAGCTCTTCAAACATCAGGGCCAGTTCGCGATAGGTATTGGCAGTATTATCTGAACCACTTAATTTGGCATGGCAACTGTTGAAAAAAGCCTTACTCTCACTTGTGGTAAGCTGTTCTTTTTTATCAAGCGATTTTTTCAGTGTGGTGAGGGCCTGCTCCAAGCCTAAAATCTTGTTTCCAATTGATTGGGAAAGAACTTCTACCTGTGCTTGAGAGAATGTGAGATCTGTTTTCCGCTTGGTGTTTTCAATGGATATATCAATATCATATCCATTTGATTTTGCGTGCAGGTTAACAAACTCAATATCTTGAGAGAGCCTTGAAATCATGCTTTTCTGTGATTCCAGGCTGGGCAATACCACCTCGGATTTTACATCCGGTAATAAATTGCAAAGTGGATCCGCAATAAAATCACCACTAATACCCAGCTTCTTGTTCAGATGGCGCTGAAATTCCAACTCAGAGTAAGTTAATGATCTGTTTACCACTTTCTTTGCTGGTGTGGATAGTGTACTTTCTGGGATACCCAGCCAGCCAGAAAATGATGTCAACAGAGCTTTTCGTTCTTTGGAGTAGTTAACTATGGTCAGTGAGGAGTTTTTTATTTTTTCTCTATCAGATATGAATTTCCGCACATTCGCGGGCATTCTATATCCTTCAAAAAAACGCTCGATAGTATTACCGTTTCCACCTCGTTTTACACTCTGTTGAAAATCAGAGGCAGCATGAGACACAGGGTTTCTGATGTAAAGCAGTATTTTTACTTGTGAAATTCCTTCTTTTTCACAAAACTCATTGACAACATTGTAGTTGTTGGGATTGTCAATAAAGTGATGAAAAAGCATCTCACTACTGAAGAGAATGTCACTTCCCTTACTGTTTTCTAATATTTTAAATATTTGTGGTGATAGCAGCAGTCCACCATTACCCGATGTTATAAATCCTTTTTTTGCATCATCCAGGTTAATACTCGGGTATACGATGTTGTTCTTCAATAAATCGCCTACAGACAGAGCAATACTGCTTTGTATATAGCTTGAACCAGTCTTTCCATGACCGATGTGAAGGAATAAAGTTCTCATTACAATTACTCACCAATAAACGGACTGCGACCCAGATTGAAGATAAGTGGCCCCCACTTAAGAATTTCCTGCTCGTTCAGGGAATCTTTACCTCGAAGTACGGATGGAAGGCCAAATGCATGCCACTTATCATGCGGGTTTAAAATATGAAAATTCCCTAATCCCAGGTCACCAGGTAACTGGGCATCGGCAACCACATTGTCGCCTATGTGCAGGAAACTGGGGCTACCCATGTTTTGCAGCTCACTCTTCACAAAGTGCCACATGGTGCCGTTGTCTTTACGCTTTTGCTCTTCGCTCGACACCAGCAGGCGGAAAGGGGCGGTCACGCCGGCTTTGCGCAGCATCAGGCCAATTTGCTCACGGGTGTAATAGGTATCGGATACCACCCAGAGGGTTCGGCCCAGGGCATAGAGATCGTTGAAGATATCCACCATTTCGTCCTTGCCCTCGATCATGTCGAGATCGAGTTCGAACTCCTGCTGCATCAGGGGTTCGGCACGAGTTTCATCCAGGCCGAGGCGTTGCACCAGTCGCTGATAAATGGCGTCGATACGAACGTCACCCTTAAAAGCCTGTTCTTTACGCAGCTCAAACTCGGCTTCGTTGCGCAGGCCGACAAAGGCATGGGCATTATCCACCAGTCCTTCCGCGGCAAGCCGGGCTCCCAGCTTCAGCTTGGCGTAATCGGGGGCGAAGTAACGCCGGCGCACCAGGGTGTCGAACACATCAAAGCTGATGAGCTCGTGGTTCTTGATCTGGTCAAAGGCATTGCGGGCCGAATTGTGGTACTGGATGTAGCAGTAGCTTTTATCGGTGGTAAAGCGGCCGGTGGGAGGATAATAGTAAAACTGCTTGTAGCCGTTCTTTTCCGCCAGCAAGCCCACCAGCCGCTCGAGCGCGTGCAGGCTGGAGCCATCATTCGGCAGGGGCTCGGCAGGGAAGTCCTCGTATTGATACTCACGAGCCAGCAACTCTTTCAGTGCCTTGGGACGAGCCCAGAACATGCCGCCGACCGGATAGTTGATAAAGTCACTATCCAGGCTCATGCCAAACTGCTCCAGCCATTCCCCGGTATGGGGTTTGTTTACCGTCCAGTGGTTTACCCAGTTGGGCATCATCCAGAACGAGGTGGGGTAGTACACTCCCAGCTCTTCATTATCGGCAAAGGCATTCAGCACCCGGTTGATGACGGCGGGATCGCGCAGCAAGTACTCGGTCAGATACTCCGACCACTGAGACTGCTCCTTGCCGGAATAGAGAGATTTCTTCGAGTGCAGGTGGCAAAACAGATCATAGCCCCGCAGCTCTTGTGCGTATTCCACCAGCAGGGGCCCGAAGTTGCGTCCCCTGTTGGGAACAGCGCGTACCTGAACCTGCCTGACCTGGCCTATCTTCTGGAAAACAGAGGTGGCTTTCCTGGCCAGCTTGCCGTCCGCCAGGGTAATGAACACATCAACCGGCATGGGAAAGCGCCGCAGCGCATCGGCAAAACGATCGATAAAATCCTCATAAAAGATATGCAGGCAAATGGCTACCTTCTGCTGGCTGGCCTGCTCGGTCAGCTTGCGCTTGGTGGACACCGGTTCTTTTGGGTGCCACTTGGTTACCGCACCGACATGAAAGCGACCTTCATGGCGGCCACTGAGAATATAGTGCTTCAACGGACTTTGAACACTGGTGTACACGTCCATGTTCAGGCGCTGATAAATTTCACCGTCAAAGGCGGGAGAAGGATTGACCGGAGCAAAACGGGATTTATGCAGGTAATCGTCGAAGGCGTCCCGGGCAGAATCGAACCTGCCACTGTAGGTGGACTGATACCAGTCACTGTTGAACAGCCCCAGGTCGACAGCCTGTTGAAAAATACTTGCCGTGTTCTCTTTTCTTTTTCGTTTTTTTTGTTTAAGAAATTTAATCGCTTTTTTAAGCATAAACTGAGCCCATGAAATGGATAGTATCGACCATCGCTATATAGCGAACAAGTCCAACGGATTGACAATGCCGTTGCCTGAAATATCGTCATCGGCCGAGAATAAATGCCACACTCCGGGCGGCAGGGCACTACGGGAGCTTAAAAAGGTTTTGTAAAGCAGTTCTATCTCCTCCACGGAGTAATCTACCCCGTGCCGCAACGCATGGGCCACACCCTCTACTGCACCATGGTGTACCGCTTGCAGATCCTGGAAGTGGCGCTGGGTGGCGGCTTTGCGGCCATAGTAGAAGCGAAACCGGCCATCGTGTTCCTGGCGGATGTCCACCACCTGGCCATGGGGGGCGGTGAGCAGGCACTCGATGAACAGGGAGCGGTCCAGCAGGTGGTAGCCGTCTCCCAGGGCAACGCCTTCCTTGAAGGTGCCCTGCATAAAGGCCGTATGCTGGTCCACTTTGGCTGCACCGGGCTTGGTGGCAATAAAGTAGAAGCCATGGGTATCCCGTTGCAACAGCCGGGTCAGCAACTTCTGGATGGTGCCAGAATACCCCACATCCAGCAGCAGCAACTTTTCGGCATCGGCAAGCCCCTGCTGTTGGAAATAGGCGCACACCCCGGCCCGTGTTGGCGCAACCAGTGCCTGAAGCGGGGTGTTGAACTCGGAGACGCGGCTAACCAGCTGATCCATATCCTCCGGCAAGTTGATGGCCTGCTCCAGCAGCTCGGAGGGGAGTACCGACTCGTATTCGTGGCGCTGCAGCCCAAAACGGCTGCTGAACAGCTCGCTCACCTTGCCGTTAAAGCTGTTTTTGAGGGCGACAGGCCATAATTCGGGCTCGCCCAGCAGGGCCCTGAACAGCAGGGTGCGGGAAACCTTGACATAAACCGGGGCGGAAGGCAGTTCCAGCAGCTGTTGCTGCTGCAGATGCTCCAGCAGCTGTTGCAACAACCAGCCCTCGCGCGCCAGGCAAACAGGTGTAAATGTTCCCGGTTGTTCAGCCAGGGCTCGTACATAGCGGGTGAGCATGGGGGTCAGGAACAGGCCCCCGAACTCATGGCAGGTACGATAAGTGGGGTGATGCATGGTAGCTTTATCTCATGTTGAAGATATCAGGGCTTGCACTTTCTGCCTTCCTGCTTACCAAAAAGCAGATAATGAGCAAGCGGGTTGAGCTTGCTATCTGCCAGGTCAGGATGATTTTCCACATACCAGCGGGTATCAAATTCCGGGCCCGGATTGCGCAGCTCCTTGGCACCAAAGAGTACAAAGTGAACCAGGGGGTTCAGTTTGCTCTCACGCACATCTTTATTGTTTTCGAGGTACCAGGATGAATCAAAATAAGGATTGGGATTACGAGCCTCGAAGCCGCCAAATTCAATGTAGTGTAACAGCGGATCGGAGCAGGAAGCGGGGTTAAGAACAATGTCAATGTTACGATGAAGATACCAGGATTCATTGAACAGGTTACTATCTTCAATGGTTTTCTTTATCTCTATCAGTTCAGGCTTTATTTTCCTGGCCTGGACCAACTCTTTGCTTATTGCTTTGATGTGTTCGATAAGTAGCGGAGTGATGCTGTTATTTGTGCTTGATGTGTTTGTTGTATTCATGGCTCTACATTAAAATAATTATGGTTGATTGCTACAAAGCTTGGTGATTATATCCAATGTTAAATTTAGGTTTGCTTCTGGAGGTGGATCCCATGGCTCATCTTTAGAAGGTAATGGTTCGTAAAAAAGAGCTCCATTCTCTCTGGATAAATACTCCTTTGCTATAAAACAGTAACTTTCTTGATGCTGTTCGATCAGCTCTAACCTTTCTGAAGGGTTGAGGTTGAAGACCTTTTTTTCATCCATAATTTCACAAGAAGATAATATTTTCGATATCGTGATGTTTTTTATATGAGTGTTGATATCTTCTTTTCTATTTATGCTGTCGATGAGATCCAACAGTTTCACAGGTACTGATGTGTTCATGCTTGACTTAGGTATGATATAGCTTGTCGCATCCGAGACTTTAATGCAGTCGAGGAAGTCGTCATAAAGAGAGCCATTCTTGAACTGCATTCTCTCAAAGGGACGTACAATAATATTTTCCCTCCCAAACACGTCACTCCAGAGTTCAAGAAGTACTTTATAATCAAGATGCTGTTTTTTTCTTGTTCCCAAGTTGGAGATAAAACTTTTTATACCCTTATCCCATGATGGACAGGGTGTTGTTTTAACCGCTTGATTATACAATGACTCAAGCCACAAGTCATGACGCCGCAGGTAGATAATGATTTTAATATTGTAATCCTGGAATGCTTTTTTTACACTCTCAGGAGATCTGGACAATATAAAATATTCAGAGCTGATAACAGCATTATCTATTCCTGTGCTTTCCAACTCTTGTTTCACTTCGGAGATAATATCTAGTCTTTCGTTTCTATTCAGTTTTGGACCGTAGCCCAGTACATCACTTATATGATAGTGAGCTGAATTGAATAACCCAGCTTTGGGATATACTACATTATCGTTAAGTAGCCTATCTTGGTTGGATGCTAAAAATTTTTGTAATGTAGTTGAACCGTTTTTGTTTGCACCAATATGGATGTAGAGCGTTCGTTTTTTGGTATTCATAAGGCTGAAATATTATCCTTTAATTTTACTTGGATTGTAATTTCCTTATTTTATTATCCAGTTTCACAATGGCCTCAAAAGCTGAATGTAGCATACTTTCCAAGTCTTGGGTGGGAATCTCTACGTCATTTTCAAGCGACACTGTTTTTGTGCGATAATAATCCAAATCCCACCAGCGTGTGTCGGCTACCAGTTTTCTGTATTGCTCTGCGTCATCAATAAATATTTCTTTCAGCTTTTCGTTTGAATCAGAATAGTATCTTAACAAATCATCAACCGTGTCCAGGTTCAATACCCAAGGCGTTTTTTGCGGCTCAAAGTCCAGATGTCTAGCAAGCACAAACTCGATTGCTGATGCGTGTTGAGTTGGCCTGAGATCTCGGTGTTTTTGGAAAAAACGGAGCAGACTTCCTGGTAAACTTTGATTGCTTCTTCCTGTTTCTGGATTGTTTATGCCTAATATACCAGTAAAGTCCTCTAAAATATCATCTGGTAATAACTTGACATGAAGCTTTTTTATCCAGGTTTTTTTAGACCATTGTTGGATCAGTTCATACCAGCAGGCCTTCTTCTTGTTGCGTTCCAACCATTGTTCAAGACCAAGATCGGACCAAGCTCCCCACTGCCACCATGCCGAGTTAAGCCACTCTATTTGAGGACGCAGGTATATAATCGCTTCAACTTCAACTTCAACATCATGACATTTTTCTAAAAAAAAAGGAAAATCATCCTCAAAATGTTGAGGGTTAGGTCCCCACCCCTCATTAGATAAGATTACTAGTTCATATTTCTTCGTTAACTCAACAAAGGACTCCTTTACTCTTTCTTTTTCAGCATGAGGAGCAATGCTTAGCTGTTGATAGTTGTGAGACGATATATGACCGTGTGCAGATTTCTTGGCTGACTTTAATAATTCACCGCCATAAAAAAGTTTGCCTTCCTTATGCATGGCAGCATAAGCGATTTTGGGTGTTGTGATATCAATTAGTTGTTTGCTGCTAAAAAAACTTTGTAAGGCACTTGAGCCACACTTTGGCATTCCAAGATGAAGAATAACTTTCATAAAATAAAACCAGTGGTTATAAGCATATAATACCCATACTTGAAAAGTTAAAGCGTTCTCAAGCGCTGAACAAGAGTTATTTTGAAAGGCCTAGATCAGGAAAGTCAGTTTTATTGAAGGTCTTATCCAGAAAATGCTTGTATAGATCATCATGAAAGTCATGGTAGTAATCGATTACATTAGCGTCATCAAAGTGTTCATCGAACAAACCCGCCATGTCACAAAATTTAATAACTGTTTGACGGTTTGACATCGCATATCTGCTTACTATTCTTCTGGAAAAATCTGTGCTTAAAAACGCATTCTTTTTACCCGGGACTGAAGGGAAATCATACTCAGATATATTTTTAATAAATCGTTGATATGTCTGGGGGTCAATATTTTTTTCTTTATTGAATCTAGCCAGATAGATTAACCCTAGCGGATTGATACTTACATTGGATTTTTTATTAAGATCCGCTTCATCAATGATTTTAGTGTGATCAACCTTCAGTATATCCCTAAAAAAACTTTGAACCAAAACTCCAGACTTTGCTGCCTTATCATAGGAGAATGCTCTGACTTCTGATCCAGGAATATTCTCTTTCCACCGATGTAAAAGACGATGATAATTAAATCTTTGTTCAAAATTATGATACATGAAAAATTTAAAAATATCGTCTGAAAACTTCACGTCAAACATCTTTACATGTTGGTTGTATTCAGATTCAAGATATTTATCCTGTCGCCGCAGGAAGGCAACAACTTCTACTGAATGATCTTGTAGCTTTTCTCTTAAATAACGGAAATCATTAATGAACTCAAACTCTTCGGAGCTAAGGAATATGGTATGAGATGATCCGCAAGTATGCAATATATCATTGATCAGTTTATCGGCAAGTTCGTGGTTATTGTTCTTTACTGCCCACGCGAGTTCGTGTTGGCCAGCTTGGGAGAAGAAGCCGACTGGGTAATGTATTCCATGGTCTTTCAACCTTTCGTGATTTTGGGCGCATAATTTCTGAATTAGAGTGCTTCCAGTTTTATGTGTTCCAATATGAATAATGATTTTCATTGTTATGTAACCATTGAAGGCGGCGTTATTGTTGAATAATTTGTATTCTGTGTGAAGCAAGTTTGGAAATTTTTTTAATAAGTACTTTGCTTGTTAACACAGAATACTATTTATACTCTCGAAAGAAGAACACTCAGCGTACTAAGTTAATAAGTGCTTCCAGCATAACGAGGGTTGTTGCTTCTTTCGGGACAACAACACCAAACCCTGCTTTCCTTACCCGCTCCGCCGGGGCACCGATATCCGTTACCACCGGGCACAGCTTGAACTTGAAGGCATAGCTCAGGGTATAGGAGAAGGTTTCCGGCCACTGGTTCGGGAAGAAGCTGATATGCGGCTGATAGGCCTTGACCAGGGATTCCAGCTCATCTTCTTCGTACTTACCGGTAACAACGATATTCTTGTATTCTTTCAGTTTTTCGTCGTTCATGGTGTAGCCGAACACAATGAACTGCAGCGGCAGGCCGCGTTCTTCGGCAACCCTGGCGCACTCCAGCAGCTGATAATACCCCTTGATATCGCTGATGCCACCGAACAGGGCAACCCGAATGGCCCCTTCCACCTGCCTGGGCGGCTGGTAGCTGGAGGGAGTGTCGTCCTCGGGGTGGGGCTGGGAGATAAAGTTGGCACTGATCCCATGGCGTTGCAGGCGTTCCACTACATCGTCGGCACCCGCATACACCTTGGCGGCACCCTGGATGATATTGGAGAAAAACGCCTTGTAACGGCCGATATCGCCGTCGCGCTCATCCACAAAATGCTGCAGCGCGGGGTTGCTGCCGTGAATTTTCACGCAGCTGGCACACTGGGCTACATCCGGCTCGCCACAATATTTGCCGGAAGAAGTGCTCAGGGTAATGCGCGGGCAAATCCAGGCATAATCGTGGATGGTCATTTCATATTCGAAATGGCCGGTCAGCCATTCAAGCATGGAAGAGGAGAAGCCAAATGGCGAATGGATATAAAGTTTGGTAATGCCCAAACGCTTAATATCGGCCTTGAGTGCTTCTTCTTCATGGGCCTTGTACTGCTCGGCATGCTCTGCTTCGAAGAAGCCCAGCCACTCCGGGTCGGTCATTTTCACGTTGAGCTCGGCATTGCCCTTGGCATCCATCCGCAGTACCAGGGCGTTTGCCCCACCCTGCTCATGAATGGCCGCCAGATCACGCACATAACGGTCGGTGCCGCCGCCAAAGGAATGGGCGATATGCAGAATACGCTCCTTGCCCAGTGTCTGGTTGATCAGCTCGATATTGATGTTGCGGCGCAAGGGCGCGATGGGATCCGCCACCAGAAAACGCTGAATTACCTGATCGTAGAAAGGATAACGCTCGGCGATTTTCTTAGCGCTTTCAATGATCCGTTGCAGTTTCTCATCGCCAAAGGAGACATTGCCCCGGTGCACCACAAAGGTGTCGGCAGTAGCCACATGGCGCCAGCCGCGAGACAGGGCCTTGAGGCACAGGTCCACTTCTTCCCCATAGCCGCGCCCCCAGGTCGCGGCATCGAACAGTCCCACCTCATTCAGGCACTGACGGCGGATATACATGCAGAAGCCAATGGCCACCGGCAGATCCACCAGTTTGCCCGGGTTGAGGCGGGCGGCTACCTCGTCCACTTTTTTGGCCAGTTCGGGGCTGTCTACCGGCAGTGATTTACAAATATAGGGGAGGCTGACAATTTCGCCATTGTTGGACAGGGGGGTGATGGTGCCGATAGTCGGGTCCTGGGCGGCAGCATTCATGATCCGATCAATCCAGCCATCTTGCACCACGGTATCGGCATTGAGCAGGATCACATCCTTACCGCCGGCGGCGATAATACCGATGTTGACGGATTCGGAGAAACCGCCATTCTTGGTGCGATGAATAATGCTGAGGTGGGGGTGCCCTTCGCGTTCTACGGCGTCCAGCAGCTTGACGATCAACGGATCGGGGGAGCAATCGTTGACGATGGTTATCCGCGCCGGGGTAGTGTTTCTGGCACCCAATACGCTGGCGATGCACTCGGCGGTTTCGATATTGCCGCCGTAAACGGGAATAACCACCTCAACCCCAGGCTCGTTCCGCATTCTGGGGGCGACCCTGTAGGAAAACTCGGTGGCGGCAGTGGCGCTTTGTATCAATGGCGCATAGGCGGTAAGCAGGTTCCTGGCCAAGCCGGCATCGGTGGTGGCACACTGATTGGCCATGGCCACCAATGACTCATATTGGTTGGCCAGGCTAACTTCCGCCACAATGAGTCCGGTGTCTGCATCCCGCAGCAGCAGGCTGCCGGCGGTGGCTGTAATACGTTCCTTTACCGCCAGGGTGAAACCGAGAATGGATTTGGGCAAGTGGTAAGCTTCTTGCACATCTTGGCGCTCCAGCTCGGCCGTTGCCTTGCCCACCACCCTGCCTTCATACAGCGCCTCCAGCCTCAGCGGCAGCGGGTGCTGGTGGCGAAAGGCCCAGCCGCTCACCTGGTTAAAGTCGGCCGAGTCAATATTAAGCTGGTAAGCCGGGTAGCTGAGCAGGGTGGCGTCACTGCGCACCACCACTTCCTGCTCTGTTACCACCAGGGCATACACATGAGGCTGGCCGTTTTGCAGTGATTCGGGGAGAGCCCATTTGCCTTGCAGCACATGCTGTGCCGGGGCGCTTTGCCCCTGTTTGGGGCGGGCCAGGGTCATGCTGCCGGCCTTTTGGCCATCTACATACATGTCGGCGGCGAGGGTAGCGCCGGGCCAGCCTTCTGCCTCCGCATGGACTACCCCCTGGCGAATGGTACCCAGGGTTAAACGGACGTTTCCGGCCAGGTTTAGTTGCTGGGGGCTGCCGGGTAAGGACGCGCCGTTTACCCTTACATCCACTTCGCTGGTGAGCCGGTTAAGGGCCTCGGAGGGTATGCTCAGGTTAAAGCCAACCCGCTCGGCGGAAATGCCGGCTATACGCAAGTCCGGCCGGTATTGGTGGGTTTGCTTGCGTGTGATCAGCTCATCGTTGATATAGAGCTCAATGGTAACCGGGGCATCTTCATCCGCATATTTTGCCCAACCGCCCACGCTCAGGTCTGTACTCACAAAATCCAGGGAGCCCTGCAGAGGCTTGTTGGACTCGGGCTTGGTAAAGCGGAGGGTAACGGGCTGCGGGGTAATGTCTTGCGGAAATTCCTTGACTCTGAGGCTCACCTCATGGTCATGCTCGTCGGCCCATTCCGCCGGAAACAGTATATTGAATCCGCTAAAGCCATCGCTCAGACCCTGTCCCTTGAGATCGGAGCGAAAGTGGTTTGCAGGTATCGTCAGCTTGACTTCCTTATCGACCACAACTTCCACCGTGAGAATGCTTGGCAGGTTTTGCGTGTCGCATACCCAGCCCAGGGCACAGTGGCCATCCAGATGATCTAGGTGCGTGATAATGTTTTGTTGGTTAACGATGCCGCCTTTTACTTGTTCCATCCCAGAGTCCTTTGAAGCTTTTTTAATTTAGTAGATAAATACGCAGGACAAGACACATGCCATCAGCTTAAGCTTGGTGCATGTGCCACTCCGTGCTGCCTTTTCTGAATGCCCGCCTTCGCGGGCATGACTACAGAATCGGAGCACGAGCTTGTCGGCCGGCTGAAGCCACGCTGGTGAAATGATTACTGGTAGCTGCCATCCAGGATCTGCTGCCACCAGGCCTTGTTGTGCAGATACCAGTCAACGGTTTTCTTGATGCCGGTTTCAAAGGTTTCCTGCGGCTCATAACCCAGCTCGTTGCGGGTTTTGGTGGCATCGATAGCGTAGCGGCGATCGTGGCCGGCACGATCTTGCACATAAGTGATCAGGCTCTCGGCCTGGCCCTCGATGGCGGCGCGGGCCTGGCCGAACTGCCCGGCCAGGGCCGGATCTTCGGCGAAGGCCTGGTTCATCAGCGTGCAAACCAGCTTGACGATGTCGATGTTCTGCCACTCGTTATGGCCGCCGATGTTGTAATTTTCGCCAACCTTGCCCTTTTGCAGCACCAGTTCGATGCCACGGGCGTGGTCTTCCACATACAGCCAGTCACGGATCTGCTTGCCGTCGCCATACACCGGCAATGCCTTGTTCTGCAGGATATTGGTGATGATGAGCGGGATCAGCTTTTCCGGGAAGTGGAAGGGGCCGTAGTTGTTGGAGCAGTTGCTGGTGGTGACCTGCAGGCCGTAGGTGTGATGGTAGGCACGCACCAGATGGTCGGACGCCGCCTTGCTGGCAGAATAGGGCGAGTTGGGGGCGTATTGGGTATTTTCGGTAAAGGCCGGGTCGGTCGGGCCCAGGGTGCCGTAAACCTCGTCGGTGCTGACGTGGTGGAAGCGGTGGGGCAGGGGTTCTTTGCCTTCAGCCCCGGGCTCGTCGATCCACACCTGCTTGGCGGCCTTAAGCAGGCTGTAGGTGCCGATGATGTTGGTTTCAATAAAGGCATCGGGCCCGGTGATGGAACGGTCTACATGGCTTTCGGCGGCAAAGTGCACCAGGGTGTCGATGCGGTGCTCTTTCAGCAACTGGGTCACGAGCGCGGTGTTGCAGATGTCGCCATGCACAAAGGTGCAGTGGGGATGCCGTTCGGCCTCGGCCAGACTGTTGCGGTTACCGGCGTAGGTGAGGGCATCCAGCACCACCACCCTTTGCTCCGGATGCGTTTTCAGCCAATAGTGTACGAAGTTGACGCCAATAAAGCCGGCGCCGCCGGTAACCAGAATGTTTTGCATGTTTGGTTCTCTTCAACTGAAATATCTGAAAATGAATCGTAGCTGGCGATAATGTTTTGGAGTATTGCTATAACACCGCTGTTGTGCTGGCGATTGTTTTTATGGTGTGTTGCCGAACACGTGGGGTGCCGGCCGGGCGTTCAACAGGAAGAAACTGGAATTATTACTCTCATAAGCCGATAGGTACTCAATGCTGGCTGAACGGAACAGTGCCGCTTGGCAGCCGCAGGGTGCATGCTTTACAACCGGGAAAAGGCACGCTACCGCCCTTGGGTTACAGCCCCCAATCTGCTGATGTTGTTGCTATTTTGTCTCATTTCCTTTTTGCGCCGACGCCAAGGCTGGGCAAAGCGGGACTGCATGTTAGCACCCTTGACGGCCGCTTTCGAGCGGGCCGAAAACAGATGGTTATGTAATCGCCCATGGCGCCATGCCCGCGAAGGCGGGCATCCAGGGCCGGAGGGCACCGGCCCCGGTGCGGATACGCTGGGACTCCCACCTTCGCGGCGCGATCGCCTCTATTTTTTTACCTTGGTGTTATCCGGACGAGCCTTGCGATTTTCCGCTTGGCCAAAGCGCAGATAGTGCACCAGCGGGTTGACTTTGCCATCCAGCACATCCTTGTTGGTGCGCAGATAAAAACTGGAGTCAAAGCCGGGGCCCGGGTTGCGCCCCTCGAAACCACCGTAGAGCACATAATGTTCGGCGGGGTTGTCGGCGGAGGGTTTATGGGCGGCCACGTCGGTATAGGTTTTGAGATACCATTCGGCATTGAACAACCCGCTTTCTGCCACCAGCGCGACAAATTCCTTCATTTTTTGCCGTTCTTCCTCGGTCAGCTCCAATCGTACCGGTTGTTGGAGCTCCGGCTCCGGCTCCGGCTCCGGCTCCGGCTTGGCAGCAGGCGCTGTGGGGGAGCTTTCAACAGTAGGCTCGGTTTGGGTTGCTTTTATTAGTGCAGGTTGTGCTTGCGGCTTTGCACTGGCCGACGCACGGGCTTGTTCCGACTGCTCGCGCTCTTCTTCCAGCATCTGGGTCAGAATAGCCAGCTCGTTATAGCGGGTTTCTTGTTCCGCTTTCAGTTCGGCCAGGGCCACTTGTGCGGCGGACAGCTCTGCCTGGGCCGAGCTCAAGGCTGCCTGGCTGATGTTTTGCTCATTGCGGGCGGCATCCCGTTCCTGCTCTGCTTGTTGCAGTGACTGACGGACGGCGGCCAGCTCGCTTTGATTATGCTCGGTTTGCTTGCGCTCTTCCTCCAGCGTTCTGGTCAGGGATGCAAGCTCTTGGAAACGTTGCTCCAGAGAAGCTTGCATGCTGTTGAGCTCGGCTTCCAACTCGGCAATGCGGTGGGTAAACTGATCCGGTGCTTTAGGTGCTCTTTTTTTATTCACGAAACTATTCCAATAAAAGGGTGATTTGAATTCTGCCGGCAAGGCTGAAAGCCTGGCATGTGCACTGATAGCTATTCGCACTGCTTTTCATGCTTTCAGATATAACCAGTAACCATTGCTCAGTTAGTTATTTAGGTTTAGCTTTTTCATGTAAATGGATAGTTTGTTTCTGATGAAGGGGCCATCCGGTTTTATTTGATTGGCTTGTTTCATCAGTAGGTACGCTTTCCGTATATTTTTTTCTTCATGTTGGAGGGCTAGATCTCTAAATAGTGTGGCGCGTTCATTAATGCTTTTTACAAAATCCATGATTAACTCAGAATGAATTGGCTTGCTTTCCTTTATTGATGTGGCTGAGTGTGTCAGAAGCTGATGAGGAACTGCGTTAAAATCTAATATCCTTTGAAGTGTATCCAAATCATCACATTCAATTAAAATTTCCTTCATGATCCTATGGTTTTGTTTTTGTAGCCCTATAAGCTCAATGAAAGCTGCTTCATGAAGGTTTTTTTTGTGCAGGATCCGAGCTCTCATCCTCTTTATTTCATCAGATTTTGGTGTGTTTTGATGGCATGTTGATGAGATAAAAAGAGCTATGTTGGTCAGTTCCTCCGCTTCACTTTTAATGGCGGTGTTTAATATGTATATGACTTCGTGAATATTGAGGTCGTTATCTATTGCTCTTCGCTTTATCTCGCTAATACACTCCGTGTTGTGGTGATGCGTAGCCAGATATTCAATGGATTCTTTTGTTTTCGATTTTATTGTCTGCCTAATGTCAGTTACATTGAGAGTGTCGGTTGCAACTTCGAACAGAATTCTTTTAAGACCATATGTTTTGTTGACCATCGGTGCTGAGGGATGGTCGGAATAGGTTACTTCTATCGCTTCTGCTTTTGTTTTAGCCAAAATGGACTCGGCGTGAAATTTATCCAAGTGCTTATCATCATAGAAGATATAACCTTCACGGCTAATGCACTTGTTGCTAGCTATAAAGTCATATTTATAATCTATTTGACTAAACTCAAATCTATAACGATTGTCGCTAGGGTGCATCTGAGTCGGGTCGATGGAAAATTGAGGCGAGATGGCTATAAATTTATGTGCGTTCAGTGATTCGGAAAAATTTATCGCAGCAAAGCCTCCCATGCTTGCACCATAAGTAATTATCTTGGAATTATGAGGTGTTTTTTTTAAGATTATATCAATCACCTCATGAATTTCATGGGATTGATACCAATGATTTTTGCTGGTGTCAATGTTGAACTGGTTAAATCCAAGATCGAAAGCTACTGATTTTCCGAAGTAATTTTTAAATTCTACTGGGTTTTTAGGGTGTTTGTCCGGTGACCATGGGTCAAATATTACAAAGGTTATCTCTGCTTTGTTATCGAGATAACTTAATCTGAGATCTTTTCCAGAAAATAAAACTTCCATCGATGCTCCTTGTTAACATGTTGTGTGTCAGCTATCGATTATCATTTTCATGAAGCTTTCATGATGGATGAGATGGTGCTTTTATTATTGTTGTGAATGGTGGAAATAAAATAGCACCATCTCATTTTCTCAGGGCAGTAATTCATCCGGTGCGGTAAAGAGCCTGGCATCCGGATTGGCCGGCATATACAAGTCGGTAATAGAGTTTGCGGCCGCGTGCCATTGTGATGCGGCATCCTGATAGTCTTTGCGTGCTCCCACAAACTGGGTACTAATATGGGTGGCGCTGGTTTGAGTAAGAGATGTCGACAAATTTCTGCCAAACGATAAAGGGACACCCGGCAGGGCATCACCGATGGCCTTGTCACCGTAAGCGGCCAGGATGCGGTGGTAATATTCGGTATCAGCGTCGGCCCGGACCTTGTCCCAGTATCCCAGCTCTTCAAATACCTGGCGGCGGAACATCAGCGACGATGCATTACGGAATATCCAGCCCTCTTCCATGCGCCAGCGGTGGAAGAGCATGTCTGTAGAGCATCGCACCCAGTGGGAAAAACTGGCCATCCATTCATGGTTGCCTTGTAGCGCCTGCATTTGCAGCGCCAGCTTTTGCGGATGTGACCAGTCGTCACTATCGTGCACGGTAATAAATCTGCCTCTCGCCTCGTCCAGCGCCCGGTTACGGGCGGTGTAGGCCCCCTGATTGTGGGGTTGAGTGATTACCTTGATGCAGGCATGGCGCTCGGCAAACTGCCGGGCGATATCGAGGCTGCCGTCCGTTGAGGCATCATCCACCACCAGCACTTCCAATGCTCCCGGCTGCTCCTGCTCCAGGGTTTGCGATACCAGGCTCCGCAGGGCGGTGGCCAATGTGGCGGCGGCGTTGTACAGCGGCATAATCACCGACACCAGCGGAGCCGTCAGCGTGGGGCGGGAAGGCTCGATGATGGGCGGAGCCAGGTTGTCCAGGCTGAGGGGGTGCTGCTCGTTAATCAGGGAGACGGTCATCAACCTCTTGTGCTGCCAGGGGTGGTTGATCCGGCGCAAGCGCTGGGCATTCCACAATTGTTGCAGGGCATCGGGTGGATTCGTCAGCTGTCGTGCCTGGGCGCTGATAAGGTTGGCCTGGGCCAGGGAGCAGTCGTAATAAGTTGGGGCCTGGCTTTGCAGCTGTTCCAGTCGTTGCCAGGCCTGGGCCAGGGCGTTGGTGCGGATGAGAGCATCGGCTTCCAGCAGGGCTGCGCCGTTATGTGCAGGCAAACGCTGGGAGTGCAGATGGCGGCAAGCCAGTGCCTGCGCCGCCTTGGTCCACTGCTGCGAGGAGGCGTACCAGCGGCCCAGGGCAAAGGCGGCAAAGGTGGCTTCGCGCCAGCTGCCCGTGGTGAGCAGGCTGTGCAGCGCCTTGAGGCAGGTGGATTCCGGCGCCTCTTTGCGCCAGAGTTTGGCATCCCACTCCATGGCTTGCACCGGACCCGGCTGACGGCCTTCTTTTTCGCCGTGGCGAATAAAATGCAGCAACGGACTCATGCCGGAAGCGGCAACGTCGGTGTATTGGTTGCGGTACCAGCCGGCATCGAACTCGGGCCCGGCCTTGCGCCCCCAGGGCTCGCCAAAACGCAGATAGTGCTGAGCCGGGCTCATGCCCGAGGCGGCTACATCGGGGTACTGTGCAAGGTACCAGTTGGCATTGAACCAGGGACTGTTTTCTATGTGCTCGATGTCTTTTTGCATTTGATTATGATCTTGACTGTTTGATTGTCGTGATTGGTGGCTTTGACAAAGCATTGGAGCCCATTGGCAACAGAAGGCTCGCCGCCTGTGAGTGTGAAAATTACCATAGCATTAAAAAGGGCACGACAGTATGAGCCGCAAGGCGGTTACATGGCCTCGGCAATATAGCCGGCCAGTTGCCGCACCTGTTGCGCCTCGGCGCCTTCCACCATCACCCGGATCAGCGGCTCGGTGCCGGACTTGCGCAGCAGCACCCGGCCGTTGCCAGCCAGTTTTCTTTCCGCCTCTGTTACGCGCTGTTTGACCGCGTCGCTTTCCAGCGGGTTGCTGCCGGCGGCAAAGCGCACGTTCACCAGCTGCTGGGGGAAGAGGGTAAGGCCGGTGCGCAGTTCCTTAAGGGTAACCCGCTGGCTCACAGCGGCACGCAGCACCTGCAGGGCGGCGATAATGCCGTCTCCGGTGGAATTGTGGTCAAGGCTAATGATATGGCCGGAGTTTTCACCGCCCAGCTTCCAGCCGTGCTGCTGCAGCTGCTCCATCACATAGCGGTCGCCTACCTTGGCGCGCACAAAGGGAATATTCTGCTCGGCCAGGGCCAGTTCCAGCGCCATATTGGTCATGAGCGTGCCCACCACGCCACCGCCCAGGGATCCCTGGCGTTGGGCGTGTTGCGCCAGGATGAACAGCAGCTCGTCGCCATCCAGCAGTTGGCCGGTGTGGTCCACCATGGCCAGGCGATCGCCATCGCCATCAAAAGCAATGCCCATGTCGGCCCGGTATTGCTTAACGGCGGTGATGAGGGCGGTGGGGGCGGTGGAGCCGACCTGATCGTTGATGTTCAATCCATCCGGGCTGGCGCCGATGGTGATAACCTCGGCGCCCAGTTCCTGGAATACCGCCGGGGCAATGTGGTAGGTGGCGCCGTGGGCGCAGTCCAGCACAATGCGCAGCCCTTCCAGGCTTAGCTCGGACGGAAAGGTGCTTTTGCAAAACTCGATATAACGGCCGGCGGCGTCGGTAATGCGGCGGGCCTTGCCCAGCTTGTTGGAGGCCACGCAGTCCATGGGCTGCTCCAGCATGGCCTCTATGGCCAGCTCTACCTCGTCCGGCAGCTTGGTGCCGTTGTGGGAGAAAAACTTGATGCCGTTGTCGTAATAGGGGTTGTGCGAGGCACTGATCACTATGCCGGCCTCGGCCCGGAAGGTGCGGGTAAGGTAGGCAATGGCCGGGGTGGGCATGGGGCCGAGCAGGGCGGCATTCAGCCCGGCGGCGGAAAGGCCGGCTTCCAGCGCCGATTCCAGCATATAGCCGGAAATACGGGTGTCTTTGCCGATCAGCACGGTTTGGGTGCCGGTTTGCGACAGTACCTTGCCGGCGGCCCAGCCCAGTTTCATCACAAAATCGGGGGTAATGGGGAATTGACCGACCTTGCCGCGAACGCCGTCGGTGCCGAAGTATTTTCTAGTCATAATATGCTCGGTATATGGAATGATTTGATAAGGAGCAGTAAAAGGGTTCTACCCTTTGTCTTGCTCCCCTTGTAAGGCAAAATCCAGACCCAGAGTGTGCTCGGGATGATTGCTATCAACATGGGGGGCTGAAACTACTGACATGGATGCAGGCATGCTGACACTTGGCCGTGTTAAGCAGCCCAAGCCCTTCTCCAGCGGATAGTATTTCAGCTCAAAGCCGTGATCTTTGGCCCAGCGCTCACAAATATCTTGTTCTTCCTGCCGGATGGTATCGTCCATCCATATTTCAGCCTGTGGCGAGAGCTTGTCAGCAAGAGCAGGCAAAGCGGGATAGCGGCTATAAAGGCAGGTGGCGCCGGGGGGGCCATCTACCCACAGTAGATCTACGTTTTTGATATCCTGCAGCAGTGATTGGGGATACCAGCGTGAAGGCTTTTCGGCATCCATCGGATTCAGATGCTCGCCTCGCCATGACTCTAAATCACCTATGCGCAGATCCACCCAGTTCTGTAGCTGCTCAGCCTTCAGTGTGGTCAGTGTTTGTGCGCCGTAAAAATCACTGTGCTCAACGGACATCAGTTTTCCGGTACCATTCTGGCGCAACGCATCTGCAATGACCAATGTAGAGGCCCCGCTGCCAAATTCAACTACCACTCTGGGCTTGGCAGTCATAATGTGAGTATGCAGGCGCAACAGCACGTCCGGTGAGGTGGCCCAGCCGCGAAGCGGGGGCAACTGACCCTTGATGGCTAAACGGCGCTGCAGCCAGAAAAGGCTTTCTAGCTGAGCGTAAAGACGATTCTGGACGGTGATAAGATCTCGGGTGAGATTATTGATATTCTCTTTACCTGCTTGAATAAGCTTTTTTTCTAATGCCTCCAGCTCGGTGTCACTGTTTTTTGTCATTCTATTGTTCACTCTGTATCGGGTTTGTATTCAGAAATGTTCTGGTAGCAATATGCCTCAGACTAGCTTACTAAGCTCAAGTTCCTCTAGCATTTGTGAAAATTACAGCCATGATGGGAGGATAGATGATGCTCGAGAACTGTTGCTTTCCCTTGCCTGGTTGAAGAGGGACACTGTTTATTGATGAGTGTTGCAAGAAGCTGGAAGCCGCTAATGGAAGTCATCTGTCGTTGAAAAATGGAGAAATAACTGATCCTAATAGTGCTACATCGACAGGGTCCCGCATGCGGATACGCTGTGAACTCATCCCTGGGGGTTCCGTCACACCCTCACGCAGGGTGTTTGCTTAGTGGAATCCATAGTATTTCCATCAAGGTAATCTCACAATGCTAATTTTTTAAATAATGTTCGCGTTAGTGTGTAACGTGGTTGCTGGCGCTTTAAGGTTGATTTTTCTAAAGCTTTATTCTGTGCTTTTTTCTATCTTTGTTCTGCCCTGGATACGTATGCTAAAGAACAACTCTGAAATCATTGCTTTGCCATATTTCATTGTGTATTGGCAAGGATACAGAAAAAACACCATGCTTGCTTTTTATGGTTTTATTTCTTTCCTTGTCCTTTAGTAATAGCACCCAGTCAGTTATGAACGGGGTTCTTGAAATGTACTCTTCTATGCTAGAGTTCTTCTTAAAGATGCCGATGAATAAAGCAGACTGGTCTAGAGTATATTCTTCATTGCTAAGAAGTTCATTGTTTCTTAAGTTTTCATAATTGAGGTAAATTACCTTCTGTTTTTTCAATTGAAAAGAGTTTTGGCACCATGCTAGGTCATCTGTGAAAGCGACAACTAAGCTAGGGTTGCTATTTATAGATGCTAAGATTTTTTTATAAGGTGTATTTAAAGGAAAGTGGCTGGTGTGAAACTTTCCTGTGTGTTTTTCACAATGTCTTATGACATTTATTTTGTCAGGGTATTTTCTTTCAAATAAATCTATGATGGGTTTGTGATGTTCTTGATAAGTCATGTCATCGAAAACATTAGTGGATAATGTCAATGTTGCAGGTGGGCCGTAAATGTTCAACCAGCTTTCGATGTCAATATCAATAATCGCATCTCCTTGGGACTCTATCACGCGTGATGTGTTTTTAAAATTCCACCAATTGGATAAATAAAATTCCGCATTACCTATTAAAGCAGCACAATTAAATAAACTTGCGTAACGTAACGCTGCGAGACCCCCTGCACTAGTACCAAAGGTAGAAAGTGAAGATGAATTAAGGTTTTTAAAATATTCTATGACTTCGTAGTAAACTTCATTTACCTTGTGTTTTTTTGTGTCAAGGTAAAATGTTGAATCGAAGCTTATGTTGGAGTTGTTGAATTTTCTGTATTTTTCTAATACATAATCACTAATGGATAAAATATTAGCGCCTTTTATTTCCCAGTCATGACCTCTAAATACTGGCAGCGAAAGATTTGGGCTAACTGCGGCGTGAAAAACAACTAAGGTTTTGCTGTTGAATGACTTGTGAGAGTAAAAAAAATCGATGCTTTTATATTTAAAATGAAACTTCCATAAGCCAGATGTGATGATTTTTTCTAAATGATGAATTTCTTCAACTATTTTTACAGGGTATCCATAATTGTTAAATGCATCCATTGTTTTTAACTCGCATTAAAATTAAAATGTTTACATAAGTTTTAAAAAACACGTAAGAATCTATTTGTATCCATCTTGATTTTTAATCTGCCATCTCCATGTGTCCTTCATCATCGTATTAAGATCACGTTCAGCATGCCAATTAAGCTCCTTTCCAGCCTTGGTAGGATCGGCCCAGCACTCAGCAATGTCACCAGGGCGACGTGGTGCTATGGTATAAGGAATAGAAATCCCAGAGGCTTCTTCAAAGGCTCGAACTATTTCTAATACGGAGTATCCCTTTCCAGTACCTAAGTTCCAAATATTCACACCACTACGGCTTTGTAATGCATCAAGTGCTGATAGGTGACCTTCCGCAAGATCAACAACATGGATATAATCACGAATTCCCGTGCCATCTTTGGTTGAATAATTATCGCCAAATATAGTCAATTCCTTCAATTTACCAACGGCTACCTGACTGATATAAGGTAGTAAGTTATTTGGAATACCCCGTGGATCTTCACCAATAAGACCACTTTCATGAGCACCCACTGGATTGAAGTAGCGTAACAACGCAACTGACCATCGAGTATCTGAAGCAGACAAGTCATGTAACATTTGTTCTACCATAAGTTTAGAACGTCCATAAGCGTTTGTTGGTATGCCTGTAGGGAAATCTTCACTGATTGGCATTTGAGATGGCTCACCATATACAGTGGCAGATGAGCTAAATACCAGCTTAAAAACCCCAGCTGTCTTCATCGCTTGGCATAAGCTAACAGTTCCCCCTAAATTGTTTTCATAGTAGTTAAGAGGCATTTTTATACTTTCACTTACAGACTTGAGTCCAGCAAAATGAAGTACGGCCTCAATATCAAACTTATTGAATATATCATTTAATATTTTAGTGTTTCGAATGTCTCCTTTGATAAAATGTAGCGATCGACCACAAATTTTCTCAACTCTATTTAGCGATTCTAGAGAGCTGTTAGATAAGTTATCTAGTACTACAACCGAATAACCTGATTCTAAAAGACAAAGACAAGTGTGTGAACCGATATAGCCAGTGCCACCTGTAACCAACAAAGTTTTATTCATAGTTTCTCATTATAATTTTTTATGAATCATAAATAATTCGATGCGAAATAGTAATGTTAAAGAAAAATACTATGGAGTTTTCTCGTGCTTAATAAATAATAGATCGGAGTGTTTTTCGCATGACATCGAAGGTGAAATCTTTTTCTACACGTGATATAGCATTGGCGCTCATTTTAAAGAATTCCTCATCATTACCTTCAAACCTAAGCATCACTTTTTTGAACTCTTGATAGTTGACTTCTTCATTATCTTTCATTACTTGAGATAACTTATTGTAAGGTTTATCTTCGTAAAGGTTGCTTAGGTATAGATCTTGGAAGTTAAACAGTAGCCCATTTACGCCGTCATCAATTAAATGTGTAATTGCGCCAACGTTAGAGGAAATTACTGGAGTGCCTAATTCATTCGCTTCTAGGAAGGTGTATGGCAGGCCTTCTGTTGCTGTTGTATAGATCAGGGCATCCACTTCTTTGAATAACACTTCTCTCTCGCCTTCGTTAAATGATTTATTTTGCAGATCAATTACTTTTCTACCAGCATACTCATTAGCCTTGTTGACAATAATATCAAGGCCTTTTTGTGCTACTGGACCACAGATCAAAAGCTGATATTCACTAGATGTTTCTTTTACATATCTAGCAAAAGAACGTGCTAGAAAATCAGCACACTTAAGCGGTGCAACTCTTCCAAAGAAAGCAACTTTTTTGGATCTTTTAACTTTTGGTTTGTATTTTTCAGAATTGCTGTCAATAGGTTCAAGTACGGGGGTTACATGATAGTATCGACTACTAAAATCGAATTCAGTATTAGCGTTTATTTTTTCTATTATTCTTGTGTTAATTGTGATGAGACACTGAATATAGATTAAATGCTTAGATATCTCTACTGTAAATGGATGTATGTCTGAATGTACGATAGGGTATATTTTTGTACCATCTCTTTTCAGAGTTTTAAGGAGAGATAAAAGATTTTCTTCCTCGACTGGATAGCTATTTATAAATGCCAAATCAAATTTTTCATAAATAAAAGCTTTCCCATCCTTAAAGTATTCGATTCTTATATTGTCAGAAAGCTGGCGAAGCTCTTTGATTTTTGCTTTGCTAATTTTCTCTGCTGATAGAATTGTAATAGAAAAATCAGCGAGAGATTTAATCAACTGAGAGGAGTATTTTTGAACCCCTCCTACATTGAAGTTTTGGGAAACTAATAGAATTTTTTTCTTTTCTATTCTCGATAGTTGTTTATTATAAAGCCAAGAAGTGGAATCTATCGACAGAAATCTTCGTCTCCAAATTAAATATTTAGCGACCTGGCTCCTAAAGCTAGCTGAAATACATTTAACCAATAGATCTTCTAGAGAGTTTTTAGTGGTTTCTGCTTGATTTTCATTGCTAGGGTCAAAATCATAAAAAAGAGGGTAACCCTCACCTAGTTGCTCAACATAAGATGGTGTGCGTGCTGCTATAAGTGGGATCCCGTGATTAATAGCGTCAATGTTTTTATTCGAACCACTATATATTTGTGCAGAAGATTTCCAAGTATTGACGATAACATCTAGCTGGAGCAAAGAATCTTCTTGATTTCCTTTTTCGTATTTAGATACAACAATCCAGTCCTTCTTTGGCAATTCTATTAGTATATTAATAGAGTATATTACAACTTTTGCATTCAGATAAGGATGATTCTCTCGTAGTTTCTCAACGGTCTCGAACAAAAGATCGGGATAAGTGCCGTCGTAAATTGTTCCTATAACGCCTATTATAAAATCACTATTAAGTTCTCTTTTTAGCCGTGAACGTTTATCCGTATTGAAGATCAGACGCGGCTCTGACGCTTTGTTAGCACTTACTTGATAGCGTAAAAAACTTCTTTTAGGTGTGGATTCACACTCAGCATAGCCTAGGGTGCCATCATCGTCATAATCACTCAAGCTCCCGTTTATTGCAAACTCTTGGGATGCTTCAGTTTGGAAGCCAATTATACTATTTTCCCAGATTGGTTTAACAAAATTATGGCTAAATATTTTTGGTTGGAAAAGTTCCTTTTGGAAAAAATCAACACATCTCTCATTGCTACCAGAACGATAAAATGTAGCATCATAGTCACGAGAAGGAACAAAAACCTTTGGTAAGTGTACTGATTCTAAATGCTTTTTTAACTTTGCTTCTTTACTATATCTTTCCAAGTATTGTTTTTCATTGAAAATTCCATTTTGAAATAAATCATTCACATATATATCATTGTAATAAACATCATTATCTTTTGATAAAACAGCCATCTCATTGATTGCGTTTATAGAGGCACCACTCCATGAATAAGAGATCCACCACTTATCAGCGTACAGATAATATATTTTTTTGTTTTTTTTATGAATGAAATTTGTGTACTTTTCTGCAATGTCCACCCATTTTAGGCTTTGATTTACCCAATTCCATGCTATATCTAGCTTCTCTGCTGGGTAGCCTTCCTTAATTATATTCTTAATTTTTTCTTTAAGACTGACTTTATCACCAGCCTTAAAGGTTAAGCATCTATCCCCTTCCCCGGCTAGGCGATTTAATGCTTTACAATCAGAAAGCAATAATGGTATTTTTTTTGCAAAGCAATCAAACGGTTTTAAGGGCTCAACGCTATGGCAGACTTCATATGGAAGCCTAGGTACAACAAAAAGATTTATTTGACTATAGTAAGGTGATATATCCTGTTTAAACTTTTCATACTGAACAAAACTGTATTTATCTACATCCAAAACATGCTTGTGTGTAATTGAATTCTTTCCGATAAGAAGGACTTTCACGTTTAAACCTTCTGCTATCAGCTCGCTTACTGCGTCAAGAAGAAGATTTATTCCTTCATAGTAGGTGATAGAGCCAAAGTAACCTATTACAAATGGTTCTGAATTCTCTTTTTCATATTTTTTAACTTCAAAAGCGTGACTGTTAGATTCTGTTATCTCATAACCGTTACCTATGATCTCACAGTGTATTTCTTTTTCAGGGATTCTATGTTGGATATAGTCCTTCATCTCTTTGCAGATAAATATAACTTTATCTGCCTTTCTAACAATCTCTAGCTCTCCATTCATTCCTTTATTATAATTTTTGTCATTTTCTATTTTGTATTTATTGTTGATTTCAAGCATTTTTGCGGCATATGTTTCATGCCACAATCCTCGCATTTCGTAAATGAAATCAAAATCCACCGCATCTTTTAGATTAAGAATAGGTTTGGCGTTCTCGTAATTAGAGGCAGCTATAACAATTTTGGGGTTTAGCCACTCAACTACTCTCTTTAGCAAAACTTCATCTTTAGGAATAAAAGAAATGTTTTCTTTATGTTTGAAGCTGCTTGAATGATAAGAGATTAGAGGTAAAGTTACTCCAATCTTGCTAAAGGATTTTTTTAGATGCAAAGAACGACGATGGTATCCTGCCTCTATATTGTTATCTGTCGTATATACGAAATATAGTAGCTTGGACTTTAAGGATTCTTCATATAGCTTCGATATTGACTCACAGAACCCTTTAAAATTGGAGGCATCTAAAATAAATTTAGCACCAATATCTATTGCCTTATGAGATTTAATCTGTATATCGAAAGATGAATTATGGATTACTTTCTTGTCAGTTTCAAATAAAATACTTTCGAGTGTATCATTATCATTAAGTAGTTCATTGTTAAAGCTATCCCCATAGATAACTAAAGATATTCGACTTACTGTGCTGCTTATTTTGGAATATATTTTAATTAAAGCGGTTAATTCTTTTGTGGGAAGTGAGCTTGAGTCCAAAAATATTTTAAGTATTGGAGAGCTTCTGTTTACTCCATTATTGAATTTCTCATGTCGGATTTCCGATGTTGATTTCTTAGTTTCTAGCAAGGGCTCTTTTCCTTGAGTGGAAATAGCAGGTATATTGCCTTTACAACGTAGAGCATCGCTCATCGATTGAGTATGATCCTGCATCAGCACGGACATCGTGGCTTTGGGTGAGGGGGAACTCATCAGTTGTTGGATCGCTTTCGCCAAGTTATCCACGCTTCCAGCCTTAAATGAGGTCACTGATTTATGCTTGGTTGTATATTCCTCCAAGGATGCTACATCCGATACCATTAGTGGCTTGCCATAGGCCAGCGCTTCTGCGGCCTTTAGGGGCGGTACCAGTTCACACACTGGCAGCTTTTTTCGGGGGAGCACCGCCGTATCGATCAGTGCGTAGTAGTCCACCACTTGATCATGGGGAACACGACCAACCTGAATTAACCAAGGTTTATCGGCGAGGCTTTTTTTATTGCCATGTGCTTTTATCATCAGTTGCTCATCACCGACAATCAGCAATTTGAGTTTTTCACCTTTATGCACTAACAGTTCACAGGCTTCAAGCAGAGTATCCAGCCCTTCATAGGTATTGAAACTTCCTATATAACCAATAACCTTTTCGTTATCCTTAATACCCAGCTTTGCTTTTAGAATGGGATCGGCAGGCTTGACTAGCGGATGTTTGCTGAGACCATTTGGCACAATCGAGATTTTATGGAGATCCACCCCTCGCTTCACCAGCTCATCCACCATGGGCTGGTTGAGGGTGAATACCTTGAGTGCCTGCTTGGCCACAAAAGTGTCGCGTTCGGCTTCCGCCATAAATGCAAGAGTATTGGCATAGCCGGGCTCGCGTGCATCGCGAGAAAGCTCCCAAAATCCGCGTACTTCATTGTAAAAAGGCAGGCCAAGTCTTGTTGCTGCAACCCAGGCCGGCAGGCCAACAATATAGTTGGATGCAGCCAACACCGCTTTGGGGCGATATATACGGAACAGTTCAACAAAATGTTGCACGCTTTGCTCAAAGTGCTGCTGCTCATTCGACGGTTGTTTGTCTTGCGGCCAGCGGCCATGAATATAGCGTACACCATCCACCACTACATGGGGCTCGATACTGCCTTTTTCAACCCCCAGCTCCCAGGGACGGCCGGGGCGAACAAAACACAGGGTGTCAAAACCGTGCTCGTTCAGTGCCTTGGCTACCCCCTGGGTACGAATGGCGTAGCCGTTGCTGGCATAGCTCTGGCCATGGCTTACTACATAGGCTATGCGATTTTTGATGGGCAAATGCAGGGGCGCTGCCGGTTGACTGGCAAGTTTTATGGCGTGTTCTATAAGTTGGTCCATGTCCGTCGCTTTTACTGGTTGTTGGCTGCGTTTATATAAATACTCCCGGCTGTGTGGGAGTGACGGTGTTGTTTGTCGTGGTTGCCTTTGGCTTGAATTCCTGCGTTATTCCATGGATTCCCGCCTTCGCGGGAATGACAGCTGTGTTAGCCCAGCAGGCCCACGGCGTCTACCAGGTGCTTGCTTTCGCGTACCTGGTCGGCATGTTCGATAAAGGGTTTGTGTTTAACCAGCACGCATACCACGTCGGCCTGCGTCAGGGCCTGGTGCAGCGGGGCCAGGCTTACGTTATCTGCCTGCAGTTTGGCGGGCAGCGCCTCGATGTTGGGCTCTACAATTTGCACCTTGCAGCCAAGCGTTGCCACCTGTTGGGCAATGCCCAGGGCCGGGCTTTCGCGCAGGTCGTCTATGTCCGGCTTAAAGGCTATCCCTAAGCAGGCCACGGTAATATCGCTGCGGGTTTTGGCGGGGTGGGTGCAGTGAACGGCATCAAGCTGTTTGCGGATTTGCTCCAGCACCCATTGGGGTTTGCCGTCGTTAACCAGGCGGGCGGTGTGGATCAGCTTGGCCTCTTCCGGGCAGCTGTCGACTATAAACCAGGGGTCTACCGCAATGCAGTGGCCACCCACGCCGGCGCCGGGTTGCAGAATGTTTACCCGCGGATGGCGGTTGGCCAAGGCGATCAGCTCCCATACGTTAATGTCGAGCTTGTCGCAAATAACAGAAAGCTCGTTGGCAAAGGCAATGTTTACATCGCGAAAGCTGTTTTCGGTGAGCTTGGCCATTTCGGCGGTGCGGGCATTGGTGATTACGCATTCGCCTTCTACAAAAATCTTGTACAGGGCCTTGGCGGCCTGGCTGCACTTGGGAGTCATGCCGCCGATGACCCGATCATTTTCCACCAGTTCGCGGATCACATGGCCGGGCAGTACGCGCTCGGGGCAGTGGGCAATGCGAATGTCCGAGTCTTCCCCATGGGTCTGCGGAAAGGTGAGATCGGGGCGGGCTTCGGCCAGCCAAGCGGCCATTTGCTCGGTGGCACCTACGGGGCTGGTAGACTCCAGCACCACCAGGTTGCCGGCCTGCAGCACTGGGGCAATAGCCTTGCTGGCGGCTTCAATGTAGCTCAGATCCGCCTTGTGGCTGCTGCCGGTTTCGTCATGGTAGAAGGGGGTGGGTACGGCAATCAAATAGGCGTCGGCCGGCTCGGGTTGGGTGGTGGCGTGCAGGTAGCCTTCGGTTACCGCGGCATGCACCACGATGTCCAGCTCTGGCTCCACAATGTGAATTTCACCCTTGTTGATGGTGTCTACCGCGTGCTGGTTTACATCCACGCCAATCACTTTTTTCTTGCGCGAGGCAAATACGGCGGCAGTGGGCAGGCCTATGTAGCCCAGGCCGATAACGGAGATGGTGTTAAAGCTCATGTGGTTATCCTGAAATTTTTATTTTTAATGAAAGTTGTTTTGGTCCACTGAAGTTGACCCTACGGTGGACCTGTGTGTTTTTTTTGGTCCACTGAAGTTGACCCTACGGTGGACCTGTGTGGTTGTTTTGGTCGACTGAAGTCGACCCTACAACGGACCCTACAACAGACCCTTGGCGTTTAGTTTTTAGAGCAGCGCGTCCATTATGCGCTGGCAGGCTTTGCCATCGCCGTAGGGGTTGTGGGCAAAGCTCATCTTCTGGTAGGCGGCTTTGTCGGTCAGTAGGGTATGCAGCGCCTGGGTGATCGCCTCTACCTGGGTGCCCACCAGTTTTACGGTGCCGGCTTCCACCGCTTCGGGGCGTTCCGTGGTGTCGCGCATCACCAGCACGGGTTTGCCCAGCGAGGGCGCCTCTTCCTGAATGCCGCCCGAGTCGGTAAGGATGATATGGGCGCGGTTCATCAGGTATACAAAGGGCAGGTAGTCCAGCGGCTCTATCAGGTGAATATTGCTCACCTCGGAAAGCAAACGGTTTACCGGCTCGCGCACATTGGGGTTAAGGTGCACCGGGTAAACAATTTGCACGTCCGGGTGTTGCTTGGCGGTGTTGGCCAGGGCCTGGCAAATGCGTTCAAAACCGCCGCCGAAGCTTTCTCTGCGGTGCCCGGTAACCAGGACGATGCGCTTGTTGGCACCCAAAAAGTCGAAGCGGGTGGCCAGCTCAGTGGCCAGGGGCTGGTTGGTATCCAGCTTTCTCACCACATCGAGCAGGGCATCTATCACGGTATTGCCGGTTACAAAAATGGCGGTGTCATCCACCCCTTCGCGCAGCAGGTTTTGCCGGGAGGTTTGGGTGGGAGCAAAGTGCTTGGCGGCAATGGCACCGGTCAGCTTGCGGTTGGCTTCTTCCGGCCAGGGGGAGTAGATGTTGCCGGTGCGTAGGCCTGCTTCTACATGGCCTACCGGAATTTGCTGGTAATAAGCCGCCAGGGTGGTGGCAAAGGTGGTGGCGGTGTCGCCGTGCACCAGCACAATATCGGGCCGGAATTCGCTGAATACCCCCTTCATACCCTGCAGTATGCCGGCGGTAACGTCGGTCAAATCCTGCCCTGGCTTCATCAGGTTAAGGTCGAACTCGGGCTTGAGTTCAAACAGCTCCAGCACCTGGTCCAGCATTTCCCGGTGTTGGGCGGTAACGCACACCTTGGCGTCAAAACGCGGGTCTGCGGCCAGCTGCAGGGCCAGGGGAGCCATTTTGATGGCCTCGGGGCGGGTGCCAAAAACGGTTAAAACTTTCATCTTTATCCTGAGAGTTGGTTGGTTAACGATCCAGAAGCTGATATTCGAGCTGCTGGCAGCGGTTAAAGTAGTGTTCCAGCAACTGCTGGGTCTGGGCCAGCTGTGCCTTTTCATTGGGGGTGGCCGGGGTGGTGTCCTGGCCCGGCATGGCGGCGGGCAAAGGCACGCTCAGGGAGGAGGGGGTGTTTGCCGGCACGGGCATGATGGTGCGCTTTTCCTTTTTTCCCTGGCGCAGGTAGTGCAGCAGCGGGTTGACGCGGGCCTTGGCCACATCGTCGTTATGCTCCAGGTAAAGCCGGGTGCTGAAACGGGAAGAGGGGTTTCTTCCCAGGCGCCAGCCGTAGTCGATAAAATGGCCGGCCGGGCACATTTCAAGCTTTGCCACGTCGGGGTACTGCCGCAGGTACCACTGTTCGTCGAACAGCCCGGATTGTTTGACGAGCTCAATATCATTTTGTCTGGACATGAAAAATCCTTGTTACGCAGGCACGTAACATCGTGCAGTGGGATGAATAATGAACAACTGATGCCTCAACTGGCCTCGGGCCCGCCGGGTGGTCTGGCATGGGGTGCCGGGCCTGAACACCGCCGGCATTAGCCGCCGGTGTGTTGCAGGGGGGGAACGGGATCAGCGTTCAATGTAGTGATGTACTCCGCAAAGGCGGCGCCCAGCTCTGGGTGGCGCAGGGCATATTCCACACTGGCCTGCATATAGCCCAGCTTGCTGCCGCAGTCATGGCTTTTGCCCACAATGCGGTAAGCTTCTACCTGCTCCTGCAGCATCAGCCCGGCAATGGCATCGGTCAGTTGAATTTCGTCGCCGGCCCCGGGCGGTGTTCTGGCCAGCAGCGGCCAAATCGCCTGGCTCAGTACATAGCGGCCCACCACCGCGAGGTTGGAGGGGGCGGCTTCCCGCCTGGGCTTTTCCACCACGCCGGTCATGGGCTTGCTCTGACCCACGGCTACCTCGTGCCCCATGCAGTCGGCAATACCGTACAGGTGCACCTGCTCGGCGGCCACCGGCTCCACCATGATCTGGCTGTTTCCCTTTTCCTTGAAGCGGGCCAGCATCTGGGCCAGGTTGTCTTTGCTCAGGTCGCTCGCGGCGTCGTCAATCAATACGTCGGGCAGCATCACCACGCACGGGCTGTCGCCCACCAGCGGGCGGGCACAGAGTATGGCGTGGCCCAGGCCTTTGGCCACGCCCTGGCGCACATGCATAATGGTCACGTCCGGTGGGCAAATGGCTTGCACTTCCGCCAGCAGCTGGCGCTTCACCCGCTTTTCCAGGGTGGCCTCCAGCTCGAAGCTGGTATCAAAGTGGTTCTCAATGGAGTTTTTGCTGGCGTGGGTGACCAGCACTATTTCCTTGATGCCGGCGGCCACCGCCTCGTTCACCACATACTGGATCAGCGGTTTATCGACGATGGGCAGCATCTCTTTGGGAATGGCCTTGGTCGCGGGCAACATGCGGGTGCCCAGCCCGGCGACGGGAATAATGGCTTTCATGTTTTTATTCCGAGGGTTGTTGTTATTTAACCGGGGTGGCGAATCAGAGCTGGTTCAGCATGTTCCGCAGTTGCTCGCGCCAATGAACCTGGCTCACTCCCAGTGTCTGGCACAGGGAGCGGCTGTCCAGCACACTGTAGGCGGGGCGCCGGGCCGGGGTGGGGTAGTCAATGGTACGAATGGGGTTGACCGGAATGGCCGTTTGCAACAGCCCCTGTTCCCGGCCGAGGGCCTGGATGGCCACCGCAAAGTCGTACCAGCTGGCCACGCCCGCGTCGCTCCAGTGATAAATACCGGCCGGTTGCTTCCGGGCGGCCAGCCAGCAGACGTTGGCCAGGCCGGCGGCCCAGGTGGGGGCGCCGGTTTGATCGCTTACCACCCCCAGTTGCGGCTTGTCCGCCATCAGTCGCAGCATGGTTTTTACAAAGTTGTTGCCATGGCGGCTGTATACCCAGGCGGTGCGGATAATGGTGGCGGAGGGCAACAGCGCGGTAACCGCCTGCTCGCCGGCCAGCTTGCTGTGGCCATATACGCTCACCGGGCTGGTTTCGGCATCGGGGGCATAGGGGGTGTTGGCGCTGCCGTCGAACACAAAGTCGGTAGACACATGCACCAAATGTATGCCCAGCGCCCGGCAGGCTTCGGCCAGGTGTTTGGGGCCGTCGGCATTTACCGCAAAGGCCTGTTCCCGGTCGTTCTCTGCTTTGTCAACGGCGGTGTAGGCGGCGGCGTTGATAACCGCGTCCGGCTGCAGTTGGGCCAGTTGGGTGTGCACCGCTTCCCGGTTGCTGATGTCCAGCTCCTGGCTGGAGAGGAAAGTGGCCGTTACGCCGGCGGGAATCGACTGGGCCAGTTCATGGGCCAACTGGCCGTTTTTGCCTGTTACAACGATATGCATGTTGCGGTCTCTATGCTCTGCTTGGGGGCGGGCCTGACGGTTATGTTCAGAAGGTGTCGGCGTCTTTGAACCAGGCGCCTTGCTGATCCTTGGCGGACAGGGCGGGTTCGGCGCCGTTTACCAGCGGCCATGTAATGGCTACGTCCGGATCGTTCCAGCGCAGGCTGCGGTCATATTCCGGGGCATAGTAGTTGGTGCATTTGTATACGAAATCGGCGCTGTCGCTCATCACGTAAAAGCCGTGGGCAAAGCCTTCCGGCACCCAGAACTGGCGTTTGTTCTCGGCGGAAAGAACCACTCCCACATGCCGGCCGAAGGTGGGGGAGTTTTTGCGCATGTCCACCGCCACGTCATACACTTCGCCGCTCACCACCCGCACCAGCTTGCCCTGGGGCTGCTTAATCTGGTAGTGCAGGCCGCGCAGAATGCCCTGCACCGAGCGGGAGTGGTTGTCCTGCACAAAGGGTTTGCCGCCGGTCAGCTCGTCGAACAGGCTTTGGCGAAAGGTTTCCATAAAAAAGCCACGTTCATCGCCGAACACGGTGGCCTCAATGATTTTTACCTCGGGAATGGCGGTATCAATAATCTTCATTTCTTCACCGTGTAGTCTTTCTTGAAGCCGGACTCGTTCAGCAGGTTCAGCAGGTACTGGCCATAGCCGTTCTTCCTCATGGGATCGGCAAGTGCCGCCAGTTGGGTGGCATTGATGTAACCCAGCCGGTAGGCAATTTCTTCCGGGCAGCACACCTTCAGGCCCTGGCGTTTTTCTATGGTGGCGATAAAGTGCCCGGCTTCCAGCAGGTCGTCGTGGGTGCCGGTGTCCAGCCAGGCGCTGCCGCGGCCCAGGGGCTCCACCTGCAGCATGCCTTCATGCAGGTATACCTTGTTCACGTCGGTAATTTCCAGCTCGCCCCGGGCGGAGGGCTTGATGGATTTGGCAATGCTGACCACGTTGTTGTCGTAGAAATACAGGCCGGGCACCGCGTAGTTGGACTTGGGATTGGCCGGCTTTTCTTCCAGCGAAATCACCTTGCCGTCGGCATCGAATTCCACCACCCCGTAGGCATTGGGGTTGTGCACATGGTAGCCGAACACGGTGGCGCCGCACTGGCGTTGGGTGGCGTTTTTCAGTGAATCGGTGAGGTTGTGGCCAAAGAACAGGTTGTCACCCAGGATCAGGCACACCGGATCGTCACCGATAAAGTCTTCACCCAAAACAAAGGCTTGCGCCAGGCCGTCCGGGCTGGGTTGCTCCTTGTAGCTGAGCTTTATGCCCCATTCGCTGCCGTCGCCCAGCAAATCTTTAAAGCGGGGCAGATCGGTGGGGGTGGAGATAATCAGAATATCCTTGATGCCGGCCAGCATCAGGGTGCTGAGCGGGTAGTAGATCATGGGTTTGTCGTATACCGGCATCAGCTGCTTGCTTACCGCCTTGGTCAGCGGATACAGCCGGGTGCCGGAGCCACCGGCCAGAATAATGCCTTTGCGGTTCAGCGGGTTACCGCAATTTTTTATGTCAATCATGGGTGCTTTTATCCTGTATTTGGTTAATCGCGATGATCTTTGACAATCAAAATGATCATGCTGGTTATAAAGGCCAGAAACAGCGCAATAATGGCGAACACACTGGCGTTATAAAGCCGCTCCGGCCTGGTGGCATATTCCGGCAACAGCGGGCTTTGCAGCACGCTGACTTGTTTGAGTTTGCGGGCTGCTTCGATGCGGGTGTTTTCCAGCGCGGCCAGGGCGCTGGAGTAGGTTTGCTCGGCAAACTGGGCCTTGAGCTCGAGGGTCTGGTATTCAGATGAGATCTTGTTCAATGAATCACCGGTGGCCTGGGCCAGCCTGTTGCGTTCTTTGTCAATTTGCTGCTGCAGGGCGCTAATGGAGCTTTGGATCTGCACCAGCTCGGCGGAGCGGATGCTCTGAAAGCTGCGGCTGGCGGTGTATTGCGCCTGCAGCCGGGCGAGGTCGCCTTCCAGCGTGGCCACCACCTGGTTCAGGCTTTCTACCGTGTGAATGGGCGAAATCAACCCGTGTTCGTTCTGGTAGGCCAGCAGATCGGTGCGGGTTTCGTCAAAGCGCTGCTCCAGGCGGGTGATTTGCCGCTCCAGAAAGCTGACCTGCTCTTCGGCCAGGCGCTGGCCCATTTCGTTCATGTGCGCTTCACCGGCCTGCAGCAACAGCTGTGCCACGGCATGGGCAAAGTCCGGGGTAAAGGCTTCAACCTCTATGTTCAGCACCCCGGAGTAGTCGTCCATCTCCAGGCTGACGCGCTTGCCGTAATAGTCGTGCAGATCTTCAATGGGGGCGTCGGCGTTGTGCAGGCGGGCAAAAAAGTCGCCGTTTTCGCTGTAATGCTGGCGAAAGGGCAGTTCGGCCTGCACTTTTTTAAGCATATCAACGGAAAGCAGGTGTTCGCGCAGCAGCAGCAGATCGCCGTTACCACCGCCGCCGGTCAGCATGCTGGAAAAATTGATGTCCGTGGCCGCAATTTGCGGGCTTTCCAGCACCACGGTGGCGCGGGAAACATAGCGATCTTCCGCCCATATGGCCCAGTAAAAACTCACGGCAATAATGGCAACAAAAGTCATTGCCCAGTGGGGATGCTGTTTAAGAAAACGACTCATAGGGTGTGGTTACTCGTTATTTTCGCTAAAAAGGGAAGGCATCGGTTAGTCTGCTTTGGGGGTAACGGCCGGATTTTCGCCCGTACTCTTGGCGTTGGGGCCTTGCCCGGGCCTGTTGGCATTTGGGCCCTGGCCTGGGCGCCTGGCATTGGGGCCGGCGGGCCTGTTGGCATTTGGGCCCTGGCCGGGGCGCCGGGCATTGGGGCCGGCTCCGGGCCGGTTGGCGTTGGGCCCTTGTCCGGGCCGGTTGGCGTTGGGCCCCTGTCCGGGGCGCCGGGCATGGGGGCCTTGTCCGGGCCGGTTGGCGTTGGGGCCTTGGCCGGGCCGGTTGGCGTTGGGGCCAGCTCCGGGCCGGTTGGCGTTGGGGCCTTGGCCGGGGCGGTTGGCGTTGGGTCTCTGGCCGGCGGGTTTGGCATCGCCACCGGTTTCTTCATGATAGGCGGCAATGGCGTCGTTAATATCGTCAAACCAGTTGGCCTGGCCATCCTTAAGGTAAATCCCGGCCTGGCACAGGTCTTTTAAAATGCCTTCGGCATGCGACACCATAATCAGGCTGGATTGGCCAACCTTGTCCTTGAATGCCTTGCTGGCCTTGTTTTTAAAGGCGCGGTCGCCCACGGCGGTGGCTTCATCCGACAGGTATACGTCAAAATCAAAGGCCAGCGACAGGCCGAAATTCAGCCGGGAGCGCATGCCGGAAGAGTAGTTTTTAATCGGCCAGTCAAAGGCGTCGCCCAGCTCGGCAAACTCTTCCACAAAGTCGATGATTTTAGCTACATTCAGCCCGCCGCCATGCACCCGGGCCACAAACTTCACGTTTTGCCGGCCGGTCATCGAGCCCTGAAAGCCCCCCGCCAGGCCAATGGGCCAGGATACCCGGGCGTGGCGAATAATCTCCCCCTTGTCGGCCTTGTCCATGCCGGCAATCAGCCGTAGCAGGGTACTTTTGCCGGCGCCGTTGCGCCCCACCAGGCCCACGCTTACCCCGGTGGGGATAATCAGGTTGATGTCCTGCAGCACCCAGGGGTTGTCGCGGCCGTCGCGGTTATGGTAGCGCTTGTACAAATGCTTGATTTCTATCATTGGACTTTCAGCTGGTCGCGATAACGAATATGCAGCAGCAGCCCCAGGGCATTCACGGCCAGAATAAACAGCCATAAATAACTGATGCTGGTGCCATGCACCACGTGGTAATGCTCAAAAAATCCCTGCCGCAGCAGTTCCAGCCCGTGCACTATGGGGTTGAGCATTAAATACTCCAGTAGGTAATGGGGCAGGTGGTTCAGCGGCAGCACAACCCCGGAGATGATCAGCAGCGGCAAGCTAATCACCTGCACAACTTTGCCTATCTCCGGTATCAGGGTGCCGAGCACGGAGGTCACCAGCCCCAGCCCCAGCCCCAGGCACCAGAGGCTGAACCAGAAAAACAATGCCCTCAGGCCGTTGTCGGGAAAGATATCCAGCCCCAGCAGCAGGCCGCCGGCAATAAACAGCAGGAAAATAAAGGTGCGCAGCATGCCTTCCACAAAGTTGCGTACCAGCACGCCGTCCACCGGTTGCACCTGGCGGTAGGCAAACAGCGCCTGGGTGGCGTTTATCGCACCCAGGCCGCGGGTCATGCCTTCGCGCACCAGAAAAAAGCCCATCATGCCCACTATCATCCAGGGGATGAAATCGGCATTGACGATCAACTGGTTGGAGCCGCGGATAAAGCTGCGGATAAACACCATGACTCCCACCATAGCGGCCGGTTCGAAGATCATCCAGAACCAGCCCATGCGGTCCGCCATGGTGCGGGACACGGCTTCCCGCATAAACATGGCGTACCACACACTGCGGGTTACCTGCCAGGGGGTACGTGCCTGCATGGTCATTACAGGTCTATCGCCACTTTGGCGGCCACGGCCAGCTGGTAAAGTATTTGCGAAATACTGGTGGCCAGCTGCAGGTTCTTGGTGGGCACGGCCGGCAGCACCAGGATCTCGTCGCCGGCGCGCAGGGTCACGTCGGCCGCCTCGCGTACTTCGCCGTTCTGGCGCACCACCAGGATGCGTTCATCATCCGCATGCTGGGTGAAGCCGCCGGCGCCTTCGATGTAGTCGATGGCCTTGCGGCCCGGGGTGAACACCACGGACTGGGGCACCAGCACTTCGCCGCTCACCAGCAGGGAGTCGGATTTTTCCGGAATGGTGATCACGTCGCCGTCCTGCAGGCGAATGTTGCTGATGCGGCCGTTGTGGGCCAGCACCAGGCGGCCGTTGGGCTCCACCTGGGAGGCGCGTTCGATAAAGCTGCTGATCAGTTCGGCCTCGCGCACCCGGATTTCCGCCTCCTCGGTGGTGGCGGAAGAGGCGCCCAGGTAGGTGGTTTCCAGCCGGGCCAGGCTGTCTTCCAGCGCCTGCTTCTGGCGCTCGGCCACGCTCACCCGCTTGAGCGAAATGCTGTTGACGTCGGTCATCTCTTCGGGCACAGCCACGGCGTCCAGCAGTTCGTGCAGCTGGGCGTCACGCGGCAGGGCAAAGCGGGAAGGGCCGTAATAGCTGCCTTCCAGCTGCACCACTATGGTGTCGTCGCGCAGATCGGAGCTGAACAGCACCTGGTCACCGCTTTGCAGACTTTGCAGGCTGAAGTCGGCCACGTCGATATAGCTGGACACGGGGCCGCTGGTGCGGGCGCCGCGCAGCAGCACGTGGGTCACGTTCGACTTGAGCCGGGCCAGCTCCAGCAGGGCCTGGCCGGTCATGGCGTTCGGCATCAGCTCGTAGCGATAGGGGCGGGCCACGTCGCCTTCCACCGTAACGGTGGGGCCGCGTTCTTCCACTACGATGGTGTCGCCGTCGCGGAACTGCGGGCGGGGCAGGGTGCCGTCGATCAGAAAGTCGTACAGGTCGGCGCTGGCGATAGTGGCGCCGTTGCGCATCACCCGTACCTTGCGGTAGCTGCCCACGGCATCGTCGATACCGCCGGCCTGATCCAGGAAATACAGCAGCGAGTCGTTGGGGGTGCCGGCGAAGCGGCCGGGGTTTTGTACATAACCGGTCACGAACACGGACACCGGCTGCACCCCTTGCAGGTTGGTGTAAACCTGGACGTTGCTGGAATACACCGAGCTGACCGCGCTGCGCACCGTGCTGTCGAGCTGGCTGTGTTTGAGGCCCTGCACCTTGATCGGGCCCACGGCGGGAATAAAGATGTTGCCCTGGGCATCCACCGGCAGCACCCGGTCGATTTCAACCGCGCCCCATACCCGCAGGGTCACCTGGTCGCCGGGGGCGATCACGTAGTCGGGGTTCAGGCCGTCGGCGCGCACGCCGCGAAAGCCGCCGGAAAACAAATGCGAACCAAAGCTGGGGAAGGCATCGGCCGGCATGGCAAACGGCTGCGGTTGCAGGGGACCGTAGCGACCGGTTTGCCAGCTGGTGTTGGTATTGGTGGCGGCCTGGTCGGCTGCGGAGGGGGCGTTAAAACGGCTTTGCTGCTCGGCGGGCAGTTCGCCGGCATCGGCGCCAATCAGCTGGGCCTGGGCGCTGGTTGCGGAAATGGCCAGCAGGGCGAGCAGGCAGGACTGCTTCACCAGGATGTTGAGACGGTTGGTCATGAATGTGTTACCCAAAAATGTACGCGATTAGCGGTTGAGCAGGCGGGTTACCGGGCGCACGCTGGCCCAGCTGGTGTCACCGGTCTGGCAGGCAATATGATGCTGTGTGGTGCCGGAGGACAGGGTCACTTCCAGCTCCCGGCAGGTGCGGCCGCTGGCGGCATAATAGGGCTGGTTGGCCAGCACCAGTACGTTATCTCCCCAGGGGGTCTGCGCCATGGTAATGGCGCTGCCGGTGGCGGCGGAAGAAAGGTAGTCGTTGAGTTGGGGAGACAGGGCGGTCTGGTGGCCGCCGTAACCGGGTTGGTCGATGCTACCTCGTTGGGTTGCGCAGCCGGTGGCCGTGGCCATGCCTAAAACAAGCAGTGATAAGGTGAAAGTACGTTTGAGTTTAACGTGCATGCGTGGTGCGCTCTTCGTTGGAATGGTGCGGCTGTAATATTGCAATATAAGCGTTTTTGAAGGGAGTGAAAGGGGACCGGCTCAAACTATGAAAATTCGGATTCTCTAAAGTAATCAGGTACGCTACCGCCCTTAGGTTACAGCCCCTAATCTGCTGGTTTCACTCGCTCCATGTAAAACGCGGTTGCAAATTGCAAGGCGCCGTTATCTAAAACCGGTGGATAATAACATCAGAAAACGCCGAATTCGACACTGGAAAGGGAGTTTGCGTGTTTATCCGTCGCATCAGATTATGAAAGGAATGTTTCACTGGGATGACGGTTGGCGGAAGAACATGACGGGACAGAATGCTGTTGAGAAAAGAAGGTTTTTTACTCTAAAGAAGGCGGTTTTTTGTTAATAGTGATGGTTTTTTCAACGCCGATCCGGTGCCTGCCCTTTGTGTACAATTCATGCGTTCTCCCCTTGTTTCCTGTTGTTCCCGGCTCTCAACGGAACAAGGGGACGGGAGCGCTCCGGCAGCACGCCGCCAAGGCGCTCAATTGTGCCGTTTGTGCTGCATTCTAGGAGGCATTTTGAGCCAGTCGGGCCGCCAGCTGATCCGCCACCTGCTCCCAGGCGGCGGCCAGGGCGCGCACCAGGGCGGGGTAGCCGTCGTCGGCCAGGGGCTGCTCGGCGCTGAAATCGGCCTGGGCCAGCAGGGTGCCGTCGCCGGCCAGCAGCTGCCACTGACCCTCGGCCAGGGCCACCCCGTCGTACCGGCCCTGGAAGCGGCCGAGCCGGACCCGGATTTCCCGCACTTCGCGCCCGGCCAGCAGCGGCTGGCCCCGGCCGACGACCTGGGATTCGGGCAGGGCCGAACTCAGCCGCCGGATCAGCAACTGCTGCAACTGGCCACCCAGTTCCTCGGCCCACAGGTGCTGGCGCGCCTGGTACACCTCGATATCGCTCAGCTGCATCACGATGCCTTCGCCGTCCAGGTGGCCGGCCAGCCGGGGCGCGGCCACCGTTACCGCCAATTGGTGCGGGTATTGCTGGCCGGCGGCCGTGGCCGGCAGCAGGTAACCGGGGCTGCCGGCGGGGCCGTCGGCGGCACAGCCGGCCAGCCCCAGCGCGGCCAGCAACGTCAGGGAAACGGCGCCGAGGCGCCGCGCGGTGCGGAGAGTCTTGTTCATCAATGCGGGGCCCTCGGTTGTGGGTCTTCGGACAGTTTCTTGTCGAAGATCAGCGCGTTGGGCTGATCATTCAGGGTGCGGATCACCGGCTGCAGATCGCGCATCAGTTGTTCCAGCCGGGCCAGGGTCTGGGTCAGCTCGTTATAGCCCTGGGAGTCGGGGGCGAAGCCCTGCAGGGTGTCGCGCAACTGGCGCAGGGTGCCGTTGACGTTTTCCGGCATCCGGCCGGTGGCGGGATCGGCCAGCAGCGCATCCACCGAGGCGGCGATGCTGTTCACCTTCTCCATGCTCTGCCGGGTGGTGGCCAGGGTCTCGTTGAGGGTGCTCAGGATCGGCTCGACTTCCAGGTTGTTGAACTTGTCCAGCAGGTTGGACACCTTCTGCTCGATTTGGGCGAAGCTGCCGGAGGTGGTGGGGAACACCGGCCGCTCGACGAAGTTCATGCGCTGGAAGGGCACCACGTCCTGATGGAAGTTGAGATCCACGAACAGTGCCCCGGTCAGCAGGTTGCCGGCCTTGAGCGAGGCGCGCAGGCCGTTGTTGAACATCCGATCCAGGCGCTGGTACCACTCTTGGGTGTCGATCTCTTCCAGGCTGTCGTCGAAGCGCTGGGGCTCGATGCGGATCAGCACCGGAATGGCGAAGCGGCTGAGCGAGTCGGGCTGGGGCGCGCTGAAGTTCCAGGGCGCGCTGATCACGGTGCCCACGCGCACGCCCCGGTATTCCACCGGGGCGCCCGGGGCCAGGCCGCGGATGGTGTCATCCACCAGCAGCACGAACTCCAGGTAGTCGTCGTAACTGCCCTCGTTGGCGCTGTCTTCGTCGGCAAACAGCAGGAAGGTCGACCCCGCCTTGGCCGGGTGGCCCATGGCGGCGTTTTCGGGCACGCCGAAGGTGACGCCGCCGCCCACCAGCGATTCCAGCGAGCCCACATTGACCCGAAAGCCCTGGGAGTCGAGGCGGATGTCGACCCCGGAGGCGGTCCAGAAGCGGGTGGTGCTGGTCACCAGCACGTCGTAGGGCGCCTGGATGTAGAGCAGGTGGCGCATTTCCCGTTTTTCCGGATCGAAGCGGCTGTCTTCCACCCGGCCCACGGTGTAGCCCTGGTAGGTGACGGGATCGCCGGTGGTGATGGCGTTGCCGACCTGGCTGACCAGGTTGACCCTGAGCCCGGGGGCGTCGGGCGGGGCGACCGGCGGCTGCTCGAGCACGGTGAACTCGTCTTGCCGGGTCTCTCCGCTGCCCGGCAGCAGCTGGATATAGGCGCCGGAGAGCACGGTGCCGAGGCCGCTTACGCCTTCCCGCCCGATGCGCGGCTTGACCACCCAGAAGCGGGTTTCGTCGTTGAGCATGCGCTCGGCCTCGGGGCTCATCCGCGCGGTGATCAGGGCATGGCCGAGATCGTCCGACAGGTTCACCATCTCCACCCGGCCCACTTCCACGTTGCGGGTCTTGATCAGCGTCTTGCCGGCCTCGATGCCTTCCGCGTTGTCCATGATCAGGGTGATGGAGGGGCCCAGCCGGCTGAGGTTGTCGTAAATCATCCAGGCGCCGATCAGCACGGCCACCAGGGGCACTATCCAGATGGGGGAAAGGGAGCGTTGTGTCCGGCGCGTGGCGCGCTGGGTGTCAGGCATAGTCGGATTCCTTGGCATCGGTATCGCGGCCGGTTTGCGGCCGCGCGTCAGGGTCAAAGTCGGGTTCGGCGCCGGCCCAGATGCTGCGCGGATCGAACAGCATGGCCGCCAGCATGGTCAGCACCACCACGGCGGCAAACGCCAGGGCGCCGGCACCGGGCTCGATCGACAGCAGCGAGCCGTTGCGGATCAGGGCGACCAGGATGGCGACCACGAACACGTCCACCATCGACCAGCGGCCCACGAATTCGGTGATCCGGTACAGCCGGATCCGGGCGTTGCGGCTGAGCGCCTGGCGGTCGTGCCCGACCACGTGGCACAGCCACAGCAGGGCCAGCATCTTGCTGACCGGCACCACCACGCTGGCGGTGAAAATGATGAAGGCGATGGGCCAGTCACCGTGGTGGATGAACAGCAGCACCCCTTCCATGATGGTGGAGGGCACGCTGCTGCCGAGCGAGGTGGTGATCATGATGGGGTAGAAGTTGGCCGGGATATACATCAGCAGCGCGGCGGCGAGCAGGGCCAGGGTGGCCTGGCTGCTGAAGCCGGACGCGGCGTGCAACGGCTCGTGGCAGCGCCGGCAGCGCTCCCCGGCGCCGGTCGGCAGCGGGTTGACCAGGCCGCAGGTATGGCACCCCACCAGCCCCTGGGAGGCCGCCGTGCGGCCGGTTCTGACCCCTTCCGGCGCCATCGGCTCCCGCTCGAGGGAGAACCACAGCCAGTCGGTATCCACCGACTGGGTGGTAAACAGCAGCAGCAGGGCGTAGGCGCAGAAGGTCCAGAACGACAGCCCCAGCTCGATGTGGGCCATGCCCATCACCTTGATCAGGCTGACCAGGGTGCCGATGACGAACACGTCCGCCATCATCCAGGGGGTCACGTGGCGCAGGGTGCGGGCAATCTGCCGGCTGCGCGGCAGGGGCCGGCGCAGCAGCACCCCCAGGCACAGCCAGGCCACGCAGCACAGGTAAACCGCCGGCAGCACGATTACCGTCAGCAACACGCACAGGGCCACCAGCGGCTGGTGCAGGCCGATCAGGGTGGAGGCGGTTTCGGTCAGCTCGATGCGGTTGCCGATGCCGCTTATCTCGAAACTGATAAAGGGAAAGGTCACCGACAGGCCCAGGGTGATCAGGGTAGCGATGGCCAGCGCCAGGCTGCGCTCCGCCGGGTTGGCATGGCGCCGGGTCAGGGTATTGCCGCAGCGCGGGCATTCGGCTTTTTCACCGGGGTGCAGCGGCGGCAGCGCCACCAGCAGATCGCACTCGTGGCAGGCCCGCAACCGGCGGCGCGATACCGCCCGGCGCCGGTGCGGGGCGGGATGGACGGGGGGGCCGTCTTGGATGCGCTGGTCGGTCAATGAAGCCTGGCCTTGAAACAATGAATATCAGGGGCCCGATACTACGACAGTTGAGCGCGAAGAATAAAGTCGAATCGGCCGGGGCGGGCTGCCTTGGCATCATCTTCTATTGAGTCTTGTGTGCCAAAGGTGGAAGATATTCCGAAAGAGGCATGTATCCTGTCGCCTCGCCTTGTCCCCGACCCTTGCTGTTATCATCGCCATCCGGAGTCCTCATGCCGACAGACGCCAAACGGATTGCCCAGTATACCTATCTGTTGCTGACCATCATGGCTTGCACCCTGATGGGGGCCCTGGGGGTAGTGGCCAGTTTCCTTCTTTCCGCCGACGATGCACTGAGCATGGTGATCACGCCCGGCGGGGCGCTCGGCGTCATGTTGGCCGGTTTGGGGCTGGGCTGTGCCATCCGCGAGCACCGGCATGGCCGCCGGCTGTTTGCCCTGGCGCTGTTGCTGTTGGGCCTGTACAGCTTGTGGCGGCACGGGAGCACGACAACCCCGGGGGCGGGTCTCGGCGTTCCCTACCTGCCGGTGGTCTGGGCCTTGTTGCTGATCGGCCTGTGCCTGCTCGGCGGCCCGGAGCATCGCCGTTGCCGCCTGCTGTGGCGGGCCGTCGGCCTGCTCGGTGTCCTGGCCGGGGTGGCGGTCTTGCTCGGGCAGTGGTTGCTGGATATGAGCGAGGTGATGGGACCGCATCCGGCCTCTGCCTGTATCGCCAGCCTCTTTATGCTGGTGTTCGGGCTGGCGTTGATACTGGCCGGCGGTGTGCAGCGGCCTTACCGGCTCAGCCGGCCGGCGCAGGCGGTGGGGATGTTCGGTATCGGCATCACCTGCCTGTTGTGGTACCTGATGAGCTTTCAGCATCACCTCGATATCCGCCGGGCCAGCGATACCATGGTCGACAACGCCGAAAACGCCATGACTGACGTGATCAATACCCATGTCCTGCTGTTGCAGCGGTTGGCCGAGCGCATCGCGCTGTCGGTCGAGAGCGACCGGCCGTATCCGCACCTGCGCGATGCCCAGAGTTACCTGCGCGACGTGCCCAGCATCGATGAAATCGCCCTGGTGCAGCCCGGCCGCCGGCCCGTCTGGCGTCAGTTGCGCCACAACGGAGAAAGCCCGCTGCAGCTGGATCATCCCGCCCTCTCGGCCTGGCTGGCCCGCCCGGCATTACAGCCGCGGATGGTGGTGCTGGGCGGCCTCTATCCGGTGGCCAACAAGGCGCAGGCCGTCATTGCCCTGCCCATCATCCAGACCCGCCATGCGGGCATGCAGCTCCTGGCCAGGGTGGACCTGGCCAGGATGATGCAGAATGAGATTCACATGGAGTTACTCCCCTTTGTGCTGCATGTGAACGTCGGCGACGTCGAACTGTTCGAGCTGGCCGACCGGGCCGAAGACCATGGCCACAGCTTGTTCATGAACCGGCGGGTGTCCCTGCTGCCGTATGGCCCCGAAACAGAGCTGATCAGCTACCTGGGCGACATGCACTCCCTGGGCCGCGCGGCCCTGCTGCGGCTGCTGATGGCCCTGAGCGGCTTTTTCCTGAGCTTTCTCGCGGCCATGAGCATCGAGCTGATGCGGCTGGGGCTGATAAAGAGCCGGGACCTGGAGCAGGCCAAGCGCCATCTGGAAAATCAGCACCAGATTGAAGAGATGATTATCCGCCAGCAGCCACTGACGCACATACTGGCGGTGATCAGCCGGTTGCTCGGGGAGCAACTGCCCCATAGCCGCAATGTGGTGCTGCTGGCCCGGGACGACTGCCTGTGGATGGTCGGCGATGCCCCGCTGCCCGCCGAGCCGCTGCGGCAACTGGTTGCACAACTGAGCGGCCCCTTGCTCCGGGGGCGGGAAGTAGCGCTCGGGCCGGACTGCCCGGCGTCGCTGCAGCAGGCCGGCTTCGGCGGCGGCCGGGCCTATCCGGTGCGGGCGGCCGATGGCCGGGTGCTGGGCGGCCTGCTGCTGTGCCACCGGACGGCCTTCGCGGCGGATGAATCCGCCCGGCCCTTGATCGACAATGCGGTGGGGCTGATGGCGCTGGCGCTCGAGCGGGATCACGACAAGGCGCAGTTGGTGGAAAGCGAGCAGCGTTATCGGTCGCTGTTCGACCATAACCCCGACATGGTGTTTGCGCTCGATCTCGACGGGTATTTCACCAGTATCAACCATGCCTTCTGCCAGCAGTTGGAGCTGACGCCGGAGGAGGTGCTGGGGCAGCCTTATGCCCGGCTGGTGGAGCCGGATGATCTGCCCGGTACCGATGCGTTGTTTCGTGAGGTGGTAACCGGCGAGGCGCGCCGCTATCAACTGACCGCCCACAATACCAAGGGCCGTAAACGGGTGCTCGACCTGACCAACCTGCCCATCGTGGTCAATGGCCGGATCATCGGTGTCTATGGCATCGGCAAGGACATCACCCGCCAGCGGGAGGATGAGCGGCGGCTGGCCTATAACGCCAGCCACGATGCCCTGACCGGCCTGCCCAACCGCCATCTGCTGGATCAGCGGCTGCGGGAGCTGGGGCAGGCAGGCGGACAGACGGTGGTGCTGTTCATCGATTTGGACGGTTTCAAGCCGATCAACGATAGCCTGGGTCACGAGGTGGGGGATCGGCTGCTGGTGGAAGCGGCCCGGCGCCTGGGCGAACTGGCCCGGGGGGAGTTCATGGCGGCCCGCTTCGGCGGTGACGAATTTGTCATGGTGCTGCACGGTAGCGAGGCGATGGCCATGGCGCCGGCCATGGCGGAACGGCTGTTGGCGGCGCTGGCGCAGCCATATCTTGTCGATCAGAACGAGCTGTTCCTTACCGCCAGTATCGGCCTGGCGCTCGGCGACCGGGAGGAGCCGGTGCTCACCCGACTGGTGCAGCAGGCCGACATGGCGATGTATGAGGCCAAGCGGCAGGGGCGCAATCATTACCAGTGGTACAACGATGCGCTCAATATCCTGATGCAGCGGCGGGTGCTGTTGCGCAACGAGCTGCAGGATGCCATCGATCACCACCAGCTCGAGTTGTACTACCAGCCCCTGTTCGACCGGCAGGGGAAGGTGGTAAGCGTGGAGGCGCTGCTGCGCTGGCCCCATCCGCACAAGGGGCTGATTTCACCGGCCGAGTTCATTCCCCTGGCTGAGGAAACCGGCCAGATTATCGCTATCAGCGAGTGGGTGCTCGAGCAGGCCTGCCGCGATGCGCTGCGGCTCAACCGGCAAGGTGACTGCCGGGTAGCGGTCAACCTGTCGCCGCTGCAGTTCTACCGCTCCAACTTCCTGCACACCCTCGAGGCTACCCTGGCGCGCACCGGCCTGCCGGGGACGGCCCTGGAGCTGGAACTCACCGAGGGCATACTGATGAACGACACCCAGTTTGCCATCGAGTTGCTGCGGCAGATCCGCCGTCTCGGCATCCGGGTGGCCATCGACGATTTCGGCACCGGTTTTTCCAGCCTCAGTTACCTCAAGCATCTGCCGGTCGACAAGGTCAAGATAGACCGCAGTTTTATCCAGGATCTGGCCGAGGGCTCCCACGACGCCGCCATTACCCGCGGCATCATGGTGATGGCGCACCAGCTGGCGCTGGAAGTGGTGGCGGAAGGGGTCGAGACCCGGCATCAGTTCGAACTGCTGAACGGCTATGGCTGTGACTATTACCAGGGGTTCCTGCTGGCCCGCCCCATGACCCTGCCGGCATTGTCGAGCTTTTTATCGGAAAACCGGCAGCGGCTATTGACGGCTGTTAACAAATGATGAAAATAACGCCGCTCGTCCGATGTCGGGTCTACACCGAACGGCACAGCATGGTGGAAGATGGCCCCACCAAAAGGACTCGAACAGGAACAATCTGCCGGTAATGGGATTTTCCCGACTGGTTTCACTACTGGAGTAACCACCTTGCAGCTTCCCCGGATCCCCGATGATGAAATCAGGAGACTGCAGCTGCTCGGCGAGCTGGCCATTCTCGACACCGGACCGGAAGAGGGATTCGACGCCCTGACCCGGCTGGCGGCGGAGATCACCGGCTGCCGTATCGCCCTGGTGACCCTGGTGGATGACCACCGCCAGTGGTTCAAGTCCCGGCACGGTTTCGAGTTGGCGGAAACCCCGCGTGACATCAGTTTTTGCGGCCATGCGGTGCTGCTGACGCAGCCCATGGTGGTGGCCGATGCGAGCCGGGATCCGCGTTTTGCACATAATCCCCTGGTGAGGGAACAGCGTATTCGCTTCTATGCCGGGGTGCCGCTGCGGATCCAGCCCGGGATCAGCGCGGTGGGGGCCCTGTGCGTGGCTGATCCGGCTCCCCGGCCCGGGGGGCTGGGCGAGTTGCAGCTGCTGCAGCTGTCCACCCTGGCCGAACTGGTGTGCGAACGGCTGCGCAGCCGCCTGAGCATCCGCCGCCTGCGCGAGTCGGAGCGCGCCCGCACTCGCCAGTCGCAGCTGCTGGAGGCGATCAAGCGGGCGTCGGGCATCGGCTTCGCGCTGCTCGATGGCGAGGGCCTCATCGCCGATCTCAATGAAAAGGTGTCCAGCATCCTGGAGCAGCGGGTCGAAGATCTCAAGGGGTCGGATCCGCTGGCGCTGACCCTGCCCGCCGCCAGGGCCAGGGTGGGCACCATGATCCGCAGCTGCCTGGCCCGGGGCGTCAGGGTCACGGGCGACTGGCCGCTGCTGGCCCGGGACGGCGCCTTGCGCGTGGCCGGGGTCAACGTCGAGCGGCTGTGGCTCGACGACCAGCCCTACCTGTTCTGTGTGGTAACCGACAAGACCCAGCAGCGGCTGGAGGAAACCCTGCGCGACACCCAGGCCCGCACCCTGCGGGAAGTGGCCCTGGAAAACTCCCTGACCGATGTGCTTTCTTCCATCGGTAACGCCATTCTCTATCACCGGCCCGGGGCCCGGGTATTGATCAGCCACCTCAACCACGACCGCCTGGATGTAGCGTACCTGTCCCACGATACCCTGGCCGGGCTGGCGGCCCCGGCCAGGGCCGCGACCCGGCCGGTGTTCTACGCCCCCGGCCACACCCCGTTCGAGGCCCTGTCGCCGGCGTCGGCGGCCTGGCGCTTTCCGCTGCTGAGCGAAGGCTGCCAATGGCTGGGCGACCTGTGGGTGATGCCGGCCCGTGCCGGCCGGCCCGGCACCTCGGAAAGCAGCTTCCTGGACGGACTGGCCCGGGTGGCGGGCTTTGCCATGGAACGCCAGGATCAGCTCGAGGCGCTGCGGGAGCGGGCCGAATACGATGCCCTCACCGGGCTGGCCAACCGGACCCTGCTCGGCGAACAGCTGGCCCGGGCGCTGGCACACGCCGCCGGGCACCGGCAGCGGGTGGCCCTGCTGTTTATCGATCTGGATGATTTCAAGCAGGTCAACGACACCCATGGCCACCATGCCGGCGACAAGGTGCTCACCTGCCTGGCCGAGCGGATGAGCGAGACCCTGCGCAAAACCGATATCATCGCCCGGCTGGGGGGAGACGAGTTCGTGGTGGTGTTGCCGGATACCTCGGCCGGCACGGCGCAGAGGGTGGCGCAGAAACTGCTGGAGGTATTGTGCCAGCCGATTAACCGGGAAGGGGTGTTCTGCCCGGTGAGCCTGAGCATCGGCCTGATCCTGTCTCGCGACGGCGAGCGGGACGGCACCGGGCTGATCCAGCGGGCCGACGAGGCCATGTACCGGGCCAAGCAGGCGGGAAAACGGCAGGTCTACCTGCTCGATGAACCGGTTTGCTCAGGCGAGGAAGCGGTGTGACCGGGCTCTTTTTTTCATGGAAAGATTCATTTATATCCATTTTAAATGCAGGTTTTTTCTCTATAATGCGTGGCTGAATTGCAATTTTAGAACAGTGCGGAAGTGATAATGACACAAGCAAAAGCGATGACCCTGCTGCTGGTCGACGACAGCCGGGTGGCCCGGCTGACCCTGGTGCGGCAACTGCAAAGCCTGCCGCTGGAACTGAACATACTGCAGGCGGCCTCGGCGGATGAGGCGGTAGCGCTGATGCAGGGGCAGCGGGCGGACGCGGCACTCATCGACTTCAACATGCCCGGTCGCGATGGCATCGAGCTGGCCGCCGAATTCCGCCAGAGTCACCCGCAGATGACGCTGGCGCTGGTGACCGCCAATATCCAGGATGCCCTGATGAAGCGGGCGCAGGAACTGGACATGACCTTTTTGCCCAAACCCGCCAGCCTGGATGGCCTGGCCCGTTTTCTCGGAGCAGACGCATGACACTGACCCCCGATGAACACGACGTGATCGTGGAACTGATGAACATCGGGGTCGGACGTGCGGCCAATGCTCTCTCGCAACTGGTGCAGGATGAAGTGCTGCTGTCGGTACCGCAGCTGCGCTTCATGTATCCTGCCGAAGCCAGGGCGACCTTTTCCGAATCGATGCCCGGCCTGCTGGCCGGAGTGATGCAGGGCTTCAGGGGCTTCATGAGCGGCCGGGCCGCGCTGCTGTTTCCCGAAGAGCGCAGCCTGGAGCTGGTGCGGGCCATGCTCGGCGTGGATATGTCCGCCGATGAAATTTCCGAGCTGGAGCAGGAGACCCTGGCCGAGCTCGGCAACATACTGCTCAACAACTGCCTGGCCACCCTGGCCAATATCCTGAACCAGCAGATCCAGACCGATCTGCCCGAGGCCTTCAACGTGGATACCCCGCACCTGCTCAACCGGCTGTCCCTGTCCGGCGACGGGGACGAGGGTGCCATGATCATGCTGGTGCAGATCGATTTCAGCCTGCGGGAAAATGCCCTGCAGGGCTATCTGGCCTTTCTCATCGATCTGCATTCGGCGGATACCTTCCTCGCCGCCCTGCGCCGCTATCTCACCGAGCTGGAATGACGACCCGGATGGACGGCACCGATACCCTGCATCATATCGAGTGCGGCATCATGGTGCTCGACGATGAGCAGCGGGTGCGGTTCTGGAACCGCTGGCTCGAGATGCACAGCGGCATCGAGGGCGTCGCCGCCGAGGGGCGGCGGCTCGACGAGCTGTTTCCCGACGACCTGCCGGCGGTGCTGCAGGACGCCATCGGCGATGCCTGCCGGCACCGGTTGTCGCGCCTGCTGTCCCACCAGCTGCACCCGCAACTGTTGCCGCTGCGGCGGCTGTCGGCCTCGGGCGTCGGCAGCCCGCTCTTTCATTCCATGCTGCTGCGGCCGCTGGCGGACAGCGATGGCCTGACCCTGGTGCAGCTGCACGACACCACCAATGCGGTGCGGCGCGAGCGTCACCTGCGCGACAAGGAGCAGGCGGTGCGCAAGCTGCATCAGGTGTTGTCGGAAGAAAAACAGTTTATCGACACGGTGCTGAAGACCATCAGTGCCCTGGTGGTAGTGACGGACCGGTTCGGCCGTATCGTCAGCATCAACCGCAGCTGCGAGCAACTGACCGGGCTCGGGCAGGCGGAGGTGGTGGCGCAGCCGCTGAAGGTGCTGTTCAGCATCGACACCTTCAACAGCCAGATCGACAGCCCCTGGCAGCATCACGAGCCCAGGCCCTTTACCTGCCGCATGCACAATGCGGCGGGCGAGGTGATGCACCTGCGCTGGACGGTGAAATCCGTCGGCGAGGCCGGGCAGCCGCCGCGTTATCTGATCTATACCGGGCAGGACATTACCGAGCGGGAGCGGGCCGACGCCCTGCTGCGCCTGGAGCGGGAGATCCTGGAAATGGCCACCGCCGGTGAATCGCCGGCCCAGACCCTGGACCATATCTGCCTGGCGCTGGAACGCCAGCTGGAGCAGGCCCGGGTGGCGGTGTTGCAGCTGACCGCCGAGGAACGCCTGGCGGTGATGAATGCGCCGGGTCTGCCGGAGGCCTTCTGCCGGCGGCTCGAGGCCTTGCAGACCGAGCCGATCGCCCGCCTGGTGATGCCGGGGCTGCAGAACGGCCAGCTGCAGATCTTTTCCGCCGAGGGCGACGGCACACGCTGGCAGCCCTGGCTGGCCCTGGCCCGGGATTACCGGATGGCCGCCTGCTGGCTGATGCCGATCCAGACCGCGCAGCACATGCCCCAGAGCCTGTTTGCCATCTTCCCGGGCCAGCACCGCCATCCCTCGGCCCATGAGCAGATGGTGATACAGCGCATCGCCCACCTGACCGCGCTGATCCTGGAACGCCATCAGCAGCAGGAGCGCATCCGTTACCTGGCGTTGTACGACCCCCTGACCGGGCTGGCCAACCGCAGCCTGCTGAGCGAGCAGCTGTTGCGCAACATCAACCGGGCCCGGCGTGAGCGGCATCGCTTTGCCCTGCTGTTTTTCGATCTGGACGGTTTCAAGCAGGTCAACGACAGCCATGGCCACGATGCCGGGGACGCGCTGTTGTCGACCATCGGCCAGCGGCTCCAGGCCCGGCTGCGCGCCACCGATACCGGCGCCCGCATCGGCGGCGACGAGTTTGTGGTGCTGCTGGAAACCGTTACCGATGAAGCCGCCGCGCGGCAGGTGGCGGAGCAGGTGCAGGCCCTGGTGTGCGAGCCCGTCGCCTGGGGTGAGGGAGTGTTGCAGGTATCGGCGTCCATCGGCCTGGCCCTGTACCCGGAAGACGGCAACTCCGCCGACACCCTGCTGACCCGCGCCGATAACGCCATGTACTGTGCCAAGGCCCGGGGCAAGGCCTGCATCACCCGGCTGACGGACTGACGTCGGACGGCCCGCCCGCGCTCTACCAGCAAGGCGCACACGCCTGACAGCTTGATTTTTAAACTATATGGTGTTCTAGGGCTCGTGCCTCTCGTCTTTCCCGCGTCCTCCTTCGTTCTTCCCGCGAAGGCGGGAATCCAGGCCGGCGGCACCGGGCCGGGGTGTTATCGCCGGGTCATTTTTGAAGGCGAAACATTTCATGTTTTGACGCAAGCCGCCGATATCCTCATCCGATGCTATTGATTTTCCGAGGTGGGCAATGTTTCGTCATATTAATATCGGGCTCAGATCGGCCCTGGCTTTCGGGGTGATCGGCCTGCTGATGCTGGTGCTGGGCATACTGAGCATGGTGCAGCTGAAAAACCTGGATACCCAGATCACCCTGATCGCCGATCACCGGGTGCCCAGCCTGAACGCGGTGGAAAACCTCAACAAGGAGTTTTTGCGCGTTCGCCTGCACACCCTGGCGCTGATCCATGCGGTCAACCGGGACGAGCAGCAGGCCTCTCGCAGCCGGCTGGCCAACGCCCGGCAGCATATCGACGATATCAAGACCGCCTACGACCAGTTGATCCGCGCCGATGAGGCGAGGGCGCTGTTCGAGACCTTTTTGGCCGACGAGGCCAGGTACTGGGAGATACAGCGCCAGGTGGTGGATCTGGCCGCCGCCGGCGACACCTGGCGGGCCTCGGTGGTGTCCCGCGACGAACTCGTCCCGCTGGCGGACGGCATGGCCGGCACCCTGCGCTCGCTGACCGAGGTGCAACAGCAACGGATCGTCGACGCCAACGATGCGACCGATACGGTCTATGCGTTTTCCCTCAACATGGTCATCGCCATCCTGGTGGTGGCCCTGGCGGGGATGGCGGCCCTGGCCTGGCTGCTGACCCGCAGCATAGTGCAGCCCATCGACGAGGCGGTGGCGGTAGCGGAAACCATCGCCAGGGGCGATCTGACCCGGCCGGTCAGGGTGAGCGGCAAGGACGAGCCGGCCCGGCTGCTGCAGGCCCTGCAGGCGATGCAGCACAGCCTGCAGGACACCGTTAAACTGATCGCCGGCTCTTCCACCCAATTGGCGTCCACCTCCGAAGAGCTGAGTTCGGTGACCGAAGACGCCACCCGCGGCCTGCATCAGCAAAGCCAGGAGCTGGAGCAGGCGGCGACCGCCGTGACCGAAATGACCACGGCGGTGGAAGAGGTGGCGCGCAATGCGGCCACCACCTCCCAGGAGTCGGAGCTGGCGGATGAACGCGCCCAGTTCGGCCGGGAGCGGGTCGGCCAGACGGTCACCTCCATCGAGGGGCTGGCCGGCGAGATCGGCGAAACCATGCAGGAGATCGAAACCCTGGCGGTGAAGGTCAACGACATCACCTCGGTGCTGGATGTGATCCGCGCCATCGCCGATCAGACCAACCTGCTGGCGCTCAACGCCGCCATCGAGGCGGCCCGGGCCGGCGAGTCCGGGCGCGGCTTTGCGGTGGTGGCCGACGAGGTCCGCGCCCTGGCCCACCGGACCCAGGAGTCGACCAAGGAGATCGAGCAGATGATCCAGGCGGTACAGCAGGGCTCCCGGGGGGCGGTGAGCGCCATGCAGAGCAGCAACACCCGTACCGGCGAAACCCTGCAGATCGCCCGGGAAGCCGGCGAGGCCCTGGTGCAGATCGCCACCTCCATTTCCCAGATCAACGACCGCAACATCGCCATCGCCGGCGCGGCGGAAGAGCAGGCCCAGGTGGCCCGGGAAGTGGACGGCAACCTGGTCAATATCCGCGATCTGTCGGTGCAGACCTCGGCCGGCGCCAACCAGACCAGCTCCTCCAGCCAGGAGCTGGCCCGCCTGGCCGGTGAGCTGAACACCCTGGTCACCCGTTTCGTGATCTGAGGGTCACGCGGCCGCCGGGTGTGGCGCCGGGGGATGGGTGGTCCACTGAAGTGGAACCTACGGTGGGGTTTTCGACGATGCTGGAGGTTCGGTTGTAGGGTCGACGTCGGTCGACCGAACTCCAACGCCGTGGTCGGGGTGGTCATTGTAGGATCGAATTTATTCGACCGAACCCCGACGCCGTTATCGGACAGGTCCACTGAAGTGGACCCTACGGCAGACCCGGTGCAACGCGCCAACTTGTAGGGTCGAATTTATTCGACCGAACCCCAACGCCGTTATCGGACAGGTCCACTGAAGTGGACCCTACGGCAGACCGGCGCAACGCGCCAACTTGTAGGGTCGAATTTATTCGACCGAACCCCAACGCCGTTATCGGACAGGTCCACTGAAGTGGACCCTACGGCAGACCGGCGCAACGCGCCAACTTGTAGGGTCGACGTCGGTCGACCAAACCACGGCACCGATGGTGAGTGGTCCGTTGAAACGGACCCTACAGCGGGCCCCGCGGTTGCTTCTTGCCCAGCCGCCAGCGGTGGTAGCGGGCCAGCCAGGCCAGCAGCCGCTGCGGGGCATGGGCCTTCTTCCACTCGCCGGCGGCGTACTTGTTGGCTTCGCTCAGGGTGGGGTAGATGTGGATGGTGGCCAGCAGCTTGTTGAGCCCGAGCCCGTGGCGCATGGCCAGCACATATTCCGCCAGCAGCTCGCCGGCGTGCTCGCCCACTATGGTCACCCCCAGTATCCTGTCCTTGCCCGGCACCGTCAGCACCTTGATAAAGCCGTGATCGGCGCCGTCGGTGATGGCCCTGTCCAGATCGTCCAGCCCGAAGCGGGTCACCTCACAGGCGATGCCCCTGTCCCTGGCCTCGGCCTCGGACAGGCCGACCCGGGCCACCTCCGGATCCACGAAGGTGCACCAGGGGATCACCGAGTAGTCCACCCGAAACCGCCTGAACTGGCCGAACAGGGCGTTGACGCTGGCATACCAGGCCATGTGGGCGGCGATGTGGGTGAACTGGTAACCGCCGGCCACGTCGCCGGCGGCGTAGATGTGGGGGTAGAGGGTTTCCAGGTAGTCGTTGGTCTCGAGGCGTTTGTCGGTGTCGATGCCCAGTTGCTCCAGGCCGTAGCCGGTCAACCGGGGGCGGCGGCCCAGGGCGACCAGCAGATCGTCGAAGGCCAGCGCCACTTCCCGGTCGTGATGGCGGACGATCAGCCGCTTGCCGTTGTCATCCTGCTCCAGCCGCAGCGGCTGATGGCCGGTCAGCACGGCGATGCCGTCCTGGGTGAGCGCCGCCTTGAGCAGCTCGCTCACCTCCTCGTCTTCCTTCGGCATCAGCCGGGGGTTGCGCTGCACCAGGGTCACCTCCGATCCCAGCCGGGCCAGGGCCTGGGCCAGCTCGCAGCCGACGGGGCCGCCGCCCAGCACCAGCAGCCGGCGGGGCGGGCTGTCCCGCTGTGCCAGGGCCTGCCACAGGGTGTCGCTGGTGAGATAGTCCACCGTTTCCAGCCCCGGCAGCTCGGGCACCAGGGGCTCGGCGCCGGCGGCGATGATAACGGCGCGGGCGGTCAGCCGGCGGCAGCCGCCGTCGTTGAGGTTCACCTCCACCGTCCAGGGATCGAGCAGGCGGCCGTGGCCCTGCAGCACCTCCACCCCCAGGGCGGTATATCGCTCCACGCTGTCGTGGGGCTCCACCTTCTGGATTACCTCCTGCACCCGTTGCATCACCCGCCGGAAACTGAACGCGGGTTGGGTGGCGTGGAGGCCGTAGCGGTCGGCGTGGCGCATCTGGTGGGCCAGCCTGGCGCTGCGGATCAGCGCCTTGCTCGGCACACAGCCGGTATTGAGGCAGTCGCCGCCCATTTGGCCCGCCTCGATCAGGGTGACCCTGGCCTTGACGGCGGCGGCGATATAGGCGCTGACCAGGCCGGCGGCGCCGGCGCCGATCACGATGAGGTTGCGATCGAAGCGGTGGGGTTTGTGCCAGCCCTTATAGACCCGGCGGCGCTGCATCAGGCGGACCAGGTGGCGGGCCAGCAGCGGAAAGATGCCGAGCAGGGCGAAGGAGAGCCACAGGGCGGGGGAGAGGATGCCGCCGAGGGAGTCGAGGGCGGCGAGTTGGGTACCGGCGTTTACATACACCAGGGTGCCGGGCAGCATGCCGAGCTGGCTCACCCAGTAGAAGCGGCGGGCGGGAAAGGGAGTCAGCCCCATCAGCAGGTTGATCAGGAAAAAGGGGAACACCGGCACCAGCCGCAGGGTGAACAGGTAGAAGGCGCCGTCCCGCTGAATACCGGCGTTGACCGCCTTGAGCCGGCTGCCGAAACGGTGCTGCACCTGGTCGCGCAGCAGGAAGCGGGCCACCAGCAAGGCCAGGGTGGCGCCCAGGCTGGAGGCGAAGGACACCAGCACCAGCCCCTGCCAGAGGCCGAACAGGGCGCCGGCGGCCAGGGTCATGACGGCGGCGCCGGGCAGGGACAGGGCCGCCACCAGCACATAGAGCAGGAAGAAACCGGCGGCGGTGAGCCAGGGCGACCGGGTGCGCAGGGCGGCGAATTCCGCCTGGTGCCGCCTGAGCGCCTCCAGGGTCAGCCACTCGTGGCCGCCCAGGGCGAAGAAGAGCAAGACGATCGTCAGTAACACCAGCAACAGGATGAGCTTTTTCATTTGGGCTCCCGGCGCCAGGGCTGGGTCAGCAGGCGGGTCAGCCGCAGTTCGGCCGGATCCTGGAAGTCGTTCAGCCCGATGGTCATGCGCCGGTGTCCCGCCTCGGGCTGGGCCTTATAGGTACCCAGCAGGCGATCCCACCAGGGCAGGTTGAAGCCGAAGTTGCTGTTGGTTTCACGCGGGATCACCGAATGGTGCACCCGGTGCATGTCCGGGGTGACCAGCAGCAGGCGCAACCCGGCATCGAGCCGGGGCGGCAGCCGGACATTGCCGTGGTTGAACATGGAGGTGGCGTTGAGCAGCACTTCGAACAACAGCACCGCCAGCGGCGGCGCGCCCAGCAGGATGACGGTGCCCAGCTTGATCCCCATCGACAGCAGTATCTCCAGCGGGTGGAAGCGCAATCCGGTGGTGACGTCGATGTCCGGATCGCTGTGATGCATGCGATGCAGCCGCCACAGCCAGGGCAGGGCGTGGAACAGCCGGTGCTGCAGGTAGATGATGAAGTCCAGCACCAACAGGGAGAGCGGCAGGCTGAGCCAGAGCGGCAGCGGCCACAGCCACAGCAGCCCCCAGCCGTGCTGCTCCGCCACCAGGGCGGCTCCCACGGCGGCGAGCGGAAACAGCCACCGCAGCAGCAGGGTATTGATGGCCACCAGCAGCAGGTTGGCCGGCCAGCGGCGCCGGCGCGGATAACGCCGCTGGCGGCGCGGGGTGATCAGCTCCCACAGCATCATCACCAGCAGTATGCCGGCAAAGGCGGCCAGCCGGAGCAGGGGTTCATGAGTGAGCGGAATGTCCAACGGTCAGCCTCGTCCGGGATGTCAGTGTGCGAACATAGCGGCGCCCACCCACTGGGAGGGCAGCCAGAACAGATCGTCGGGTTCGTCGATGTCGCGCAGGCACTCGCCCTGGTAAAAGCACCAGCCGAGTTCGCGGATGCGTTGGCGGGTGAGCGCGGCAACCTTGTCGGTGCTCCAGGGGATGTCTTCGAACAACCGGGGGGAGAAACGACGCAGGCCGAGCAGGGCGTAGCCGCCATCGCAGGTGGGGTGGAGCATCACCTCGCACCGACCGAGGCGGTGGGCGGCCTGGCGCAACAGGGCGGGGTTGAGGTGCGTGCAGTCGGTGCCGATCAGCAGGATCTGTTCATCCTGTTGCAGGCCACGCCGGGCCGCCCGGGCCATGCGCGCACCCAGGTCGCCCTCGCCCTGAGCGCTGAGTTCGATATGGGCGGGCAGGGCTGTGCCGGCCCAGGGCGGTTGCCCCGGCGCGGGGCTGGCGCACAGCTCCACCGGGCCCAGCTCGGCGGCCCGGCAATGGGTCAGGGTCGACATCAGCATGCGCCGGGCCAGGCGCGCCGCGCCCTCGGGCCCCAATGCCGGGATCAGCCGGGTCTTGGCCTGGCCGGCCAGCGGCGCCTTGGCGAACACGATGATGCGGGTGCTCATCGGTAGGCCCTCGCCAGCAAGGCCGGATCGGCGCCCCGCCAGTAGGCGAAGCGCAACCGCCACATCAGCCAGATGGTGCGAAATACCCCCCGGCTTTCCCAGCGCCGGCCCGAGGTGCTCGCTTTCAGCCCGAGGCTGGCCGGCGGCCCCAGCCGCTTGAGCCGCTTGCTGAGCTCGATGTCCTCCATCAGCGGCTGCTCGGGAAAACCGCCGATGGCTTCAAAGGTGCTCCGGCGCACGAAGATGGCCTGATCACCGGTGGCGATGCCGGTCAGCCGTGAGCGCAGGTTGACGAGTCGGGCCACCAGCCCGAGCAGGGGGTGGCAGCCGGAAATGGCAATATCGAAACGGCCCCAGTGCCGGCAAGTCAGGGCCTGCGCTACTGCCTGCCGGGCCAGGGGGGGAAGCCGGGTGTCCGCATGCAGGAACAGCAGCAGGTCGCCCCCGGCCTCGGCGGCGCCGGCATTCATCTGCCGGGCGCGTCCGGGGGCGCTGGTGACCACCCTGACCCCGGCCCGGCGGGCCAGGGCGACGGAATCGTCCGAACTGCCGCCGTCCACCAGGATCACCTCGGTCCGGCAGTCCCGCAGCGGCAGCGCGGCCAGGGTCCGGGGCAGGATCCCGGCCTCGTTCAACACCGGCATGATGATGGAGAGGGTCATGCTGGCTCCTTGTGCAGGGCACCGCCGCAGCTGCTGCCCTGGCCGGCGGTACAGCCGTAGCAGTGCTCGGCCACCCGGATGGGCTGGCCTTCGAGCTCCCGGTGCAACAGATCGCGCAGGTGCGGGCGGCCTTCCCCGGGCAGGCGCAGCCCCAGTTGCTGGTTGAAGTCGCAGTCGTACAGATGGCCCTGCCAGTCCACACTGACCAGGTTGCGGCACATCAGCCCCGGCAGGTTGGCGGCGGAGAAGTTGTCCTTCAGCAGACGCAGGTAGTCGTGGAACTGGCGCTTGCAGAGCAGGTAGTCGCCGAAGCGCTTGACTGGCATGTTGGCCAGCGCGAACAGCCGGTTGAAGCGGATGCCGAAGTGCGCCCACAGCTCGCGCCGGTAGTCGGCCTCCAGCGCCGCCTGGGGCGGCGGCAGGCTGGGGCCCTGGGGATTGTAGACAAGGTTCAGTTCCAGTCCCGAACCGGGCTGGCCGTAGCCCAGCCGGTTGAGCCGCTGCAGGGCGAGCACGCTCTTGTCGAAGGTGCCCTTGCCCCGCTGCCTGTCGACATTCTCCATGGAATAACAGGGCAGGGAGGCCACCACCTCCACCCCCTGTCCGGCGAGGAACTCGGCCAGGTCGTCCTGCCCCGGCTCGAACAGTATGGTGAGGTTGCAGCGGTCGATCACCTTCACTCCCAGGGCGCGGGCGGCGGCCACCAGCGCCCGGAAGCCCGGATGCAGCTCGGGGGCACCGCCGGTGAGATCCAGGGTCGACAGCTGGCGGGCCCGCAACACCTCGGGGATCAGCGCCAGGTTGTCCTCGTCCATCATCTCGGTGCGGTGGGGGCCCGCGGCCACATGGCAGTGCACGCACTTCATGTTGCACTTGTAGCCCAGGTTCACCTGCAGGGTATCGAGCCGGTGGCGGCGGATGGCCGGAAAGTCGGTCAGATCCAGCAGTGGCAGTGTGTCTCTCATGGGATCTCCCATTCAATGCGGGGGCCGTCGGCGGCGCAACCTTGTGTTCGCGGCCGCCCTGTTTAAAGTTTAAACCCTGCCAGCGGCAAAGATCTTTCAGGCTGAGTGAGCGACAGGCCCTATTCCTCGGGATCCTCCTTCTGCAGGTTGCCGTTGTCGGGACGGTCGGCGTAGCGTCTGGCTATCCGGCGGATCACCGGCAACTGCCGTTCGAAGTTGCGGCAGCCCCTGCACATCAGGGTATGCAGTTTCAACGCCAGTTTTTCGCCGGTGGTCAGGGCGCGCTCCTGGCTCTCCGACATCAGTTGGGTGGCTTGTCGACAATTCAGCATGAGCAGTCTCCTTGTCGTTGCCATTTGTTTTCCAGGCATTCGCGCAGGCGCAGGCGGGCCCGGTACAGCAGCACATTGAGATTGCTGACCGTAAGCTCGAGCTCCTGGCAGATTTCATTGCTGTCCAGATTGATAAACTCCCGCATCATAAACACCCGTCCCTGATTGGCGGGCAGGTGATCCAGGCAAAACTCGAAAATCGCCCAGAACTGCTCGTCCTCGTAGCTGGCTTCGGGGGAGCTCCAGCGGACGGGGTGTTCTTCCCGGAGCCACCTGCCATGCTGATTGAACAACTGCGCTTCCAGATCCTGCTCCTCATCGCTGCTCAGGCTGGAGGCCGTGATCAGCCGCCGGTTTTTGCGAATGATGTCGGCAATCTTGTTGCGCAGTATGGCGAATACCCAGCTCTTGTAGGCGGCCTTGCCGGTAAAGGAGTCGGCATACTTGAAGGCGCCGAGCAGGGCCTCCTGTACCGCGTCTTCCGCCAGATGGGGATCCTTGAGCTGCAGCGTGGCAAACCTGAGCATCTGCCGGCGGAGCTCCCCGGATAACAACTCGGGACGGGCGTCATGGTGTCCATCCCGAGTCAGCTCGTGTCGTTGGGGCATGCGGCCTCTTTATGTCGGCTACTGTTGATACGGAAAGACTCTAGTCTTCAACGGCTTGAGCGGCCAGCGTTGTCGACTCTGCTGTTGGTGAGTCGCTTTGCCGGGGCCATTCTTACAGTGAACCGAAAAAATTCATCAACTATCGTTTGTAATGAAAGCGGCTTCCCGCCGACTGTAATGAGATATGGGCATTGCCGCCCGTGTAAATGGCTGTTCCGAATAGTAGATCAATCAAGACAGCGGGCGGGTACTGCTAAGCAGACCCTCTGCGCCAGGGGGCGCGAAGCGCCTAGCACAGCTTCTTGGCGCCGCGACCGAGTTGCCAGTGGCAAGTCGCAGCGCGGCGCCAAGAGCTGTTTCCGCGACATCGGCGCGGCGGAGCCCCCAGGGATGGGTTTACGGCGTGTCTGTGTGCGGTGCCCGGTCGATGTAGCACCATTAGGATCAGTTATTTACTGCCTAACCCCCGAGCTACCGAGGTCTTACCCATGAGCCGATATCATATTTTCAGCCCCAGTGATGCCATCGATTACGCCCGCCGGCATGGCCCCGGCCTGGGTACCGAGCTGTCGGCGGAGGAAGTCGGCGATGGCAACCTCAACCAGGTGTTCCGGGTGGTGGATGAAGAGAGTGGGCGCAGTGTCATCGTCAAGCAGGCGCTGCCCTATATCCGCTGTGTGGGCGAGTCCTGGCCCCTGACCCGGGAGCGGGCCAGGATTGAAGCCGGGGTGTTGCTGCAGCATGGCCGGTGCTGCCCGGAACATACGGTGGCGTTGCTGCACCAGGACGCCGGGCTGTCGGTATTGCTGCTGGAGGATCTGTCGGCGTGGCGGCTCTGGCGCCAGGCCCTGCTCGAAGGGAATGCCCCTGCCGGCGCGGCGGCCCGGCTGGGGCATTACCTGGCCCGGGTGCTGTATCACGGCTCCGATTTCGGTCTGGCTTCCACCGCCAAACGGGCCGAAGTCGCCCGTTTCAGCAACCCCGAGCTGTGCGCCACTACCGAGGCGGTGTTTTTCGACGATCCCTACCGGGATCATCAACGCAATAATATCGCGCCCGGTCTTCGCCCCCTGGCCGGGCAGCTGTGGCGGGACGGCGCCCTCAAACGTCGGGTGGCGGCGCTCAAACACCGTTTTCTCTGTGATGCCCAGGCGCTGCTGCACGGCGACCTGCACACCGGCTCGGTATTTATAACCGAAGACGAACTCAAGGTGTTTGATGCCGAATTCGGATTCTATGGTCCCATGGGATTCGATCTGGGCTCGGCCATCGGCAACCTGTTGCTCAACCTCTGTGGTCAGCCTGGCCTGAACCCGGGGGAGAAGGGGCGGGCAGAACAGTGGCGGCGGCTGGAGGAGGTGTTGACCCTGTGGCGGGTGTTCCACGACGAATTCACCGCCCTGGCGACGGGCTGCGCGGATCCGGCGCTGGCCGAGCCGAGTTATGTGGAGGAGTTTCTGGTACAGGTTTGGCGGGACAGCCTGGGCTACGCCGGTACCGAGCTTATCCGGCGCACCATCGGCATCGCCCATGTGACGGATCTGGACGGCATTGACGATGCAGGGCTCCGGCTGGACTGCCAGCAGAACGCCCTGAGACTGGGGAGGGAGCTGATCCTGGGGGCCGAAACCTGTGCCGATGGCAATGCCTTGAGGGCACTGCTGGCGGCGTACGGAACCGCCCCTCGAGCGGACCGGTAGCTCAAGGGGCTGACCCGTTTCTCGCCTCCGCGCGGGCGGAGAGCCATGGACCCTTTGCACCGGACTTTTGCCTGCGCGGAGTGGCCATGGAGCAAAAGCAAAAAGCCCGCATTGCTGCGGGCTTTTTGCTTGCTGTTTGGCGGTGAGGGAGGGATTCGAACCCTCGATACGTTGCCGTATACACACTTTCCAGGCGTGCTCCTTCAGCCACTCGGACACCTCACCAAATTTTTTTGCGTTTTTTATCAACGGTGTCCGCTTCACCGGTCTTTCGTCTTCGGATTACTGTCCTCGGGCTGGCGCAGCACGCTGCGTGCTTATTTGCCCCGGCTTCGCCTCTTGGCAGCCACTCGGACACCTCACCAAATTTTCGCGTTTTTTATCAACGGTGTCTGCTTCACCGGCCGTCCCCGCCTGGGAACGGGGCGTAATTTAACGGCTCGGCCGGTGATGTTCAAGGCTTTTTAGCCAGGCCGGGTGCGACTGGCTTATCTCTGTGCAGTTTGCGGAGTTAATGCACAGCCGACGGCTGTTTCTGCGGTTCGTCGAGGGCGAGAAAGCCGAGTTCGCCGATTTCCTGCACCAGTTGCTGGGTCGCCATCATGGTCTGCTGCATGATCCACAGGAACTGATGCTGCTCGATGCCGGCCTGGGTATGCAGGTAATTGGCCACGATCAGCCGGGGCAGGTTGTCGTCCACGATATCGACAAACACCTTGAGGCTGGGGTAGTTCATGTTCAGCCGGGTCAGATCGGCCACCAGCGGCAGCAGGGCGGTGGGGCGGATTTCGACTTCGGTGGTGACGATGGCGTCTTCATGCTCAACAAACAGCCGGCTTTCCAGCACCCCGTCCAGGCCCTGGACGTCGGACAGGTGAATGCCATGGCAATGTTCACAGATGTAGTGGTCAATGTGGCCGGTAGTGAGCCAGCGCATGGCGATTTCTGCTGTTAACACGGTATTTCCTGAAAAGTTGAGCCTGAAAGGCCGCTAGTGTAAACCAAAGGGCAGGCGAGGAGAATCAAAAGCCGGCAACGCCGGGAAAGCGCGCCGAAGGCGGTGTCTTTCATTTGATTTTACAGCCGAAAGCGGGAATGCTCTTGGTATGCCAAGGGCGCTGCCGCGCCGAACCGCCACAAGGAAACCCGAGATGAAAACGCTGCTTGTCGCTGTCGATCTGGAGCCGGACTCCGTATTCGTGGTCAAACGGGCGGCCGAGCTTGCCGTTCGGCTCAAGGCCAGCCTGCACCTGGTACATGTAATCAATGATGCCCTTACCCTCTATGAGCCACTGGTGGAGATTTCGGTGCGCCACCGGCTCAAGCAGGCGGCCGACATGGCCTTGAACAAGCTGTTCGACGGCCTGCCCGGGGGGCTCAAGCCGACCAGCACCTGCCATGTAATGCTCGGCAAGCCCGACAAGGCGGTGATCAAGAAAGCCGGAGAGATAGGGGCGGATCTTGTCATCGTCGGCCGGCACCATCAGGATCCGGTACAGGACTTCTTCATGGGCACCACGGCGGAGCGTTTGCTGCGCCATTGCGCTCTGCCCCTGCTGATGGTGAGTGGCGAGTCCGCCGGGCCCTACCGGCAACTGGTGGCGGCCACGGACTTCTCCCGCAGTTCCCATCACGCCTTGCAGGCCGCCCTGGCGCTGGTACCCACGGCGCCGATCCGGCTGGTGCACGTCTTCGATCCGCCGTTCATGGGATTTGTGCGCTACAGCCAGGTTGATATCGATACCCTGATGGATCACCAGAAAGCGCGTATCGAGCGGGAGGTGAAAGACGAGATGGCGCATTTTCTGGCCCAGGACGACCAGAGCCGCATTACCACCGAGCTGATGGCCGGCGACATCCAGGCATGCCTGAACCAGGCGGTGGACAAGTATCGGCCGCAACTGCTGGTGCTGGGCACCCACGGGCGCCAGGGCATCAGCCGCCTGCTGATCGGCAGTGTGGCCATGAGCTTTCTGAGCACCCCGCCCTGCGATGTGCTGGTGGCCCGCTGAAACAAAAACGCCGTGACGCAGAGTGTCACGGCGGTCGGCATTCGGCGGTAATGCGGGCTCAGGCAAACAATGAAGGCCAGTCCAGCTCGCTCTTGCCCAGGACCAGGAAGTAGGGGTTGAGCACGGCGCCGGGGTTGGCGTAGCTGAGCGGTTGGCCGTCCAGTTGCACTACGGCGCCACCGGCCTGCTCCGCCACGCAATGGGCGGCGGCGGTGTCCCACAGCGAGGTGGGTCCCAGGCGGGGGTAGGCATCGGCGGCGCCTTCCGCTACCAGGCACAGTTTCAGCGAGCTGCCCATGGGCACCAGTTCATGGTCGCCCAGCTTGGCCAGCAGTCGCGGCATCTCCTCGCCGGCGTGGGAACGGCTGCCGACCACGCGCCAGGGGGTGCCCGGCCGGTGCTCGGCGACGCGGATGGGTGCGCGGTTGCCCTGGGTGTCGACCTTGAAGGCGCCGAGGCCGGCGGCCGCGCTGTAGGTTACGTCGAGGGCCGGGGCATAGACCACGCCCAGTACCGCTTTACCCTGTTCGATCAAGGCGATATTGACGGTGAACTCGCCATTGCGCTTGATGAATTCCTTGGTGCCGTCGAGCGGATCCACCAGCCAGTAGCGTCCGGCGCCGTCCGGCCCGGCGAACTGCTCGGTGTCTTCTTCCGACAGGACAGGCAACGCCAGGCTGAGGGCGCCCAGGCGGTCGGCGATCAGGCGGTGGGCGGCGGCATCGGCCTCGGTCAGGGGAGATTTGTCGGCCTTTTCTTCCACCGAGAATTCGCGGCCGTAGATGGTCATGATGGCGGCGCCGGCTTCCCGGGCGATGGCTTCCACTTCGCCGAGCAGATCGGCCGTAATATAATCAGAGTTCACCATTGTGCTCCATGAGGTGAGATCAAAACGGGGCCCATGATATAAAAAAACGCGGCTGATGCCCAATAACAAGGACACGTCATGAAAATAGCCATACTGGACGATTATCAGGATCAGGTCCGCAAGCTGGACTGTTTTGCCCGCCTGGCCGGACACGAGGTCACCGTCTTCACCGACAACTGCCAGGACCCCAAAGCGCTGGCCGAGCGGTTGCAACCCTTCGATGCCCTGGTGCTGATCCGCGAGCGAACCGAGATAACCCCCTCATTGCTGGCCGCCTTGCCCCGGCTCAGGCTGATCAGCCAGACCGGCAAGATAAGCAGCCATCTCCGCCTTGCGGACTGTACCCGCGCCGGGGTGGCCCTGGCCGAAGGGGTGGGCTCGCCGGTGGCGCCGGCGGAGCTGACCTGGGCGTTGATCATGGCGGCCAGCCGGCAGCTGCTGCCTTACTGCGATGCGCTCAAGGCGGGCCATTGGCAGCAGAATGGCGGCCTGGGCCTGGGCCGGGCGTTATCGGGCCGGACCCTGGGCATCTGGGGCTACGGTAAGATAGGCCGGCGCATCGCCCGCTTCGGCCAGGCGTTCGACATGCGGGTACAGGTGTGGGGCAGCGAGGCCTCGCGGCAGCAGGCGAGCGAGGACGGGCTGCTGGCCGCCCCCGACCAGGCCGCGTTTTTCGCGGGCAGCGATGTGCTGAGCCTGCACCTGCGGCTGAACGACGCGACCCGCCATCGGGTGACCGCCGCCGATCTGGCGCTGATGAAAACGGATGCGCTGCTGGTGAACACCAGCCGGGCCGAGCTGATCGAGCCCGGTGCCCTGGTGGCCGCGCTCGAGCGGGGCCGGCCCGGCTTTGCGGCGGTGGACGTCTACGAGCAGGAGCCGGACGGCGAGCAGCTGCGCCGGTTGCTGGCCCTGCCCAAGGTGCTGTGCTCGCCGCATCTGGGGTACGTGGAGCAGGGGGGCTACGAGCTGTACTTCGGCGCCGCCTTCGACAACATCCTGGCCTTCGCCGGGGGCCGGCCGGTGAACATCGCCAACCCCGAGGTGCTGCATGACTAGGCGGGGGCGACGGCGGAGCTTCAACCTCCGCCTGCTGGGCGGCGCCCTGCTGCTCGGGCTGGCGCTGCTGCTCCAGGGCCTGTGGTCGGACGGCGGCGGGTCCCATAGCAACCCGCAACTGGCACAGACCCTGGCCCTGATCGAACGGGGCGGACCCTTTCCCTACCGTCAGGACGGCACCGTTTTCCACAACCGGGAAGGATTGTTGCCGCCCCGCTCCCGGGGCTATTACCGGGAATACACGGTAGACACTCCCGGGTTGAGCCACCGGGGACCCCGGCGGGTGGTGACCGGCGGCAACCCGCCCGAAGTCTACTATTATACCGAAGACCACTATCACAGTTTTACCGAGCTCAGGGTGAACCATGACCGACACTGAACTGACACTGTTGCTGAAAACGGGACCGGCCCGTCTCTGTTGCCTGGCGCCGGATGCCCAGCTGGCGCTGGAGCTGGCCGCCACCCGGCTCAGGCTCGACTTTTATCCGGTGGATTTCGGCGAGGTGGACTCCAAGGCCGCGTGCCTGACGCAGCTGGCCGCTGCCCTGGGGCTGCCGGACTGGTTCGGGCACAACTGGGATGCGCTGAGCGATGCGCTCACCGAGCTGGGGCGGCCCGGTGGCCGGGGCATGGTGCTGTGCCTGCAACAGGTGGAGCCCTTTGCCTGCCGGGAGCACCCGAGCTGGCTGACCCTGCTGGATATCATGGAGGAAACCGCCGATTACTGGGGCCCGCAGCAACCGTTCTGGTGCGTGATCCTCAGCACCTCGCCGGCGCTGCTGTCGGTGCCGGTGCTGGCCAACCACTGAGACCGCCGTTCCACGACTTTATGCCCGCCGCCGGTGCGTGAACTTTGAACTTTGCCACCGGCATGGGTATGCTGTGCGCCTGCGGCCCTGCCGCCTTCATTTGTACCGTCAATAGTGAGTCTGTTCCTTGATATCTACCAACAACATTACCATGCAGTTCGGTGCCAAGCCGCTGTTCGAAAATATTTCCGTCAAATTCGGTGACGGCAACCGCTATGGCCTGATCGGCGCCAACGGCTGCGGCAAATCCACCTTTATGAAAATCCTGGGGGGGGATCTGGAGCCGAGCGCCGGCAATGTCAGTCTGGATGTCAACGAGCGCCTCGGTAAACTGCGTCAGGATCAGTTCGCCTACGAAGAAGCGCGCGTGCTGGACGTGGTGATGATGGGGCACAGTGAGCTGTGGGCCGCCATTGCCGAGCGCGATGCCATTTACGCCAACCTGGAAGCCAGCGACGACGACTACATGAGGGCGGCGGAACTGGAGGGCAAGGTAGCGGAGTACGACGGTTACACCGCCGAGTCGCGTGCCGGCGAGCTGTTGCTGGGGGTGGGCATTCCGGTCGAGCAGCACTTTGGCCCGATGAGCGAAGTGGCGCCAGGCTGGAAACTGCGGGTGCTGCTGGCCCAGGCGCTGTTTTCCAATCCGGACGTGCTGCTGCTCGACGAACCGACCAACAACCTGGACATCGATACCATCCGCTGGCTGGAAGGGGCGCTGAACGAGCGCAACAGCACCATGATCATCATTTCCCACGACCGCCACTTTCTCAACAGCGTCTGTACCCATATGGCGGATCTGGACTACGGCGAGCTGCGGGTCTACCCGGGCAACTACGACGACTACATGCTGGCGTCCACCCAGGCGCGCGAGCGGCTGCTGTCCGACAACGCCAAGAAAAAGGCCCAGATTGCCGATCTGCAGTCGTTCGTCGCCCGTTTCAGCGCCAACGCCTCCAAGGCCCGTCAGGCCACTTCCCGCGCCAAGCAGATCGAGAAAATAAAGCTGGAAGAGGTGAAGGCCTCCAGCCGGCAGAACCCCTTCATCCGCTTCGAGCAGGACAAAAAGCTGTACCGCAACGTGCTGGAAGTGGAGCAACTGGCCCAGGGCTATGGCGAAACGCGGCTGTTCAAGAACCTGGACATGCTGGTGGAAGTGGGGGAGCGCATCGCCATTCTGGGTACCAACGGCATCGGCAAGTCGACCCTGGTCAAGACCTTGGTTGGTGAACTGTCCCCCGCCAGTGGCCATTACAAGTGGTCGGAAAATGCCACCATCGGCTATTACGCCCAGGATCATGCCGCCGATTTCGACATGGATATCACGGTATTCGACTGGATGAGCCAGTGGCAACAGGAAGGGGACGACGAGCAGACCATTCGCGGCGTGCTCGGACGGCTGTTGTTCAGCCAGGACGACATCAAGAAAAAGGTGGGCGTCCTGTCCGGGGGCGAGCAGGGCCGCATGCTGTTCGGCAAGCTGATGCTGCAAAAGCCCAATATCCTGGTGATGGATGAACCCACCAACCACCTGGATATGGAGTCTATCGAGTCGCTGAACATGGCGCTGGAGCTGTACCAGGGCACCCTGATCTTCGTGTCTCACGACCGGGAATTCGTTTCCTCGCTGGCCACCCGCATCCTGGAGCTGAGCGAGAACGGCATCCGCAACTTCAGCGGTAGCTACGAGGATTACCTGCGCGAGCAGGGCGTGGTGTAAATCGGCCTACGATCCCGGAATGGTAGGGTCGAATTTATTCGACCGGGTACGGCGCCGTGGTGGAGCGGTTCTGTAGGGTCGAATTTATTCGACCAAACGACGGCGCCGTCGGTGGAAAGGCCCATTGAAATGGACCCTGCATGGTCAGCTCACCCGCCGATAACCCTGGTCCACCCCGCCCTTGGCCAGCACCCATTGCCATAGCTGGATCTCCCGGGCGCGGAAGGCGCCGGCGCAGGCCAGCAGGTAATAGCGCCACATGCGGTAGAAACGCTCACCCAGTTCATCCCTGAAACCTGGCCAGGCCTGCTCGAAGTTGGCATGCCAGGCCATCAGGGTCTGGTCGTAGTCGGCACCGAAGTTATGCAGATCTTCCACCACGAACAGGTTGTCGACCGCGTCGCCGATCTGGCCGATGGACGGCAACTCGCCGTTGGGGAAGATATATTTGTCTATCCAGGGATCCGTGTGCGGCCGGCGCAGGTTCTTGCCGATGGTATGCAGCAGAAACAGCCCCTGTTCCTTCAGGCAACGGTGGGCCACTTCCATATAGGTGCGGTAGTTCTTGTGCCCCACATGTTCGAACATGCCAATGCTGACGATACGATCGAAGGGTTCGTTCAGATCCCGGTAATCCTGCAGGCGGAATTCCAGCGGCAACCCGGGGTAGCGTTGTCTGGCCCATTCCGCCTGCTCCCGGGAAATGGTCACCCCCACACATTCCACCCCGTAGTGTTCTGCGGCGTAGCTCATGAAGCTGCCCCAGCCGCAGCCGATATCCAGCACCCGCATGCCGGGCTTCAGCCCCAGCTTGCGGCACACCAGATCCAGCTTGGCCTCCTGGGCCTGCTCCAGGGTGGTGGCGTTGTGCCAGTAGCCGCAGGTGTAGGTCATGCGCGGGTCGAGCATGGCGGCATAAAAGTCGTTGCCCAGATCGTAGTGCACTTCGCCCACCTGCCAGGCGCGTTTGCTGGTCTGACGATTGAGCCAGCGTGCCTTGAGGGCATGGAAAATCAGCCGGGAGGGCCGTACCTTCTCGTGCAGCCGGGCCTGCAGCAGCCGGCAGATCAGCTCATCGGGCCGCTCCGCGTCCCAGGCGCCTGCCACATAGCTTTCTCCCAGGCCCAGGCTGCCTTCGGCAAAAATGCGCTCCGGCACGCCGGATGCATGCAGCTGGATGTCCCAGGGATGGCTGCCGTTGACTTCGATACCGGCGCTGGCGAGCAGGTCCAGCAGCAGCCGGTGCAGGCTGGAGTGATGGTAGATATAAGGGGTTCGTTCCGTCGTGTATTCAGCGCTACCCATAGAAACTGCCTCTTCGCGTGGTTCAAGCGGAGCCGGTTTATGGTTGCGTCAAACTCCCAGCTGCAACGGGCCGGCTTTATTTGGTGTTCTGTCTTTTATTAAAGAACAGTTTTTTTATTTTTTGTAGGTTAGGTCACGTTTTTATCATATTGTTTTGGTTGCTTTTTTTAACTTTTAATTAACGATTTTGCGGGGTGACGGAGAAGGGAGCAGGGAAGTAGTGCCGGGCGACCCTTGGTCGCCCGGCCATTTGGTATGACTCAGCGCAGTACCAGCAGCGGCACCCGGGCCGAGCGGATCATGGCGGTGGTGGTGCTGCCCACCAGCAGCTGGCGAATGCGGGAATGGCCGTAGGCACCCATCACCATCATGTCGATGCCGTTGTCCTGCTGATACCGGGGCAGGGCCTTGTCGGCCTCGCCGGCGACGATGGCGGCGTGCGCCTTGATCCCGGACTGGGCCAGGGTGGTACTGGCCCAGTTGATCTGTTCCCGGTTGTCGTCGGTGTCGGCGGCCACCAGCACCACGTGCAGCTCGAGGCCGTTGAACAGCGGGCTCTTGGCCAGCATTTCCACGCCCTTGCGGGTGGTGGCGCTGCCGTCGAAGGCCAGCATGATCTTTTGTGGGGCACTGAATTCGCCCTGGGTCACCAGAATGGGGCGATGCAGGGCACGGATCACCTGCTCCACATGGCCGCCGAGGTGGGCGTAGGCCGACGCGGAATCTTCCCCATGGCGGCCCAGCACCAGCAGCCGGGTCTGGGGCTCGAATTCCACCAGGGTCTCCACCAGTTCGCCGTGGCGCTGCAGGGTGGCGGGTTCACTCACCCCGTCGTCGATGGCGCGGCGCTTGGCGGCCTCGAGCATGATCCTGCCCTGTTCCTTGGCCAGTTTCCCCCGCTTCTCATCGAGCTCGGCCAGTTCTTCCAGCAGGTGCTCCTGGGTACCCAGGCCGATGGTACCGCTCAGGTCGGCCAGGCCCGGCTGCGGTGCTTTATCCAGCACATGAATAAAGCTCAGCGGAGCGTCGAGACGCAGGCTGGCCCAACTGGCCCAGTCGCACACGGCGGTGGCGTGGCTGGAGCCGTCGATACATGCCAATACGTTGGTGGTCATAGTCATTCCTCTGTTAGTGGCCCATCAGCTTTTCTACCGCTTTGGGATCGTTATGAACAGCAAAACGGTCCACAAGTGTGGCGCTGGCCTCATTCAGGCCAATCATTTCCACTTCGGCGCCTTCCCGGCGGAACTTGATCACCACCTTGTCGAGCGCGCTGATGGCGGTGATGTCCCAGAAATGAGCACGGCTGAGATCGATACGCACATGGCCTATCACCTCCTTGAAGTCGAAAGCGGCGATAAACTGCTCGGCGGAGCTGAAGAACACCTGGCCCACCACCTTGTATTCGCGACTGTTGTCGTCGAGCTTGTCGGAGCCCACATAGAGGATCTGACCGACCTTGTTGGCGAAAAACAGGGCGCTGAGCAGCACGCCGACCAGCACGCCGTAGGCCAGGTTGTGGCTGTAGACTACCACTACCACGGTGGCGATCATCACCAGGCTGGTGCTCTTGGGATGGGTTTTCAGATCCCGGATGGAACCCCAACTGAAGGTACCGATCGACACCATGATCATCACCGCCACCAGGGCGGCCATGGGGATCTGCGACACCCAGGGGCCGAGGAATACCACCAGGATCAGCAGCACCACACCGGCCACCAGGGTGGACAGCCGACCGCGGCCGCCGGACTTCACGTTGATGATCGATTGGCCGATCATGGCGCAACCGGCCATGCCGCCGAGCAGGCCGGCGCCGATGTTGGCGATACCCTGGCCCTTGCACTCGCGGTTCTTGTCGCTCTTGGTGTCGGTGAGGTCGTCCACGATGGTGGCGGTCATCATCGACTCCAGCAGACCGACCACCGCCAGGGACAGGGAGTAGGGGAAGATGATGGCCAGGGTCTCGAGGTTGAGCGGTACCGCCGGCCACAGGAACACCGGCAGGGTGTCGGGCAGCTCGCCCATGTCGCCCACGGTGCGCACATCGATGCCGAAGGCGATGGCCACTATGGTCAGGCTGATGATGCACACCAAGGGGGAAGGCAGCAGCTTGCCCACCACCGGCACCAGCGGCAACAGGTAGATGATGCCGAGGCCGGCGGCGGTCATGGCGTAGACGTGCCAGGTGACGTCGGTCAGCTCCGGCAGCTGGGCCATGAAGATCAGGATGGCCAGGGCGTTGACGAAGCCGGTGACCACGGAGCGGGACACGAAGCGCATCAGCTCGCCCAGGCGCAGGTAGCCGGCGATGATTTGCAGCACGCCGCACAGCAGGGTGGCGGCCAGCAGGTATTCCAGGCCGTGGTCGCGCACCAGGGTGACCATCAGCAGCGCCATGGCGCCGGTGGCGGCGGAGATCATGCCCGGTCGGCCGCCGACAAAGGCGATGATCACGGCGATACAGAAGGAGGCGTAGAGACCGACCTTGGGGTCGACCCCGGCGATAATGGAGAAGGCCACGGCTTCCGGGATCAGGGCGAGGGCGACGACGATGCCGGCGAGCACGTCGCCTCGCATGTTCGAAAACCAGGTTTGCTTGATGTTCGGGATCATTCTTGTTGGTTCCAGGGTTGTGGGTAAACGCAGTCCGTAGCCAACCGGCGCAGAGGGCAGGCGCAACAGTACGGAGTTCAATTTTTACATGGATAAGGCAAAACACTCGCGCAGGGGCGAGAACAGGCACCGCGGAATGCGGCTGAAGCAGGACGTTAAGGCTAGGGTGGCGTAATCGCTTTATTCAAAAATTTCATAAAATTTTAATTTTTTATAAGCTCTGTCCGTTAGGCAGGGGGTATTATAGGTGTCCGGCCGTCCGGTAACAAGGATGTATCCGGCGTTATTTTCACGGCGACGACGTAATGGCCGCCGCCGGTCGTTCACGTCGAGAAATAGTGCAGCTGGCATAAATTTTGCGTTGTTTGGGATGGCAACAATAAAAAACCAATGAGGTGACTATGAGTGACAAACGCATGCTGGGCAGCAGGGTACTGGATAAGCTGCAGCATCTGGGTCTGATTATCGTCGCGCTGGCGACCGTGGTGGCGGTGGGCATCGAGGTCAACACCATGTGGCAGGCCAGAATAGTGACCCTGGCCGATCTGCTGCTGATGTTCATCTACCTCGAAGTGCTGGCCATGGTGGCGATTTACCTGCGTTCAGGCAAGCTGCCCATCCGCATACCGCTCTATATCGCCATCGTCGCCCTGGCCCGTTACCTGATTCTGGACATGAAAGGGATGGATAACTGGCGGCTGATCACCGTGGCCGGCTCCGCCCTGGTGCTGGCGCTGGCCATCCTGGTGATCCGTTTCGGCCATATCCACTATCCCTATGACAAGGACGAAGGCGGCCATTAGGGCCGCCTCAGGCTGCTGACAAGCCTTCGTATTACGCTGTGGTCATTTCCGCGAAGGTGGATCCGGTGCAAACATGGGCCTCCGCCTTCGCGGAGATGGCAGGTATTAAACCGAAGAGTCATCAGAGAAATATCTGGCGAAAAACTGACGGTGGACTTTGTCATCAAGCCGAGGCGGCCACCAGGGCCGCCTCAGGGTTAAATCGCTCGTTCGAGCGACGCCTTGACCTTGTCGGCCATCAGCTTGATATCTTCCTGCTTGTCGCTGACCACCACCAGGCGGTTATAGGTCATGGGGATCACTTCGCCGTGTAGGTTGGCATCGGCAAATTCCTGCTCGATCCGCAGGGCCCTGTCCATCGGTACCACAAACACATGCACCCGATCGCGCTCGCCCTGGATCACCAGGTGCGCCGCCGGGCCGCCGCCAAACATGCAGTGGTTGGCGTAGTACACCTTGCCCACCGAGGCCATGTCCCTGAGCTGGGCGCCGTAGGGTTTCAGCTTGGCGTTGACGGCGGTCAGGGTCACTTCCTCGTCGACATAGTGGGTAAAGGGCATTTCCATCTGTACATGCTCGATGGCTACCCTGGCCACCGACGGCGGCTGGCTGCCGGACTCGGCAGACAAATGCATAAAACGGGTGGAAAAACCCAGCGCAAAGGCCACCGAGGCGGCCATGGCGACGTGTTTCCAGCCCAGACCCTCTTTATGATCCGGCTGGCGCAGCAGGTGCGACAGCATCAGCTTGTCGGGGAGGGCGGCGGGCACCGGTTCGTCCAGTGCCCGCTCGAGTTTGCGGTTGAAGTCTTTCATCTCGTCCATAAACTGCCGGTTGGCGGCAGTGGCGGTGGCAGCAGAGAGAAATTCCGGGTGTCTGTCGTTGGGATCGGCATAGGCCCGACGGCGAAATTCCAGCTCATCCATTGCACCGACCTCGTGTAGTTTTGTCCAGTTCCAGAGCCTCTTTCAGCTGGTTGCGAGCGCGAAAGAGGCGCGTCATCACGGTATTCTTGTTCAAGTCCAGTATCTCGGCTATTTCTTCACCACTAAAACCGCCGATTACCTGCAGCAATAGTGGTTCCCGATATTCAACGGCCAATTCGGCAATATGCCGGCGCAGCCATTCGTTTTCCATGTCCTGCTCCAGCCCCGGACTCTGCTTGTCGGCAACCGGGGTGCTGTCCAGGTCCACCAGATCGAACTGCTTGCGTTCGAACCGGCGGGCATTTTCCCGCCGCAGTATGGTGATGAGCCAGGCCTTGGCGGCTTTTTCGTCTTTCAGACTGTCGAGCGCCTTCCAGGCGCGCAAAAAGGTTTCTTGCACCAAGTCTTCGGCCACTTGTCGATCATGGCATAGCCAGTAGGCGTAACGAAACAGATCGCCGTGCAGGGCATATACCAAAGCCTCATAACGCTTTTGTTTTATCATCATGTCTTTAGAGACCGCATCTGACTTTGGCTTCTTTCGCTTGAGTACAGAAATCATCGTTCACCGTCGGTGTGGGGTGGCTTATTTCAGTCTACTCACTCTTCCGGCCCCGTGCGACCGTAATATGCCGGCTGAACAGGGCTCAAACAGACTTGTATGGCACCAACCAAAAAATTCAATCACCTGTTTAAAATTTGTAGGGGCGTTGTTAATATGGCCGCGAGGTCAGACCTCTTGCCAACAAGGAGCAGACATGACGCTGACTAACCCCTTAACCACCAGAACCGGCGATCGCATCGCCATCGTCTCCGGGCTGAGAACTCCCTTCGCCCGCCAGTCCACCGCCTATCGCGGCATTCCCGCCCTGGACCTGGGCAAGATGGTGGTGGCCGAGCTGCTGGCGCGCACCGCCATGGACGCCAATGAGGTGCAGCAACTGGTGTTCGGCCAGGTGGTGCAGATGCCCAAGGCGCCCAATATCGCCCGGGAGATCGTGCTCGGCACCGAGTTGCCGGTGGGCACCGACGCCTACAGCGTGACCCGCGCCTGCGCCACCAGCTTCCAGGCGGTGTCCAACATCGCCGAGGCGATGATGGCCGGCCACATCCAGGTGGGCATCGCCGGTGGTGCCGATTCTTCCTCGGTGCTGCCGATAGGAGTATCCACCCGGCTGGCCGATGCCCTGCTCGATCTGAGCAAGGCGAAAACCCTGGGCACCAAATTCGCCATCCTGCGCCGGCTCAGGCTCAAGGATCTGGCGCCGGTGCCGCCGGCGGTGGCGGAATATTCCACCGGCTTGTCCATGGGCCAGACCGCCGAACAGATGGCCAAGAGCCACGGCATCGACCGCCTGGCCCAAGACGAACTGGCCCACCGCTCGCACCAACTGGCCACTCGGGCCTGGCAACAAGGACTGCTTGCCGACGAGGTGATGGCCGCCTATGTACCGCCGTTCAAGTCTCCTTTCGTGCAGGACAACAACATCCGCACCGAATCCAGCCTGGCCGACTACGCCAAACTCAGGCCCGCCTTCGACAGGCGCCACGGCACAGTGACCGCCGCCAACAGCACCCCGCTTACCGACGGTGCCGCCTGCGTGCTGATGATGACCGAAAGCCGGGCCCGGGAGCTGGGGCTGAAGCCGCTCGGTTACCTGCGCAGCTACGCCTACGCCGCCATCGACGTTCGGCAGGACATGCTGCTGGGGCCGAGTTACGCCACGCCGCTGGCGCTGGAGCGGGCCGGCTGTACCCTGGCGGACATGGATCTTGTCGATATGCACGAGGCCTTCGCCGCCCAGACCCTGGCCAACCTCAAGATGTTCGAGAGCAAGACCTTCGCCGAGCGCGAACTGGGCCGCGGCCAGGCCATAGGAGCAGTAGACATGGCCAGATTCAATGTGCTGGGCGGTTCCCTGGCCTATGGCCATCCCTTCGCCGCCACCGGCGCGCGCATGATCACCCAAACCCTGAGAGAGCTTAACCGCCGAGGCGGCGGCCTGGCCCTGACCACCGCCTGCGCCGCCGGCGGCCTGGGCGCGGCCATGGTACTGGAGGCAGCACAATGAGCGACACCATGACCCAAACGACTTTCACCCTGCGCAAGGACGACGGCATCGGCATCATCACCATGGATGTGCCGGGCGAGCGCATGAACACCCTGCGGGCGAGCTTCGCCACCGAGATCCGCGCCCTGCTGGACGACATCCAGGCCGATACCAGCCTCAAGGGGCTGGTGCTCTGCTCGGGCAAGCCCGACTCCTTCGTGGCCGGCGCCGACGTCCATATGCTGGCCGCCTGCCAGAGCGCCGAGGAAGCGGAAGCCCTGGCCCGGTCCGGGCAGGAGATCTTCAATGCACTCGACGCGCTCAAGATACCCTTGATTGCCGCCATTCACGGGCCCTGCCTGGGCGGCGGCCTGGAACTGGCCCTGGCCTGCCATGGCCGGGTGTGCAGCGACGACGACATCACCCGCCTGGGGCTGCCGGAAGTGCAGCTCGGCCTGCTGCCCGGCTCCGGCGGCACCCAGCGCCTGCCCCGGCTGGTGGGGCTGACCAAGGCGCTGGACATGATGCTCACCGGCAAGCAGCTGCGGCCCAAGCAGGCGCTGAAAGCCGGCCTGGTGGACGATATGGTGCCGAGGAGCATCCTGTTGGAAACGGCGATCGCCCTGGCCCGCAAGGGCAAGCCGAAGCACAAGCGCAAGCAGGATCTCAAGGCCCTGGCGCTCGAGGCCAATCCCTTCGGCCGCAAGCTGGTGTTCGACAAGGCGTTGAGCACCCTGCGCCACAAGACCCGGGGCAACTACCCGGCGCCGGAAAAGTTGTTGGAGGTGGTGCGCACCGGGCTGGACGAGGGCATGAGCAAGGGCCTGGCCGCCGAAGCCAGGGCCTTCGGCGAGCTGGTGATGACGCCGGAATCGGCGGCCCTGCGCCACCTGTTTTTCGCCACCACCGAGATGAAAAAGGAAAAGACCTTCCAGGGCGCCGAGCCCATGGCGCTCACGCGCATCGGGGTGCTGGGCGGCGGCCTGATGGGCGGTGGCATCGCCTTCGTCACCGCCACCCGGGCGGGGTTGCCGGTGCGCATCAAGGACATTTCTCATAACGGCATCAACCAGGCCATGGCCACCGGTCACCAACTGCTCGCGCCCAGAGTCAAGAAGCAGCAGCTGCGCGCCACCGAGATGCAGCGACAACTGGCGCGCATGACCGGCAGCCTGGATTACAGCGGTTTCAACCGGGTCGACATGGTGGTGGAAGCGGTGTTCGAGGATCTGGAGGTCAAGCGCAAGATGGTGGCGGAGGTGGAAGTCCAGTGCCCGGCCCACGTCGTGTTCGCCTCCAACACCTCCTCCCTGCCCATCCACCAGATAGCAGAAGGGGCGACACGGCCGGAGCGGGTGGTGGGCCTGCACTACTTCAGCCCGGTGGACAAGATGCCGCTGGCGGAGATCATCCCCCATGCGGGCACCAGCGCCGAGACGGTGGCCACCGCCATCAAGCTGGCCCGGGCCCAGGGCAAGACCCCCATAGTGGTGCGGGACAAGGCCGGTTTTTACGTTAACCGCATCCTCGCTCCCTACCTTAACGAGGCGGCGCGGCTGCTGCTGGAAGGGGAGCCTGTCGAGGCCATCGATCGCGCCCTGGTGGACTACGGCTTCCCGGTGGGGCCCATCACCCTGCTGGATGAGGTGGGCATCGACGTGGCGTCCAAGATCTCTCCCATACTGGAGCGGGAATTGGGCAGCCGCTTCAAGGCCCCCGAGGCCTTCGGCAAGTTGCTGGATGACAAGCGTTACGGCAAGAAAAACGGCCGCGGCTTCTACCTGTTCGACAAGAAGGGCAAGCCGGCGGACGAGAGCGTATACAAGCTTCTCGGCGTCAAGCCCCAGGGCCGACTGCCGGCCGGGGAGATGGCCGAACGCTGCGTGCTGCTGATGCTGAACGAGGCGGCGCTGACCCTGGACGAAGGGGTGATAGCCTCGGCCCGGGACGGGGATATCGGCGCCATCTTTGGCATCGGTTTCCCGCCCTTTGCCGGCGGCCCCTTCCATTACATGCACCAGCAGGGCATCGGCACCCTGGTCGCCAAAATGGAAGAGTACGCCCGCAAATACGGCGAGCGTTTCGCCCCCTGTGACGCCCTGCGCCGACTGGTGGAAGAAGGCCGCAGCTACTACTGACGCAGCCCTGTAAAAAGGGGTCGGAGTCATTTTTGCACATTGCAAATAAATGACTCCGACCCCTTTTTTTCGCCGGCTTCCGGCTTTGTTTCCCCTCGCTCTTGAAATCCCCGCATCCAACCCCATCTCTCTGGCTGTAGGTTAACCCAAGCAAGGAACTCATCATGTCAGAAGCCGTGCATACCGAAACTCATGGTTTTCAAACCGAAGTCAAACAACTGCTCAACCTGATGGCGCACAGCCTCTATTCCAATAAAGAGGTATTTTTGCGCGAACTGGTGTCCAACGCCGCCGACGCCGCCGACAAGCTGCGCTTCAGGGCCCTGTCTGACAGCGAACTCTATGAAAATGACGGCAACCTGCGGGTTCGTCTGATCCTGGATAAAGACAACAAGACCCTGACCATTTCCGACAACGGCATCGGCATGAGCCGGGACGAGGTGATCGAGCACCTGGGCACCATCGCCAAGTCCGGCACCAAGGCGTTTTTCAGCCAGCTGTCCGGCGACCAGGCCAAGGATTCCCAGCTGATTGGCCAGTTCGGGGTGGGTTTCTATTCCGCCTTTATCGTGGCCGACAAGGTGACGGTGCTGAGCCGGGCCGCCGGCCAGCCGGCCGACCGCGGTGTGCGCTGGGAGTCCGACGGCGACGGCAGCTTCACCGTGGCCGATATCGACAAACCCGGCCGTGGTACCGACGTCATCCTGCACCTGCGCGACGCCGAGCAGGAGTTCCTCGACGACTGGCGCCTGCGCAGCATCATCGGCAAATACTCTGACCATATCAGCATCGCGGTGGAAATGTGGAAAGACGGCGAGCCCGAGCGCGAAGAAGACGGCGAAAAAGTTCTCGCCACCGAGGGCGAATGGGAGCAGGTGAACAAGGCCACCGCCCTGTGGACCCGCGCCAAGGGCGAGGTGAGCGACGAGGAATATCAGGAGTTCTACAAGCACATCTCCCACGACTGGCAGGACGCCCTGGCCTGGAGCCACAACAAGGTGGAAGGCAACCAGGAATACACCAGCCTGCTATACGTGCCCGCCAAGGCGCCCTGGGACATGTGGAACCGGGATCAGAGCCACGGCCTCAAGCTGTATGTGCAGCGGGTGTTCATCATGGATGACGCCGAACAGTTTATGCCCACCTACCTGCGGTTCGTGAAGGGGGTGCTCGACTCCAACGATCTGCCGCTCAACGTGTCCCGCGAGATCCTGCAGGACAACAAGGTCACCGCCCAGCTGCGCAAGGCCTGCAGCAAGCGGGTACTGTCCCTGCTGGAGCAGATGGCGAAAAACGAGCCGGAAAAATACCAGGGCTTCTGGAAGGAATTCGGCAACGTGCTGAAGGAAGGTCCGGCCGAGGATTACGGCAACCGCGAGCAAATCGCCGGCTTGCTGCGCTTTGCCAGCACCCATAGCGACTCCGACGCCCAGAGCGTGTCGCTCGACGACTACATCGAGCGCATGAAGGAAGGCCAGGACAAGATCTATTACATCACCGCCGACAGCTACGCCGCCGCCAGTCACAGCCCGCACCTGGAAATCTTCCGCAAGAAGGGCATCGAAGTACTGCTGATGTGGGAGCGGGTGGACGAGTGGCTGATGAACCACCTCAGCGACTATAAAGAGAAGCAGTTCGTGTCGGTGACCAAGGGCGAGCTGGATCTGGGCGAGCTGGACGATGAAGAAACTAAAAAGGCCCAGGAAGAAGCCAAGGAAGCCCTGGCGCCCTTGCTGGAGCGGGTGAAGACCGCCCTGGGTGAGGAGGTGAAGGAAGTGCGCCTGACCCACCGCCTGACCAGCACCCCGTCCTGCGTGGTGGCCGGTGAGCACGACATGAGCACCCAAATGATCAAACTGATGCGCGCCGCCGGCCAGCCGGTGCCGGAGCAGAAGTATATCCTGGAGCTCAACCCCGACCACGTACTGGTGAAAAAGCTGGAAAGCCTGGCCGAAGGCGACCAGTTTACCGAATGGTCGCACCTGCTGCTGGAGCAGGCGCAATTGGCCGAGCAGGGCGGCCTGAAGGATCCCGCCGCCTTCGTGGCCCGGGTCAACCGCCTGCTGCTGGACTAAGCAGAAAACCGCCCCGGCGCACCGGGGCGGTTTCAGCCGGGTGACAAAACCCAGCACCTGCTTGTCGCCAGATATTTCCCTTTGTCATCGCTGTTCAACCATCGTCATCTCCGCCTGCGCGGAGATCCATGACAGTTTGTACTGGACTCCCGCCTTCGCGGGAGTGCACGGGGCGCGCACAGGAATATCCGACAGTTTGTCAGCCGTCTGAAACGCCCTGCCTCGGCAGGGCGTCGTTGGTTCAGGGCGCCAGCGGCCGTTGATGGTAGGGTTCGACATGCGAGCCCTGGAACAGCTCACGGCCGGCGATAATGGTCCTTTCCACCGCCAGATCCCGCAGTCGCAGCGGATCGACGCTCAGGGGATCTTCCGCCAGCACCACCAGATCCGCCACCTTGCCCACCTCGATGCTGCCACGCTCCTGCTCGTCGAAGGTCAGGTAGGCCGGTCCCCGGGTGTAGGCCCGGATCGCCTCTTCCACGGAAATCGCCTCTTCGGCACCATACACCTTGCCGTCATGGCCGAGACGGTTCACCGCCGCCCAGATCCCGAGCAGGGGGCCATGCGGCAGGCCGTCCGAGCCGTAGGCGATGCGGATGCCGCGCTCCAGCAGGGAGCGTTGTGGATTTTGCCGCTCCAGCCGGTTGCCGCTCACCGCCGCCAGCATAAAGGCGTTGTTGTAGTAGGTATAGTTGGGCTGGGTATCGACGATCAGATCCAGCTCGGCGATCTTGGCGAGGGTCTCCTCCGGCGGCCTGATGGTCAGGTGATGCAGATGGTGGCGGTGATCCTCCCGGGGCCGCTCCCGCAGCACCCGCTCCAGCACCTCGACCGCCTCGACCACGGCGGCATCCCCTATGGTGTGGATACCGAGCTGCCAGCCCAGCTCATGGGCCCGGCTGGCCACCCGGTACAGGCTGTCCTTGGGGATCACCGTCACGCCGTCGAAATCGCCCTTCCGGTTTTCCCAGGGGCCGCGTTCATCGAAGCGCACCTGGCCGTCATAGGGTTTGAGGGTCCTGAAGTCCGGTACGGCGATGGCGCCGTCCATGCTCATCTTGATGGCGCCGAGTTTCAGCCGGTCATCGCCGATACCGGTACGAAAACCGAGTCCTTCCAGCTCGGCGAGGCTGGTGTCGACCTCGTCGTAACCCGGAAACAGGAAAATCTGCAGGGTGGCACGGGGCAGCTCGTCGCCCCAGCGCTGGTAGACATCCTGGATCAGGCGCAACTCGCTCGGGCGCACGCCGGCAATATTCACGCTGGTGACCCCCATGGGCAGGAATTTTGCCAACTGGGCGCGCAGGTTTTCCCGGGCGCTGTCGTCACTCAGCGCCGGCTTGGGGATGACCCGGGTGGCGTAGCGTCGTGCGCCCATGGTCAGCACGCCCTGCGGCTCGCCCTGTTCGTCCCGCACGATCAAGCCGTCCTCGGGGTCCGGTGTGTCCTTGTTCAAGCCGGCCAGCTCGATGGCCCTGGAGTTGAGGGTGAGCTTGAGTACGCCGCAGGCCAGCATCACCGGGTGGTCGGGCACGATGGCGTCCAGCTCCCGGCGGTTGGGCATCTGCATATGGCAATGGGGGCGGTTCATCATCCCGACCAGCCAGTCGCCGGCCGGCACCTGGGCGGCCTCCTGGGCCAGTATTTCCGTTAACTGATCCGGGGTGGGAACATTGAAGGTGGCGCCGAAGGGGCGGGGGCCGGTCCCCACGTGAATATGGCCGTCATAGAAGCCGGGCAGCAGGGACTTGCCCTGCAGGTCGATCTGCCGGGTGTCATCACCGGCCAGTTCCCGCAGCTGATCATAGCGGCCGACCGCCATGATGCGCCCGTCCTTGATGGCCACGGTGTCGGTGATATCGAATTGGTCATTGACGGTGATCACCCGGGCATTGTGGTAGAGCGTATCGGCCGTGCTTTCAGGGGGCGCGGCCGTGGCGCCGAACAGCATGAAAGGCGTCAGGGCCAGGGCTACCCGGGTGGCTTTGCAGAGCAGTTTGTCCATTGCTTTCCCTCGTCAGATCCGTTTGCACGGGGTTGATGGCGGCCGGAGCCGTTGCCTCTGTCTTGTTAGCCATAAATTTATTTATTGCTAACAGTGGCAATCACAAACCATGAAGCAATCTGGGGTTAGAGCCAGTGAAGAGGGATCCATGGCGCCAGCGGGGGAAGCTATGGCAACGTCGGGGAAATGGGCAACAGGGTCAGCCGGCCCTGGGGGGTGAAGGCGCCGGTGTCGATAAACAGGGTATTGCCGAGCCGGGTCGGGGTGGCAACGATGCTGTGTCCCACCAGCACCAGATCGATATGGGCGACCGGGCTGGTATCGCGGCGGGCCAGCCGCTCCCGGGCCCACCACAGCTGGGCGAGCTGGTGTTCGGACAGCGGGCGGTGCAGACAGTGCCAGTCGCCGGCGGGCACCTCGGCATGGACCAGTCCCAGGCGAACGTCCGCCGCCAGCTCGATTTCCATGGCACGGGACATATGTTCTAGCGCCGCCCGGGCGAAGCTTTCCACCTGCATCCAATCCTGCTCGAGGATCCAGTGGCCGCCATTGATGCACCACAGCGGCAGGGCACCCGGGCTGGCGTGATTGAAGGCGGCGAGCATCATCTGCTCATGGTTGCCCTGTACCGCGAAAAACCAGGGTTCAAACACCAGTTGCAGGCACCGGAGCGAGTCCGGGCCCCGATCGATCAGATCGCCGACGCTGAACAGGCGGTCGCAACCGGGGTCGAATTGCACTTCGGCCAGTCGTTCGGCCAGCTGTTGATAGCAACCGTGCAGATCGCCGATGGCGAAATCGCGGCCCCGTCGGTTGCGGCCAAAGGTACGCAGTTGTATGGACATACGGCCCTCCCGCTGGACGCCCAGATGATGCATGCCCTGTTGTCAGTGTAGCGCCCGGCTCGGCCGCTCGAAACCGGCCCGGCCGGCCCACCGGTGTCGTCAATATCATCAATAGGTCTAACCGGGCCTTCCTCTCCCTTGTCCCCATGCTGGTGTCATGACACAATCATGCCCCAAATTATGTAATAACTAATCAGAAGAGGACGCTGTTATGCGCATCGTTTTGCTGGGTGCTCCGGGCGCGGGTAAGGGAACGCAGGCTCAATTCATCATGGAGAAGTTTGGCATTCCGCAAATCTCCACCGGTGACATGCTGCGAGCCGCTATCAAGGCCGGTACCCCGCTGGGGCTGAAAGCCAAGGAAGTCATGGATCAAGGACAGCTGGTCTCCGACGATATCATCATCGGTCTGGTTAAAGAACGCATCAGCCAAGACGACTGTGCCAAGGGCTTCCTGCTCGACGGTTTCCCACGCACCATTCCTCAGGCCGACGCCATGAAGGAAGCCGGTGTTCCCGTCGACTACGTACTGGAATTCGCCGTGCCGGACGAAGAAATCGTCAAGCGCATGAGTGGCCGCCGGGTGCATCCGGGCTCGGGCCGAGTCTACCACCTGGTGTACAACCCGCCCAAGGTGGAAGGCAAGGACGATGTCACCGGCGAAGAGCTGGTGATCCGCGCCGACGATGAAGAAAGCACGGTGCGCAAGCGCCTGGCGGTGTACCACGAGCAAACCGCACCGCTGATCGACTACTACAAGCAAGCAGCCGATGCTGGCCAGACCCGTCACTACAAGGTAGATGGCACCCAGTCGGTCGAACAGGTTAGCCGTGAACTGACCGACATTCTGTCCTAACACAACCCGTCTCTCGGCCGGGGCGTTCTGCACCCGGCCGTTTTATTCAGGATATGGTAACAAGTGAAAACAGGCGTTTTACTGGTTAACCTGGGTACCCCCACCGCCCCCACCGCCAAGGCGGTAAAGAGCTTTCTCAGTCAGTTTTTGCACGATCACCGCGTGGTGGATGTTCCTAGGATGTTGTGGTGCCCGCTGTTGCACGGGGTGATTTTACCGTTCCGCTCCCCCAAGGTCGCCAGGCTGTATCAGTCCGTCTGGTGGCCGGAAGGCTCGCCGCTGATGGTGATCAGCCGTCGCCAGCAGGCTGCCTTGAGCGAGGCCCTGGACAGGGCCGGCATCAGGATGCCGGTGGCGCTGGGCATGAGTTACGGCGAGCCCTCCATGGCCACCGCCTGGGAAGAGCTGAAAGCGGCGGGGGTGGGCAGAGTCATTATTCTGCCGCTGTATCCGCAGTATTCGGTCAGTACCACCGCCTCGGTGTTTGACAGCTGGGCCAGGCTGATGAAGAAAGAGCGCCTGGTGCCGGCGTTCCGCTTTATTCACGACTATCACGATCACAGTGGCTACATCCAGGCCCTGGCCGATTCGGTGCGTGCCCACTGGGAGCTGCATGGGCGGGGCGAGCTGCTGTTGCTGTCCTACCACGGTATTCCCCAACGCTATCAGGACGAGGGAGACCCCTATGGGCTGCAGTGTCACCGCACTTCCGAGCTGGTGGCGGCCCAGCTGGGACTGGAGCGGCACCAATGGCGCACCACCTTTCAGTCCCGCTTTGGTCGCGAACCCTGGCTGCAGCCCTATACCGACGGCACCATGCAGGCGCTGCCGGGAGAAGGCATCAAGCGGCTGGACGTGATCTGCCCGGCGTTTTCCGCCGACTGCCTGGAAACGCTGGAAGAGATCGCCGAGCAGAACCGGTCGCTGTTTCTGGCGGCGGGTGGCGAGTCCTACCACTACATTGCAGCCCTGAATGACAGCCCCGGCCATATCCAGCTGCTGATGGACCTGGTCTGCCGCGAGCTCGCCTGAGCTCCATTGACCGGCCCCGCTGTCAGTGCAGGGCTGGCAAGCTCGCGGCAGCACCAGCACCGCTGGTCACCAGAAACAGCCGCTGGTGGCCGTGTCTGGCCGGCTGTGCCAGCTGTGCCTGCCGCTCGGCCGTCAACCCGTCCTGCCACTGCCAGCAAAGCACAGCGGCGATGCCGGGTTGCTCCCGTGCCCGCTGTAGCAACCCCAGCGGGTTTGGTACCTTGCCACCGGTGCTGATGACGTGAGCCGGATCGATACCCGCCGCCGCCCAGGCCTGCCGGGACAGTGGCGCCGGCGCATTGACCACCAGTATCCATCCCCGCCGGTGCCGGCTGATCTCGGCCAGCACCGCCAGCAACCGGCCCTGTGCCGCTGAATTCCAGCCCTCTATAAGCTCAAGTCCCACGTTGCCAGCCGCACCGGCGCCCTCGATGCAGGGAGCGGAAGCCCACTGGCGGGACAAAGAATGGAAAGCCCGTTTGCGAGATAACAAGATGGTAGCCATGTGCAATCCTTGTTGTTCATACACTGTCTATATATACAGTATTATTCATGGTTGTCGCAGGTCAAGAAAAACACTGTTTAAATTTACAGTTGTTGGTGTGGGGCGGGGCGGATCCGGCGGGCTATACTGAGCGAAAAGCAAGAGGGGAGAACCGCAATGGATGCAGTGCAGCTCGAACACATGGACAGCCATATGGCGCTCAGTATCATCAACGAGAAATTGCGGCTGGAATGCGACAGCCTGGCGTCGCTGCTGGCACTCTATGATCTGGACGGGGGGCGCCTGAACGCGCGCATGTCCCAGATAGGCTACCACTACGATGCCAGCAGCAACCAGTTCAAGCCCAATACTTGATGCCGGCCGCACCGTCCTGCGATAGTGTTCCTTCCCGAGTAACAGGAAGCATCATATGGACGCACAATTCTGGCATGACCGCTGGCAGTCATCCCGTATCGGTTTTCATCAACAACAGGTGAATGACCATCTGCGCCGCTGCTGGCAGCAACTGGGCGTTGCTGCGCAGAGCGAGGTGCTGGTCCCCCTCTGCGGCAAAAGCCTGGACATGCACTGGCTGGCGGAGCGGGGGCACCCGGTGGCCGGTTTCGAGCTGTCGCCGCTGGCGGTACACGACTTTTTTCGCGAAGCCGGGGTGGCTCCCCTGCAGCAGTCGTTGCATCACTTCCAGTGCTGGCAGGCCCGGGGGATCAGTCTGTATCAGGGCGATTTCTTCCAGGCCGAGAGCCTGGCGCGATGTTTCGATGCCGCCTACGACAGGGCCGCGCTGATCGCCTTGCCCGAAGCCTGGCGCCGCTCCTACGCCGGGCTGCTGGCCCGGTTGTTGCGTCCCGGGGCCGCCATGCTGCTGGTCACACTGGATTATGCCCCGGTGCAGCATGAGGCCCCGCCTTTTGCCGTGAACGAAGCCGAGGTGTACCGCCTGTTTGGTGACGATTTCGACATCGAGCTGCTGGGTCGGCTGGAAGAGGGCGACAGCCATCCCCTGGTGGCCAGCGGCGAGCGCGCGTTTTTCGATGAGCTCTGTTTCGCCCTGCGCCGCAAGACGTGAACAGGGTCAAGACTGGCTCTGAATGAGGCTGCATTGGCAGCCTTTTCTATTTTGTGCGCCGGATCTGTTGGCATGAGGATACAAAATCCTTATACTCCTCGCCTGATATTAACAAATCAGAACAAATATCTAACAACATGTTTGTTTATGGGTTTATGTTTTGATTAATTCTTTTGATTAAATATATTTGGCTATAAAATAAGTATTCAGCAAACTTTCTCGTTATCGACAATTTATTCACTGAATGGTTGTTTTTATTCTGGGTCGGTTTGCCGGGCTGCATGAAAGTGCAGTTTATACCCTTTTTTAGCCGAGTTGGGTGTGGTGCCTGATAAGGAAGGAGTAACCATGGAAAAGACCTTGACGGGGCAGGCTGCGGCAAGCAGAAGGAACCTGCTGATGTTTTTGCTGCCCTCATTGGCGGGGATCCTGCTGTTTATGACCCCGGTCAGCTACAACGGCGATCTCACCATCATGATAGCGGTACTGGCCAAGGGACTGCAGGCGCTGTTGGCCGGCTGGCTGACCACCATTGTCACCGTGCTGATCACCCTGTCGGCCGCGATTTCGTTGCTGGCCAGCCTGCTCAGACCGGCTTTCATCACCAACAGCCGGTTTCTCAATACCCTGTTCAACGTCCGTCCGGTATGGCTGCTGAGCCGCTTGCTGGGCGCGACCTTCGTGCTGATGGTGTTCACCCAGTCCGGCCCCGAGATGCTCTACAGCGGTGATACCGGCGGCCTGGTACTGAACGATCTGCTGCCGGTGCTGTTCGCGGTGTTTATCTTTGCCGGCCTGCTGCTGCCGCTGCTGCTGGACTTCGGGCTGCTGGAGTTCGTGGGCACCCTGCTCACCGGCCTGATGCGCCCGGTGTTCCGCCTGCCCGGTCGTTCGGCGGTGGACTGCATGGCCTCCTGGCTGGGCGACGGCAGCGTCGGCATCCTGCTGACCAGCAAGCAGTACGAAGGCCATCATTATACCCAGCGGGAAGCGGCGGTGATCGGTACCACCTTTTCCGCGGTGTCCATCACTTTCAGCCTGGTGGTACTGGCCCAGGTGAAGCTGGAGCACATGTTCGTGCAGTTTTACCTGGCGGTGTGCGTGGCCGGCATAGTGGCGGCCATCGTCGTACCGCGGCTGCCGCCCCTGTGCTGGAAAAAAGACACTTTCATCAATGGCGAGCCCCGGCCGGCCAATGATGAAAGCACCCCCGCCGGCTATTCCCGCCTGGGGCATGGCTATGCGTTGGCGCTGGCCCGGGCCGGCAAGGTGCAGGGACTGGGCCAGGTCGCCCGCACCGGCGTCCACAACGCGCTGGACATGCTGTTCGGCGTGTTGCCGGTGGTGATGGCCTTCGGTACCCTGGCGCTGGTCGTTGCCGAGACCACGCCGCTGTTCACCTGGCTGGGCCTGCCGTTCGTGCCGTTGCTGGAGCTGTTGCAGATCCCCGACGCCGCCGCCGCCTCCGAGACCATAGTGGTGGGTTTTGCCGACATGTTTATCCCGGCCATTCTCGCCACCTCCATCGAGAGCGACATGACCCGTTTCGTGATTGCCGCCCTGTCGGTGACCCAGCTGATTTACATGTCTGAAGTGGGTGCCCTGCTGCTGGGCAGCAAGATCCCGGTGAACATCGTCGAGCTGTTCGTGATCTTCCTGCTGCGCACCCTGGTCACCCTGCCGGTGATCGCCCTCATCGCCCATCTGGTGTTCTGACCCCGTCATTGCCTGCCCATCCCCTATACTGTGGCCACGAAGCCATCGTATAGGGGAATTTCATGTATCAGTCCGTACTGCATTTCTGGTTTGAAGAGCTGGCGCCGGCCCAATGGTGGCAGAAGAGCGCGTCCCTGGATTTGGATATCCGTCGCCGTTTCGGCAAGCTGCACCACCAGGCCTGCCGGGGCGAGTTGTTCGAGTGGCGCAGCCGGGTACAGGGGCGGCTGGCCGAGATCATCGTGCTCGATCAGTTTTCCCGCAATATTTACCGGGACCGGCCCCAGGCCTTCGCCGCCGACGGCATGGCCCTGGTGCTGGCCCAGGAAGCGATAAGCCAGGGCGCCGAGCGCGGCCTGACCCAGCAGCAGCGGCTGTTTCTCTACATGCCTTTCATGCACAGCGAATCGCTGAAGGTGCACGACGTGGCCCTGGCGCTGTTCGAGAAGAACGGCCTGCGCGATAACCTGGAGTACGAGGTGCGCCACCGGGACATCATCGCCCGTTTCGGGCGTTATCCCCATCGCAACGCCATCCTGGGGCGGGAGTCCACGGAAGAGGAAGAGCAGTTCCTGCAACAGCCTGGATCCAGCTTTTAACCTGGCAAAAAAGGCACCCGAGGGTGCCTTTTTTACACAAAGCCTGCCGGTTACTGTTGCTGGATCATCCAGATCTGGAAGGCCCGGCGGGTGTCCTTGTCGGCGGCTCCCCACCAGTGCTTCAGCATCTCCAGCGCATCGGCGTCGACCGCCGCGTCGCCAAATTTTTCCTGGGCGGCGGCCACGGCGGCTTCGGTGCGGCCTCCGAACGCCTTGCCATTCTCTTCCAGATAATCCTGGATACCCCGGGCGGTGTCCATGCCGGCGGGACGGAGTATGGTGTAAATCTCGGCATCCAGGGGCTGGCCGGTGCGTTTGTCCACCAGGGTGAGTTCGGCTTCCTGCTGCTGCAGGAACTGGCGGGCGCCCTGGTAGTTCAGCGGCTCCTTGTAGCTCAGGGTCAGCTGGGCATCGGCCGGCACATCGGCCTCGATGATCACCGGATCGCCGTTCATCACCCGGATGTCGCTGCGGGTGGAGAAGTCCTTGATATAGGTGACGGCGAACTGGTGCTTGCCGCCGGCGACCTCGACGGAATGCACGGCGCGCATGATGCTGTGATCGGTTTTTTTGCCGTCAACCAGCAGGATGTGGTAGGGCAGGGGGGCGTCGAAGGTGGCGGCGCTGGCGCCGAAAGACAAGCCGGCCACTGCCAGGGCAGCAAAGGTTAAACGCATTTTCATCTGGGGCTCCTGAGCCATTATTTATCCCGGAACGGGCTGCTAAGTAATTGAACCTGAACTTAAGTTAACCGCAGGATTGTGGCAAGTAATGGCCCCGAGCGCAACGGTCAAAACCAGGCCTGCCAGGCCAGTTTGATGGACATGGCCAACACCATCAGCACGAAAATCGGGCGGATAAAATTCCCCCCGAAACGGATGGCGGAGCGGGCGCCGATAAAGGATCCCGCCATGATGCCAAGGCTTAAAGTGAGTCCCAGTGCCCAGTCCACCTGCCCCAGCGCCACGAAGGTCAGCAGGGACACCAGGTTGCTGATAAAGTTCATGGATTTGGCCAGCCCCGACGCCAGCAGGATATTCAGCCGGTACAGGGCCATGGAGGAGACGATGAGAAAGGCCCCGGTGCCCGGGCCGAAGGCACCGTCGTAGGCACCCAGCACCATGCCCTGGCCCCACTGGCGACGAAACAGAGGCTTGCCGGCGGCCGGCAGCTGGTTGCCCTGGGGTTCGCGCCGGCGATTCACTATGGTATAGATGGCCACCATAAAGATCAGCAGCGGCAGGGCCTTTTCCAGCCAGCCGGCGCTGACCAGGTTGATCAGCAGGGTGCCGGTGACGGCGCCCAGGGCGGCGGCCAGGCAGGCGCGCCACCAGAAGGCGGGGGTAAACAGCCGTTGCCGGTAGAAGGTCATGGCCGAGGTGAGCGAACTCAGGCTGGCCGCCACCTTGTTGGTGCCCAGCGCCAGGTGCGGCGGCAGGCCGGCACTGAGCAGGGCGGGAATGGTGATCAGGCCGCCACCGCCGGCGACCGCGTCGAGAAAGCCGGCGAACAACCCGGTGGCGGCCAGCAGCAGGTATACCGAGATATCGAGCGTCATCCTAGCTCCCGGGAGAAAGGGGGGAGGGCATCGAGCAGGGCGGCGCCATAGCGCCGGCTGATCAGCCGTTTGTCGAGCAGCACGATGCGTCCGCCGTCGGTCTCGGTGCGCAGCAAGCGGCCGCAGGCCTGGATCAGTTTGCGCGATGCCTCGGGCATGGCCAGTTGCATAAAGGGATTGCCGCCGCAGAGGCTGACCCACTCGGCCATGGCTTCTTCCACCGGCGAGGTGGGCACGGCGAAGGGCAGCTTGGTGATGATCAGGTTGGTCAGGTAATGGCCGGGCAGGTCCAGCCCTTCGGCAAAGCTGCCGGTGCCGAACAGCACGCTGGGCTGGTTGCCGTCGCATTTCAGTTTATGCAGCTGTAGCAAGGCCTGGCGGCTGGCTTCGCCCTGCACCAGCAGGCTAAGCCCCCGGGCCCGCAATGCCTCGGCCACCGTGTTCATCTGCCGGTAGGAGGAAAACAGCACCAGGCTGCCGCCCTGATCCTTCAACCACAGGGGGATCTGCTCCGTCAGCAACTGGTCGAATGCCGGCGAGGTGGGTTCACAGGCCAGCTCGGGCACGATCAGGCGGGCGCCCTGGTAGTCGAACGGCGAGTTCAGCCGGAGGTAGTGGCTGCCGTCATCCGCGCGCAGGCCGACGGCCCGGCGGAAATAGCCGAAATCGTTGAGCGCGGTCAGGGTGGCGGACACCAGCATCACCGCCGCCGCCCGCGACCAGCACCATTGCTCCAGCAGGTGGCCTACCGCCAGTGGCGTGGCACAGAGGCTGATGTCCTGCGGCGTCTGCTCCAGCCAGCGGGCCGGTGGGGTATGCCTGGCCGCGACGGGGCGCAGCAGCAGCTCGCACAGGTCGCGTACCTGCTCGCAACGCAGCTGCTGCTGGCTGAGGGCGGCGAGGCTACTTTCGATGGCGGCCGCCTTGGCGGGAGAGCGCTTCAGTTGCTCGCCGAGTTGTGCCTGGGTGCGTTCCAGGCCCCGGCTCAGTTGCTGGTTGTCATCCTTGAGCGCGGTCAGGGCCGCGTCCATGAAGGCCGGCAGTTCGCCGGCGACAAAGCGCAGGCAGCCCTGTTCGTCCGCCTTCAGCTCACCCCGCTGCAGGGCGCCGTGCAGTGCCTGATAGAGCTGGTTGAGTGATGGGATCAACTGCTGCAACCCCTGCTGTACCCGGTTGAGACCTTTCTGTTCATCCTGCCCGAGCTGTTCGGCGATGGCCCCCAGCGACTTGTTGAACTGTTCGAAGGCTCGGCGGCTCTGGCGCAGGGGCAGCCGCGCCGAGCCCTGGTCTCGGGCCACGGCGGCGATATGATGGGCTTCGTCCAGTATATAGAGGCACTGTTCCGGCTCGGGCAGCACGATGCCGCCGCCCATCTTCAAATCCGCCAGCAGCAGCGCATGGTTCACCACGATGACGTCGACCTGCTCGAGCTCGGCCCGGGCCAGGTGAAAGGGACAATGCGCGTGGCCGAGCTGGGGCTGGCAGCTGTGGCGCTCGGCCTGCAGCTGTTGCCAGAGCGCATCGTCGACGGGCTGGGGCCAGCTGTCCCGGTCTCCGGCCCAGCGCCGCTTGGCCCAGGCCTGCCACAACGCCGCCAGTTGCTGTTGCTGCGCCGGGCTCAGCGCCTCGGCCGGCTCGAACATGCCCAGTTGCTGCTCGCCCCGGGCCAGCGCCTCCAGCCGCCGCGCACAGCAGTAGCGGGCCCGGCCCTTGGCGAGGGCGAAGCGAAAGCCCGGCTGGCAATGGGGGTGAAACAGCGGCAGGTCCTTGCCGACCAGTTGTTCCTGCAATGCCAGGGTGGCGGTGGAAATAATCACTTTTTTTTGATTGAGCCGGGCCCAGGGGATGCCGGCCTGCAGATAGGCGAGGGATTTGCCGATACCGGTACCGGCTTCGGCCACCAGGATGCGCCTGGCCCGGTCGTACTGGCCCAGCAGCACCCTGCCCATTTCCGCGACCAGGTAATTCTGCTCCCGGCGAGGTTTAAAGCCTTGAATTCCAAGGCTTAGTCGGCGGTAGTTGGCGCGCACCAGGGTGCGGTAGTCGGTGCTGGGCATGGGCATGTTCTGGTATAAAATCCGGCGCCAAGTATAACCGCTAGTCGATTTTATGCCAGACGCAAGCAAGGACTGTGGGAAAGGAGGCGAAACTCACATTTACGTGCCGTGAGAGCACTATTGTCACAAAAAGTTCCCGGGATTTTGTTGCAAGCCCAAAAAACCGGTGATAGGCTGCCGTTCATAGTAACGTCAATCGTTGCTAACACAGGGAATAACAAGGACTTAGTGTTTAATTACAGTAGGCATCTAAAATTATGAAAAAGACAATTCTTGCACTGACCATCCCTGCGCTGTTTGCAACTTCTGCAAATGCCGCTACCGTATATTCCGCTGAAGACGGCACCCAGGTAGACGTATACGGCCGTATCCAGTACGACATCGGCGAACTGAACGGCGCCGACAACGAAGACATCGGCGGCGACGGCTCCGCTCGTCTGGGCGTGAACGTCAAGTACAACCTGAACCAGGACGTGGACCTGATCGGTAAGCTGGAATGGCAGGTCACTGCCGAAACCGCTAACGACGCCAACACCCAGGACATTAACTCCCGTTACGCCTGGGCCGGTTTCCGTTTCATGGACACCACCGACCTGACCTTCGGCAAGAGCGAGAACCCCTACGTTCAGCTGTCCGACTTCACCGATATCTTTGAACTGGGCGGCGCCGCTGCCTACGATCACGGCTTCCGTATCGACGACCAGGTGCGCGTAAGCTACGCCGACCAGGGCTTCGATCTGCGCGCTGCCTATGCCTTCGCCGACGAAAACCGTCTGAGCGATGCCGTTGGTACTCCTGAGAACCAGTACAGCCTGTCTGCCGGCTATGCTCTGGCTGCCGGCCCGGGTGATCTGGGTCTGGCTGCCGCTTACGAGCAAATCAACTTCAATGGTGGCGACCTGGACAAGTGGGGCCTGGGCGTAAACTACGCCATCGATGGTTTCTACTTCGGTGTGACCTACGGTCAGTCTGACCAGACCACCACTCTCGATGCCGACCAGTGGGAAGCCGTTGGTACCTACACCGTCGACGCCTGGACCCTGGGCCTGGGCTTCAACTTCAAGAAAGCCGACAGCGATATCGTGGGCCCGCGTGTACTGGTTGAAGACTATATCCTGGCTGCCAAGTATGCCCTGAACGCCAAGACCAAGCTGTACGGTGAGTACTACATCGACGAAACCGTTAATGCGAACGACCGTTACGGCGTTGGTATCCAGTACAACTTCTAATTCTGCTTTTAGCTGAATACCGAAGTTCAAAAAAGCCGGCGTCAGCCGGCTTTTTTATATCCTTTTTTCTAATCCCTAATCCCTAATCCCTAATCCCTAATCCCTAATCCCTAATCCCTAATCCCCGTTCCGTTACAGCTCCCAGGCGCCGTGCTGGGCCTTCCGGTATTTTTCTTCGCACGGGGCGCAGCGCTGGCGGCAGGGATCTTGCCATAACTGCTCCGGGGTCAGCTCGGCTTCGCAATCGCTGCACAGGCCGTACAACCCCAGCTGCCACTGGCACAGGGCGGCATCGACCTGCCTGAGTGCCTTGAGATGAGTGTGCAACTGGGGGTAGGCGGCCAGCGCGGCGACATCGGCCCATTCGTCCGGCGGTAGCCGGTGCAGTTCGGCCGCCAGCCGTGCATCGAGGGCCAGCAGGCTGTGCCAGAAGGCCTGGCGCCGCGCCCGGGCCTCTGCCAGCAGCCTGGCCTCCAGCTGGGATTCTGAAATGGTGCTGCTCATACCTTGATCCAAAACCGTGATACCGGCAGCCAGTATAGGGAGGGCCCGCCCGGGTCGGTATGACGCAAATCAAAGGAGCGCGAGAGTCTGTCTGATATCGCGGGTCTGCTTCAGGGTACGAATTTGGCCGAACAACGCCTGCGCCTGCGGATAGTACAGCTTGAGATAGCTCAGCCACTGCTTGATGCGATTGGGGTAATAGACCCCCTTGTCACCGCCGATCTCCAGTCCGGAATAGTCCAGCAACAGTTGCACCACCGCCGGCCAGCTCATGGGCGCGACCCCGGACTTGATGGTGGCGGCCAGGTTGGGCAAGGCCAGGGCGCCGCGGCCCAGCATGATGTCCTGGCACCGGCTCTGCGCCCTGGCCGCCGCGGCCTGGTCGGCATTCCATATTTCCCCGTTGACCACCACCGGGATCTGCAGCGCCTGCCGGATCTCCGCCACCAGCGGCCAGTGGGCGGGGGGGCGGTAGCCGTCGCGCTTGCTGCGCGCATGCACCGCCAGCTCGCTGATGCCACCCTCGGCCAGGGCCAGGCTGTTGGTCAGGTAGCTGTCGCGCTCGTCCACGCCCAGCCGGATCTTGGCACTGACCGGCAGGGCGGCGGGCACGGCGGCCCGGACCGCCCGGGCGATCCGATACAGCAGTTCGCTGTTGTCGAGCAGGGCCGCGCCGCCCTTGTGCTTGTTGACGGTCTTGGCCGGGCAGCCGAAGTTGAGATCGATGCCGCCGGCACCCAGGGCACAGGCCTGGGCGGCATTTTCCGCCAGCCAGTCCGGATCCTGGCCCAGCAGCTGGATGCGCACCGGGGTGCCGGCGGGGGTTCTGCACCCCTGGCGCAGCTCCGGGCACAGCCGGTAGAACACCCGCGGCGGCAGGCGCATGTCCACCACCCGGATAAACTCGGTCAGGCAGAGGTCGAACGGATTGAGGCGGGTCAGCAGATCCCGCATCAGGTGGTCCAGTACCCCTTCCATCGGGGCCAGTATCAGGCGCATAAGGGTTCTACATGATGCAAAAGCGGGATTGTAAAGCCTAAGCGGACGGGCGGGAAGCGGCTTCCCGCTGGCGGCGCTTCCTGCTATGCTCGGGCTGTTAACAAAGGAGGGCCGGATGCGCATATTGTTTGCCCTGCTTGGCGGCGTGTCGCTGGGGCTGGGGTTGCTCGGGGCCTTCTTGCCGGTGTTGCCCACCACGCCTTTCGTGTTGCTGTCGGCGTTTTTTTTCGGCAAGTCTTCCCCCCGGGTCCACCGTTGGTTGCTCAGCCACCCCTGGTTCGGCGGCATGATCCGCGACTGGCAACAGCACCGCGGCCTGCGCCCGCATGTGCGGCGCCGGGCGCTGTGGATGATGGCGGCCAGCTTCGCGTTTTCCATCTACATGGTGCCGCTGTGGTGGGTTAAAATCGCACTGGTGTTCACATTTTTGGCATTGTTGGTCTGGTTTTTGCGCTTACCCCTGGTCCCCGACCGGCCCGCGGTTGCAATGAAACAAACTAGGCCCTAAGCTAGCCGCAGTCCCATATCCCTGCCTGCCCGGCACCGAGCCGGGCCCAACGAGGCTGCCTTATCCACTATGAAACAAGAAACCCTTAAGCTGATTGCCGACAGTATCGTCTCCATTGCCGATTATCCCAAGCCGGGCATCGTGTTCCGTGATATCACCAGCCTGGTGGAAAACGCCGAGGCGTTTCGCCTGACCATCGAGGCCCTGGTGGAACTGTATCGCCACTCCGGCATCACCAAGGTACTGGGCACCGAGGCCCGGGGCTTTATCTTCGGGGCCCCGGTGGCGGCGGCGCTGGGGGTGGGTTTTGTGCCGGCGCGCAAGCCCGGCAAGCTGCCGCGCGAGGTCATCGAGGTCGGCTACGATCTGGAATACGGCCAGGACAAGCTGCAGATCCACGTGGACGCCATCGCCCCGGGCGAGAAGGTGTTGATCGTGGATGATCTGCTGGCCACCGGCGGCACGGTGGAAGCGGCGGTCAAACTGGTGCGCCGCTGCGGCGGCGAAGTGCAGGACGCAGCCTTCGTCATCGGCCTGCCGGCCCTGGGCGGCATGCAGCGACTGAACAAGCTGGGGGTCAAGGTGACCAGTCTGGTCGAGTTCGACGGGCATTAATCCCTTATGAGCTATCAGGTTCTCGCCAGGAAATGGCGACCCCGGCGCTTTGCCGACGTGGTCGGGCAGCAGCATGTGCTGACCGCCCTGGTCAACGCCCTGGCCCAGGGGCGGCTGCACCATGCTTACCTGTTCAGCGGTACCCGGGGCGTGGGCAAGACTTCCATCGCCCGCCTGCTGGCCAAGGCGCTCAACTGTGATACCGGTGTTACCGCCGAGCCGTGCGGGCAGTGCACCAGTTGCCTGGAGATAGAGCAGGGGCGCTTCGTCGATCTGCTGGAAATCGACGCCGCCAGCCGCACCAAGGTGGAAGACACCCGAGAGCTGCTCGACAATGTGCAATACCAGCCCGCCCGCGGTCGCTTCAAGGTTTACCTGATCGACGAAGTGCACATGCTGTCCCGCCACAGCTTCAACGCGCTGCTGAAAACCCTGGAAGAGCCGCCGCCCCATGTGAAATTTTTGCTGGCCACCACGGATCCGCAAAAGCTGCCGATCACCATTTTGTCCCGTTGCCTGCAGTTCCATCTGAAAAGCCTGGAACCGGGGCAGATCGATGGCCAGTTGCGGCATATCCTGCGGCAGGAACAGCTGCCGTTCGAGGAGCAGGCCACGGCGGCCCTGGCCCGGGCCGCCGACGGCAGCCTGCGCGATGCCCTGAGCCTGACCGATCAGGCCCTGGCCTTCGGCAATGGCGAGGTGCACCTGGCGCAGGTGGAGACGATGCTCGGTAACCTGAACCGGCAGCAGCTGCTGGGGCTGGTGGAGGCGGTGCTCGCCGGTGATGGCGAAGCGCTGCTGGCCCGGGTAGCCGAGCTGGCCGCCATGGGGCCGGACTACGATCAGGTGCACAGGGAGCTGATCGGCTTCTGGCATCAGCTGGCCCTGGCCCAGGTGATCCCGGCCCAGGGGCTGCCCCATGCGGCGGAGCTGAACCGGCTGGCGCCGTTGGTCTCGCCCGAGCAGATCCAGCTCTATTACCAGATTTGTGTGCAGGGCCGAAAGGACCTGCCCTTTGCGCCCGATGGCCGTTCCGCACTGGAAATGACCTTGTTGCGCAGCCTGGCTTTCCGCCCCCAGGCGGTGTCGATCCTGCCCGGGAATGCCCCGGTAAAAAAGCCTGAGCCGCCAGCCGTCTCGTCCGCTCCCGGGGGCGTGGACGAGGACGACGACATGGCGGCGAAACTGCAGCAGGAGCAGGCCGAGATCCTGACCGAGGCCGCACGGCTCGGGCATGGCACCACGGTTGCCGACGACGCGCCCCCGGTGGAAACTGCTGCACAGCCACAGCCACAGCCACAGCCACAGCCACAGCCACAGCCACAGCCACAGCCACAGCCACAGCCACAGCCACAGCCACAGCCACAGCCACAGCCACAGCCGGATACGATGGCGCCCGAGCCGGCGACGGGGCCGATGGTCGATGACGCGGCCGCCGAGGTGGCGCGCATCCGGCGCTTGTTACAGACGCGCAACCGGCTGCGCAGCCAGGAGCCGGAGAAAACGGCGGCCCCGGCCGGCACCGTTTCCGCCAGCAGCAGGCCGGCAGCCGGGGTGGTGAGTGCCGAGCTGGCACCGGTCAGGGTCCCGGCGGCGGCCCGGCCGGCTGCCGATGAGTTGCCGCCGCTGGATGCCTACGACGATCTGCCCTGGGACAACGACGAGGCCCCTTGGCAGCAGGACGAGGCTCCGCGGATAATTCCATCGCCATCGCCATCGCCATCGCCATCGCCATCGCCATCGCCATCGCCATCGGCGCCGCGCCGGCCGGCCTCCGCGCCGGCTCCCGCAGCAGCGCCACCGCCGCCGACCCCGGCTCGCAAGGTGTCGTCCCCGGGGCCGGCACCGCTCAGGGCGGCCAGCCTGCTGCCCCAGGCGGAAGACGACTGGACCCGGCTGGTAGCGGTGTTGCCCCTGGGAGGCCTGCTCCGGCAACTGGCCATGCACAGCACCCTGAGCCACAACGGCGATGACTGGCAGCTCCGGCTGCGGCCCGAGCACCGTCACCTGCTGACCGACAAGACCCGGCAGGAGCTGGAAGCGGTGTTGCGCCAGCACCATCCGGACACGCTAAACTTGCAGGTAGCCATCGGTGAGGGCGAAGGGCAGACGCCCTTTGAGATAGAGCAATTGCTGTATCAGGCGGCGAAGGCGCGCGCCAGGGATGAAATCGAGGCCGATGATGCGGTACAATTTTTTATCTCGCGTTTCGCCGCCGTGCTGGACACGGACAGTATCGAACCCATGGCGGACTGAATCGCGCCGTCATTATTAATCCATTAACAAGAGTGACAACCCTATGTTTGGTAAAGGTGGACTTGGCAATATCATGAAACAGGCTCAGCAGATGCAGGAAAAAATGCAGAAGCTGCAGGAAGAGCTGGCCCAGATGGAAGTGGTGGGCGAGGCCGGCGCCGGCCTGGTCAAGGTGACCATGACCGGCAGCCATTCGGTACGCCGGGTTGAACTCGACGACAGCCTGCTGCAAGACGACAAGGAGCTGCTCGAGGATCTGCTGGCCGCCGCCGTCAACGATGCGGTACGCCGGGTGGAAGAGCAGAACAAATCCCGCATGGGCGAACTGACCGGCGGCATGCAATTACCGCCAGGCTTCAAGATGCCGTTCTGAAGCTTGAAGCCGCAGGCTGGAAGCTGGAAGAATTAAGATTGACGCCTGCTCAAGGCCGTTTATGTTCCAGCTTCCAGCTTCCAGCTTCCAGCTTCCAGCTTCCAGCTTCCAGCTTCCAGCTCCTTTTCCAAGAGTCCTGCCATGCGTTTTAGTCCCCTGTTGGATGAATTGATTAAAAGCCTGCAAGTCCTGCCTGGCGTCGGCCCCAAGTCGGCCCAGCGCATGGCCTTTGCCCTGCTGGAGCGCCAACGCGCCGGCGGCCGCAAGCTGGCCCATGTACTGGAGCAGGCACTGGATCGCATCGGCCACTGCCGCCAGTGCCGCACCTTTACCGAAGAGGACACCTGTCCGATCTGCGCCAATCCCAAGCGGGCCATGGGCGGTCAGCTGTGCATCGTGGAAAGCCCGGCCGATGTGGTGGCGATCGAGCAGACCGGCCAGTATCAGGGCCGCTATTTCGTGCTGATGGGGCATCTGTCGCCGCTCGACGGAGTCGGCCCGGAAGAACTGGGGCTGGACAGCCTGGCCGACTGGCTGGCGGCAGAGCAGTTCGAAGAGTTGATCCTGGCCACCAATCCCACGGTGGAAGGAGAAGCAACCGCCTATTTTATCGCCGATATCGCCCGCAGCCACGGGGTCAGGGTCAGCCGTATCGCCCACGGGGTGCCCATCGGCGGCGAACTGGAGCTGGTGGACGGCAATACCCTCAGCCACTCGCTGATGGGGCGCAAGGCCTTCGCCGGCTGAGAGGGCGTTGCAGACGATCCTGGATCTCCGCCTGCGCGGAGATGACGAGGGTTAAACCGCCGGGATAAAGAGAACCACCCGGCGAAAGTATTATCAGGCAACGGCATCCCAATGGGATGCCGTTGCCGTTTCAGGGCTCAGAGATCGTAGGGCTCGACGCTGACCCCTTCGAGGGAGTAGGAGGCGTTGGCCACTTCGTGACTGGCGCTGACGGTACGCAGGGTGCCGGTGACCCAGACCGCGTCCCACAGATCGTCGACCCGGGCGCCCTTGGGATAGTCCACGTACACTATCTGGTTGGTGGGCGGCGGCGGTACATGGATGCAGGCGCCGAAGTAGGGCACCAGGAAGAAGGTGGTGATCTCCTTGCTGTCGCCTTCCAGCGGCACCACGAAGCCCGGCAGACGGACCTTCTTGCCGTTGAGCGAATCCACCACCTTGCCCACCGGCTGGGAGGGAATGGCGAATTCGTCCTCGTGATCCACCTCGGGGAAGGGGGGCGGGTTGAGCCGCTCTTCCAGCGGGATCAGTTCGTCCCACTCCAGCAGGGTGAATTCGTCGGCCCAGGCGGGGGACATGATCAGGGCCAGTGCGGCCAGGCAGATGCGTGCTGTGTTCACTGTTTGATACTCATTCCGTCGTTCACCGAATAGCGATAGGCCTGGGCTGCGGGCAACAGGCCGATGATCACCCCCGCCAGCCAGACCAGTCCCAGCAGGCGCCATTCCGCCGGCGTGGGCAGGCCTGGATACAGCAGCAGGCCATATTGGGCCTGGACCAGGGGAGCGGCCAGGGTCAGGGAAAGATACAACACCAGCAGCCCGAGTAACATACCCAGGCCGGTCAGAATGGCGGCTTCCAGCGCCAGCAGCGCAAACAGGTGACGCGGTCCGGCACCGAGCGAGCGCAGTATGGCCAGCTCGCGCCGCCGTGCCGACAGCCCCGCCAGCAGGGTGGTCAGCATGCCGAGCAGGCCGGCCACCACCACGAACAGGGCGATAAAGGCGATGGCCTTTTCCGCCATCCCCATCATGCTCCACAGCTCATGCAGGGCGGTACCGGGCAGGATGGCCGACAGCGGCTCGGCCCGGTAGTTGTTGATGGCCCGTTGCAGCTGGAAGGTCATCACCTTGTTCTCCAGCCCCACCAGGAAGGCGGTGATGGCCGCGGGGGTGAGATCCGCCGTCCGCGTGTCCTCGGCCGACAGCGTCCGGGTCTGGCGCCCGCTCTGCCAGCCCAGGTGAATGGCCTCCAGCCCGTCCAGCCGCACGTGCACCGTCCTGTCCACCGGGGTGCCGGTGGGTGCCAGTATGCCCACCAGGGTAAAGGGCAGGTCTTCATGCAGGCTGAAGGAGGTATTGCCGGCGCCGTGGGCGATCACCAGCTTGTCGTCCAGCCGGTAGCCCAGCCGGCGGGCCACCTCGGCGCCGATTACCGCCTCGAAGGTGTCCGCGAAGGGACGGCCCTCGGCCAGCGCGAGCGGCTGCTGCCGGCCGTAGGCGTAATGGGTGAAATACTCTTCGCTGGTGCCCAGCACCCGGAACCCCTGGTGGGAGTCGCCGAGGGAGAGGGGAATGGTCCAGGCCACCCCGCTCTGCTCCCTGATGCGCTGGTAGGACTCCCAACTGATGTTGTTGGTGGGGTTGCCGAGGCGGAACACCGAATAGAGCAGCAGGTTGATCTGGCCCGAGCGGGCGCCCACGATCAGATCGGTGCCGGAAATGGTACGGGCGAAGCCGTCCTTCAGCTCAACGCGCACCTTTTCCACCCCCACCAGCAGCAGCACGCTGATGGCGATGGCCGCCAGGGTCAGTCCCGCCGTGAGCCGGCGTGCCCACAGGCTTTTTAACGCCAGCATTAACATGGCGGTACCTTATTCAGTTCGGGCAGGGATACCACCCGGGAAAACAACGACTCCAGTCCGGGATCGTGGCTCACAAACACCAGGGTGCTGCCTTGCTGGGCGCATTCGCCGAACAGCAGTTCGATAAAGGCGGCCCTGTTGTCGGTGTCCAGCGCCGAGGTGGGTTCATCGGCGATCACCAGCTCGGGGCGGCCGATCAGCGCCCGGGCCGCCGCCACCCGTTGCTGCTGGCCGATGCTCAGCCGATGGACTGGCTGGTGCCAGAGGCTGGTGGGCAGCTGCAGTTCGGCCAGCAGGCGCTCGGCCTCCTGGTGGGCCAGGGCCGGCAGCCGGGCCCGCTTGCGGGGTGAGAAGATCAGCGCCGAGGTGACGTTTTCCAGCACGGACAGGAAGGGCAGCAGGTTGAACTGCTGGAAGATATAGCCCAGGTGATCGGCCCGGAAGCGATCCCGGGCCCGGTTGGAGAGTCGCGACAGATCCTGGCCCAGTACCACCAGCCCGCCCCGGGCCCGGTGGATGCCGGCCAGCAGGCCGAGCAGGGTGCTCTTGCCGCTGCCGCTCGGTCCCTTGATAAATACCCGCTCGCCCGGGGCCAGGGTCAGCCGCTCGATATGCAGCAGCTCGGGCTGGCCCGGCCAGGCGAAACGCAGATCCTCTATGGCGATAAGTGCGGTCATGGCTTACCAGTCGATTTGGGGTTGTTCCGGCGTCAGGGTGTCCGCCAGTTGGCCGGAAGGCAGGATACCCTGCACCTCGATGCGGTGAAAGCTCGGGAACCGTTCGAACAGGGCCACCTCGATGCGGCTCAGCGCGTCCGGCCGGTCGCAGTGGTAGAAGTAGTGTACCAGGATATCGCTGTGATCATGGTCATCGTGCTCATGCTCATGCTCATGGCCTTGGGGCTCGTCGTCATGCCGGTGATCATGGTCATCATGATGGTTGTGGTCGTCGTGATGGTCGTGCCCGTCCCCGGCCAGATCAACCTTTTCCAGCCGGCAGGCCGCCGCCGGGGTCAGGGTGAACAAGGCGTTGGCCTGGCGGAGTTGCTCCAGCGCCGCCTCTCGCTGTGCCTGTTCCGCCTCGGTACCGGCCCGGTGCTCGAAGCCGACGATATCGGCGGCCGGGGCGGTCAGCTCGAGCAGCAGCTCGTTCTGCTCCAGCACCAGGTTGAGCATGCCGAAGCCGTGTTCGTGCATGCCCAGCTGGGTCTGGGCGCTGGTCAGCACGGGCAGCATGGCGGTGGTCAGGGCGAGCAGTTTAAGTGTCATACGAGGCTCCATTGAATTTATTTGTTATGTTATAACATCTTTTCCCGGTGGCTGTAAAGCCTTGTCGTGCTGCGCGTCGAGAAAGTGGATGAACGCCTGCTCGGCGCGGGACAGGCGCCGATCCCGGGGCCAGGCCAGGCAGAGGTCGAGAAAGAATGGCTCGGCGAAGGACACGGGGAAGAGATCCGGGTCGTCCGCGATCACCATGCGCAGAAAGGTGGTGATGGCAAAGCCGTGGCGGACCACCGCCTTGAGCAGGGGGATCAGGTTGCTCTCGAAGCCGATCCTGGGGGTGACGCCGGCCTGGCGGGCCACCTCGTCGATGTATTCCCGGTGGAAGAAGCCGTGGCGGAACACCGCCAGCTCCTGGGCGAGGAAGTCCCGGATCTCGATGTGGGGCCGGTGCCGGGCCGGATGATCCGCGTGCACCACGGCGACCATTTCCTCCCGCAGCAGCGGCAGGCCGGTCAGCGCCGGCGGCAGCGAGGAGGTCAGCACGATGCCGAGCCCCAGCTGCCCCCGGCACAGGCGCTCCAGCACGTCCTGGGTACCCGCTTCCTCCACCCGGATCGACAACCCCGGGTAGCGGTGCTTGAACGCCATCAGCAGCGGCGGAAAATAGAAGGAGCCGAGCATGCTGGGGATGCCGATGCAGACCTCGCCGGCGTTGAGATCGTGCAGCGCCGCCATGTCCTGCTCCGCCAGCCGCAGGGCACCGAGGATGCGCTCGGCATGCTGGTACAGCCGTTCACCCTCGGTGGTGAGCCGCATGCGGCCCTGGTGGCGCTCGAACAGCATCACGCCCAGCTGCTGCTCCAGCTTCTTGATGGTCATGGTCACGGCGGGCTGGGCCAGGTGCAGTTGTTCGGCGGCGCGGGTAATGCCGCCGGCCTGGGCCACCGCGTAGAACTGGCGCAGCCATTTGGTATCAAGCATAACGTTTTATTATTAATTCCATAATTTTAATATATTTCATTTATGATCATCCGGGGCGTAAGGTCAAGCCAGTGATCCGGGAGACGACCATGATTGACCTGAAAACCCCGCCCTGGTGGCGCGCGACCCTGGCCCTGGGGCTGGGTTCCATGCTGGTGTTTATCAACCTCTACCTGACCCAGCCGCTGCTGCCGCTGCTGGCGAGCGACTTCGGGCTGTCGGCGCTCAGCGCCGGCTGGGTGCTGTCGGTGTCGACCCTGGGGCTGGCCATCGGCCTGTTGTTCTGGGCGCGGGTGGCGGACATGACGGGGCGCAAGCCGGTGATGCTGGGCTGCCTGCTGGCCGCCATCCTGCTCGGCCTGCTGATGGCGTGGGTGCCGGGCTTCGGCACCCTGGTGATGCTGCGGGGCATCCAGGGGTTCTTCCTGGCCGGCCTGCCAGCGACCGCCGTGGCCTACATGGGCGAGGAGTTCACGCCCAAGGCGCTGGTGACCAGCATCGGCATCTATATCGCCGCCAATTCGGTCGGTGGCATCGCCGGACGGGTGTTTGGCGGGCTGATAGCCGAATGGGCCCAGGGCTGGCAGGCCAGCTTCCTGGTGCTGGGCGGCATCAGCCTGCTGCTGTGGCTGCCGCTGCTCAGGCTGTTGCCCCGTTCACGGCATTTTGTGCCGGCCCGCCGGGGAGAGGGGGCCAGCGCCTTACTGGCGCATCTGCGCAATCCGCTGCTCTGGCCCGTCTATCTGGTTGGCGGGCTCAATTTCATGGTGTTTCTCAACCAGTACACCTATGTGGCGTTTTACCTGTCCGCGCCGCCGACTGCCCTGGCACCCGCCGCCATCGGCCTGCTGTTCCTGACCTATCTTACCGGCACCTTCGCCTCCGGCATCAGCGGGCTGCTGATCAACCGGTTCGGCGTCTGCAACACCCTGCTGGGGGCCATCGGTATTATGGCGGTGGGCAGCCTGGGGCTGTTCAGCGAGCGGCTGCCGGTGATCCTGCTGGCGCTGCTGATCGACAGCTTCGCCTTCTTCCTGGCCCATGCCTGCGCCAGCAGCTGGGTGGGGCGCAGCGTGCGCCGGCACCGGGCGCTGGCCTCGTCGCTGTACCTGGTGTTTTACTACCTGGGGGCGAGCCTGGGCGGTCTCTATTTGTATCCCTACTGGGAGCGGGCCGGGCTGCCGGGCATTGCGGTGGGCATGATACTGGTCCTGCTGGTTACCGCCGGCCTCAGCCTGCGCTTGCGCCGCGCCGAACGGCGGTGTCTGGCTATGGCGTCCTGAAATACACCGCCGGCACCGGTAGCACCAGGCCGAGGGCGATTTCCTCCGCGATGGTGTCCGCCAGGCTGCGCGGGTGGAATTTTATCTGGTAGGGGGGCAGCGACAGGCTCAGCTCCGGCGGGCTCTGCGCCAGGGCCCGGTCGTCGAAGGGCACCCGGGGGTGGGCCGACTGCAACCGGTGCAGGTCGGGCACCACTATCTCCCCGTGCTCCAGGCCCGGATGATGCCGTTTTCCGGGTTTGGGAGCGGCCAGCTCCAGGCAGTCGATAGGCCCGAACGGGCTGGTCAGCGGCGCGCCGAGGCGGAAGGTCATGATGGGCCTGCCACCTATCATGCCTTCCATCAGGTTGTCGCCGTGGGCATGCAGACACTCGCGCAGATCCAGGTATTCGCGCTTGTCGGCGGCCCGGTAGCAGATGTGATCCATGGGGCCCAGGTCCAAGGGCAGGCCGTACCGGGCCATGCCGTCGGCCAGGGCGTCGAAGAAGCGCCCGGTATCACCGAGCAGGGACGTTATCGAAGGCACGGCGGTCACCACTTGCGCTTGGGCTGGAACAGCATGTCGAGCTCGGAGCTTTCCTGCTGCTCTTCCCGCTCCTGCTGTTCCTGCTGCACCTTGCTCTGCTTGTTGGTGAGTTCGTCCAGCCGTGCCTGCAGGGTTTCCTCGATGCGCTTGAGCTGTTCGTCCTTGTCGGGCAGGGGTTCCAGCACTTTCAGGCCCTTCTCGAGCATCTGCCGGGCCAGGGCGTTTTCCCGGTTTTCGAACGCCATGCGCGCCCGCTTGATCAGGTTGGAGAGGTTGATCTTGAGCTGAATAAGTTCGAGCCGCCGGTCTTCGTGGATAAAGGTCTGGGTGCCCACCTTGCGCTTGTTGTGCTCGGCCCGCAGCACGGCGCGCAGGCGCTTGACCACCTGCAGCAGGTGGATGGCGTGCTGGTCCGACTCGGGCGGCTTGAGCCCCTCGGATTCCATCTGATAGTGATCCTTCAGTTGGGTCAGCTGCTCGCGGATGTTGCCGATGCGGGTTTCGACCTGGCTGTTGCGGGGATCGTTCTGCTGCATGATCTGCAGGCAGGCATGGATGCGGTTGTGCAGGATCAGCATCAGCGCCTTGCTGTAGGGCAACTGGCTGGCATTGAGCAGCAGTTCATCGGTTTCACTGATGATGTTCTTCTGCTTGAGCAGCAGGGCACGCTTCTCGGCTTCCTGCTTTTGCCTGTATTGCTGGATAATATTGTAAATAATGACCAGAAACAGCAGGGCGCCTATCGCGATAAGTACCAGGGTCAGCGTCATCAGTCAGCGGCTCGCATTGGTTATCAAATAAGTGCACGAAACGAAATGTTAACCCAGTCGGGGGGCTTTGGCTAACTTCCCGCGCGGATACTGTTCAGGAACAGGCGACTTTTCAGACTTTTAGCAGTGAATTATGTCATTACGCCGGCCGGGCCCTGAGGATCTTTCTAAAAGGTCTGATAGTATTTAGCTAAGTCACCTTAACCCCGAGATGTCATGAAACTGCAGCAGTTGCGCTACATCGTCGAAGTTGCCAATCACAACCTTAATGTCTCCGCCACCGCCGAAAGCCTGTATACCTCGCAGCCGGGGATCAGCAAGCAGGTCCGCATGCTGGAGGACGAGTTGGGGATCCAGGTGTTTGAGCGCAGCGGCAAGCATCTCACCCAGGTCACACCGGCAGGGCAGGACATCATCCGTATCGCCAGCGAGATCCTCGGCAAGGTGGAAAGCATCAAGGCGGTGGCCAGCCAGCATACCCATCCGGATCAGGGCTCGCTGAACATTTCCACCACCCACACTCAGGCCCGCTATGCCTTGCCCGACGTGATCAAGGGCTTTATCGCCCGCTACCCCAAGGTGTCGCTGCACATGCATCAGGGCACGCCGGTACAGATCAGCGAGTCGGTGGCCAAGGGCGCCTCGGATTTCGCCATCGCCACCGAGGCGCTGCACCTGTATCAGGATCTGATCATGCTGCCCTGCTATCACTGGAACCGTTGCATCCTGGTGCCCAAGTCCCATCCGCTCGCGGCGGTCACCAGGCCCACCATCGCCGACATCGCCCGCTACTCACTGGTGACCTATGTGTTCGGGTTTACCGGCCGCTCCGAGCTCGACATCGCCTTCAACCGGGCCGGCTTCGAGCCCAAGGTGGTGTTTACCGCCACCGATGCGGACGTGATCAAGACCTATGTGCGGTTGGGCATCGGCATCGGCGTGGTGGCGACCATGGCGGTGGATCCGGTGCAGGACGCGGATCTGGTGGCCATCGACGCCAGCCACCTGTTCGCTGCCAGCACCACCACGATAGGTTTTCGCAAGGGCACCTTCCTGCGCAGCTACATGTACGACTTCATGGAACGTTTTGCCCCGCACCTCACCCGGGAGCGGGTGGACAAGGCGATAGCGCTGAAGGCGCCGGAAGATATCGACAAGCTGTTCGAAGGGATAGAGCTGCCTTGTCGGTAGCTGGAAGCTAGAAGTGAGAGCCTGCCTGGCTTCTGGCTTCTGGCTTCTGGCTTCCGGCTTCCGGCTTTATTCCCCCAGCCCCTTGCCGGCGTCCTTCCTGGCGATCAGCTCTATCTTGTAGCCGTCGGGATCCTCGACAAAGGCGATCACGGTGGTGCCGCCCTTGACCGGGCCCGGCTCGCGGGTGACCTTGCCGCCGGCGGCGCGGATCTGCTCGCACATGCCGTATATATCATCGGCTTCGATGGCGATATGGCCGTAGGCGCTGCCCAGATCGTAGCGGTCGGTACCCCAGTTGTAGGTCAGCTCGAGCACGGCTTCGTCCTTTTCCTCGCCGTAACCGACAAAGGCCAGGGTGTACTGGTATTCGGTATTTTCGCTGGTCCGCAGCAATTTCATGCCCATGACCCTGGTGTAGAAGGCGACGGACTTGTCCAGATCGCCGACCCGCAGCATGGTGTGCAGAATACGCATATTAAGACTCCCAGTGTTGAAATAAAGATTGAAAATCAGTCCGTTATAATTATTCCACCATGTCCAGTATGGTGTCGATGATATCGGTGATGGTGATAAGGCCCACCAGGCTGTTGTTGTCGAGCACCAGTATGCGGTTGAATCCGTAATTGGTCATCAGGCCCGCCACGTGCTTGATGGCCAGATCCTGGCCCACGGCGATGGCCGGCTTGGCGCAGATGTCGTACACGCTGATGAGATCGATATCACCGCTCTCCGCCACTATGGTCTTGATCACGGTGGAGTAGGTGATAAGGCCATAGGCGTCGTGCTCGTTGGCCTTCTCGACCACCAGGCACTTGACCTTGTGGCGCTTCATCAGGCTCAGGGCCTCCCGGACCTTGGCGAAGGGCGACACCGTAACCACGTCCTTTACCATGATGTCTTTGACCAGCATCGGCTCGCTCCTTAAAACTCATCTTTAATATAGCGCTCAAACTGCTCCAGCTGGGCCGCTTCGATGCCGCCGAGGTGCTCCAGGGGCAGCGTCAGCACCACCCCTTTCGACTGGCCCTGATCTTTCTCCGAAGGGGGGACTATAAGCTCGGTCTGAATCGCTTTCAACACATGGAGGGACAGGTTTTTCTCAAGCACCATCAACAGGATACTCTGGGTCCCCTCGTAGGTCAGGCCGAAGAAGGTCTTCTTGCTGCTGCTGCCGATACCCCGGCCGCCCATGATGGTCACGCCGCCGGCGCCGGCCTCCTTGGCCGCGTCGATACAGCGTTGCTCCAGCTCTTCCGGCACGATGGCGATAAGCAGTGAAAATTTCATGGTGTGGTTCTCCGATAACGCATCGCAACGCTGACGATGATGGCGTAAATCATAACGGTAACAATGGGATAAATGGAGGCGAAGGCGATCAGGCCAAAACCGTCGATCAGTACGTTGCGGCCGTCGATATGACCGGCCAGGCCGATCCCCAAAGCGGTGATCAGCGGCACCGTCACCTCCGAGGTGGTCACGCCGCCCAGATCGAAGGCCAGCGCCAGGATATGGCGCGGGCAGAACCCGATCAGCAGCAATACCAGCAGGTAGCTGCCGATGATGAAGTGGTGGATAGAGCCGCCGCTGATGATGCGGTGCACCCCCAGGGTAATGCCCAGGGCCACCCCCAGCGCCACCACCACCCGGATGACCCGGGCGTTGAGCTCGCCGGGCGCCGCCTGCTCGGCCTGCTGGCCCACGGCCATCAGCGCCGGCTCCGCCAGGGTGGTGGCGAAACCGATGGCAAAGGCGAACAGGTACAGGTAGCGGCTCTTGTCCTGGGCGATCAGCTGCTCGGCCATGCTGGCGCCGATGGGAAAAAGGCCGAGTTTGAGCCCGATGATGAAGGCGTATAGTCCCACCAGCACCATGACAAAGCCGAAGAACACCCGGCTGGGGTTGGACAGGGCGCGTCTGAGTACCAGGTGCTGGAAAAACAGCACCACCACCAGGATGGGCAGCACGTCGCGCAGCAGGCTCAGCACCTGCAGCCAGGCCGGCGCCACGGTGCTGCCGGCGTCGCCGGGCACCAGTGGGGCGGGAAGGGGCGGCGACAGGCTGTAGGTGACGATGCCGTACAGCTGCACGCTGATCATCGGTACCATCACTGCCAGCGCCACCAGTCCGAAGCCGTCCGTCAGCGGATTGCGCCCCCGGATGGAGGCGGCCAGGCCGATGCCCATGGCGGCGATCAGCGGCACCGTGACGATGTTGGTGGTGACCCCGCCGGAGTCGTAGGCCAGGCCGACGATTTCGGGCGGAGCGAAGAAGGTGATCAGCACCACCAGGCTGTAGCCGCCGATCATGTACCAGTGCAGGCCCTGGCCGAGAATGATGCGAAACACCCCCAGAGCCATCACCAGGCCCACCGACAGGGCCACGATCAGCCGCAGGGTCAGGGCCCGGATACGGCCCCCGCTGATCAGCTGCGCCTGATCGGCCACGGCGATCAGCGCCGGCTCGGCGATCACCGCCGAAAACCCCATGGCGAAGCCGAAACCGAGCAGCACCGGCATGGAGCCCTTGCGGGCGAACTGATTGGCCAGGCTCTTGCCGACCGGAAAGATACTGAGCTCCAGCCCCTGCAGGAAGAGGGCGACGCCGACGGCCACCACCAGCAGGCCCAGCGCCATGGTGGCGGCGTTCTCCGGCCACTGGCCGAGCAGCAGCTGGAACAGCAGCACCACCAGGATAATGGGCAGCAGGTTATTCAGGGCATGCAGAAAGGCAGCGGCAAACAGCCTGAGCGTGAGCACCGGGTATTCCTCGACCCAAGACGGTTGACCCCAAGTCTAGTCCGTTATCGGCCGCGCAGATGGGCCCGGATCAGGAATCCGGGTATTGCTTGTCCTTGAATTCGCACAAGTCTTCGATCACGCAGGCGCCGCAGCGGGGCTTGCGCGCCACGCATACGTAACGGCCGTGCAGGATAAACCAGTGGTGCACGTCGAGCTTGAATTCGGCCGGCACCCATTTCAGCAGCTTCTGCTCGACTTCCTCTACGTTCTTGCCCGGGGCGAAGCGGGTGCGGTTGGCCAGGCGGAAGATATGAGTGTCCACCGCGATGGTCGGCCAGCCGAAGGCGGTGTTGAGCACCACGTTGGCGGTCTTGCGGCCCACCCCGGGCAGGGCTTCGAGCGCTTCCCGGTTTTCCGGCACCTCGCCGCCGTGGCGCTGCTGCAGGATGGCGCAGGTCTTGATCACGTTTTCGGCCTTGGCATTGAACAGGCCGATGGTCTTGATGTGCTCCCTGACCCCGTCCACCCCCAGGGCCAGCATGGCGGCCGGGGTATTGGCGGCGGCGAACAGCCCCCTGGTGGCCTTGTTGACGCTGACGTCGGTGGCCTGGGCCGAGAGCAGCACGGCGATCAGCAGTTCGAAGGGACTGCTGTAGTTCAGCTCGGTAGTGGGATGCGGGTTTTCCGCCCGCAGCCGCTCCAGGATCTGGCGGCGTTTCTCCATGTTCATAACGAGGTAACCCTTGCTCTGGTGACTTCGGCCTTGGGTACCGGGGCCCGGCGGGCTGCCAGCCGCGCATCCAGCCAGTTCTTGGCGGCGATCAGCAGCCCCAGGCCGATAAAGGCGCCGGGGGGCAGTATCGCCAGCAGGAAGCCGTTGTCCAGGTGCAGCACGTCGATACGCAGCCCTGCCGCCCAGTCGCCCAACAGCAGCTCGGCGCCGTCGAACAGGGTGCCCTGGCCGAGCAGCTCGCGCAACCCGCCCAGCACCAGCAGCACGGCGGTAAAGCCCAGGCCCATCATCAGGCCGTCGAGGGCGGCCAGCGGGGCGCTGTTCTTGGAGGCGAAGGCCTCGGCCCGGCCGATGATCACGCAGTTGGTCACTATCAGCGGGATGAAGATGCCCAGCGACTGGTACAGCCCGTAGGTATAGGCGTTCATCAACAGCTGCACACAAGTGACCAGGCTGGCGATGATCATCACATAGATGGGAATACGTACCTCGTTCGGCACCCACTGGCGCACCAGGGACACGCTCAGGTTGGAGCCAATCAGCACCAGCATGGTGGCCAGCCCCAGCCCCATGGCGTTGGTCAGGGTGCTGGTCACCGCCAGCACCGGGCAGAGCCCGAGGATCTGGACCAGCGCCGGGTTGTTGGCCCACAGGCCCTGGCGGATGATGTCCTTGTGTTGTCCGGTCATAAGGTGTCTCCACAGCGGGGGGAACGGGTCAGCAGTTGCGGCTGCTGGTCGACCAGCAGCAGCACGTTGCGCACCGCCTTGACCACGGCCCTGGGGGTGATGGTGGCGCCGGTAAAGGCATCGAACTGGCCGCCGTCGTTGCGCACTGCCCAGCGGGGATCTTCCTCGCCCAGCAGCGACTTGCCGTCGAAACCCCGTACCCAGGGGGATTTTTTCAGCTCTATCTTGTCGCCCAGGCCCGGGGTTTCGTTATGGTTGAGCACCCGTACTCCGGACAGGCTGCCGTCGGCCCGCACCCCCACCACCAGCTTGATGGCGCCGCTGTAGCCGTCGGGGGCGATGGCCTCGATGGCATGGCCCTGCACCTCGCCGTTTTTCACCGCGGTAAACACCGGCAGGGGATCCGGGCTGCCCAGGTACTGCTCGTTGCCGAGCAGCACGCAGTGGTCGAACAGCGGCTCGTCGTGGCTTTCCGGGGGCAGCAGCTCGTTCAGCACCAGCAGCAGCTGGGCCTGCTCCTGCTCCACTATGGTCTGGCGGGTCAGGCTGTGGGTGAAGGCCACCAGGGCGGTACAGGCCAGTGCGAATACGGCCAGCGTGAGCCCGTTCTTGCGCATCATGTCCAGCATCAGCGGGAGGCTCCGTAGGTTTGGGGTTTGGTCAGGCTGTCTATCATGGGCACCGTCATGTTGGCCAGCAGCACCGCGAAGGCGATGGCATCCGGGAAGCCGCCGAAGGTGCGGATCAGGTACACCAGCAAGCCGATCAGCAGGCCGTAGATCAGCCGGCCCCGGAAGGTAGTGGCGGCCGATACCGGATCGGTGGCGATAAAGAAGGCACCCAGCATGGTGGCGCCGGAGAACAGGTGCATCAGGGGGCCGGCGGTGCCGTCGGGGGAGATCAGGAAGCCGACCAGGCTGAACAGGAAGAGGCCGGCGAGCATGGCCACCGGTATCGGCCAGCTGATGAGGCGCAGCCGGAGCAGGCCCAGGCCGCCGGCCAGGTAGGCCAGGTTGACCCACTGCCAACCCACGCCGGCCAGGCCGCCGAACACCGGGCTGGACAGGATCTCGCCGCTGGTCAGGCCCTGGGTCAGGCCGGTCTTCAGGGTATCCAGCGGGGTGGCCATGGTGGTGCCGTCGGCCAGTTCGCGCAGCTGGTGCGGGCTGAAGCCGTCCAGGGTGAAGCCGGTGAAGACGGCGGACAGGCTGTCGGCCAGGGTCAGCGGATAGGGCTGCAGCTCAAGCGGCGGCAGCCAGCTGGTCATGGGCAGCGGAAAGGACACCAGCAGCAGCACATAGGCTACCATGGCCGGGTTGAACAGGTTCTGGCCCAGGCCGCCGTAGAGCTGCTTGGCGACGATGATGGCGAAGGCGGTGCCGATCACCACCAGCCACCAGGGCGCCAGCGGCGGCAGGGCGATGCCGATCAGCAGGGCGGTGAGCAGGGCGGAGTTGTCCCGCAGTGTGGTCAGCCGGCGCCGGCGCAGGCGCAGCACCAGGGCTTCGGCGCCGTAGGCGGTGACCACCGCCAGCGCAATCTGGATCAGGGTGCCCCAGCCGAAGAACCACCACTGCATGGCGATGCCCGGCAACAGGCAGTAGCAGACCCGCCGCATCAGGGTGGCGGTATCCAGGCGGCTATGGTCATGGGGTGAGCTGCTGATAAGAAAACTCATTAGGACTCGTCTTCCCGATCTGATGATGAGGGGGCGGCACGCTCGGCCTGGCGGGCCTTGGCCCGGGCCACGGCGGCCTTGATCGCCGCCTTTTTGGCGGCGTCGGCATCCTGCGCTTCAGCCGCAGGGGGGGCGACGTCTGCTCCGGCCGGGCCGGCTTCGGCCTGCTGCGCGGCCTTGCGTGCCTTGGCGCGGGCGATGGCGGCGGCCACGGCGGCCTTTTTGTCGTCGTCGGACTTTTCCGCCACCGGGGCGGCTGCGGCTTGCTGCTCGGCCTTGCGCGCCTTGGCGCGGGCGATGGCGGCGGCCACGGCGGCCTTTTTGTCGTCGTCGGACTGGTCCGCCACCGGGCTGGCTTCGGCTTGCTGTTCGGCCTTGCGCGCCTTGGCGCGGGCGATGGCGGCGGCCACGGCGGCCTTTTTGTCGTCGTCGGACTGGTCCGTCGCCGGGCCGGCTTCGGCTTGCTGTTCGGCCTGGCGTGCCTTGGCGCGGGCGATGGCGGCGGCCACGGCGGCGGATTTGTCGCTCTCGGCCGGCGGCGCGGATGGCGGCTGCTTCTGCTCCCGGTTGCGGCGGGCTTCTTCCTTGCGGGCGGCGCGGGCGGCGGCCATATCCTGCGGGTCCTGTTGCTGCTGGCGGGCCTTGACCCGGGCCAGGGCGGCGGCCACCGGATCCTCGCCCCCGGCGGCGACCTGCTCGGCCATGCGCGCCTTGCGTTCGGCGGCGGCCTTCTCGTGGCGTGCCTGGCGTTCGGCCTTCTCCCGCTCCAGCCGGGCCTGGCGGGCCTCGAACCGGGTCTTGGCGTGTTCGGCCAGCTCCGCCTCCCGCTGGGCCTGGCGAATGTCGGCCTTGGCCACCCGGTAATACTGCACCAGCGGGATCTGGCTGGGGCAGACATAGGCACAGGCGCCACATTCGATGCAGTCGAACAGGTTGTGACTGTTCAGCTTGTCGTGCTCCTTGCCCCGGGCGTACCAGTACAACTGCTGGGGCAGCAGGCTGGCCGGGCAGGCGTCGGCGCACTGGCTGCAACGGATACAGGCCAGTTCCTCGCCCGGCGGCGGCAGTTCGGTGTCGCTCGGGGCCAGCAGGCAGTTGCTGCCCTTGATGATGGGCGCGGCGGCGGTATGCAGGGTAAAGCCCATCATGGGGCCGCCCATGATGATGCGCTGCGCCGGCGCCGGGGTCAGGCCATAGCGCTTGAGCAGGTACCGCACCGGGGTACCGATGTGCACCCAGGCGTTGCCGGGCTCGCCGAAGTTCTCGCCGGCCAGGGTGACCACCCGGCGAGTCAGGGGCTCGTCGTCCACCACCGCGCGCTTCACGGCGAAGGCGGTGCCCACGTTCTGCACCACCACGCCGATGTCGGCGGGCAGGCCGTTGTGGGGCACCTGCTTGCCGGTGATGATCTCGATCAGCTGCTTTTCACCGCCGGAAGGGTACTTGGTGGGCACCGCCACGATCAGCAATTGCTCGTCGTCGTTGGCCGCGCGCAGGGCGGCCAGGGCCTCGGGCTTGTTGTCTTCCACCGCCAGCACCGTGAGCCCGGGCCGGACGATATGGCGCAATATGGCCACGCCCTGCAGCACCTCTTGCGGGTGCTCGCGCATCAGCCGGTCGTCGGCGCTGATATAGGGCTCGCATTCCACGCCGTTGATGATCAGGGTGTCTATCGCCTTCCTGCGCGGCATCAGCTTCACGTGGGCTGGAAAGCCCGCGCCGCCCAGGCCGGTAATGCCCGCCTCGTGGATGCGCTCCAGCAGCACGTCGGCCGCCAGCGCGTGGTAATCGGCAATGGGAAAGCGCGGCCGCCACCGGTCTTCGCCGTCGGGGCGGAGCACGACGCACAGGCCGTCCAGGCCGGATGGATGGCACAGGGGCCGATCCTCGATGGCGACGATCTCGCCGGAGGTGGGGGCGTGCACCGGTATCATCATGGGGTTGAGCGGCTCGGTCAGCGGCGCGCCCTTCAGAACCCGCTCGCCCACCCGGACCCGCAACCGGGCCGGCTGGCCGATATGCTGGCGAACCGGCAGCACCAGCTCGTCGGGCAGGCCGGCGTCGCTGATTTGGGAGACATTGGCCGGCGCCTTGCGCTCGGGCGGATGAATACCGCCGTGAAAGGTGTGCAGTTTCCCTGCGTTCAGATCGTGCAACAGCGACATCTTACTCTACCTGCTTGATGGCGATGGGGGTTAGCTGCCACTTCCAGTTGTCGGGGGTGACCGGAACCGGGATCATTTCGATGCAGTCGGTGGGGCAGGGATCCACGCACAGATCGCAACCGGTGCATTCGTCCCGGATCACCGTGTGCAGCGCCTTGGTGGCGCCGACGATGGCATCCACCGGACAGGCCTGGATGCACTTGGTGCAGCCGATACACATGTCCTCGTGGATGAAGGCGACCCGCTTTTCCGGCTCGGCGGCCGCGGCCTCGCCCATGGGCTGGGGCTCGACCCCCATCAGATCGGCGATCTTGCGCATGGTGGCGTCGCCGCCGGGCACGCACTTGTTGATGTCGTCGCCGTTGGCCACGGCGTCCGCATAGGGCCGGCAACCCGGGTAGCCGCACTGGCCGCACTGGGTCTGGGGCAGCAGGGCGTCGAGCTGATCCACTATGGGATCGGATTCGACCCTGAACTTGATGGCGGCAAAGCCCAGTACCAGGCCGAAAATCAGCGCCAGCAGGGCCAGTACCGCGATGGCGATTAAAATATGCGTCATGTTAAAACTTTACCAGTCCGGTAAACCCCATAAAGGCCAGCGACATCAGCCCGGCGGTGATCATCGCCAGGGCCGCCCCCCGGAACGGGGCCGGGATGTCGGCACCGGCCAGCCGTTCGCGCATGGCGGCGAACAACACCAGCACCAGCGAGAAGCCCAGGGCGGCGCCGAAGCCGTACACCAGGCTCTGCATGAAGTTGTGCTGCTCATTGATATTGAGCAGGGCCACCCCCAGTACCGCGCAGTTGGTGGTGATCAGCGGCAGGAAGATCCCCAGCAGCCGGTACAGGGTGGGGCTGGTCTTGTGCACCACCATCTCGGTGAATTGTACCACGACGGCGATCACCAGGATAAAGGAAAGGGTGCGCAGGTAGAGCAGGTCGAGGGGCAGCAAAATATACTGGTTGACCAGGTAGGAGCAGGCCGCCGCCAGGGTCAGCACGAAGGTGGTGGCCAGCCCCATGCCGACAGCGGTTTCCAGCTTGCCGGAGACGCCCATAAAGGGACAAAGGCCGAGAAACTTGACCAGCACAAAATTATTGACCAGCACGGTGCCGACAAACAGCAGGAGATATTCAGACATGATCACTCGGCAATGGTAAATGGCGGCCGGTATTATCGGACTTTATGCCGCGTTTAACAATGCCACAAATGCAAGGGCTTTAGGACAAGGTATTGATTAACATGCCGATAACCGCCAGGGTGCAGAGCGAGAGCGAACCGTAGTGCATCACCGGCTTCGACACCCGGTGCAGGGTGCGCACCGCCAGCCAGTTGCCGAGCAGGGCCGCCGGCACCAGGGGGGCGGCCTGCAGCAACTGGGCCTGGCCGAAATAGCCGCCGCCCACCAGCGCGATCATCGACATCAGGCTCGATACCACGAAGAATCCTGCCAGGTTGGCGCGGATGCGGTGCATGTCGGCGCCGTGCATCACCAGCACCATGGGCGGCCCGCCGATGGTGGTGCTGGTGCCCATGACCCCGGACAGGAAACCGCCGATGGCCAGGTTGGTACGGGTCATCGGCAGGGCGATGTCCACCAGCCGCACCAGTACCCCCAGCATGATCACCAGGGCGATCAGGATGGCCAGCAGTTGCTGCGACATCAGCCCCAGCAGTATTACCCCCACCACGCTGCCGGGAATGCGTGCCAGCAGCGCCGGCGCCAGCAGTTTGAGCTCCAGCCCCTGGCGAAAGCGCCAGCCGTTGATGGTGCACATGGCCAGGATCACGAAGGCCAGCGGGCCCGGCACCAGCGCCGGATCCAGGTAGAACATCAGCGGGGCGGCGATCACCGCCATGCCGAAGCCGATGGCGGTTTGAACGTAGGCGCCGGTAAAGCAGGCCAGGGCGGCCAGAATCAGGATACTCGGATCCAGGGTGACAGTCTGCATAAACAACGGATGGCCTGAAAACGGGGGACTGACCCGCATTATGGCGGAAGGGGGCGGCGGGGAAAAGGGATAGTCTCCGTTTGGCATCATAGGCGGAAGCGAACTGGCCCCACGGGGCGGCATGGAACTCATTCCTTAGCGGGTCCGGCGGCACTGGGCTAGCATTGAGAGACAGTCAGGGATGACGATTGCTGGGTATGGCACCATGGTTCAGGTCACCGTTGTATATCGGGCACTGCTGCTGTTGTTCGGCTGCTGGCTGGGCGGCCCCCTCGAGGCGGTGGCCGCCGACGGACAAGACGATCCCCGGGTGCTGATCCTCAACAGCCACCAGTACGGCCTGCCGATCCCCGAGAGTGTCACTGCCGGCGTGGTCGAGGCGCTGGTGCGCAACGGGCTGCCGATGGAGCAGATCCACGTGGAGCACCTGGATCTGCTGCGCGGCAACAGCGAACAGTACCGGGCGGCGCTGGTGCAGCTGCTGCGGCAAAAGTTCGCGGGGCACCCCATCGGCCTCATCATCACCATCACCCAGCCTGCCTACGATTTTGTCCAGCAGCACGGCATCTTCCCCGCCGGCACCCCGCTGCTCGCCACCATAGCCCCGCACCATCCGGACGGCCTGGCCCGGGGGCGCCATCCTTCCATCGCGGTGCCCTGGCGGCTGGATGTGGCCGGCACCCTGCAGGACATGGTCGGGCTCTTTCCGGAATTGCGCCGGGTGCTGGTGATCAGCGGCGCCGACGGCGAATTCGCCTCCTATATCCTGGCGGCGCAGCGGCAGTTTTCCGCCCTGGCGCCGCAGGTGGAGCTGGAGTTCACCCATCACCTCGACTTCGAACAGATGATGGAGCGGGTGGCGACCCTGCCGGACGACGCCGCCCTGCTGTATTCCCCCTATTTCACCGACGCCACCGGGCGCGCCTTCGTTCCCGCCGAGGTGGCCGGCCTGGTGGCGGCCCGGGCCCGGCGGCCGCTGTTCGTGACCCTGGAGACCTACATGCAGCCCGGGGTGCTGGGCGGCTCCGTGCTGCGCACCGGAGAGATCGGCAGCCGTACCGGCCTGCTGGCCAGCCGGTTGCTGCGCGGCGAGCTGCCGTTTCTGTCCGGTATGGCGCAGGGGCTGTTGCCCATCGAGCGCCAGTACAACTGGCAGCAGCTGCGCCGCTGGCGGCTGGAGCGCGCGGCATTGCCCGCCGGCAGCCGCATTGTCAACCGGCCAGCCAGTCTGTGGCAGGATCACCGCAGCTCGGTGGTGGCGGGGGGTGTGGCCCTGCTGCTGCTGCTGGGCCTGCTGACGCTGTTGCTGGGGCAGAACGTACGGCGTGCCGCCAGCGAGCAGACGGTGCGCCGGCTCAACCGGGAGCTGGAGCGCCAGGTGCATACCGACTTCCTGACCCGGCTGTACAACCGCCGCCACATGATGATGCGGTTGCAGCAAGAGCTGACCCGGGCCCGGCGCTACCAGTCGCCGTTTGCGCTGATCATGATGGACATCGACTACTTCAAGCAGATCAACGACCGCCATGGCCACGGTGTCGGCGACCAGGTGCTGGTGCACCTGGCCCAGCTGTGCCGACAGCAGCTGCGCAGCCTGGATGTGATCGCCCGGATCGGCGGGGAGGAGTTTCTGATCCTGCTGCCGGAAACCGGCATGAGGGAGGCGCGCACGGCGGCCTGGCACCTGTGCGAGGCCATCGTCGCCACGCCGCCACGGCTTGCCTCGGGGCAGCCGATCCCGCTGACGGTATCGATGGGGGTATCCGCCTGGGAAAATGAGGGGGAAGACGTGGATCTGTTGCTGAAGAAGGCGGACGACGCCCTCTATGAAGCCAAGCGCACCGGCCGCAACCGGGTGTGCGACCAGTGCGGGCCGGCGCCGGCGGTGGCCGGGCTGGATGCCCCGCCGCAGCTCGACTCCTGATCCGGGTTAGTCCGCCTGCCGCTCCCGGGCCTGCACCTGTTCCTGCTCGGCCTGTTTCTTCTCCTGCTCTTTGTCCTGGCCGCCGCAGGCGCCGCAACATCCGCTCATGGTATTCTCCTCTTGGTTGATGACGGTATCGAGCATAACCCCGGGAGGGCGAGGGCGCTTTGATCGGGAACAATAAAGGTGCATTCAGGATGACAGTTAAAAATCGAAGAAGTAAAGCAAGGCCTGCCTCGGACTACTGACAAACCGTCGCATGACTTTATGGTCACCCCCGCTCCCTTTTTCGTCGCTCTCGCGAAGGCGGGAGTCCGGTGAAACGGTCATGGATCTCCGCCTTCGAGATGACGGATATTTCGCGGGGGTGATGGGTAATCAATTGCAGGCGTGCCGGCGAAATATCGGGCGGAAAAACCGGCGGGGGACTCGTCGTCAGGATAAAGGCAGGCGGGGCCGCCTGCCTTGGACACCCTCAGAACAGGGTGTTGGACAACTGGTACATCTCTTCGTTGAAGGGACGCTTGAGGTGCTTGATGCAGTCGATGATGTCGTGGTGCACTATCTGGTTGTTCTGCAGGCCCACGCAGCGACCGCCGTAACCTTCCAGCAGCAGCTCCACCGCCCGCGCGCCCATGCGACTGGCCATGATCCTGTCCTGGGCGGTGGGGGTGCCGCCGCGCTGGATATGGCCGAGGATGGTGGCGCGGGTATCCCGGCCGGTAGCCTCCTGGATTTCCCTGGCCAGGGCGTTCACGTCGCACACGTTCTCGCAGATGGCGACGATGGCGTGTTTCTTGCCCTTGGCCACCCCTTCGTGGATCTGCTTGATCAGCTCGTGCTTGTCGAAGGCGATCTCCGGCACGATGACGTACTCGGCGCCACCGGCCACGGCGGCGGAGGAGGTGAGGTCGCCGCAGTGGCGGCCCATGATCTCCACCACCGAAATCCGGTTGTGGGAGCTGCAGGTGTCGCGCAGCCGGTCGATGGCCTCCACCGCCACGTTCAGCGCGGTGTCGAAGCCGATGGTGAACTCGGTGCCGGCGATGTCGTTGTCGATGGTGCCGGGAATGCCGATGCAGGGAAAGCCCATCTCGGTCAGGCGCATGGCGCCCATGTAGGAGCCGTCACCGCCGATCACCACCAGGGCGTCGATGCCGTGCTTCTTCAGGTTTTCGACCGCTTCCTCGCGCACCTTCTCTTCCTTGAACTCGGGAAAGCGGGCCGAGCCGAGGAAGGTGCCGCCACGGGTGATCACGTCGGACACGCTGTGCCGCTCGAGCGGCTGGATGTTGTCCTGGTGCAGGCCCAGGTAGCCGCTGTAGATACCGAATACTTCCAGGTTGTGGTGCAGGCCGGCCCGCACCACGGCGCGGATGGCGGCATTCATACCCGGGGCGTCGCCGCCGCTGGTCAGTACCCCAATTCGTTTAATCATCTTGGCCTCAATTCAAAATCGTGGTTGAAACCCGGAACAGCGGGCATATGTAGTAAAATTACCAATATGCCCGTGATTATTAGGCGCCTGCCTTGATAATGGCAGCAAATTCGTCCGCCTGCAGGGCGGCACCGCCCACCAGGGCGCCGTCGATGTCTTCCATCGCGAACAGGCCGGCGGCGCTGGCGCCCTTGACCGAACCGCCGTAGAGGATCTGCACGCCGGCGGCCACGTTGGCGTCCTGCTTGGCCAGGAAGGCGCGGATGGCGGCATGCACGCTCTGGGCGATCTCGGGGGTGGCGGTTTTGCCGGTGCCGATGGCCCATACCGGCTCGTAGGCGATCACGGCGCTGGCCAGGGCCTGGATGCCGCTGTGGTCGATCACCGCCTGCAGCTGGCGCTCCACCACGGCCTGGGTTTCGTTGGCCTCGAACTGCTCCAGGGTTTCGCCGATGCACAGCACCGGCACCAGGCCGGCCTGCTGGATGGCGGCGAACTTGGCGGCCACCACGGCGTCGCTTTCCTCGTGCAGGGTGCGGCGTTCGCTGTGGCCCGCCAGCACATACTGCACGCCGAACTCACCGTACATGGCCGGGGAGTTTTCGCCGGTAAAGGCACCCTGGGTGTGCACGTCCGCGTCCTGGGCGCCGAGGGCGATGGCGCTGTCGGCCAGCAGCGCCTGGGCCTGGCCCAGGAACAGCACGGGCGGGCACACGGCCACGGCCACGCCGGCGGTGTCGGCGGCCGGCGCCTTGAGGGCGCCTATCAGCTCCTCGACCATGGTCTTGCTGCCGTTGAGTTTCCAGTTGCCCATTACCAGTGTTTGTCTCATGAGTTGTTTCCTTTCAGTTAAATGTGATCATTATAGGGACATAGATCCGGTGAAACTAGGAACCAGGGCACAATTTGATGTAATTTTTCATCTTAATTGTTGCGCCCGGTCAAGAAGGCGGCCATTGAGCCAGTGCCAGCCCAGGCCCAGGTACTCGTGCCAGGCCAGTTCGCTGCGCCACAGATAGCGCGCCTGGGGCAGATAAGTATAAAGCGGCAGGGCGGCGTTGCTCTCCTTGGCCTGGTGATCGACCGGGGCGGCGAGGGGCGCGGCGCCGGCGGCGGCAAACAGCGTCATGGCCCGGGGCATATGGCCGGCGGAGGTGATCAGCAGTGCCCGGCGGCCCGCTATCAGCGGCGCCATGGCCCGGGCCTCTTCCGCCGTGTCTTTCGGCTCGGACAGCAGTAGCAGGCGGCCGGGCGCGATGCCGAGCGCCACCGCCACCTCGCCGTACAGCTCGGCGCTGGAACGGCCTTCGCCGCCGGCGTAGCCGCCGAGGATCAGCCGGGCTTGCGGGTAGGCGTGGGCCAGGCGCACCCCCTCGGCGATGCGGTAAATCCCGGCCTGGCCGAGCTGGCTCAGCAGCGGCAGGCGCGGGTCCGCCACCTGGGCGGCCCCCAGCACCAGGATGTCCTGCACCGGCTCGGCGCCGATGAGATGGGGGGGATAGCGAGATTCCAGCGGCGCGATCAGGGCGTTGGCCACCGGCCGGGTGGCGAGCAGCAGCAATGTTGACAGCGAGAGCAACAGCAAGACGATCCCGCTGCGCTTTTGCCGCAACAGCAGCAGAAACAACCCCAAAAAGCCCAGAAACAGCAGCAGGGGCAGCGGCAATAACAGGCTGCCCAGCCACTTTTTCGCCAAAAACATCGTCTCCATGCACGCACGCGTTTGTTAACCGTGAGGGTTGTGCCAGAATAGCCTTCCCCGAGTTACGAAGAAACACCCAGGTGCAGCCAAATACCAGCTTCGATGGCAAGAGCCATACCTTTTCCCGCAATATCTACGGCACCACCAAGGGCCGCATCCGGCTGGCGGTGCTGGGCCGGGATCTGGACGAGCTGCTGCAGACGCTGCCGCCGCGCCCCTTGCGCATCCTGGACGCGGGCGGCGGGTTCGGCCCCCTGTCGCAACCGCTGGCGGCGCTCGGCCACCGGGTGGTGCTGTGCGACCTGTCCGGCGAAATGCTGGCCCTGGCCCGGGCCCAGGTGGAAGAAAAGGGGCTGAATGATCGTTTCGACTTTATTCAGGGCCCCATCCAGTCGTTGTCGGCGGAGGATCTGGGCCGGTTCGATCTTATCCTGTGCCATGCGGTGCTGGAATGGGTGGAGGATCAGGCCGGGCTGCTCGCCACCCTGCACGAGCTGCTGGCGGACGACGGCCACCTGTCGCTGATGTTCTACAACCGTGACGGCCTCTTGTTCCACAGCCTGGTGATGGGCAACTTCGATTACATTCACGCCGACCTGGTCAAGAAACGACGCCAGAAACTGACGCCGGGCTGGCCCTGCCGGCCGGAGCAGGTTTACCGGTGGCTGGCGGAGCTGGGCTTTGCTATAACCGGGCGCAGTGGCGTGCGGGTGCTCCACGACTACATGGTGGATCGCCAGGTGAAAGCCGAACGCCCGGAGGAAGTGATAGCGATGGAGCTGGCCCACGCCCGCCGGGAGCCCTTCGTGCACCTGGGCCGCTATATCCATGTGCTGGCGCGTAAAGGCGCCGGGCCGGCCCCCGGTTGAATGGACCCCCGCCTTCGCGGGGTGACGAGAAAACGCAGGGGTGACGGTTAAGCACGGAGCCACGAGCAGGCGCGACACTAACGGGAACAGTATAAAAGCCGCCGGGCCGGCAAGGGCCAGGTGGCGCCAACGGTGAAGAGAGCAGAACGATGACGGAAATGTCCCGCACCCTGCCGGACTGGATCGGCTGGGTCAAAGAGGAAAATTTGGGGCTCAACCTGCCCCCCGAGCGGCTGGCCTTCCTGCTGGCGGTGCATGTCGTCGGCCGGGGCGGCGAGCAGCCGCAGCTGAGCGAGGCCGAACTGCACCACGCCTTCGGCTACGTCAGCAAGGGCTTCGCCCAGGCCGACGACACCCTGGCCAGCCGTGCCAACAACGCCATCAACGATCTGGTGCGCCAGCGCCTGCTGAGCCGCTTCCAGGGCGAGCCGGGGGAGGGTGAAAGCCTCTACCGCCTGACCCGCCTGGGGTTGGCCATCGTCGAATTCTTCGCCGCCCAGCGGGAAGTGAGCCAGATCAAGCTCTCGCTGCTGCTGGCGCAGATCGCCCACGATCTGGACAAGGTGGCCGAGGCCATCGCCGCCGAGCCGGATGAGCAGCGCTGGGCCCAGGAGGTGGAAGGCCGGCTCAAGTACTCGGTGGCCGAGCAGCTGGCGCGCATCGACGACACTCAGCGCGCCATGGACGAGCAGCAGAGCGCGGTCAAGGCCAATATCGCCGCCCTGCTCAACAAAAACTGGCACGAGGCCATTTCCGCCTGCGAACAGCTGCTGCGGGAAACCGGCCACACCCTGCGTGAACTGCAGGACACCCTGGACAAGGCCGGACACGGCCTGCAGCAGAGCCTGCTCAATATCGAGGAGCGGCTGCAGCAAAGCGTGCGCGGCATTACGGTGGCGCCCCTGTGCCAGCAGCTGCAGGCGCGGCTGGACGCCATCATCCACTGGGGCAGCCAGTGCATCGAGCTGTGGTCCCGCTACGACCGCCACGTGCACCGCTTTATCCGCACCGCCATCGACATGGACAAGAACCGCGCCTTCAGCCAGCGGCTGCGCGAGTCCATCCGCCATTTCGACAACCACAACTGGCGGCTGCGCCTGGCCCAGGCGCAGCCTTTGCTGGAGCTGCGCGACGAGACCATGGCCGCCTACGCCGAGGAAGTGACCGGCGAGCTGCCCGAGGAGCTGGAATACCAGGAGATGGTGGACCTGGCCGCCGAGCTGTCGGAGCGCATCCGCGGCCATTTGCAGGACTTTCCCCTTACCGGCCGGCCGCTGGACATGGCCCAGGTGCTCAGGGACTACCTCAACGATTTCCCCCATTACCAACATTTTGATCTCGCCCGCCTGCTGATCGACGAAGCGGTCAAGCTGGGCCATGCCGACGCCGAACGCCAGGGCGCGGCCATGCCGGACTGGCAGACCATCAATGCCCACGGGGCCAAGGTACAAGCACATGTTATCGACCAATACTGAACTCGCCCTGGACCCCCGCCTGGCCCAGGCCATTGCCAACCCGCTGTTTCCGGCGCTGGACAACCAGCTGCGCGCCGGCCGCCACGTGACCGCCGACGAGCTGGAGCAGCACTCGCTGCTGCAGGAATACTTCACCGAGCTGGAGGCCTTTTACCAGCGCTACCAGGTGGAGCTGGTGCGCGCGCCCGAGGGCTTTTATTACCTGCGGCCCCGCTCCACCAGCGAGCTGGGCACCTCCATCCTCTCCGAACTGGAGATGCTGGTGGGCAAGGTGCTGTGCTACCTCTACCTGAGCCCGGACCGGCTGATCAACGAAGGGGTGTTTTCGCTGGCCGATCTGCAGGAAGAAATCCTGACCCTGTCCAACGAGCAGGCGCTGCTGCGCATGGTGAACCAGCGCGCCGGCGGCTCCGATCTCGACAAGCGCAAGCTGGCCGACAAGCTGAAAAGCGCCATCAGAAGGCTCAAGCGCCTGGGCATGGTCAGCGCCGTGGGCAGCCAGGACAAGTTCCGCATTACCGAGGCGGTGTTCCGCTTTGCCGCCGACGTGCGCAGCGATGAAGATCCGCGCGCGCTGCAATTGCGCATGATAAAAGACGGCGAGGCCGTGGCCGGCACCGACAACGAAGAAGAGCAGGAGAACGACCAGTGAGCAGCGTTAACAGAGGCAAGTTTCACTCCCTGACCATGGTCAACTGGAACGGCTTTTTTGCCCGTACCTTCGAGCTGGACGCCCTGGTCACCACGCTTTCGGGCGGCAACGGCGCCGGCAAGTCCACCACCATGGCGGCCTTTATCGCCGCGCTCATTCCCGATCTCAGCCTGCTGCACTTTCGCAACACCACCGAGGCGGGCAGCCAGTCCGGCAGCCGCGACAAGGGCCTGTATGGCAAGCTGCAGCGGGGCCACTGCTATTCGCTGATTGAGGTGGACACCTCCCAGGCCGAGCGGGTCTGGTTTGGCGTGCACCTGGAGCAGGTGGCCAACCGGGACAACAAGGTCAACATGGTGCCCTTTGCGGTGCAGGGCTTGTCCGACGGTGTGAGCGAGGGCAGGTCCCCCACCGAGCTGCTGCTGAACCGCCTCGACGACGGCCGCGGCCAGGTGCGCTCGCTGAACGAGCTGAAGGCCGCCGCGGTGGAGGCGGGCCTGCGTTTTGCCCGCTTCAATACGGTGAGCGAGTATCACAACTTTTTGTTCGACATCGGCGTGACCCCGCGCAAGCTGAAGGATCAGCGCGACCGGGTGAAGTTTTACCGGCTGATCGAGGCGTCCCTGTACGGCGGCATTTCCAGCACCATCAGCCGCAGCCTCAAGGATTACCTGCTGCCGGAAAACGCCGGCATCCGCAAGGCCTTCAACGACATGGAGGCGGCCATCTTCGAGAACCGCCGCACCCTGGAGGCTATCCGCGAAACCCAGCGCCAGCGGGACCTGTTCCGCCAGCTGATCACCGAAACCACCCACTACGTGGCCGCCGACTATGTGCGTAACAGCGCCGAGAAAAAGCGGCTGTCCGGGCAGGCTCTGGCCGCGCGCAAGGCCTTGGCCGAGGAGCGGCGCATCCTGGCCGAGGAAAAGGCCCGGCTGATTTATCTCGCCGACGAGCTGGACAACCTCTCCGCCCGGGAGCGGATGCTCACCGAGGAGCTGGACATCGCCTCCGAGCACCTGGCCCGGGTGCTGAGCGGGGTCAAGCTCAACGAGAAGATCGAGTCCTACCAACAGGAGCTGGACGAGCTGGAAGAAAAGCTCGCCATCCAGGAGGAAATGCTGGCCGAGCTGCGGGACGAGCATGAAGAGGCCGCCGCCGCCAAGGCCTGCGCCGAGGAAGAGGTGGACAGCCTCAAGAGCCAGCTGGCCGACTACCAGCAGGCGCTGGATACCCAGCAGACCCGCGCCATCCAGTATCGCCAGGCCCAGCAGGCGCTGGGGGAGGCCAAGGTGCGCTGCGGCCTGCCCGAACTGAGCCCGGAGCAGGCCAGGGAAGAAGAGCAGCGCCACCAGGGCCGCGAGCAGGAACTGACCGCCGTGGTGCTGGAGCAGCGCCAGCAGCTTTCCCTGGCCGAAGCCGCCAGGGCCCAGTACGACCAGGCCCTGGGGCTGCTCGAGGCCGTGGCCGGCCCGGTGGAGCGGGCCGCCGCCTTTGGCCGTGCCAATCAGCTTATCGAGCAGGGCCGCGACTACCAGGGCCTGCTGGGACGGGAAGAGGGCATTCGCCGCGCCCTGCAGGATGCCGAGCAGGCCGCCGAGCGCCGGCAGAAGGTGCAGGCGCTGCAGGCGGAGCTGGCCCGTCACGGCCGCGCCGTGCACGAGGAGGCCGAGCTGGAGCTGCAACTGGCGGAGCTGGAGGAACAAAAGGCCGAGGTGGAAGAACAACTGGCCGACGGCGCCGAGGACAAGCGTCAGCTGCAATCGCAATTGGCGCAGATCGCCCCCCAGGTGGCCCGGCTGCGTACCGAGGCGCCCGCCTGGCACAAGGCCCAGGCCAAACTGGAACGGCTGCGCGAGCTGAGTGACCAGCCGTTAACCGACAGCGCCGAAGTCACCGCCGCCATGCAGCAGGCCCTGCGCGACGAGCACCAGGCCGAGCAGAGCAAGCAGCAGTCGCTCGCCGCCAAGCAGCAGCTGGAGCAGCAGATCCGCCGCCTCGGCAGCGGCATTGATGCGGATCCGCGGCTGCTCGCCCTGTGCGAGCAGTTGGGCGGCACCCTGCTGGCGGACGTGTACGACGACATCAACGTGGACGACGCCCCCTATTACGAGGCCCTGTACGGCCCGGCCCGCCACGCCATTGTGGTGGCCGACCCGCAGGCGGCGCTGGCGCAGCTGCAGGCGCTGGAAGAATGCCCAACCGATGTGTACCTGATCCAGGGCAATCCGGACGCCTTCGACGAAGATTTGCTGCAGGCCACCGAGCTGGACGGCGCCATCTGGGTGCAGAATGGCGAGCGCCAGCTGCGCTATTCCCGCTTTCCCGCCGAGCCGCTGTTCGGCCGCGCCGCCCGCGAGTCACGCATCAAATCCCTGAGTGCCGAGCTGGAGGCGGTGAGCGCCCGCTACGCCGAGTCCGCCTTCGCCCAGCAAAAGCACAGCCGGCTCTACCACCAGCTGAGTGAGTTCGTGAACGAGGGCCTGCAGCTGGCCTTTGGCCCCAGCCCGGAAGCCGCCCTGGCCGAGCTGGCCGGGCAGCAGCAGGAGCTGGAGCAGGAGCAGGCCCGGCTGGCGGAGCAGCAGGCCCAGTGGCAGCAGAAGCTGGCCGTGCTGCGCGAGCAGCAGGGGCTGCTGCACAAGCTGCTGCCGCTGGCCGCCTGGCTGGACGCCGAGGGGCTGGAGGAGCGCCTGATCGCCGCCCGCGCCGAGGCCGACCGGCTCAAGACGGCGCGCGACTTTATGGCCGCCCACGGCCAGCGCCTGGGCCGGCTGGCCGAGCAGGTGCAGGTGCTGCGCCAGGATCCCGCCGGTTACGACGCCCTCAGGGCCCGGGTGGAGCAGGCGGAAGCGGAACTCACTGAGGCCCGCGCCCGCACCTATGCCCTCAACCAACTGGTGGCGCGGTTGCCGCACTTCGCCTACGCGGACGCCGAACAGCTGCTGAACCAGAGCTCGGCCATGAACGACAGCCTCAAGGCCAAGCTGGTGCAGGCGGAGGAGGCCCGGCGCAAGGCCGGCCTGCGCGCCGAGCAGCTGGCCGGGCGGGTGAGCGACGCCCTGCAGGCGCGCACCGCGCTGGTGACCGGCCGCGACGCCCGAAGCCAGACCCTGAACGAGTTCCGCGAAGAGCTGGCGGCACTGGGCATCGTGCTTTCCGCCGACATGGAGGACAAGGCCCGGGAGGCCAAGCGCGAACTGGAAAACGACCTGGTGCAGACCCGCAACCGGCGCAGCCAGACCGAGGCCCAGCGGCAGGTGACCAAGCGCGAGATAGAATCCTTGAGCCAGCGCCTGGGCAAGGACGGCCAGGGCTACTTTGCCGCCCGCAAGGCGCTGGTGGCCCACAAGGCCAACTGGGCGAAAGTGGAGCGGCTGGCCCGGGAGCACGGGGTGGAGCGCAGCCTGAGCCGGCCGGAGCTGGCCTACCTGGACGCCGAGGAGCTGAGATCCATCTCCGACAAGGCGCTGGGCGCCCTGCGCATGGCGGTGAACCACGACGAGGAGCTGCGCGACGCCCTGCGCCTTAGCGAGGGCAACCGCAACACCCTGCAGAAGGTGCAGTTCTACATACTGGTGTTCAGCTACCTCAAGGCGCGCATCCGCCACGACATCATCCGCGCCGACGATCCGGTGGAGGCGCTGGAAGAGATGGAAGTGGAGCTGGGCCGGCTGGCCGACGAGCTGAGCCTGCGCGAAGGCCAGCTGTCGCTCTCCTCCCACGAGGTGGCGGCCAAGATCACCACCATCATCCGCCGGGAGCAGAACCGCATCCGCCTGCTCAACCAAGGGCTGCAGAACATCAGCTTCGGCCTGGTGGCCGGGGTGCGGCTCAACGTGAACATCCGCGACACCTACCAGCGCCTGCTGGAGGCCCTGAGCGACCCGGAGGGGCGCCACCAGGACCTGTTCAACAGCAAGGAGCTCAGCTTCTCCGAGGCCATGGGCAAGCTGTTCCAGCGGCTCAACCCGCAGCTGGAGCAGGGCGATCGCAGCCCGCAGGTGCTGGGCCAGGCGCTGCTGGACTACCGCAACTACCTGGATCTGGACATCGAAGTGCAGCGCGGCGCCGACGGCTGGCTGCGGGCCGAGAGCGGGGCGCTGTCCACCGGCGAGGCCATCGGCACCGGCCAGGCCATTCTGTTGATGGTGCTGCAGAGCTGGGAGGAAGAATCCCGCCACCTGCGCGCCCGCGAAGTGCTGCCCTGCCGCCTGCTGTTCCTGGACGAAGCCGCGCGCCTGGACGCCCGCTCCATCGCCACCCTGTTCGAACTGTGCGAACGCCAGGACATGCAGCTGCTGATTGCCGCGCCCGAGAACATCAGCCCGGAAAAAGGCACCACCTACAAGCTGATCCGCAAGGTGCACGGCAAGCAGGAGCATGTGCACGTGGTGGGCCTGCGCGGCTTCGCCGCCGCCTGAGCCAAAACGCCCAGGGTGCGCATGAGGCGAGCCGTAGGGTCGACTTCAGTCGACCAATAAACCCCAAGCGCCCGCCCCCGCGGGCGTTGTTCTCCCTCTTCGTCACCGGGGCGCCGGCACCGCCGCTGCCTGGGCCGTTGCCGGCCGCCTGACAATAGCTGTCACGAGAGTGTCATGATCCGCTCACGCCTTTTTCACCCCTTCATATACTTAACGGTGGCTGACAACCCTGCTAACCGCGGCCTACAAGCAACAAGGAGTGACGGCAAAGAGTGGCCGTTTTGGGCTTATTGTCCATGTAGAACAGGAAGTTGACCATGCGGGAATGCGGAAACATCAAAGTGCTTAATCAAACGTGATGATTAATCCGAGGAATTATCATGAACATCTTCAAGAAAGTTCCGCTAGCCATTCTCATTGGTTCAACCCTGCTGCCCGCTTATGCCATGGCCCAGTCGCAGATGGGAGGACCGGGCACAGTGGGCCCCAGCGCGGGCGACAGGGAGTTTTCCCTTTCGGGAACCGGCTCCAGCAACAAGGACTTCGACAACAGCAGTTTTGGCGTATCGGTTGATTACGGCTGGTACCTGTCGGATAGAATGCTGGCGGGCATTCGCCAGAGCATCAGCTACGCCGACGTTGCAGGCGAGGATCTGTCGGGTGATTTTTGGAACGGCAGTACCCGCGGCTTTGTGGATTACCACTTCGGCCGGGGGGCGGCGCGTCCCTTTGTGGGCGCCACCTTGGGCGGCATCTACGGCGACGGCGTGAAGGACACCGGCACGGCCGGCCTGGAAGTCGGCCTTAAATACTATATGCTGCCTTCCACCTTCGTGCAGGCCAGGGCCGAATACCAGTTCCTGTTCGACAGCGGCGACAGCGCCAGCGACAACTTCGACAACGGCGCCTGGGCCTATGTGCTGGGCATGGGCATCAATTTCTGATCCGGATTCCTTGGCGGGGCAGCCGCCCTGCCAAGGATCCCTCGCCACCCCCCCCCGAAAACGGGCATCCAATGCAAACCACGCCCGCCTTCCGTAGGGTCGACTTCAGTCGACCAATAACCACCAGCGGCGCCTCGGCCTCCGTAGGTTCGGCTTCAGCCGACTAATACCCCTCAGTGGACCTGCCATCACCAGCGCCCGCACCGGCGGCTGTTTACCGTCCTGCCCGCGAAGGCGGGCATCCAGCACAAACCCCACCCATCTCCCATTGCGCAAACCAAAATGCCGCTCATGCTAAAGTTTCATTTGAATTCCATCCCGGGAGCGGCAAAATAACCTAGGACCACAGGGAAGGAGAGGGGCAAGGTCGCCCGCAAGATCCGGGCGGTAGCGTGCCTTATGCCCCGGTCGCGCCCATCCCGGCCGCGGCTCTTGCCGGATACAAGGAGTTGCGAGAGCATTGCTCCAAAAGTGAAATCTTTTGCAAAAGAAACGAACGCGTTAGCCGTTAAGTTAACGACAGAAGTAACTAACGATAAAGCGAAATCACTATATGAATCTGAAGGTTATGATAAGGTTGTGGCTTTTGAATATTACACACAAAGGGTAAAGCAGACATACACCAACGCTTCAAGAGGGACACCCGCCCCTTAACCAAACGTTAGGCCTATGGAGGCGCTATGAATATTGGTATCTATATTTATGATGAAGCAGAGGTTCTTGATTTCTCAGGGCCTTTTGAAGTTTTTAGTACAGCAAAGCGGTTGGGCGCAGATAGCTGGAATGTGTTTTTAGTTGCTGAAGTCTTGGAGCCAGTGAAGGCTCGTGGTGGTTTCAGCGTGTTACCACATTATTCATTTCTGAATCACCCCAATGTTGACTTATTAGTTGTTGTTGGCGGTGTGCACACTGAGGAAATGAATAAACTAAATGTGCTTGATTGGATAATCTCGGTGGACAAAAACACCAGTCATGTGGCATCAGTTTGCACAGGTGCCTTTTTATTGGCTAATGCTGGATTACTGAAAGGTTTGCCAGTTACGACCCATTGGGAAGATATTCCGGATTTGAAGCGACGTTTTCCTGAGTTAGCTGTAGTTGATAACCAGCGTTGGGTTACTTCCGGAAAATACACGACTTCTGGTGGTATATCCGCAGGTATAGACATGAGTTTATATTTGGTGTCACAACTACATAGTCAACATCTTGCTAAATCAGTGGCTTATCAAATGGAGTACAATTGGCAGGAATGTACATAATAAACGGCTCAATAGGGATTGCCAACGGGTGCCATTTTTTATTTTAGTGGCATTTCGAATTATGGTTGGTTAGTTTGAGGGAGGTTGTATACGTTGTCAACCCCTGAAGCGGGCGTTATATTTTTAAGTGGTTTGGTGAACTCAGGTGAGATAAAAGGAGGATATATGGATCTTGGTTTATTAGGTATTTTTGTAACGGTGGCATTAGCACATTTTCTTGCACTGCTAAGCCCGGGGCCAGACTTTGTCCTGGTCGTAAAAAGTGCCATCAAGAACAATGGTAAAAATGCTGTGGGCATCGCACTAGGTATAGCTTCGGCCAACGCTGTATATATTGGTTTGTGTCTGGTTGGTATGGGAGCGATTTTGGCGGCTTCCGTTCCAGTGATGATAGCACTGAAAGTGATCGGCGGACTTTTTCTAATGTATCTTGCTGTTCAGGCTTTTAGGGCACGCAAAAGTGCATACGACAGCCTTGAGGTCGACGATCCTTATGCCTCAATGTCTAATAAAACAGCATTTTATAAAGAATTTTTTGTTGGTTTTATGTCGGGCATATTAAACCCTAAAAATTTGTTATTTTACCTGAGCCTGTTTACTGTCGTGCTCACAAATGAAGTTGGGTTTGTTTTCAAGCTGACGTTGGCTGTTTGGATGACGGCTGTTGTTTTTTTCTGGGATGTTGCAATTATATTTTTTCTTTCAAAGCGCAAGGTAAGAAGTCAGTTCACTAAGGTGGCATATTATGTCGACAAGGTCACGGGCGCAATATTAGGGGTTATTGGTTTTAACATAGTGAAGTCTGCTTTAGTGAGGCAATAAAAATATAATAATGCAGACACGGCGGCGGCTTTTCCATTGCAGCTTTGCCTCCATTCCAACGTTGCACGTGTTGGTGGCGTTATACGCCCGGGTTACCCGCTCACCCAGTGTCTGCTTGTTGCGGGTGGGAGCAGCTTCACACGGGCGTTGCCCGAGATTCCGGCGATGCGCTGGCTTGACCGGTCGCGAACATCGGCCAAGACTGTGAGCGTATTGGTTTTCTGCAGCCTCAGGCTTATCACGAGGGAGAAGTGACATGGTCAAGCAAGCGAAGAACACGATTTGCCTTTGGTACGATGGCAACGCCGAAGACGCGGCCCGGTTTTATGCCCAGACCTTTCCCGATTCGTCCGTCGGCGCGGTGCTCCGCGCACCGGGAGACTTTCCGTCCGGGAAGCAAGGGGACGTGCTGACCGTCGAGTTTACCCTGATGGGCATTCCATGCCTCGGGCTCAACGGTGGACCTGCATTTCAGCACAACGAAGCGTTCTCGTTTCAGGTGGCGACCGCCGACCAGGCCGAAACGGATCGCTACTGGAACGCGATTGTCGGCAACGGCGGCCAGGAGAGCGCGTGCGGCTGGTGCAAGGACAAATGGGGATTGTCCTGGCAGATAACCCCGATCGCCCTGACGGAGGCGATCACCGATCCCGATCCCGCTGTCGCCAAGCGTACCTTCGACGCGATGATGCAGATGACGAAGATCGATATCGCCGCCATTGAGGCGGCACGCCGCGGCTGAGGTTAGCGTCTTCCGGGCGAGCGTTCTGCTCGCCCGCCTCGGCGATAAAACGGCCGCTATGGATGAAGAGGGGAAGGGGAAATGCCAGCAGCGTTGTCTTCCCGGTTATTGATTAGGTTCAGGGTGTTGGCAACTCACTGGAGGCCAGTAAGATGAGAAAAATATTGATGAGTGCCTGCCTCCTGGGGAAAAGGGTCCGATATGATGGGGGAAGCCTTGCCGTGACGGATCGGATTGTCGAACGCTGGCTGTCTGAGGGACGGGTCATTTCTGTCTGCCCCGAAGTCGAGGCGGGGATGAGCATTCCCAGGGCGCCGGCAGAAATTCTTGAAGGCAATGGCGATGATGTATTAAGCGGCGAAGCCGATGTTGTTGAAAAAGGTGGCGAAAAGGTAACTCCTGCATTTTTGGCCGGTGCCTGTGTTGCTTTGGACTTATGCAACAGGTTCAACATCAACGTTGCCGTGCTGGCCGAATTCAGCCCTTCGTGTGGAACTTCATCCATCTATGACGGGAGCTTCTCGGGTAAAAAGATTGCCGGCATGGGGGTTACGGCGGCATTGCTGCACCGGCATGGTGTCCGGGTTTTTAACCAGTATGAAATAACGGAGGCGGACAAGGCGGTACACGCAACAAGCGGCTGATTTTTCATTAAAAGACAAAAGGAGTTTACCCGTTGGAGCTGGATATTTTTATTGTTGATGCCTTTACAGAACAACAGTTTAAAGGTAATGCTGCGGCTGTTGTCCCGTTAGCGGATTGGCTGGCGCCGGAATTGATGCAGAAGATTGCGGCAGAAAACAACCTTTCGGAAACGGCTTTCATCAAGGCGTTAGCCCCGAATCGATATGAGATCCGTTGGTTTTCTCCCATCACGGAAATCGGTTTTTGCGGTCATGCAACCCTGGCATCTTCATATGTGATATTCAATCATTTTGGGAGTCATGATGAGATCGAATTCTTGACGTTGAACGTCGGATTATTGTTAGTGAATCGGCTCGGCGATGGAAGAATCGAAATGAGTTTCCCTAATCAATGTCCTGAGCCTGTTGCTGACATTCCGCAAGCATTGTTCGAAGGGTTGTCTTATAAGCCGGTGCAAGTATTGAAGAACCGGCAAGCCTACTTTGCCATCATGTCATCGGAAGAAGAAGTCAGAACCATTGACTATCGATCTGAACCCCTTAAGTCGTTGGCGCCATTCGATGTCGTCGTGACATCGCAGGCCAGTGGATACGATTTTATTTCTCGTTACTTTTGGCCAGCCAATGGAGGAGACGAGGATCCTGTCACCGGCTCAATACATTCGGGTCTTGCTCCGTATTGGGCCGAGCGGTTGTCCAGATCCAATTTGGTTGCGTACCAGGCTTCCAGACGTGGTGGTGTCCTGTATTGCAGGATAGCTGGTGATCGCGTTTTAGTTTCTGGCTTTGGTGTTTTATATATGCAGGGTAAAGCTTACGTTTAGTGAAGGCTGCCAAATTACTGTCGAATAACCATAAACAAAAAGGGATAAAAGATGACAAGAACAGGATCATACCTCGCCCTGGTGGTACTGGCAGGCTGTGCCAATTACTCCCCGCAAGAAACGACTTACACTCCCGCCGCCTGTGTTGGCAACGCGGCACTGCCGGCGGCGATGGCCGACCAATTTGAACCCATCGACGATCCCGCGTTGCTCCGGCAGGCATTGGGCGAGCCCGAGCAGGGCAAGCTTTGCCAGGGGCAGGTTTACCGGAGCAAGGCCGATACGCAAGTGAAAATATTCCGCGCCTGGAACAGTACCAACCCCAACAGCCAATACGGGCAATGGTGGGCTTTCAATAAACCCAGCGGCCCGGTCGCGCAGTACCGGGCCGATTACGAGATCTGCTACCAGTGGTCTCCGTTGGACAAGCTGGCCAGCTGCAACCTGAAAGCCGGGACCAGGGTGGTGGTCGGCACCGGGCAAAGCGCACAGTGTTCGGAGTATTTAACCTACCCGGTGTCTGAAACACAGCAAATCTTCCTGGTCGATGCCTCGAACGCGGCAACCGACTGTACCATCAGCGATGGCATGCTGAGCTGGAATTAGAAACGTTATCGTGCTCCCAGAAAAAAACAGGCTTTTGCCGGGGTTTTGACCAGGCCCCTGGAAGTAGCCCGAGGTTTTGGCTGGCAAGCTCAGGATTGTGTTTGGGTATACCTGGCGGTGGTTCCCGGTTTCGGGCGGGCAAAGGAGGCGCACCCGGTTTTACCCCGAGATGGCACAACTGAATTAAGAACCAGGCCCGTCAACAGGGCGGCTTTTGCTCCGCGAGACGGGATAAAGGCCGTCGTCCCCTCATCAAACCAATGATCATCATGGAAAATAACCATATCAGACTGTTGCCGCCGGCCCTTGAGCTGGTGCCCCGGGTCAGCGAGGCGATACAGGAAAGCGAGCGGGCGCTGGCACAATTCCTGCCTTGGGTGAAATACGCCCTCACGGAGGAAGACTGCCGGGAGAACATGCGGGAGGCCATCGCCAATTTCGAGGGCTTCCGGAGCGAGCTGCGCTTTTTTATCGTCGACAAGCGCGACGAGCGGCTGCTGGGCGCCATCGGCCTGATGATCCGCGACAAGTCCGTGCCCTTTTTCGAGCTGGGCTACTGGCTGCGCGGCTCGGCCCTGGGCCGGGGCCATATGACGCCGCAACCAGAACACAACGACTAACAACAAACAAGGAGTTCGGGATGATAGTGATCTACGGAATAAAAGAGCAACTCGACCCCATCAAGGCCCGGCTGTCCGATATTATTCACGGCAGCATGATGTCGGTGCTGGGGCTGCCGGAAGACAAGCGGGCCCACCGTTTCATGCCCATGGCCGCGGACGACTTCCATTACCCGGGCGGCCGGAGCCCGGCTTACACGGTGATTGAAATCAACATGATGGCCGGCCGGCAGCCGGACACCATCAAGCGGCTGATCAAGGCCCTGTTCCGGGATATCGAGGCCGGGCTCGGCATCGCGTCGGTGGACATCGAAATCGTGGTGAAGGAGCAACCGGCCCATTGCTGGGGCTTCCGGGGCATGACCGGGACGAGGTGCGCGATCTGAGCTACCGGATCCGGGTGTGAGCGGGCGGCTCCCGTCTTTATTGCTTGCCCTTGGCCGGTATCGCCTTGCATCGGCCTTGGGCTGGGCTATTTATTTGTCATGGGCCGGCGAGCGCTGGCTTTTGCCAATAAACAAAACGCCCCGACGAAAGCGGGGCGTTTTTTTATACCGGGCAGGCTAGTGCCGGGAGGCTCAGATCACGGCGGCGATGGCGTCGCAGAGGGCGTCGATGTTCGACTTGGTGATGCCGGCCACGCTGATGCGGCCGGAGCCGACGATGTAGATGCCGAACTCGTTCTTCAGCCGCTCCACCTGATCCTTGTTCAGGCCGGAGAAGGAGAACATGCCGTTCTGGCGGGCGATAAAGCTGAAGTCCTGATCCACGCCGCGGCCGGAGAGTTTTTCCACCAGCAGGGTGCGCATTTCCTGGATGCGGTCACGCATCTCGGCCAGCTCGTTCAGCCAGTCCTGGTACAGCGCGGCATCGTCGGCCACCAGGGCGACCACGGCGGCACCGTGGGAGGGCGGGTTGGAGTAGTTGGCGCGGATGATGGTTTTCACCTGGCTGAAGGCGGTGTCGGCCACGGCGGCGTCGGTCGCCACCAGGGTGAAGGCACCCACGCGCTCGTTGTACAGGCCGAAGTTCTTGGAGAAGGAGCTGGCGATCAGCAGCTCCTTGTTGTGCTCGGCGAATACCCGCAGGCCGTAGGCGTCTTCCTCGATGCCCCTGGCAAAGCCCTGGTAGGCGAAGTCGAACAGCGGCAGCCAGCCTTTCTCGGCGGACAGTTTGGCCAGTTGCCGCCACTGTTCGGCGGTGGGGTCGATGCCGGTGGGGTTGTGGCAGCAGCCGTGCAGCAGCACCACGTCGCCGGCCCTGGCCTGGGCCAGGTCCGCCAGCATGGCGTCAAAGTCCAGATCCTTGGTGTCGGCGTTGTAGTAGCCGTATTCCTTCACCTCCAGGCCGGCGGCGGTGAACACGGCGCGGTGGTTGGCCCAGGTGGGGTTGGAGATCCACACGGTGTTGCTGTCGAGCTGGCGGGCGATGAATTCACCGGCGATGCGCAGGGCACCGGTGCCACCCGGCGCCTGGGCGGTGCGGGCGCGACCGGCGCCGGTCACGGCGGAGTCGGCACCGAACAGCAGTTTCTGCACCACGCGGCCGTAGGCCTCGGTGCCTTCTATGCTGAGATAGTTCTTGGTGGTCTGCTCTTGCACCAGGCGGGCTTCGGCTTTTTTCACGCAGCGCAGCACCGGGGTCTGGCCGGCTTCGTCTTTGTAGATACCCACGCCCAGGTTGATCTTGTCGGTACGGGGATCCTTGCGGAAGGCATCGGTCAGGCCCAGGATGGGGTCGGCCGGTGCGGCGGTGACCTTCTCAAACATAGTAGTGTTAATTCCTTGTGATGATGGATGTTGTCCGGGTCGCAGGCTGCGACAGCTCCTAGTTATAACATTTGCGCCGCCATTAAAAAACGGCTTTCACGGCTGAATTTGGGCCGCGTCGGCCAGCGCCGGGCGCACCAGCAGCCAGTAGCTGAGCAGGGCCAGCGCGGTGCAGCCGGCCATGACCGTGGCCATGGGCAGGGCCGAGAGTTCGTGGCTGGTGTTCACGGCAAAGGCGGCCAGGGCGCCCAGCCCGAAACGGGTGGTGCCGGCCAGGGCCGAGGCGGTGCCGGCGGTTTCCGGAAAGTGGCCGAGCAGGCCGGCCATGGCGTTGGCGCCGATAAGGCTTATCTGGGAGATCACCACCATCACCGGCAGCACTATGCCCCAGAGGCCCCCCAGGCCGGTGGCGGCGGCGGCGAACAGCAGCAGGGCGCCGAGGCTGGCGTTGACCAGCCCCACCTTGAGCAGCCGGTTGCTGCCGAGGCGTTTCACCAGCCGGCTGTTGCCGAAGGTGAGCACCATCATCAGCAGGATGTTCATGCCGAACAGCAGGCCGTAATGCTCGGCGGGCACCCCGAACAGTTCGATATAAACCAGCGGCGAGCCGGAGATAAAGGCGAACATGGAGGCGGTGGTGAGCGCCCCGCACAGGATGTAGCCCAGCGCTGCCCGGTGGCGCAGCACCTTGCCGTAGTTGTGCAGTACCGGCAGCAGGCGGAACGGCTGGCGCCGCTCGGGCTTGAGGGTTTCCGGGATCTTGATGGCCAGGGTGATGGCGACCAGGGCACCGATGACCGCCAGCAGGATAAAGATGCTGTGCCAGTGGCCGATCAGCAGCAGGTAGCCGCCGATGATGGGGGCGAGCAGGGGAGCCAGGGTCATTACCAGGATCACCATGGACATCACCCGGGCGAACATGTCGCGCTCGAACAGGTCGCGCAGCAGGGCGTTGAGCACCACCGAGCCCGCCGCCCCGCCGATGGCCTGCAGCAGGCGAAAGGCCATCAGCGTTTCTATGCTGTTGGCGAAGGCGCAGCCGATGCTGGCCAGGGTGAACAGCGCCAGGCCGCCGAGCATCACCGGCTTGCGGCCCACCGCGTCCGCCAGTGGTCCGTAGAACAGCTGGCCGAGGGCGAAGCCGGCCAGGAACACGCTGATGGTGAGCTGGGCCTGGGCCACCGGTACCCCCAGATCCCGCGCTATGGTGGGCAGGCTCGGCAGGTACATGTCGATGGCGAGGGGGGTCAGGCCGGCGAGACTGGCCAGCAGCAGGAGCAGGGAAAGGGGCAGGCCCATGAGGCGATTCCAAAGGTAACAAGTGTAACCAATTTAATCATGATAATCATTATCATGCAAAACACATCGGCGCTCAGGGCCGGTAGGGATAGATATGCAGCCGCGGGATCAGCGGCTCGTCCTTGATGCTGGCCTCCCGGCGCTTGCGGCTTTTGGCCGGGGGATAGTCGCCGAGCGGGGTCAGCGCCGGCGGCTTGTCCTGGCACAGCAGCAACGGCAGATGCGCCTTGACCTGTTGCTGGCGGGGCTTGATCTCCTCGCACCAGCGTACATTGACCATGGGGTGGGTCTTGACCGGCCGGCGCAGGCGCAGCTCCACCCCCGGCGGCAGCCGTTTCACGTCGTAGATTTCCCGGTCCACGCACTGCAGCCAGGTCTGGGCGTCGGTGAGCGGCGGGGGAGACAGCCGGGATTCGGTGAGCTGCTGCACCAGCCTGTCTTTATCCACCTTCTGGATGATCTGCTTGTTGGCCCAGGTAAAGCCCAGGCGCGAGGCCGCCCGGGGCAGCAGCACCAGTTGGCGGTAGACCTGCAGGGTGATGAGGCCGGGCAGGGTGTCGTGCACCAGGGCGAACTTTTTGTCGCGGCCCTCGGCCTCCTGCACCTGAGCACGAAACTGCTGCTTGAGCCGGTTGATCTGCTCTACCTGCGGCTGCAGCAGCGGCCGGGCGGCGGCGGGCAGCAGCAGGTAGCCGGGCAGGCGAAAGCTGGCCTTGGCCGAGCACTCCGGGCGAATATACCACTGGCGATAGCCGTCGAGGCTGGCGGCCACGGCGGCCCCGCCGTCGAGCCGGGCCACCGGGATGCGGGTGACCGGCTCGTGCTCCTGGCCGGTGGCCACGTTGGGCAGGGGAAAGCAGCAGGCCGTGAGCGGCGTGCCGGGCGCCGCCTCGTGGATGATCCCGGCCAGCGCCGTCATGGCGGCGTCGAGCTCGGAAAAGGTATGGCGCAGTCGCGCGGCGAGGGTAAACATAGCTTATGCCAACATACTGAAGATGCTTTTGAATCTAGCAGGCCCGCCGACACTCTGCAAGCAAGCGGCAGGAAACAGACAACAAGGTCCCCGCCAGCCGGCATGGGGATTCGCATTTTTTATTGAACATAATGTGGTTGGTGGCGAAGTGGTACGCTTTGGCCGAGTACACCTGATCGCAAACAGGCTCTAGCGCACCGAACAGTTTAAACGTTGACCGCATGATGTTTCTTGGGGCGCGGGCGGCCCGCCCGCATGAGGGGGCACCGAGGTGGGTGAAAGCCAAGCCGCGATGCCTGTTCTGCCTCGCGCCTTTTTAACCTGTAGTGTGCTATGCCGGTCCGAGGGTTCGCGCCAAGCGTGAAGGCAGGCGGGTCGCCTGCGCTCCGCCAGCAAGGCGCACACCTGCAAAGGCCTGACCGACTACTATGGCGGTCTAGCAGGCGGCCGCCGGCCAGTGGCGCACCCTGCGGTTGCAATAGCTCATCACCAGGAAGCCGCCGATGGCGAAGCCGGCGCCGATCAGCGACGGGTAGACGAAGGCCAGGCCGTGGGCCACCGGCATGCCGCCCACGTAGGCGCCCATGGCGTTGCCCAGGTTGAAGGCCACCTGGCTGGCGGCCGCGCCCAGCATCTGGCCGTTGGGCGCGTGCTTGATCAGCAGCACCTGCATGGGGGTGGAGAGGGCAAAGGCCAGGGCCGGGGTGGTGAAGGCCAGCAGCACCGCCAGTGGCTTGTACTGGGATAGGGCGAACACCAGCAGCAGCGACAGGGTCAGGCCCACCAGCAGCAGGGTGGCGGTGCGCTCGGGGCCGAACTGATCCGCCAGCCGTCCGCTCAGCAGGTTGCCCACGCACATGCCGAGCCCCGCGATCACCATGAGCCCGCTCAGGCTGTGGCTGCTGAAACCGGAAAACTCCACCAGCAGCGGCGATACATAGCTGAACCAGGCGAACAGGCCGCTGTTGCCGAGAATGGTCACCAGCAGCAGCAACCAGGGAATGGGGCTTTGCAGAAAGGCGAGCTGGGCGCGCAGGCCGCTGTCCGGCTGAGCGGCCAGCCGGGGCAGCCAGAGGCTCGTCATGGCCAGGGTGAACAGCCCCCAGCCGCCGACCAGCATAAAGGTATAGTGCCAGGACAACAGCTGGCTGAGCCAGGTGCCGAGCGGCACCCCGATCAGGTTGGCGGCTGCCAGCCCGCCCAGTATCATGGCCACCGCCTGGGCGCCCTTGCCCGGCTCGGCCAGGCGGGAGGCCACCACGGCGCCGACCCCGAAAAAGGCGCCGTGGGGCAGACCGGCGATGAAACGGCTCAGTACCATGGCGGCGTAGCCGTCGGCGAAGGCGGTGAGCAGGTTGGCCAGGGTAAAGAGGGTCATCAGCCCCAGCAGGATCTGCCTGGGCGGCCGTCGGCGCAGGGAGAGGATCAGCAGGGGCGCACCCACCCCCACGCCCAAGGCATAGGCGGAGATAAAGTGGCCGGCCCGGGCGATGGACAGCCCCAGGTTGTTGGCCACCTCGGGCAGTATGCCCATCATCACGAATTCGGTCAGTCCCAGACCGAAACCACCGAAGGCCAGTGCGAGTAAGGCTCTGTTCATCTGTTGTTCTTTGTTAGCTTTAATGTTGTGAAAATGTAGTGAAGGACCGCGAAAAAACGGGAACGGGTCGGGAATGACCGCTCTCGACACCGATTGGCGAAATAATGCCACAATGCGGCCGGAAAGCACAATTTTTGTGAGCTGGATCGGGTTTTTAAAAGGAGGGGAAGAAGCAAAACCGGGGCGGCGCCGTGGCCGTCCCGGTTTCGACCGCCGGCGGCAGGCCGGCAGGGGGTGTTTACTTGTGCCGGGCTTTCAGCTTGTCCACCACATCACTCAGTTGCAGGCCTTCCTGCTGCAGCAGCACGGTGAGGTGATAGAGCAGATCGGCGGATTCGCTGACCAGCTCCTCGTGGTCGTGCACCGTGGCGGCGAGGGCGGTTTCCACCCCTTCCTCGCCCACCTTCTGGGCGATGCGCTTGGTGCCCTTGGCGTAGAGGCTGGCGGTGTAGCTGGTGGCCGGATCCGCGCCCTTGCGGCTGGCCAGCACCTGCTCCAGCTCGGCGAGGAAGCTCAAGCTCGGCAACTGCTGGTCGTTGAAGCAGGACACGTTGCCCAGGTGGCAGGTGGGGCCGATGGGCTCCACCAGCGCCAGCAGGGTATCCTGATCGCAGTCGGTGCTGAGGTCGCGCAGCTGCAGCACGTGGCCGGAGGTTTCGCCCTTGGTCCACAGCCGGTTCTTGGTACGGCTGAAAAAGGTGACTTCCTTGGTGGCCAGGGTTTTTTCCAGCGCTTCCCGGTTCATGTAGCCGAGCATCAGCACCCGGCCGCTGCGGCTGTCCTGCACGATGGCCGGCATCATGCCGTCGACCTTGTCCCAATCCAGTTGCTTGGCATCAATCACGGATCACCACTCCTTCCTTTCTCAGATACTGCTTGAGCTCACCGATATCGATGATGCCCTTGTGGAACACCGACGCCGCCAGGGCCCCGTCCACGTCCGCCTCGAGGAAGGCGTCGCGAAAGTGCACCATCTCGCCGGCGCCGCCGGAGGCGATGAGCGGCACCTGGCACAGGGCGCGCACCCGCAGCAGTTGCTCGATGTCGTAACCCTGGCGCACCCCGTCCTGGTTCATCACGTTGAGCACGATTTCGCCCGCGCCGCGCCGCTGCACCTCTTCCACCCAGTCGAAGGTGCTCCATTTGGTCACCTGGGTGCGGCTCTCGTCGCCGGTGAACTGGTGCACCTGATACTGGCCGGTGGCCTCGTCATAGTAGGAGTCGATGCCTACTACTATGCACTGCACGCCGAAGGTATCGGCCAGTTCGGTGATGAGTGCCGGATTGGCCAGGGCCGGGGAGTTGATGGAGATCTTGTCGGCGCCGAATTCCAGGATGCGGGCCGCGTCCTCGATGGACTTGATGCCACCGGCCACGCAGAAGGGGATGTCGATCACCTCCGCCACCCGGCTGACCCAGCTCTTGTCCACCACCCGCTCCTGGCTGGAGGCGGTGATGTCGTAGAACACCAGCTCGTCGGCGCCCTCGGCGGCGTAGCGCTCGGCCAGCGGCACGATGTCGCCGATGATTTCGTGGTTGCGGAACTTCACGCCCTTGACCACCTGGCCGTCCTTGACGTCCAGGCAGGGGATTATGCGTCTTGCCAGCATGAAATGGCCTCCTTGACGGTGAACTTGCCTTCGAGCAGGGAGCGGCCCAGGATCACCCCGGCCACGCCGGTGCCCTTGAGCGCCTCGATATCATCGATGTTGCCGATGCCGCCGGAAGCCTGCCAGAGGATGGTGGGGTAGCGGGCGGCCAGCTCCCGGTACAGGGCCACGTTGGAGCCGGACAGGGTGCCGTCCCTGGAGATGTCGGTGCACAGCACATGGCACAGGCCCGCGGGCAGGTAGTGCTCGAGCAGCGCCTCGATGGTGATGCCGCTGTCCTGCTGCCAGCCGGCGATGGCGATCTTCTTCTCACCCTCGGGGGTGATGTTGATGTCCAGCGCCAGCACGATGCGCTCGGGGCCGTACTGCTTGATCCAGCCGGCCACCATTTCGGGATTTTTCACCGCGGTGGAGCCGATCACCACCCGCTGGGCGCCGATGTCGAGCAGGTCCTTCACGTCCTGCTCGGTGCGGATGCCGCCGCCGATCTGCACCGGCACGGCGGTGTTTTCAATCAGGGCGCGGATCACGTCCAGCTGGCGGCGGGCGCTGTCCTTGGCGCCGTCCAGATCCACCAGGTGCAGCTGGCTGGCGCCTTCGGCCACATAGAGGTCGAAGCGCTCCTGGGGCGAGGCGGTGTATTCGGTCTTCTGCTGGTAGTCGCCCTGGTACAGGCGCACCACCTTGCCACCGATCAGGTCTATTGCAGGGATAATCATGGGTTTACAGCTCCAGGAAGTTTTTCAGCAACTGGGCGCCGGCTGCACCGGAGCGCTCCGGGTGGAATTGCACGCCGAAGAAGTTCTCCTGGCCGATGGCGGCGCTGAACGCCTGGCCATACTGGCAGGAGGCCAGGGTGTATTCGCCCACCGGTACCGCGTAGGAGTGCACGAAGTAGAAGAAACTGCCGTCGGGAATGTCCCTGAACAGCGGGTGGCCGGGCATGGGAGTGATTTGATTCCAGCCCATGTGCGGCAGGCGGATGCCGTCGCCGCCCACCATCCTGGTGCAGTCGGCGTTGATCTTGCCGAGGCAGTCCACCTCGCCCTCTTCGGAACGGTTGACCAGCATCTGCATGCCCAGGCAGATGCCCAGCACCGGCTGCTGCAGCCGGTTGACAAGTTCGATCAGGTTGCGCTCTTTCAGGTTTTTCATCGCCTCGCGGGCGGTGCCCACGCCGGGCAGGAACAGCTTGTCGGCGGCCAGCACCACCTGCGGATCCTTGCTCACCTGCACCTGGTAGCCCAGCCGTTCGATGGCGTAGCGCACGGAGGACAGGTTGGCGCAGCCGGTATCTATGATAACAACCTTCACAATACCCCCTTGCTCGACGGCAGATCATCGCCTTCCACCCGGATGGCCTGGCGCAGGGCCCGGCCGAAGCCCTTGAACAGGCTCTCCACCATGTGGTGGGTGTTGTGGCCGGTCACCCGCAGGTGGATGTTGGCGGCCAGGCTGTCGCTCAGGGAGCGGAAGAAATGGGGCACCATCTCCACCGCCATGTCGCCCACGCTGTCCCGGTGGAATTCGGCCTCGAACACCAGGTAGGGACGGCCGGACAGATCCAGGGTGATGGCGGCCTCGCACTCGTCCATCGGCAGCACGAAGCCGAAGCGGCCGATGCCGCGCTTGTTGCCGAGCGCGCGGCGCAGCGCCTCGCCCAGGGCCAGGGCGGTGTCTTCCACCGTGTGGTGATCGTCGATGTGCAGGTCGCCCTCGACCGCCACTTCCAGCTGGAAACCGGCGTGGGTGGCGATCTGATCCAGCATGTGGTCGAAGAAGCCGAGCCCGGTGTGGATCTTGTTGCCACCGCTCTGGTCCAGATCCAGCTTGATGCGGATGTCGGTTTCCTTGGTGGTGCGGGTCACCTCGGCGGTGCGGCCGCGGCTCAGCAGGCGCGCCACTATCTCGGGCCAACCCAGGCCGTTATGGCCGTAGTGCAGGCCGGGCAGGCCCATGTTCTCGGCCAGCTGCATGTCGGTCTGGCGATCGCCGATCACCCAGGAGTCGGTGAAGTCGATGCGGCCGGCTTGCAGGTAGTCCTTGACCAGCCCCAGGCGCGGCTTGCGGCAGGCGCAGTCGTCGTGCTGGAAGTGGGGGCAGATCAGGATGTCATCGAATTTGACGCCCTGGGAGGTCAGGATCTGCATCATCAGGTTGTGGGGGGCGTCGAAGTCGGCTTGCGGGAAGCTGTCGGTACCCAGTCCGTCCTGATTGGTGACCATCACCAGCCGGTAGCCCGCGTCCTGCAGCTTGAGCAGGGCGGGGATCATGCCGGGCAGGAAGGCCAGTTTGTCGAGCCGGTCCAGTTGCTTGTCGACCGGCGGCTCTTCCACCATGGTGCCGTCGCGGTCGATGAATAAAATACGTTCCTTAGTCACTTATTGCTCCTGTTGCAGTACGGCCAGTACCGCGTCCATTTCGGCCTGCTGGCCGATGGTGATGCGAATACAGTCGGCAAGTCCGGGCTTGCCGGAAAAATCACGCAGTATGATACCCGCCCTGCTCATGCGGTCAAAGACGGCGCTGCCGGGGGTGAAGCGCACCAGCAGGTAGTTGCCGTTGGGGGCGAACACGTCCTTGACCTGGGCGTGGCCGGCCAGCTGCCCGGCCAATTCCGCCTTGAGCCGGTTGATCTCCGCCACCCGCGCGCGCATCCGCGCCAGCCCGTCCTCGCTCAGGGCCTGGGCGGCAATCTGGGCCACCGGCTCGGGGATGGGGTAGGGGGCGATGACTTTCAGCAGCAGTTGCACCACCTCCGGGTTGGCCAGGGTGAAGCCGCAGCGGATGCCGGCCAGGCCAAAGGCCTTGGACAGGGTGCGGATAAGCACCAGCTCCGGGTAGTCGGCCAGCAGGCCGGCCTGGCTGTGCTCGGGGCAGAACTCGATGTAGGCCTCGTCCACCACCACCAGGGCACGACCGCGGGCGGCCTCGAGCAGGCGGATAAGGCTGCTTTGTTCCACCAGATCGCCGGTCGGGTTGTTGGGCGAGCACAGGAACACCAGCTTGGCTTCGCCCAGGCGATCGATGATGCCGTCGAAGTCGGGCTGGCGGCTCGCCTTGAGCGGCACGTCGATGATGCCGACGCCGTTGGTCTCGGCGCTGATGGCGTACATGCCGTAGGTGGGGGTGCAGATGATAATGCTGTCCCGGCCCGGCTCGCAGAAGGTGCGGATCAGCAGCTCGATGCCCTCGTCGCCGCCGCGGCTGACCAGCACCTGTTCGGGGGCCACGCCGGCGTAGGCGGCGTAGCCGTTGATCACCGCCGGCGGCTGGCACTCGGGGTAGCGGTTCAGGCGCGAGCAGTCCAGGCTGAAGCTGCCGCTGTCGGCCGCTTCGTTGGCGTTCAGCCAGATATGACCCTGGCCGCCGATGCGGCGGGCGGACTGGTAGGGGGTGAGCGCCTGAACCTGGGCGCGGGCCAGTTGGGTGAGGCTCATTGTTGCTTCTCCAGTTTGGCCAGCCGCAGGCTGACCGCGTTCTTGTGGGCATCCAGGGTTTCGGTGGCGGCGAGCAGCTCGACCGCCGGGCCTATGGCTTGCAGTCCCGCCGGGCTCAGCTCCTGCACCGTGTAGCGGCGCTGGTAGTCGGCCAGGCCCAGGCTCGAATAGGTGCGGGCATAGCCGTAGGTGGGCAGGGTGTGGTTGGTGCCGCTGGCGTAATCGCCCACCGACTCCGGGGTCCAGGCGCCGAGGAAGATGGAGCCGGCGTTTTTGAGTTTGGGCAGCAGGGCGCGCGGATCCTCGGTTTGCACGATGAGGTGCTCGGGGGCATAGGCGTTGGAGATGGCGGCGGCCTGCTCCAGATCCCGGCACAGCAGGGTCAGGCTGTTGTCGATGGCCTGGGCGGCGATGTCCCGGCGCGACAGCTGCGCCAGCTGTTCGGCCAGTGCCTGGTACACCCGGGCGGCCAGATCCTGGCTGGGGGTGACCAGCACCACCTGGGAATCCGGACCGTGCTCGGCCTGGGACAGCAGATCCGAGGCGATAAAGGCGGCGTCGGCGGACTCGTCGGCGATCACCAGCACTTCCGAGGGGCCGGCGGGCATGTCGATGGCCGCCCCCTCCACGTCGGCGGCCACCTGGCGCTTGGCCTCGGTCACCCAGGTGTTGCCCGGGCCGAAGATCTTGTCCACCTTGGTCACGGTTTCCGAGCCGTAGGCCATGGCCGCCACCGCCTGGGCGCCGCCCAGGGTATAGATGGCGTCCACGCCGCAGCGCTTGGCGGTATAGACGATGGCGTCGTTGACCGGCGGCGGCGAGCACAGCACCACCCGCTCGCAACCGGCCAGGCGGGCCGGTATCGCCAGCATCATCACGGTGGACACCAAAGGCGCGCTGCCGCCGGGCACGTAGAGGCCGACCTTTTCGATGGGCTGGAAGTGCAGCTCGCAGCGCACCCCCGGTTGGGTGTCCAGGCTGATGGGGGCCGGCACCTGGGCCCGGTGGAAGGCGCTGATATTGCCGATGGCCAGTTCGATGGCGGCTTTCAGCTCCTCGCTCACCCGGCCGGCGGCGGCGTCGATCTCCTGCTCGGAGAGCCGCAGCGAGCGGCGCTCGGCCTTGTCCAGGTCCCGGGTCAGTTGCAGCAGGGTGGCATCGCCACCGGCGCGCACCTTGTTGATGATGTCCGCCACCTGGGCGTCTCGCCCGCCCTGGGCCAGGGCGGGGCGGCGCAGGGCCAGGGCCTGCTCCGCGTCGCTCAGTTGATTCCAGTCGAGGGTCTTCATGGCTTACTCCATCATCTTCTCGATGGGCAGCACCAGGATGGAGGAGGCGCCCAGGGCCTTGAGGCCTTCCATGGTTTCCCAGAACATGTCTTCGCTGCTCACCATGTGGATGGCCACCTGGTTGCTTTCACCGGCCAGCGACATGATGGTGGGGCGCTCGGCGCCGGGCAGCAGGTCGATGACCTCTTCCAGCCGGGCCTTGGGGGCGTGCAGCATGATGTATTTGCTCTCGCGCGCCTGTTGCAGGCCCTGGATACGGGGCAGCAGCTTGTCGATGATCTTCTGCTTGGTGGTGGCCAGGGTGCTGGCGCTCTGGATCAGCACCGCCTTGGAGCGGAAGATGACATCGGTTTCCTCCAGGCCGTTGGCCTCCAGGGTGGCACCGGTGGAGACCAGGTCGCAGATGGCGTCGGCCAGGCTGGCGCGGGGCGCCACCTCGACCGAGCCGTTCAGCATCACGCTCTTGAACTTGACGCCCTGGCCGTCCATGTAGCGCTTCAGCAGCCAGGGGTAGGAGGTGGCGATACGCTTGCCTTCCAGGCTCTTGGGGCCCTGGTAGTCGAACTCTTCGGACACCGCCAGCGACAGCCGGCAGCCGCCGAAGTCGAGGCGCTTGAGCACCGAGTATTCGGCGGCCTCGCCGGTGGCCTGGCGCTCCATCACCGCCTCTTCCAGCACGTTTTCGCCGACGATGCCCAGATCGACCACGCCGTCCATCACCAGGCCGGGGATGTCGTCGTCCCGCACCCGCAGCAGATCGATGGGCATGTTTTCCGCATGGGCGATCAGCCGCTGCTCGCGCAGGTTGAGCTTGACGCCGCAGCCTTTCAGCATCAGCTGGCAGTCGCTGCTCAGGCGACCGGATTTCTGGATGGCGATACGAAGGCGGTTTTGATCCAAAGTCATGATGCTGTGTTCCTTGTTGGTAAACGTAAAAGTCGTAAAACGAAAAACCCCCGGAAGGGTAGCTTCCGAGGGTTTGGTATTTCTGTCCTGCTGGAAGCCGCCAAGCACAAGGTCTTCCAGAATAAATATCCTGAAAGACTAGTCGGGATGATGATGGTGCTTGGCGTTCGGCAGGGTGTTCATATAAAGGTGTAACCTGTGTCTCTCTAAACGGTCTGGGCTCACCTTAGCAAGCCGGACCGCCTTTGCCAACCCCGGATCGGGAGAAACTTGGCGGAGGAAGGCGGTGGGCCGATGGCGCGACAGGGACGTAGTGGCAAGGTTTTGGATATATATTCCATATTTTTGTTATTTATAGTGATTTTGCTCGGTGTTGATAAATGGGGGCAGCGTTGAATATTGAATTGTGTTCACCTTGTCGGATGCACCGGGTGACGGTAGATAGCTGTTCGAAAAGTGGCGGGGCTGGTTGTCCCGGGGCTACCCGGGACGGTGGTGCTCAGTCTTTATTGTGTTCTTCGAAGTCCTTGATCTGTTGTTCGGCCTCATCCCTGCTGATGCCGTAGGTTTCCTGGATCTTGCCCGCCAGCTCCTGGCGTTTGCCGGCAATGATGTCGAGTTGATCGTCGGTCAGTTTGCCCCATTGCGTCTTGACCTTGCCCTTGAACTGTTTCCAGTTGCCTTCCGCGATATCCCAGTTCATATGCCACTCCTGTGTACATGGATGAGCCCGCCGGCACCATGGCCGGCCAGGCAGGGTGTATAGCTATGCCGGTTCAAGCCGCGGCCCACAGGCTACACCAACCGGTATTGCTGATGTTACCCGCCACCATCTGGCAGTTGTTCGACTCGGCGATAAAGTGCTGGCACTGGCCGCATTGCTCCCCCCCGTTGGGATTAGTCTGGTACTGCACACTGGCCTGCGAGACCTTGGTCGCCTGAGGCGTGGCGGGGCTGTCGTCCCCAGACAGAACCTTCATTTTGGGATCACACCCCACCAGGGTAACGGGGATCAGCAGGGTGCAGCCCACGGCCAGGGCGCCACGCAATACTCTCCTGCGGCCCGGGTCTTCGGCGCCCTGAGCCTTGGCGTCTGCGTCGTGTGTTACCCCCGTGCGGTGGGGGGGGATGTCGTTCCGGTTCATGTCAGCCTCCTGTGGCGGCGCGGCCGGTTTAAGTTCCTGGTGCGCGGCCCGTGGTCGTCACGGTGATATCGCACGGATAGCATCGTCATGGGCGACGCCGAGTACAGGCTATCCATCCGGGCGGGGGGTGTCTGTACGTTGGCGTACATAGCCGATGACCAGGTCTGGTCGGGCCTGCGTGCGCTAACGTACAGACGGGGTTGCCCGTGGGGGTAGAGTGGGAGTCGGGTGATGATGACGACCGAGTACCATACAGGTCGCTCCACTGTCCAGCAGCGCCTGGGCGGCGCGGCTGGCAATCGTTTATGCGCCCGCAAGCGGGTATCGGCACCTGCCGATATTCTTGTTGGTCACCTGCCGGGAGGCATCGGATATCATGGGTACCATTCTGTTAATCCTGCTGATCTTGCTGCTGATTGGCGCCATTCCAAGCTGGCCTTACAGCCGTAGCTGGGGCTTCGCTCCGAGCGGGGTGCTGGGGGTTGTGCTGGTTATTGTGGTGGTATTGCTGTTGCTGGGCCGGATCTGACCGGGATAGTTCATACCACCGTAGACACGGAGGCTCATGCTGGTTAGTGGGCCCCGGCTACCCTTCCGACCTGGCTCGGGTGATGTCCTAATACTGAGGCCCCGAGTGGTCAGGGAATGAGCTGATGGGTGATCGTTTAAGATTTTTGCTGCATCGCATCGGAGAGCGGCTCTGGGTCAGGCCCTTGGTGATGAGTCTGTTGTCGGTGAGTATCGTGTTTCTGGTGAAAACGGTGGATGAGTACGACTTGGGCCGGCGGGTACCGGAGCTTTCTCAAGTCTCGATCGAGACTCTATTGGCCATTATTTCCGCCAGCATGCTGGTGATAGCCACCTTTGCCGTCGCGTCCATGGTTGCCGCCTATGCTTCGGCCAGTAACACCGCCACCCCGCGCTGTTTTTCCCTGGTCATATCTGATGATGTTTCCCAGAATGCACTGTCGACTTTTATCGGTGCCTTTATCTTCAGTGTGGTCGCGCTGATCGCCTTGCAGAACGGCTATTACGACCGGGCCGGGCGTTTCACACTCTTCGCCATCACGGTGTTGATCCTGGCCATGGTCATCGTGACCTTTGTCAGTTGGGTTGACCGCATCGCCCGCCTGGGTCGACTCGGCAATACCATCGAGAAGGTGGAGGCGGTAACGGCGGCGGCTCTGCGGCGCCGGCAGGCCCATCCGACCCTGCGCGGTGCGTCTGTGGTGGAAAGCGATCCGGAGGGACGGGCCATCTACAGCGAATGGATAGGCTATGTCCAGCGCATTGACATCGCTGCCCTGCAGGCCTGTGCCGAAACAGTCCAGCTGCGCATTCGGGTGGCCGCTTTGCCCGGCACTTTTGCCGCGCCGGGGCGGCCTCTGGCTTATGTGACCACCGACACGGGCGAGGTTGCCGATATCGATGAGGGCCCGATAGCGCGGGCTTTTCTGATCGGTATTCATCGAGAGTTTGACGAGGATCCCCGGTTCGGTTTGATTGTGCTGGCCGAGATTGCCGGTCGGGCATTGTCCCCAGCGGTGAATGATCCGGGCACGGCTATTGGCATTATCGGTAGCCTGGTGCGCTTGTTCGCCCTCTGGGTTGATCCTGCGGAGGTGGATGGCCTCCATGGCGTCGAATATGACCGGGTGGCGGTGCCCGAGCTGTCCTTGCGGGCCATGATGGATGACGCGTTTACCGCCATGGCTCGTGACGGAGCGGGGACCATTGAAGTTGTGGGGCGACTGCAAAAAGCCCTGGCAACCCTGGCGTCCATGGGGGATGCCAGCCTGCGTGAGGCCGCGATACATCATTCCCGCCAGGTATTGGCCAGAGCCGAAGCGGTACCGATACCGCCCCAGGAGCTGGCCCTGCTGCGTGAGCTGGCTGCCTTGGTCGAGCAGGGGGGAGTCACTCCTTAATGACGATACTTATGTATGGTAACGCACGGAATGGCTCGCCGGTGCGGTGTATCAATAACAGATAAGTTGTTTCCCGTTTGGAAATACCTGACTTGAAGGAGCAGTGATATGTACAGCTTACAACGCAATGTGTTCGCGCTCATCCTGGCGGCGGCTTTCTTCGTCCTGCCGGGGACGAACGGTCTGGCCGTCGCGGCCACGGCCGAGGACTTGGACCGGGATTCCCGTCAGGCGCTGCAGACCCTGTATCGAACCGAGCCCATCGCCGAGAGTCTTTCGCGCACGGCCAAGGGGGTACTGGTATTCCCGAACATGGTGAAGGCGGGGCTGGTGTTCGGCGGCAGCTATGGTGAGGGCGTGCTGATAAAAGGCGCGACCACTGTTGATTACTACAACTCGGTCTCGGGATCCTGGGGGCTGCAGATTGGCGCCCAGTCCTATGGCTATGCGGTGTTTCTGATGACCGATGAGGCCGTGCGTTATGTTGAAGACACCCAGGGCTGGGAGCTGGGCGTCGGCCCTACCGTGGTGGTGGTGGACGAAGGGATCGCCAAGAACCTGTCGACCTCGTCGCTGCAACATGATGCCTATGCGTTTATTTTCAGCCAGCAGGGGCTGATGGCGGGACTCAGCATAGAAGGCACCAAGATTTCCCGTATCAATCGGTAGACTGGCCGGGGCGGAGGCGGCCCTGTCCGTCCCGTGTCAACCAACAGGCTGCGCCGGAATAGTCTCACAGGAGAATCCCCATGCCACTTATTAACCTGGTTATCGTCCTGATCGTGGTCGGTGTCCTGCTCTGGCTGGTCAATACCTACATCCCCATGGACCGCAAGATCAAGAATATCCTGAATGTCGTTGTCGTTATTGCCGTGGTCATCTGGCTATTGCAGGCGTTTGGCGTCCTGGGTGCTCTGAGCGGCATACGTGTCGGCTGAGGGGGGAGAACATTTAACTACGCCCCCTGAGCCGAGACCTTGAGGGGGCATGCTCTCTGCCTTCGTCCCGCCGACCATTTATCTTTATGGCCGCCTCATTTCTACACGCTGCAAACACGTCCCCTGGCATTTCTCGGTCGTGTAGCGGAGTCGTGCCCTTTGGCCAATGTTCTACACCTTGTCAACAGTCAACAACATCTTGTCACCAAGGGACAGCCATTCACTCTATGATCGAGCATCATTTCCTGCTAGGTGCGCCAGCGTACCGACGTCACACCGATTCCCTGCCATTGTTAGCCTGTAGCCAGCTCGCAATACCGCGGATGGCGAACATCCCGAGGTTATTATGGACAAGTCACCACGTAAACCGAACCAACCCGAACAGCCCGGTAAAAAAACGGCTCCGCAGGATCCCCAGCAACAGCGCAAGCTGGGCGAAGAACAACAAGAGCCCCGTAAAGCGCAGGGCCAGCAACAAGAGCCCCAGCAACCGCATCGTCCCGAAGCCAAGAAATAGAGGCCGATGAAAGGGGCTCGAGGTCTTAGGGCGGTACCGGTCCATGGACGGACCGGATGACAACGCCCGATGACTGCTTATCGTTGCCGCTAACCCCGGTCATGGCGCTACGGCGGTGTGACCGGCTCTGTAGGCTCCCGTTTCGGTTCTTCCCGGAGAAAAGCCATGTATAGCATCCATATACAGTACCAACAGTTGAAATTAATGATGACGCTGGGCGTGGTGCTGCTCGCCGCCTTCAGCGCATCGCTCAACGCACAATCGAGGCCCGATGAAATGACGGATATCAGGCTGGAAACCCAGATTTGGACTACCTACACCCTGAGCCCCTACTTACGGGCCAACGATCTGCAGGTGGCGGTGCAAGACGGCGAGGCCACGCTCACCGGTATGGTGGACGAGTCGGTCAATAAAGAGCTGGCAGAGGAAATTGCCCTGGGGGCAGAGGGGATCACTGCCGTCAATAACAATATTAAGGTGAAGGCGGATTATGTGCCGCCGGTACCGATGGGCGCCCGCGGCTATGGCGAACTGGTGGATGATGTCTCCATTACCGCGGCGGTTAAGTCGAAGCTGTTGTGGAGCAAGCATGCCGATGGTCTGGCGACGGAAGTGACAACCGAAAGAGGCAGGGTCACGCTGAAGGGAACCGCCGGCAGTGATGAAGCCAGGGAATTTGCCGGCCGGCAGGCCGCGAGTACACGCGGCGTGATGGGCGTAGACAATCAACTGCGAGTGGACCCGGACATCACCAAAAACGAGCCGGAAAGCAAGCCAGAGGAAGCGGGAAAAAGCGATAACAGTGGGATGAGCGATAACTGGATCACCATGAAGGTGAAGGCGACCTACATGTACTCCAGCAATGTGAGTGGCTCCGATATTTCGGTCACCACGGAAGATGGCATCGTCAATCTCAGTGGCAAGGTCCGCAGTGGCGTGGAACGGGCGCTGGCCATCGAGCACGCCCAGAATATACGTGGGGTCAAGAGCATCGAGGCCAGGGAGCTTACTTTTTAACCCCTTGTTTTTAACCCCCTGGTAGGGGAGTGAGGGTACCGTCGTGTGATCCGGTTCGGGGGCACGACGGTTTTTTTATGCGCTGCCCGGCGACATGGCCAGCAGCCGGTCGGTTTCCTTCTTGACCACGGCGTAGCATTCGCAACTGAGCCGTTCCAGCTTGGCGCGATCCAGCACCGTGATGTGACCTCGCTGGTACTGGATGACGCCAAGCTGCTGCAGCTTGCCGGCGGCGAGGGTGACCCCTTCCCGGCGTACCCCGAGCATGTTGGCTATCAGCTCCTGGGTCATGGTCAGGCGGTTGTCCGGCAACCGGTCCAGGGACAGCAGCAGCCAGCGGCACAGTTGCTGGTCGACCGAATGATGGCGATTGCACACCGCCGTCTGGGCCATCTGGGTGATCAGCGCCTGGGTGTAGCGCAGCATCAGCAACCGCATGGTCGCATCGCGATTGAACTCTTCCTTGAGTCGCGCGCTGGGCAGCCGGTAGGCGTGGCCGGCGCTTTGCACTATCGCCCGGCTGGGGGTGCTTTCGCCCCCCATGAACACGGCGATACCGATGATCCCCTCGTTGCCGACCACCGAGATCTCCGCCGAGGCGCCGTCCTGCATCACATAGAGCAGCGAAACGATGGCATCGATGGGAAAATAGACGTAACGCAACTGACCTCCGGATTCATACAACACCTTTCCCAATGGCAGCGACACCAGTTCGAGCAAGGGAAACAGGCGCTGCTTCACCTCGGGCGGCAAGGCGGCCAGCAGGTGATTCTGTGCGGGGGTGGGCAGGTTGGACATCTCAGCCTCCATGAGATCGACAGCCTACTGATCATTCGTTCAAATAGATGATAGTGCAGTTTCGCCCGCCGACGGGGTAAATTGAGGCCTGTCGATAAGGCTCCCGGCGGCGATGGCCGGCTTGCGTGTGCTGTCGTACAGAACAGACGGCCCGGGCGGCGTAAGCTGGTGGCAGTCGGCTGGGGTTCAGCCCACGCCAGGCATTGGTTGTGGCAGGGCCGGGACGAACGTCGTTCATTCAGGATAAATATCATGAAATTGCCCGTGAACAGGAAGCGCCCGGCCGGCGAAGAGAGCACGCGACTGCCGGCCGCCGTTTTCGATCGCTGGCGGCAGCCTTTTGCCCGCTTCCTGCGGATCGAAGCGGCCGGGGGCGGTGCGCTGTTGCTCGCCACCCTGGTGGCGCTGGTGTTGTCGAACTCCCCCTGGGCACCGTGGTTTCTGGATCTCTGGGAAACCCGAGTCGGCCTCGGTGTCGGCTCGCTGGAGTTTTCCCGCTCGTTGCGCGATTGGATCAACGATGCGCTGATGACCCTGTTTTTTTTCACGGTCGCGCTGGAGCTCAAGCGGGAGCTGGTGCTGGGAGAGCTGCGCAGCCCGCGCATGGCCGCCCTGTCGATTGCCGGCGCCGTCGGTGGCATGCTGGTGCCGGCCGTGTTCTATCTCGCGTTGCAGGCGGGGCAACCGGGGCAGTCGGGCTGGGGTATCGTCATGGCAACCGACACCGCCTTCGTGATTGGTTGCCTGGCGCTGCTGGGGCCGCGTATACCCCAGAGCCTGCGCATCTTTATGTTGGCACTGGCGATAGTGGATGACATCGGTGCCATCCTGGTGGTCGCCATCGGCTACAGCCAGGGCCTCGACGGGACCATGCTGGCCCTGGGGGGACTGGGGTTGGTCCTGGTGCGCGTCATGGCGCTGGGAGGGGTGCGCCATCTGTCGGGCTATTTCCTGGTCGGCGGCGGTATCTGGCTGGCCGTGGATGCATCCGGTATCCACCCGACCATCACCGGGGTAGTCCTCGGCCTGTTGACCCCGGCCCGGCGCTGGGTCGGAGACGAACGGTTGTATGCGATATTGAACCGGGTGGTAGCCCACCCGGCCGGCGACCACGGCAGCGGTGACACCAAGGACAGACACACCCTGCAACTGGCGGAGGTGGCCGTGCGGGAAAGCCTGTCACCGGTCGAACGGCTGGGGATGGCGCTCCACCCCTGGGTGGGGTTTGTGATCATGCCGCTGTTCGCCCTCGCCAACGCCGGCGTCAGCTTCTCGCTGACGGCCCTGAGCGACAGCGTCACCCTGGCGATTGTGGCCGGCTTCGTCGGCGGCAAGCCAACGGGAATCCTGTTGTTCAGCTGGTTGGCCGTGCGTTCGGGGTTGGCGCTGCGCCCCCCGGAACTGAGCTGGCGGCTGCTGACGGGGGGGGCCCTGCTGGCCGGCATTGGCTTTACCATGGCGTTGTTCATCGCCAACCTGGCGCTCAGCGGCAGTCTGCTCGACAGCGCCAAGCTGGGCATTTTCCTGGCATCGGTGGTCGCCGCCCTGGCGGGTGTTATCCTGTTGAGATGGGGGCGCCCGCTGGCCGGCGATGGCATTGACGCCGGCTGATACCCGGGCGCGGTACGGAGGTGTGTTGAATAACGGTGTGGTGACGCCCCGGCGGGAGCAATCCTGGGGAGAGGAGATGGCCAACAGCATCAGCCACGGTATCGGGCTGGTGGCGGCCCTGGCCGGCACACCGGTGCTGCTGGAGCGGGCCGCTCGCCACGGTGACATCGGGTTCACGATTGGCGTCGCCCTGTTCGCCATGTCCATGATACTGCTTTATCTGGCCTCGACCCTCTATCATGCCCTGCCGCCGGGCAGGGCCAAGCGCATGCTGCGGATGTTTGAGCACGCCGCCATTTTCGTGCTGATCGCCGGTACCTATTCGCCCTTCGCCCTGGGCATACTGGACGGCCCCTGGGGCTGGAGCCTGTTGGTCATTATCTGGGGGCTGGCGCTGTTCGGGATCATCCTGAAGCTGGGGCGGCGCATGACCAGCCCACTGATCTCCACCGGCCTGTACCTGATCATGGGCTGGCTGATCGTGGCCGCCACCCTGCCGCTCTATGAACGCATGCCGGCTGCCGGGCTGGCGCTGCTGGTGGCCGGCGGCATGGCCTACACCGCCGGCGTGGTGTTCTTTACCCTCGACGCCCGCTGGCGCTATGGCCACCTGATCTGGCATCTTTTCGTGATGGCCGGCACCGGTTGCCATTATTTCGCGGTACTCTGGCACGGGGCCTGACCGAGCATACCATGGCCAGCTGTTCCCGACCGCGTCGGGGCAGGGCGGCGGCACCTGCCCGTCGTTGCGCTATTTTGATATCATTGGTTTTTTATCAGCGGACACCCCTCGCCAGTGGAAGATCAGAACAGTTCAACGCTTTTTGCCGAGCAGGGCCCCCTGGCCCGGGCCATCGACGGCTTCACCCCGCGCGCGGCCCAGGTGGCCATGGCGGCGGCGGTGGAGCAGGCGCTCGACGACAGGACCCCGCTGGTGGTGGAAGCCGGCACCGGCACCGGCAAGACCTTTGCCTATCTGGCACCGGTGCTGAAAACCGGCAAGAAGGTGGTGCTCAGCACCGGCTCGCGCAACCTGCAGGAGCAGCTGTTCCACCGGGATTTGCCGACCCTGGTCGAGGCCATGGACTACCACCATCCGGTGGCCCTGCTCAAGGGGCGTGCCAACTACGTTTGCCTGGAACGCCTGGGCCTGCTCAACGACGCGGTGCCGCCGCTCTCGCCCGAGGGGCTGGCGGATCTGCAGAAGGTCAGGCGCTTCGTGCCCCTGACCCGCGGCGGCGATATCGGCGATATTCCCGGCCTGCCCGAGCGCAGCGAAGTGCTGCCGCTGGTCACCAGCACCAACGACAACTGCCTGGGGCGCGATTGCGGCCATTATCAGGACTGCTACCTGGTGAAGGCCCGCGCCAAAGCGATGGAAGCCCAGGTGGTGGTGGTCAATCACCATCTGTTTTTCGCCGACATGGCGGTGCGCGACACCGGCTTCGGCCAGCTGATCCCCGACGCCGAGGCCTATATCCTGGACGAGGCCCACCAGTTGCCGGAGATCGCCGGCCAGTATTTCGGCCAGAGCCAGTCCAGCCGCCAGTTTATGGAGCTGGCCCGGGATCTGCGCCTGGCCTACAAGGTGGAGGCCAAGGACATGGCGCAGCTGGGCAAGGCGGCGGATCAGCTGGAGCGCTGCACCCAGGATCTGCGCCTGGCGTTCGGGCTGGACAGCAGCCGGGGCCAGCTCAGGCTCATGCTGGCCCGGCCTGACGTGGCCCAGGCACTGACCCGGCTGCAGGAAAGCCTCGAGTTTACCTACGAGGTGCTCAAACTCTGCCTGGGGCGAGGGGAGCAGCTCAGCCAGTGCTTCGAGCGGCTGATCGGCCTGCGCACCCAGCTGGAGTCGGTGACCCGGGTGGAGGAAACCGGCTATTCCTACTGGTACGACACCGGTCGCCTGCACATTACCCTGCACAAGACCCCGTTGTCGGTGGCGGAACGCTTCGCCGCCGAGCTGGCCAAGGACGAGGTCAGCTGGATTTTCACCTCCGCCACCCTGGCGGTGGGGGACAGTTTTGCCCACTTTTGCGCCGATCTCGGCCTCGCCCGATGCCGCACCTTGCAATTGGACAGCCCTTTTGATTACTCTCGCCAGTCCCGTTTGTGCGTGCCCCGTTATCTGCCGGAAACCAATGGCCCCGGCCGCGGGCGGATCCTGGCCAATACCCTGGTCGACACCCTGGGCAGGGTGCCCGGTGGCAGCTTCTTCCTCTGCACCAGCTACCAGGTGATGAACGAGGTGGCCGAGGTGCTCAGGGCCCGGCTCGACCGGACCGTGCTGGTGCAGGGAGAAGACAACAAGGTGCGCCTGCTCGAACAGTTCAGTGACGACGGCCGGGCGGTGCTGGTGGCCACCAGCAGCTTCTGGGAAGGCATCGACGTGCGTGGCAACGCCCTGCAGTGCGTGGTGATCGACAAGCTGCCGTTCAGCGCCCCGGACGATCCCCTGCTCAGCGCCCGGCTGGAGGATTGCCGCCGCCGGGGCGAGGACGGTTTCGCCCGGGTGCAGTTGCCCAAAGCCATCATCACCCTCAAGCAGGGGGTGGGGCGCCTCATCCGCGACGTGCAGGACCGGGGGGTGCTGGTGATCACCGACGGTCGTCTGGTCAACCGGGCCTACGGTGCCGACTTTATCGCCAGCCTGCCGGCCATGCCCCGCACGCGCAGCCTGGCCAGGGTGGCCGAATTTCTATCAACCTTGGAGTGACAAGACCCATGACCCGACTATTGGCCATCGACACCGCCACCGAAGCCTGCTCGGCCGCGCTCTGGCAGAACGGCGAGGTGCTCTGCCGCTACCAGGTCGCCCCCCGGGGCCATACCGACCTGATCCTGCCGATGGTGAGCGAGCTGCTGGCCGAGGGCGGCCTCGGCCTCGACCAGTTGGACGGCCTGGCCTTCGGCCGGGGGCCGGGCTCCTTTACCGGGGTACGCATCACCTTGGGCATCGCCCAGGGCCTGGCCTTCGGCGCCGGGGTGCCGCTGCTGGGCATCTCCAACCTGCAGGCCCTGGCCCAGGGCGCCCACCGGGTGACCGGCTGCACGCGGGTGCTGGCGGCCATCGACGCCCGCATGGGGGAAATCTACGTGGGCGGTTTCGCCCTGGAAGACGGCGTCATGCTGGCGACCGGCGAAGAGCAGGTGACGCCGCCGGCCGATTTCCTGGCGCAGCCCGGCGACGACCGCTGGCAGCAGGGTGCCGGCAGCGGCTTTGTCACCTATCCTGAATTAGCCGACCGGGTCGAGCAGTTATGCCGGCCGGTGCCCTTTCCCGAGGCCCGCGACATGTTGCCCGCCGCCTTGCGGGAGCTGGCGGCGGGCAGGACGGTGACGGCGGCCGAGGCGCGGCCGGTCTATTTACGTGACAAGGTGACCTGGCAGAAACTCCCGGGTCGGCAATAGGAGCATCGGTGGCCACATCCCCCGAACCGTTGGTGCAGACGGAGCCCGAATCACCGGAGCTGCTTTATCCCCAACGGCCCTACCACAGAGTGCTTCACTATCGGCGCCGGCGTAAGCGCAACAGCTTGCGCCGGATCCGGAACTGGCACTACCGGCGGCGCTGACGACGACTTCATCACAATATTGTTAATACCTTGTTGCTATTCATGGGCGGTACAGGTAACTTGTTTTTTAGAGTAAATACTTCAATTCGATGATTGAATGTATACCAGTCTTGTTGCAGGAGACGCCCATATGGAACACCTTCAGTCCGGCCAGCAGCCGGCGCCGATGCCAGCCCGGCCCTGGCTTCACCGTTACCCGGCCGATGTGCCCGCCGAAATCGATGCCGATCGGTTTCCCTCCCTGATGGCGATGTTCGAGCAGAGCGTGGCCGATTTTGCCGACCGGCCGGCCTACACCAATTTCGGCAAGACCATCAGCTACCGGGAGCTGGATCGGCTGTCGCGGGATTTCGCCGCCTATCTGCAGCAGGGGCTCAAGTTGCGGCAGGGGGAGCGGATCGCGCTGATGATGCCCAACCTGCTGCAATATCCGGTCTGCCTGTTCGGAGCGCTGCGCGCCGGCCTGGTGGTGGTCAACGTCAATCCGCTCTATACCGCCCGGGAGCTGGAGCACCAGCTCAGGGACTCCGGTGCCGAGACCATCGTTATCGTGGAAAATTTTGCCCATACCCTGGACAAGGCGATTCGCCAGACCGGGGTGAAACACGTGATCCTGACCCGGATGGGGGATCACCTGGGATGGCTGAAAGGAACCCTGCTCAATCTCGTGGTCAGACATATCAAGAAGATGGTGCCCAACCACAATCTGCCTTCCTGTGTCAGCTACCAGGAAGCCATGGCCAAAGGGAAGGGCATGGCCTACCGTCGGCCGGAACTCGGCGGCGACAACCTGGCCTTTTTGCAGTACACCGGCGGCACCACCGGTGTGTCCAAGGGCGCCATGCTCAGCCATCGCAACATGCTGGCCAACGTGGAGCAGTGCCTGGGGGTGTACGGCCCGGTGCTGGCCAGGGGCGGGGAGAAGGTGGTGACCGCCTTGCCGCTTTACCATGTGTTCGCGCTCACGGTGAACGGTCTGCTGTTTCTGCGCCTGGGCGCCGAGAACCTGCTGATCACCAACCCGCGGGACATTCCCGGTTTCGTCAAGGCGCTCAAGGGCTTCGATTTTACCTGTCTGACCGGGGTGAATACCCTGTTCAACGCGCTGGTTAACAATGCCGACTTCCAGGGCGGCGATTTCAAGAGTCTGAAGCTGACCATCGGCGGCGGCATGTCGGTGCAGCGGGCGGTGGCCGAGCAATGGCAGGCGATCACCGGCAGCAAGCTGCTGGAGGGCTACGGCCTGACCGAATGCTCGCCGCTGGTGACGGTGTGCCCCTACGACATGGAAGGCTATAACGGCGCCATCGGGCTGCCGGTGTGCTCCACCGAGGTCCGGCTGGTGGATGAGCAGGGGGCGGTGATCACTCTGACCCACACCCCCGGAGAGATGGAGGTGCGCGGACCCCAGGTGATGAGCGGCTACTGGGGCCAGCGGGGGCCGGATGACGACAGCTTCCACGACGGCTGGCTGCGAACCGGCGATATCGCCACCATGGACGAGCAGGGCTTCCTCCGGATAGTGGACCGCAAGAAAGACATGATCCTGGTCTCGGGTTTTAACGTATTCCCCAACGAAATCGAAGCGGTGGCCATGCTGCACAAGGGCGTGCTGGAAGCGGCGGCCGTGGGGGTGGCGCACCGGGAATCCGGGGAGGCCGTCAAGCTGGTGGTGGTGAAGAAACCGGGGGCTGAGCTGGACGAGCTCGGCCTGATCCGGCACTGCCGGCAACATCTCACTGCCTATAAGGTGCCTAAGGTGATAGAATTTCGGGACGAGCTGCCCAAGACCAACGTTGGCAAAATTTTGCGGCGGGAATTGAGAGACAAGGCCGCCTGAATCGCCAAGCCCCGGAAAGCCGGGGCTTTTTGCCAGAACCCAGAGCACCCATGACTTATATACAGATCACCGATAGCCAGATGCTGGCCGCGTTTTGCCAGACCCCCGCCACCATCCTGGCGGTGGACACCGAATTCGTCCGCACCCGTACCTTTTACGCCAAGCCCGGCCTCTATCAATTGCACGACGGCCACCAGACTGCCCTTATCGATCCGCTGGCGGTGACCGATTTATCTCCGCTGTGGCGGCTGCTGCACGATCCCGCCCGGCTCTGCCTGCTGCATGCGGGTGGTGAAGATCTGGAGCTGTTCCAGCACCAGAGCGGTGCCCAGCCGGCCCGGGTACACGACACCCAACTGGCGGCTTCTTTCCTCGGGTTGGGCACCCAGCTCGGGTTTGCCGCCCTGGTGGAGCAGATCCTCGGGGTCAGCCTGGACAAGGCCCATGCCCGCACCGACTGGCTGGCGCGGCCCCTGTCCGCCGATCAGTTGCGCTACGCGGCCGATGACGTCATCTACCTCTATCCCCTGTACCAGCAGCTGTGGCAGCGGCTGGAGCTGCGCGGCCTCACCGGCTGGTTCGAGCAGGAGTGCGAGTGGGCGGTGAAACGGCGCGGCATCAGCACCGAGCCGGAGCTGGCCTACCTGGATGTCAAGAACGCCTGGCTGCTCAAGCCCCAGGCCCTGGGCATCCTGCAGCGGTTGTGCCAGTGGCGGCTGGCCGAGGCCAGGCGGCGCGATCTGGCGTTGAACTTCGTGGTCAAGGAAGCGCACCTGTTCGAGGTGGCCAATGGCGCTCCGCGCAGCCTGAGTGACCTGAACCGCCTGGGGCTTGAGCCGATGGAGATCAAGCGCCACGGCGACACCCTGCTGGCGCTGGTGCAGGAGGCGCTGGCCAGTCCGGACAGCTGGCCCGAGCCGGTCAGGCGGCTGGTGGACTATCCCGGCTACAAGGCCGAGCTCAAGCGCATCAGGACGATAGTCGAGCAGGCGGGGGCGGATGCCGGGCTGCCGGCGGAGCTGATTGCCTCCAAGCGGCTGATCCACCAGTACCTGAGCTGGAAGTGGCGGCTGGAGGAAAGCGAGCAGCTCACCCCGGCACTGCTGCAGGGCTGGCGTGGCGAGTTGCTGAAAGACCGGCTGTAAAAAAAGGGGCGTAGTGCGCCCCTGTTGTCAGACCGAGGGTTTGGCCTTGTCCTTGTCCTTGTCGTCGTGCTCGGGCAGCATGATGTTCAGCTCCAGCACCGACAGGTTGTCACCTTTCTGATCCAGCTGTACCGAGATCTGTTCGAGATCGATGTCGACGTACTTACGGATCACTTCCAGAATATCTTGTTGCATTTGCGGTAAATAATCCGGGGTATCCCGCTGGCTACGTTCGTGAGCAACAATGATCTGCAGGCGCTCTTTCGCAAGTTTGGCGCTGTTGGTGTTCTTCTTTGAACGAAAATAGTCCAGTAGAGACATGGTTTAACTCCCAAAAAGTCGGCTGAAAAATCCCTTCTTTTCTTCCTCAAGGAAACGGAAGGAGCGCTCTTCGCCCAGCAGGCGGGATACGGCGTCGGCGTAGGCCTGGCCGGCGTCGGACTCTTCATCCAGGATAACCGGCTCGCCCGAGTTGGAGGCTTTCAGCACCGCCTGGGATTCTGGGATGACACCCAGCAGCGGGATGGCCAGGATCTCCTGCACGTCCTGCACGCTCAGCATGTCGCCGCGGCTGACGCGCTCGGGAGAATAGCGGGTAAGCAGCAGGTGCTCCTTGATCGGCTCCAGGCCCTGCTCGGCACGGCGCGATTTGGAGGAGAGGATGCCGAGGATACGATCCGAGTCGCGTACCGAAGAGACTTCGGGGTTGGTGGTGACGATGGCTTCGTCGGCGAAGTACAGCGCCATCAGGGCGCCGGTTTCGATGCCGGCCGGGGAATCACAGATGATGTATTCAAAATCCATGGCGGCCAGGTCGTTGAGTACCTTTTCCACCCCATCCCGGGTGAGGGCGTCTTTGTCCCGGGTCTGGGAGGCGGGGAGGATGTAAAGCTGATCTACCCGTTTGTCACGGATCAACGCCTGGTTGAGATTGGCGTCGCCGTTGATGACGTTGACAAAATCGTAGACCACCCGGCGTTCGCAACCCATGATGAGATCCAGGTTGCGCAAGCCGATATCGAAATCGAGTACCACGGTTTTGTGGCCGAGTTTGGCCAGACCGGTGCTGATGGCGGCGCTGGAGGTGGTTTTGCCCACGCCTCCCTTGCCTGATGTGACGACGATGATTCGTGCCATAGTGTGTTCCTAAAGTCGTAAAATTAGAGCCGGTCGAATTTCAACTGTTCGCCCGCCAGGGAAATACTGACGGCCTGCTCCCAGTTCGAGCCCTCCAGGCCATCGCTGAGCTGGTAGTGGCCGGCGACGGAAACCAGTTCAGCCATAAGCTGTTGACAATAAATGCGAGCGGATTCGTTGCCCTTGACACCGGCCACGGCCCGGCCCCTGAGCTGGCCGTAGACGTGAATGCTGTCGTCGGCGAGGACTTCGGCGCCGTTGCTGACCGGGCCCAGTATCACCAGAGAGCCGCTGGGCGCATAGATTTGCTGGCCGGAACGAACAGGACCCATATGGACCTTGGTTCCGGGTTGGTTGAGCAGGGAGGCGGGCGGCTCCTGGGCAGGAACCTTGCCTGCGGTCATGACCGCAAAGCCGGCGGCCCGTACGGCGGAGCGGGTGTGATCGTCCTTGATACCACAGACGCCGACCGGCACCAGCTCCAGCTCTCTGAGTGCGCCGGCCAGCGCGATAAAGTCCGGTGCCGCCGCCAGTTTTTCGATATTGATTACCAAAGGTGCGGCGCGGAAGAACTCCGGTGCCTGCGCAATTTTTTCCGCCAGTTGCTGTTTTACCCGCGCAACGTCGGTGTCGGTAATGTGAACGACCGACAAGGTAAAACTACTGCCTTTTAATTCGATGCCACGCTCCGCCATAAGCGGCTTTCCCCCGAGGATCCAATCCTTTTTGTTATTGGTCGTGCTGATGTTATAGTTTGCCATCCTCACTGGCAATAAACCCAATGGATTATAGCAATTTCCATGTTGTGTGTAGTGTATAAAAGCCCGAAAAAGGCAGAGACGTATCTTTTTGTCGAGCGGCGCGACGACTTCTCGCGCGTACCCAAGCCCCTGATGGCTACCTTCGGGACGCCACAACTGGTGATGATGGCCAATCTGGCCACCAAGACCCGGTTGGCTCTCTCTGATATCGACAAGGTCAGAGAGGCATTGCTCACCCAGGGGTATTATCTGCAATTGCCGCCTCCGCCGGATAATTTATTGAAAGCCCACCTGGCGTCCCATTCCAAAACCACCGACTAAACTAATATCGTCACCTCGGCGAGCGCTAACAGGAGTGCCGTAATGTACCAACATCTGGATCTGCAGGGCCACCCCTTGCCCTATGCCGTGGGCAAGGTCGTTTGCGTGGGCCGCAGCTATAAAGAGCATGCCCAGGAGCTGAACAACCCGGTTCCGGAGCAACCCCTGTTGTTTATCAAACCGGCAGCCAGCCTGGTCGGGCTGGATGCACCCCTGCTGCTGCCCAAGGGGCTGGGGGCGGTGCATCATGAGCTGGAGGTGGCCTTGCTGATCGGACGCCGTCTGTGTCATGCCGAGCCCGGCCATGCCCTGGATGCGGTGGTGGGGGTAGGGCTGGCGCTGGATCTGACCCTGCGGGAAGTGCAGGAGCAGCTCAAGGCCAAGGGGCAGCCCTGGGAGCGGGCCAAGGCCTTCGATGGCAGCTGCCCGGTCACGCCCTTCGCTCTGCCAGAAGTGGTGAACGATCTGCAGCGGCTGGATTTCGCCTTGTCGGTCAACGGCCAGCAACGGCAGGCCGGCAATACCGCCATGATGATGTGGAGCATCGGCGAGCTGCTGGCGGAGATGAGTCGCTGTTTTACCCTGAATCCGGGAGACGTGGTGCTGACCGGTACCCCCAAGGGCGTGGCCGAGCTCGGTGCCGGCGACGAACTCGATATGCAGCTGGACGGCCAGTTCCACTTTTCGGCCAGGGTGGCGGGTGAGGCTCATGCAGGCTGATTTCTGGTATACCAAGTCCCTGGATGAAATGACCGATCGGGAGTGGGAAGCGCTGTGTGACGGCTGCGGCAAGTGTTGCCTGAACAAGCTGATCGACGAAGAGACCGACGAGCTGGTCCATACCAACGTGGCCTGTGAACTGCTCAATACCCACAGCTGTGCCTGCAGCGACTACGCCAACCGTTTCGCCCGGGTACCGGACTGCCTGAAGATCACCCGGGATAAACTGGCGGATTATTACTGGTTGCCCTCCAGTTGTGCCTACCGGCTGTTGGCCGAGGGCAAGTCGCTGCCTTCCTGGCACCCGCTGCGCACCGGCTCCAAGAGCGCCATGCACAAGGCCGGGCAGTCGGTCCGGGGCAAGGTGGTGCCGGAGTCCAAGGCCGGCGACTGGGAAGACCACATCATTACCTGGGCCAGTTAGGCCCGGGCGCGTTTCCAGCCGAGCAGGCGAACCAGCATAAAGAAGGCGGCGAGGGCGGCCAGCACGGCAAAAATACCCATCAGCCACTGGGGCATGCTCCAGCCCAGCAACGACCAGTCAACGTCGGCGCAGTCGCCGGTGGGAAAGAACAGCGCCGGTAGCCAGCTGTCCAGTGGCAGCCAGGCCGGAAATTCGGCAAAGCTGGAGCACTGATTGAAAGGGGAGGGGTTGAGTTGGTAGCCCACATGCTCCCAGGCCAGCAGAAAACCGTCGGCCGACGCGGCCAACCAGATCAGCATGGCGCTCGAGGCCAGCACCGGACTGCGCGGCGCCAGCCAGCCCAGCAGGCCGGCGGCGATCACCACGACCAGCGCCGCGCGCTGGTATACGCACATCACGCAGGGCTGATAGCCGAGCGCATATTGAAAAAACAAGGCGATCAGTAACAGCAGGGTCGTTCCCAGGGTCAGCAAGGCCCAGGCAAAACGGGAGCGGGAGAAGGCGTACAGCATGAAGTCCTCATCGTATTGGGTGTGGATGGCTTATGGCATCGGGCCGTGGTTGCGCTTGTGAGAAACTGGTCTGCTCTGTTATGATCGTCTTCAGTTTCACCTGCCTTAACATATTTAACAGAGTGGTTGCATGGTCATAAAGGCACAAAGCCCCGCCAGTTTCGCAGAAGAATATATCATAGAATCTATTTGGAACAGCCGGTTCCCTCCGGGATCCATTCTGCCGGCCGAGCGGGAATTGTCGGAATTGATAGGGGTTACCCGCACCACCCTGCGTGAGGTTCTGCAGCGTCTGGCTCGCGACGGCTGGCTGACCATACAGCACGGCAAGCCGACCCGGGTCAACAATTTCTGGGAAACATCGGGGCTGAATATCCTGGAGACCCTGGCCCGGCTGGACGAAGAGAAGGTTCCCGAGCTTATCGAGCAGCTGCTGTCGGCGAGAACCCATATCAGCAGCATCTTCATTCGGGGCGCGGTGAAGAATTCGCCCGGGAAGGTGATGGCCGCCGTGGCTGAGCTGGAGCAGTTGCCCGATGACGCCCATGCCTTTGCCGCCTTTGATTATGAACTGCACCACCAGTTTGCCTTCGCCTCCGGCAATCCCATTTATGCCCTGATCCTGAACGGTTTCAAAGGGCTGTACTGCCGGGTAGGCCGCTACTATTTCTCCCGCCCCTGTGCCCGGGTGCTGGCGGGGGACTATTACCGTGCGCTTGCCGGTCTGGCCGCCGAAGGCAGGGTCAGCGAGGTGGCGGAAGTCGTGCGCGAGTACGGCAAGGCCTCCGGCAGGCTGTGGCACGACATGCGCGAGCAGATGCCGGACAGCTTGGTACAGAACTGATAAAAAACAAACGCCTCCGTTCGGAGGCGTTTTTGCTTATATGGATGAAGGGGATTTCTCCGGGCAACGCGCCACTATGGTGGCGTTGCCGTCGGCCTCCTCCTGCTCCAACACCACATCGAACCCCCACAGCCGGTGGACATGCTTGAGCACCTCATGGCGGGAGTCTGCCAGCGGAATACGGTTGTGCGGAACATGCCGTAGGGTGAGGGAGCGGTCGCCCTTGACCTCCACGTTATAGACCTGAATGTTGGGCTCCAGGTTGGACAGGTTGTACTGGTTTGACAGCGTCTGGCGCAGTTGGCGATAGCCCAGCTCGTCATGGATGGCGGAAATTTCCAGGTAGTTGCGGGTATCGTCATCGGCCACCGCAAACAGGTGGAAATCGCGCATCACCTTGGGCGACAGAAACTGGCTGACAAAGCTCTCGTCCTTGAAATTCTCCATGGCGAAATGCAGGGTCTTGACCCAGTCCGAGCCGGCAATATCCGGGAACCAGGCCCGGTCTTCCGCCGTGGGATGCTCGCAGATGCGGCGCAGATCCTGGAACATGGCGAATCCCAGGGCATAGGGATTGATGCCGGAATAATAGGGGCTGTTATAGGAAGGCTGGAAGATCACATTGGTGTGGCTGTGCAGCACTTCCATCATGAAGCGGTCGCTGACCAGGCCCTCGTCGTACATGTGCTGGGTAATGGTGTAATGCCAGAAGGTGGCCCAGCCTTCGTTCATGACCTGGGTTTGCTTTTGCGGATAGAAGTACTGGCTGATCTTGCGCACGATGCGCACGATTTCCCGCTGCCAGGGCTCGAGTAGCGGGGCGTGCTTCTCGATAAAGTACAGGATGTTTTCTTCCGGCTCCCTGGGATAGCGCTGTTTCTTGACCTGCTTGGCATCATCCATGCGGGGCAGGGTTCGCCACAGCTCGTTGACCTGGGTTTGCAGATAGGCTTCCCGGGCCTTCTGCCGCCGCCGCTCTTCCGCGAGTGACAGCTTCTGCGGCCGCTTATAGCGATCCACGCCATAGTTCATCAGGGCATGGCAGCTGTCGAGGATCGCCTCCACCTCGGCAACTCCATATTTCTCTTCACACTCGTTGATGTAGTTCTTGGCAAACAGCAGGTAATCGATGATGGACTCGGCATCGGTCCAGGTCTTGAACAGGTAGTTGTTCTTGAAAAACGAATTGTGGCCGTAGCAGGCATGGGCGATCACCAGCGCCTGCATCGGCATGGTATTTTCTTCCATCAGGTAGGCGATGCAGGGATCGGAGTTGATCACGATTTCATAGGCCAGCCCCATCTGGCCACGTTTGTAGTTCTGTTCGGTCTGGATGAACTTCTTGCCATAGGACCAGTGGTGGTAGCCGATGGGCATGCCGATGCTGGAATAGGCATCCATCATCTGCTCGCCGGTAATGATCTCTATCTGGTTGGGATAGGTGCTCAGGCCGTAACCGGCGGCAATGCGGGCGATTTCCCGGTGATAGTCTTCGAGCAGCGCGAAGGTCCAGTCGGGACCGTCGCTGAGCTGCCGGGTTCTTGCTATTGCTTCTGCCATGGTCACCTCACGCCGCTTGTTTCTTGAAGAGTTCCCTGAACACCGGGTAAATATCCTCTACCGACCGAATATGCTCCATGGCGAAATTGGGAAAGCTGCGCGCTATGGTTTCGTATTCGTGCCACAGGGTCTGATGGGCCCGGTTGGTGATCTCGATATAGGCGTAATAACGGACCAGGGGCATGATGTCGTTGTGCAGCAGCTGCCGGCACAGGGGGGAATCATCGGCCCAGTTGTCGCCGTCGGAGGCCTGGGCGGCATAGATGTTCCACTGATCCGCCGGATAACGCTCCAGCATGACCTCCTTCATCATCTGCAGGGCACTGGAAACGATGGTGCCCCCGGTTTCCTGGGAGTAGAAGAACTCCTGTTCGTCGACCTCCTTGGCCTGGGTATGGTGGCGAATAAACACCACCTCCACGTTTTTATAAGTACGGGTGAGAAACAGATAAAGCAGCAGGTAAAACCGCTTGGCCATGTCCTTGGTGGCCTGGTCCATGGAACCCGAGACGTCCATCAGGCAGAACATCACCGCCTGGGTAGAGGGGATCGGACGCTTGACGAAGTTGTTGAAGCGCAGATCGAAGGTGTCGATAAAGGGTACTGCCTGAATACGGCGCCTGAGCTCGACGAGCTCCGCTTCTATGTCCTGGATCCGTGCGTAATTCTCGGCCGGCCGTTTGCCGAGCTCGGCCAGTTCCTGCTCCAGCTCCAGAACGGTTTTCTTCTTGCCAGCCTGCAGCGCCATCCTCCGGGCCAGGGACTGGCGCAGGGAGCGGACCACATTGATGTTGGCGGGCACGCCATCCGAGGTATAACCGGCACGGAAGGTCTTCATCTCACTGATTTTATTGAGCTTGTTTTTCTCGAGGTTGGGCAGCTCCAGGCCGTCGAACAGCAGATCCAGGTATTCGTCCTTGGAGATTTCGAATACAAAGTCGTCCTGGCCGTCCCCCTGATTGCTGGCCTCTCCCTGACCCCCGCCCTTGCCCCCGCCACCGAGCGGGCGCTCGACCCGATCCCCGGTAATAAACTGATCGTTGCCCGGGTGTACCTGCTCCCGTTTTCCTCCCTTGCCCTGATGGAAGAAGGGTTCGGAGATATCACGGGTGGGAATGGAAACACTCTCGCCCTTGTCGATATCCTGAATACTGCGTTTGAGAACCGCGTCAGACACCGCTTTCTTGAGCTGTTGTTTATAGCGGCGGATGAAGCGCTGTCGGTTGACAGCGCTTTTGTTGCGGCCATTTAGTCTTCTGTCGATAAAATGCGCCATAAACTTCCCCCAGCTTCCTGGATCAGGTTGACTTACGCACCCTCAGGTACCACTCGGACAGCAGCCGGACCTGTTTGCGGGTGTAGCCTTTTTCCATCATACGGGCGACAAAGTCGTCGTGTTTCTTCTGCTCGTCGGCACTGGTCTTGGCGTTGAACGAGATAACCGGCAACAGCTCTTCGGTATTCGAGAACATTTTCTTCTCGATGACGGTGCGCAGCTTCTCGTAGCTGGTCCAGTTGGGGTTTTTACCGGCATTGTTGGCCCGGGCGCGCAGCACGAAATTGACGATTTCGTTGCGGAAATCCTTCGGGTTGCTGATCCCGGCCGGTTTTTCGATTTTTTCCAGTTCGGCGTTCAGCGCCGAGCGGTCAAACAGCTGACCGGTTTCCGGATCCCGGTATTCCTGATCCTGAATCCAGAAATCGGCATAGGTGACGTAGCGGTCGAAGATGTTTTGACCGTATTCGGAGTAGGACTCCAGGTAGGCGGTCTGAATTTCCTTGCCGATGAATTCCACGTATTTGGGGATAAGGTAACCTTTGATGAATTCCAGGTAGCGGTCGTGGACATCCTGCGGGAACTGCTCCCGTTCGATCTGCTGCTCCAGTACGTAGAATAGGTGTACCGGATTGGCCGCGACTTCGGCATGATCGAAGTTGAACACCCGGGACAGGATCTTGAACGCGAAACGGGTGGAAAGACCGTTCATGCCTTCATCGACTCCCGCGTAATCCCGGTATTCCTGGTAGGACTTGGCCTTGGGATCCGTATCTTTCAGGCTTTCGCCGTCGTAGACCCGCATCTTGGAATAGATACTGGAGTTTTCCGGCTCTTTCAGCCGTGAAAGCACGGTGAACTGGCCCAGGGTTTCCAAGGTGCCCGGGGCGCATTTGGCCTGGGACAATTCACTGTTGGTCAGCAGCTTCTTGTAGATTTCCACTTCCTCATTTACCCGCAGGCAGTAAGGTACCTTGACGATATAGACCCGATCGAGGAAGGCTTCGTTGTTCTTGTTGTGCTTGAAGTGCTGCCATTCCGATTCGTTGGAGTGAGCCAGGATAATGCCTTCAAAGGGCAGGGCGGACAGGCCTTCGGTGCCGTTGTAGTTGCCTTCCTGGGTGGCGGTGAGCAGGGGGTGCAGCACCTTGATGGGCGCCTTGAACATTTCCACGAACTCCATCATGCCCTGATTAGCCTTGCACAGGGCGCCGGAGTAGGAATAGGCGTCGGCATCGTCCTGGGCATAGTGTTCGAGCTTGCGGATATCCACCTTGCCGACCAGGGAAGAGATGTCCTGATTGTTGTCATCGCCGGGTTCGGTCTTGGCGATAGCAATTTGATCGAGAACGGAGGGAAAGACCTTTTCGACCCGGAAACGGGTGATGTCGCCACCGTAATCGTGCAGACGTTTGACCGCCCAGGGCGACATGATGGGCCTCAGGTAACGACGGGGAATACCGTATTCCTGCTCCAGTATGGGACCATCCTCTTCCATCTCAAACAGGCAGAAAGGATGATCATTGACCGGTGAACCCTTGAGCCGGTAAATGGGTACCTTCTGCATCAGTGACTTGAGGCACTCGGCCAGGGACGACTTACCGCCACCCACGGGGCCGAGCAGATAAAGGATTTGTTTCTTCTCTTCCAGGCCCTGGGCGGCATGCTTGAGATAGGACACTATCTGCTCGATGCTTTCTTCCATGCCGTAAAATTCAGCAAACGCCGGATAGCGGGCGATGACCCGGTTGGAAAACAGCCGGCTGTATCTGGGTACCTGAGCCGTATCAATCATTTCCGGCTCGCCGATGGCCATCAGCAGACGCTCTGAAGCAGAAGCGTAGCAGGCTTTGTCTTCCCGGCACATGTCTAGGAATTCCTGCAGGCTGTACTCTTCTTCCTTGGCCTTTTCATAGCGCGTTTGGTAATGCTCGAAAATTCCCATAGTTCAGTCCCCTATCAAATCCAGGCTCGTACACCATGTTAGACAGAGCCTTGCGCACACAACTTTCAGTCCTTTACCGATAAGACTAGTCCTGATTTTGTCATTGTGCTTGTGTAAGGTTCGGAAAAGACAAAGATTTTGTGGGGAGGCTCGCATTTATCTTATTTCTCGTTTGAGTCTCTGTTCGGGATGAATCCGTCATCGGTATCAAACGACAATCTTCAGCTTGGTGCCGGGATGGGGAGGGTGAACACCTAGCGATGGCTTCCATCCTTAACGTCAACGTAAACATGGTGATGGTTTGCTGTTCAGTTAAACGATTTGTGATTTTTTTACGTTGACTTCACATATGGCCGCAGTTAGATTGGAGGGGCATCAAGGTCTAGCCAATTGCTCCAGCCTGATCAAGCAACTTGTTAGGTATGATGCGTAGCTCTGTTTAAGCACGTTTCCGTTTGTTTGACCCTCGCTTGCGAGGGTTTTCTTTTTGGTAACAAAACCACAACCCTGATATTTCATTTACGTAAACGTAAGATTTCGTACAATCCATCATTCAAATTTTTTGACTAAATTATGCTTTAATTTCCGATTTCTCTTGTATTTGCCTTGGCTTAGAGTGAGTTCACAGGCTGAAGGTAGCGGCCTTTTGTGACATCAACATGTAAGTGCTGCGCTAAATTTTGAGAAATGGGAGTAAACCGATGGCAACAACACTCGTACTGAAATCCAGTATTTTGGGTGAATACTCGCAATCAGCAAAACTGATTGATTACATGATTGAACAGGTCGATACCGGTCAGGTACAGATCCGTGATCTGGCCGCCGAACCGTTGCCGATGCTGGATGGGGCCGGAGCCACCGCACTGCGTGGCGGTGACAACCTGGATGCGCAGCAGCAGGCGATGCTGGCGCTGTCCAACCAACTGGTCGCCGAGCTGCAGGCGGCGGACACCCTGGTGATCGCCGCCCCCATGTACAATTTTCATATTCCGGTGCAACTCAAGGTTTGGATCGATCTGGTGTGTCGTGCCGGGGTCACCTTCCGCTATACCGAGCAAGGGCCGGAAGGCCTGGTAAAAGGCAAGAAAGCGGTGGTGGTGACCACCCGCGGGGGCATGCACAAAGACAGCCCGACCGATTTGATCACCCCTTACCTGCGTACCGTGCTGGGTTTTATCGGCATCACCGAGGTAGAGTTCGTCTATGCCGAGGCCCTGAACATGGGGGAAGAGGCGCAGCAGTCGGGGATCAGGAAAGCACGCACATCGCTTGATGCTCTGGTTGCCTGAATATTTTATGCCAACATACAAAAAAAGGGGCTACTTAGTAGCCCCTTTTTTTGGTTCTTCGCGGAGTCGTGGGGAAGTGAAGATTGACAGACAGAGAAACGGTACATTGGTCGTCGCCAAACAAACCCGCACCGCCACTCTGCTGTCACCATGGATATTATTGATTTTTACTCTTTTTGGCGAGGCTATGACGTTATCTCCTGCCTCGAGTCCACTCCTGATACGCTCACTATCGAGCTGACACCCAAGCCCAATCTGCTACCCCGATGCGGCCGCTGCCATCAAGATGCCCCCCTGATACACGATCGTCGGATACGTCAGGTTCGTGATCGTGACCTATTGGACAAGCGTATTTTGCTGCGCCTTCCTGTTCGACGGGCCGATTGCTTGCGATGTGGCTGCGTGACGGAAGCCATTGACTGGCTGCCAACCTCTTCTCGCATGACTCACCGGCTCCAGGCCTGGGTCGAAGCCCTGCTGGCACTGATGCCCATCAGTCATGTCAGCCGACTGACCGGCTTACACTGGCATACGATTAAAACGATTGATAAGCAGCGTCTCCAGCAGCAGTTCGGTGCCTTTGAGCCAGGTGATGTGCGCCGTCTGGTCATGGATGAGTTCGCGTTGCACTGTCGACAGTACTGCTAAAAGTCTCTAATCGTCGCCTGTCGATCCGGCCCTTCTTTGAGCTTGCTGGGTGAGCACTGCAAGAAGATAGAGGCGGTGGCCATGGACATGAATACGGCCTTCGACCTCGAAGTGAAGCAACACTGCCCGCAGGCCGAGGTGGTGTATGACCTGTTCCATGTGGTTGCCCGCTTCGGGCGCGACGTTATCGACCGTATCCGGGTCGACCAGGCTAATGCATTGAAACACGACAAGCCAGCCAGAAAGGTAGTCAAACAGAGCCGTTGGTTACTGCTGCGTAATAAAGCCAATCTGAAAGAGGAGCAGGCGGTCAGGCTGCAGGAACTGCTTGATGCCAATCAGCCGCTGGCAACCGTTTATGTACTGAAAGATGCGCTGAAGGACATCTGATATGCCCCCAGTATCCGGGAGGGATGGAAACGCTGGCGAGCCTGGCAGCGTCTCGCCCGTGAAAGCGGTCTGGCCCCGTTACAACGCTTTGCCAGAAACCTCAAACGTTACCTTCGGGGCATCCTGGCCAGTTCACGCTTCCCGATGCATACCAGTCAACTGGAAGGCGTGAACAATCGTATCAAAGTCATCAAGCGCATGGCCTATGGGTTCAAGGATACCGAGTACTTCTTCCTGAAAATCAAGGCGGCGTTCCCCGGTAAAGTGCGATGAACCCTTTTTTTAGCCAAACAGCTGCCTGATGCTCTTTTCAAGTATGCCAACCGTTTGGTCAACATGGTGTTTTTCGATGATAAGGGGAGGCGACATGGCGATAGCGTCCCCCAGCGAACGCAACATCATGCCTTGATCCCAGGCACTGCCCTGGATCTGGGCGCCGGTGGCCCCCGGCTTGCCGGCGATGGGCTCGAACTCGACGGCGGCAATCAGCGAGTAGTTGCGAATGTCGATCACCCCGGGCAGCCCTTTCAGGCTGTGCAGACCCTGTTCGAAATAGGCGGCGATGTCGCACCCCGCCTCACCCCGGCGGAACAGTCCCCCCTGTTCATACACATCCAGGGTGGCCATGGCGGCGGCGCAGGCCAGCGGATGGGCCGAGTAGGTGTAGCCATGGAAAAATTCGACACCCGCGCCGCCCTCGTTTACCACCGCATCGTAAACATGATCGCCGGCAAACACGGCGCCCATCGGCGCGGTACCATTGGTCAGGCCCTTGGCGGTGGTCATGATGTCCGGGAGCACCTCGAAGGTCTGGCTGGCGAAGACATTGCCGGTACGGCCAAAGCCGCAGATGACTTCGTCGAAGATCAGCAGGATATCGTGTTGGTCACAGATTTCCCGGATGCGCTTGAGATAGCCGACCGGTGGTGGCAACACGCCGCCGGCCCCGCTGATGGGTTCGATGATCACCGCCGCAATCCGGCTGGCATCGTGCAGTTTGATCAGCCGCTCCAGCTCGTTGGCCTTTTCCACCCCGCAGTGTAACGGCAGGCCGCAGGAGAAGGCGTTGTGCGCGAGATCCTGGGTATGGGACAGGTGATCGGTGGGCAGCCACTGCCCGAATGCCTTGTAGTTGTTGGTAATCCCCCCGACGGCGATGCCCCCGAAGTTGACCCCGTGGTAGCCGCGTTCCCGGCCGATAAACAGCTGCCTGCCGGCCTGCCCACGGGCGTGATGGTATGCCAGGGCCATCTTCAGGGCCGTTTCGACGGACTCCGAGCCTGAGTTGGTATAGAACACCTTGTTCAGGTTGCCCGGGGCCAGTGCCGCCAGTCGTTCCGACAGCTCGAACGACAGGGGGTGGCCGAAGCCGAAACAGGGAGCATAATCCAGGGTGCGGGCCTGCTTCGCTATCGCTTCGGCAATATGAGGATGACCATGGCCGGCGTTACAGCACCACAGGCCGGCGGTCATGTCCAGGACCTGGCGTCGGTCGTCGGTGGTCCAGTACATGCCTTTGGCGCCGGTCAGCATGCGGGGCTGGGCCTTGAAGCCCTTGTTCGGGGTGAAAGGCATCCAGTGCGCGGCCAAATTCTGATGATTCATCATTCTCTCCGTCAGTCGTAAGGCACTCATTCCGGGTGATCGGAGAGTGCCGGTGGCGAAGACAGTGTGGCTAAAGTGTTAAGGTTTAAAAATCACGATGCATCAATGTTCAGTTTGATATGGCTCGACATGACGATGGTGTATCCGCTGCCGGGGCATGAGCCATTGGGAGGAGGAAGAACGGCCGCACAGGGACACCAACAAAAAAAAAGCGCACCACAGAGGGTACGCTTTTTCTGATTTGGTGCGTCCTAGTGGACTCGAACCACCGACCCCTACCATGTCAAGGTAGTGCTCTAACCAACTGAGCTAAGGACGCAAAATCTGGCATGTTGAGGTGTTGCCATCACCGCTAACTGGTGCGTCCTAGTGGACTCGAACCACCGACCCCTACCATGTCAAGGTAGTGCTCTAACCAACTGAGCTAAGGACGCAAAATCTGGTGCGTTCTAGTGGATTCGAACCACCGACCCCCACCATGTCAAGGTGGTGCTCTAACCAACTGAGCTAAGAACGCATGCTGCTGTCAGGCGCTGCGTATACTAGCCAAGGCCTTGGGCAGGGGCAAGCGTTTTTTCTTGCCGGGCAAACACCTGGAGAAGTATTGTTCAAGTCGGCGAAATATCGCACCGGGCCAGGAATTGCTGCCACAAACGGGCGTGCTCGAGGGTGAGCGAGCGATAGCGGGCATAAACCCGGCTGTCGAGTCCCTGGGCAAAATGGGCCTGGTAATCGGCGAGGGGAGGGTGCTGGATGAAACCGGGTGTCAGGGTGTGCTGCAGCAGGGGAGCCAGCCGGATGAACTGGCGATCGAGCTGGCTGAAGTAGGACTGGATCGCCTCGATATAGTAGTGCTGCATGGCATTGCGCAGGCGCTCGGCACTGCTCCTGTGTCTGGGGTGGCAGTCGAACTGCTCGAGTCGTTGCAGGAAGCCGATACTCTGGCTGAGGTAATGGCCGGCGGCGTGCAGGGAATAAAACAGCCGGCCGAGGTAATCATTGTTATAGAGCCCGCTCAGGGCCTGGTTCAACTCCCTGGGCTGCAGCGGCGAGGCTTCCGGACGACCCTGCGCCAGGCGCTGCAGCCGGTAAAACAGCTCGAAGGCAGCCAGGGTTTCATGGTATCCCGGTTGCTGATCCAGCCCGAGGGGACGGGCCCGGGGCATCAGGGCCGAGCGGATTTCCGGCTCGGCGATCATCATGTTCCAGTGATGGCCCGGGAGCTGGCGGGCCTTCTGGCGCCGGATCTGTTCGAGCCAGTCGAGCAGGGCCGGATCCTGGGTGGTGGCAAGGCACTGCTGCACGCCCTGTTGAAATTGCAGGTGATAAAGCAACAGGGCTGCGGCGCTCTGGCTTTTACCGACCGGGCTGTTGTGTTCACCGACCAGCCCCAGCAAACGGCACTCGCCCAGCTTCAGGGTATCGAGCAGGCCGGCGGTAACCCGGTCGTGTTGCCGTTGCAGCTCCCGTTGTGGTGGCAGCGGGGGTAGGGGGGGCGCGCTGCTGAGGGTAGGAGGCGCCACCTCCAGTACATTGGCCACCCGGGCCAGGTAGGTCTGGAACTGATGTTCCAACTCGCTCTGTGGACTACAGGCCGTCAACCAGAGGGAGATCAGCCCGACTGCGATTTTCCACCCGTTCATAAATAATGCGTAACCGCCATATCAACATCAATGCCGCTATGGACAAGCCTACCAGAAAACCTATCCAAAAACCGTGAGGGCCCATGGCCGGGACCAGCCAGTCGGTCAGCCCGAGGAGGATGCCGATCGGCAGGCCGCACAGCCAGTAGGCCACCACGGTGATATAGAAGATGATCTGGGTATCCTTGTACCCGCGCAGCGCGGCGGCGGCGATGACCTGGGCCGAGTCGGAAATCTGATACAGCGCCGCCAGCAACAGCAGGCTGGCGGCGAGCTCCAGCACGGCGGCGTTGTCGGTATAAATGGCGCCTATCCATTCCCGTCCGAGCAGGGTGGCCAGGGCGGTGAACACCGCCAGGATACAGCCGAAGGCGATGCCGGCGATGCTGGCCTCCTTCGCTTGCTTCGGTTGCCCTTCCCCCAGCCGATGGCCGACCCGGATGGTCAGCGCCATGCCCAGGCTCAGGGGCAGCATGAAGATCATGCTGGAGAAGTTGATGGCGATCTGGTGCCCCGCCACCACCTCGGATCCCAGCGGCGCCAGTAACAGCGCCACCACGGTGAAAAGGGTGACTTCGCAGAAGATGGCCATGGCGATGGGAAAACCCAGGCGGAAAATGCGGCCGATCTGGCGCCAGTCGGGTGCGGCAAGCCGGGCGAACAGGCGGAACCGGTGCAGCAGGGGAGAGCGCCGGGTATAGACGATCATGGCCAGCAGCATGGCCCAGAACACCAGGGCAGAAGCATAACCACACCCCACGCCGCCGAGCGCCGGTAACCCGAGCTTGCCGTGGATCAGGGCATAGTTGGCCGGCACGTTGACCCCCAGGCCGATAAAGCCGATCACCATGGTAGGCAGGGTATGGGACAGTCCCTCGCTGAAGTTGCGCAGCACCTGGTAAAAGGCATAGGCCGGCATACCCCAAAGGATGCCGTGCAGATAACCGGTGGTTTTCTCGGCCAGCACCGGCTCCACCCCCATCCAGTGCAGGGCCAGAGGCGAATAATAGAGGGCGAGCATGGCCGGCAGGGTCACCAGCAGGGTCAGCCAGAAACCCTGGTGTACGGCACCGGCGACCTCGCCATGGCGACGAGCCCCGTTGAGTTGCGATATGATAGGCGTCAGTGCCATCACCACCCCCTGCACCAGCAGGATAATGGGCAGCCAGAAACTGGTGGCCACCGCCACCGCGGCCATATCGGTGGCGCTGACCTGGCCGGCCATGACGGTATCGACAAAACTCATGGTGGTTTGGGCGATCTGAGCCACCAGTATGGGGCCGCACAACCTCAATAAATGAAATGTTTCGGCAAAGTAAGGCTTCAGGGCCATGTTATTCTCGCTTGGGATATGGAGTCATGTTGCCGGCATCCCGGAGCTGGCGTCCGGTAACGGGTGGAGGGCACACGAATATGCGGCAGATGTTGGGAATATAATCCGCTTCATGGCATTTCCCCAGTATCTTAAACTGACTTTTTAACATGGATAAGAATGATGTTCACCGGAATTGTACAAGGCCAGGGGACTCTGCTCGAGATCACCGATAAAACCGACTTTCGCACCCACATCATCCGCATGCCGTCGGCGCTGTTACCGGGATTGGCGTTGGGCGCCTCGGTAGCCCACAATGGCTGCTGCCTGACCGTGACCCGTATCGAGGGAGACAGGGTCAGCTTCGATCTGATGGTGGAAACCCTGCGGGTGACCAACTTGGGACTGTTGCTGCCCGGAGACAAGGTCAACCTCGAACGGGCGGCCCGTTTTGGCGACGAAATCGGCGGCCACGCCATGTCCGGCCATATCATGGCACAAAGCGCCTTGCTCGAGCGGCTGGAAACGGGCACCAACACCACGCTGTGGTTCGCGTTGCCGACCAATCTTGCCAAGTATGTGTTCAGCAAGGGCTATATTGGCATCGACGGCATCAGCCTGACCATCGGTGAGGTTCGCCCGGATCGTTTTGCGGTTCATCTGATCCCGGAAACCCTGGCTCGCACCAACCTGGGAGAGATGGCGCCGGGATTGAGGGTCAATATCGAAATCGACCCGCAAACCCAGGCCATCGTTGATACGGTGGAACGGGTGATGGCGAATCGCTGATATTATGCCAACATACAATGGTTGATTTTAAAAATACTGCTCGTCATCGGCATCGACGCCAACTTCAACCGCATCGGTTAGTTCGTTACGTCGCACTGTGAGATGGATAGAGTTACAGCAGGCCATGCAGTCTTCATAGTAGTCCTGCTCCCCTTCCGAGGCATCTACCACGATACGGGTATGGTGACCGCAATGGGGGCACACGATATTTTGCTCAAAATAGTCACGCATCGGCAGATCCTTACTAAGAGGAGGCCGTCAGGCCTCGCATAATCCCCGGCTCGAGCGCCCGCCATCGAGGGCGATGATCTGGCCGGTCAGGTAGCCGGGGCCGTCGAGCAGGAAGGCGGCGGTTTCGGCTATTTCCCGAGGCTGCCCCAGTCGTCCCATGGGAATGGAGTCCAATACCGCCTGTTTCTGCTCTCCACTCAGTGCATGGGCCGGCCATAGTATGGCACCCGGGGCAACGCCGTTGATACGGACTTCCGGTGCCAGCTCTTCCGCCAGCCCCCTGGTCAGGGTAGCGAGGGCATTCTTGGCCATGCTGTAGATCAGGTGATGGCGCAGTCCTTTTTCCGCATGAATATCCACCAAGTTGACGATGGCCCCCTTGTTGGCCTTCAGTGCCGGAGCCAGTGACTGGATCAGGAAGTAGGGCGCGGCGGCGTTGGCGGCCATCAGGTCCTGCCACTGGGCCGGGGTGCCTTCGCCAAACGGTGTGGCGTAAAAGCTGGAAGCATTGTTGATCAGGCCGTCGAGACGACCGAAACAGCACAGCACCTTATCAGCCAGCTCCGGCAGTTCATCGAGCCGGGTCAAATCCTGGCAAAGCAGGCGCACGCTGTCGGGCCGCTCGGCGTTCAGCTCGTTGGCCAGCACCGTGGCGGCCTGTTCACTCTGGTGGTAATGCAGTATTAGGCGATAGCCTTTGCGATGAAGAAAGCGGCTGAGTTCTGCGCCGATGCGCTTGGCCGCGCCGGTAATAAACACCACGGGTGAGGGCATAATGTCTCCTAATGGGCGATAACGTGGTACAGGCAGTCCTTGGCCTGCTCAACATAAGGTTCACCGAAGTGATTAACATGATTCAGCAAGTGATACAGATTATAGATTTCCCGCCGCTCGGTATAGCCTTCTTCTAGTGGCCAGACCGCTTCGTAGCCCCGATAGAATACTTGTGGAAACTGGCCAAACAACTCGCTCATGGCGATATCCGTCTCCCGATCGCCAAAATAGCTGGCGGGATCGAACAGCACGCCGGCATGGTCACAGAAGGCGAGGTTGCCGCGCCAGAGGTCCCCGTGCAGCAAGGCTGCCCTCGGATGGTGATTGGCCAGGCGCATCTTGATGGCGCCGATGATCTCCTCGATATCGCCGAAGCGGATGCCCTTCTCCTCCAGCAGTTTCAGCTGCCAACCGATGCGTTGTTCGGCGAAGAAGGTCGACCACTTCTTGTGCCAGGCATTGGGTTGCACGCAGGTCCCGAGAAAATTATCCTCATCCCAGCCGTACACCGGCTGGTTGTGGCTCAGGTGCAGATGGGCCAGCTGGCGGCCGAGCATATGCCAGTCCTGCTCATCCGCCGGGCCGAACTCAAGGTATTCCAGTACCAGGAAGCTGATGGTGGGGGTGGTGCCGCAACAGATCGGCTGGGGGATCTGCAGGGTCTGGGTACGGTAGAGGTGTTCCAGGCTGTTCCATTCACAGCGGAACATATCCAGCTTGGCACGGTCATTTAACTTAACAAAGTAGCTCTTATAGCCATCGGTAATTCGGAATGCCTGGTTGATATCGCCGCCGGCCAGCGGCTTTTTGTCGAAGATACTGAAATCGGTACCGGTTGCTTCCGAGATCTGACTGGCGATAATCTGCCACATAACGCCTCCGCTGACGCTTGGTTTGTCAACAGTATAGGCCATGTCTACGCGGACAAAGTTGCCCAACGAGCAAAATTGGAGCGGGTATGATCGATCGACTGAAAAAATGGCTTGATGGAGCCAAACCACCGGAAACCATCGAGCTGTCTGAAGAAATTGCCGTGGCGGCCCTGCTTACCGAAGTCATGCTGGCGGATGGCGCGGCAAGCCGAGCAGAACAGCAGCGTATGGAGCAACTGCTGGCCCGGCTGTTTGGTCAGTCCCAGGACGTGGTACACGACTGGCTGGAACAGGGGAGGGCCCAGCAGCAGGAGTCGGTTTCGCTCTATGAGTTTACCTCCCGCCTGAAGGCCCTGCCGATGGGACAGCGCGAAAACATCCTCCATGCGCTGTGGCTGATCGCCTTTACCGACGACCAACTGGACCCGTTGGAAGAGGCGGTGATTCGCCAGACCGCCGACCTGCTCTACATTCCCCACAGTCGCTTTATCCAGCTGAAACACCGGGCCGAAGGCCAGGGGTCATAATCGGCCCGCGGCCATGGCGGGAAAGCGCGATTTCTGCTAGAGTCTGGCGCCTTCAACCTGTGCCGCCGGGTAGCACCGTAAGGCGTGCCAGACTGGCAAGGTAAAGCCAGATGGTTGAAGCCGTCGTGAATTTTTCATTTTCATACACTACATGTGCACTTTGGTAGGGTGCACCACTGTTAAGGACACTTCATGCCGACAATTACTCTTCCCGATGGCAGCCAACGCCATTTTGAACAGGCCGTTTCCGTACTGGACGTGGCGCAGGATATCGGTGCCGGTCTGGCCAAGGCCTGTATCGCCGGGCGCGTCGATGGCGAGCTGGTGGACGCCTGCGAGCCGATCAATCAGGATGCCGAGCTGGCCATCATCACCGCCAAGGATCAGGAGGGGCTGGAGATCATCCGCCATTCCTGTGCCCACCTGCTGGGTCACGCCATCAAGCAACTGTGGCCCCAGACCAAGATGGCCATCGGCCCGGTGATCGACAACGGCTTCTATTACGATGTGGATCTCGACCACACCCTGACCGAAGAAGACATCGCCAGGCTGGAAGCGCGTATGCTGGAGCTGGCCAAGACCGAGTATCCGGTGATCAAGAAGAAGGTCAGCTGGCAGGACGCGCGGGACACCTTCGCCCGGCGGCACGAGCCCTACAAGATCGAAATCCTGGATCAGAATGTCAGTCAGCACGACAAGCCCGGCCTCTATCATCACGAAGAGTACATCGACATGTGCCGGGGGCCGCACGTGCCCAACATGCGTTTCTGCCAGCACTTCAAGCTGCAGAAAGTGTCCGGTGCCTACTGGCGCGGCGATTCCAGGAACAAGATGCTGCAGCGCATCTACGGTACTGCCTGGGCTGACAAGAAGGCGCTCAAGGGTTACCTGACCCAGCTGGAAGAGGCCGCCAAGCGTGATCACCGCAAAATCGGCAAACAGCTCGACCTCTATCATATGCAGGAAGAAGCGCCGGGCATGGTGTTCTGGCACCACGATGGCTGGACCATCTTCCGCGAACTGGAGCACTTCGTGCGTGACAAACTGCGCGAATACCAGTACGAAGAGGTCAAGGGCCCCTTTATGATGGACAGGGTGCTGTGGGAAAAATCGGGGCACTGGGACAAATATGCCGAAAACATGTTCACCACCAGCTCCGAAAACCGGGAATATGCCATCAAGCCGATGAACTGCCCGGGGCACGTGCAAATCTTCAACCAGGGCCTCAAGTCCTACCGGGATCTGCCGTTGCGCATGGCGGAATTCGGCTGTTGCCACCGCAACGAGCCGAGTGGTGCCCTGCACGGCCTGATGCGGGTGCGCGGCTTTACCCAGGATGATGCCCATATCTTCTGTACCGAAGAGCAAATCCAGCAAGAAGTCTCCGCCTGTATCCGCATGGTGTACGACACTTATGGTACCTTCGGCTTTACCAACATCGCGGTCAAGCTGTCGACCCGGCCGGAAAAACGCATCGGCAGCGACGAGATCTGGGACAAGGCGGAGCTGGCCCTGGAAGAGGCGCTCAAGGCCAATGACATCGCCTTCGAACTACAGCCGGGTGAAGGGGCTTTCTACGGTCCCAAGATCGAGTTCACCCTGCATGACTGCCTGAACCGGGCTTGGCAATGCGGTACCGTCCAGCTCGACTTCGCGCTGCCCGGTCGCCTGGGTGCCAGCTATGTGGGCGAAGACAACGAGCGCCATGTGCCGGTGATGATCCACCGCGCCATCCTGGGCTCCATCGAGCGGTTTATCGGCATCCTTATCGAGGAATATGCCGGCCTGTTCCCCGCCTGGCTGGCTCCCACCCAGGTGGTGGTGCTCAACATTACCGACAATCAGGCCGACTACGCCCTGAAATTGGCTAACAGTTTGAATAATGTTGGCATTCGGGCCAAAGCGGACTTGAGAAATGAGAAGATTGGCTTTAAAATCCGCGAGCATACTCTGAAGCGGGTACCTTTCATGCTGGTTTGCGGCGATAAAGAAGTCGAAGCCGGCCAAGTAGCGGTTCGTACCCGGAAAGGACAGGATCTCGGCACCTTCGACGTAGAAGAGCTGACCCGGCTGATACAGCAGGAGATCCTTACTCGCGGTAAGAAAACAGTGGAGGATAGGTTATAAAAGGCGCTAAAAAAGGGGGCAAACCGGCTCCCCGCAATCGACTGAATGAAGAAATCCGACTGAAAGAAGTCCGTCTGGTCGGCCTGGAAGGCGAAGCATTAGGCATTGTGTCCATCAATGAGGCACTCGAAGCCGCCGCCGGCGCAGGTGTAGACCTGGTGGAAATCAGTCCCAATGCCGAGCCGCCCGTTTGCCGTATCATGGATTACGGCAAGTTCCTCTACGAGAAGAGCAAGGCTACCAAGGAACAAAAGAAAAAGCAGAAACAAATCCAGGTCAAGGAAATCAAATTCCGGCCCGGTACCGATGAAGGCGACTATCAGGTAAAACTACGCAACCTGGTTCGCTTTTTGGAAGAGGGTAACAAAGCCAAGGTCACGCTGCGGTTCCGCGGTCGTGAAATGGCGCACCAGGAACTCGGTTTCGATTTGCTCAACCGTATCAAGGCGGATCTGGACGAATTGGCCGTGGTCGAGGCCTTCCCCAAGCTGGAAGGTCGTCAGGCCGTCATGGTGCTTGCCCCGAAGAAAAAACAGTAAGGCCCTTGCAAGTAGTCGGGCAACCGAGTTGCCCGGCTCGCCTTGCTGTTTGTTGTCATTAACAATGCGGAGTTTTTATGCCGAAAATGAAATCGAACAAAGGCGCTGCCAAGCGCTTCAAGAAAACCGGCTCCGGTGGCTTCAAGCGCAAGCAGTCCCACCTGCGTCACATCCTCACCAAGAAAAGCACCAAGCGCAAGCGCCATCTGCGCGGTAAGTGTCTGGTGGCCGCGTCTGACGTCGCCCAGATCAAATCCATGCTGCCGACTGCTTAAGAGGAGAGTGAACAATGCCAAGAGTTAAACGTGGTGTTACTGCCCGCGCTCGTCACAAGAAAGTACTGAAGCAGGCCAAAGGTTATTACGGTGCCCGTTCACGCGTCTATCGCGTCGCGGTCCAGGCAGTAACCAAAGCCGGTCAATATGCTTACCGTGACCGCCGTCAGAAAAAACGTCAGTTCCGTCAACTGTGGATCGCCCGTATCAACGCGGCGGCTCGTCAGAACGGTCTGTCCTACAGCCGCTTCATCGATGGCCTGAAAAAAGCCTCCGTTGAAATCGATCGCAAGATCCTGGCTGACATCGCCGTACACGACAAGACCACCTTCGCCGCTTTGGTTGCCAAAGCCAAAGAAGCCCTGGTTTAAGTCGCTCGGACGAATAAATAAAGAAGGAGGCTCCGGCCTCCTTTTTTGTTGGCCCCGGACCGGCTCAATGGTAGCAGGGAAGGGGCATTTCCTTTATTATCAAGGCCTTTCAAATTATTCAGTGTCCGGTTTATCGCGGGCAAGTAACGAGGAATACATGGATCAGCTGGAAGACGTGATCGTCAAAGCACAGGCGGAGATCCAGGCTGCCGCCAACGCCGTCGAACTGGATGAAATCCGGGTTCACTATCTGGGCAAAAAGGGGATTTTTACCGAGCAATCCAAGGCGCTGGGCAAGTTGTCCGCCGAAGAGCGCCCGGCCGCGGGCCAGGCCATCAATCACGCCAAGCAGGCGGTGAGCGATGCCCTCAACAGCAAGCGCGAGGCCTTGCAACTGGCAGAGCTGAACCAGAAGCTGGCGTCAGAGACCCTGGACATCACCCTGCCCGGACGCCGTCAGTCGGCCGGTGGCCTGCATCCGGTGAGCCGCACCATCAAGCGCATCGAATCCTTCTTTGGTGAGCTCGGCTTCCAGGTGGCGGAAGGCCCCGAAATCGAGGACGATTTCCACAACTTCGATGCCTTGAACATTCCGGCGCACCATCCGGCCCGCACTGATCACGATACTTTCTACTTCAATCCGGAACTGATGCTGCGCACCCACACCTCGGGCGTGCAGATCCGTACGATGGAGCAGCAGCAGCCACCGCTGCGCGTTATCGCCCCGGGTCGGGTCTACCGCAACGACTACGATCAGACCCACACCCCCATGTTCCACCAGGTGGAAGGACTGCTGGTCGACGAGAATGTCAGCTTCACCCAACTGAAGGGCGTGCTGCACGATTTCCTCAACAATTTCTTCGAGGAAGATTTGCAAATCCGCTTCCGTCCCTCCTATTTCCCCTTTACCGAGCCCAGCGCCGAAGTGGACGTGATGGGCAAAAACGGCAAATGGCTGGAAGTACTGGGCTGCGGCATGGTGCACCCCAACGTGTTGCGCTCCGTGGGCATTGATCCCGAGCGTTACAGCGGCTTCGCCTTCGGCATGGGGGTCGAGCGTCTGACCATGCTGCGTTACGGCGTCAACGATTTGCGCGCCTTCTTCGAAAATGATCTGCGTTTTCTCAAGCAATTCCGGTAAGCGGCAGGAGCAATAATGAAATTTTCAAAATCATGGCTGGATGAGTGGGTCGATACCGGCCTGGACGCCGAGGCTCTTGCCGAGCAGATCACCATGGCCGGCCTGGAGGTCGACGGCATCGAGCCGGTGGCGGGCACCTTCGACCAGGTGCTGGTGGGCGAAGTGGTCGAGTGCGGCCAGCACCCGGATGCGGACAAGCTGAGGGTGACCAAGGTCAATGTGGGCGGTGACGAGCTGCTCGACATCGTCTGTGGCGCGCCCAACTGCCGCCTGGGCCTGAAGGTGGCGGTGGCGGTAGTCGGTGCCGTGTTGCCCGGCGATTTCACCATCAAGAAAGCCAAGCTGCGTGGCCAACCTTCCCACGGCATGCTCTGCTCCTACGGCGAGCTGGGTATCGATGTGGACTCGGATGGCATTATCGAGCTGCCCGCCGATGCCCCCATCGGCACCGAGGTGCGCGACTACCTCAAACTTGATGACGTCACCATCGAGGTGGATTTGACCCCCAACCGCGCCGACTGCCTGAGCATGGCGGGGCTGGCCCGGGAAGTGGGCGTGCTCAACCGGCAGGACGTGAACTGGCCCGAGATCCCGGCGGTACCCGCCAGCATCGATGACCGGGTCGAGATCCGGCTGGAGGCGACCGCCGCTTGCCCGCGTTACCTGGGCCGGGTGGTGAAGAACATCGACGTCGGCGCCGAGACCCCGGCCTGGATGCAGGAAAAGCTGCGCCGCAGCGGTATCCGCAGCATCGATCCGGTGGTAGACATCACCAACTTCGTGTTGCTGGAATGGGGCCAGCCGATGCATGCCTTCGATCTGGCCCGTCTCGACGGCGGCATCGTGGTTCGCCAGGCGGATCAGGGCGAGAAGCTGACCCTGCTCGACGGCAACGAAGTCAGCCTGAACGGCGATACGTTGGTGATCGCCGACAACGCCAAGGCCGTGGCCATGGCCGGCATCTTCGGTGGCGAGGCCACCGGGGTGAACGAGCATACCCGCGACGTGCTGCTGGAATGCGCCTTCTTCAGCCCGCTGGCGATCACCGGCCGGGCCCGCAGCTACGGCCTGCATACCGACTCCTCCCACCGCTTCGAGCGGGGCGTGGACTACCGGCTGCAACGCAAGGTGATGGAGCGGGCCACCGCCCTGTTGCTGGAGATCTGCGGCGGTGAAGCCGGCCCGGTGGTGGAGGCGGTATCCGAGGTGGACCTGCCCGGGGCGGCCACCGTCACCCTGCGCCACGAAAAACTCAACCGCTTGATCGGTATCGATATTCCCGCCGCCCAAGTGACCGACATGCTGATCCGCCTGGGGCTGGACGTCACCCCGACCAGCGAAGGCTGGCAGGTAGTGGTGCCGAGCTATCGCTTCGACATCGGCATCGAGGAAGATCTGGTGGAAGAGGTGGCCCGTATCTACGGCTACAACCGGATTCCCGATCTGGCGCCAGTGGCCGGCCTGACCATGTCCTCGCACCGCGAGGGCAGGCTACCGCTGAACCGGCTGAAGGACGCCTTGGTGGATCTCGGCTATCAGGAGGCCATCACCTACAGCTTCGTGGACCCGGAGCAACAGCGCTTGCTGTTCCCCCAGGCCGAGCCGCTGGTGTTGCCCAACCCCATCGCCGCCGACATGTCCGCCATGCGGGTGTCGCTGTGGCCGGGCCTGATCCAGGCGGCCGTTTACAACCAGAATCGCCAGCAGTCGCGGTTGCGCCTGTTCGAGCAGGGGCTGACCTTCATCCCCGATGAAGCCGCCGAGAACGGTGTGCGCCAGACGCCGGTACTGGCCGGCCTGCTGCTCGGCCCGGTGGTGGACGAGCACTGGGACATGGCCGACAGAGGCGTGGACTTCTTCGATCTCAAGGGCGATGTGGAAAGCCTGCTGGCCCTGACCGCGGACGAGCTGAGTTTCTCGTTTTCCCGTACCGATGTCGTGGCCCTGCACCCGGGTCAATCCGCGACTCTCTCGCGTCACGGCAAGCCGGTCGGTCTGCTCGGCGCCGTGCACCCCAGCCTGCTGCGCAAGCTGGGGCTCAAGTCCCAGGCCTATGTGTTCGAAGTCGAACTGACCGCCCTGACCGAGCGGGCGGTACCAGACGCGGGCGATATATCCCGCTTCCCGGCCAACCGCCGCGATCTGGCACTGGTGGTCGAGCTGTCGGTCGCTGCCGGCGATATCCTTGATTTAGTTAGGAAAGTTGGCGGAGATCAATTGGTTGGCATAAACTTGTTCGATGTATACCAAGGACAAGGTATTGCCGACGGCAAGAAGAGCCTGGCGCTCAGCTTGGTGTTGCAGGATACCCAACGGACTTTGGAAGAGAAGGAAATTGCCGACACGGTGGCCCGTATCGTGTCCGCGCTTTCCGTAGAGTTTAATGCTTCCTTGAGGGACTGAGCGTATGGCGTTAACCAAGGCCGACATAGCAGAACATTTGTTCACTGAGCTTGGCATGAGTAAACGTGATGCCAAGGAGATGGTTGAGGCATTTTTCGAAGAAATTCGCACCGCGCTGGAGCAGGGTGAACAGGTCAAGATTTCCGGTTTCGGCAATTTTGAATTGCGTAACAAGGGGGAGCGCCCCGGGCGCAACCCCAAGACCGGGGAGGATATTCCCATTTCGGCCAGGCGGGTGGTGACCTTTCGTCCCGGCCAGAAATTGAAGGCCAGGGTGGAAAACGCCGCATCGTTCGACGATCCGCAGTAAGCGACAAAGCCAGGTACAGTGCCTGGCTTTTTGCTTTTAGACCAAGGCAGCATTGGCCAGCGTCCGGGATGCTGTTAGCCTAAGTAGCAAGACAGAGCAGCAGAGGCGTGCAACAGGTGCGCAAAGGCAATATTGTTATCCTGACCGGTGCCGGTGTCTCAGCCGAATCCGGTATCAAAACCTTTCGGGCCAGCGATGGCCTGTGGGAAGAGCACCGTATCGAGGATGTGGCCACTCCCGAAGGTTATCAACGGGATCCCGAGCTGGTGCACGGTTTCTACAATGCCCGCCGGGCGCTGTTGCAGACGGTGGAACCCAACGCCGCCCACCACGCCTTGGCCCGGCTGGAGGCGGAGTGGCCGGATGAAGTAACCCTGGTTACCCAGAATATCGACGATCTGCACGAGCGGGCCGGCAGCCGCAACGTGCTGCACATGCACGGCGAGCTGCTCAAGGCCCGTTGCCCCCATTCCAACCAGACGGTGACCTGGACAGGGCCGCTGCACCACACGGATCTGTGCCATTGCTGCCAGTTTCCCGAGCCGCTCAGGCCGCATGTGGTGTGGTTTGGAGAGATGCCGTTGCTGCTCGATCGCATCTATCAGGCTCTGAGCGAAGCCAGCCTGTTCATCGCCATCGGTACTTCCGGCAACGTCTACCCCGCCGCCGGTTTCGTACACGAAGCGGCGATGCACAATGCCCATACCATCGAAATCAACCTGGAGCCGAGCCAGGTCAACAATCACTTCGACGAACACCGCTATGGCCCGGCCACCCGGATGGTGACCGCCTATGTGGAGGAGCTGCTGGCGGGCCGGAAAAAATAATAAAAATCCCGCATCATGCGGGATTTCAGACTGCCGACAGCACTTCAGGCAACACCCATGCCAAAACAGGCGGGTAAAGGGAACGGCTCCGCCGACCGGCACATGCCAGGGATGGCATGTGCCGAGCGTCACAAGGATGTGCTTGCAGTGTGTCGGCGGAGTTGGCCCTTTGGCCGACTCATACCGGTAAAACAGACGACGTTGTCATCCACTTGAAAGCCCGCATCATGCGGGCTTTGATCGTTATGGGGGAGGGGACGGTCCTCAGTTGGAGCGCAGTCGTACCCAGTGCTCTTCGTAGACCGCGAGCACCTCGTCACCCAGATCGTCCTGGAAGTGGCCCTTGGCCACGATGTCGCCGGAGGGGAACAGCACCTGGTTGTCGGCCACCTCGGCGGGCAGCAGGGCCTTGGCACCCTGGTTGGGCACGGCGATGCCCAGTTCCTGGATGATCCGGGCGGCGATCTCCGGGCGCATCAGGAAATCGATGAACTGGTGCGCGGCGTCCACCGACTTGGCGTTGGCGGGGATGGCGGCGCTGTCCACCCAGAAGATGGCGCCTTCTTCCGGGTACACGTATTCCAGTGGCATGCCGTCCTGCTGGGTCTTGTAGGCCTGGTCGCTCCAGATAAGGCCGAGCGACACCTCACCGGCCACGTAGGGCATGCGCGGGTTGTCGGAGTTGTACAACAGCACGTTGTCCTGCAATGTCACCAGCTTGTCGTAGGCGGCCTTGATCTCGGCCGGCTCGCGGCTGTTGGCGGAATGGCCCAGGGTCAGCAGCGCCATCTGGAAGTTTTCGCGGATGTCGTCGGTCAGCATCAGCTGGCCCTGCCACTGGCCGCTCCACAGATCCTGCCAGGACGTGATCTCGGCGTCGGCCAGCTCGTCCCGATTGACGGCGATGGCGGTGCTGCCGAAGGCGTAGGGCACGCTGAAGCGGTTGCCCGGATCGAATTCCCGGTCCAGCAGGCTCGGCTCCAGTTGCTCCAGGTGAGGAAGCTTGCTCTTGTCGAGGGGGGTGAGCATCCCTTCCCGGGCCATCTTGCTCAGCATGTAACTGGAAGGAAAGATCAGATCGTAGCTTTCGCTGGCACCGCTGGTCTGCAGCAGCTTCAGCTTGGCATAGAGCGCCTCGTTGGAGTCGAAGGTGGCGTAATCCACCCGGACCCCGGTTTCCTTGGTGAAGTCGGTCAGTACGCTGTCGGGCAGGTATTCGGCCCAGGCGTAGACGGACAGACGATCATTGGCCTGCGCCACCAGGGGCAGGCTGGCGGCCACCGCGATGGCCAGAGGACGGAACCAGGATTGCATATCAGCGTTTATCCCTTAACAAAAGTTGAGACGTCACCACCAGCACCAGCGATACCGCCAGCATGATGGTGGCCAGGGCGTTGACCTCGGGGGACACGCCCACCTTGACCATGGAATAGATTTTCAGCGGCAGGATCTCGTAGGCCGGTCCGGTCACGAAGGAGCTGACGATCACATCGTCCAGGGACAAGGTGAAGCTCAGCAGCCAACCGGCGGCGATGGCGGGCCTGGCCAGCGGGAAAATAATCTTCCTGAAGGTCACTAACTCACTGGCACCCAGATCCTTGGCGGCTTCCAGCATGCGCAGGTCGAACCCCTTGAGGCGTGAATAGACGGTGATCACCACAAAGGGAAGACAGAAGGTGATGTGGGCGAACAACAGCGACCAGAAGCCGAGCGAAATGCCCAACACCACGAACAGGGCCAGCAGCGAGATGGCCATGACGATGTCCGGTGACATCATCACCACGAACAGCATACCGCCGACGAAGCCCTTGCCGCGGAAGCGGTAGCGGTACAGGGCCACCGCCGCCAGGGTGCCGATCAGGGCGGCGAAGGTGGCCGACACCAGGGCGACGGTCACCGAGTGGCGGGCTGCCTCCATCAGGCCGGCGTTGTTGACCAGACGGACATACCAGTCGAAGGTGAAGCCGTCCCAGCGGATGCCGAAGCGGGAGCGGTTGAAGGAGTTGGCGATCAGCACCCCGATGGGGATGTACAGATAGGCGAACACCAGCAGCAAAAAGCCGCCCTTGAACCAGTTAGTCATCGATGGATACCTTCTTGTTCAGCAGCTTGCTTGCCCGGTAGTAGACGAAGATCAGGGCCGCCATCAGCACCGTCAGGGTCACGCTGGTGGCCGAGCCGAAGGGCCAGTCGCGGATGTTGAGGAACTGGGTCTTGATGATGTTGCCTATCAGCAGGTTCTTGGCGCCGCCCAGCAGATCCGAGATATAGAACATGCCCATGGCCGGCAGGAATACCAGCAGGCAGCCGGCCACGATGCCGGGCATGGTGAGCGGCACTATCACCCGCACGAAGCGCGCCAGGGCGTCGGCGCCCAGATCCCGGGCCGCCTCCAGCAACCGGCCGTCCAGCTTGTCGATGGCGGCGTACAGGGGCAGCACCATAAAGGGCAGCAGCAGGTAGACCAGGCCGATGATCACCGCCACTTCGGTGAACATGATGCGCAGCGGCTGGTCGATCAGGCCGAGTCCGAGCAGGGCATGGTTGAGCAGCCCCTTGGTGCCCAGCACCACCTTGAGCGCATAGGTGCGGATCAGTGAATTGGTCCAGAACGGCACTATCACCAGAAACAGCAGGAAGGGCCGCCAGCGCGCCGGCAGCTGTGCGATGATAAAGGCGAAGGGGTAGCCTACCAGCAGACACAGCAGGGTGGCGGTGCCGGCCATCAACACCGAGTGCCACAGTACCTGGAAATACAGGGGATCGAACAGCCGGCCGTAGTTGTCCAGGCTGAACACCAGGCTCACCAGGCTGGCGTGATCCCGGGTCAGGAAGCTGGTGCCGATGATCATCAGGTTGGGCATGAACACGAACAGCAGCAGCCACCCCACGATCAGGCTGACCGCCAGGTTGCGGAACAGATTGGCGTGAACCCCCTTAGTGCTGTTCATAGGGCAGGACCACCTCCCAGCGGTCGACCCAGTGGATGTCCACCTGCTGGCCGATGGAATAGTCGAAGTCGGGGTCGTCCTCGTCGAAAAATTCGGAGATCAGCACCTGCTGGCCGGAGGCCAGCGCCACCAGGGAGTCCAGGGTGGCGCCCTTGTAGTGGCGATCGATAATGCGCCCGGGCACCCCTTCGGAGGGCGCCTCGGCACCGCGTGTCTTCATGCGCAGATCTTCGGGGCGCAGCAGCACGCACACCTTGTCGCCGGCGTTAAAGGGGTACTGGCTGTGCACCAGGCAGTGGCGCCCTTCCACCCGGGCGTGCCAGGCGCCGGTCGCGTCGGCGGGGGCCAGCAGTTCGCCGTCCATGATGTTGATTTCACCGATGAACTTGGCCACGAACAGGTTGGCAGGAGACTCGTAGATCTCCTTGGGGGCACCGTTCTGCACCACCTTGCCGCCCTGCATCACCACGATGCGATCGGACATGGACAGGGCCTCTTCCTGATCGTGGGTGACGAACACGAAGGTAATGCCGAGCCGGCGTTGCAGCTGTTTGAGCTCGGTTTGCATCTGCTTGCGCAGCTTGTAGTCGAGGGCGCTCAGGGATTCGTCGAGCAACAGCACCTTGGGCCGGTTGACCACGGCCCGGGCGATGGCGATACGCTGTTGCTGGCCGCCGGACAGCTGGTGGGGATAGCGGTTGGCCATCTGTTCGAGCTGCACCATCTTCAGCGCTTCCATTACCCGGGGACGGATCTGTGCCGCCGGTACCTTCTGCATGCGCAGGCCGAAGGCCACGTTGTCGAAAATGGACATATGGGGAAAGAGGGCATAGCTCTGGAACACGGTGTTGACATGACGCTGCTCGGCTGGCACCTGGCTGACGTCTTCACCCGCCAGCATGATCCGTCCCGCATCGACCACTTCCAGCCCGGCGATCAGGCGCAGTACCGTGGTCTTGCCACAACCGGACGGGCCCAGGATGGTGAGGAATTCGCCGTCATAAATGGATAAATCCAGGTTTTCTATGATAGTTTTGCCGTCGAATTGTTTGCTGATGCCGGTCAGGGAGACGATGGGTGTGTTGTGTTCGGCCATTTGCCCTTATTCACCTCGATGAAAACGCGCCGCGTTCTGCCAATAAAATGAGCGCGCATTCTAGACTTCGCCCCCGGTAAATCAAAGTGAATTTTTGTCGTCGGAACATGTTGATTTACTGTTTCTATGCCGGCAGAAATCCCCAAATTTTATAATGGCTTAGCATGCTGTCCCGAGCGCCGTCATCCGCTATAATGGCGCCACCCTAGGAAAGAGAATGCACTATGAATGAACCACGATTTACCCGGCTGCAGCGTTCGCTGGAGCAGGGGTTTGCACTGGCGCCGAAAGCGGTATTCCAGGAAGCCTGGCAACGCATCTATGGCGCCAAGATGCCGATACTGCTGGCCGCCATCGGGGTGGTCGGCTGCTGGTTGCTGTTGAACCAGCTGCTGGTGATGGTCACCGGCAAAGGAGACGAAAACATGTGGAGCTCCAGCCTGCTGGGGTTGCTGATTTCCATGATCATGGCGCCGATGAGCGGCGGCCTGGACATGATGGGTATTCACCGGGCCGCCGACCGGCCGATCCGGCCCAACCAGATCTTCGATTATTTCCGTTACCTGCTGCCGTTGGCCCTGGCCAGCATGATCATGGGGCTCATTACCAGCCTGTTCCTGCCCCTGGGCCAGAGCCTGGGGCTGCCGCCCATGCTGGCAATGCTGCCGACCCTGATCCTGAGCGTGGCGCTGATGTTCACCTTTCCGCTGATCCTGGAAAAGAGGCTGTCGCCGCTGCAGGCGATACTGACCTCGTTGCGGCTCTTTGCCCGCCAGTGGCTGGCGATGGTGCTGATCCACATGCTGCTGGTGCTGTTCTTCATGGCGGCGGTGATGAGCTTCGGCATCGGCCTTATCTGGGTGGCGCCGCTGTACATCGTGGTGAAGGGTATCATCTACCGGGAGGCCTGCGGCATCGAAGGTGCCCCCGACCAGGCTCGGTCCCATGACGACGATGCCGGCCATGGCGGTCCTTCTTCCCGGCCCGGAGATCATTTCGAAGCATGACGTATTTACCGATACTGGCGGCGCTGGCCCTGGCCGCAGCACCTTTGCGGGCCGCCCCCCTGACCCTGGGCTACAGCGGCTTTTACAAACACATGGAAACGGTGGCCAAGGCCGAGGTGCAGGAAGCCGAGCTCGGCTTTTACCTGAGCCGGACCGACGGCGACGGCCTGTGCCGCATCGAGGGTGGCGGGGTGTGGGTGGCCGGCGAGCGCCGGGGAACCGTGGTGGTACTGCCCCATGGCCAGTTCACCCTGCCGTTCGACAAGCAGCTGGATCTGGACAAGGCGGTGGTGCAACTCGAGCTCGACCGCCCCGAGCAGTGCGATATATCCATCCAGATCCAGGCCGACCTGGCGGGCGGGGACATTCCCATGGCGCAGCTGCGCCAGGTGCGGGAAGAAATGCATACCCTGCTGCAGAAAATGGCCGGCTGGCCCGGAAAATACTTCGTGCCCGAGCTGAAAGGGCTGCACCTCTATCCGGCGGAGCCGGGAGCCACCCTGGATGGAGCCGACCGGCTGGAGCTGGATGAGGTGGCCCTGGCACGCGAGCAGCGTTTGCGGCTGCCGGCGGTCAGGATCACCCCCTGGTTGTAAAAAAAGGCGCCGTCGGCGCCTTTTTCATTTCAGTTCGATGATCTGCAGCCGTTCTCCCGGCTCGGCGACGGGCTCGTCGTCGTCTTCCACGCTAAAACGCGGCGCCACCTCGGGTTTGTCGAAGGCGATGTCGCCACCGTCGATCACCCCGGAATCCCGGTCGACGCCCTTGAAGTCGAACAGCCGGTGATCCAGCAGGTGCGAGGGCACCAGGTTCTGCAGCGAGCGGAACATGCTCTCGATGCGGCCGGGAAAGCGTTTGTCCCAGTCCTGCAGCATGGTCTTGATCGCTTGGCGTTGCAGGTTCTCCTGGGAGCCGCACAGGTTGCAGGGAATAATGGGGAAGGCCCTGGCCTCGGCGTAGCGCACCAGATCCTTTTCCTTGCAGTAGGCCAGGGGGCGGATCACCACATGCTTGCCGTCGTCGCTCACCAGCTTGGGCGGCATCGACTTCAGGGTGCCGCCGTAGAACATGTTGAGCAGCAGGGTCTCCAGGATGTCGTCCCGGTGGTGGCCGAGGGCGATTTTGGTCGCCCCCAGTTCGGTGGCTGTGCGGTACAGGATGCCCCGGCGCAGGCGGGAGCACAGGGAACAGGTGGTCTTGCCTTCGGGGATCTTGTCCTTGACGATGGAATAGGTGTCTTCCTCGACGATCTTGTAGTCCACCCCCAGCTCGTCCAGGTAGGCCGGTAGTACATGCGCGGGAAAGCCGGGCTGTTTCTGATCCAGGTTGACCGCGACGATGTCGAAGCGGATGGGGGCATGGGCCTGCAGGTTGCGCAGTATGTCGAGCAGGGCGTAGCTGTCCTTGCCACCGGACAGGCAGACCATGACTTTGTCGCCCTCTTCAATCATGTTGAAGTCGGCGATGGCTTCGCCCACGTGGCGACGCAGCCGCTTCTGCAGCTTGTTGAAGTTGTACACTTGCTTGGCAGTTTGAACTGACATGATAACCCCGGCCAAAAAAACTGGGGCTATTATAGTGACTGGCGCCCCGAGGGCAAGGTGCCAGTGGCGGGTCTATGACCTGCTCAAGGCTCAGATACCGGAGCCTGACGACGAAAGGCGCTCGGCGTCTGTCCGGTTACCCGGCTGAACTCGCGGTTAAAATTGGACTTCGTCTGGAAGCCGGAATTGAGATACACCTGAGTAATGCTTTCATCACTGGTCAGCAGGCGTTCTTTGGCATGTTCAATCCGGTATTCGTTGAGCACCTTGGAAAGATTACGGCCGTGAACTTGATTCACGGCCATTGAAATCTGCCGTGCCGGAATGGTCAGTTTTCGTGACAGGCGACCCAGGGTTAAATCCGGGTCGAGAAACGCCTGCTTTTCACGCAGCAGCGTATCCAGTTTAGCGATGATCGCGTTGGCTTCGCCAGCGCTGAGTACGGCTTGTGTGGGTGGCTCAGGCTCGGATGGTGCGCTTTCAGCCGCTCCGCTCGGTTGAGTACTCTGGCTGACCATCACCACCACCAGGGCCAGGGTCGGTAACAGCAAGGTGTAACCGACAGCGAGAATATACATGGCATGAGCACCGTCATAGCGGGCAAAATCCAGTGTCAGTGCGCCATCGATACCGGCCGAGAACAGCAACATACCGCCCGCTACCCACTCGGCATATTTCACCCATTCTACATCCGACAAACGCACTTCCGATGCCATGGTGCCTGACGAGCGAAGCAGCGCAATACCGTAACCGACGTAGAGCATCGTCAGTATCAGATCCAGAGGGGCATGCCAGTAGGGATAACCCAGCGAACCGGCCGCCACGACGATCGGGCCCGACCAGTGCAGTGGCGACAGTCGCCCCGGTTGATGGGCCCGGCTGAAGCAGTACCACGCCGCCAAGGGTACCAGGGCGGCACAGACCGGCTGCAACATGCGGAATATCGCCATATCCAGTGTCCATCGAAGTCCGACGATGGCGGTTGTCAAGGCGCACAGTGCGGCGAACAGACTGGGCGACTTTCCTTCCTGGGACGGTTTCATCCACAACATGATCGCCAGTAAAAACAGCAGCAGTGAGACAACAAAAGGCAGGGGAATAGCGATCATGACGTTTCCATTTTATCGGCAAAGTTCCTTAACCGGGCTGTATCAAGCCTAACCATTTCAATGTATTCCGAGAAGTGTTCAATGTCCTGAAACCTGTTTTAGGAGGTCCTGAAACCGGCTCAAGGACGCCGGAACGCTGCGGTTGCGCCATCGTCAACGTGTCCGCCTCCCAAGTTCGTGGCGTGAAGCGTGAAGTTTCAGCGAGGAGATAACTAATGAAGTGGTATTGGCAGGCCTGGCAACTGAGCCTGGTCTTTTCAGGCCGGGCATCACGCCGGGCGTTCTGGATGTTCTTTCTGGTTAACCTGCTTATCAGCGTGGCGTTGGTGGCGCTGGAGATTGGCAGTGGCGCTCCGGCCTGGGTGGAGATTGCCTACAGCATCGCCAGTTTTGTCCCGCTTATAGCCGTGACGGTGCGCCGTCTGCACGATACCGGACGCTGGCTGGTGGGCGGCGATGTTTTTTGTCCCGGTGATCGGCATCATCGCATTGCTGCTGATGTTGGCGCAACAAGGTGATCCACGAACCAACGTATATGGCATGGCTTTATAACAGGAGGAAAGACGATGAAATCAGCCGGTGTCATTTCAGGGATCCTGCTTTCTCTGCACAGCTCTTTGGCCATAGCGCAAGAGGCGTTATCCAACCTCTTGTCCGTCGATGTCGAGGGGGTGGTGGTGATTCCGACCATTGCGGAAGGCCGTTTGCTCTATCTGCACGGTATCGCCGGAGAAGGAGTCTACATCAGCCGCAACGATGCGGGAGAGCTCTGTATGGTGAAGCCGCTGCACATAGTGGCGGGCAACGTTGAAGAGGGGGGGATCCGCATTCATGAAACCGGGCCTTTGACATTGCGTATCTACAGTGATCGGATTTCTGCGACGCTGAAGCAAGGAGAGCAGGTGACCAGCGAAAAGCTGCGCGTGACCGATAAGGAGGACGACAGCAGCAGCGATGTGGTGATTGAAAATGGCATGAGTCGTCAGATGCATTTCATCCTCAATCCACGCCGAAAATGGACATCCTGGCTACGTGGCGAAAGGCCTAAATCCAGCTGTAAAACGGTAACAGAGGAGGAAATTGCACGGCTGTCGAGTACACGCTGATGCCCGCGAAGGTAAACGGAGTGGCGCCGTCGGCCTGGCGGATACACTGGAGAAACTCGAACGTCTGCAGCCCTTGGAGTGTAGAGCCGGCTTCAAAAACGTGGCTCAGTCAAGAGTGCCGGCTTAACGGCGCTTACGTTGCGTCGGGGCGCAGCACCAGCACATCGCAGTCGAGCTTGTCGATCACGTGCTCGGCGGTGTTGCCCAGCAGGGCGGCGGAAAAACCGGTGCGCCCGATCGAGCCGAGGATCACCAGGCTGGCACCGATTTCATCGGCACAGCGGGGGATGACTTCTTCCGCCAGCCCTTCCTGCAGGTGCAGCTCTTTCGACTCCAGCTCGAAGCGCACCGCGTATTCGTAAAGGGCCCGCTCGTGGTGCTTCTTCACCGCCGCGTTGTAGGCGTGGGGATCGAAGTCGGGCAGCTCCAGCGCCATGTTCACCGGGGTGATCGGATAGGCATTGACCAGGTGCAGCTTGGAAGACAGCAACCGAGCCACCTCGGCACTTTCGGTGATGATCTTGTTGTTCAGGGCTTCCTGGGCGGTATCGTCACTGCAGCAGTTGACTGCCGCCAGCACATGGCCGCCCGTCGGCCAGTCCCGCTCCTTGACCAGCAGCACCGGGCACGGGCACTTGCGCAGCAGGTGCCAGTCGGTGGGGGTGAAGATAAAGGACTGGATCAGGGCGTGCTTGTGGGTGCTCTTCACCACCAAGTCGTGATTGCCCTCCTGCACCTGCTGAATAATGGCCTCGAACGGACGGCTGTGCCACACCGCCTTGACGTCGAACCGGATATTGCTGTCCTGGTAGGGCGTCAGCAGGCTCTGCAGCCATTCGGCGCGCCCCTGTATAACCCCTTCTCGCATTTCGTCCCGCTCTTCGCTGGAGAGCATGGAGGTCATTTCATAGGAAAAGTCGTAGATGGGCAGAAACAGGGTGATGGCGGCATTTTCTTCCAGCGCCGCCACCGACACGGCCCGGTGCAGGGCGGGTTGCGCTTCGGCGACCGGGTCGACCACCACCAGAATACGTTGGTATTTGATCATACACACCCCTTCAATGAAACTGAGATACTCAGGCGCCGGCCGGCACCCCGGCCAGACGAGCCAGCTCCGGCAAGTTCAGGATTCGGATATACTTGCCGTCCACTTCGATCAGGTTGCTCTTCTGGAACCGGCCGAGCAGGCGGCTGACGGTTTCGACGGTGAGGCCGAGGTAGTTGCCGATATCGCCCCGGGTCATGGTCAGGCGAAACTCGCGGGCGGAAAAACCGCGCTGGGAATAGCGGCTGGACAAGCCATGGAGGAAGGCGGCCAGGCGTTCTTCCGCGGTTTTCTTGGACAACAGCAGTATCATCTGCTGATCGCCGTTGATCTCGTTGCTCATCAGCCGCATGATTTGCTGCCGCAGCCGGGGCATCTTGCCCGACAGTTCGTCCAGCACTTCATAGGGGATTTCACAGACCATGGCGGTTTCCAGCGCCTGGGCAAAAGACGGATGCTGCCCGCTGTTGATGGCGTCGAAGCCCACCAGATCGCCGGCCAGATGGAAGGCGGTGATCTGTTCGTCGCCCTGTTCGGTGATGGTGTAGGATTTGACGGTGCCGGCCCGGATGGCATAGAGCGACCTCAGCTCTTCGCCGGCCTTGAACAGTTCCTGGCCCTTCTGGATGGGTTTCTTGCGTTCAATAATGTTGTCCAGCTCATCCAGCTCATCGGAATTGAGGCCGAGAGGGATACACAACTGGCTGATACTGCAGTCCTGGCAGTGGATGGCACGGCTGCCGGTGGCAGGTTTTAGGCTTTTCGACTGATTTCCCATGGGCTCGGCACTTTATTGATATCACTGCCCAATCATAGCACCAAAGCCATATACTTAATAGTTCAGTAAAGCAGCGCGAACCATTGGCGCAGTGTAAACAAACCGTAACAAATCAATAGGATGCCGGAGAGTCGACGAAAGCCTGCATGGTTGAGCCAATGACGCAGCGGGCCGGCCAGGCCGCCCAGCGCGAGCAGGGTGGGCAGGGTGCCGAGCCCGAACAACGCCATCACCAGGGCCCCCTGCACCGCGCCGCCGGACACCGCGCTCCAGGTCAGTGCCGAATACACCAGGCCGCAGGGCAGCCAGCCCCACACCATGCCGAAGGGCAGGGCGGCCAGCGGGTGGCGAAAAGGCACGAAGCGACCGGCCAGGGGTTTGATATGGCGCCAGAGACGGTTGCCGAGGCGCTCCAGGCGCAGCAGTCCGAACCACCAGCGCGCCAGGTAGAGCCCCAACAGTATCATCATCACCCCGGCCAGGATGCGCAGCAGGCCCAGCCCCTGTTTGCCCAGGCTGAGATCCGCCAGGCTGGCGAACACACCACCGACCAAGGCGCCGGCCAGGGCGTAGCTGATAATGCGGCCGCCGTTGTAGCTCAGCAGGTAGAGCCACTGCAGGCCGCGCTGCTCATGGGGGATGGCCATGGAAAAGGCGGCGGCCACCCCGCCGCACATGGCGATGCAGTGGCCGGCGCCGAGCAGGCCGATCAGTAACGCCGCCCAGGCGTCAAGCTGGCCGGTCATGATCATCCAGCTTCTGGTGCTGCGCCTGGCGGTGGGATTCCTTGTCGTCGTCGAACAGGATATTGTTGCCCTGCCGATCCAGATCCTCGAACTGGTCACTTTTCACCGACCAGAAAAACAGGGCGATGGCGATGGTCACGAAGATCAGGGCGATGGGGATGATCAGGTACCAGATTTCGTTATCGTTCATAACCGGGATAACCTCAGGGAGTTGGACATCACGACCAGCGAGCTGGCCGACATGCCGAGCATGGCGAACCAGGGCGACACCTGTCCCGTGGCCGCCAGCGGCAGTATCACCAGGTTGTAGCCCAGTGCCCAGGTAAAGTTCTGCTTGATCACCCGCCGGCAGTTGGCGGCGATGCGTCGGGCCACCGGGATGCGCCGCAGATCGTCGGCCAGCAGTATGGCATCGGCGCTGTTCTTGGCGATGTCGGTGCCGCCGGCCATGGCAAAGGACGCATGGGCCCCGGACAGCACCGGCGCGTCGTTGATGCCGTCGCCCACCATCAGGCAGATATCGCCGGCCCCGGCCCGCGTTTTCAGGTAGGCCAGCTTGTCGTCCGGCCCGGCGCCCTTGATCAGTTCGTCCACCGCCAGCGCCCGGGCCACCGCGTCCGCCTGGCCCGAGCCGTCGCCGGTGAGGATGGTGGTCTGAAGGCCGCTGTCGCGGCACTGGTGAATCAGGGTGGCGGCATCGTCGCGCAGGGGGTCGGCCAGCACCAAGCGGGCCACGACGCCCTGTTCATCGGCCAGGTACACGCACAGCTCGGTGTCTGTCGCACCGGGGTTCAGCCAGCGGGCGCTGCCCAGCCGCCAGCGGCGGTCGTCGATAATGCCCTCGACCCCCTGGCCGATCCGATTGTGCCGCCGTTCGACCCGCAGCCCGTTGCGGTACGGCAGGAAGGCCCGGGCGATGGGATGTTCCGACTGGGCCTCCAGGGCGGCGGCGATGGCCAGCACCTGGTCCTGCTCCAGCGCCGCCAGTATTTCCACCCGCTGCAGGGCGACCCGGCCCCGGGTCAGGGTGCCGGTCTTGTCGAACACGATGCGGGTGGCCTTGGGCAGGGTATCGAGCACATGGCCGCGACGCACCAGCACACCGGCGCGGGTCAGCCGGGAGGTGGCCACGGTCAGCGCCGTGGGAGTGGCCAGCGACAGGGCACAGGGACAGGTGGCCACCAATACCGACAGCATAACCCAGAAGGCCTTGTCCGGGTCGAGCTGCAGCCACACCAGGTAGGTGCCCAGGGTGGCCAGCAGCAGCAGCGCCACAAAATAGCGGGACAGCCGATCCGCCAGCACCGCCACCCGGGGTTTCTCGGCCAGGGCGTCGTCCTGGGCGCGCAGGATCTCGGTGACCCGGGCGTCGGAGAGGGGCCGCAGCACCCTGATCCGCAGCGGCGCTTCCACATTGGTGGTGCCGGCGAACACCGGCTCGCCGGAGCCCCTGGTTACCGGCAGGTGCTCGCCGGTGAGCATGGACTCGTCGACGCTGGTGGTGCCGTCCAGGATGACCGCATCGGCAGGAATCACGCTGCCCGGGGCTACCAGCACCACCTGGTCCGCGACCAGGGTCTTGGCCGCCTGCTCCTGCTCGCCGTCAGGGGTTTCCACCCGGGCCAGCATGGGGATCAGCAGGGTCAGGTTGGCGGTGCTCTCCGAGGCCTTGCGCCTGGCCCGCATCTCCAGGAAGCGGCCGGTGAGCAGCAGGAAGGCGAACATGGACACGCACTCGTAATAGACCTCGCCGGTGTTGGTGACGGTGGCGTAAACCGAGGCGAGGAAGGCGAAGATCATCGCCAGCGATACCGGCAGATCCATGTTCAGCGCCCGGTTCCGGATGCCGCGCCAGGCATTGCGGTAGAAGGGCAGGGCGGAGTAGAACATGACCGGCACCGACAGCCACAGGCTTATCCAGCGGAAATATACCAGCAGTTCGGCATCGATGTCGGGAAAGAGATCCTCGTAGAGGGCGAAGCCGACCATCATCACCTGCATGCTGGCGATGCCGGCCACGCCCAGGCGCAACAGGTAGGATTTGACTTCCTGGTTATAGGCCTGCTCCTGCTGATGGGGCAGGAAGGGACGGGCCTGGTAGCCGATCTCCGCAAAGGCGGCCAGCAGGCGGCTCAAGGGAGCCAGGTCATCGTCCCAGCGTAGCCGGGCCCGTTCGGTCGTGGTGTTCACCTGAATCAGTGCCACGCCTGCGACCTGGGACAGATGCCGCTCGATCAACCAGGCGCAGGCGGCGCAGGAGAGGCCGGCGATGGACAGCTGTACTTCCTTCAGACGGTCTTTTTCACTGACGAAGTCCTGCTGTATCTCCGCCAGATCGTAATGCTGCAACTGCTTCAGCTCGTCGGGTACCGTATCGGCCCTGGGGGCCGGTGCACTGCGATGCTGGTAATAACCGCCGAGGCCGCAGTCAATGATGGTGCTGGCCACCGCCTGACAACCCGGGCAGCAGCACGCCTTCTGTTCACCGTCGAACTCGAAGCGGAAATCGGTACCGGCCGGCACCGGCTCGCCGCAGTGAAAACATCCGCCCATGTCAGCCTCCGGCACGGATAAGCAGCCGATCCTGAATGGGCAGGGAAATGCGTCTTTGCATGCGCCAGCGGCCGTCAAAGGCTTCCAGCTGGAAGTTCCACTGACCGTTCATTAATTCCCGCTCGGGACGATCGCGATAGATGCCGTTGGCATCGCTGGTGAGCAGCAGCTCCAGATCCTGCTCGGCCAGGGTGGGGTGGGTGAAGCGCATGCGCACGGCCTCGCCGTTGTTGTGTTCGCCCTGCATCACCAGGGAAAACTGTCCGTTCCGGTAGCGCAGCTCGGCCACCAGGCCCAACTGGGCCGCCTTCTCAAGCTCACTGAGATCCTGGTTGATGGCCCGGCCTTTCTTGTAGTAATCGTCGACCACCATGGTGTCGGCGCCGGAACTGGCGAGATAAAAGGTATACAGGCTGGCAACGACGACACACAGGGGCAGGACGATTAAAAACCAGGGCCAGAATTGCTGATACCAGGGACGTTGCATAGATGATTCCTACTGCGAAAAAGGCGGCATTAATATAACAAAAAGCCCCGGCGAACGGGGCTTTTTCCTTCAAGCCCGGCGGGCCCGTCAGTTGTTGTTCAGGCTGTAAACGTAAGCCGCCAGCAGGTGTACCTTGTCCTCGCCCAGGATATTGTCCCAGGCGGGCATGACACCGGCACGGCCGTGACGGATGGAGTCTTCCACCGCCGCGCGGGAGCCGCCGTACAGCCAGATGCCGTCGGTCAGGTTGGGCGCACCCATGGCCACATTGCCGGTGCCGTCCATGCCATGACAGGCGGCACAAACCGCGAAGCGGGCCTGTCCTTTCTGGGCCTCCACTTCATCGACCCGGCGACCGGACAGGCTCAGCACATAGGAGGTTACTTCCTTCACGCCGTCCTCGCCCAGGCCGTCGCCCCAGGCGGGCATGGCACCCTTGCGGCCGTGCATGATGGTGGTCTTGATCTGCTCGGGGTTACCGCCATACAGCCAGTCCGCATCGGCCAGGTTGGGGAAGCCGCGGGCACCGCGGGCATCGGAGCCGTGGCACTGGGCACAGTTCTGCAGGAACAGACGCTGGCCCACCTTGGTGGCGCTTTCATCCTGGGCGATGTCGGCAATGGCACGGTAGGTTTCGCCGTCGGCCTCATAGGCCAGCTCACGAAACCGGGCACCGAACACCTCGTCGGCCTTGACCATCTCCCGATCGTACTGCACCAGCTTACCCTGTTCACGGGCTTCGGTCGCCGCGGCGCGGGACTCTTCCAATGAACGGATGTCCTGGTTAGAACTCTGCCAGCCGAGCAGGCCTTTGAAGTTGCCCAGGCCCGGGTACAGCGCCAGGTAGAACAGGGAAAACACGATCATGAAAACAAACAGGTAGCTCCACCACTTGGGCAGAGGGTTGTTTATTTCCGAGATACCGTCGAAGGTATGACCGGTGGGAGCGCCTTCTTCGACGCCCATTTTATCCTTGGTACACCAGATCAGCAGTGCCAGACAGCCGAAAATGGTTCCCAGGCTAATCACAGTTACAAAAACACTTAGAAAAGTACTCATTTTTTATTAGCTCCTGCGCGATCCTGCTCAGTACCCCGGCGATGGCGGGCCTTCTCCTCTTCATCGAAGATGGAGTTGGCGGCATCATCGAATTTTCCCTTTCTGCGCTTGCTGTAGGCCCACCATACGATGCCTACAAACAACACCAGCAAGGCCAGGGTCTGAAAGCTTATCAACATGGGCTTCAGGGCTTCCAAGGTACTGATATCCATCATCGACTCCGGTTATTTAAGGGCATGGCCCAGGGACTGCAGATAGGCGATAACGGCATCCATTTCGGTTTTTCCCTTCACAGCCGCTTCGGCACCGTCGATGTCGGCATCGGTATAAGGCACGCCGAAACGATCCCGGAACAGGCGCAGCTTGTTGGCTGAATCCTGGCCGTCCAGGGTGTTGGTTTCCAGCCAGGGGAAGGCCGGCATGTTCGACTCGGGCACCACGGCGCGCGGGTCGAGCAGGTGCACCCGGTGCCACTCGTCAGAGTAGCGACCGCCTACCCGGGCCAGATCCGGACCGGTACGCTTGGAGCCCCACAGGAAGGGATGCTCCCATACGCTTTCGCCGGCCACCGAGTAGTGCCCATAGCGTTCGGTTTCGGCCCGGAACGGACGGATCATCTGGCTGTGACAGACGTGGCACCCTTCACGGATGTAGATATCACGGCCTTCCATTTCCAGCGCGGTGTAGGGGCGCAGGCCCTCCACCGGCTCGTTGGTCTGCTGCTGGAAGAACAGCGGCACGATCTCCACCAGACCACCGAAGCTGATGGCGACCACGGTCAACAACGCCAACCAGGTTACGTTCTTTTCGACCAGTTCATGACGGCTTTTCATTCACGAGTCTCCTTATGCCGGTTGGGGAATGGCTTGCAGGGAGCCTTTCGGCGCCTTGATGGTGCGGTAGGTGTTGTACAGCATCAGCAACATGCCGGTCACGAAGAAACAGCCACCGATAAAGCGGACGAAGTAGAACGGATAGGAGGCTTGCAGGCTTTCCACGAAGCTGTAGGTCAGGGTGCCGTCTTCGTTCACCGCCCGCCACATCAGCCCCTGCATCACGCCGCTGATCCACATGGCCACGATATACAGCACGGTGCCGATGGTCGCCAGCCAGAAGTGCACGTTGATCAGGCGCACGCTGTACATGCGATCCTGGCCGAACAGGTTGGGGATCAGGTGGTAGACGGAGCCGATGGATACCATGGCTACCCAGCCCAGGGCACCGGAGTGTACGTGGCCCACGGTCCAGTCGGTGTAGTGGGACAGGGCGTTGACGGTCTTGATCGCCATCATCGGACCTTCGAAGGTGGACATGCCGTAGAACGACAGGGACACGATCAGGAAGCGCAGCACCGGGTCATAGCGCAGCTTGTGCCAGGCGCCGGACAGGGTCATGATGCCGTTGATCATGCCGCCCCAGGAGGGTACGAACAGGATCAGCGACATCACCATGCCGAGGGACTGGGCCCAGTCGGGCAGGGCGGTATAGTGCAGGTGGTGCGGACCGGCCCAGATATAGAGGGTGATCAGCGCCCAGAAGTGCACGATGGACAGGCGGTAGGAGTACACCGGCCTGCCAGCCTGCTTGGGTACGAAGTAGTACATCATGCCGAGGAAACCGGCGGTGAGCAGGAAGCCCACGGCGTTATGGCCATACCACCACTGGATCATGGCATCCGCCGCGCCCGAGTACATGGAGTAGGACTTCATGCCGTTCAGCGGAATGGCCATGCTGTTGACGATGTGCAGCACCGCCACGGTCAGGATGAAGCCGCCGTAGAACCAGTTGGCCACGTAGATGTGGGAGGTGGTTCTCTTGGCCAGGGTGCCGAAGAACACGATGGCGTAGGAGACCCACACCACGGCGATGGCGATGTCGATCGGCCACTCCAGCTCGGCGTATTCCTTACTGGTGGTGTAGCCGAGCGGCAGGGTGATCACCGCCGAAACGATGATGGCTTGCCAGCCCCAGAACACGAAGGATGCCAGCGAGCCGCCGAACAGACGGGTCTGACAGGTGCGCTGTACCACGTAGAAAGAGGTGGCCATCAGGGCGCTGACACCAAAGGCGAAAATAACCGCATTGGTGTGCAACGGACGTAACCGGCTGTAGGTCAGCCAGGGAGTTTCAAAGTTGAGGGCAGGCCAGATAAGTTGTGCTGCGATAAGCACGCCCAACGACATACCTACAACGCCCCAGATGACGGTCATGACCGTCATCTGGCGAACTACTGTGTAGTTGTAGTTTGGTTGATTATTAGTTTGACTCATCGTTATAGTTCCGCTTCCACTGCTGTTATTCAGGTTTGTGCTCACCCAGGGTGCTCACGTCGGAAGGATTAAAGACAACCGGTTTTACCAGCATTTTCAGACGTTCGAAGGCCTTCGTTAACTGTTTGTTAACAAAGGCAATCGGACAGGCGCTGAAGATACCGCGCAGATGATAAATGAGTGGCTGCAAAAATAACAGTATAAACAGTAATATGATTACCACTTAAGCCCGCCACAAGGCATGAGGGGTTGCCTTGATCGAGATCAACTCGGGCAGCAGATTGTATGCAATTCAGGATGTAAATTGGTATGAGAGACCGTCTGACCGGCCCCAAGCTGGTGCAAATCTTGTTGGTGCTGGGAATTTTATCGGGGGCTTTTTGGCTGCGTACCTGCGTCGACGACAACGATAACACTGCATTAGAGAAAGAAAATGTTGATTTTTGTGATATATCTCACAATGAATGTGCGCTGCTGCAGGACGGGTTGCACGCCAGGGCCCGGATGAAGACGGATGCCCTGGCACCGGAACAGCCCTTTGAGCTGGCCGTCGACTTTTCCGACTCGCAGGTGAAGGTGGTGCGCAGCGTGCTGGAAGGCGAGAGCATGTATATGGGCACCCTGCCGGCGCTGGTGAGCGAGCAGGAGCCCGGACGCTGGCAGGGCCAGGCCCTGGTCGGAGCCTGTACCGAGGCCAGCATGCTTTGGGCCTGGGTGCTGGATATCGAGCACAACGGCATTCCGCGGCAACTGAAGTTCCGTTTCGAAGTCAGCCGCTGAGTCTCGGCCTGAAGCCGCTCCTTGTCATTTGAAGCTGTCGCTTAAAAAGGTCTGCAGTTGCTGCCAGGAGTCCTGGTCGGCCGTCTGATCGTAACCGATGGGCATGTTGAACTCGGCGGCGAGGCGATCCGCATCCGGATTGGTAAAGGCGTGCAGGGCACCGGGATAGTCCACCAGCAGGTAGTCGGCCCCGGCGGTGTCCATTTCCTGGCGGAAGGCCTCGACCTGCTCGGACGGCACCATGGGATCGGCGGCGCCGTTAAACACCGCGATACGAACGGGACTGCCGGCCGGCAGCGGATTGGCGCGCGGGGTCAGGGTGCCGTGGAAGCTGGCCACCGCCGCCAGCGCCGCGTCGCTCCTGGCCATGTGCAACACCACGCCGCCACCGTAGCAGTAGCCGATGGCGGCGATCCTGCCGCCATCCACCCGCTCATGGCCCGCCAGCAGATCCCGGGCAGCGTTGAAGCGGCGTTCCGCCTGGGGCAGGGAGGCCATGGACGCCTGGGCGAATTCGCCGGCCTGGGTGGGATGGGCCGCCTGCTTGCCGTCGCCGTACATGTCCAGCGCCAGGGCCACGTAACCCAGCTCGGCCAGCATCTCGGCCCGGCGGCGTACATAGTCGTTGTGGCCCCACCATTCGTGCACCACCAGTACGCCGGGCACCGGCTGTTCGATGCTGTCGTCGAAGGCGAGATAGCCTTTGTAGGACTGGCCGTCGACCTGGTAATCCAGCTCCTCGGTGACCAGGGCCGCCTGGGCCGGGAAGCCGACGGCCAGCAACAGGGAAATCGCTGCTGTCTTCATCATGAAGTCTCCATGCAAGGGGTCTTACAACACTAGCCTATCTGCCTGAGTCTCGCCCACCACCGGGCCGGCTCAGGCGCCGCCCTTGTTCGGCGACAGCAGCCGGTGTTTGTTGATCTTGCGGTGCAGGGTCGCCCGGCTGATGCCCAGGGCCCGGGCGGCCTGGGTAATGATCCACCGATGCTGCTCCAGCACCTGCTGCAGCAACTCCCGCTCCTGCCACTGCTGCTGCGCCGCCAGCCGGGAAGGCACCGGCGTGCTGACGTCCGCCGGCTGGTCGATGCCATGATGGAGTTCATCGGGCAGATGCTCGGGCAGGATCGGCGCTTCGTCGGCCATCGCCAAGCCGTATTGCAGCACGCTTTTCAACTGGCGGATATTGCCGGGCCAGGGGTACTCGGCCAGCCGGGACAGCGCCGCCGGGCTCAAGCCCGGATGGTGCGCGGGCGCCAGCGACTGCAGCAGCCGGTCGATCAGCCCCGCCTTGTCCTGGCGTTGGCGCAGGGGCGGCAGCAGCACCTTGAGCGCGCTGATCCGGTAGTAGAGATCCTCGCGGAACTGCCCGCTCTCCACCAACTCGCTCAGCTCCCGGTGGGTGGCGCAGATCACGTTGAGCTCGACCCGGACCGGTTCGATCTGGCCGATGGGGGTGACTTCCTGCTCCGCCAGCACCCGCAGCAGGCGCGACTGCAGCGCCAGCGGCATGTCGCCGATCTCGTCCAGGAACAGGGTTCCGCCGGAGCTGGCGGCGATCTTGCCCACCTTGCCGCCCTTGAGCGCCCCGGTAAAGCTGCCGGCGCCGTAGCCGAACAACTCGCTTTCTATCAGGCTTTCGGGAATGGCGGCACAGTTGAGGGTGATAAAGGGCTGGTGGCGGCGGGCACTGGTGTCGTGCAGGGCACGGGCCCAGACCTCCTTGCCGGTGCCGGTTTCGCCCTGCACCAGTATGCTGATACCCCGATCCACCATGCGCCGGCAGATGGTGGCCTGGCGCAGCAGGCCGGGATCCTCGCCCGCCGCCCGCTCCAGCGGCCCGTCGGCCACCAGGGGCTGGCGGGCCCGGGCGCCGGGAGCCGGGGCACCGGTCTCCGGCCAGGCGAACCAGTTGAGCAGCCCCAGGCGGCAGGGCTGGAGCCGGCTGGCGGCGAGCAAGCGTTCAAACGCCACGCCCAGCATGTCGTCCACCGACTGGCCGAGCAGCGACTGGCGCTGGCCGAAGGACAGCAGCCGCAGCAGGCAAGTGGTCAGGCCACGCACCTTGCCCAGCTCGTCGAGCGCCAGCAGGGCGGGAGCCGGGCCGGTGGCGGCCACCAGCGGCTGGTTGCTGACCGCCACCAGCAGGCGGTCGGCGTGGTGCCGGCGAAACAGCTGAGCCTCCAGCTCGTCGGCGGTCTGCTGCACCAGCCCCAGGGCCAGTTGCTGGCGGGCCTTGCTGCCCTGGGCGTAGGTGGAGATGTCGATGGCCCCCAGCAGGCTGCCGTCGCCGGCGAACAGGGGGGCGGTGGAGCAACTGAAGGGATAGAGGCCTGCATCGAAGTGCTCCCCCGCGTAGACGGTGATGGGCTGGCCGGTGGCCAGGCAGGTGCCGAGACCATTGGTACCCACCAGGGCCTCGGTCCACACCGAGCCCGGGGCCATGCCCTTGCGCGCCAGCTCGGGGCTGGAATCCGCCGCCTGATAGCTGGCCACCACCACGCCCTGGGCGTCGGTCAGCAGCAGATGGTAACCCGCTTCGAGCGCGGCGCGGCGCAGCTGGGTCAGGGCCGGACCCGGCTCGCCGAGCAGGGCGTCGAAGGGTTCGCGCAACTGGTTCAGCTCGCCGGCGCTCAGCCGGGGGCGTGGATGGGCACCTTCCGGATCGAGCCGGTACTGCTCCAGGCAGCGGCGCCAGGAGCCGATAATCTGCGGATCCGCGATCCCGTTGCCCGGGCCGAGACGCCGGCCCAGCAGGCGGGCAATGGTGTCATCCTGCAACGACATAGCCCATCTCCTTCCAGTGGTTTCTTCAGTATTGACCATGTTGCAACAGCTGTAACCGCTTCCTGCGACAGCTGTTGCATCCCTGCTACACCTTGCGCCGCCGGCGCCGGTCGGCCCGGCGACGCCACGCCCTAAAACAAGCCGTTAACACTGTTTTATCACTTTTGGCACATCCTTTGCGATAACTAATGGGCAGGCCATGCGATCGCCCCGTCTTCTGCGAGGCGATGCCGCAGGCGAGGACTCAACCGCAAGGAGGGAACATGAAACCCGAACGCACTCAATTGCACTGGATGTATCAACAGATGCTGGTCAGTCGCTTCTTCGAGGAAGCGATCGAGAAAATCTACATGGAAGGCAAGAGCCCCGCCTTCAACATGGCCAAGGGGCCCATCCCCGGCGAAATGCACTTGTCCAACGGCCAGGAGCCCTGCGCCGTGGGGGTGTGCGCCCACCTGGCGGCCAGCGACATCGTCACCGCCACCCACCGGCCCCACCATATCGCCATCGCCAAGGGGGTGAACCTGAACGAGATGGCGGCGGAGATCTTCGGCAAGGAAACGGGGCTGAGCGGCGGCCGCGGCGGCCATATGCACCTGTTCGACGGCCGGGTGAACTTTTCCTGCTCCGGCATCATCGCCCAGGGCATGGGCCCGGCGGTGGGCGCGGCCCTGTCGCGCAAGCTGCAGGGCAAACCCGGGGTGGCGGTGGCCTTTCTCGGCGAAGGCGCGGCCAACCAGGGCGCCTTCCACGAAACCCTGAATCTGGCGGCGGTATGGCAGCTGCCGGTGGTGTTCGTGATCGAGGACAACGCCTGGGGCATCTCGGTGGCCAAGCGCCAGTCCACCGCGGTGGACCGTAACGACGGCCGCGCCGCCGCCTACGGCATGCCCGGGACCTTCGTGCCCGGCAACGACCCCGTCGCCATCTTCGCGGCGGCGGGCGAGGCCATCGACCGGGCCCGCCGGGGTGAGGGGCCCAGCCTTATCGAAATCGAAACCTACCGCCTGGCCGGCCATTTCATGGGCGATGCCGAGGGTTACCGGCCCGAGGGCGAGAAGGAAGCGCTGCAGGCCCGGGATCCCATTCCCGCCTTCCGCACCCTGCTGCTCGGCGAAGGTGCCCTGACCGAGGCGGAAGACCAGCACCTGGTGCAGGCCGCCCGCGAGCGGGTGGACGCCGCCATCCGCTTCGCCCGGGACAGTGCCTACCCGGCGCCGGAAACCGCCCTGGAAAAGGTATTCGTTTGAAACATTCAACATTGAGGAAAGCCTGATGAGTACCCAGACCAAAGAACGCAAACTGACCATCGCCCGGGCCATGGCCGAGGCCATCGCCCAGGAGATGCGCGCCGATCCCACCGTGTTCGTGATGGGCGAGGACATCGGCCCGCTCGGCGGGGTGTTCGGCAACACCCGCGGCCTCTACGACGAATTCGGCCCGGAGCGGGTGCGCGACACCCCCATTTCGGAAACCGCCTTTATCGGCGCCGCCGTGGGGGCGGCCTCCGACGGCATGCGGCCCATCGTCGAGCTGATGTTCGTCGACTTCTTCGGGGTCTGCATGGACGCCATTTACAACCTGATGGCCAAGAACACCTACTTCTCCGGCGGCAAGATCCCGGTACCCATGGTGCTGATGGCCTCCACCGGCGGCGGCTACAGCGACGCCGGCCAGCATTCCCAGTGCCTGCACGCCACCTTCGCCCACCTGCCGGGCATGAAGGTGGTGGCTCCCTCCAACGCCTACGACGCCAAGGGGCTGATGATCGCCGCCATCCGCGACAACAACCCGGTGGTGTTCCTGTTCCACAAGGCGCTGCAGGGCATGGGCTGGCTCGGCACCGAGAAGGACGCCATCGTCCACGTGCCGGAAGAGGCCTACCAGTTGCCCATCGGCCAGGCGGCGGTGGTGCGCGAAGGCAGCGACATCACCATCGTCGGCATCACCTCCGGGGTGCACCACGGCCTGAAGGCGGCCCGCCTCCTGGCGGAGGAGGGCATCAGCGCCGAGGTGGTGGACCTGCGCGCCCTGGTGCCGCTGGACCGCGACACCGTGCTGGCCTCGGTGGCCAGGACCGGCCGGCTGCTGGTGGTGGACGAGGACTACCACAGCTTCGGGCTGAGCGGCGAGATCATCGCCTCCGTCGCCGAACGGGGCCTGGCCCTGAAGGCCCCGCCCAAACGGGTGGCCTTTCCCGACATTCCCATTCCCTTTACCCCGCCGATGGAGCAATGGGCGCTGCCCAGCGCGGACAAGGTCGTCCAGGCCTGTCGGCAACTGATGCAGGAGCAACAAGCATGAGCCACGCCATACTCATCCCCCATGATCTCTGGGAAGAAGCCGACGACGCCGTGATCACCGCCTGGCTGTCGTCCGACGGCGACGCGGTCGAGGCCGGCCAGGTGGTGGCCGAGATCATGGTGCAGAAGATACAGCACGACATCCTGGCCCCGGCGGCCGGCCGCCTGCGTATCCTGAAGGACGCGGACGAAGTGGTCGCCAAGGGCGAGCAGATCGCCGCACTGGAGGACGCATCATGACCATGACCGCGGTTGCCGACATCCGCCGCACCCCGCTCCGGGGTATGCGCGCCATGATCGCCGGCGCCATGCGCAAGAGCCTGGACGAGGCGGCCCAGCTCAGCCACCAGGGGGAGTGCGACGTCACCTCCCTGCTGGAGCACAAGGCGGCCCTGGACGAGGCGGGCATCCGGGTGTCGCTGGAGGATCTGCTGGCCCACGGCCTGATCCGGGCGCTGCGGCGGCATCCGCTGCTCAACGGCCGGCTGGAGGGCAACGAGATCCTGCATTACGACGCGGTGCACCTGAGTTTTGCCATGGCCCTGAGCGAGACCCAACTGGTGGCCCCGGCGCTGTTCGACGCCGAGCGGCTGAGCCTGACCGAGCTGGCGGCGGCGCGCAAGGCGCTGGTGGCGCGGGCCCGGGCCGGCCGGCTGTCGGTGAGCGAGATGACCGGTGGCACCTTCACCCTCACCAACCTGGGTCGCTCGCGGGTGCGCTTCTTCACCCCGGTCATCAACCTGCCGCAGCTGGCCATCCTCGGCATCGGCGAAACCCGGCGGGTGCCGGTGGTCGGCGCCGACGGCGAGATACGGGCGCGCTCCCTGATGGGGCTGTCGCTCACCTTCGACCACCGGGCGGTGGACGGCGGACCAGCCGCCGCCTTCTTCGACACCCTGTGCCGGTTGCTGGAAGGAGAACCCGATGAGCCTGCCCAACCCTGATGCCCTGCCCGGCGGCCTGCCGCCGCTGCTGAGCCCGGAGCGGGGGCTGGCCCGGGAGCAGCAACTGCTGGAGGCGGTGGTGCGCGGCGGGCGGAACTACGGCTTCCTGCTCTGGCGCAGCCGCCGCGCCCTGGTGGTGCCCACCGCCTCGAGCCGGCTGCCGGGCTTCGAGCTCGCCGGCCAGCGCCTGGCCCGGCGCGGCTGGCCCCTGGTGCTGCGCCAGACCGGGGGCGATCTCACGGTGCAGAGCCCGCACCTGCTCAACGTGGCCATGGTGTTCACCCTCAACCCGGCCCCCGGGGCCATCGGCCAGGCCTACCGGCGCTTCTGCCGGCCGCTGCTCGCGGCCCTGGCGGAGATGGGCATCGACGCCTACTGCGGCGCCGTGCCCGGGGCCTTCTGCGATGGCGACTACAACCTGGTGGTGGACGGCCGCAAGCTCGCCGGCACCGCCCAGCGGTGGCGCAAGGTGCAGGGGCGGGGGGCCCAGGCGGTGCTGGCCCATGCCGCCATCCTCTGCGACGAGGACGAGGGCGAGCTGTGCCGGCTGACCAACGACTTTTACCGCTACTGCCGGCAACCCCAGCGGGTGCGGGGAGACCGGCACGTGACCGTCTCCCGCCTGCTGGGGCTGGGGCCCGGCCACAGCGCCATGGCGCTGCTGGGGCGCACCCTGCAGCAGCATCTTTCACGGAGGAATGAAGATGAAGGACAAGCATGAACGGATACCGGTGGCCGAGGTGGAGGCCACCCCTGGCCTAAGCCGGCGGCGCTTTCTGGCCGCGGGCAGCATGGTGGCCCTGGGGGTGGGCGCCCTGTCGGCCACCGGCCTCGAGGCCTCGGCCCGGGAAGCCCTGGCCCGGGAGTTCACCCTGCTGGGCGCCGAGGCGGGCAACACCCTGCTGGTGCTGGCCCGGGACATCTTTCCCCACGACCACATCGAGGACCGCTACTACCGGCAGGCCCTGGCGCCGCTCGAGGCCCAGGCCGCCGACGACGCCGAGCTCAGGCAGCTGCTGGCCGAGGGCACGGCCACCCTGGACGAGCTGGCCGGGGCGCGCTTCCAGCGGCCCTACGCCGCCATCGAGCGAGAGAGCGATCGCCTGGTGCTGCTCTACCAGATCGAGCACGGCGCCTTCTTCCAGCGGCTGAAGGGCCACCTGGTCACCGGTTTTTACGACAACAAGGAAGTCTGGCCCCTGTTCGGCTACGAGGGCTCGTCCTGGGAGCAGGGCGGCTACCTCAACCGGGGCTTCAACGACATCGACTGGCTGGAGCAGGACGCCTGAGCGGGCGGCCCCGGCCAACAACCATCCCAAGGAGAGCATTATGAGCGCGACCTTCTCACTGGACGACGACAGCGTCGTGGTGATCATCGGCTCCGGCGCCGGTGGCGGCACCCTGGCCGACGAACTGACCCAAAAAGGCGTCAAGGTGGTGATCCTCGAAGCGGGCAGGCACTACACCCAGGCCGACTTCGAGAACGACGAATGGGCCATGTTCCACAAGATTTCCTGGCTGGACAAGCGCATTTCCGCCGGCGGCTGGCACCACGCCGAAACCTACCCCAACCTGCCGGCCTGGATAGTGAAGGGGGTGGGGGGCTCGACCATGCACTTCTCCGGCCTGGCCCTGCGCTTTTTGCCCCACGACTTCGAGACCCGCAGCGTCTACGGCGAGGTCAAGGGCGCCAATGTGCTGGACTGGCCCATCGGCTATGACGAGCTGGCTCCCTACTACGACATCGCCGAGCGCAAGATGGGGGTGGCGGGCACCCAGGCCAGCGGCCTGCCCGAGATGCCGCCCAACAACCACTACCAGGTGATCGCCGCCGGCGCCCGCAAGGTGGGCTACAAGGACATCAGCCGGCCGGTGGCCTCCAACACCCGGCCCAACGACGGTCGTCCCGCCTGCCAGCAGATCGGTTTTTGCATGCAGGGCTGCAAGATAGGCGCCAAATGGTCGACCCTGTATGCGGAGATCCCCCGTGCACTGAAGACCGGGCTCGCCGAGCTGCGGCCCCAGAGCATGGTGCTGCGCATCGAGCACGACGCCCAGGGCAAGGCCAGCGGCGTGCTCTACGCCGACAAGGACGGCAAGCTGCAGCTGCAGAAGGCGCGGGTGGTGTGCGTGGCGGGCAATTCCATCGAATCGCCCCGGCTGCTGCTCAACTCCGCCTCCAGCCTGTTCCCCGACGGCCTGGCCAATTCCTCCGGCCAGGTGGGCCGCAACTACATGACCCACACCACGGCGGCGGCGGTGGCCATCCACCAGGGGCCGGTGCGCATGTACCGGGGCTTCGACATCGCCGCGGTGATCTCGGACGAGGCCGAGCTCAAGCCGGAGCGGGGCTTCCTCGGCGGCTACCACCTGGAAGGCCTGGCCCTGCACCTGCCCTTTACCGCCGCCTTTATGAAGCCGGGCGGCTGGGGCCGGGAAGTGACCTCGGCCCTGGAGCAGTACGACCACATGAGCTGCGTCTGGGTCTGTGGCGAGGACATGCCCCAGGAGGAGAACGGCATCAGCCTGCATGCCAGCGAGAAGGATCAGTACGGCCTGCCGGTGCCCGTGGTCACCAAGACCGATCACACCAACGACGCCATCATGCGCCGCCACGGTCTGGCCCAGTGGCGCAAGGTGTCGGAGGCGGTGGGGGCGACCCGGGTTGTCGACATGCCGCCCTATCCGGCCAGCCACAACATGGGCACCAACCGCATGAGCGCCAAGGCGCGGGACGGGGTGGTCAACAAATGGGGCCAGAGCCACGACCTGGGCAACCTCTTCGTCTCCGACGGCAGCCAGTTCACCTCCAGCTCCGCCGCCAACCCGACCCTGACCATAGTCGCGCTGGCGGTACGCCAGGCCGAATACATCGCCAACGCCATGAGCCGGCGGGAACTCTGATCCCGCCCCGAACCAGAAAGGAAGCAAAGATGATAAAACAAGGACTGACCGGCAGCCTGATCGGGGCCGCCCTGGCCACCCCCCTCCCGGCCGCCGCCGATCCCATGCCGGGCATGAAGGGCCTGCAGCACATCGGCATTACCGTGCCCCGACTGGAGGAGGCGGTCGACTTCTTCGAGCAGGTGCTCGGCTGCGAGCCCTTCTTCACCTTCGGCGAGTTCAGCTTCGAGGACGACTGGATGGAGCGCCACCTGAACGTGCACCCGCGGGCCCGCATCCGCGACTTCCAGATGGTGCGCTGCGGCAACGGCACCAACCTCGAAGTGTTCGAATACAGCGCCCCGGATCAGAACCGGCGTGGGCTGCGCAACAGCGATATCGGCGGCCACCATCTGGCGTTTTACGTGGACGACATGGCCGCCGCCGTGGCCGACCTGACAGAGCGGGGGATACGGGTGCTGGGCGAACCCAGTACCTTCACCGAGGGGCCGGCGGCGGGGCTGACCTGGGTCTACTTCCTGGCGCCCTGGGGCCTGCAGCTGGAGCTGGTCAGTGCCCCCGGCGGCATGGCCTATGAGCAGGGGCTGGAGCGCGAGCTCTGGGATCCGCGCACGCCGGCCCGGTAGCCGAACGGCTCGCATGGAGTAAACGGGGCCCAGCGTTCATACTGTTTATTAGGCGGTTGATGTGGAGGTGAACACCATGGATCTGTCAAGGCTGCATGAGGGCATGCTCTGTGCCACGCAAAAGGGCCCGGGTTGGATAATGTCGATCGATGCCGAACACCATCGGTTGCACATGAAGGCCCAGGGGGAAGAACGGGAGTTCGACGTCGATCTGGATGATATTCTCGACGACCCCCAGGTACACAACCCGGAAGACACCTATTACTGACCTTCCGACCCGCTCCGGCGGGTCGTTTTTTATTCCCTTATTCCTCCTCCTGCTCTGTCGTTGCCAGCTGCTGAGCGATCCAGGCACGGGCCGCCTGTCTGAGCCGCACCGCCGCCGCGAACACTTCCTCGTCCTCCTGCCGGGGCGGCAGGGGGGCTCCCACCTCCACCTCAAGGGCGCCGTGCCGGGGCCACCAGCGGCTGGCGGGCAGCACCCATCGGCTGCCGCGGATGGTGACCGGCACCACCGGCACGGACGCGCCGGCGGCGGCGAGAAAACCGCCCAGGTGAAAGGGCAGCAGCCCCGGGCGGGCGATGAAGGTCCCTTCCGGGAACACCAGCAGCGAGCGCCCGCCCTTGACCAGCTCGGCCATGCGATTGGCGTCTTCCACGCTGCGCCGCAGTTCGACGCGCTCGACAAATTCCACCCCCAGTTTCTTCAGGTAGCGACCAGCGACGAACTGCTCGCCCAGCTCCCGTTTGGCGATAAAGGCATAGGGCCGGGGCAGGGCCGCCACCAGCAACAGGCCATCCAGGTAGCTGGCGTGGTTGCACACCAGCACGCAGGGGCCCGCCGGCAGTCGCTCCAGTCCCGCCACCCTGAAGGGCGTGCCGGTCAGGCGCAGCAGCCAGCGGGCCGCCCGGCCGCCGAGGCGCCAGGCGAAAGCGGGCGACCGGGTGGCGAGGGTCGCCAGCCAGGTCGGGGGGGCCAACAGCCCGAGCATCAGCATGGCGTGCAGGGCGAAGGCGGCGCGGGCCAGCTGCCCGCCCAGGCGGCGTAGCCAGAGCGCGGCGCTGCCTACCCCTAAGCGCAGCAGCTGGAACCGGGCCGTGGGGGCCGCCTTGCCGATACCCCCCTGCTGGTAGAGGTTACGGCAGGCGGCGCGGCGCACCTTGCCGCTGGAGGTCTTGAGCACCGTGTGAGGGGGGGCCAGCACCACCTCGTCGGGCGGCTCGCCCAGCACACCCAGTACCGCCTTCACCACCTCCTGACGCAGGCGGTCGAGGGCGCCTCCGTCCAGGCGGGTTTCGGCCAGCACCACCAGGCGTTCGGTGCCGGTGGCCGGATCCGGGCTGCCGAACACCGCCACCCCGCCCTTGCGCACGCCCTCCACGGCGGCGACCCTGTCTTCTATTTCCTGGGGGTAGAGGTTGCGGCCGCCGCGGATCACCATGTCCTTCACCCGCCCGGTAAGGTACACCTCGCCGGCGGCGACATAGGCGCGATCGCCGGTGTCGAGCCAGCCGTCGTGAAACAACCCGGCGGTGGCCTCGCTGTTACGGAAGTAGCCCCGGGTGGCCGACGGCCCCTTGAACTCCAGCCGCCCCTCGATACGCTCGGTCACCTCCTGGCCGGCCTCGTCGACGATGCGGATGGCGTGACCGGGTAAAGGGACCCCGCAGGACACGAAACGCTGGGCGCCCTGGTCCCCCTCGGCGGCGGGCAGGGCGCGGTGCTCGAGTGCCAGGGGCTCGCGCCGGATGCCATCGATCACGGGGCCGCGCCCGAGCGGAGGAAACAGCAGGCCGACCGAGGCCTCGGCCAGGCCGTAGACGGGGGTGACGGCTTCCGGCCTGAGGCCGTAGGGGGTGAAACGCTCGGTGAAGCGCCGCAGGGTGTCGGGGCTGACCGCCTCGGCGCCGTTGAAGGCCAGCCGCCAATGGCTCAGGTCGAGTCCTTCCAGCGCCGCCGGCGCGATGCGTTTCAGGCAGAGTTCGTAGGCGAAGTTGGGCGCCGCCGAGAGGGTGCCGCGATAGCGGTGGATGGCCCACAGCCAGCGTTCGGGCCTGGCCAGGAAGGTGAGGGGTGACATCACCACCAGCGGAAAACCGACACAGAGGCTGCCGAGAAAGGCGCCGATAAGTCCCATGTCGTGGTACAGCGGCAGCCAGCTGACGAAGACGTCGCGCGGGCTGGCCGCCAGCACCTGCTGCATGGCGCGGATGTTGGCGAGCAGGTTGGCGTGGCTCAGCACCACCCCCTTGGGATTGCCGGTGCTGCCCGAGGTGTACTGGATAAAAGCGGTGTCCTCGCCCCGGATCTCGACCGGGAGCAGGCTCTCCGCCGGCGCGACCATCTGCTCGGGGGTCGCCAGCCGGCGCAGTCCCGGCACTCGGGCCTGCAGCAGGCGGGCTACCACCTTGGCCTCGGGCACGGTGATCAGCAGCACGGCCGCGGCATTGGCGAGGATGCCGGCGTGGCGCAGTACATGATCTTCGAGCTGGGACGCCCGCGCCGGCGGGTAGATGGGCACCGGAATGGCGCCCATCAGCAGGATGCCGAAGTAGCAGTGAAAGTAGGCGAGGGAAGTGGGCAGCATGATGGCCACGGCCTGGCCCGGCGCGACCCCCGCCTGCTGCAGGGCGGCGGCCACCCTCCGGCTGCCGGCCGCCAGCTCGCCGTAACTGAGCGGCTGATCAGACTCGTCTGTTACCAGGATGCTCTGCACCCGCTGCGGATGCGCCCGCTCATGCCAGTCGAGTACCTCCAACAGGGTGCTGGCGGTGGTCAGCGCCTTGTCATCGTCGTCCGGCGGGGTGGGGCCGGGCGCCGTGGCCTGCTTCGGCCGGCCACGCGCCGCGGCGCGTGGTGCCTGTTCGATGGCGAGCAGCAGATCCCGGACTGTGTCGGCCCGCTGCAGGGTATCTTCCGGCAGGTCGAGCGCGAAGGCCTGTTCGATACGCAACAGCAGCTCCATCCGGGACAGGCTATCGAGGGCCAGATCCTGGTCGAGGGTGCTGTCGAGCCGGGCGGGCGGCATCGCCGGCGCATCCGGCTGCAGATCGCGCAGAGTCTGGTCGACCAGCTCGAGCAGCCTTTGCGCGTGCGGTCCGTCTTGTCGGGGACTGTTGTCTTCGTCTTGCACCGGGTCGCCCTGGTTGCGGTGGATCACGCCGCTGGCCGGATGCGGGTCGAGGTGCGGCGGCATCCGGGTCCAGCCTGTCTCTAACAACTATAGCCGTTGGCCGCCGCGGTAGCCCTTGTCGAGGATCGGCCCGCCCGGCGCTGTCCGTCATCGCCGGCAACCGGATTTATGGGTATGTGGTAACTTTTTGTTTTTGGTACACTATTTACCTGTTTTATACCACCCCAAGCGATCATGCCCGAGCTTCCTCCCGTTACTCCACTGTTCGACGCACCCCAATACCTGGAAGAGGGCAACAGCCTGGTCAACCAGCATATTGCCGAAGTCACCCTGAACCGGGTGGCGGACGCCGCCTTTATCTACGAGCATGCCATGGACTGGCTGCTGGAGAGCCGCTACAGCGAGAACAACTACAAGACCTATCGCAGCGAGCTGACCACCTTTTTGCATTGGTGCTTCGATGTGGAGCAGCTGTCGCCGGTGGCCCTGAGCCGGCGCGGCATCCAGCGTTATGTGGACTACTGCCTGGCGCCGCCGCCGGCCCTGATCGCCTATCGCAACGTGGCTCAGTTCGTGCTGGACAAGGACTGGGGCGAACGCCGGCCCAATCCGCTGTGGCGGCCGTTCCTGGGCAAGAAGGCGGACGGCGTGGCACAGCCGTACCGGCTGAGCGACAAGGCGCTCAAGACCAAGATGGCGGTGCTGTCATCCTTCTACGCCTATCTCATCAACGAGGAGGTGACTGAGCGCAACCCGGCGGTGATGTGGATGCGCCACAGCCGCTTCGGTGCCAGCCCGGTACCCGCCGGCCCCTTGGGTGAGGAAGAAGAGCTCAGGGTATTCAGTGACTTGCAGTGGTCCTACGTGATGGGCACCGCCGAGCGTCTGGCCCGGGAGCAGCCCGAGCGGCATGAGCGCACCCTGTTCCTGGTGTCGCTGATGTACGGCTGTTACCTGCGCATATCCGAAGTGGCGGCCCGGCCCGGTTTTTCGCCGGTGATGAGTCAGTTCCGCCGGGACGGCAAGACCGGGATCTGGAGCTTCCACATCCCGGTGAGCAAGGGCGGCAAACGGCGCACGGTGGCGGTGTCCCGGGAACTGCTGGCGGCGCTGACGCGCTACCGGGGTTACCTCAAGCTGTCGCCCTTGCCGGCGCCCAACGAAAACACACCACTGTTCGTGCGCCATCGGGCCGCCGGTCGGGGGAGGGAGCAAGGCCTGCTCAACGCCAACCTCGGCATCCGCCAGCTGCGCGAGCTGCTCGACGAGCTGATGGCCACCGCCGCCGATGTAGCCGCCGACGACGGTTTCGACCAGGACGCCGCCGAAATGCGCAGCCTCAGGGTGCACAGCATCCGCCATACCGGCATCACCCACGACATCAACTACAACGGCCGGCCGCTGTCCCATGTGCAGGCCGACGCCGGCCACGACAGCATCGACACCACCTCCCAGTACCTGCACACCGGCAAGGTGGAACGCCATGAAAGCGCCGCCAACAAGCGCCTGGACCGGCTGAAGTCCTGAAGGGCGGCCGTGGATAGCCCCAGGCCTTGATGGATTTGCATCAACAAAACATTAGAGGGTTATCTGCGCCTTTCTATAGTGTCAAGGTGTTGTTCTTGTCTGAGTCTGGTTGCCTTACGCAACAAACATCATGGAGATGATATGTTCCCCTCAACCTTACCCGTGCACCGCCGACCTGCCGCCAGTGACATTCCCGCCCTGCGCTGGGGCATTGTTGGTCCCGGCTGGATTGCCGATCACTTTGCCAATGCGCTGCGCCACCACACGCAACAGCGGCTGGTCGCCGTCTCGTCGCGCAGCAAGGCAAAAGCCGAGGCGTTTGCCCGCAAGTGGGAGATCCCGCACGCCTGTGAAGGTATCGACGCGCTGCTGAGCCGGGACGAGGTGGATGTGGTCTATATCGCAACGCCCCATAATCACCATTACCCGGATGGGCTGCGCGCGCTGGGCGCCGGCAAACATGTGCTGATCGAGAAGCCGTTGGCGCTCAACGCCCTTCAGGCGGCAGCGTTGCAGCAGGAAGCGTGCAGGCAGAACCGCCTGTGCGTGGAGGCGATGTGGTGCGACTTCACGCCGAAATACGATGTGATCCGCCAGTTGCTGGAAGATGGCGTACTGGGGGATCTGCATACCCTGATTGCCGACCACGGCGAGTTTTTCACCCCCGATCACCGTATTTTCAATGCCGATCTGGCGGGTGGCCCCATGCTCGATCTCGGCAGTTATCTGCTTGGTTTCAGCGGCCTGGTGGGCGGCGCGCCGGACAGCATCGTCGCCACAGGGCAGCCCGCCACCGACCGGGTGAACGGGCAGATCTCCATGCTGCTGACCCACCCGCAGGGCATGCATTCGGTGCTGAATACCACCCTGTTCAGCAATACCCCGGGCCGGGCCGTGATTGCCGGACGCGATGCCACTCTGGTGCTCGACGGCCAGTTCTATGCGCCGGGCAATTTCCGTCTTACCTCCAGTGATAACCAACACACACTGCACTGGCAGGAGCCGGCAAACCGCTATACCCAGCTCTGTCATGAAATTGAGCACATCGCCTGGTGTATCGGTCGGGGCCTGACCGACTCACCGGTACGTTCGCTGGCGACCTCGATCGCAACGCTGACGGCGATGGATGAAGTGAGAAGGCAGATAGGCGTGGTGTTTAATGAAGAGCAAACTGCCACTATTCAATAATCCGGAACAGGAAGAAGAGGTGAACGTGACCAATCTGATCAGCGCACTCGAACAGCAGGAGCGGGCCCTGGTGTTCAGCGGCTTTGATGAAGAGGCAGCCTATCGGCTGGGCACCGCGCTACGCGAACTGGCGGCAGCGGAGAGGGCGCCGGTAGTGATCGATATCCGCACCGCCAACCGCCGGCTGTATTTTGCGGCGCTGCCGGGTTCGGCGCCGGACAATGATGAATGGGCACGCCGCAAGGGCAATATGACGTTGCGCAAGCAGTGCTCGTCACTGCTGTGTGGCGAACGGTTGGCGGTGAAAGGCAAGGAAGTCGGGCCCGATATGGGTCTGGATCCGCTGGATTACGCCGCCCATGGCGGCAGCTTCCCGGTGCGGGTTGGGGGCGTCGGCGTCGTGGCGGTGATCACCGTATCGGGCCTGCCGGCGCGGGACGACCACGAACTCATCGTCCGGGCCCTGGCATCGCACCTGGAGGTGCAGAACATCGGCCTGGATACGCTGCTGGCGGGGTAGGCGGCGTTCACATCGAGCGGATAAACCGGGCAGGGCATGTGCCGTCGACGCCACGCTGTGGGTGGCCCTGTTTATTGTTCAGATGGCTTGTTGCCGATAATACAGTTTATCGGCATTTTCTTTTTGGGGCCTGTCCCATTGCAATCCTGGAACCTCCCCACAGCAGGCGGCCGTGAGGAGCGGGACCAAGTGTGACAATACCGGATGATACCATCCGCACCGGGGCTGGTTATTGGCACTTAAGGATCCGTGTTTGAACAGCCCCATGGATTCGAACCAATAATCATCTTTCAGACAGCACCGCTTTCGTTTATCCGCCATGCTACAGTATGCCGTTGACTCAGCGCAGCACATCGATCCCGAGCGAGCCCGCAGGATTAGAGAAAGGCTAAACCGAGTCCGGGGATAGCCCGGAGTCGAATTCCCCCCGTATTACTATACGGGGGGATAGTCGGCCACAGGCGCCACAGGACGCCCCCACCCCGCCGATACCGCGTTGCTGATGCTCCCTCTTGTCATACGACCGGCAGAGCCCGAGACGCTGAAAATCCCGTGTAGTGGGTCGCTTCGCTCCGGTTTGGCAGGGCACGGGGATGGATCGGCATGGGATGCAGGCACAAAAACGCGAAAGGCCCCCGCAGGGGCCTGATAGGACGCTGGTTTATCATGGGCTTCGCCCATACCCACCCCGCAAGCGGGGCCCCAGCCGATTATGCTTAGTCTTCCAGTTGAGCGACGGTGATCCCCAGGGCCGCGGCGGCCCGTTCCAGGGTACTACGGCGCGGATTGACCCCCGGCTTTTCCATCTGGGCCACGCTGGATTGACTGACACCCATACGGTCAGCCAGCTCCTGCTGACTCAGGCCCTGATAAGCCCGCCAGGCAGCCAGCAGTGACAGCCCCTTGTGTAGCTGCAAGCCCACCACTTCATGAGGGATGTAAGCGCCGGCTTCCTCCTGCTGACCGGTCAAAGCCAGCCATTCATCATAGGGCACCACGGCGAACGCAGGGCGCCCCCCCTGGCTGATGATTTGCACTTCAGTATGTCTGGCCATCGCGTTTCTTTACCTCCTCGATGCTGACAACTTTCACTTCGCCATCAAAGTCAAACAGGACCCGATAGCGGCCCACTCTTAGCCGGTAGTCATATTGATGGTTGGTCAGACGCTTAACGTTACGGCTTTCCGGAAACTGCTTTAACTCCTCAACACCGTCATAAATGACAACGGCATCTTGTTGAGGCAGCTTCAGCAATTGTTTCCTGGCTTTCTTCGACCAGCTTATTGAGTTCATGGCTTACATTATAAGATTTATTATCATATTGTAAAGGAATTATAAGGCTTATTATAAGCCTTTATCGGCGCGGAATAGAGGTGATGCACGAAGGAAGGCAGGTTAGCCAGCCGAGACGCCCGGCCGCAAGCGTCCGCATCCCCCCGGCTGGCTAAACCGGCTCGATGCGCAGCATAACGGATATTTCGCGCCGGTCGGCATTATCGAGATCACCCCGGAACGCCCGACCGATGATAGGGATGGAGCGCAGCACCGGCACTCCCTGACTCGATTTTTCCATGTAGTAGTCAATCAGGCCACCTAACACCACGGTCTGGCCTTCCCGCAAGGTGATCGTGGTATCAATCGCCCTGGTACTGATAATCGCCCCGAATTGGTTTGTCACTTCATCGACTCGACTCACATCAGTTTTCACCGTCACATGGATACGACCGCCGGAAAGCTGTACTGGCAGCACATCAAGGATCACCCCCACGTCACGCCGCTCTATACTGGCTCCCTGCTCTACAGTGGCCGCCCTGACCACGATAGGCACATTATTACCCACGTGGATGCGTGCCCCGGTACCAGCATCGACGGCCAGCATGGGCTGACTGACCATTGACACCCCCGATTCACGCGCAAGAAAGCGGCCAAACAGCGAGAAGTCATCAAAGTTCGCTTGTACGCTGGCGTTGCCCAAATCTATTTTGATGTCCGGTTGTGGATTCCATACAACACCTGAGCGCGAACCACTGTAACCAAATTTGGCGCCCAACTCCCGGGCGCTAATACTGCTCGTTTCAACGATATAAGCTCTGACCACATACTGGGGCACATCGGCAGCAAACATACCAACCACCGCTTGAACGGCATCCTTGATGAAAACCGGGCAGTTGGCATGCACCGCTAGCGGCGACGCGGTGACAAACGAACAGGGCGCCCCGTGGACCTCATTTAACCACGCAAACAGCTTATCGAGATCATCGGCAAGCGTCGGCCTTGGATAGTCCAGCCGCACCGGGAACATGCTGTAATCAGGTCGGGCATCTTCATCAAAAGGGTAGATATAAACCACATTGCCCACGGTCTGAATAAAAAGCCCATTGGCTTTAATCACTGCATCCAGCACATCGACGATATTATCTTCAGGATCTATGCCGTATACCCTGGCATTTATATCTAACCCTGAATGTAAAACCACATTACGACCAAGAGCCATACCCACTAAATCCGAAAACACATCAAGCGTCATCGGCTGGCCATCGGTCTCAATGGCCTTAACGGCAGATACGCCGCTCACCAACAAAGATACAGCGATTGCCAACAGGAACCGAGTCAGCCGGCGAACCAGCAGGCGCTTGAGTGTTTGCATGATCATTTTCATTAACCTCTATTGTGGTTTCATTCGCAAAAACTTCTTTGAACCCCATATTCCAGAAGACATAGCCAGCACCGCCAAGGCCAATCAGCAGCATCAATATGCTTGGAATTATCTTTTTATAAAAGTCCGGCACAATACGCTTATGCGTATGGATTTCGGCTGAATAATAAGAGCCATAAAATTTCTTATCCCTTGGGTGATAAGTTAAATTCAAACAATCTTTCAGGCTTGATTCATTTTCCACATCCATCAACTTGGCCGACTGATAACGCACGACCTTTTCACCGTTATCAGGGTTGTGAAAATGAATATGACGCCCAGTCACTGAACGAATCTGAGAATCAACCAATTTCGGCTGTTGCGTAATCAAGTGAAGGTCAAAACCTGAATGGCGATGCACGTTCATTTTACTGATATGCTCCGGCACTTTCGAACCCACCGAACGAGGCGGAAAGAATTCCTGAGCTTCGTCGATAATAATCACTGAACCATAAGGCAGCTTATGCCAATCATGCGGATTTTTCATCTTGTGCCAATGCAGATGAAACCGCTTGAGCCTGTCCTTATTGGCCTTGAAGCCAAAGTGCTCGCAGGCATCAAGGAAGCGCCTCAGCTCAGCGGTTTTCTGCTCTGGATACAGCTTTAGAACCCAGTCGACCCACGTTTGATAAACTTCGCCCTGACGCCAGTAGCAGACCAGAAAAGGCAAATCATCCTCAGTCACCACCCGGCTCTGCTTGTGCACGACACGCACAATAGGGATCACACGCTCAAGATCTGCATCACCAGCAGTTGGCAACCAAGAGCCGTAGAACCAACCAGAAAACGACGCCGCGAAATCAATATCGAGCATGAGCGCCTTGACATTGTAGTAATACACCGGACGACCGGAATAATCTAAATCCTCAACCACCTCTTTTACTGTATTAAGTGACTTAGACGCGCCTGGAAACCCCGTTATTAACCTAATCATTTTGCCGCCCTAAAACTCATTATCTTTTCATCGGTAAAATCCATTGCAAACCGTGTGGCTACAGCTGACATCAATATGGACAACGCTTCATCAAGACCACCTAGTGCCATAATTTGCAATATATGCCCGGGTATCCCTGCCCAATAACCTTGGCTAAGTTCAATCAAACCTTGGGATAATGCAGCAACACCAGTGTACACAACAAAGAAAGCACCCGCAGAAACGAGGAACCTAGTAATAGACTCACCGACAAAGGTCAGCAATCCCAACAGTATGGCGCTTACAAATGGCATATGACCCTCTTATCGGTAACGACTACGCATGACAATAAAGGCAAAGGCGATCCAAGCAATCAAAAGAATGGCCGGCCTTACATATTCGGCAAAATCACAAAACGGCTGATAAGTGAATGAAAGCACTTCGCCCAAGATGACCGCATTAACATCAGGCGGGCAAGTTGCGTGAGAGTCAAAAATATTCAAATCCACTTTATCCATCACAAATTCATTTATATCAAATGAATCCGTAGGGATTTCAGTAGAACCACCGGGAATCTCTGGAATACTAACATTATTTAAAGATTCACTGATTACATTAGTTTGATTATTCACTGCAGAAATAATACCTGAATCATCAAACCATTCACCTGATTCTATTGACTCTCTCAATTCATTAATAGCCATATCATTGGAGTAAAAATTATCGTTCATTTCAGAATAAACATCACCAAGACTATCACTAACACTGGCCGCTAATTCATACGCACCATCAGTATGTCTATAAACACCATCAATCATAGCGTCAACATGACCATAAATCTCATCACGCGACGGCGCAGAATAAGCAACATCAGCCACATCCCCCACATAAGAATAAATATCTGAGACCTGTTGATTAATCGAACCATAAACATCTGAAATCTGTCGATTAATTGATTGATTAACAGCAGAAAGTTCACTTGAAAAATCAGATGAAATCGAATCCAAATCAGATTCTAATAACTGAACTTTTGTTAATGCGGAATCAGCTTTAAAAAAAGCACCATTCGCAGAAATAGTGGCCGTCATAGAATTAAAGCTAGAAGATCTAACCTTTGAACTCAACAGATCAATGTCATATAAAACCCCCTCTCTAAAATAAGTAAGATAATCTCTAATTTGACCGAGATTACGCTTAACAGACTCATATCCGGCTACATAGACACCATCAATTGAATAAACTGAAAGACTATCCCTAATCCCGAAATCATCAGGAGACGGCAAATCACTAAGACCATGATCCTCGGAGCCTGAACCTTCAGAACCTGAATCTCCACCAGATCCACAAATATTGCCGTTGGTATAAACAGCCATCTGGCCATTTACACCAATACAACCCGGCTCCCGACAAGAAGCCTCGCAAAGATCAGCCAGGCAAACCGGCATTGCTGTTGTGTCAGACACATAAAATAAGGCGTTAGGGGGGCAAATTATCGGTTCATCGGCTAACGCCAAATTAGATAGACACAGGACAAAAAGACCAAGTAACCAACGAGCATCCATAAGCCATCACCATCGAGAATAAGCATGTTCGACCCTTAGATCTAAAAAGGGGGCCGCAGCCCCCTGTTTAACCGAGCCGATATTAACGGCTAACCACGCCCTGGATTTTACGCCAGACGAAGACGAGGCCGTTAATGCCCATTTTTGCCGCACCAATAGCGGCGACAGCAGCAGTCAGCAGACCAATAGCGGTCAGAGCTTGCGCGGTATCGATGGCTTCCATATTTTCACCTTCCAGTAAAGTTTGATAACAAATTGAGGCCACCAGCAACGCATATCATTGTTGCCAGCGCCGCCACAATCGCAGTAGAACCGGCCATGAGGCCGGAAAGAAAATACACCTCGACGGCTTGCGGGTTCTGGCATACGCCATCAATCACAGCGTCACAGGCGTACAACACCATTACACAGCATCCCACCCGGTAACGACGTTACGGCTCGGGTTTTCCGGATCCGCTTCCAAGAGAAGCTTGACCGGCTGCATAAACGGAATACTTTTCAGGGTTTCGATAGTCTCGGGCGTATTGAGCACACCCAAATCACGAGTATCAAACCCGTAATTGGTAATATTGGTTTCTTCCTTAGCGATTGATTTAGCTGGCACCAAATAAGTGAGCTGAGCAAAATCATACGGTTTAGGAATGCCAGTTTTTCGGCTAATACCTGAACCTTTGGTAACAGAAATTACGGCCATCACTTGCATAGTAGACATATCAAAATCCTCTTTTTAAAATGCTGGCTCAATTGTGCCGTTGGTAGATAACAACTCATAATTGACCGGTCGCTTTAATCGCGCCGGTATATCGTCAATACCCAAATGGGAGGTAAGACGGTGACAAATGTCACCCGGGCTTATCCCTTCCCAACGAGCGAGATAATTAATCAGCCGTCCGGCCTGAATGGCGGCAGCTTCGATTGACCGTTGACGGTCAACCCTGAACAGGTTTTTAAACGTCCTTATACGCTCAGGCTCCACCTGCTCGACCAATCCGGCAAGGGCAGGATAGGCCCCGGCAAAATACGCATCCGGGTTAAGCAGCACATCAAGCGGAATCTCCCGGTCTTTCGAGCGGATCTCGACTTCAGCCCGTTGCCATTCCGGATGTTCCTGGGACTGCATTTGCCGGCCTTTTTCATAGGCCCGGAACACCTTGCCGGACTCCCGAGCACCGACATAAAAGGAGCAACCCAAATCCGGCACCATGCCGTAACGCTTTTTGGCGGCTTTAGGGTCAATCAGATTGATATGGCCGGACTCGATATAGGTGTACTTGGGCGGACGGCCACGACCGCTAAACAGCCCTTCGAGCGCCATTTCACGAAAACGGGCAGCCGAGAACGCCACTCCCTCGTAATCGTCCAGCGCCAAATCCACCCGGGTGATCTTGAAGCCCGGCAGCCGCTGAACAATCCCGTGCAGACGAGCAAAGTCAATAGCCACACAACCGGCGCCACTAATGGACACCAGACAGCCGCCGTTTTCCGCACCCCAGGCGACGACACCGGCGTTAGCAGCGTCGATTTTGAGTGTAGCCGAGCGGCTATAGCCGTACATGCCGCCCTGGCGGGCCTCATAGCTGAAACGAGCAACGCCCGTGGGGCTCAGTTCCTCATTGAGTTCCTGAACAAACGCCTCGACCTCAGCGCAGCACAGGGCATCGAGCAGTTGAACCCCGTAATGGTGCACAATATCGTTATAGGCGTCGTTATAGTCGACCCCGGCGGCGATACACTCAGCCGAGCCCATGGCCTCATCGAGCATATCGGCCATCTCAGCCATGAATGCCCGGTTCAGCTCCGAATCAGCGCCCGAAAACCGCTCTACACCCACCGGGCGAGGGGTCTTAATGATGGCCCCGGTACGGGCAAGTCTTTTCATCCTGACCAGCGACTCAGGCGACCACGTGAACGACAGGTAATCGTGAATGACCCGGTTAGCCATGGCGGAAGGCCCCCGCATCATGCAGTTCCTGCCAGTTGTCCGGCGTCACCTCGACCAGCTCGTAATCATCGAATTCAAAGGCCAGATGCTGGCGAAGGCGGCTCATGCTAGGGAAGAAATCCACATCACCACAGATGCAGGCGGAGACCCAGCCTGGGCCAAATTCCGGTTGTTCCTGCCAGTAGATGGTGACGGTCATGGCGGTGGCTCCGATTACAGGCTAGTGATCTGCACGGAGCAGATGCGGGCGAACAGCGCGAATTGACGTTCGGCCTGTTTGTCCAGGGCCAGCCAACGTTCATAGGCAGCACCCACCAGCTCAGACTCAACCATGCCCAACAACGCGCGATACTCAGCCAGCGCCAACTGAGCCGCAGCAGACAAGGTCCGCGCAGTGCGCAGTACATCGAGATCGTTTTCTGACAAATTCAGGGTGATGGTGGACATAATTAGTTCGCCTATTATCGAATTAAGAGCATGTTAGTTCGTCATTTACCGAACAACAAGACAGGTAATTTGATAACTAGCGAACTAGAATCAGGGGGATTGACTTTGGAGGAAAACAAAAAATGTATTCGAAAACACTGATAAACGAGCTAATGAAAGCCAAAAAATACAACCTTCAGAAGCAAGTAGCAGCAGAGCTAGGGCTAAGCAGACCTTACATTTCAGAAATCTACAGCGGACAAAGAGAATTCACCGACGAAACAGCGACTTACATTGCAAAAGAGGTGGGGCTAGACCCAAGCGAAGTGCTACTTGAACTTGCCAGGGCGAGAGCCAAGTCAGACACCACAAAAGCGGTCTGGGACAAGCTGTTGAAGGAGCACCGCAACAGCCTGCATGCCGCGTCCGTGCTGGGTTTCATGTTCTTAAGCAATGGCCTCTATTACTGCGCATAATGTATATTATGTTAAATAATAAGTTATAAGGCTCAAGACACCCTGGCTCTACTGCCCGGTTTTAAAGATTTATCGGTACCGTTACTTTGCCCGCAGGGTGTCATGCACCCGGTGCCGAGGGCGATTGGTGGGAAAGCGATGTTGGGGCGGCCATGGCATCTCACGCTGGTTACGTTTGGAGCTTTAATATTAGAACCTGTTCAACACGTTGATGATCAAACCACCATTTAGACCGGGGATTTTATGGATATTGAATTCCTCCGGGATACCAGCCTCGCCGCTGCAGATGCGATGGAAACAGGTGGTTCAATAGGTGGTCAGATAGGTGGTCAAATGCTGGAACTCACCGGACGACAGCGGGACGTACTGGTCCTGATTCAGGAAAACCCGCCCATTACTCGTCAAGCGCGGGCCGATAAGCTGAACATCAATGCCTCGGCCGTTCAGAATAAATTGAAAGAAGCCGGCGCCATTGAACGGATTGGCGGTACTCGCGGTTATTGGAAGGTAAAGATATGAGAATGATTCTTACAATTTGGCTGACCGAACAGCCGCAGGCTCAGCTTGCCGAGAGTGATCGCCTAGAAGTGGGCACCCATGGGAGTTCTACTTTTTCCCCTGCCCTCATTACTAACAGCACCCTGGCGCAGATGCAATGGAACCCTATGACCACAATGCACTGGCCAACGCAAATTCCCCATCTGGCCCTTGTGGCCTGCGCGCGTTTTGGCTCGAATGGCGGAATGATTCAACTTACCGATTCATTCTAACCAAGGAGCCGTTATGTTCGTACTGATGGATATCATGGTCTCGCCCGGTGGCGTTGGCGTGTCGGTGTCGCCTTATGTGGCCATGTGCCAGCAAATCTTTGAGGATGCCGGTCTGGTTCACACCATGCACGGCTACGGCACCAATGTGGAAGGCGAATGGGATGAGGTGATGGCGGCGGTCAAGCGCTGCCACGAGGTGCTGCACGATGCCGGCGCCGTGCGCATTACCAGCCATATCAAGCTGGGCACCCGCAACGACCGGGCGCAGACCATGGCCGATAAGGTCGCCAGCGTGCAACAAAAGCTGGGCGGCTAGCCGGGGTCTTCACCGGCTGCGGCGAAAAGGCCCAAGACTCGGCGCTTTGCCCGTCTTTAATCCAGGTTCAGCGTCAGGCTGCCGTCCGGCTGGAGGCTGAACCTGGTGCCGGTACGTTTGCCTTCCCGGTTCATTCGCTGCGCCAGCCAGGCAGCGTCTGCGGGCCGGGCCCGGCACAGCCGGAACCGGTTCAGCTGCAGCGGCACCAGGCGCAGCGACTGCAAACGACCGCTGTCCCGCTCCAGCACCGGAAAGAACATCACCACCAGATCGGGCCGGTATTGTTCGTAACCGTGGATGCCCTCGTAGTCGTTGATAAAGTCGCCGCAGCCGTAGAGGATGAGCCGCTCCCGGTACAGCTCCAGCCCCAGCACATGGTGGGACGAATGGCCGTGCACCAGGTCGACCCCGGCCTCGTCGATCAGGGCCCGGGCGAAATCGCGGTGAGCGGCCGGTATGGCGTAACCCCAGTTAGGGCCCCAGTGGATCGACACCAGCACCCGGTCCCCTGGCCGTTGCCAGCGCCGGATCAGGGCCTTGAGCTCATCGAGTGCCGGCGCCGTCAGCGCCGGCAAAAAGAATACCCCAGGTCGGTTGACGCCGGCCGCCCAGCTTTCCGGCACGCCGCTGGAGGCCAGGGCCAGGGCGAAGATCAGCAGGCGCCCGCCCTCCCCGGGTCCGAGTTCGATCCTGGCCGGCGCCCTGGCCTCGGCGAGATCCCTGCCGGCACCGGCGGTGCGGATGCCCTGTCGCTCCAGCCCGGCCAGGGTGTCGAGCAGCCCCCGCCGGCCCCAGTCCAGCACATGGTTGTTGGCCAGGGCACAGACGTCGATGCCGGCGGCGCCGAGGACGGGCAGGTTGGCCGGATGCATGCGGTAGTTGATGCCCTTGGGCTGCCAGTCTTCGCTGGTGGTGATGCTGGTTTCCAGGTTGATCACCCGCACCGCAGGCCCGACCCGCGCCAGCTCGGCCAGGGCGTCGCCCCAGATATAGGTAAAATCCACCGGTCGTGATATCGGCCCTCGCCGTCGCTCGGCCAGCCTGACATAGCCGCTCGCCCGGGTCATATAGGCTTCGTGCAGCTCGTCCGGGCAGGAACGAGGCAGGATCTGGTCAATTCCTCTTCCCGTCATCACATCGCCGCACAGGAACAGGCTCAAAGTTTGTCGGGACATAGGGGCCCTTCCGGGAAAAAGAGATGCCGTACTTCTCTAGTCTGGCAAAAAAATGCGCATAAGCCGCTTAGCATTTAACATAACACCATTGGTTGCGCATTTATGGCTGCTTTATCCGATAACGGGTGCTGCGGCCTCCGCCCGGCAGTTTCTCCAGGCAACCCTTGCCGAGCAGATCGGCCGGGTGGCGGTGGCCTTGCTGACCTTGGCCACTTTCTGATACTGGGCCGCGCTGATCCCCTGCTCGAAGCCCTTGTCACCGCCATCCAACAGCCGGTTCAGCACCTTGGTCTGCTCCGGCACCAGGCCAGCCGCCTGGTATTGTCGCCAGAAACGGCTCTTCACCAGGATGCGTTCTATTTGCGCCAACGCCTGCTGCAGGGTGGCGTCCAGGGTATCCATAAACCACAGTAGCCAGGGGGTGATGTCCAGCCCTCCCCGCTGGGTCTGTTCCAGCGGCCGGTAATAATCGGCCCGGCGCTCGAGAATGGCCACCGACATGGCATAAAGCCGGATGCCCTGGCTATCGTCCTGGGCCTGGGCCATGTCGGTCAGGGCGCGGCTGATGCGGCCATTGCCATCGTCGAAGGGATGCAGGGTCACCAACCACAGGTGACATTCGGCTCACCCGTGCCAGCTGCCCCGAGACCCCGGTGGGAGATTTACCCTGCCCCTATCCGGACCGGCTGGCCCGCAACAATGTGGTCAGGCTGGCCGGCTTTCGCCGCCGCGGTCAATTCCCGGACAGGGTGCAGTAATCGGGAAAGCGCACCTGCCGCCAGAGGCTATCGCACAGGGGCGCCGGATCCCGCCAGTCGCCGGCCAGCAGCCAGTCCACCAGGGGAGCGGCCACCTCGGGGTAGTGCACCGGTTGGGCCGGGGGCAGGCTCAGCCAGTCGGCCACCGCCTGCCGCTCGAGCCGGTACATCACGCGGGCCAGCTTCATCTGTTGCAGCGTCAGCACATTGGACTGTTGCTCGAACTGACCCAGCACCGGCTTGACCAGCAGTTTCTTGCCCAGCGCCAGGGCCTCCGAAGGCAGTTCGAACCCGCCGTTGGCAATCACCCCGGACGCCTGTTGCAGATCCTGCTGAAAGCCGTCCCGGGACGGCGGCCGCCAGCGGATGTGGGACGCCTGCGGCGCCGTCACCGCAGCGGGGTGATAACAATGAAACCGGGTATCGCCGAACGGATGCAGCAGGGCCGCAATCTCGTCCGGGCTTTCGAACGGCAGATACACCAGGATGTGCCGACCGGCATCGGTCGGTGCCGCCGGGTGGGTTTCGATCAGCGGCGGCAGCAGCTGCCGGCCGAAGTGGTACCAGTGCACGCCCAGCGGCTGCCGAGTGGGGGCAAAGTGGCGGATGATACGGCGGGCGACCGGAGTTTCTCCCGCCTTGGGGATGGGGCTTAAAAAGGCGGCCTGGTGGCTGATGCCGACACTGGGCACCCCTGCCCGCCTGGCCGCCCAGGCCGAGACCGGCTCGAAGTCGTTGATCAGCAGGTCATAGTTCGTTATCTGCAGCTGGCGGATATCCCGCAGCAATTGCAGCGGGCGGCTGTTGCGCAGGGTTTTGCCGACGCTAATCCGGCCCCGTTCGGTGACGAAGGTCAGCCCGGGGCGGGTCGTAAAGTCCCCGAAGGCGGCCATGTCGAAATAGGCGGAGGGCGCGCGGCCCGAGAAGATAAAGTCGACCTCGAGGCGGCGGCGGGCGAACTCCGCCGCCATCACCCGGGCCCGGGTGATGTGACCGTTGCCGGTGCCCTGCACCCCATAGAGAATGCGCATGCTGTCTCCCTGTTCAGTAAAGGGCCACCAGGCCCGCAACCCCCGCGCCCAGCAGCACGCCGGCCAGGATATCGGAGGGAAAATGCACCCCCAGCCAGACCCGGGACCAGCCTACCACCAGTGCCCAGGGCAGGGCCGGCAGCGCCCACTGGCCAAAGTGCACCAGGGCCAGGGTCAGCACCAGAAAAGCCGCGGCGGTATGGCCGGAGGGCATGCTGAATTTGTCGGAAGGCTCGATATAGGCGCGGGTGTCGGGCAGGGCCATCATCGGCCGGCAACGGCGGCAGGTATGCTTCAGGCTCAGGTAAAGGGGCAGCTCCAGGGCAAAAGCAAACAGCAGGTCAGCCACATAGGCTTGCAGTTGCTCCTGCTGGCTCAACCAGAACGCCAGCCCCAGCAGTACATAAGGGGGACCATCCCCGGTGCGGGAAATCCAGCGGGCCAGCCAGGCCCGTTGCTGCCAGTAGCGGCTGGCCTGGCTCTTACGGAACAGCTGGTGATCCCAGCGCGTTAGCAATGTCCATCCCATCGGCTTTCCTCCTCGCTCCGGCGGCAGAATAAGCCGGGGGCATGACAAGAGCATGACCGCCGCTTGACCGCAGGATGACAGCGCCCCGAATTAAGACACAGTTTTTTGCGCCGAGACTCGACCTGCCCGCCGGCTCAAGTATACTGGCAACAATTTACTTAAGTTGATGAGTTTTCGAGTGCAATCACTGAGCCCTGCCGAGCTGAATCCCGTTTTCGAACTCCCCGCCCTGACCACCCTGAACGACTGTCCGCCATTGGCGTTCAGTGCGCTGCAAGCCCGGGTGGATTCCGCCTTCGCGACCCTCTCCGGCTTGAATTCGGTCAATCCGGTGCTGCTGCTCAACGGCTTTCCGGGGGTGGATTATGAAGAGCTGGTGCAGGATCTGGTCAAGCAGCATGCCAACCATGCGGATTTGTTCGATCTCTGCTACGCCGAAAACCTGCATCATCCGCAAAAGCCGATCTGGCTCAAGCTCAAGGCCGGCTCCGGCATCGAGTTCTGTGAGCTGGTCGGCCAGTTGCTGGAGCTGTCTTCCCGCCACCTGGAAGCGGAGCACGTCGTCGAACGGATCCTGAAAAAACAGGGCCAGGATGAAAAGATTGCCGACTACCTGTCGTTGCTGTCCCAGCACGTGGCCGCCGGCCAGGGCTTCAGCCATCCCATCCTGATCAATCTGATGGTGCACCGCTACGACGAGACCATTCCCATCGTCTATGCCCGCCAGTTCAGTCCCGAACAGCTGTTTGGCGCCATCCACTTCCAGACCGAGCAGGGCTCGGTATTCAGCCACCACCACCTGCTGGAGCCGGGTCTCATCCACCAGGCCAATGGCGGTTACCTGATCCTGCCGATCGAGGAACTGCTGGAGCAGCCTTCGGTCTGGTTCCGGCTCAAGAACGCGCTGGCCACCCGCCAGGTGGAATGGAGCCGGCCGGCGGAAATGGCCGCCTTTTACTTTCAGCCCGAGCCGCCGCCCCTCGATATTCACCTGATCCTGGTGGGTGATCGGATGTCGGTGGCCGAGCTGTACCTGCTGGACCGGGAGCTGGACACCCTCGCCTTCCTACGTGCCGACATCATTCCCGAATGGGATGCCCAGAAGGATCTGTCCGGTTACCTGGGCTACCTGGCCCATTTGCGGCAGAAGCACCGGCTGATGGACATGGACGCCGGCGCGGTGCGTCGGCTGTGCCGCTACGGCAGCCGGCTCACCGAACACCAGCACCGGTTATCGTTGGTGGAAGCCCAACTGATTGCCATGATGCAACTGGCCGAGGTGATCGCCAAGCGGGAGCAGAGCGAGCTTATCACCGAGCAGTATCTGGTGCTGGCGCAGCAGGAGCAGGACTACCGGCTCAACTTCCTGGTCGAGCATTCCGATCTGGGGGTGCGCGACGGCCAGTACCTGATGCAGACCCAGGGCCGGGAGGTGGGCCAGATCAACGGGCTGTCGGTGATCCAGATCACCGGCCATCCCTACGATTTCGGCGAGCCGGTGCGGCTCACCGCCACCGTCCACCTGGGCGATGGCGATATCGCCGACATTGAGCGCAAGGCGGAACTGGCCGGTCACATCCACGCCAAGGCGATGATGATCATCCACGGTTACCTGGCCAACCTGTTTGGCGCCGAGCACCCCTCGCCGCTCTCCGCCAACCTGGTGTTCGAGCAGTCCTATCATGAGATCGACGGTGACAGTGCCTCGCTGACCGGGCTGTGCGCCCTGCTCTCGGCCTTGGCCCAGGAGCCCATCTACCAGCACTTTGCGGTGACCGGCGCGGTGGATCAGTTCGGCAATGTCCAGCCGGTGGGCGGGGTCAACGAGAAGATAGAGGGCTTTTTCCGGCTGTGCCAGATCCAGGGGCTCACCGGCGAGCAAGGGGTGCTGATCCCGGCCAGCAACCGCCTGCAGCTCAACCTGTCCGACGAGGTGTGCGCCGCCATCGCCGCCGGCCGCTTCCATATCTATCCGGTGGCCCACGTGGAGCAAGCCATCGAGCTACTCACCGGTTGCGTCGCTGGTGATGTCGAGCAGCCCGACACCCTGTTCGGGCGCATCCGCGACCGGCTGGACGATCTCAATGGCCACACGGTGGAAAGCAGCTTTTTACGGCGTTTATTCCGTCGGCGCTAGAGATCGGACTTGTCTGGCTAACAACTGTTCGCTAAAGTGACGCCAATTTGCAAACAGGGCCCCGCTGGCCCGACCAAAACTGGAAGAGTTAGATGCCTTCACAAAAAGAACTGGGCAAACACGCCTTTACAAGAGACGAACTGCTGGCCTGTAGCCGCGGTGAACTGTTTGGCCCGGGCAACAGCCAGCTGCCCGCCCCCAACATGCTGATGATGGACCGTATCGTCCATATCAGCGATGAAGGCGGCGAGCACGGCAAGGGCGAGATCCTGGCCGAGCTGGATATCACTCCCGATCTGTGGTTCTTCGACTGCCACTTCCCCGGCGATCCTGTCATGCCCGGCTGCCTGGGTTTGGACGCCATGTGGCAGCTGGTCGGCTTCTTCCTGGGCTGGAAAGGTGGTCCGGGCAAGGGGCGTGCGCTGGGAGTGGGTGAAGTGAAATTCACCGGCCAGATCCTGCCCACCGCCAGGAAAGTCACCTATAAAATCACCCTGAAGCGGGTGATCTGGCGCAAGCTGATCATGGGTATCGCCGACGGTATCGTGGAAGTCGATGGCCGCGTGATCTACGAAGCCAAGGATCTGAAGGTCGGCCTCTTTACCGATACCTCCAGCTTCTGAACCAGCTGCAGATACGTTAAGGCCCCGGGATCCGGGGCCTTTTTTGTTGAAGGTGAAAACTGTTTACTTCATGAAGAGGCCAGAGCCTTTGTCTTCCATTGCGTCTCGCCAGCCCCCTAACCAATGTCCTTTGGCATCAAAATCATTGTAAGGGCACTGCTCTTTAGAACGACCACTGACTCCAGCTTGGTAACCGCGGGTACGCGCTCTTTCCAAACGGTCACGTTTTTGTCTCTTCATAGGTATAACCCTCATTTAATCAACAAAAAGTGCACGGCGGTTATCAACCACCGCCCCCTATGAATAGTTGAGTGCGGGGGCGAGATCAAGCGCAATTTATGAGCATAGTCCAGAATACCGGATTAGCACCTGATATTTATGAAGTTTTGATGAACAGGCAAAAACAGGAAATGTGAGATGGCTCACTCAGCCGGCGGCCATTTCCTCCAGCTCTTCCCAACGGGCAAAGGCCGCCTCCAGCCCGTTTTCCAGCTCGGCCAGCCGTTGCAGCCTGGGCTGGGTTTCCGCCTCCGACCGGCTGAAAAAGTCCGGGCCGTTGATTTCTTCCTGCAGCGCCGCTATCTGCTGTTCGAGCTGCTCCAGTTTCAGCGGCAGTCCCTCCAGCTCCTGCTGCAGCTTGTAGGACAGCCTTTTACCGGCCTTGGGCTTGTTTTCCGCCTTGGGGGCCGGTTTGTCGGCCTTTTCCTTCGCGGCCGCTGGTTTGGCCTCGGCCTGGCGAGAGTGCTGAAGCAGCATGTCCTGATAGCCACCGACGTATTCGCTGACCCTGCCCTCGCCTTCGAACAGCCAGCAATGGGTGGCAGTGTTGTCGATAAAGTCCCGGTCGTGGCTGACCAGCAGCAGGGTGCCCTGGTAGTCGGCGAGCAGCTCTTCCAGCAGCTCCAGGGTTTCCACGTCCAGATCGTTGGTCGGTTCGTCCAGTACCAGCAGGTTGCTGGGCTTGAGGAACAACCGGGCCAGCAACAGCCGGTTTTTCTCTCCGCCGGACAGCGCCTTCACCGGGGTTCGGGCGCGCTTGGGTTCGAACAGGAAATCCTGAAGGTAGCCCAGCACATGGCGGCTGCGGCCCCCCACCTCCACTTCCTGCTTGCCGTCGGCCAGGTTGTCCATCACGGTGCGCTCCGGATCCAGCTGCTCCCGGTACTGATCGAAATAGGCCACGTCCAGCTTGGTGCCGCACTTGAGGCTACCGTGCCGGGCCTCGAGCCGGCCGAGCAGCAGCTTGATCAGGGTACTCTTGCCGCAGCCGTTGGGGCCGACCAGGGCGATTTTGTCGCCACGCTGCACCAGGGCGGAAAAATCCTTGAGCAGCGGCTTGCCTTCGTAGGCGAAGTCCAGGTGCTCGGCCTCGAACACGATTTTGCCGGAGCGGCGCACGTCATCCAGGGTCACGCTGACCTTGCCCAGGCTTTCCCGGCGCTGGCTTCGCTCATTGCGCAGCGCCTTCAGCGCCCGCACCCGGCCTTCGTTACGGGTGCGGCGGGCCTTGATGCCCTGGCGGATCCAGGCTTCTTCCTGGGCCAGGCGTTTGTCGAACAGGGCGTTCTGTTCCGCTTCCACCCTGAGCGCCTCTTCCTTGTTGACCAGGTAGTCGTCGTAGTTGCCCGGCCAGCTGGAAAGCTTGCCCCGATCCAGATCCAGGATACGGGTGGCCATCTTGCGGATAAAGGCCCGGTCATGGCTGATAAAAACGATGGCGCCGCGAAAATCGACCAGGAAGCTCTCCAGCCAGGCGATGGCCTCAATGTCCAGGTGGTTGGTCGGCTCGTCCAGCAGCAGGATGTCAGGATCATTGGCCAGCGCCCGGGCCAGGGCCACCTTGCGCAACCAGCCGCCGGACAGATCGTTGAGCCGGGTATCGCCGTCCAGGCCCAGCAGGGTCAGACTCTGGTTGATGCGGGTATCGAACTGCCAGCCGTTGGCGTGCTCCACCTGCTCCTGCAGCCGCATCAGCTCGTTCATCGCCTTGTCGGAGCTGTCGTGGCCGACCCGCTCCAGCTGGTGATGGTAACGGGCCAGCAAGGTGCCCAGCTCCGCCAGACCACCGGCAACATAGTCGAACACGGTTTGATCGTCGTCGACCTTGGGGGGATCCTGCTCCAGGCGGGCGATATTGATGCCCTGTTGCAGCTGGCGACGGCCGTCGTCCAGCTGCATATCGCCGGCGATCACCTTCATCAGGGTCGACTTGCCGGCGCCGTTGCGGCCGACGATACAGAGCCGCTCTCCGGCCTGAATATTCAATTCCACCCCGTCCAGCAGCGGGGCATCACCAAACGCCAGCTGGGCGTTTTGCAGGGTTAACAAACTCATGATTCTACTCGGCTAAATTCAATAAGGTCGGCAGCGGTAAAGGGCCAGTCCAGCTCGGCGCCGTCTTGCCGGCGCAATACCGGAATACGGACTGAATAGGCGGCCAGCCACTGCTCGTCGTCTATGATGTCTTTCTGCTCGGTACCGTCTGCCAGGCCGGTCTGCTCCAGCAGGGACCAGGCCTGCTCGCACAGGTGGCAGCCGTCGGTGGAAAACAGCGTCATCTTGTTACTCATGGGGCCGGCTCCAACGGACTTCCCAGCAGTTGTGGATCTGCGGGTTGCGGGCAAAGTCCCTGGGCAGCGTGTCCTTGCTGATATTGGTGGCGTTCAGCCCCAGTTCGACCAGGGCGTCCATGTCCATTTTGAAATTGCGCTTGTTGTTGGAGAAGATCAGCAGGCCGCCGGGGCGCAACCGCTTGCTCAGCAGGTGCAGCAGCTCGATATGATCGCGCTGCACGTCGAAGCTGTCCTCCATCCGTTTGGAGTTGGAGAAGGTCGGCGGATCGACGAAGATGAGGTCATAATCGCCGCCGGATTTCGTCAACCAGCTCAGGCAGTCGGCCTGGATGAACTGGTGCTCCCGCCCGCGCAGGCCATTGAGTTGCATGTTGCGCTCGGCCCAGGCCAGGTAGGTCCTGGACATGTCCACCGTGGTAGTGGACCTGGCGCCGCCCAGGCCGGCGTGCACGGTGGCGGTGCCGGTATAGGCGAACAGATTGAGCACGTCCTTGCCCCGGGCCAGCTCACCCAGGCGCTTGCGGATGGGCCGGTGATCCAGAAAGAGACCGGTGTCCAGGTAATCGTACAGGTTGACCAGCAGGCAGGCATCGTGCTCCTGCACTTCCATCCACTGCTCGCGCCGATCCAGCTTTTCGTATTGCTCCTTGCCCTTTTGCCGGGCCCGGACCTTGAGCACGACTTTGTCGCCGGGCACGCCGGTCACCGCCATGGCGGTCTGCACCAGATCGAAAAAGCGGGCCCGGGCCTTGTGTTCGGGAATGGTCTTGGGCGCGGCATATTCCTGGATCACCAGGTGATCCCGGTACCGGTCGATAGCGGCGTTGTACTCGGGCAGGTCGGCGTCGTAGAGGCGGTAACAGTCGATCTGCTCACTCCTGGCCCACTTTTCCAGCGCCTTGACGTTCTTGGCCAGACGGTTGGCGAAGTCTTCCGCCACCGGTCGGGCGGCCCTGGCATCCTCGGCAATGCGGTAGTTGCGCAATTCGCAGGCCAGGGCGCCGTTGAACAGGCGATAGCTTTTCTCGTGGCGCAGCCGCAGGCAACTGAGCAGCTCGGGGGAGCTGGAGATCAGGCTGACCTGCCAGCCTTTGAACTCGGCCCGCAGCTTTTCGCCCAGCAACTGGTGCAAACCGAGCAGAGAGGGAAAGTCGCTCAGGCGCTCGCCATAGGGTGGGTTGGAGATCAGCCAGCCGGCCTGCCCGCCGGGGTTTTCCAGGCTGCCGACCGTCCCTTCCCGGAATTGCACCAGGTGCGCCACCCCGGCCGCCTCGGCATTGTCCCGAGCGAAGGCCAGTACCCGCTGGTCCTGATCGAAACCGAACAGCACCGGTTCGGCCTGCTTGAGGCCGCGGGTGGCACGCACCGTGGCTTCGGCCTTCACGCTTTGCCACAGACCCGCGTCATGGCCGGACCAGGCCATAAAGCCGAAACGCGGGCGCAGCAGCCCCGGCGCCTGATCGGCGGCCATCAGCGCCGCTTCTATCAATAGCGTGCCGGAGCCGCACATGGGATCGACCAGGGGCGAGCCTTTATCCCAACCACTGCGCAGCAGGATGGCGGCAGCCAGGTTTTCCTTCAGCGGCGCCTCCCCCGCCTGCTGGCGGTAGCCGCGCTGATGCAGGGCCGGTCCGGACAGGTCCAGGGTGATGCTGAGCTGGTTGCGCTTGAGGTGGGCCAGGATGCGGATGTCGGGCGCGCGCTTATCGACGCTCGGCCGTTCGCCCCGACGCTTGCTCAGCCGGTCGACGATGGCATCCTTGATCTTGAGCGCACCGTACTGGGTGTTGGTGATGGCATTATTGCCGCCGGAAAAGTCTACCGCGAAGGTCTGTCCCTCCTGGATATGCCGCTCCCACTCGATATTGGCCGCGCCCAGGTAGAGGTCCATGTCGTCGCGCATGGTGAAGTCCGCCAGTTGCAGCATGATGCGTGAGGCCAGCCGGGACCACATACAGGCACGATAGGCGGTGGCCAGTTCGCCCTTGAAGGCCACGCCGGCCACGGTCTCCTGCAGCTCGGTGGCTCCCAGGTTGTGCAGTTCGTCGGTGAGTAAGGATTCGAGGCCCTTGGGGCAGGTAGCAAAAAACGGCAGCATAATCAGGCTTGTTTGATCAAAGAAGGCGGCATTATACCCCAAAGCGCGCAGGGGCTGTAGAAATTGCCAGGGGCGTTGCGCGGAAGATAACCACATAGCAGCATTATTACGCAGATGAAATAAAGTTTTGGTAAAGCCCTTGCGTTCAGTGATGCAGATCACTAGTATACGCAGCCTGAGGACGCGGGATGGAGCAGCCTGGTAGCTCGTCGGGCTCATAACCCGAAGGTCGTCGGTTCAAATCCGGCTCCCGCAACCAACTCGGAAAGCAGTAAAAAAGTGCAGTGATACAATTTGTTAGTGTGTTAGGTATCGGACGCGGGATGGAGCAGCCTGGTAGCTCGTCGGGCTCATAACCCGAAGGTCGTCGGTTCAAATCCGGCTCCCGCAACCAACCTGATATCCTGATGGCACACCAGCAGATGTAAGACATTAAGTATCGGACGCGGGATGGAGCAGCCTGGTAGCTCGTCGGGCTCATAACCCGAAGGTCGTCGGTTCAAATCCGGCTCCCGCAACCAACTTGATGTTAATTCGGCACTCAATCAGATGAAGACGTTAAATACCGGACGCGGGATGGAGCAGCCTGGTAGCTCGTCGGGCTCATAACCCGAAGGTCGTCGGTTCAAATCCGGCTCCCGCAACCAATTTAACGCCACCCTCCTCTTCGGTCGCATCATTCCCCATCTACATCAGAAAGTAGATTGATCCCGCGTGAGCAGGCCCTAGCCTACCCTTCTTATTTCCATTTCCCGTGCCTCGGCCTCCAGGCTGATCAGCCTGTCGTTCATCACCTTGATGGCCCCGAAGGCGGGCAGCACCTTGGTCTCGCCGAGCTCGACCCCGGCCGACAATGAAATACACACCGACGCGGAAGCCGAGGCCTCCACCACCATCATGGTCAGGCGGCCGGCCGGCGTATCCAGCCCGATCAACTCGCCCAACTGTGGCTGGTGATAGTCGGCCTGTGGTTCGAAGAACCAGCTTTGCGGCATCAGCGGCTTATAAAAACGCGCCACGGCAATGCCGTTCAGTGCTGCCTGTACCCGTTGCGCCGGGGCGGTCATCATCCCGAGCTTGTCGAGAAAAGTGTAATACAGGCCGGTATCCTCAACCGAAAATGCCTGGGCCAGGCCGTCGGTGCATACCAGCTGTTTTTGTGGGTAAGGAGTGGCGAAGATCATTTCTTCACCCAAATCCAGCATCAGGCGCCGTTCTTCTCCGAGAAACCAGCGCCAACTATCGTTTGGTTGTAGCAGCATCCAGATCACGCCTTGTGAATGAAAAGAGTTTGTCCCCCAACACCTTAACTTATATTTTATTTTGACGTTGGGGGCAAATTATTATTGACCCTGAGCCATTAAATGTGCTTTGCCAGTCGCTGGATCAGGGCCGGACCGTGATAGATAAAACCGGAATAAATCTGCACCAGGCTGGCGCCGGCGGCCATTTTTTCCCGGGCCGCGGTTAGCGAGTCGATGCCGCCGACCCCGATAATGGGCACCTTGTTATCGAGCCGGGCCGCCAGTTCACGGATAACCAGGGTGCTTTTTCCCTGCACCGGCCTGCCGCTCAGGCCGCCGGCTTCGTGGGCATGGGGCAGATCGAAGATCAATTCCCGATCTAGGGTGGTGTTGGTGGCGATCACCCCGTCGATATTAAACCGGATCAGGCTGTCGGCAATTTGCTCTATTTCGGAGGGGGAAAGATCCGGTGCTATTTTCACCACCAGGGGAACATATTTGCCCTGCTGCTCCGCCAGTTGCTGCTGTTTCTGTTTTAACGCGGACAACAGATCATCGAGTGCATCGCCATATTGCAGCGAACGCAGATCCGGGGTATTGGGTGAGGAGATGTTGACGGTGATATAACTGGCATGGGCATAGGATTTTTCCATGCAGATTAAATAATCGTCCTTGCCATGCTCTATCGGCGTGTCTTTGTTCTTGCCGATGTTGATCCCGAGAATACCCTGGTAGCGCGACTGCTTGACGTTTTCGATCAGGTTGTCGATGCCTTTGTTATTAAAGCCCATGCGGTTGATGATCCCTTCCGCCGGTTTTACCCGGAACAGCCTGGGCTTGTCATTGCCGGCCTGGGGCCTGGGCGTCACGGTGCCGATTTCGATAAAGCCAAACCCCATGGCGGCAAAGGCATCGATACAGTCCCCGTCCTTGTCCAGGCCCGCCGCCAGGCCGACCGGGTTGCTGAAGGTCAGCCCCATCAGCTGCACCGGGTTGTGGATCAGCGGGCGGCGGTACAGGGTGGCCAGCGGCGTATGCTGGGTCTTGGCCAGGCCACGAATGGTCAGTTCGTGGGCGTGCTCGGGATCGCATTGGAAAAGCAGGGATTTAGCCAGTGAATACACGTATCGTTCCTCATAAAAAAGCCCCGGTCATGGCCGGGGCTTTTGCGTTGTTCACCGTCAAACGGCGTTCAGACAATTGAGATGGAGCAGGTTCAGCTCGCGCAGGGCGACCGAGAATTTTGCAAACTCGTGGCTGCCGGACGTTTTGAAATCGGCCAGCAGGTGGTGCCAGCGATTCAGCAGCTGCTCATGCTCATTAAGCCACTGGTCGAGCATACTAGCGCATTCATCCTGTGCTTTACAGTTTTTCAGCACCACCGAGGTGAGGCTGCGCTGCTGGTAGTCGAGATCTTCCCGGAAGGCGGCCCGGGCCAGCGCCTGCCAGTGGTTGCCCACCGCCTGCTGGTTGATTTGATCGAGGAACCAGTGCAGTTCCAGCTCGGCGCCGAGGTGGAAATACAGCTCGGCCACCACCCGGATGTCCCGCTCCTGCTCGGTGGCCACCTGGGCCAGATCCAGGGCGGAGAACAGGCTGCTCATGTGGGCGACCCGTTGCGCCACCGACGACGGAACCCCCAGCTCTTCCAGGCGGGTAACCGCCGCCTGGTGCTCGCTCACTTCCGCGTCCACCATTACCTGGTAGAGGTGTTCGGTCAGGGTGGCGTAAGCCGGCTGGAACTGGGCGATGGTCTCCTCTACCCCCAGGTTACGGTTGCGGCTGCGCAGGAACCAGCGAGTGGCGCGGCGCACCATGCGCCGGACCTGGTAGAACATGTCGAGCTGGGCTTCGGCCGGAATCTGGTTGTCCAGCGCCTCGATATCCCGCAACAGCGTATCCATGCCGAACACTTCCCGGGCGATGATGAAGCTGATGGCGATGTCGCCCATGCTGGCGCCGGTTTCGTCCTGCATGCGGTTGGCGAAGTTGAAGCCCATGTCGTCGACCATGATGTTGGCCAGGCGGGTGGCGATGATCTCGCCGCGCAGCGGGTGCTCCATCAGCGCCTCGCCGAACCGCTCCACCAACTGGGCCGGCATGCTGGTTGGTAACAGCCGGGCGATGAAGGCGTTGTCGGTCAGCTCGGGCACGTTGAGCAAATCCTTGAGCACCATCTTGCCGTAGGCCACCAGGATCGCCAGCTCCGGACGGGTCAGCCCCCGGCCGGCGGCCATGCGTTCGGCCAGCTCTTCATCGTTCGGCAGGTATTCCAGGTTGCGATCGAGCTTACCTTCCCGCTCCAGCCACTGCATGAAGCGCTGATGCTCCTTGAGCGGGCTGGCACCACGGTGCTCGGTAATGGAGATGGTCTGGGACTGACGATAGGCGTTGGTCAGCACGATGCCGGCCACGTCCTGGGTCATGTCGTACAACAGTTGGTCCCGGTGTTTCTTGGTCAGCTCTCCCTTGTCGACCAGGGCATTAAGCAGGATCTTGATGTTGACCTCGTTGTCCGAGCAGTCCACCCCGCCCACGTTGTCGGTAAAGTCGGTGTTGATGCGACCGCCGTGGCCGGCATATTCGATTCGGCCGAGCTGGGTGCAACCCAGGTTGCCGCCCTCGCCTACTATCCGGGCACGGACGTCTTCACCGTTCACCCGCACCGCGTCGTTGGCGCGATCGCCCACGTCGGCGTCGGTTTCCCGGCGGGATTTCACATAGGTACCGATGCCGCCGTTCCACAGCAGATCCACCTCGGCCATCAGCAGGTGACGGATCACCTCGGTCGGGGTCAGGCTGGCCTTCTGGGTACCCAGCAGTTTTTTCATCTGCGGGCTCAGCTTGATGGACTTGGCCGAACGCAGGAAAAGGCCGCCGCCTTCGGAGATCAGGGAGGCATCGTAATCGTCCCAGGTTGAACCGGGCAAGTGGAACAGCCGCTCCCGCTCCTTGAAGGTGCTCGCCGCATCCGGCTCGGGATCGATAAAGATGTGCAGATGGTTGAAGGCGCCCACCAGACGGGTGTGGGGTGACAACAGCATGCCGTTGCCGAACACGTCGCCGGCCATGTCGCCGACGCCAACACAGGTGAAGTCGCTCTGCTGGCAGTCGATGCCGATTTCGCGGAAGTGGCGCTTGACCGATTCCCAGGCACCACGGGCGGTAATGCCCATTTTCTTGTGATCGTAACCCACCGAGCCGCCGGAAGCGAAGGCATCGCCCAGCCAGTGGCCGTATTCGGCGCTGATCTCGTTGGCGATGTCGGAGAAGGTGGCGGTGCCCTTGTCCGCCGCCACCACCAGGTAGTAGTCGTCCTCGTCGTGGCGCACCACGCTCTTCGGCGGTATTACCTCACCCTGGATGATGTTGTCGGTCACGTCCAGCAGACCGCGGATAAACAGGCGGTAGCAGGCCTGCCCTTCCTTCAGGAAGGCGGCACGGTCGCCCACCGGCAGTTGCTTGCACACGAAGCCGCCCTTGGCACCCACCGGTACGATGACGGTATTCTTCACCTGCTGGGCTTTCACCAGGCCGAGTACCTCGGTGCGAAAATCCTCGCGACGGTCGGACCAGCGCAGGCCGCCCCGTGCCACCTTGCCCCAGCGCAGGTGCACCCCTTCGACCCGCGGCGAATACACGAAGATCTCGAACTTGGGCAACGGTAGTGGCATCTCGCTGATGGACTCCGGCGCCATCTTGAACGAGATATAGGGCTTGTCGCCACCGTCGTTGGCCAGCTGGTAGAAGTTGGTGCGCTGGGTCGCCTCAATCATCTCCATGTAGCGGCGGATGATACGGTCGTCGTCCAGGTTGGCGACCTTGTCCAGCCCGTCGATAAGCTGCTGGTGCAGCTTCTGCAGCTGCTTGGGATCCTGTTTGAGCCTGGGCGAGAGCCGGCGCTGGAACAGGGTGAACAGCAGCCCGGCCAGCTCCGGATAGCGGGAAAGGGTTTCCTCGATATAGCTCTGGCTGAAGCTGACCCCGGTCTGGCGCATGTACTTGGCGTAAGCCCGCAGTACGCTGACTTCCCGGCCGGACAGGCCGGCGGCCAGCACCAGGCGGTTGAAACCGTCGCTTTCCAGCTCGCTGGCCCACACCTGGGCGAAGGCTTTCTGGAAGCGCTCCTGGCTGGCGTCCAGATCGAGCGGCTTGCCGGTATAGAACATGGAGAAATCGAGGATCCAGAAGGTTTCCCCGGCGCAGTCGATTTCATAGGGGGTTTCACCGATCACCCGCAGCCCCATGTTTTCCAGCATGGGCAAGACATCGGACAGGTGGATGGGTTCGGCCCTGTGGTACAGCTTCAGCCGGACCCGGTTGGAGTCTCGCTCTTCCTCCTGGGCGCGGTAAAACAGCATGCCCAGGCGGTTGTCGTCGTTCAGTGCTTCCAGTTTCTCGATGTCGGCCACCGCCGACCCGGGCATCACTTCTTCGGCGTAGGCGCGCGGGAAGGCGTTGCGGTACTTGTTTTTCAGCCGGTTGCCTTCGGCTTCGCCGAAGCTCGACGCCAGGGCGCTCTCCAGCTTGTCTTCCCAGCTGCGGGCCGCTTCGATCAGGTTTGCCTGGATTTCGTTCACGTCAATATCCATCGAGTTGTTCTGCACCCGGATCAGGTAATGGGTGCGGGCCAGTACGCCTTCGGAGAAATAGGTGGTGAATTCCACCTCTTCGGTGGAGCCGAAGTAGCGCTGGAAAATGCGCTGGGTCTTTTCCCGCAGGGCGGTGTTGTAGCGCTCCTTGGTGACGTACACCATGCAGGAAAAGAAGCGGCCGAACAGATCCCGGCGTACGAACAACCGGGTCATGTCCCGCTCCTGCATGCCGAGCACGCCCATGCCGATGTCGAGCAACTCCTTTTCGGTGGCCTGGATCAGCTCGTCCCGCGGATAGGTTTCCAGGATATTGAGCAGCGCCTTGTAGGCGTGGGAGCCCCGCTCCAGCCCGGAGGCATCGATGATCCGCTTGAGCTTGGCACCGATCAGCGGGATCTGCATGGCGCTGGTGTTGTAGATGCTGGAGGCGTAGAGGCCGATGAAGCGGTCCTCGCCGATGACCTTGCCGTTTTTATCGAACCGCTTGACGCCGATGTAGTCGATATAGGCGGGCCTGTGTACCCGGGATTTGTGGTTGGTCTTGGTCAGCACCAGGATGTCCTTGCCAAGCGCCGCCTCGCGGGCGGTGGCGGTCAGGCTGCTGAGCTTGAGGCCCTCGTTGTGCAGGGCCTTGCGCATCAGGCCCAGCCCGGACTCGGGCTCGGGGAGCAGCTCGTAGTCGCCCTCGATGGCCGACACGTTGTAGCGGCGATAGCCCATCAGGGTAAAATTGTGATCGGCCACCCAGCTCAGGAACGACAGGGTTTCCTGCAACATGTCGGCATCGGTGCCGGTGGTCTGCTTGGGCAGCGCCTTGATGATGCTGTCGAGCTTTTCCACCATCGGCTGCCAGTCTCCCACTGCCAGCGCCACTTCTTCCACCACCGACAGCAGCTCGTCGCACAGCCGCTCGCGCGCCGCTTCCTGAGGCTGGCGATCGATTTCGATGAGGAAGGCGGTTTCAACCCGGTTTTGCTGTTGCTTGTCGTTGCTGCCTAGGATGTTTTGCAGCTTGCCCTGCTTGTCGCGGATCAGGTGCATCGGCTGGTGCAGCATCAGGTGCGAGGTGATCCCCAGCCGGCTCAGGGCCATGCGGATGGAGTCCACCAGGAAGGGGGCGTCCTTGATGACCAGTTCAACGATGGTGTGCGGCGACTGCCAGCCGTGACGCGCCAGTTCGGGATTATAGACCCGCACATAGGGCGTTTCCTCGGGGCGGGTTTCGAAGGCGTTCCACAGGCTGATGGCCGCGCCATAAAGGTCACTGTCATTACGGTGATTCAGATCATCGTGGGTCATGCTGCCGTAAAGTTTGGCGACAAAGGTATTGACCAGGTCGGCAAGATGATCGGGAAATTTGTTTTCTACAAGTTGGTTGACGTTTTCAAGCAAAACGGATGCCGCTGCGTCTTTAAATGTCATGGCGTAGTGTTCCTCGGATACAGGCAATAACCATGGGGAGAATGTAGCCCCAACGGGACCCGCCCAGTGTAAGCGCGAGGTTAACGGAATGCGAGAAAAGCAGTGAGAAAAGGTCCCAAAATATCGACCAGGTCACTTGTGAGTGGAATATAAACAAGGCGATAAAAGCTTCATGCAAAACAATATGCTAAAGGTAAATGAATTGTTTCATTGCCGATTTGAATAATTAGGCAGGCAAATTATTAAGCATCCTGAATGGCTGAATAAATAACGGAAAAAGCCCGGAAACCGGGCTTTTTTATATGCAGCCGGCGAATGATCAAAAAATCCGGCGCAGCCCTTGCAGCTGGTTCAGTTCATTCAGCTCGATTTCGAAATATCCGCTCAATCCATCGTGGCCGACGAAACCGCGCAGATGATGCAGCGGCAATTGCAGGCGCAGCCCCTGCTCGGTATCGACCGACAGGGCCGCGACCCGCCCCTGGTAATAACGTAGCAGCTGCGCCTTGGAAATACTCAACCGAAAACGCAGTCGCCGCATCAGTCCAGGGCCTTGCTGATCTTTTCAAACAGATCCCGCGCCAGATCCGGCATAGCCATCAGCTGTTGCAGGCGCAGGGTGATCATCCGCCGGCGGGCGTCGTCGAGCCGGGAAAACTGGATAAGCGGGGTGATCAGCCGCGACGCCACCTGGGGATTGAGCCGGTTCAACTGGCTCAATATCTCCAGCAGGAAGTCGTAGCCGGCCCCATCGGCCCGGTGGAATTGCACCGGGTTGCCGCTGGTGAAGGCCCCGATCAGCGCCCGTACCCGGTTGGGATTGCTCAGGCTGAAGGTCGGGTGCTGCATCAACTGCCTGACCCGCGCCAGTGTCTGCTCGCCCGGCGCAGTGGCCTGCAGCCGGAACCAGTTGTCGAGCACCAGGCCGTCGTGGTGCCATTTGCCCTCGAAGTCGGTCAGCATGGCGTCGCGGCTCCCGAGCCCGGCGCGCACCGCCGCCTTCATCGCCGCCAGGGTATCGGTCATGTTGTCGGCTTGCCGGTACTGCTCGAATACCCGGGCCTCATCACCGGCCAGGGCCAGGTAGCCCAGGGCCACGTTCTTCAGCGACCGCCGGGCCATGTCCTGGTGCTCGATGCGGTATTCGGGCGTCAGGTTGTCGGTGTAGGCCTGCCGCCACAGCGGTTGCAGGGCCTCGGCCAGCCCCAGGCCGAGCCGGTCGTGCACCCGGGCCAACACCTCGATGTCCACCTGCTCGAACAGCTCGAGCAGGCTGCCCAGATCGGGCAGGGTCAGCATTTCCGCCTTCAGCGCCCGATCCAGGGCCGGATCCTCCAGGATGGTACGGAACACGTCCACCAGCGACCGGGGCAAGGCGGTCTCGCCCCCGGCGGCCATCTGCGCCTGCACCGTCTTGTTGAGTAGCATCTGCACCGCGTCCCAGCGGACGAACTCGTCGATGCTGCATCGGGCCAGCAGCGACAGCTGCTCGTCGCTGTAGGGGTAGCTCAGCTTGACCGGCGCCGAGAAGCCCTGCAGCAAGGCCGGGGTCGGGCAGCTCGGTACCTGCTCGAACACGAAGCGGTGTTCGGCCTCGAGCACGTCCAGCACCGGGCCGCAGGACTGGCCTTCCCGCATCAGGGTGATGGGCTCCCCCTGCTCGCTGTACAAGGCCAGACTGAGCGGAATATGCAGCGGCAGCTTTTCCTGCTGATCCCGGGTGGGCGGCGTGTGCTGGCGTACCGTCAGGGTATAGCGGCCCTGGTCGGCATCGTAGTCATCGCTGACCGTCAGCACCGGCGTGCCGGACTGGCCGTACCAGCGGTTGAAGCGGCCCAGATCCCGGCCGCTGGCCTCGCTCATGGCCGCCACAAAGTCGTTGCAGGTGGCGGCCTGGCCGTCGTGGCGTTGCAGGTACAGAGCCAGCCCACGCTGGAAGGCCTGCTCGCCGAGCAGGGTGTGCAGCATGCGGATCACTTCCGCCCCCTTTTCGTACACGGTCAGGGTATAGAAGTTGTTCATCTCGATCACTTCATCCGGGCGGATCGGATGGGCCATGGGACCGGCATCCTCGGCGAACTGGGGGCCGCGGATGATGCGCACGTTGCGGATGCGGTTGACGGTGCGGGATCCCAGATCCGAGGAAAACTCCTGATCGCGGAACACGGTCAGCCCTTCCTTCAGCGACAGCTGGAACCAGTCGCGACAGGTCACCCGGTTGCCGGTCCAGTTATGGAAGTATTCGTGACCGATCACCCGCTCTATGTCCAGGTAATCGTTGTCGGTGGCGGTATTTTCGTCGGCCAGCACGAACTTGGCGTTGAACACGTTAAGGCCCTTGTTTTCCATGGCGCCCATGTTGAAGAAATCCACCGCCACTATCATGTAGACGTCGAGATCGTATTCCAGGTGGCAGCGCTGCTCGTCCCAGGCCATGGAGGCCTTGAGGCTGTCCATGGCATGCCCGGCCCGGTGCAGGTTGCCCTTGTCGACATAGATCTCCAGCGCCACCTCCCGCCCGCTGTAGGTGGTGAAGCTGTCGCGCAGCACGTCGAAGTCCCCGGCGACCAGGGCGAACAGATAGGCCGGCTTGGGGAAAGGATCCTGCCACTGCACCCAGTGACGGCCGTCGTCAAGCACCCCCTGCCCAACCCGGTTGCCGTTGGACAGCAGATAAGGATAGGCCGCGGCGTCGGCGGTGATGCGGGTACTAAAGCGGGCCAGGACGTCGGGCCGGTCGAGATAATAGGTAATGCGCCGAAACCCTTGTGCTTCGCACTGGGTACAGAAGGCAGAACCCGACTTGTACAGCCCTTCCAGGGCGCTGTTGGCCGCCGGGTTGATACGGGTCTTGATGGTCAGCACAAACTCCTGGGGAACCTGGGGCAGCAGCAGGCTTTCATCGTCCTGCTGGTACTGCCGGGTTTCCACCCCATTGATGGCTACCTGCAACAGCGCCAGATGCTCGCCGTTGAGGATCAGGGGCTCGCTGTGCTCGCCGTTACGCCGGATGCGGCTGATGGCCACCACCTCGGTCCGGCTGTCGTGCAACTGAATATCCAGATCAAGGGTATCTATCCAGTAATGGGGCGGTTGATAATCATCGCGATACTGTACTTGGGGTTTGGTCTGGGTCATAAGCGGAGATCTCGTTAAAGTCGTCTGAAGGGCTTTAATAAGAAAGCCCGGAGCACAGGCTCCGGGCCGGGAGGTCAGCCGAGCAGCTTGGCCAGATCGGCGGTGATGCGTGCGGCTTCTTTCAGGTAGCTGTCCTCGGGTTCAAAGTCTCCGGGCGTGCTGTCGAGCGAGTCGACCGGTTCCTTGCCTGCCCGGGCCAGCCGGTCGTTGAGCCGGGCCAGGGACTTGGCGTCCTGCTCGTCCAGCTCGGCCTTGCGTTCTTCCAGGTTGAGCGACACCGAGGTCTTGTCCTTGAGCTGCTGGTATTCCCTAATGTCTTCAAAGATATAGGTGAACTCGGGATCCGTTTCGATGCGGGCCTGGTGGCGCTGGCGCAACTTGCCGACATAGGGCTGGAGATCCGTGACCCGGCCGAAGTCGACGCTGGAGATCTGATCCCAGGGCAAGGCGTTTTTCTCCATGCTCTCCCCGGTTTCCTCGGCCTCAATGGCGGTCGGGAACGGAATATCCGGCCGCACGCCCCGGTTCTGGGTACTACCACCGTTGATGCGGTAGAACTTGGCGATGGTGAACTGCACGAAGCCCATGGGGTTTTCATACAGATCGTAGATGCGCGACAGGCTGCGATGCTGCTGTACCGTGCCCTTGCCGAAGGTGTTTTCCCCCAGGATGATGGCTCGGCCGTAGTCCTTCATGGCGGCGGCGAAGATCTCCGAGGCCGACGCCGAGTACCTGTCCACCAGCACCGCCATGGGGCCGTCATAGGCCAGTTGGTTGTCGTCATCGCTGTTGACCGAGATCCGGCCCAGGCCGTCACGGATCTGCACCACGGGGCCGCTGTCGATAAAGAGCCCGGTCAGCGCCGACGCCTCGGTCAGGGCGCCGCCGCCGTTGGCGCGCAGATCGATCACCAGGCCGCCGATGTCCTGCACCTTCAGCTTGTCGATCTCCTTCGCCACGTCGACGCTCAGGTTGACGTAAAAACTCGGGATCTCGACCACTCCGATGTTCTGCCCCCCGGCCTCGATGACCTTGCCGCTGGCGGCCCTGTCTTCCAGCCGCACCGTATCCCGGGTCAGTTCGACGATCTTGGGGGTGGCGGTCACTGCCTGGCCACGCTGGATCTGCAGCCAGACCTTGGTGCCCTTGGGCCCCTTGATCAGGTCGACCACCTCATCCAGCCGCCAGCCGATCACGTCGGTGATCTGCTCCGCCTCCTGGCCGACGCCGATGATGCGATCCTCGGGCTGCAGTTCGCTGGATTTGGCCGCCGGGCCCCCCGGCACCAGGGAGCGGATCACGGTGTAATCGTCCTCGGCCTGCAGCACGGCGCCGATGCCTTCGAGCGACAGGTTCATCTCGGTTTCGAAGCGTTCGGCGTTACGCGGGCTGAGGTAGCTGGTATGGGGCTCGATGGCGCGGGCAAAGGCATTGGCGAAGCTCTGGAAGGCATCTTCGCTTTCACTCTGGGACAGCCGCTTGATGGCGTTGTTGTAGCGCTTGGCCAGGGTGTCCTTGATTTCATCCCATTCCTTGTCCGCCAGGGCCAGGCTGAGGGCGTCGTACTTGACCCGCTGCCGCCACAGCTCATCGAGCTCCTGCTCGTCCTGGGGCCAGTCGGCCTCGGTACGATCGAACTGGTATTTTTCACTGCCGTCGAAGGTCATGGGTGTGTCGAGCAGCGAGAGGGCGTAAACCAGCCGTTCGTAGCGCCGCTTCAGGCTCTCGTTGTACATCTCGAAGGCGGTTTCCAGCCGTCCCGCCCGCAACAGATCGTCGAAACTGTGCTGATAGCGTTCGAAACGGGCGATGTCCGCCTGGGTAAAGATGTTCTTGCTGAAATCGAGGCTTTCCACGAAACGGGCGAAGATCTCCTCCGAGAAGGCGTCGTCCAGCTGGAACTGCTGATAGTGGGAGCGGGTAAACAGGGCGGTAATCCGCTTGCTGGCGGCCGCATGCTGACTTTCTGGTGCCAGGACCGGAATGGCGGAGGCATCGATGGCCGGGGGCACGGCCACCGCCATCCCGGCGGCCATAAGCCCGGCGGCCACCAGAGACAAACGAATTACGTGACTGGTCAAACCCTACTCCTTAGAGAATAAGATGGTCGAACTTGACTCGTACCGACATGCCGGTTTTGAGTTCCACCTGGACATCATCCCGGGTGACTTCCTTAATGGTAGCGGGAACCGGGGACTTGCCCAGCAATACTTTGACATTCTGCTCCACGGTCAAGTTCGCAGGATCGACCTTGCGTGCCTTGGGACGCGGCTTCTTGGCCGCCGGTTTGTCCTTGCGGGCACCGAATACCTTTTCCTTGCTTTCCTTCAACGCTCCCCTGGCATGGTCGATATGCTCCTGGGTCAGCTCACCGCAAGGCTCTCCGTCCAGGTCGACCCGGCTCATGCCGGCCTTGAGGCCGTGCAGGTACCGCCAACTGGAGGTGTACTGGCGCAAGGCCGTGCGCAACATGGTCTTGGATACCTTGGGATCCTCCGCCAGGCGTTCCGCCAAATCCTGAAAAATGCCGATCTTGAGTGGCTTGGCTTCACCGGTGGCAACGAAGCACCGGGGAAAGCATTCGGCCAGGTAGGCGATAACTTCTTTACTGTTTTTGAGTTTTTCCGAGTTTTCCATGAAATACCTTGGATATAAGACCAGGGGCGCACGCCCGTTGAAACCTTCACATTATAAGGGGCACGCCAACAAAAGCGACCCCCAGAGTTTACAGCCGTCCCTGCAGCTGCGTCACCAACAGACTGAGCCCGGCTTCATCCGCCTCGTCGAAACGTCCGAACCGCGGGCTGTCGATGTCCAGCACTCCCCAGATATCATCGCCCTGCCCCAGAGGGAGCACGATTTCCGAGTTGCTGGCGCCGTCGCAGGCGATATGGCCGGAAAATTCATGTACATTGGCCACACGCTGGACCCGGCCGGTGGCCACGGCGGTGCCGCAGACGCCCTTGCCGACGGGAATACGCACGCAGGCCGGCTTGCCCTGGAAGGGCCCCAGCACCAGGGTGCCCTGTTCGCGCAGGTAGAAGCCGACCCAGTTGATGTCGTCCAGGGCGAGATTGAGCAAGGCGGAAAGGTTGGCCAGTTTGGCGATACGGTCGGGCTCCCCCTCGCACAGGGCCAGTGCCTGGGCGGTGAGGCTTTGATAAAATGCAGATTTTTCAGTCATAAAGGGAAAGCACTAATTATTTTCGCCTAACTTACCTGCCCTTTCCCCAAATGAAAACCCGATGATGGTGATTGATGGATAAAAAAAATCTGACGCTGCCGGTTTTGCAATGGCCCGATCTGCTCCGCATGATGCAACGCCATCGCCGTCTCCTGCTCTACGCCCACCTGTTCGCACTGATCGGTACCCTGCTGGCGGTTCCGGTGCCGCTGCTGATGCCATTGCTGGTGGATGAGGTCCTGCTCGACAGCCCTGGTACCCTGCTGGCCTGGCTCGATCGGCTGCTGCCGGCGGCCTGGCAGACCGGCGTCGGCTATATCCTGTCGATCCTGGCGATCACCCTGCTGCTGCGCGCCCTGGCGCTGGTGTTCAATATCATCCAGGGACGGCATTTCGCCCGGGTGGCCAAGCATCTGACCTTCCAGATCCGGCGCCGGCTGGCCCGCCAGCTGATGAAAACCCCGCTGCGGGCCTTCGAATCCATCGGCGCCGGCAGCGTCAGCTCCCATTACGTTACCGACGTGGAAACCCTGGACAAGTTTCTCGGCGAAACCCTGAGCCGGCTGCTGATCAGCCTGCTGAGCGTGATCGGGACCGCTGTGGTGCTGTTGCTGATCAACTGGCAGCTCGGGCTCTTCATTCTGCTGCTCAACCCGGTGGTGGTGTTTTTTTCCAGCCGCCTGGGTGCCCGGGTGAAACATCTGAAGCGCCAGGAAAACAGCGCCTTCGAGGTGTTCCAGCAGGCGCTGGTGGAAACCCTCGACGGTATCCACGAGATCCGGGCCGCCAACCGCGAACGGCATTACCTGCTGCGGGTGATCGACCGGGCTCGCGGGGTCCGGGACTGCGCTATCGATTACGCCTGGAAGAGCGAAGCCGCCGGCCGGGCCAGTTTTCTGCTGTTCTTGTCCGGGGTCGAACTGTTCCGGGCGGCGGGCATGATCATGGTGCTCTACACCGATCTGACCGTAGGTCAGATCTTCGCCGTGTTCAGCTACCTGTGGTTCATGATGGGACCGGTGCAGGAGCTGCTCAACATGCAGTACTCCTTTTACGCCGCCAGCGCCGCCCTCAGGCGCATCAACGGCATGCTGGCCCTGGGCGGCGAGCCGGAGGAGCCGAACGGCGCGACCGATCCCTTCGCCGGGGCCACCACCCTGTCGATCGAAGTGGAGCGCCTGAGTTTCTCCTACAACCGCGAGCGCAAGGTGCTGGACGATGTCAGCCTGCATATCCGCGCCGGGGAAAAGGTGGCGCTGGTCGGGGCCAGCGGCGGCGGCAAGTCCACCTTTATCCAGTTGCTGCTGGGGCTCTACCCCGCCGATACCGGGGATATTCGCTTCGGCGGGATCAGTACCGGTGATATCGGCTTCGCCACCATCCGCGAGCACGTGGCGACCGTGCTGCAGCAGCCGGTGCTGTTCAATGATAGCGTCAGGGCCAATCTGAGCCTGGGGGATGAGCACGACGATAGTGCCCTCTGGCAGGCGCTCAGGGTCGCCCAGCTGGATGAGGTGGTGGCCGCCATGGAGCTGGGGCTGGATACGGAAATAGGCCGGCGCGGGGTCAGGCTCTCCGGTGGCCAGCAGCAGCGGATGGCCATCGCCCGCATGGTGCTGAAAAATCCGGCCATCGTGATCCTGGATGAGGCCACCTCGGCGCTGGACACGGAAACCGAGCAGAAACTGCACCAGGCGCTGGCGGCCTTTCTGCAGGGGCGCACCACCCTGATAGTGGCGCACCGGCTGAGTTCGGTGCGCCAGGCAGATCGGGTACTGGTATTTGAAGACGGCAAGATAAGTCAGTCCGGCACCCATCACGAACTGCTGGAGCAGCCCGGACTGTACCGGACCCTGTATTACTGAGGGAGAGCCTCAGGCCACGGCCTTGATGCCGGCGGCGGTCTTCTCCGCCTTGCTGGCCACTTTCTTCCCGGGACCGCCGAGCCGATGCTGGTTTTGCGCCAGGAACAGGGCCAGGGCCTCACGATCCACTTCATCCAGGCTGACCGGCCCCGTGGCCAGCAGTTCGTCGAGGTGTTCGGCCAGATCGAGCAGGCGATCGTAGGCGTCGGCCTCTTTTTTATTGGTAAACGTCATTTTCTCGATTCCGTTTCTTACTACCAGGTATTGTAGTGTTACTGCCATTGTCGACTCCTTATCTGTATATCCATACAGTAATGGCTGTCACCCGGGGTTGCAAGCCCCGCCAGACAAAAAGGCGAGCGGCCACCGCGAGCGTTTGGCTTTCATATGACCCCCAATCGCTCAACTGGCCGGATTCAGTATGATAAACTGCTGATTTCGAGCACTAATTTAACCCTGCCTAGACAGGCCGTCATTTATGGCCAATAGTTAAGCAGAAGCGCACTTTTTAGTGCCTTCTCACTAGCGCACGGCTCAGCATATGAGCCATTCCCCTAGGCCAGGTACACGGATTTTGTACCTGGCTTTTTTTGTTTATCGTAAATCAACGGGAGCCGATTTACGCCATTGCCGGAACACTCAGCTTCATGCCTTCATCCTCCACCCTGCCGTTGATCATCCTGCTCGGCGCCGTCTCTGCTCTGACTCCCCTCGCCATCGATATGTACCTTCCGGCCATGCCGGCCATCGCCGAAGCGCTGGCCAGCAACTCCCACCGGGTGCAGGCCACCCTGGCCGCCTATACCGGCGGCTTTGCCATCGGTCAGCTGCTGTTTGGTCCCTTGTCCGACGCCAGGGGCCGACGCCCCGTGCTGCTGGGCGGCATCCTGATCTTTGCCGTCGCCGCCCTGCTCTGTGCCCTGGCCGGCAGTATCGAGATGCTCACCTGGCTGCGTGCCGGCCAGGGCTTTGCCGGGGCCGCCTCGGCAGTGGTGGTGCAGGCGCTGGTGCGTGATCTCTTTGATCGGGAGGACTTTGCCCGCACCATGGCCTACATCACCCTGGTAATGACGGTCGCCCCCCTGGTGGCGCCCATGCTGGGCGGCCACCTGGCCCACTGGTTTGGCTGGCGATCGATTTTCTGGGTACTGGCCGCGTTCGCCTTTCTGGTCGCACTGGCGTGCAGCCTGCGTCTGCCGGAGACCCTGAGCCCGGCGCGACGGCAACCCCTGCATTTGTCCGCCATCCTGCGCAGCTACCTGCGCCTGCTCACCAGCCGCCGGGCGCTGGGATTCATGCTGTGCGGGGCTTTTTCCTTCGCCGGCATGTTTGCCTTCCTGACCGGGGCCGCCTTCGTCTATATCCGGCTGTACGGAGTCTCGGCCCAGCACGCCGGCTATCTGTTCGGGCTGAATGTACTCTCGCTGATGCTGTTTACCACCCTCAACGGCCGATGGGTCCGGCGACTGGGGTCGGCCACCATGCTGCGCCTGGCCCTGGGCCTGCAATTGCTGGCCGGGCTGATGATGCCCGTGGGACCCCTGCTCGGCTGGGGGTTGTGGGCGGTGGTGCTGCCAATCATGCTTTACGTGGGGGTCATTTCCACCATCGGCAGCAATACCATGGCCAGCCTGCTCAGCACCCTGCCCAACCTGGCGGGCACGGCGTCGTCCCTCGCCGGTACCCTGCGTTTCGGCACCGCCGCCCTGGTGGGGGCCCTGGTGGCCGCCCTGCCGGATCAGTCGGCGCTCTACATGCTGCTGACCATGAGCCTGTGTGCCCTGGTCTCCTCCCTCTGCTACTGGCTGTTGTGTACCAGCGACAAAACTGCGTAACTTTATGTTATGTAAAATAATAACCTGTATGAAAGGAGAGCGGCCGGCGCTCTCCCCTGTGCTCAGCCTTTACCGTTGCCCTTCAGCAACGCTTCCAGGCTGCCGACGGCGCCCAGCACGCTGCTGGCCTCGTAAGGCAGGAAGATACGATCCCCCTCCTTGCCGATGTCCGGCAGTGTCTTCAGGTATTCCAGGCCCAGCAGGTAGCCCACCACCAGTTGCGGATCCAGCCGGTCGCCTCCTGCCGCCAGCACCTTGTCGATGGCCTGGCGCTGGCCTTCGGCCATCAGGATGGCGGCCTCTTTCTCACCCTCGGCCACCAGGATATTGGAGCGCTTCTCCCCTTCTGCCTTGGCGATGGCGGCTTCCCGCTCGCCGCTGGCCCGCAGCACCAGCGCCCGCCGCTCCCGCTCGGCCGCCATCTGCTTGCGCATGGCGTCTTCGACCTCGGCGGGAATATTGATGTCCTGGATCTCCACCCGGGTGACCTTGACGCCCCACTTGTTGCCCGCCTCGTCCATCACGATCTGCAACTTGTCGTTGATCTCCTGGCGGGACTCAAACAGCTTGTCCAGCTCCATCTTGCCCACTTCCGAGCGTAGCGACGTCTTGGCCAGGATCTCAATGGCCTGGATCAGGTTTTCGGTCTGGTACACCGCCCGCTCCGGATCGATCACCTGGAAATAGAGGGCGCCGTTGACGGTGACGCTGACGTTGTCGGCGGTGATCACCGACTGCCCTGGGAAATCGAGCACCGTTTCCCGCCGGTCGATACGGGTTTCCTCCTGCACCACGGGGATATTTTCACCGCCGATGGCCTGGTAACGGCGCACCTTGATCGAACGCGGCTTGTCGACGAAGGGAATGATCCAGTTGATGCCCGGACTCAGGGTTTTCTGGTAGCTGCCGAGCCGCTCTATCACCACGGCCTCCGACTGCTGCACTATCATCAGGCCCTTGATGATCAGGGCCAGGATCAACAGGGTAAATATCAGAGCAATGATGAACATGGCATCCATTTGGCTTGTCCTCGGTTGGGTTAATCTATGACGGCGGTAATGCCATCGAAACAACGTACAGTGACCCGTTCTCCGGGGTTCAGGGCCGCGCCCGACTCGCTGCGCACCAGAAACAGGTCTCCTTCGAACCGCAGCCGGATTTCCCCGGAAGGCAACTGCACCAGCTCTCCTTGCTGCCGGCGCCCTTCCCCGGCCAAGGCGCTGGAGCGCCGGGAAGGCGCATAACGGCGGAAGAGGCGCTTGAGCAGCGGCGCCAGTACCACGGCGGCGATGGCGAACACGAACCATTGCAGGGTTGCGCCGGCGTCCAGCAGGGCCGCGGTCATGGCCGCCAGCGCCGCAAGGCCCATGGCAAACGCGAAAAAGCCGGTCCCCAGGAGTTCCAGCAGCAACAGTAACAGGGCGGCAATCAGCCATAAATGCCAGGCGAGCAAGCGGGTATCTCCAGGTTAAAGGATACAAACGAAACAGAGTTACTATAGAGGACAGCGCGGGAGAAGGGAAACGGAGGCCATGGTTGGCCCCCTTTATCAGCCGTTGACCGGCCGGGCGAGCTTGAACAGGTCGAAGAAGTTGGCGGTGGTCTGTGCCGCCAACTGCTCGAAGGAAACCCCCTTGAGCCTGGCGATGTACTCCGCGACGGTACGGGTATAGGCGGGTTCGTTTTCTTCGCCCCGGAAGGGCACAGGGGCCAGCCAGGGGGAGTCGGTCTCCACCAACAGTCGCTCCAGCGGCAAGGCCTTCACCACCTCGCGCAGGGCGTCGGCGCTGCGAAAGGTGACAATGCCGGAAATGGAGATGTAGAAACCGAGCTCGATGGCGGCTTGTGCCATGTCCAGGGATTCGGTAAAGCAGTGCAACACCCCGCCCACCCGCTCGGCCCCGCCCCGATGCAGGATCTCCAGGGTATCCTCCTGGGCGCTGCGGGTATGGATGATCAGCGGCTTGTCCAGCTCCACCGCGGTGGCCACATGTTGTTCAAATGCCCGCCGCTGGATGTCCCGGGTTTCCGGGGCATAGAAATAGTCGAGCCCGGTCTCGCCGATGGCGACCACCGCCGGGTGTGCCGCCAGCCGGCGCAGCAGCGCCGGGTCATTCTGCTCATCCTGCTGGTGCAACGGGTGCACGCCGCAGGAGGCGAACACCTGGGGGAATGGCGCTATCGCCTCCAGCATGGACGGGAAGGAAGACAGTCCCACGCCGATACACAGCATGTGATTTACCCCGCGGGCGGCCGCCTTGCGGACGGCCTCGGCCATGTCCGCATGTTTCTTTCCGTATTCGAGTTTATCCAGGTGACAATGGGAATCAACCAGCAAAACGTTCTCCTGAGTATCCAGTATCAATCGATTCGGGGTGTCGCCGGCGCCGACCACAATCCGAGCCAGTCATGCAACCAGCGGCCCAGTTGCAGCCCTGCATTGAGCGGACGGCCGCTCGACGGCTGCAGCTGCTGCCCGAGCTGCAGCAGCCCCGTCAGGGCCCGGTTGAGCCGTTCCGGGCCGAGCCGGCTCAGCGCCCGGCTCAGGGGCTCGCAGTCGTGCAGCCGCAGCGGGGTCCCGCTCAGCCCCAGGCTCAGTTGCGTCGCATCCAGCAACAGCAGCTGCACCCACTGCAGGTGGACCTGTTGCTCCAGCAAGCCGGCCTGCAATGGCGGCAGCACCTGTGGTGTCTGATGCAGGGAGGCGAACTGCCGCAACAGCTGCAGTCGTTTGCCGTCCGCGCCGGACGCCAGATAGTCTCGGGTCCGCAAGGGGGAGCCCTGGTTGATGTTGAGCGCGGCGACGCCGGCATCCAGCCCCTGCCCCGCCAGCCAGGACAGTACCGTGGCTCCCTCGGGAACCGGCAGCAGCCATTGCTGGCAGCGGCTGCGGATGGTCAGCGGCAGCCGCTCGGCACGGGAGCTGGTCAGGATCAGGGTGGTTTCTCCCGCCGGCTCCTCCAGGGTCTTGAGCAGGGCGTTGGCGGCGGCGTCGGTCATCTTGTCCGCCTGCTTGATGATGGCGACCTTTCCATGTCCCAGGCACGAACTTTCGCCCAGCACCTGGCCGAGCTGGCGGATGGCATCGATACCGATGCTGCGTTCATTGCCGCTTATTTCATGGTGATCCGGATGGTTGCCGGCGGCATCGAGCTGGCAGGAGTGGCACCGCCTACATGGGGCATCCTTTGTATGTTGGCATAACATCATGCTGACCAGCTCGTCCGCCAGCCAACCCTTGCCGAGCCCGTCGATGCCCTTGAGCAACAGGGCGTGCCCGAGCCGGTCGCCCTGCACCAGGGCGCGCAGTTGTGCCCGGTGGGCACTCAACCAGGGATACACAGATGCTGCTCCAGGCAATGGATAACGTCGGCCCTCACCCGCTCCGGGCTCTGGCTGCCGTCCAGCTGCACGATGCGCGGATCCGCCTGCACCAGTTCCAGATAGCGCGCCCGGGTGCGTTCGAAGAAATCCAGCTGCTCGAGTTCTATCCGGTCCAGCTCGCCCCGGGCCCGGGCGCGCTGCAGCCCCAGGGCGGGATCAATGTCCAGGTAGAGGGTCAGATCCGGGGCAAAATTCCCCAGCACCGCCAGCTTGATCTGGTCGATAAGGTGGCGGTCGAGGCCACGGCCGCCGCCCTGGTAGGCCTGGGACGACAGGTCATGCCGGTCCCCCACCACCCAGGTACCGGCCGCCAGCGAGGGCTGGATGCGGGTTTTCACCAGTTGAACCCGGGCGGCATACATCAGCAACAACTCGGCTTCCATGGTCAGCGGCTCGTCGTGCACCTCCTTGACCAGGGCGCGCATCTTTTCGGCCAGTGGTGTCCCGCCGGGCTCGCGGGTGGTCATCACCGTCAGCCCCCGGGCTTCGAGCCAGGCCACCACGTGGCGCTGAACCGTGCTCTTGCCCGCGCCTTCCAGCCCCTCAATCACAATAAACTGGCTCATGGATTACCTTTTCAAGATATAGCGGCGCACGGCACTGTTGTGCTCGCGCAGGGTCCGGGAGAAATAATGCCGCCCCTCGCCCATGGCCACGAAATAGTAATAATCGCTCTGTGCCGGCTGCAGCGCGGCCAGAATCGCCTCTTTGCTGGGCATGGCGATGGGCGTCGGCGGCAGGCCGTCGATCATGTAAGTGTTGTAGGCGGTATGGGTCTGCAGGTCCCGCTTGCGGATATTGCCGTCATAGTCTTCACCCATGCCGTAAATCACGGTCGGATCGGTCTGCAGCCGCATGCCCCGACGCAGCCGATTGACAAACACCGAGGCGATCAGCGGGCGCTCTTCGGCGATGCCGGTTTCCTTTTCGATGATGGAAGCCAGGATCAGCGCCTCGTAGGGAGAAGCGATGGGCAGGCCCGGCGCCCGGTCTTCCCAGGCTTCGTCGAGAAACTGCTGCATTTCCTGGTGGGCACGCTGCAGGATCAGCAGATCGGTTTCGCCCGGGGTATAACTGTAGGTTTCCGGCAGGAACAACCCCTCGAGCTTGCCCTGCTCAACCCCCAGCCGCTCGGCCAGCTCCGCCTCGCTCACCCCGCCCAGCTCGCTGTCGAGGTATTCCGACTCGGCCAGCCGCTTGAGCCAGTCGGTCAGCCGCAGTCCTTCCACCAGGGTAACCCGCAACTGGTACACATCGCCGTCGACAAAGGTCATCAGCGCATCGCGCAGCCGGGTTCCCGGCTCGAGCCGGTAGACTCCCTGGCGCACGGCGGCCAGCTCGGGATGAAACTTCAGCCACAGCCGCCGGTGCAGCCCGGACACCGGCTCTGCTGCCAGCCGGTTGATCAGGTTGAAGGTGGTTTCTCCCCTGGCGACCACGAACAGGGGCTCGGACGGGGCGGCAATGGTCATGGCTTCCAGTTTCTGCCACTGGCTCACGCCGTAGCCCGTCGCCCCGAGCAGCACCAGGGTCAGCAGCAACATCAGCCGCCCCAGCCATTTAATCAGTCTGTTCATACGCTCGCTGTAATTCTCTCGCCAATAAAAAAGAGGAGGGAAAGGGCTGCTCGCCCACCGCCGTCACCGGTACCACCCCCATCAGGGCGTTGGTCAGCCACACTTCGTCGGCGGCCAGCAGCCGCTCCGGTCCGGCACGAACCACCGCGACCCGTTCCCCCAGGTGGTCCAGAACCCAGGCGCGCAAGGTACCGCAAACCCCGCCCTCAGACAAATCCGGGGTACACACCCGTTCGCCTTCGCGCCAGAACAGGTTGGCGGTGACCGCCTCCATCAGCTCGCCCGCGTCATTCAGCACCACCGCTTCAGACAACCCCTGTCGCTCCAGCTCGGCCTTCAGCAACACCTGCTCCAGCCGGTTGGTGGTTTTCAGCCCGGCCAGTAGCGGGCAGCGGCCGAGTCGGCCGTGACAGACGCCGATGGCCACCCCCTGCTGCCGCCAGCGGTAATAATGGACGGGAAAGGGCGAGCTGTTCAGCACCACCGTGGACTCACCGCAACCGGCGATGCCATAGCCACGGGCGCCCGGGCCGCGCAGCAGGGAAATGCGCAGCACCTGATCGGAGCCGTCCAGCAGGCCCAGGGCCTCGGCATGGAGCCGCCGCCAGTCGGGAGCCGACAGGTACAGCCGCGCACAGGCCTCGGCCAGGCGCGCCTGATGATAGCGCCACAGCCGCAGCCTGCCGCCGTGCGCATGAATTGTCGTGAAATGCCCGTCGCCCAGCTGCCAGCCTCGGCTCAGCGCCTGCTCCGAGTCGTTGTCGGTGATGATTTTCTGCATGCTATCCGGATAAAAAAGCCCGGCACTGAGGCCGGGCTGTTTCGGGCCAAGAGGCCATTATATGCGTTTGAAAATCAATGAGCCATTGGTGCCGCCAAAGCCGAAGGAGTTGGACAGCGCGTACTCGAAGGTGCCGGACTTGGCGGTATGGGCCACCAGATCCAGATCGCATTCATCATCCGGGTTATCCAGGTTGATGGTAGGCGGAGCCATCTGGTCCCGCAGGGCCAGCACGGTGATGATGGCTTCCACCGCCCCGGCCGCGCCCAGCAGGTGGCCGGTCATGGACTTGGTGGAGCTGACCATCAGCTGGTAGGCGTGATCGTCGAACACCTTCTTCACGCCACGCAGCTCGGCCACATCTCCCAGGGGGGTGGAGGTGCCGTGGGCATTGACGTAGCCGATAAGTTCGGGGGCGATGCCGGCGTCGCGGATGGCGTTGGCCATGGCCGCGGCGGCACCGCTGCCGTCATCGGGCGGCGCCGTCATGTGATGGGCATCGCCACTCATGCCGAAGCCGACCAGCTCGGCATAGATCCTGGCACCACGGGCCTTGGCGTGCTCGTACTCTTCGAGCATCATCACCCCGGCGCCATCGCCCAGCACAAAACCATCCCGCTCCTTGTCCCAGGGGCGGCTCGCCTTGTGAGGGGCGTCGTTGCGGGTGGACAGGGCCCGGGCCGCCGCAAAGCCGCCCATGCCCATGGGGGTGGAAGCTTTTTCGGTGCCGCCGGCCAGCATGGCGTCGGCATCGCCGTAGGCGATCATCCGCGCCGCCAGGCCGATGCTGTGGGTACCGGTGGTGCAGGCGGTGGTGGCCGCGATATTGGGGCCACGCAACCCTTTCATGATCGACAGATGACCGGACACCATGTTGATGATGGTGGACGGCACAAAGAACGGACTCAGCTTGCGGGGGCCGCTGGCCATCAGGTTGCTGTGGTTTTGTTCGATCAGACCCAGGCCACCAATCCCGGAGCCGATGGAGACACCAACGCGATCTGCATTGGCATCGGTAATCTCAAGACCGGAATCGGTCATTGCCTGTAGACCGGCCGCCACCCCGTACTGGATGAACAGGTCCATCTTGCGGGCTTCTTTCTTGGCGATACCGTGCTCTTCGGGCTCGAAGCCCGTTACCAGGCCGGCAAACTTGGTGGTGTAATCGGTAGTATCAAAGTGCTCAATGTTGGTGATGCCGCTTTGGCCTGCCAACAGGGCCTGCCAGCTGGCATCGACCGAGTTTCCGACAGGAGAGAGCATACCGAGGCCAGTCACCACGACTCTGCGTTTAGACACAGGAGCGCCTCCGAATGGGGGTTAAAACGGGGAAAGAACCGAAGCGGCGATTGCCACTCCGGTACAGGTTTGTTATTCCTGATTGGCGTTGATGTAATCAATCGCGGCTTTAACGGTGGTGATTTTTTCCGCTTCTTCGTCAGGAATCTCGGTGTCGAATTCTTCTTCCAGAGCCATTACCAGCTCAACTGTGTCCAGGGAATCAGCGCCCAGATCATCAACGAAAGAGGCTTCGGGTTTAACTTCTTCTTCCTTAACGCCCAGTTGCTCAACAATGATTTTCTTTACGCGTTCTTCGATGTTGCTCATGACCAGTATTTTCCTTTAGAAATACGCAAGTGCGTGTCGTTGCGGTAGTGTATTAAATTAACCGTAGTTTGCAAGCCTATTTGAGGCTGGTCTAACCAGAATTTATGCTAAAAATGCAGCATTTTCCGTCAAATAGGCACTAACTGCCGGGATTTTCATCATACCATGTACATGCCGCCGTTAACGTGCAACGTCTCGCCGGTGATGTAACCGGCTTCTTCCGACGCCAAAAACGCTACCGCGGAGGCAATTTCTTTCGGGTCGCCCAGACGTTGTGCCGGAACCTGAGACAAGATAGCGGCCCTTTGCTCGTCATTCAATGCGCGCGTCATATCTGTTTCAATAAATCCGGGGGCTACCACATTTACGGTAATGCCGCGGGAAGCCACTTCCCGGCCCAGTGATTTGCTGAAGCCGATCAGGCCGGCCTTGGCGGCGGCATAATTGGCCTGGCCCGCGTTGCCCATGGTGCCGACCACCGAACCGATGGTCACGATACGGCCGAAACGCTTCTTCATCATGGCGCGCAGCACCGCCTTGGACAGGCGGAACACCGAGGTCAGGTTGGTGTCCAGGATATCCTGCCACTCCTCGTCCTTCATCCGCATCATCAGGTTGTCGCGGGTAATGCCGGCGTTGTTGACCAGCACGTCGATATCGCCGTAACGCTGCTTGATGGTGTCCAGCAGCTGGTTCATGGACTCCACATCGGTGACGTTCAGCACCAGGCCGGTGCCTTTTTCGCCCAGGTAGGTGCTGATCGCCTCGGCGCCCTTCTCGCTGGTGGCGGTGCCGATCACGATGGCGCCACGTTCGGCGAACAGTTCGGCGGTCGCCCGGCCGATACCCCGGCTGGCGCCGGTGACCAGTACCACTTTACCGGAAAAACTCATAGTGACTCCTTGATCTCTTTTCAATACCCGCACGGCTGTCGGAAGAGGCCGGTGACAGCACAACGGCCGCGGCTCCCCTCCCCCGACGATAGTAGTCTTACCTCAGGCCAAAACGGCAGCCAGTGCCTGCTGCAGACCGGCGGCGTCGTTCACCGCCAGGCCCTCGACCCGCTTGTCGATGCGCTTGGCCAGGCCGCTCAGTACCTTGCCCGGGCCCACTTCGAGCAACCGGGTCACCCCCTGCCCGGCCATGGTTTCGACGGTTTCGGTCCAGCGCACCGGGCTGTACAGCTGGCGCACCAGGGCGTCCTTGATCGCCGCCGGATCGGTCTCGGCCCTGACGTCCACGTTGTTGATCACCGGGATCTGCGGCGCCTGCAGCGTCATGCCGGCCAGGGTCTCGGCCAGCTTTTCGGCGGCCGGGCGCATCAGGGCACAGTGGGACGGCACGCTCACCGGCAAGGGCAGCGCGCGCTTGGCGCCGCTTTCCTTCATCAGGACGTTGGCCCGTTCCACCGCCGCCTTGTGGCCGGCGATCACCACCTGGCCGGGCGAGTTGAAATTGACCGCCGAAACCACCTCGTCCTGTTCCGCCTTCGCGCAGTTGGCGACGATGGTGTCGTTGTCCAGACCGATGATGGCGGACATGGCGCCGGTGCCTTCGGGTACCGCTTCCTGCATCAGCCGGCCGCGCAGCTCCACCAGCCTGACGCCGTCCGCCAGGTCGAGCACGCCGGCGCAGACCAGGGCGGAATACTCGCCCAGGCTGTGCCCGGCCATCACCGTCGGGGTGGCCCCGCCCTGCTGTTGCCACAGCCGCCACAGGGCGACGGAAGCGGTCAGCAACGCCGGCTGGGTACGCCAGGTTTTGTTCAGCTCGTCCGCCGGGCCGTTCAGCACCAGTTCGGCCAGATCATAGCCCAGCGCGGCGGACGCCTCGGCAAAGGTGAGCTTGACGATGTCATGTTCGGCCAGCACGCCCGCGAGCATGCCTACCGCTTGGGATCCCTGTCCGGGAAAGGTAATGGCAAAAGTCATGGTGTTTCCTTCTTTAAAAACGGACCAGGGCCGAGCCCCAGGCGAAGCCACCGCCGAAGGCTTCCAGCAGGATCAGCTGGCCTCGCTGGATGCGGCCGTCGCGCACCCCCTCATCCAGCGCGATGGGCACGCTGGCGGCCGAGGTGTTGCCGTGCTTGTCGAGGGTCAGGATCACCCGCTCCAGCGGCATGTTCAGCTTGCGGGCGGTGGCGTTGATGATGCGATAGTTGGCCTGGTGCGGTACCAGCCAGTCCAGCTCGGACTTGTCGATACCGTTGGCTTCCAGGGTCTGGGTCACGATGTCGCTCAGCCGCGATACCGCCACCTTGAACACTTCGTTGCCCTTCATGTGCATGTAGGCATCCATCTCGCTGCCGGTCACCCCGCGCTGGCGCTGGGGCAGCTTGAGCAGCTCACCGTAGCGGCCGTCCGCGTGCAGGTGGGTGGACAGGATGCCGGGCTCTTCGCTGGCCCCCAGTACCACGGCACCGGCACCGTCGCCAAACAGGATAATGGTCGAGCGATCGTCCGGCGCACACATGCGTGACAGCGCATCGGCGCCGATCACCAGGATGTGGCGAGCCTGGCCGCCGCGAATGAATTGATCGGCCACGCTCAGGGCATAGCTGAAGCCGGCACAGGCGGCGGCAAGATCAAAAGCCGGGATACCCGGTACTTCCAGCATGGCCTGCACTTCGCAGGCGGCGGCCGGAAAGGCGTTGTCACCGCTGGTGGTGGCCAGCACTATCATGTCCAGCTGCCGGGCGTCGATGCCGGCCGCATCCAGGGCCCGAACGGCGGCGCCGTAGGACATGCTGGCAATGGTATCTTCCGCCCCGGCGATGCGGCGCTCCCGGATACCGGTGCGCTCGACGATCCAGTCATTGCTGGTTTCTACCATTTGCTCCAGGTCGGCATTGGTGCGTACCGCCTCTGGCAGGTAGCTGCCAGTTCCCAATATTCTACTGTTCATAGGCGTTATCTTGCGTGACTGTCCTGAGGGGCAGTGTCAAAACGATGCGCGATACTCGCGGGCAGGTCATGCTCAATTTCGGCGACGGCCTGCAAGATCGCATTTAAGAAGGCGGGTGAGCCGGCACTTCCGTGACTCTTGACCACACTGGCGCGTAATCCTACCAGACTCGCGCCGTTATACTGGTCGGGGTTCAGATGGGAAAGCCGTTTTTTCAACCAAAAAGTCAGCATTTTCCACCCGAGGCCGCGTCGTCGCCCCAGGCCCAGCAACAACCTGGCCACCCCTTCACTGGTTTTCAGGGCGACGTTGCCGACAAATCCATCGCAGACGATCACGTCCGCCTTGTCGCTGAAGAGATCATCCCCTTCCACGTAACCCACATAGTTCATCTGCCCGAGCGCCTGTAATGTTCGTGAGGCCTGGCGCACCGCTTCATTGCCCTTGTTGGCCTCGGCGCCGACGTTGAGCAGGGCGATCCGCGGGCGCGTCACCGCCAAAACATGGCGTGAGGCCTGCTCGCCCATCAGGGCAAACTGCACCAGCTGATGGGCATCACAGCTCACATTGGCCCCCACGTCCAGCAGCAGGGTGTAACCGCCACCGGCCCGGGGCAACCGGGTGATCAGGGCCGGACGCTCCACCCCGGGTACCGTGTTGAGCACCTTGACCGCCATGGCCATCAGGGCACCGGTATTGCCAGCGCTGACGCAGGCTTGCGCCCGGCCTTCGGCCAGGGTGTCGAGCGCCTTGCGCATGGAAGAGTCGACGAGATGGCGCAGCGCATAGGCCGGTTTGTGCTCGTTCCCGACCTGCTGGGTACAGAAGTGGATCCGCACCCGGGGATGGGACTGCAGATGAAAGCGGCTCAGCCAGGGAGAGAGTTCCGACTCCGGACCGAACAGGGCCAGATTCAGCTCGGGCAAAAGCGACAATGCCTGCGCGGCGGCAGGCACTGTGACTGAGGGGCCATGATCGCCCCCCATCATATCTAACGCAACGGTCAGCTGCGACAAAAGGCAACCCTTACTTGGCGATTACCTTTTTACCACGGTAGAAACCGTCGGCAGTCACGTGGTGACGACGATGAATTTCACCGGTGGTTTGATCCACGGACAGCGCAGCAGTGCTCAGGGCATCGTGTGAACGACGCATGCCACGTCTGGAACGGGTTTTACGGTTCTGTTGTACGGCCATTTGACCTCACTCCTAAATCAGTTACTTACGTTTCAATTCTTCCAGAATCGCAAAAGGATTCGGACGCTCATCGGCGGTGGGGATATCGCCGAAGCTCAGGTCATACTTGCCCTCGGCACAGTGCTCATTCTCATGAGCCGGCACCAGCGGCAGGTTGAGGATGAGTTCATCCTCGATGACCTGAACCAGGTTGATCTCCCCGAATTCATCCACTTCAAAAGTGTCGTAGGCTTCCGGCAACTCCGGCGCCTCGGCGTCTTCACGCAGGGGCGTGTATGTAAACTCGGACTCTATAGTGGTATCAAACAGCTCATTGCATCTTTGGCACTGGAGCGTCACCTGTGCACGGGCCTGGCCCGACATCACGCGCAACCCCTGGGCATCTGTACCAAAGCGCAGAGACACGTCAATATCACCATGGATACCTTGGGTCGACTCCGCCAGTCTGGGCATCAGCGCTGCGGCGAAGGCACCTCGATAATCGAGGCGCTTGAGCGCACAGCGGGCGGGATCAACCTTAATGGGCAACTTTACCTTTTCCATAAGGCGCGCATATTATAGCGACAGGTCACTGGAGTCAAAGGGAAAAGTGTTCCGGGGAACAATAACCGGGCCGCCGCCGGCGAACCGGTGAAACCGGGCATGACGACCGGCGTTCCAGACCCTACAATCCCTTTCTATTCTTACTTTACGACCCAGGTAACCTTGATGGCCGCCATTATCCTCGCCTCCTCCTCTCGCTATCGCCAACAGCTACTGCACAAGCTGGGCCTCGACTTCGACTGCACAAGTCCGGACATCGACGAGTCTCCCCGCCCCGGCGAAGGGCCCCAGGCCCTGGTACGGCGTCTGGCCGAGCAGAAAGCCCGGGCGGTGGCGACCGGCATCCCCCTGGGCCTTATCATCGGCTCGGATCAGGCATGCGTCAATCAGGGCCGGATCCTCGGCAAGCCCGGCACCCGGGAGCGCGCCCGGGCCCAGTTGCTGGCCGCCAGCGGCCGGGTCGTGACCTTTTATACCGGCCTGGCCGTGCTGGATGCGGCGAGCGGTGAGCTGCACTCGCTGGTCGAGCCCTTCGCGGTTCATTTCCGTACGCTGAACGAAACCCAGGTGGACCGCTATCTGGACAGGGAGCCGGCCCTGGACTGCGCCGGTGCCTTCAAGTGCGAGGGCCTCGGCATCAGCCTGTTCGAACGCATGGACGGGCGGGATCCCAACAGCCTGGTCGGCCTGCCGCTGATCGGACTGGTGGAATTGCTGGCTCGTTTCGGAGTGGAAGTGCCCTGAGCCGAAAGCCTGTCTCTTGGTCAAAAGTCAGGCTGCCAGGACGCTCCCTGTTGCCGCTTTCAAGCTCCGATGGCGTCTGCAGACGGTGTCCGCAGGCAGCGCCGAAGATGGCAGCCCGGGTCATCCAACTCGGGCTGCTTCCGGCTTCAAGCTGCTCGCTTACCGCGGCGTCGACAGGAAGGTTACAGCCAGCGCGGCAGTTGGCGGATGTTGTCGATCAGGGCTAACGGTGTATGTTGGCATAACCTATCCTGGTCATGTACCCCGTAGGTGACGCCGATGCGATCCATGCCGATGGCATCGGCCATCGCCAGATCGTAACTGGAGTCCCCCACCATCACCGCCTGGCCGGGCGTCAGCCGCAGCTCCTCCAGGATCTGCTCCAGCATCAGCGGGTGCGGCTTGGAGCGGGCCTGGTCGGCACCGCGCAGGGCGTGGAAATAGCGGCCCAGGCCGGTCTGTGCCAGCACCCGGTCCAGCCCCTCCCTGGCCTTGCCAGTGGCCACCGCCAGCCGGTAGCCGCTTTGGTGCAGGCCGGCGACGGTGTCGGCCGCACCGGCAAACAACGGCGACGGGGTGGTGTCCAGCTCCAGGTAATGGCGGCGATAGGCCGCAAGCAACGACTCCGCCTGCCCCGCCGTCAGGGTACCAAACAGCAGCGGAAAGGCTTCCCGCAGGCTGAGCCCGATGATATGGCGCACCGCCGCAGCCTCGGGCACCGGCAGCGTACAATCAAGGGCTGCCGCCTGCATGCAGGACACGATGCGCGCCACCGAATCCATCAGGGTGCCGTCCCAGTCGAAGATCACCAACTGGTACTTCATGTGGGATCCAGTTTGTCCAGCAACCGCTGCAGGCTCGGCTCCAGCGGCGCTTCCAGGGTCATGGTCTGCTCCAGCCTCGGGTGATAAAAGCGGATACGGCAGGCGTGCAGGAACAGCCGGCCCAGCCCCAGTTCGCGCATCTGTTCATCGAACTGGGTATCGCCGTACTTGTTATCGCCGGCGATGGGATGCCCCGCATGCAGGGTATGTACCCGGATCTGGTGGGTCCGCCCGGTGACCGGGCTGGCTTCGACCAGGGTCGCCTCCCGGTAGCGCCGGACGATGCGAAAACGGGTTTCCGACGGCTTGCCTTCCTTGTCGATCCGTACGATGCGCTCGCCCGAGGCCAGCACGTTTTTCTTGAGCGGTGCCGTCACCGCCTTCTGGTGTGCCTGCCACTGGCCGCGCACCAGGGCCAGGTAATGCTTGTCCATGGTTTTTTCGCGCAGCTGTTCATGCAGGCTTTTCAGCATGCTGCGCTTCTTGGCCACCAGCAGAATGCCGGAGGTATCCCGATCCAGCCGGTGCACCAGTTCCAGAAAACGGGCCTCGGGCCGCAGCGCCCGCAGGCCCTCGATCACCCCGAAGCTCAGGCCGCTGCCGCCGTGCACCGCGGTCCCCGCCGGCTTGTTCAGCACGATCAGCGCATCGTCTTCATAGAGGATGGCCGCATCCAGTGCCTGCACCTTGTCGAGCCTGGCCGAGGGCAACGCCTGCTCCCGCTCCGCCACCCGCACCGGCGGCACCCGGATCACGTCACCGGTCAGCAGTTTATATTCCGGTTTGATGCGCTTCTTATTAACCCTTACCTCGCCCTTGCGCAGAATTCGATAAATCAGGCTTTTGGGAACGCCTTTAAGCTGAGTCCGTAAAAAATTGTCGATGCGCTGCCCTTCATGCTCAGCCTCTATGGTGAGCAGCCGCACGGTTTGCTGTTCTTGTTTCATGGCCGCCATTCTAACACCAGGCATCGCCCTTTTGCTGTAAAAAAGGTGCCTTGCTAAGGTTGTGGGTAAAGTGTGATAATGCATGCGTTTTTCGCGCTTTCCGCAACCGGATGGCGCACCCTGAACACCCCTGGTTATCCGTTTTATTCGCGACCTTTGGGCTCCCCCCTTTGACGTGAAAGACACCCGAAAATGCGCCTCATGCGTATCCAGCCGGGAGGCTGCATCCGTTACGCTAACAGACTCGAGGCCGGTGCCGGTCGGAACAGAACGGCCAACAAGGGGGAAGCGACACTGTAGCAACAGTAAAAACCTATAAAAAAGAGTACTCAATGAAAAGAATGCTAATCAACGCAACCCAGGAAGAGGAGTTGCGTGTTGCCCTGGTAGATGGGCAGAAACTCTACGACCTGGATATCGAAAGCCCCGGCCACGAACAGAAAAAAGCCAACATCTACAAAGGCAGGATCACCCGGGTAGAACCCAGTCTGGAAGCCGCCTTCGTCGACTACGGCGCCGAACGCCACGGCTTTCTGCCGCTCAAGGAAATCGCCCGTAACTACTTTCCCTCCGGTTACAGCTACCAGGGCCGCCCCAACATCAAGGAAGTAGTCAAGGAAGGGCAGGAAGTCATCGTCCAGATCGACAAAGAAGAGCGCGGTAACAAGGGCGCAGCCCTCACCACCTTTATCAGCCTGGCCGGCTCCTATCTGGTGCTGATGCCCAACAACCCCCGCGCCGGCGGTATTTCCCGTCGTATCGAGGGGGACGAACGCACCGAGCTGAAGGAAGCCCTGGGTCAGCTCACACTTCCCGACGGCATGGGTCTTATCGTACGCACCGCCGGGGTGGGTAAATCCGGTGAAGAGCTGGAATGGGATTTGAATGTGCTGCAGACTCACTGGTCCGCCATTCAGGAAGCCGCCGAGAGCCGCGCAGCCCCCTTCCTGATCCATCAGGAAAGCAACGTCATCGTGCGTGCCATCCGCGACTACCTGCGCCGGGATATCGGCGAGATCCTGATCGACAACCCGGTGGTGTTCGAACGCGCCAAGCAGCATATCCAGCTGGTCCGCCCCGACTTCGTCAACCGGGTCAAGCTGTACGAGGGCGACGTGCCCATGTTCAGCCACTACCAGATCGAGAGCCAGATCGAGTCCGCCTTCCAGCGGGAAGTCCGTCTGCCCTCCGGCGGTAGCATCGTCATCGACCCCACCGAGGCACTGACCAGCATCGACATCAACTCCTCCCGTGCCACCAAAGGCGGCGACATCGAGGAGACCGCACTGCAGACCAACCTGGAAGCAGCGGAAGAAATTGCCCGCCAGCTGCGCCTGCGCGACCTGGGCGGCCTGGTGGTGATCGACTTTATCGACATGACTCCGGTGCGCCACCAGCGCGAGGTGGAAAACCGCCTGCGCGACGCCGTACGCCAGGACCGGGCACGCATCCAGCTCGGCCGCATCTCTCGCTTCGGCCTGCTGGAAATGTCCCGCCAGCGACTGCGTCCGTCGCTGGGCGAGTCCAGCACCCACGTCTGCCCCCGCTGCCTCGGCCAGGGCACCATCCGCGACAACGAGTCCCTGGCACTGGCCATACTGCGTCTGATCGAGGAAGAGGCGCTGAAGGACAACACCGGGCAGATCCACGCCCAGGTGCCGGTCGACGTGGCCGCCTACCTGCTCAACGAAAAGCGCAAGTCCATCGCCGGGCTGGAAAACCGCTACAAGGCCGACATCTACATCATCCCCAACGAGCAGCTGGAAACCCCCCACTTCGATGTGACCCGGGTGCGCACCAGCGAGGTGGAAAACGTCACCAGCTTCGAGCTGAAGACCCGGGTCGACAAGCCCGTTTACACCCCGCGGCAGGCCTCGTCCATAGCCCGGAGCGAACAACCGGCCCTGCAGGGCTTTGCCGCCCCGGCCCAACCGGCCCCGCAGATCGCCAGGCCGGAGCCGCAACCGGCGGCGCCCGCTCCCCAACCTGGCCTGCTCAGCCGCCTGATCTCGGTGATCAGCAGCTGGTTCAAGACGCCGGAGCCGACCCCGAGCGAGCCGGCGGTAGTTGCGGAAAAACCCGTGCAACAGCCTCGTGGCAGCGATCGTCGTGAACGGGGTGACCGTCGTGCGCCGCGCAGCCGCAAGCCGAGGGAGGAAGAATCCCGCAGCAGCCGGACGCCGTCGGCCGAGGCTCCGGCCGTCGACACCAAGAGCGAAAAGCCGCGCCGTGAGCGCCGCAAGCCCCGTCGCGAGCAGCCCCAGGGACAGCAACAGGAACGGCAGAAACCCCAACAGAAAGAAGAGCCAGCGGTCACCACAGAGGCGCTGACCAGGCCACTGCCGCAGGACGAGGCCGTTCAGGAGCAGAAAGAGCAGGCCGTGGCCGAGCGCCGCCAGCGCCGGCAACTGCGCAAGAAAGTGCGTATCCAGACCGATGCGCAGGCGCCCGAGGAAAGTGATGCCGAGGTGACCGAGCAGGCCGCCGACCAGCAGGGCCAGGAGCAGACCGGCCGTCGTTCGCGCCGTCAACCCAAGCCCCGTATCGATGAGGCCGCCCCGGCGGAAGCCGTGCAGACAGAACAGGCGACCGAGCAACCGGCGCACCACCAGCGCAGCGCGATGCCCAAACGCAAGCGCATCAACGAAGACAGCCGTCGCCAGCGTCGCCAGGAAAGCGCCGCGGCATTGATCGCCGCCCAGGGTGAAGACAAATGGGTGGCCCAGGAGCAGCCAGACGCCGCCCCCGCCCAGCAGCCTGAGCGCGCAAGCCCCGCACCGGCCGTTGAATCCCCGGTCGAAGCACCGGCGGCGGTCGTGGAGCAGGAAGCTCAGGCACAGCCGGAGCAGATCGACCATGCCGTTGAGGCAACCAAAACCGAGGTAGAGCCGCAGCCGGCTCACACGGCCGAGTCGGCAGCGGCAGCCGAGACCCCGGCCAAATCCGTCGAGCCGGAAGCGGAAGCCGAAGCTCCGGCCGAACCCGCCGAACCCGCCGAACCGGTAGCGGCAGCCGAAGCGCCGACCGAGCCGCCGCGTCCTGCCGCGGCCGAGGTGGTCACCGAGCAGCCGGAAGTGGCACCCGTCGAGGTCGAAGCGCCGGCGAAAGTAGCGCAAACCGAGGTGGTGGCTACGTCGCCAGCCGACACGGCTCAGGCTGCTCCGACCCAGGCGCAGCACACCATCGCCGGCCTGTACCTGGGCGCCAGAAAGGCATCTGCGCCCATGGCCAAACCGCCGGTGGCCCCCGAGCAGCGCTACGTGAAGCCCGAGTACCCGCCGCTGGAGCGCAAGCCGGTCGCGGTCAGTGGCCGCCAGGCCGGCACCGTTGCCGCCCGCAACAGCGCCTCGGCGCCCATGGCCAAACCCTGACAAGGGCTCGACCAGGAAAAAGGCTCCCGCGGGAGCCTTTTTTATGTCCGGTGACCTTGTGCCCCGATGGTGTTGAGCAGGCCGTCACAAGCCGATTCAATCAAATCCAGTACATGTTCAAAGCCCTGCTCGCCATCATAGTAGGGATCCGGTACCTCCAGCTCCTGCGCCGTGGAAAAACTGAGCAGCAGCTTGATCTTGTGCCGGTGCTCCGGCGGGCACAGCGCCGTTAAATCTGCCAGGTTGCCGCGATCGGCGGCCAGGATAAGGTCGAATTCAACAAAGTCTTCCGACCTGATCCTGCGTGCCTGGATGCCGCCGAAATCATAGCCCCTGGCCTCCCCCGCCGCCCGGGCCCGGCTGTCGGGCAAGGCACCGCTGTGATAGCTGGTGGTACCGGCCGAATCGATCTCGATCTCCGCCCCGGACAGGCTCGCCTTGTGGCGGAATACCGCCTCGGCGGTGGGCGAACGGCAGATATTGCCCAGGCAGACAAAAAGCACCCTAACCCTCTGCTTGGCTCCCAAAATATACTCCTCCTGCGAATACGGTTCCAACGGCCGCCGCCGTACCTGCGGCCAGCAGACCATTCTGGCGCAGAAAGCGGCCAAATCAAGTACCGCCGTCTGGAGAATTTCCCGCGCCTGAACCATGCTGTTGCTGCCACCCACTCATTATTCAGGAGCACAGCCCAGATGTTGAAACTGCATGGCGTCGCCATCAGCAACTACTACAACATGGTGAAACAGAGCCTGCTGGAAAAGGGCCTGCCCTTCGAAGAGGTGTTCCAGCCTCCCGGCCAGCAGGCCGGCTTCCTGGCACACAGCCCCATGGGCAAGATACCGCTGCTGCAGACCGAGCAGGGCTACCTGACGGAATCCCTGGCGATCATGGAATACCTGGAAGAGATAAGGCCGGTGCCCCGGCTGATGCCGGTCGCCCCCTTCGAACGCGCCCGGGTACGCCAGCTGATACTGATGGCCCAGCTCTACCTGGATGCCCCGGCCCGGCGCCACCTGGACCATGTGCTGTTCGGCACGCCCTTGTCCGCCGAGGCCCATGGGCAGGTGAAAAGCGAGCTGGAGCGGGGAATGAAGGCGCTGGCCAGGCTGAGCAACGGTTTCCCCTGGCTCGCCGGGGCCGGTTTCAGTTACGCGGATATCGTGCTGCTGCACAGCCTGGGACTGGTCGAGCTGGTCTCGCGACAGCTGTACCGCTGGGATCCCCTCGCCGACTACCCGGGGCTGCGCGCCTGGCAAGCGCGGATGGTGGGGCGGGAACACAGCCAGCGGGTGCTGACCGAGCAGCGCCAGGCGCTGGCGACCTTCAGGGCGGCCTGAGCCGCCCGACGGGAAGACGGGCGTTCAGAGTCCCAGCTTGTCCAGCAGGCCCGGCAGCCGTTGCTGGAGTTTGTCGCCCAGCTCGTCGCCCAGCTTTTCGTTGAGCCGCTGCTGCAGCCGCTCCGCTTCCCGGTCCACCTTGTCGCGCAGGTAGCGATCGAACACCTGCTGCATGTCCAGGCCGTATCTGGGATCCTGGTAGGTGCCGCTGATGCGTACCGGCAGGGTGATGTTCTTCAGCTCGGTCAGCTCTTCCCCGTCCTGCCCCTTGAGGCTGCCGACCACCGAGGTGTTGAGCAGCACATCGAGCGACTCGTCGAGCAGGTCGCCCTCCCCCTTGCCTTCGATGCGCAGCAAGGGAGACGCCATGGTCAGGTTGTCGGTGCCGATTTTGCCGTCGCCGATGTCGAAGTCGGCGTTCAGGGCGCTGAAATCGGTTTTCTGCACCGCCTCTTCCGCCGGCAGCGGCTGCCCCTTCACCTGGGCATAGCCCCGGCGGATCATGGCCGGAATGTTCACCCCGTGCAGGGCGCCGTCGGTCACCTCGAGATGGCTGCTGCCGCTGACGCTGCGCTTGATGGCGCCGGCCGACAGGCCACGACCTTGCAGCGCCACCGTCAGATCCGCCCTGCCCTCCAGGTAATCCAGCCCCATGGCGTCATCCAGCAGCTTCCGGGCGTTGACGCCGGTCAGCCGCTTTTGCACGCTGAAGCGCGCCGGACGGCTGTTGACGTCGAGTTCACCGCTGGCCTCGACTCGTCCCTCGTACAGGGCCGCCTGGATGTCGTCCAGGCTCAGCTTGCCCTGCTCCAGTTGCACCGAAATCGTCAGTTGCTCCAACTCCATGCCCTGGGCCCGTACCTGCTCCGCCGTCAGCCGGCCCTGCACATCCAGCCCCCTGAGCCAGGACAGATCCGGCTCTGCCGCGGCCACCGACGTCGGCAGCGTCACCTCGGCCCCGGACACCACTTCGCCGGCGGCGCCCTGGGTGCTGCGCCATTCGGCCAGCAGGGCATCCACGTCCAGCATCCCGGTCGCCAGGGCAAAGCGGATTTCGGGGGTGTCCCGGTGCCGCAGCGACAGCTCGCCGGTCACGTCCAGGGCGCCCAGCTGCAGCGCCAGCGGGTTGAACTGCGCCAGCCGGCGGTCCAGATCGTAGGCCAGGCTGCCCTGCAATTGCAGCTGCTTGTTGCCGGGGATGGCCCGGCCGGTGGCGCCGACGTTGAGCACCAGCTCGTCGAGGCGCAGCCGATCATACTCCGGCGCCAGCCACAGCCGGCCTTCGCCGCCGATGTTGGCCTGTACGTCGTCCCGGAACAGGTTGCCGGACAGGCGCAACGGCACGGCCTGGCCGGGGGCGAAGGCGGCCAGTTCGAGGTTGACCTTGTTCACCCGGGTCAGGGTGTTGCTGGCTTCGTTCTGGAGCACCACCTCCGCGTCCGCCACCCGGATGCCCGCCAGGCTGAAGCTCATCGGCGGCCGCTCGTCCTGCTCGCCGGCGGCCGCTTGCTCATCCGCGTCCCCGGCCGGCTCGCCGGCGGCCGACAGCGCCCGCAGATCGTCGATATTGGACACCCCGTCGGCCCGGGTGATCAGGTGCAGGCGGGCATTGCTGAGCACGGCCTCGCCGATCTCCAGCCGGTGGTCGAACAGCGGTCGCAGCGCCACATCCAGGCTGACCTCGCCGATCGACAGAGTCGCCCCCTCGGCAAAGCCGGGTGGGTTGAGCAGGGCGGTTCGTCCCAGGGTAAAGCCGAGGGAGGGAAAGAAGCGCCAGCTCAGGTCGCCGTCGATCACCAGGGTACGGCCGGTTTTCTCCCGGGTCTGCTCGATCATCACCCGTTTGACCCGTTCGGTGTCCACCAGTTGGGTCATCACCAGCAGGCCCGCCACCACCAGCAGCAACAGCGCCGCGATCACATAGAGCAGTTTTTTCATTGTTGTTATCCCGTTGGATTATCAGTCCTGATTGATACGGCTGGCATCCGCTCCCCGCTGGGCCTTGTACTTGGCACTGGCCCGGCTCATGTAGGGTCGCTCCGCCGGCCCCGACATGGTTTCGAAATTGAGCGCGCCGATCACCATCTTGGGCCGCAGCGCCAGCGGCAGCTTGCCGCTGTTGTAGAACTCCAGCACGATGCGCCCGGACCAGCCCGGATCGATGCGGTGGGCGGTGACGTGCACCATCAGCCCGAGGCGCGCCAGGGAAGAGCGGCCGTCCAGCCAGCCGACGATGTCATCCGGCAGGGTAACGGACTCGTGCGTTACCGCCAAGGCCAATTCCCCCGGGTGCAGGAAGAAAGCATCGCCGTCGTTGATGAAAATCTCGTCGCTCATCACCCGATTGATGGCTTCGGAGACCTGGGCGCTGGGGCCGCTCAGGTCGATGTAGGGGGCGGTATGATCCTGGAACACCCGGAACTCGTTGCCCAGCAGCACATCCACACTGACCCCGCTGATCCGCTCGGGCAGCGGCTCGGGCACGATACGGATCCGCCCCTCGGCCAGATGGCGTTTGATATCCCGATCGCAAAGACGCATGACAACTCCTTAAATTGGTGATTAATCCAGCAGCAAATGGCGAATACGCGACTTGATCATGTCGGTGGCGATGCGGTTCCTGCCGCCTCGCGGCACTATGATATCCGCATGCTGCTTGGACGGTTCGATAAACTGCAGGAACATGGGCCGCACCGTGTCCCGGTACTGTTGCAATACCGAGTCCATGGAACGGCCGCGCTCTTCCACGTCCCGCTGCAGCCGGCGGATAAGACAGATGTCCAGGGGCGTATCCATAAAGATGGAGGCATCCATCAGCTCGCGCAGCAGCGGATCCGTGAGCAGCAGTATGCCCTCGAGGATGATCACCTTCTTCGGCAGGAAGTGGATGGTCTCGGAGGTGCGGGTATGGGCCACGTAGGAATACTGGGGGATATCCACCGCCTCTCCCCGGCTGAGGGCGCGCAGCTGCTCAGCCAGCAGCTCGTGATCCAGCGCGCGGGGATGGTCGTAGTTGGTCTTTATCCGCTCTTCCATGGTCAGGTGGCCCTGGTCGCGGTAATAGCAGTCCTCGCTGATCACCCCGATTTCGGCGGCATCCAGCTCCGCCATCAGCTCGTTGTAAATGGTCTGGGCAATCAAGCTCTTGCCCGAGGCGGACGCACCGGCGATGCCGATGATCACGCAGCTGCGCTGTTCTGACATAGTGTTACCTGAAAAGGGAAAAGAGCATCACACCGACCGGGTATAGAGGCTGGTGGGAATGGGGGTACCGGTGAAATACAGGCCGGCGGCGACCCGGGCGGCGATATCCAGATAGGCCTTGGTGATATGGCCTTCGGGCAGCGCCTCCACCGTGGGGGTACCGTTATCCATGTGGCGACAGATATTGACATCCAGCGGCAGCTGGCCGAGCAGCGGTACCTGGTGTTCCACCGAGACCCGCAGGCCGCCCCCTTCGCCGAACAGGGCTTCCTGGTGGCCGCACTGGCTGCACTGGTGGTAGCTCATGTTCTCGATCACCCCCAGCACCGGGATATTGACCTTGCGGAACATGCTGATGCCCTTGACCGCATCGGCCAGCGCCACGTTTTGCGGCGTGGTCACCACCAGGGCGCCGGTGGTGGGCACCTGCTGGGCGATGGTGATCTGGATGTCGCCGGTGCCCGGGGGCAGGTCCACCACCAGGTAGTCGAGCTCGCCCCAGCGGGTCTCGCGCAGGATCTGCGCCAGCGCCTTGCTGGCCATGGGCCCCCGCCAGATGGTGGCGTCGTCCGCTCCCACCAGGAAGCCGATGCTGTTGGCCTTGAGGCCATAGGCTTCGATGGGGCTCATGGTTTTGCCGTCGTCGCTTTCCGGACGGGCGTCGGCCACCCCCAGCATCAGCGGGATGGAAGGTCCGTAAACGTCCGCATCCAGGATGCCGACCCGGGCGCCCTGGCGCTTGAGCGCCAGCGCCAGGTTGACTGCAGTGGTGGACTTGCCCACCCCGCCCTTGCCGGATGAGACGGCGATGATATTGCGCACCCCGGCCACGCCCTGGGCCTCGTTGGCCCGGGCCAGGGTGGCGACGTCGAGCGCCAGTTGCCAGCGCACCGCCCTGGCGCCGCTGAGCTGACACAGCTCCAGATCCAGGGTCTTGAGGCTCTCGGCCACCGCCAGGTCGGCGAAGGGCAGCACCAGCCGGATCACCAGCTCGTCCCGCTCCATCCCGATGGCGCGGACAAAACCGGCGCTGACCGGATCCTGGGCCCAGTGCGGCGGCCTGAATTGCGCGAGCCGGGCGCTAATCTGTTCGTTGTTCATGCTGTTTCGCCTGAATAGAGAGTCCGCCCCGCACTCTACCAAAAAGCCCGGGTCGGCGAAACGCCGGCCCGGGCCGTAAAGGGGATTAGATGCGCCGAAGGACTTACAGCAACCGTTGCCCGGTCGCCGGGTCAAACAGCACCGCCTTGCCCATGTCCGCCATCAGCGCCATGCTCTCGCCGGCCCGGCCCGCTTCGGCCGGGTGCACCCGGCAGTTGATGCCCTGGCCGTTGAGCTGCACCTCCACCAGGGTATCGGGCCCGGTCGGCTCCACCACTTCCAGCCGTGCCCGAAAGCGGCACACCTGCGCCAGCCCTTGCTGATGGGGGATCACCTGGGTCAGGTGCTCGGGACGGATGCCCAGCACCACCTCCTGGCCCAGCCGGCCGGTCAAGCCCTGGGTATCTGGCCCCAGGGGGAAGACGAAGACCTCGCCGTCGCCGTTGAGCACCTGCACCCCCAGCCCCTGCTCGCCCGCCACCAGCTCGCCGCGCAGGAAGTTCATCGCCGGCGAGCCCATAAAGCCGGCCACAAACATGTTCACCGGGTTCTCGTAGATTTCCCGCGGCGTGCCGAACTGCTGGACGATGCCGTCCTTCATCACCGCGATGCGATCCGCCAGGGTCATCGCCTCTATCTGATCGTGGGTCACATAGACGATGGTAGTGCCCAGGCGCTGGTGCAGCTTCTTGATCTCGGTACGCATCTCCACCCGCAGCTTGGCGTCCAGGTTGCTGAGCGGCTCGTCGAACAGGTAAATCTTGGGCCGGCGCGCCAGCGCCCGCCCCATGGCCACCCGCTGGCGCTGGCCGCCGCTGAGCTGGGACGGCTTGCGGTCCAATAGGTGGCTTATCTGCAACAACTCCGCCACCCGCTGCACTTCCTGCTCCCGCTCGGCCCTGGGCACCTTGCGGATCTCCAGGCCGAAGGCGATATTGTCGCGCACCGTCATGCTCGGGTAGAGCGCATAGGACTGGAACACCATGGCGATGTCCCTGTCCTTGGGTTGCAGCCCGGTGACCACCCGCTCGCCGATACGGATATCGCCGGAGGTCACCTCCTCCAGCCCGGCGATGGCGTTCATCAGGGTCGACTTGCCGCAGCCGGAAGGTCCCACCAGGATCAGGAACTCCCCGTCCTTGATGTCGATATCGATGCCCTTGAGCACCTGGGTATCGCCAAAGCTTTTCTTTACGTTCTCAATTGCCAATGCTGCCATGATGGCGTCCTCTTCAATATATTGCCGCGTCGCCATGGTGGACAGACAACGCCCTAGTCGGGTGACGGTCAAAGGGAGCGGCTCCGCCGACCGTGACATGCCAGGGATGGCATGTCCGAGCCCCCATGGGGCGAGCTTGCCTCGCCGTGACGAGCCGTTTCAGACTGACCGAACATCCGGTGAATGTTCGCAGCAGGCTGAAACAGCGAGTGTCATGTCTTACGGCGTGTCGGCGGAGTTGTCCCTTTGGACGGTGCGCCGCCATTCCCTGCCACCCATGCCGCTTCATCATCCCTTCACCGCGCCGGCGGTCAGGCCGCGCACGAAATACTTGCCCGCCAGCACATACACCAGCAGGGTCGGCAGCGCCGCTATCATCGCCGCCGCCATGTCCACGTTGTACTCCTTCACCCCGGTCGAACTGTTCACCAGGTTGTTCAGCGCCACCGTGACCGGCTGGGTATCCCCGCCGGAATACACCACCCCGAACAGGAAATCGTTCCATACCTGGGTGAACTGCCAGATGATGGTCACCACGAAGATGGGCGCCGACACCGGCAGAATGATGCACCAGTAGATACGGAAGAAACCGGCCCCGTCGATGCGCGCCGCACTCACCAGCTCGGTCGGCACCGCCACGTAGAAATTGCGGAAAAACAGGGTGGTAAAGGCCATGCCGTAGACCACGTGCACGAACACCAGGCCCGGAATGGTGTTGGCCAGGCCCAGCCAGCCCAGGGTCTGGGCCATCGGCAGTATCACCACCTGGAAGGGGATGAAGCAGCCCAGCAGCATGGCACCGAAAAACAGCTCCGAGCCCCGGAAACGCCACTTGGTCAGCACATAGCCGTTGAGGGAGCCGAGCAGGGTAGAGATCAGCACCGCCGGCACCGTGATGGCGAAGGAATTCCAGAAATAGGGCTGTACCCCCTCGCAGCTCACCCCGGTGCAGGCGCTGCCCCAGGCCCTGCTCCAGGCCTCCAGCACCCACAGCTCCGGCAGCGCCAGCAGGTTGCCGCCGCGGATGTCGGCCATGCTCTTGAAGGAAGTGAACACCATCACCAGCAACGGCAGCAGGTAGAACAGCACCGCCAGTCCCAGCACGCCGTACAGCAGCACGCGCCCCAGCGGATTGGCCGCAGATTTAACCATGACGCTTACCTCTCAGCTCGGAATACAGGTAGGGGATCAAAATGGCCAGCACTACCCCCAGCATCATCACCGCGCTGGCCGAGCCCAGGCCCATCTGGCCGCGGCTGAAGGCGGTGGTGTACATAAAGGTGGCCGGCAGATCGGTGGCATAGCCGGGGCCGCCGCCGGTCAGCGCCATCACCAGATCGAAGCTCTTGATGGCGATATGGGAGAGGATGATAAAGGCGCTGAAAAACACCGGCCGCAGATAGGGCAGTATGATGCGCCGGTAGATGGTGAACAGGCCGGCGCCGTCGAGCTGGGCCGCCTTGATGATGTCGTTGTCCACCCCGCGCAGGCCGGCCAGGAACAGCGCCATCACGAACCCCGACGACTGCCACACCGCGGCGATCACCAGGGTGTAGATGGCCAGGTCCGGGTTGACCAGCCAGTCGAAGGTGAAGGACTCGACACCCCAGTCCCGCACCAGCTTCTCCAGCCCCAGGCCGGGGTTGAGGATCCACTTCCAGGCGGTGCCGGTGACGATGAAGGACAGCGCCATGGGATAGAGGAAGACGGTACGGATGGCGCCCTCGGCGCGGATCTGCTGATCCAGCAGCACCGCCAGCAACACCCCGATGGCGAGGCAGATCAGGATAAAGAGCCCGCCGAAGATCAGGATATTGAGCGAGGCCACGCTCCAGCGTTCGTTGTCCAGCAGCCGCTGGTACTGCAGCCAGCCCACGAAATCGTACTTGGGCAGGAAACGGGACGAGGTGAAGGACAGCAGCACCGTCCAGGCCACGAAACCGTACACGAACAGCAAGGTGGTGATCATGGTCGGCCCCAGCACCAGCCTGGGCAACCAGCACTGCAGCCGGTCCGCCAGGCCGCCGCCGGCGCGGACAGGGGCCTCTCCCCGCGGCAAAGCCCGGGTCATGGAATACTTGGTCATGTCAAATCCCTGAGATAAGACCGGAAGACGACGGGCGGGCGAGAGCCCGCCCACCGGACTCAGATGGCGGCCTTCACCGCTCTCGCCATCTGCCGGGCGGCATCTTCGGCGCTCATGTCGGCGCTGTTGAAGAAATTGGTCGCCACGTCATAGATGGCGCCCTGGATGGCGGAGCTGGTGGCCATGCCGTGGGCCATGCTGGGCACCAGGGTGTCGCTCTGGGCGCTGCGCACGAAGTCGTCCATCGACTGGTGGGCACAGCGGTCGAACTTGTCCCGGGGCAGGCCGGTACGGGCGGGGATGGAGCCCTTGTTGAGGTTGAAGGTTTCCTGGAAAGTCGGCTCCATGATGAGCCGGGCCAGATCCTTCTGGGCCTGCACATCGTCGTCGTTGCGCTGCTCGAACATGGCGAAGCTGTCGATATTGAAGGTGAAGGCGTCCAGGGTGTCCGGCGCGGCCACGCACACATAGTCCTGACCGGCCACCTTGCCGGCGGCACTGAACTCGCCCTTGGCCCAGTCGCCCATCACCTGCATGGCGGCGTCGCCGTTGATCACCATGGCGGTGGCGATGTTCCAGTCCCGTCCCGGGGCATCGGCGTCGATATAGTCGCGCAGTTGCTTGAACAGGGACAGTACCGCCACCATCTGCGGGCCGGACAGGGTCGCCTCGTCATGCTCGACGAAGGCCTTGCGATAAAAATCCACGCCCCCCTTGCCCAGGGCCACCGCTTCGAACAGGGTGGCGTCCTGCCAGGCCTGGCCGCCGTGGGCCAGGGGAATGATGCCGGCGGCCTGGATCTGGTCGGCGGCGGCGAGGAATTCATCCCAGCTGGTCGGCACGCTCACCCCCACCTGGTCGAACACCGCCGGGTTGGCCCACAGCCAGTTGACCCGGTGCACGTTCACCGGCACCGCCACGTAGTGGCCGTCATGGCGCATCACGTCCGCCACCACCCTGGGCAGCCGCTCGTCCCAGCCGCCCTGCAGGGCCACCGTGTCCAGGTTGGCCAGCAGGCCCAGCTCGGCCCATTCCTGAATGTCCGGCCCCTTGATCTGGGCGGCGCTGGGCGGATTGCCGGACACCGCCCGGGACTTGAGCACCGTCATGGCGCTTTCGCCACCGCCACCGGCCACCGCGAAATCTTCCCAGCCATGACCCTCGGCTTCGAGCAATTCCTTCAGCACCGCCGCCGATTTGGCCTCGCCACCGGAGGTCCAGAAATGCAGCACTTCCACCTTGCCCGCCCAGGCCGACGGCGCCACCAGGCCCGCGCAGATCACGCCGAGAATCGATTTCCGTAACTTTTTCATGAAGGTTCCCTTTTTATGGTTTCACGCTGTGGAGGACTCCCGCCCGGGAGCACCATCAGATTAAAGCACGGGGGATCCCGGGGGTCGGTTACATAAGGAAATGAATTGTAACGAAGTGTTAATAAATTGACGGATAAGCAACACCAGGATCACAGTTCGCAGTTCAACCGCTGCCCCGGGGCAGCCGTACCGACACCACCAGGCCGCCCTCGGGGCCGTTGGCCAGGGTCAGCTCGCCGCCGTGGGCATGCACTATGTTGCGGGCGATGCTAAGGCCCAGGCCGGTGCCGCCGGTGTGGCGGCTGCGGGAGGACTCCAGCCGGTAGTAGGGCTCGAACACCAGCTCCAGCGCCGCCTCCGGTATGCCCGGGCCCCGGTCGCGGATCTGCACCTCCAGCCAGCCACCGTACTCGGTGAGGGTCACCTCGGCCGAGTGGCCGTAGAAGACGGCGTTGTCGATCAAATTGCCGAAACCGCGCCTGAGCGCCAGCGCCTTGCCGTGAAAGAAGGCCGGTGCCCGTCCCTGCAGGGTCACCTCGGCTCCCATCAGGGCGGCATCGTCACACAGGGTCTGCAGCAGGGCGTACAGATCGATGCGGGTGACCGGCTCACGGATATCGGTGCCCCGGGCACAGTCGAGCGCCCCCTTGACCATCTGCTCCAATGCCAGCAAATCCTGCTCGAACTTGGCCCTGGCCTGCTCGTCGTCGAGCAGCTCGGCGCGCAGCCGCAGCCGGGTGATGGGGGTCTTGAGATCGTGGGAGATAGCCGAAAACAGCCGCTCCCGATCGGCGATAAAGCGCCCTATCCGGTCCTGCATCAGGTTGAAGGCCCGGGCGGTGGCGCGGATCTCCCGCGGCCCGCTCTCGTCGAGCTTGGCCACGTCCAGCCCCCGGCCCAGCCGCTCGGCGGCCCGGGCCAGTCGGCGCAGCGGTCGATTGAGCCAGCGGAACACGAGGGCGCCGGCCAGCACCAACACCAGCACCAGCAGGGTCAGGAACAGCAGTCGTTCGCCGTCCAGGTAGGAAGTCGGTGCCAGCAGGGTCCGGTCGGGCAGCAGGGCAGCCAGGTAGAGCCAGTCGCCCTCGCCCATGGCCAACTGCATCACCAGGATGGGCGGCGCGTCCGGGTCGTGGATCTGGCTCTGCTGGGCCCAGCGGGCGGGCAGGTCCAGCAGCCGCACATCGTTTTTGTACACATGCAGGCTCTGGGGATGGGATACCCCGATGTGCAGCTCGAGTGCCCCGCCCAGGCGCCGGCGCAGCTCCTGCTCGAAGCGGCGGGTGACGATGGTCTTGACCGGGGAGTCGGGAATGTCCTGGATCTCGATGAACTCCCGGTTGAGGGACACAAAGAAGCGGGTACCCCCCATGTCCCTGAGCTGGGACAGCACCAGATGCTGGTAGTTGCGCGGCAGGGCACGGAAGAAGTTGACCGTGGAGGCCACGCTGTCGGCCAGCTCCTCGGCCAGGCGCGCCGCCGATTCGGCCTTGTCCTTGTTGAGCTGCTGCACCCAGACCGTGTTACTGACCAGTTGGGCCAGCACCACCCCCAGGATCATCACCAGCGACATCCGCCCGAGCAGGGAGTTGGGCCAGCGCAGCCAGCGTCTCATCGTGGCTCCACCGCCACCGCCAGCACATAGCCGGCGCCGCGCACCGTCTTGATGATATGGGGATCCTTGGCGTCCTCCCCCAGCCGCTGGCGCAGCCGGCTGAGCTGTACATCGATGCTGCGATCGAAGGGGTTGGCTTCTCGCCCCCGGGTCAGCCCCAGCAGGTCGTCCCGGCTCAGCACCTCGCCCGGCCGCTCCAGGAACAGCAGCAGCAGGCCATAATCGGCGCCGCTCAGCGGATGCTCCTGGCCCTGGGGATCGATCAGGCTGCGGTTGACCGTGTCCAGCTGCCAGCCGGCAAAACAGTAGTAGCGGTGATGGCCGCCCGGCACCAGTCCGCCCACCCGGCGGAAAATCGCCTTGACTCGCGCCAACAGCTCGCGCGGGCTGAACGGCTTGGGTACGTAGTCGTCGGCGCCCAGCTCGAGCCCGATGATACGATCACTTTCTTCCGCCGAGGCGGTGAGCATGATGATCGGCACCGAGGAGACCTTGCGCACCTGGCCGCACAGGCTGAAGCCGTCGTCGCCGGGCATCATCACATCCAGGATGATCATGTCCGGCTGGGCCAGTTCCAGCGCCTGCAGCAGGCGTTCACCGCTGTTGAGGGAACTCACCCGAAAGCCGCTGCGCTCCAGGTAGGACTTCAGCAGGATGCAGATCTCCTCGTCATCGTCCACCACCAGGATGTGCCGGCCCGTCCAGTCGCTCATATCGCCTCCCGCTCCAGCAAGGCCACCGCCGCCCCCAGCAGGCCGGGCTGCTCGGCCACCACCACCCAGGTACCGATGCCGGCCATATAGTCATGAAAGCGCCCCTTGGCTTCGAACCGCTCGCGGAACGGGCTGCGGGACAGGCACGGCAGCAGGCGCGGCACTATGCCGCCGGTGATGTAGATACCGCCGAGTGCGCCCATGGTCAGGGCCAGGTTGCCCGCCACCGACCCCAGGATGGCGAAGAAGCGTGCCACGGTGTCGACACAGCGTTGATCGCTGCCGGCCAGGGCATGGCGGCCGATGTCGGCGGCGCTGTAGCTTTCCGCCGTTTCGCCGTGATATGCGCACAGCGCCCGGTAGATGTTCTCGAGACCCATGCCCGACAACAGCCGCTCGGCGGACACGTGAGGGTATTCCCGCCACAGAAAGCGCAGCATGGCCAGCTCAACCTCGTCATTGGGGGCAAAGTCCACGTGACCCCCTTCGGTAACCAGGGGCCGGCCGCCGACGAGCCCGCCCACCCCCAGGCCGGTGCCGGGACCGAGCAGGGCGATGGGATAGCCGCCGCGCGCCTCGCCGCCGCCAACCCTCACCTTCTCATGCTCCGCCAGATGCGGAATGCTGTAGGCCAGGGCGGCATAGTCGTTGATGACGCGCAGCTCGCTCAGCGCCAGCGCCCGTTGCAACGCCTGCCGGGAAAACACCCAGCCGCCGTTGGTCATGGCAATCCGGTCCTGTTCCACCGGGCAGGCGATGGCCAGGCAAGCCCGCTTGACACCCTCCAGCGGCTGGCCCATCTCGGCCAGGTAATGGCGGATGGCCGGCTCGATGCCGGCAAAGGCCGCGACCTGCAATACCCGGATATCCCGCACCGCCAGCGATCCTTCGTTTACCAGTGCAAAACGGGCGTTGGTGCCGCCGATATCGGCGATCAGACAGGCTGATGTCATGTCACACTCCTTGTTCAAAACGCTTTAAAAAGGGAAAAAACTGGCGGGGAGTGTATAACAGAAAAAACTCGGGTAACATGCTCGGTCCCACGTAATTGATTCGACAAAATGGAAATTATGGCTACCGATCCACGTAAGATTCTCGTTACCTGCGCCCTTCCCTATGCCAACGGCTCCATCCACCTTGGTCATATGCTGGAACACATTCAGGCCGACATCTGGGTTCGCTATCAGCGAATGCGTGGTCATCAGGTCCATTTTATCTGCGCCGACGACGCCCACGGCACCCCCATCATGCTCAAGGCCAAGCAACTAGGCCTGGATACCGAGCAGATGATCGCCGCGGTGCAGCAGGAGCACAAAGCCGACTTCGACCGCTTCAACATCGGCTTTGACAACTACCACTCCACCCACAGCGCGGAAAACCGCGAGTTGGCGGAATTGATCTACGGCAAGCTCAAGGCCAACGGCTTTATCCAGAGCCGCACCATTTCCCAGCTGTACGATCCCGAGCAGAACATGTTCCTGCCGGACCGGTTCGTGAAAGGCACCTGCCCCAGCTGCAAGGCGGAAGATCAGTACGGCGACAACTGCGAGGTGTGCGGCGCCACCTACACCCCGGCGGAGCTGATCGATCCCAAATCGGCGGTGTCCGGCGCCACCCCGGTGATGAAAGACACCGAGCACTTCTTCTTCGACCTGCCCCAGTTCGAGGGCATGCTCAAGGCCTGGACCCGCTCCGGCGCCCTGCAGGAAGAAATGGCCAACAAACTGGAAGAGTGGTTCGAGGCCGGCCTGCAGCAGTGGGACATCACCCGCGACGCGCCCTACTTCGGCTTCGAGATCCCCGACGCCCCGGGCAAGTACTTTTACGTGTGGCTGGATGCCCCCATCGGCTACATGGGCTCGTTCAAGAACTACTGCGACCGGCGCGGTGACCTGAACTTCGACGATTACTGGAAGGCGGACAGCGACGCCGAGCTGTACCACTTCATCGGCAAGGACATCGTCTACTTCCACAGCCTGTTCTGGCCGGCCATGCTCGAGGGCAGCGGCTTTCGCAAGCCGAGCAATATCTTTGTGCACGGCTACGTCACCGTCAACGGCGCCAAGATGTCCAAGTCCAAGGGCACCTTTATCAAGGCCGACACCTACCTCGCCCACCTGGATCCCGAGTGCCTGCGCTACTACTACGCCGCCAAGCTGTCCAGCCGCATCGACGATCTGGATCTCAACCTGGACGACTTCGTCGCCCGGGTGAACGCAGACGTGGTCAACAAACTGGTCAACCTGGCCTCGCGCAACGCCGGCTTCATTGCCAAACGCTTCGACGGACAGCTTTCCGCCGATTGTACCGAGCCGACCCTGTACGCCGAGTTCGCCGACGCCGCCGAGCGCATCGGCCAGTATTACGAGCAGCGCGAATTCGGCCGCGCCATCCGCGAGATCATGGCCCTGGCCGACAGGGCCAACCGCTACGTGGACGACAAGGCGCCCTGGGTGGTGGCCAAGCAGGAAGGCAAGGAGGCAGAGCTGCAGGCCATCTGCTCGTTAGGATTGAACCTGTTCCGGGTGTTGCTGACCTACCTCAAGCCGGTGATGCCGACACTGGCCGAGCGGGCCGAGGCTTTCCTCGACACTACCCTCGAATGGGACGCCGTAGCCGAGCCGCTGCTGGCCCACAGGGTCAACAAGTTCAGCGCCCTGTTCAGCCGCATCGAGGCGGACAAGGTGGCCGCCATGGTGGATGCCTCCCGGGAGGATTTGGCCGCCGAGCAGGCCGTCAAGCCCAGCGGTCCCCTGGCCGACGACCCCATCGCCGACACCATCGGCTTCGACGACTTCGCCAAGGTGGATCTGCGGGTCGCGCTGATCAAGAAGGCGGAAGCGGTGCCGGAGGCGGACAAGCTGCTCAAGCTGCAGCTGGATCTGGGCGGCGAGACCCGCCAGGTGTTCGCCGGCATCAAGTCCGCCTACCTGCCCGAAGATCTGGAAGGCAAGCTCACCGTCATGGTCGCCAACCTGGCCCCGCGCAAGATGCGTTTCGGCATGAGCGAAGGCATGGTCCTTGCCGCCGGCCCCGGCGGCAAGGACCTGTGGATCCTCGAGCCCCAGGCCGGCGCCCAGCCGGGCATGAAAGTGAAATAATTCCCAGGACCATAGCGGGGCCTCGGCCCCGCTAGCTGTCTGCTATCCGGGGCCCATGCGGCCCTGCTCTCCTCCCTTCCCACTTGCCACCACGGCTCCGACCGCAGGATACTGTCGTAAAACGGGATCAGAAGGTGCTCAGCGGCAACAAGCTGTGTTAATATGCGCCCTTGTACGAGTGCCGGATAACGAGATGGGCGGCGGTCAGCACCGCTTATTTTCATCGAAGAAAAATATAGCCAACGGAACAATGAATGCAGTCGGTTTTGCTACTCCAGGGACCATTGGGACCTTTTTTTCAATATTTTTCTCGGTTCCTGGCCAAGAAGGGCATCAAAGTCCATAAAATTCACTTCAACGCCGGAGAAGGCTGCTGGCCCTGCGCCGGCAGCAACGTCGGCTACCGTGGCACCCTGCAGGACTGGCCGGCGTTTCTGGCCGATTACGTCAAACGGCACGGTATCGACGCCGTGTTCTGCTACAGTGATTGCCGCGAGTATCACTGCGCCGCCCGCAGCCTCTGCCTCGACCAGGATATCGACTTCTGGGTGTTTGAAGAGGGCTACCTGCGCCCCGATTACATCACCCTGGAAAAGGGCGGCGTCAACGCCCACAGTCCCTGGTATGACAACCTGGCGCAGATGCTGCCGACGGTGGAAAAGGTGGACGAGTCGGATCATTTCATCATTTCTCCCACCTTTCGCCGGCGTATCTATTACGCCATCCGCTATTATCTGTCGATGCAGCTCGGTGGCCGGATCTACCCCCACTATCGCCATCACCGGCACCGGCCCTACTGGACCGAAGCCATCGCCTGGCTGAAAGGCTGGGCCACCAAGTATCGCCACAAGAACATCGATCTGGGGCTGCAACAAAACCTGATCGACCGGCATTCCGGCCATCTCTTCCTGCTGCCGCTGCAGGTGGCCGATGATTTTCAGATCCGCACCCATTCCGACTTCGAGGACGTGGCCCATTCCATCCGGGTGATCCTGGCCTCCTTCGCCCGACACGCGGACGCGGCCGACGTGCTGGTGCTGAAACACCACCCCATGGACCGGGGCTACAGCGACTATCAGTCGCTGCTGTGCCGGGAAGCGGCACGGCTGGGAGTAGCGGACAGGGTGTTCTACGGTTACGAATTATCCCTGCCCGAGTTGTATCACCATTGCAAGGGGGTGGTTACCGTCAACAGTACCGTCGGCATTTCGGCCCTGATCCACCATATTCCGACCATCACCCTGGGCAAGGCGCTGTATGACGTGCCAGGGCTCACCAGCCGGAACGGCCTGGATGCCTTCTGGCGGGCGCCGGCGCCGGTAGACAAGGCGCTGTTCCGCCAGTTCCGTCATTTCCTGCTGCGCTACACCCAGCTCAACGGCAGCTTTTACGGCGAGTACGACAAGACCTGCCAGCAGATCTGGCAGCGGATGGGCGAATTGAGCCACCTCTACCCGCAGCCGGTGTTGCCGTCCGAGCCCGGTCCCGCTGTCTGCAGCCGCCAGATAGGGCTGCAGCCCCAGCCCTGAACAAAAAACAGACTGCTGACAAAGCTTCGTCATTCTCTGTAGTCACTCCCGCGAAGGCGGGAGTCCAGTGCACACTGTCATGGATCTCCGCCTTCGCGGAGGTGACCAGGGTTAAATAGCTGCGATAAAGGGAAATATCTGGCAAAAAAGCAGGTAATAGACTTTGTCATCACGCTGAAAAAAGCCCGGTTCCCCGGGCTTTTTTGTCTCTTATCGCTTCGAGCTTACCGCTCGCCGTCAGCACTCGATAATATTCACCGCCAGGCCACCGCGGGCGGTTTCCTTGTACTTGGTTTTCATGTCCATGCCAGTGTCGCGCATGGTCTTGATCACCTTGTCGAGCGACACCTTGTGCTCGCCGTCGCCGCGCAGCGCCAGCCGGCTGGCGTTGATAGCCTTGACCGAGCCCATGGCGTTGCGCTCGATGCAGGGCACCTGCACCAGGCCACCGACCGGATCGCAGGTCAGCCCCAGGTTGTGCTCCATGCCTATCTCGGCGGCGTTCTCCACATGCTCTATGGTGCCGCCCACCACCGCGGTCAGCGCCCCGGCGGCCATGGAGCAGGCCACCCCCACCTCGCCCTGGCAGCCCACTTCGGCGCCGGAGATGGAGGCGTTTTCCTTGTACAGGATGCCGATGGCCGCGGCGGTCATGAAATACTGCACCAGGGCGTCGTCATCCACCGGTTGCACAAACTTGTCGTAGTAATGCAGCACCGCCGGAATGATGCCGGCGGCACCGTTGGTCGGCGCCGTCACCACCCGGCCGCCGGCAGCGTTTTCTTCGTTCACCGCCAGCGCGAACAGATCCACCCACTCCATCACGCTCAGCGGATCCTTGTTGTACTGGGACTCGCTGGTCAGCCGGCGATAGAGGGAGGGAGCCCGGCGCTTGACCTTGAGCCCGCCCGGCAATATGCCCTCGGTCTTGCAGCCGCGCTTGACGCAGGCCTGCATCACCCCCCAGATCTCCCGCAGGCCGCGGACTATCTCCTCCTCGGAACGGTTGACCTTCTCGTTGGCCATCATCAGGCTGCTGATGGACATGCCGTTTTCCTGGCACAGGCGCAGCAGCTCGGCGGCACTCCTGAACGGATAGGGCGCCGGCCGGGCGGCGGCCTGGGCCTGGGCGCCGGCCTTGGTGTCGGCGAACTCTTCCGCCTTGACGATAAAGCCGCCGCCGATGGAGTAGTAGGACTGCTCGGCCAGCAGGGCGTCACCCTCGAACACCCGGCAAGTCATGCCGTTGCTGTGCAGGGGCAGGGTCTTGCGGCGATGGAAGACGATGGCGCCGCTGCGGGGAAACGCCGCCGCATGCTCGCGGTTGAGCAGGATGCGCTGGCTGGCGTCCACCTCGGCCAGAAAGCCCGGGATCATGTCCACGTCCACGCTTTCCGGGTCGAAGCCCCCCAGCCCCAGGATCACCGCCTTGCCGGTGCCATGGCCGATGCCGGTCTGGCCCAGGGAGCCGAACAATTCCACCTCGACCCGGCTGACCCGGGTCAGGGTGCCCTGCTCCGCCAGACCCGCCACGAAGGCATGGGCCGCCCGCATGGGACCCACGGTATGGGAGGAGGAAGGGCCGATGCCGATACTGAACATGTCGAACACACTGATCATGGGAATACTCCGAAACACAACGAGGCTGAACGCAATCATTCAACTTATATTGAATGATTGTAGGATTATTTTAGTTATAACCCAACAGGATTTTGATGAGGGCGATGAAGTGAGCGGGGATTTGTGATTGGGATCGTCTGTTCAGCGGGCGATCTGCAGCGCAAACTGATGGATGATGGCGGCCGTCACGCCCCAGATCCAGGTGTTGTGCCAGGGAATGAAACAGACGGTATGCACCCGGCCGCGACGGTACAGGCGATACAGGTAGTGGCGGTCGAAATCGAGCAGGTAGCCGAGCGGCACCTGGAACACCTCGTCCACCTCGGCGGGATTCAGGATAAAGCGCGGCTGCCCCTCGACCAAGCCGACAAAGGGTGTGAGCGCGAAGCCGGACACCGTGTATTGCGCCCGTAACCGTCCCAGGGGACGGCAGCGGCCCGGCTCCAGCCCGATCTCTTCCTCGCTTTCGCGCAGGGCGGTAAACCACAGGCTGGGATCGCCCTCATCCACCCGCCCGCCGGGAAAACTGACCTGGCCCGGGTGGTGCCGCAGCCACCGACTGCGCCGGGTGAACACCAGCTCCAGCCCCTGCGCGCCTTCCACCAGCGGCATCAACACTGCCGCCGGCCGCGCCTGGGCCGGCAGCACCGGATCCGGCAACGGCGGCAGCAGGTTGAGGCGGGTGACGAGCTCGTCCCGGGTCATAGCTTTTCCAGCACCGGCAAGATCTTGCCCAGTTTATCGAACAGTTCCTGGTATTCGGCGCCGGCCTCGGAATCCGCCACCAGGCCGCCGCCGGCCCAGCAGTAGAGACGCCCCCGCTCCGCCAGCAGGGTGCGGATGGTGATGCTGGTGTCCATGCGGCCGTGGGCGCTGAGGTAGCCGATGCTGCCGCAGTAACCATGGCGGCGGTGGGGCTCCAGCTCCTCGATGATTTGCATGGCCCGGATCTTGGGCGCACCGGTGATGGAGCCGCCGGGAAAGGTGGCCGCCAGCAGATCGGTGCCGTCGAGCCCGGGGACCAGCTCGCCGGTGATGGTGGATACCAGGTGGTGCACCGCCGGGAAGGATTCGATAGCGAACAGGGCCGGCACCCGCACCGTGCCGGGCACGCACACCCGGCCGATATCGTTGCGCAACAGGTCCACTATCATCAGGTTCTCGGCCCTGTCCTTGGGGGATGACGCCAGCGCCTCGGCCAGCCGACGGTCCTCGGCGGCATCGGCGCCCCGGGGTCGGGTGCCCTTGATCGGCTTGGTTTCCACCTGCCGTCCCTCGAGGGCGATAAAGCGCTCCGGCGACAGGCTGAGCACCGCCCCCCCGGGCAACTGCAGAAAGGCGGAAAAGGGCGCCCGGTTGTGCTCGCTCAGGTGACGGTAGGCGGCCCAGGCGTCGCCCTCGAAGGGGGCGTCGAAGCGCACCGTCAAATTAATTTGATAGCAGTCGCCGGCGGCCAGATAGGCCTGCACCCGCTCGAAGTTGGCTCCGTATTGATGCTGGGACTGGTTTGCCCGCCAGGGCCCGGCCAGACGGAAGGGCACCACTGCCCGCTCCCGCCGTTGCCGCCACCAGTCCAGCCGAACCTCGAGCGCCGCCTCGTCGCCCAACACCAGCAGATGGGCCAGTTGTTCCCGGGTATCGATAACCCAGGCCCAGTCGTAGAGGCCCACCGCCATGTCCGGGGTGGCCAGCTCGTTGACGGCAAAGGCCGGCAGCCGCTCCAGCCGCCGGCCCAGATCGTAACCGAACAGCCCCAGGGCCCCGCCGGCGAAGGGCAGATGGCGCCACGGCGCCGGCAGGCTCAGCTCGCCCAGCAGCCGCTGCTGCCAGTCTTTCAGCAGGGAAAAGGGGGAAGCGGTCGAGACCTGGCTTCGGTCCTGATGATCGATCACCGTTTCCTCCCCCCGGGTGACCAGGGTGGCCAGGGGCGCGGCGCTGATGATATGGAAGCGGCTGTCGGCCCGGTGGGGAGCGGCCGACTCCAGCAGCATGGCCCAGGGCAATTCGGCGACGGGAGAAAAGAAGTCATGCACCGAGCCGGAAAACGGCTGGCTGTGAATGTGCAAACGCGGTCCCATTAATGTAATCCACTCGACAGTTTTGGCATCCGGCTGGAGGCTCAGGCTGGCCAGCCGGGGGGCGCTAAGCGTATCATAGCGGGGCTTATAACAACACAGAGCCAATGCCGATAACCCATGAGGAAGCCATGAGCATTATCAAGAAGCAGGACTTTATCGACTCCGTTGCCGACGCCCTACAGTACATCTCCTACTACCACCCGCTGGACTTCGTCCAGGCCCTGGAAAAGGCCTACCACAAAGAGCAGAGCCAGGCCGCCAAGGACGCCATCGCCCAGATCCTGATCAACTCGCGCATGTCCGCCGAGGGCCACAGGCCCATCTGCCAGGACACCGGCATCGTCACCTGCTTCGTGAAAATCGGCATGCAGGTGCAATGGGACAGCGACCTGACGGTACAGCAGATGGTGGACGAAGGGGTGCGCCGCGCCTACAACAACCCCGATAATCCCCTGCGCGCTTCCATCGTCGCCGACCCGGCCGGCGCCCGCAAGAACACCAAGGACAACGCCCCCGCCGTGGTGCATATCGACATGGTGCCTGGCGATCATGTGGAAGTGGCCATCGCCGCCAAGGGCGGCGGCTCCGAGAACAAATCCAAGATGGTGATGCTCAACCCCTCCGACGACATCGTCGAATGGGTGCTGAAGACCCTGCCCACCATGGGCGCCGGCTGGTGCCCGCCGGGCATGCTGGGTATCGGCATCGGCGGCACCGCCGAGAAGGCCGCGGTGCTGGCCAAGGAGGCCCTGATGGATCCGGTGGACATCCACGATCTGATCGAGCGCGGCGCCGAGACCACCGAGGAAAAACTGCGCCTGGAGATCTTCGACAAGGCCAACAAGCTCGGCATCGGTGCCCAGGGCCTGGGCGGCCTCACTACGGTGGTGGACATCAAGATCAAATCCGCCCCCACCCACGCCGCCTCCAAGCCGGTGGTGATGATCCCCAACTGCGCCGCCACCCGCCACGTGCACTTCCACCTGGACGGCTCCGGCCCCGCCGAGCTGACCCCGCCGAAGCTGGAAGACTGGCCGGAAGTGACCTGGGAAGTGGGCGAGAACGTGCGCCGGGTCAACCTGGACACCGTGACCCGCGACGACGTCGCCCAGTGGAAGATGGGCGAAACCGTGCTGCTGTCCGGTAAACTGCTCACCGGCCGTGACGCCGCCCACAAGCGCATCCAGGAGATGCTCAACAAGGGCGAAAAACTGCCGGTCGACTTCAAGGATCGCTTCATCTACTACGTGGGTCCGGTCGATGCCATCGGCGACGAGGCCGTGGGTCCCGCCGGCCCCACCACCTCCACCCGCATGGACAAGTTCACCGACATGATGCTGGAGCAGGCCGGCCTGATGGGCATGGTGGGCAAGGCCGAGCGCGGCCCGGCTACCGTCGAGTCCATCAAGCGGCAGAAGGCGGTGTACCTGATGGCCGTGGGCGGCGCCGCCTACCTGGTGGCCAAGGCGGTGAAAAAGGCCCGGGTGCTGGCCTTCGAGGATCTGGGGATGGAAGCCATCTACGAATTCGAGGTGGAAGACATGCCGGTCACCGTGGCGGTGGACGCCGAGGGCAACAACGCCCACGTGGCCGGCCCCGCCATCTGGCAGGCCAGAATCGAAGAGCTGGATGCCCAGCTGAAAGCCTGACGGCGGCGGCTGGAAGCTGGAAGCCAGATGTTATCAAAGCCCGGCACTGCCGGGCTTTATGCATCGAACAACCCTGAGAGATGAGATAAAGTTTTATTACATGGGGTATACTCCAGCAGAAGAAGTCAGATGAGATCGTCCGACTCGGAAAAATGCCCCCGGAATATCCGAGGCCGTTCAATACATAATACTTTTCGCCTATGAGCTCAACTCTCTACCTTCCACGCAGACTTGCGATCGATGACAAGATATACACTGAGGCGGAGCTGCTGGCCGTTTCGAATTACGTTATTGTCTTGGCCGAACCCGGCGGCGGTAAAACTGAACTATTGGGGAGCCTCGCTCAACAGCTGGGCACTTCTGCCGTAACCGCAAACGTGTTCGGGTACATGGGAGCCAATGCAGAGAATATCCCCCTTGTAGTCGATGCATTTGATGAGTTGTCCAAGGTCGATCAGACAGGCATTCACAAGCTGCTCGCTAAAGCCAGAAAGGCAAACCCGACGCACCTCATCATTTCAAGCCGGTCCAGTGAATGGGACCTCGCTGCTACAAACATATTCAAAGAATTCCTCGGCCACTCTCCTCTGGTAGCCAGGCTGTGCGAGTTTGACGAGGCGGAACAGCGGGCGATCTTCGAACATCACCTACAAGGAGAGGACTTCGCGGCGTTCCAGACCGAAGTTGCTCGATTTGACTTAGAAATCCTACTCCCGAATCCTCAGTTTCTGAAACTGTTTGCGGATGCCTATATCGAGAGTGGAAGACATTTCAACGACAAACGCTCAATTTTCACACAGGCGATCGAGCGTCTTGCAAAAGAAACAAACATCGATGTAACAAGAACCAATACGACACTTTCGATCACACAAAAAGTAGACCTATCGTCGGAAGTGTTCGCCAAGCTCTTGTTGTCCGGTGCCGAAGGTGTCAGCACGAGCGAAGCCACTGAAGACCGGAGCTATCCTTTGCTGGCATCACTGTTTAGCAAGGACACGGCGGCTTACGGTATCCTGGCTACCCGGCTTTTCAAACCCGGCGGCAACGCGGACCAGCATCGCCCTGTTCATAAAATCGTCGCCGAATACTGCGCTGCGGACTATCTCACCAGGCGGATAGCAGACCCGGCAGATCCTCTGACGCTAGCCAAGTGCCTAGCCATTATCGCCCCAAACTCCGCAATGCGAGATGAACTCCGGGGATTGTTGGGCTGGATGGCGGCACTGGGTAATAAATCTATAGAAGAAGCCGCAATCGACCTGGATCCTTACGCCGTGCTTGCGAACGGTGACCCTTCCCAGCTTGAACATTCGTCAAAGCGCTGGCTTATAAACCGGCTAAAAGAACTTGAGGTCAAAGACCCCTATTTTCGAAGGGGAGATTTCTGGCGCAGGTTCAGTGTTGCAGGTTTCTTCACCCAAGAAGTTGTGGACGAGATCAGGCCTCTTCTCGCGGTAGGAGACGACGGGTATTTGCGTGACCTGATCCTCGAGCTGCTGACGGGGTCATCTGCAATTGGCCAGTTGAGAGATGAGCTACGCCAACTCGCTCTAGCCGTGGAAGAAGGTGAGAACACTCGCTTGCTGGCGAGCAGGTGTTTGCTCGAGATAACAGGCCACGACCACCGTGCCGATTTGGCCGCTCTCGTTTCTGAAGCAAGTCAAACTTCGCTGGAGGTTGCGGCCCAGGTAATTGAAACACTAGGTCCGGAAACATTCGAGCGGGCGTATCTTGCCGACTTCTTTCGGGTCTGCGCAAACCTTTATCCCGGGCACCGGGAGTGGGATCGTACAATAGGCGCACGCTACTTCGTGAAGAGACTCATCGCTGAGCTGGACTTGGCGCCTATCGAATGGCTCTTGGATGAACTGACCAGAGACCTGGTCTGTCATTGTGGCAAGGAGTCCTACGAATGTGATTGTCGAAACGGCATCAGCAAGATCGTCGGCTCTATGCTGGATAGGTACTTCGAACTCGCCAAGCCGCCGTTTGATCCGGTGCGGGTATGGCAATGGCTCGCAAACCTGAACTTCCATGAGCATAAGAGTGCAGACCAAAGCAAGTCTGTCCAGGTGCTTCGGGAAAACGACGGCCTGCGCCAAGGCATTATCGCCCATGTGTTCGGAATACTGACTGACCGTAATCAGATTTTCGAGACAAGGGTACATAAGTTCAATAATGGGGAATCCCACTCCGGCCTTTGCTTTCATACCGATGACTACAAATTCATCGTCGATCTGGCATTTGAAACCGACAATTCGGAATTGTGGGCAAGTTTCATAGCCCATCATCATCGCTATCGAAATAAGGATGACAGAGGCCCTGACAGCTTGCGGCGATATATGCGCGGGCAAGCATCGGAGAAGCCGGCCCTTATGCGAGAGTGGGCTAAGTCCAACAGGGCTGCGGCGCTATTTGAACGAAAACAACGAACGCGGATATTCAGGCATACCCGTCGGATGAAACGCCGTCGCAAGCAACAAGACGATATCCGTCTGGCGAACATCAATTATGTTCAAGATAACCGGGAGCTTGTAGAAGGTGGCCGTCATTGGAGCTGTTTGGTTCGCTTCGCAGAACTTGTGCTGATGACCCCGGACAAAATCGAGCACGAGTTTGGTGATGAGACGCTTGCTCGGAGCGCACTCAGAAACTGCCTCGACTTTATAGAGCCGCATGTCCCCGATTTGCGCAAGCTCGCTGAACTACAGTGTGCTTCACAGGGCCTACACGTTGAAACGATCCTTTACGCAGCTTGTCTGGAGATCATGCGTGTTAGGGGCAACCTGGCAGGCGTTGACCTTCGACTCCTGAAGGCACTGCGCACCAACATCCGCATGGGCTACAGTGCAGTATCCAGAGAAGAGTGCGATGCACTGAAGGCCGAAGTTGACCGCCTGCTCTTTCCTGACCTCGCGAGTACCGAGCATTTTCTCCGGCAATACCTTGAGCCACAGCTGGCCCAGTCAGGATGTGCTCACCCTGAGGTTTGGTTACTGCGCGGTGAAGATACCTTCCGCCATCTGCGCGGCACACTATCCATTGAATGGCTTGAGCGCTTTCCTGGTCTGGCGCTGGAGCCGCTGGATACACTTTTTGAGATTGCAGCCCAGTATGGAAATCGTGATGCCTTGAAAGAAATCATCGCGCAGCGTTGTGCAGGGTTTATGTCCGACTGGCCCACCCCAAGTGACAACGAAGACCTTGAACAAAAACGCGCATTCTGGTTCCTGCGCGCTTTCTACTTTCTGGACGATGCGCCTGAAGCCTGCTGGCACTGGCTCAAAGCCGATAAAGACACCGTATTTCTGCTTAACAAGCGATCCGGGCGAATAAACCGCAGCGATCATCCTGATTGGCCCAAACTCACATCGGGCAAGGTAGAAGCCATCCTGGAAGCCTTTATCGACCAATGGCCCAAGGTCGACCTGCCGAGCGGCTGGGGAACCGGCAGCCCCAAAGAAGAACAAGCATACCGCTTTCTGACCGAGGTGATCTGGTCCATCGATGCTGATGATCCAAACGATGCAATCCCTGTCCTCGCTCGGCTCCTTTCCAATCCACGTTTTGCAGATCTGCACAAGGACTTGTGGAGCATACATACCGCTCAGATTAGGAAAAAAGCACTGAGGGATTTCGAACCACCGACGCCCCAGGAAATCGTAGCCCGACTGGACCACGACGTGGTGGTGACAGTGGAAGGCCTGCGCCAACTCGTACTTCAGGAGCTCCAGGACTATCAGAAAGCCATTGACGGTGGTGAGTACAATTCCGCAGCTCTCTTTTATGAAAAGGGTGAGCGACTGGACGAAGTACGGTCTACCACTATTATTGCCGAGCGTCTCAATCTAAGGCTTGAGCCGCAAGGCATCTCGGTGACGCCAGAACATCAGCTGAAGGATGCAAACCGGAGTGACTTCACGGTAGCCAAGATGATTGGTGGCAAGAGACGACTGCTTGTTACAGAGGTCAAGGGGCAGTGGCACAGGGAACTCTACACCGCCGCTTCCGCTCAACTCTATGAACGCTACTCAATTCATCCAGATGCCGAACAACAAGGCATCTTCCTCGTAATCTGGTTTGGTACCGACGAAAAAGTAGCAGGGCGAAAGACCCACGGGATTGAAAGCGCCCAAGAACTAAAAAGCAGCATTGAAGCCGTATTACCGACAGAACTGACAGGGCTAATTGATGTGTTCGTTCTGGATGTGTCCAAGCACTAAGCTTATGTCATACGGTTGCAGCGCCTCGACGTACTCGGCCCGAGCCTTTTTCCCGTTCACTTAATCATCCTCCAGGCCACCGAGCAATTGATCCCAGCTGCCCGGCCGTTTTTCCTCGTTGACCGCGGCGTCGGACGCTTGTGGCTGTGCCGCCTGTTCACGGAGCACCAGCAGAAGTTCCAGCCCCATCCCCTCGGCGATGCGCAACAAGGTACTGAGCCGCGGGTCGCCGCCGGCCTCTATTCGCTGATACTGCTGCTGAGACATGCCGATGCGCATCAGCATGTCTTTCTGGTTCAGAGACAATTGCTGGCGCCGTTGTTTGAGGATGGGCGCCAGCTCGACAAGGTGTTTCATACATGATCCATCTTCATCTGGCCGGACACATAACAACACATTGATTGTTATCCATATAAAAAACAACTTAAAAATTGTTAAAGACCATACAAACAACATATAAGTTGTAATTAGCAACTAACCGGTCTCGAACCCCCGATGGTGGCCCGGCGCCACCTCTTCCACTTCGATGTCCTCGACCAGGGCACTGCTCGGCCCCACCTTCAGCCAGTCCACCAGCCGCTGCACCTGCCCGGCCTCCCCTTCGGCCACCACCTCCACCCGGCCGTCGGGCAGGTTGTGGGCGTAGCCGCTGAGCCCCAGCTTCTCCGCCTCGCGCTGGGTGTAGAAGCGAAAGCCCACCCCCTGTACCAGACCGCTGACCCGGATTTTTTTCGCCATCTCGCCCATGATTCGGCTCCTCGTTTGTGTTTTACCGCGCCGCCCCCTAGAATTGTGGCCCCTTATTTTCAGCAGCACCAGCCTATGACCGCAGCCGTTACCCTTATCGCCGGACGGGAAAAATCCCTCCTGCGCCGCCACCCCTGGGTGTTTTCCCGTGCCATCGACAAGGTGCAGGGCCAGCCCAACGCCGGGGATACCGTCGATATCCTGAGCCACAACGGCCAGTGGCTGGGCCGGGGTTTCTACTCGCCCCAGTCCCAGATCCGCGCCCGGGTGTGGACCTTCGACCAAGACGAAGTCGTGGACGAGGCCTTCTTTCTGCGCCGGCTGAGCCGGGCCCGGGACGGCCGCCAGCCCCTTATCGCCGAGCAGGGCCTCACCGGCTATCGCCTGTGCGCCGCCGAATCCGACGGCCTGCCCGGCGTGACCATCGACGTCTACGGCGCAGTGGTGGTGTGCCAATTGCTCAGCACCGGTGCCGAGCGCTGGCGCAAAGCCATCGTCCAGGCACTGACCCAGCTGTACCCGGATACCTGTATCTACGAGCGTTCCGACGTGGCGGTACGCAAGAAGGAAGGCCTGAAGGAGCGCAAGGGCCTGCTGGCGGGCCAGTTGCCGCCCCAGCCCGTGGTGATCGAGGAAAACAACGGGGTACGCATTCTGGTGGACGTGGAAAACGGCCACAAGACCGGCTTCTACCTCGATCAGCGGGACAACCGCCGTATCGCCGGCCGCTACTGCAAGGGCAAGCGGGTACTGAACTGCTTCAGCTACACCGGCACCTTCGGCGTCTATGCCCTCAAAGGCGGCGCCGATGAGGTGATCAACGCCGACGTGTCCGAGTCGGCCCTGGCCCTCGCCCGCCAAAACGCCGAGCTGAACGGCCTGGATCTTGGCCGGGCCCGCTTCGAGCAGGCGGACGTGTTCAAGCTGCTGCGCGACTACCGGGAACAGGGCCAGCGCTTCGACGTCATCGTGCTGGACCCGCCCAAGTTCGCCGAGAGCAAGGCCCAGCTCAACGGCGCGGCGAGAGGGTACAAGGACATCAACATGCTGGCGTTCCAGCTGCTCAACCCGGGCGGCGTGCTGCTGACCTTCTCCTGCTCCGGACTGATGACCTCGGATCTGTTCCAGAAGATAGTGGCAGACGCCGCCCTCGACGCCGGCCGCGACGCCCAGATCCTGGAGCGGCTCAACCAGGCCGCCGACCATCCCATCGGCACCGCCTATCCGGAAGGCCACTACCTCAAGGGGCTGGTGGTCAAGGCCTGGTAACGGCCAGGGGCCGCTTGCGGCTCCTCGGCTTGATGACGCCGCCATTGTCATGATCGTAGAAGTCGGCCAAAGGGAACGACTCCGCCGACACGCTGCAAAATATGACACTCGCGGTTTCGGCCTGCTGCGAACATTCACTGGATGTTCGGTCAGGCCGAAACCGCTCGTCACGGCGAGCAAGCTCGCCCCCTGTACGCTCGCACATGCCATCCATGGCATGTGACGGTCGGCGGAGCCGTTCCCTTTATCCGCCTGTTTTGACACCGCTGTTGCCTGCCAAGGTAAGCCCGAAGGTTTGTCAGCCAGGCAGTCTAACCGTTACTATACGCACTTTACGTTTGTGACCAAGGAATCCGCAGTGGACCCCATTCGCCTTACCCAATACAGCCACGGCGCCGGCTGCGGCTGCAAGATCTCGCCCAAGGTGCTCGACACCATACTGCACAGCCAACTGCCCGCCTTCGCCGATCCCCGCCTGGTGGTGGGCAACGCCAGCCGGGACGACGCCGCCGTGGTCGACATCGGCAACGGCATGGGCATCATCTCCACCACCGACTTCTTCATGCCGATAGTGGACGACCCCTTCACCTTCGGCCGCATCGCCGCCACTAACGCCATCAGCGACATCTACGCCATGGGCGGCAGCCCCATCGTGGCCATCGCCATCCTCGGCTGGCCGGTCAACCTGCTGCCGCCGGAAGTGGCCCAACAGGTGATCGACGGCGGCCGCCAGGCCTGCCATGACGCCGGCATTTCGCTTGCCGGCGGCCACAGCATAGACGCGCCCGAGCCCATCTTCGGGCTGGCGGTCACCGGCCAGGTGCCGCTCGCGCGGGTCAAGCGCAACGACACCGCCGGCGCCGGCGACCGCCTCTATCTCACCAAGCCGCTCGGCATCGGCATCCTCTCCACCGCCCAGAAGAAGGGGCTGCTGCGGGAAGAAGACAGCCAACTGGCGCCCGAGGTGATGTGCCAGCTTAACAAGCCGGGCCAGGACTTCGCCGCCCTGGAGGGGGTTACCGCCATGACCGACGTCACCGGTTTCGGCCTGATGGGCCACCTGCTGGAGCTGTGTGAAGGCGCCGACGTCGCTGCCCGGCTGGAAATGGCCGCCATCCCCCTGCTGCCCAACCTGGATCACTACCTGCAGGCCGACGCCGTACCCGGCGGTACCCTGCGTAACCTGGACGCCTACGGCCACAAGCTGGCCCCGCTGAGCCCACGCCAGCAGCACATACTGTGCGATCCCCAAACCAGCGGTGGCCTGCTGGTGGCGGTACGCCCCGTGGCGGAAGACGACTTCCTGGCCCTGGCCCGGCAACATGCTCTCGAACTCGCCCCCATCGGCCGACTCACCGCTCCGGGCGCCCATCGCATCGAGGTGAGCGGTGACTGAACTGACCACCGATTACGACTTCCTGCTGGGCGAAGGTGTGCCCATGCTGGATCTGCGCGCCCCGGTGGAATTCACCCAGGGCGCCTTTCCCTCGGCCTCCAACCTGCCGCTGATGACCGACGACGAGCGCGCCCGGGTCGGCACCTGCTACAAACAACAGGGCCAGGCCGCCGCCATCGAACTCGGCCATCAACTGGTGTCGGGCGAGGTGCGCGCACAGCGGATGCAGGCCTGGCTGGACTGGCTGGACGCCCATCCCCGGGGCGTCATCTACTGCTTTCGCGGCGGCCTGCGCAGCCAGACGGTGCAGCAGTGGCTGCATGAGGCCGGCCGGCCCGTCCTCCGGGTGGAGGGCGGCTACAAGGCCCTGCGCCGCCGCTTGCTCGCCGTTATCGAGGAGGAGTTCCGCCAGCCCGGCTATGTGCTGGCGGGGCTGACCGGCAGTGGCAAGACCGACTGGCTCAGCCATACTCCCCTGGCCCTGGATCTGGAAGCCCATGCCCATCATCGCGGCTCCAGCTTCGGCCACTGGGGCGAGCCCCAGCCCACGCCCATCGACTTCGAGAACCGGCTGGCCATCGCCCGGCTCAAACAGCGCCGGGCCGGTATCACGCCCTGGCTGGTGGAAGATGAAAGCGCCATGATCGGCCGCTGCCCCCTGCCCCTGTCACTCTACCAGCGGATGCAGCAATCGCCGCTGCTGGTGCTGGAAGTGCCTTTCGAGCAGCGGGTACGACAGATCCAGTACGACTACGTGGATTTGATGCAGGCCCGCTTCGGCAACGACATGGCCCGCCTCGGCGACTACCTGCAGGGCGGCCTCAAGCGCCTGTACAAGCGCCTCGGCGACCGGGAGTGGCGCCGACTCTCCGCTATCATGGACGAGGCCCTGACCGCACAAGCCCGCGGCCTGGGCAGCGACGGCCACCAGGCGTGGATCACCGAGCTGCTGGAGCGCTACTACGATCCCATCTACCGCCGCCATCTGGCCGCGAAGGAAGCCCGTGTGGTCAAACGCGGCGACGCCGGGGAGCTGGCCGACTGGCTGGCCAGTCGGCACCAGGCCGATACTTCGCCCACCACTACATTATGTTAAAAATGGAAACTCAGCATGCTTGAACGAATCACCCTGCCGGTGACCCCCTTCGCCCAGAACTGCAGCCTGATCTGGTGCAGCCAGAGCGGCAAGGCCGCACTCGTCGACCCCGGCGGCGAGACCGAGCGACTGCTGGCGGCAGTGGCCGAGCGCGGCCTCGAGCTGGAAAGCATACTGCTCACCCACGGCCACCTGGACCACGTGGGCGCCACCGGCGAGCTGAAGGAAAAGACCGGGGTGCCCATTATCGGCCCCGGCCGGGACGACGCCTTCTGGATAGAAGCCCTTGCGCAGCAGGCGCAGATGTTCGGCTTTCCCCCGGTTAACGACTTTGTACCCGACCGCTGGCTCGCGCAGGGCGACAGCGTCACCGTCGGCGAGGAAACCCTGGAGGTGTATCACTGCCCCGGCCATACCCCGGGCCACGTGGTGCTGCTGCACAGGAGCCAGCGGCTGGTCTTTGTGGGCGACGTGCTGTTCCACGGCAGCATCGGCCGCACCGACTTTCCCCGCGGCAACCACCAGCAGTTGATCGACAGCATACTGCACACCCTGCTGCCGCTCGGCGACGACGTCACCTTCGTGTCCGGCCACGGCCCGGAAGGCACCCTGGGCGAAGAGCGGCTGCACAACCCCTTCCTGCGCTGAACGCCGCCTTCTGCCACACTGAGGGCAGGAGGTGTCCCATGGTCAAACCCAAGCAGGGGCCGCGCAATCCGCCGGCCCCGCATTTTCCGCCCAAACGCCCCATATCGCCATCCCGGCCCAAGCCGGCGCGGCATCACTCGGCCGCGCCCCAATCCTGAAGCAGGGCGTCTTTCAATACCTGCAGTTTGGCCGAATGCTGCCTTGACGGCTGATAGACCAGGGAAAGCGGATGTGCCGGACGAGTGTGATCGACAAGAATGGCTTGCACTTCCCCCCTGGCGAGGGCCTCCCGGGCATAGAACGCCATCACCTGTACGATGCCGACCCCCTGGCGGGCAGCGTCCAGCAAAGGATCGCCATGGTCAAACACCAGATTGCCATCGACGTCGACCTCGCAGGTCCGGCCCGACTCGCTAAAGCACCAGTTGTCAGGCCGGCCCGTATGCTGGCTGCGTACCCGCAGGCAATTGTGGGCCACCAGCTCGCGGGGATGTCCGGGGATGCCCCGGCGTGAAAGATAATCCGGGGAGGCAATGGTCACCCAGTCGAGGGGCGCCAGAGGCCTGGCGATAAGACGCTGATCCCCTATGGTCCCCGTGCGAAGCACGGCATCGAAGCCCTCGTCCACCAATTCGACCATCCGGTCCGTCATTACCATGTCAACCTGCAACTGCGGATGGCGCTCGAGCAACCGGGCCAGGATCGGCATCAGCGCTACCCGACCGAAGGCGGACGGCGCGCTGAGCTTCAGCACTCCCGAAGGAGAACAGCGGCGCTCTTGCAACTGCCTTCTCAGTTCCTCCAGCCCCCCCACCAGCGGCGCACTGCGCTCGTAAAACAGCATGCCATCCGGTGTCAGGCTGAGCCCCCTGGTATTGCGGTGCAGCAGGCGTACTCCCAGCTGTTGCTCCAGCCGGCCGATGGCGCGGGACACCCCGGACTGGGTCACCCCGAGTTGCACCGCCGCCTCGGTGAAACTCTGGCACTCGGCCACCTTGAGAAACTGGCGGACCGCATTCAAATCCATGATTAAAGTCATATCTGAAAGCATTTTTAAGGGGTTAATAAAACTTAAATCATAGGAAATACTGTCGCAACTTTCATGACCACCAACGACAGGTACCACAGATGCCCAACCACCACACCTCAACCATTCCCGTTTCCGTCTACTTGCTGGCCTTTGGCATCTTCGCCATGATCAGCTGCGAGCTGCAAGTCCTGGGCATGATGCCCCTCATGGCCCGGGATCTGGAGCTCAGCATCTCGCAGGTGGGCTATCTGGTTTCCCTCTATGCCGCCGCCATGGCCATCGGCGGCCCACTGCTGACACTGCTGCTGAGTGCCCAGCCTCCCAAGCGGGCCATCTACCTGCTCTACACCATCTTCATACTGGGGGAAAGCCTGGGAGCCCTGTCCGATTCCTACGGACTGGTGGTTGTCTCACGTCTTGTCACCGGCGCCGTTTCCGGTGCCTTCTTCGGCATCGCGATAGGCATGTGCGGCCGCCTCGTCCCTCCCGGCCTCGCCATCCGGGCGGTGGCCGTGGTACTGGCCGGGATCATGGTGGGCACCATACTGGGGCTGCCCCTGGCGAGCCTGGTGGGGGAGCACTACGGCTGGCGCGCCAGCTTCTGGCTGGTGGTGGCCCTGGCTCTTTTCGGTGTCCTGTACAGCGCCGCCCTGCTACCGGCCTTGCCCGCCGCGGCGAGGACAGGCCTGGCCCAGGAGCTGGCGGCATTCCACAACCGACGGCTCTGGTATGTCTACTCGACCAGCTTCTGCGTGATAGGCGCCACCTATGCCGCCTTCAGCTACTTCGTGCCCATCCTCACCCAGGTTGCCGGCTTTGCCAGTAGCAGCGTTTCCCTCCTGCTCTTCGTTTATGGCATCGCCATGCTGCTCGGCAACCACCTGGTGGCCATGTTCGCCGGCCGACGGAACATCCTGATCCTGGCCATTGGATTGGTGCTGCAAATCCTGTTCCTGTCATTGCTGGCCCTCTTCATCCAGCACTCGTGGGTCGCAGTAGCGGCCGTGATCGGCCTCGGGCTGGTGGGCGTCAGCATGAACCCGGCCATGGTCAGCCGGATCATGCAGCTTCCTCATGGTGAACGCCCCCTGGTCAATACCGTCCATGCCTCGGTGATCACGCTGGGCATCATGTTCGGCAGTTTTGCCAGCGGCCAGGTCCTGGAGCAGGGCTACAGCCTGCTCTCCCCCATGTGGGTCGGCGTGGCGGTGGCGCTGGTCGGCCTGCTGACCCTGATGTTGAACACCACCGGAAAAATCGCGCCAGTATCATCGGCAATCGACCGCGGGCAGGAGGTTTCAGGCCCTACCCCGCCAGATGCTCGCTAAAGAACGCCAGGGTGCGGGACCAGGCCAGCTCCGCCGCCTCGGGCTGGTAGCGGGGGGTGGAGTCGTTGTGAAAGCCGTGCTGGGTGCCCGGGTACTGGTGGGCCTGGTAACGCACACCGTGGCGTTTCAGGGCCGCCTCGTAGTCCGGCCAGGCGGCGTTGATGCGCTCGTCCATCTCGGCCATCTGGATCAGCAGGGCGGCCTTGATGTCGGCCACCTTGTCCAGTGCCGGCGGCATGCCGTAGAAGGGCACGGCGGCGCCGACCAGCGCCGGTTGCTCGGCAGCCAGCTTGTTGGCGATAAAGCCGCCGAAGCAGAACCCCACCACCCCGAGTTTACCGTTGCCCCCTTCCAAGGGTTGCAGGAAGCGGGCGGCGGCGGCGAAGTCGGCGGCTGCCTTGTCGCCGTCCAGCCGTTGCTGCATGGCCCGTCCGTCATCGTCGTTGCCCGGATAGCCGCCCAGCGGAAAGAGCGCGTCGGGGGCGAAGGCGATAAAACCGGCCTTGCCCAGGCGCCGGGCCACGTCTTCGATATAGGGGTTGAGGCCGCGGTTCTCATGTACCACCAGCACCAGGCCGGGCCGGGAGGAAGGACTCCTGGGCTGCACCAGGTAGCCCCTGCCCTTGCCATGGCCCTCGGGGGCGTCGAACTCCCGATAGCTGGCGGTGATGTCCGGATCGTTGAAGGACACCTGCTGCGCCCGGGCGTAATCGGGCATCAGTGCACTGAACAGGGCGGCGGCACTCATGCCGCCCACCGCCACGCCGGCCAGGCCGGTCATAAACTGGCGGCGGTCGATCTGCCCGTGGGCATACTTATCGTACAGCTCGAAGGCGCGCTTCGGGATCTTGGCGGAATCTCGCGAGGTCATGGCAACAGGCTCCTGTCTGGATGAAGATGCCTATGCAGTATAGCAACCGGGCTCAATCGTCCCAGTCGTCGTCCTCCCCGACGGGCTCGTCGTTGGCATTGACGATGACCACCGGCGCCAGTACCGCTATGGTGTCCAGCAGCCTGCGCCGAGGCTGCCAGTTGCCGACAAAGCCGAAGCGATAGCGGTTTTCATCGAGCCTGAAGCGGTCTTCCACCTGGGCCCCCAGGGCCTCGTTGATCTGTGCCAGCTCCTGCTCGTTCAGGGACAGGTCCAGGGTGAAGGCGATGATGGCGCCGTCGTGGCCGGGCAGCTTGCCCCGGTTGACCGCCAGCACCCGCTCCCGGGGCAGTGCCATGGCCACCCCGCTCACCCCGTTGACGATGTAGAGCCGCTCGGCATCAAAGGCCAGGTTGATCAGCCGCTGCCGGCTCCAGCTCGGCGGCCATAGACTGATCAGCAGCACCACGCCGCCGAAGAACACCCCCACCCAGTGGATCAGGCCGAAGCCGTCCCGGCCATCCCAAATGGCCAGCACCACCGCCGTCAGGCTGGCCAGCAGCACCAGGCCGTGGGTGAGGTAAAAGCGCAGCGCGGGCGGGCAGAGCACGAATTCCAGGGGTTGTTCAAGTAGCTGTTGCAGGGGCAGGCGCTGCACTGTCATCATCTTGTCCATCTGGGGAAGGGGTGACAACCCTAGCAAAAAAAACGGGAGCCATAAATAATGGGCCTGGTCGGACATGAGGGAGAGATACCGATGGTCAGATGGTGCTGGTTACTGTGGCTGCTGCCGGGCGCCCTCTGGGCCGAGGCCATCGGCGGCTATGCCGCCGGTTGTCAGATGAACGCCCGGGCCCTGCCCGGCAGCGGCCCGGGGTATTATGTGATCAGGAGCGAGCGGCAGCGCTATTACGGCCAGCCGCAGATGATCCACTACCTGCAGGATCTGGGGCACAGGGTCAGCCGGGCCGGGTTGCCGCCCATGCTGGTGGGCGATATCGCCATGCAGCGGGGCGGGCCCTTCGCCTACGGCCATCGCAGCCACCAGACCGGGCTGGACGCGGATATCTGGCTGCGCAGCCCACCGGCCAATCCCCTGCCCCGGCAACTGGAAACCATTGAGGCGGTGGACATGGTCGATCACCGCCACTATATCCTGAGCGCGGATTTTCGCGATCAGCAACGCCAGTTGCTCGCCCTGGCGGCCCGGGATCAGCGGGTGAACCGTATCTTCGTGCACCCGCTGATCAAGCAGGCCATGTGCCAGGCCTATGGCGAATCTCCCTGGCTCAGGAAGATCCGCCCCTGGTTCGGCCATTCCAGCCATTTCCACGTGCGCCTCACTTGTCCCGAGGGACAGAGCCGGTGCCAGCCCCAGGCGCCGGTGCCGGCCGGTACCGGTTGCGGCGCCGAGCTGGCCGGCTGGCTCAACGACAAAGCCGGCGAAATCACCGCCGGCCCGCGCACGCCCTGGCGGCCGACCCTGCCCAAGGCCTGCGTCGGCTGGGTCAGGTAGCGCCGGTATTGAAGTCGCGGATCAGCCGCTCCAGCTCGCCGTTGGCCCTCGCCAGGGTGGCGCTGGCCTCGTCGTTCCGCCGTCCCTGGCTGACCAGGGAGGCGACCATGTCGCGAATGCTGACCATGTTTTCATCCACCTGGCGTGCCACCGCGCGCTGCTGCCCGGCGGCGGTGGCGATCTGGCTGCTCAGGCCGTGAATATGCCGGACCGCCGCCGCCATCTCGTCCAGGCTCCGGTTGACGGCGACGGTATGGCCGGCGGTGGCGTGACAGCTGTCCCGGGTGGTCGCCATGGCCGCCACCACCGCCGAGACGCCTCCAGTCAGTTGCCCCAGCCTGGCACCGATTTCTTCGGTGCTGCTCTGAGTGCGCGCCGCCAGTGCCCGCACTTCGTCCGCTACCACCGTGAAGCCCCGCCCCTGCTCGCCGGCGCGCGCCGCCTCGATGGCCGCGTTGAGCGCCAGCAGCTTGGTCTGCTCGGCAATGCCGGTGATGCTGTCGAGGATGGGCGTGATCTGCTGCACCGTCTCACGCATCAGCCCCACCTGCCCGGCGGTGCCGTCGACATCGTCCAGTAACGCCGACACCGCCTCCGAGGCCCGCTGCACCAGGGCCCGCGATGCCTCGGCCTGCCGGTTGACCGCGCGAATATAATCGGCGGTGTCATTGGCGTTGCCGGCCACCTCGTCGGAGGTGGCGCTCATCTGGTTAATGGCGGTCACCACCTGTTCGGTTTCCCGGGCATGGGCGCCGAGCACGGCGCCGCTGTTGCCGGCGCCCTCCCTCAGCCGGTGCAACGACTGCCGGATATCGTCGCTGGCCTGGTCGATACGGCCTATCATCTGCTGCAGATAGGCCATGAAGCGGTTCACCGAGGCGCCGATGTCGTCGATTTCATCGCCCCGGCCGATCACCAGGCGCCGGGTCAGGTCCGCCTCGCCGGCGGACAGCAGATCGATGCTGCCCTTCAATGCCACCAGCCGTCCCATCAGGCGGTGCAGCACCAGGGCCACCACCAATAACAGCAGCAGCAAGGCCGGCACCTGAAACCACAGCAGCAGGCGGACCAACGCCTGGCTCTGCTGCTGCAGCAGAGTGGACGGCAGGCTGGCCGCCATCAGCCAGGGCGTGCCGGCGATGGGTTCGAGCAACAGGGTAAGGTCCTGTCCGTCGGCCCCCCGGTACGCCATCCGCTCCCTGCCGGCCCGGGCCAGTCCGCTTCCGAGCTTTGCCAGTTGGCGGGTGATGTCGGCCTGGCCGGCCAGTTCGGCCACCGGTGCCAGTACCGCGCCGCTGCTCAGGGCCGGGCCGGTGCCCACCAGGGTGCCATCCCGTTCCAGGATCAGCACCTGGCCGCCAATCTGCCGCTCGCTGCGCCGCACCAGTTCGTTGAAAAAGCCCAGGGTCACATCGATGGTGGCCACGCCGTACAGGGCGCCGTTCCGGTAAATGCCCATGGCACAGTTGGTGCGCGGCTCGGCGCTGGCGTCGTCCCGGTAGGCCTTGGCCCAGGCGCATTGCCCCCCGGGTGCGTCACGGCCATTGCGGTACCAGGGCTGTTGGTAATAGGCGGGCGCCTCGGCGGAATTCCAGTAGCGGTTGATGACCAGGCCGCCAGTCGAGTCCCGATGATAGAAGGTGCTGTGCCTGATCCGTCCCGGGGTTCTCATCTCCGGCAATGGCCAGATACCGCCGCCGAATACCTTGAGCTCGCCGTACTGATCGAGCAGGCTCGGTAACTGGGCATCGATCTGGTCGCTGGCAAGCGTCGGTGCCAGTTGGGTGATGGCCCGTTGCTGCGCCTGTACCTGGGCCAGCTCCCGCTGCACTGTCTCGCCGATCCGTACCAGTTCGTGGCGAACCAGTTCACTTTCCATGGCCATCAGCCTGGGGGTAAGCAGCCAGCGCAGTCCGGCGATGGTCAGCAGCAATACCCCGGCCATAAACAGCAGGAGCAGCAGGTTGTAACGGGTTTTAAGCCTGAGTGGCATCACGGCCTCCTTGTCGTTCTACTAAAAAAAGCCGGGCATCCACCCGGCCAAAGGTCGCCTTCTCCGCCGGCAACGACAGCGCCCAAACCAAAACGACCAAATTCGAACATAAAAATACATCCACGCTCGCAAAAGACAAGAAAAACTGACAACAACTTATCCCGATCGAAGCCCGAACACGACGATAAACATCCGGCAAACACCTCTCAAATACGATAATTGACATAATAACCAGCACATTACGGCACACCGGCAGCACAAGGAAAATGATGCCCATGTGTTACAACGAAGGTGAAAAGTCAAAAATAAGTGATCAAGAGCACAAATTCGCCAACACTATATTTTCGAATTCGAACAAATAACTCAGAATCAAGGTGACAGGATGACTGTACACACACAATGGAGTAGGAAAATGTCTATCAAACGACCAAACACCCTGTTCGGAGAATGCCTTGCGGAGTTTATCGGCACCGGATTGCTGATCTTCTTTGGCGCCGGTTGTGTTGCCGCCCTGGTGGTGGCCAATGCCAGTTTCGGACTCTGGGAAATCAGTATCAGCTGGGGCGTGGGCGTGGCCATCGCCATCTACGTGGCGGGAGGCGTGTCCGGTGCCCATATCAACCCGGCGGTCACCCTGGCGCTGACCCTGTTCCGGGGCTTCGACAAGCACAAGGTGCTGCCCTATATAGGGGCGCAACTGGCGGGCGCCTTCTCGGCTGCCGCCCTCGTCTACAGCCTGTACCAGCCGTTGTTCATCGAATGGGAACAGGCCGCGGGCGTGCTCAGGGGCAGCCAGGAGAGTCTGGCCCTGGCCGGTATTTTTTCCACCTATCCGCACAGCCTGCTGTCCAACAGCCATGCTTTCATGGTGGAGCTGACCATCACGGCGGTGCTGATGATGGCGATACTGGCGCTGACCGACGATCGCAACGGCGGCCCCAAGGGTATGGCTGCCGCCCTGTTGATCGGCCTGCTGATCGCGGTGATCGGCGCCGCCACCGGCCCGCTGACCGGCTTTGCCATGAACCCGGCGCGGGACTTCGGCCCCAAGCTGTTCGCCTGGCTGGCCGGCTGGGGCGATATGGCCCTGACCGGCGGGCGTGACAACCCCTATTTCTGGGTACCCATTCTCGGCCCCATCGCGGGGGCCTGCCTGGGTGCCTGGCTGTACGATAACACCATCGCCCGCTTCCTGCCGGCAGCGACAGCGGAGGCCACGCAAGCCGCCGAACAGAACACCGCCCAGGAACGCAATGCCGCGGCCTGATTGATACGAATTCGACAAGGAGAATCACAGATGTCCCAAGCAAAGCAGTATGTCGTCGCCCTGGATCAGGGCACCACCTCGTCCCGTGCCATCATCTTCGACCAGGATGCCGCCATCCAGGGCGTCGCCCAACGGGAATTCGGCCAGATCTACCCCCAGGCCGGCTGGGTCGAGCACGACCCCATGGAAATCTGGGCCAGCCAGCGCTCCACCCTGACCGAGGTGCTGGCCAAGACCGGCATCAGCCCGGATCAGATCGCCGCCATCGGCATCACCAACCAGCGGGAAACCACGGTGGTGTGGGAAAAGAGCACCGGCAAGCCGGTCTACAACGCCATCGTCTGGCAGTGCCGCCGCACCGCCGACATCTGCGAACAGCTGAAGGAACGCGGCCTGGCCGACTACATCCGCGACAACACCGGCCTGGTGCCGGATGCCTACTTCTCCGGAACCAAGCTCAAATGGATCCTTGACAATGTGGACGGCGCCCGGGAGAAAGCCAACAACGGCGAGCTGCTGTTCGGCACCATCGATACCTGGCTTATCTGGAAACTGACCGACGGCCGGGTGCACGTCACCGACTACACCAATGCCTCCCGTACCATGCTGTTCAATATCAACAGCCTGGAGTGGGACCAGAAGCTGCTGGATGAAATGGGCATCCCCGCCGCCATGCTGCCCGAGGTGCGCCCCTCCAGCGAGGTATACGGCAAGACCAACATCGGCGGCAAGGGCGGCACCCGCATTCCCATCGCCGGCATCGCCGGCGACCAGCAGGCGGCGCTGTTCGGCCAGCTGTGCTTCAACAAGGGCATGGCCAAGAACACCTACGGCACCGGCTGCTTCCTGTTGATGAACACAGGCTCGCAGAAGGTCAGCTCCAGCCACGGCCTGCTCACCACCCTGGCGGTGGGCGCCCGGGGCGAGGTCAACTACGCGCTGGAAGGCTCGGTATTCATGGGCGGCGCCACCATCCAGTGGCTGCGGGACGAGCTGGGCCTCATTCGCGAGGCGGACGACACCGGCTATTTCGCCGAGAAGGTAAAGGACAGCAACGGCGTCTACCTGGTGCCGGCCTTCGTCGGCCTGGGTGCGCCCTACTGGGACCCTTATGCCCGCGGCACCCTGGTGGGCCTGACCCGGGGCGTGAACCGCAACCATATCATCCGGGCGGCGCTGGAGGCGGTGGCCTACCAGAGCCGGGACGTGCTGGAAGCCATGCAGGAAGACTCAGGGCTCAGGCTGGCCGCGCTCAAGGTGGACGGCGGCGCCGTGGCCAACGACTTCCTGATGCAGTTCCAGTCCGATATCACCAACGCCAGGGTGGTGCGTCCCCGGCAGACCGAGACCACCGCCATGGGCGCGGCCTTCCTCGCCGGCCTGGCGGTGGGGGTCTGGCAGAGCACCGACGAGCTGGCCGACAAGTTCGCGGTCGACAAGGAGTTCAAGCCGCAGATGGACAAGGACACCCGCGCCACCCTGTACCGGGGCTGGCAGAAGGCGGTGGCCCGCTCCCTGGACTGGGCCGAACACTAAGCGAAAACGAAAATACCAGGGGCGCCGCGAGGCGCCCTTTCCGTTTAATCGGTTCGCTCAGTGGGCGATATGGCAGGCGACCTGATGCTCTTCCATGATCTTCTGCAGCGAGGCCGGCGGCGGGGCATCGGTAAACAGGGCGGTAATCTGGCTGATATGGCCCAGGTTGACCATGGCGTTGCGGCCAATCTTGCTGTGGTCCGCGGCCAGGAACACCTGCCGGCTGTTGTTGATGATGGCCTGGGCGATGCGCACCTCGTGGTAGTCGAATTCGAGCAGGGAGCCGTCGGTGTCGATACCGGAAATGCCGATGATGCCGTAGTCGGTGCGAAACTGCTGCACGAAGTCGCGGGTCGCCTCGCCGACGATGCCGCCGTCCCGGTTGCGCACCTCGCCGCCGGCGATGATCACGGTAAAGTCTTCTTTTTGGCTGAGGATGCTGGCCACATGGATGTTGTTGGTGATCACCCTGAGTTCCTGGTGATCGAGCAACGCCTTGGCCACCGCCTCGGTGGTGGTGCCGATGTCGATGAACAAGGAGGCGCCGTCGGGGATCTCGGCGGCGATGGCCCGACCTATGCTGTCCTTCTCCCCGGCATACATCACCTTGCGGGAATCGTAGGCGGCGTTGACCGTGCTCGACATCAGCGAGGCCCCGCCGTGATGCCGGCGGATGCGGTTGTGTTCGGCCAAATCATTCAGATCCCGGCGAATGGTCTGCGGGCTCACGTCAAACTGGGCAACCAGATCCTCGGTGCTGGCAAAGCCTTTCTGCTTGAGCAACTCCAGGATCTGCTGATGACGCAGGGTTTGCTTCACGCGGTAACTCCCTGTAATGGATGAAACTTCATCGCCCGATTGTACTCGTTCAATACCCAAATGCACAGCGGCCGGGCCCCGGTGCTCGCCAATATCACAAATGTCTCATTTCGAACACAAAACTCCCATCAAGCACCACCAATTTGTTAAAAAATCGTCCAAAAGAATGAAAAAAGTTACTTGATGTTTGTTTTGTGGTTGGTTATTTTCTTTTTCGAAGATTATAATCCATCTATGGTGACCGAATATGACCCCCATCGATAACGCACAGGGACGCGGTGCTCCGGTACTGGCCTCCCTACAGGAGAAGAGAAACATGACAGCTGAGCACACCATTCATGATCTGATGGTTATCGGTGGTGGCGTCAACGGCGCCGGCATCGCCATGGACGCGGCAGGCCGGGGGCTGAAGGTGCTGCTGTGCGAAATGAACGATCTGGCCTCCGCCACCTCCTCCAACAGCAGCAAGCTGATCCACGGTGGCCTGCGCTACCTCGAACATTACGAGTTTCGTTTGGTGAAGGAAGCCCTGGCCGAGCGGGAATCCCTGCTGCGCAACGCTCCCCACATCATGTGGCCGCTGCGCTTTCGCCTGCCCCACCGCCCGCACCTGCGCCCGGCCTGGATGATCCGCATCGGCCTCTTCCTGTACGACCACCTGGCCAAACGGGAGCTGCTGCCCGGCTCCCGCGGTATCCGCTTCGGCGAAAACAGCCCTTTGGTGAGCGAAATCACCAAGGGCTTCGAGTATTCCGATGGCTGGGTCGACGACGCCCGCCTGGTGGTGCTGTGCGCCATGGCCGCCCGTCAGCACGGCGCCGACATCAGGACCCGCACCCGCTGCGTCCGGGCCGAGCGGCAGAACGGCCTCTGGCTGGTGACCCTGCAGGATACCGACACCGGCCGGCAGCAGCGCTACCGCTGCCGCGCCCTGGTCAACGCCGCCGGTCCCTGGGCCAGCAAACTGTTCGACGAGACCATGTCCCTCCAGGCGCCCAAGCAGATCCGCCTGGTCAAGGGCAGCCATATCATAGTGCCGCGCCTGCATGACGAGCCCGAGGCCTATATCCTGCAGAACGAAGACAACCGCATCGTGTTCGTGATCCCCTACGAGGACAACTTCTCGCTGGTGGGCACCACCGACGTGGATTACGACGGCAACCCGGCCGAGGCGGCGATCAGCGGGGAAGAGGTGGATTATCTGTGCGCCGTGGTCAATGCCCACTTCAAACGCAAGATAAGCGCCGCCGATGTGGTGTGGACCTATTCCGGGGTGCGGCCGCTGATGGACGACGAACACGGCGACGCCCAGAAGGCCTCCCGGGATTACAGCTTCGAGGTGGACGCCCCCGAGGGCGGAGCGCCGCTGCTGTCGGTATTCGGCGGCAAAATCACCACCTACCGCAAGCTGGCGGAAGCGGCCACCAACGCCGTCTGCCGCTTCTTTCCCGAGGCCAGGGGCCCTTGGACCAAGACGGCGGCGCTGCCCGGCGGCAACTTCGAGCATCACGGCAGCCTGGCCGCCACGCTCGGGCAGCAGTTCCCCTGGCTGCCCGAGGCCATGCTCACGCGCTTTGTGCGTAGCTACGGCAACCTGTGCCACCACTTCCTCGACGGCTGCACCCGGCTGGAAGACCTGGGCCCGGCCATCGGCGCCTCATTGCATCAGAAAGAAGTGGACTACCTGGTGGAGCACGAGTGGGCCCGCACGGTGGAAGACATCATCTGGCGCCGCAGCAAGCTCGGCCTCTACCTGCAGGAGGGCGAAAAGGCCCGGCTGCAGGCCTACCTGCACGGCACACTGGGGATCAGCCAGGACCGCATGGCCGGCTGAGCCGTCGCCGAGATAAAAACGCCCCGGTCGATGCCGGGGCGTTTTTATGGGCGGGCGGCCCGGGCGGCGGCCGGAACCGACTCGCCTCAGCGGATCACTTCCCGCCGGTTGAAGGTGCGATCATTGGCCCGCCTGCGTCCTTCTTCGAGGACCCTCAAGGTGCCGGCCGGGCTGGCCAGGGCCCCATCACGATAAGGCTGCAGCCAGAGCGGCGCCTCAACCTCCACCTCAACCTCGGTCGGCACTATATAGGGGGCCACCCGTATCGCCTGCTCGGCCACCGTCAGCGACAGCGCTGGCTGCAGCGCGGGGGCCACCGTCAGTGCCGCCGAGGGAGCCAGGGCGAAGGGCTGTTGCTCGTCTTTGAGCCGGGTATCGGTATCCGTCGAGTAGTAATAGAAGCGGGCGGCCATCTCGCCGGCCTCCCCGACCGCCAGTTCGGTGTCTTCCAGCACCAGGAAGCCATAGCGCAGCCTGTCCGACTCACCGGTCAGCGCCACCTGCCCCTGATCGCCGCCGGTCAGATCGTGCTCACCGATATCGAGACGCAACGGCAGTGCCAGGGACGTCTCGGGGAAAGGAGCCACCTTGGCGAACACCAAGGTGTCGTTGACCAGAGTTAGTCGATGCTGCCCCGCCGTCGGCTCGTCCAGCACATAAGCAATGGGTTCGTCGAGTTCCGCTTCCAACACCAGCTGGATATTGTCCTCCAGGCCACCGGCAAACTCGCCGCTATAGCCGGTCAGGTGACAGTCATCATCATCGTCCTGCCCCGCCGCACAGGCCCGGATGGTAAAGGCCGGCAACTGCTCGAACGCCACCGCCTTGCCGGCATGGGCCACCCCACCCCGTATTTGTCCCGTCCGGCTGTCGACAATCGCCAGTCGGGCCGGCACGGTACGGCCGATGGTGGCGGCATCCCCTTCGGTAACCAGGCCGGCGTCCTCACCGGGGATATAGCCGGCACGCCAGGACGAAGCCAGCACCCTGACCACTCCCACCTCGCCGGGTGTCGCTTCGAAACCTGAAAGGCCGTAGTCCCGGCTGAACAGGGTACGCTGACCGTTGCGCAATTGCAGACTGACCAAGGGGTTATCCAGCTGCCCGGCCAGCCAGTCCAGCGGCAGCGCCTCGCCGGTGCTGTCCAGGGCGGAGACGGCGAACCCCAGAGGCTCCCCGGCTACCGCCAGTACAGGACAACCCCTGCCGTGTTCCCCGTAGCTGAACCCCTGGTCACCGCCACAATCGGCAGCTTCTTCCACCCGCCAGGCCTTGGGCACGAAGGCAGCCTGGTCGGAAATCGGATCCGATCTGGAGCCATCCGCCCTGATTTCCCGGATGCTGAGCGACAACAGATCGGCCAGGGGATAACCGATGGTCGCCCCGGTGACCGGCAGGAGCAGGGTCTTGCCCTGGCCCGGGTAAAGGGTCTCGCTGTTACCCGGCCAGCTCAGGGTCAGGGGCGTGGCGCTGTCGCTGGAATTGTCATCGAAGCGCACTTCCACTTCCGCCTCGCCGCCTTGTGCCAGGCAACCGCCGCTCAGCCGCAGGGGCGCCGTATCGCCGGCATAACCGGTGTCGACGTCCAGCGTCAGGCTGCCGAAGCCGGTGCCATGGCTGCGACCATTGACGGTACAGCTCTGACGACCGTCCACGTAACACACCAGGTCATTGTCCGGCCTGGGATCGAGGTTACCCTTGCCCGTCGCCTGGTAACCAAGCACGAAGCGATAGCCGAGCCGATCGGCCTCCCTGGAAATATCCTGGCTGGCCTGCCCGACAAAGGCCCGGAACTTGTGCAGATCCCGCGATGGATGCCCCTGATTCTTGACATGTACGGTCGCCTCCCGGTCATACAGCAGCGAGCAGCCGGTGTCGGCGCAGGCCTTGACGGTCAGCAGGCTGCTGCAGCTGTTGAAATGAAGTTCATAATGGTCGACTCCCGCCGGCACCGCCGCCTCCAGCTCGCGGTAGATGATGGCCGAGCTGCCGTCCATCTCCAGATCCCCCAGGTTTACCGCGCCGTAAATTCGGGTCGCCCCGTCCATTTCCAGATCACCCTGGATATAGAGGTGGCCGTAAATGGCGGCCGAGCCGTCCAGATCCACCTCGCCGTCATCGCCGTCGTCGTCCCGCTCGCCATGCACCAGCAGCAGCAGGGCCTGGCCTTCCTGGCCCAAGACGGCGCTGCCTTGCAGCCCGATTTCGTCCCGGACCAAGATCCGGGTCAGGCCGTCCCCGCTCGGAAGCAGGCGGGCACTGCCGGCCAGCTCCAGCTCCTCGAACCAGTAGTCATCGCCGGGCTGATGCAGGCGGGCACTGCCCTCCAGCTTCAGCGTCCGGGCCTGTACCGCCCCATGCACCTCGCTGCTGCCGCCGATCACCACTTCGCCCCGGCTGTACAGATCACCGTGCCAGCTCAGGCCGCCGGTCAAGGCGATATCATGCTCCCCGTAGAACATCACGTTGACCCGGGAAGCCTCACTGCCCAGGGGCTCGCTGCCTGCCAGCGCCAACTGGTCCCGGACGTAGAGGTTGACGTCCCCCGGCGTGGTGACCACCACCTTGCCGCTGCCGGACAGGCTGAACGAGTCCACCCAGTAGTTGCCCGCTTCGAGGTAAAGTGTGCCGCTGCCACTGGCCGACAGCGAATCCCGTACCAGGGTGTCGCCATCGTTGGCAAGGTAGAGGCGACAACTGCCACCCACACTGACCTGACGGTAGGCGCTGTCGCGGTACGACAGGGTCCCCGAGCCGGTACAGACGGCGTCCTTGCTGCTTGTTGTGGTCTGAAACGCCGGCAGCGCCACCGGTGCATCATTGAAGGCGGGCAAGGCATAGCCCGGCCCGGTGGCACCGCTGAGCGCACAGGTCACGCCGTCGCAATGGCCCCGCAGGGTGCCATCGCTGCGCCGGAAATCCAGGTAGCCCGGTTTGTCGTTCATCACCCTGGCCCCGGTGATCGAGGTGCTCCAGTCCATCATCAATTCGCCATCGGCGGCGTGGCTCTGGGCCGCGTAGGGAAACAGCCCGGTCGGCGCATCGGCCAGGGCCGGCAAGGGAACAAACAGGCCGGCCAGCAGCATCATTCTGGTATTCATCATTCAATCACCTCGACCTCGATATGGCGTTGTACCGTCAGTGCTCCCGTGCTGCATCGCCCCCGGGCGAGCACCCTGACCTGGGTGATGCCGGCGGCGCTGACCGTGGCGGCGTCGGCCTCGGCATCGCAAGCGCCCAACGTGGCGGTGACGCTATCGATCTCTTCGATATCGGCAAGCAACTCGTAGACCTTGCGCTCCAGCACCGCTTCCGCCGCCAGCCGGGCCTGCAGCGCCTGCACTTCGTAAATCAGCCGCTGGCTGCTCTGTCCCGAGAGGGCGGCAATGCCCGCCATCAGCCCCGCCAGCAGCACTATCATGAATATTGCGCTGAGCAGCATGCTGCCCCGCTGTCTAGGGTTCATAACCCACCTGGATCTGGCTGGGGAGGACCAGCCTGCCGTCCCGGCCTTGCACCGACAGGGCCAGCCCCAGCAGTTGAATGGACTCATAATAGTCCGAAAAAGCGCTGTCCGTCGTGACCTGAGTCAACATCGGTTCGGCCGGGCCCCACCCTTCTTCGCCACGCTCCGAACGCCGCACCTCGCCACCGTCAATGCAGTAACGCACCTGTCGCCGGTGCAGCAGGGTATAACGTTCACCCGCCCCTTCCCGGACAAAGTGTGCCGGTGCCGGGAACGCATCGGCAAAGGGCAGCACCACCGGGACCGGCTCCTGGTCCGCCAGGGCAAAGACATTGGCCGGCGCCACGGTCGGATAGTCCTCCCAGGCGGCTTCGCCACTGTCCGCCCGCACCGCCAGGTCTATCCCCGCCATGGCCTGCCCCTGCAGTACCAGCGGCATGACGAAGTCGGCGCTGCCGTTCATCACCTGACCGCGGTACCGGCCCGCCGCCAGCACGGGCACAAAGGACAGGCAGCGATGGTCGTCGTTCAGATAGACACTCGGGCTGTAGGCCAGGCCGAGCTCGCGTTTCAGCCGCTCCAGCGCAAAACGCGCCGAGGCCAGCCCCTGGCTGCGCTCCGCCGCGGCCATGTAGCCACCGGCCATGCCGGCGATAAAACGGGTGCCCAGCAGCGCCGTGATGCCGATAAGCACCAGCACAATGACCAGCTCGAGCAGGGTAAATCCGCGCTGCCTCATCGGATGTTGTACCTGTTGAGCAGCAGCGAGAGTTCGCCGCTGCCGACCTGGCGCACGGTCAGCCGGATCTGTTTGTAGGGCTGACCCGCCTCATCCGTTTGCGGAGTCACACAGCTGGTCACCTGAAACCGGGAATACAGGGCCGTGTCGGGCAGGCCCAGATCGGCGGCCAGCCGAGTGCCCGCCACCGGGCTCGTGCACCAGTCGTGGAAATCGTCCACGTCGTCGAAGCGGGTGATGATGCCGCGATCGGCCTCGTGTTCGGTGCCGTAGCCGGCGGCCGCCGAGCAGACCCCGGCACCGGCGGTAATATCGCAACGCCGCTGCATGGCCGGGTTGTTCTGCGCATCGTAGGGCACCGCCAGGATCTGCTCGGCCAGGGCCTCGGCCAGGGACACGGCACGGAACTGGAACACCGGATCCAGCTGGCGCGGCTGGGCGGCAAAAAACAGGGTGACCCCCACCAGGGCGATGGCCAGGATCACCAGCCCCAGCACGAACTCCAGCAGGCTGAAACCCGGCTCAGGGCGCATGGACATAACCCTCGGTTTCCACCCGTACGGCCTTGCCGCCCACGGTGACGGTGAGGGGGGCGGCGAGGCGCACCGGGCCGCCGGAACGGTGCAGATAGGGCCGGCCCAGCCGGCTGTCGCCGCTCAAAAAACCGGGGTCCGCCGCCGGCCGGCCGAATTGCAGTACCAGCGGCAGGGCCTGGTCGGCACTGACGGCAATGTCGCGCCTGCCCAGGAAAAACCCCTGACGCTCGGCCTCGCCCAGGGCGTTGTCGTCCAGCAGGACCGCCGTATCGCAGCCGGATGAAAGCGAAAATCCGCTGGCGGTGATGACGACACGGCCACAGCGGCCCGTATCGGTACCGGGCTGCAGGGCGAGCGGATCGTTCATCGCCCGGAGCTGGGCCAGGCGCAGCAGGCCGACCAGGTTGTCGGCCTGCAGGCGTTCGTCAAAGGAAGAAGAGAGCGACAGGCGTGGCAGGGCCACCGCCGCCAGTATGCCGGCCAGCACCAGTACCGCCACCAGTTCAATCAGGGTAAAGCCGCGTTGGAGGAGCATAAGGATAAAAAAGGGCGGCCACGCCGCCCATTTAATGGCTCACTTAGCAGCCATTAGTAACAGCCGTTACACTGGCAGGATTATTAACGCCTGTCGCTTGTACATAAATGACTTCACACTGCTCGGCTTCATTATCACCAAAGCCACGAGCTCTTGGCGCAATTCTTAAGGTATTGGCTGTCTCAGTATTCAGGATATAGGATGAGGATGTATCTTGGTCATCTTCTGGAACATCAACATCTTGAAGCATCTCAAGGATACCGCCGGTAGTAGCAGCAGGGTAACCGAATAAGAAATTAACTCCATTAGTGCCATCAATAGCAACTACTTGAGCAACAGGTTCATCGTCCTCATCGGTTGTGTTCACATCCTGTCCAGCCAGAATGGCTTTTGTATTACCCAACGTCATTGCAGACTGAATAGAACCTCTGAGAGCATTAACATTGGCCTCATAGGCATCCCCTTGCAGGTTGATAAACCGTGGCGCGGCCACGGCGCCCAGGATGCCCAGAATAACGATTACAATCACCAGCTCGATGAGGGTGAAGCCCGCTGCTTTTTTCATATTTTCCCCATTTAAAATGTTATGCCTTTGTTGTTGATGCAATTATTTTCTTTATAAAAATAAGTAAGTTACCACCCGGGTATGATACGGGCCCGTTTTGGCCGGATCCAGCGCTTTTGGACAAAAAGCCAACATCCATAACATTTTTGTGGATTAGCGTCCCTGGGCCACATTGACCATGTCCCACATGGGGGTGAAGATGCCCAGCGCCAGGATCAGCACCATGATGGAGATAGCGACGATCAGGATGGGCTCGATCCTGGCGGTGAGGTTGGCGATGTCGTAATCCACCTCTTCCTCGTAGAAACGGCCGGCTTCCATCACCATTTCATCCACCCGGCCGGTTTCTTCCCCCACCCGGAACATCTGCAGGATCAGCGGGGTAAAGACGCCGCTGCGGGCGGCCACCGCCGACAGGCTGCTGCCCGAGGCCAGCCCCTCGCCCATGCCCAGGATGGCACGGGTCAGAAAGGCGTTGTCGGTGGCGCTGCCCGCCAGAGTGAGTACCCGGGTAATGGGCACGCCGGCGGCCAGCATCATGGCGAAGCTGCGGCAAAAACGCGCCAGCAGGATGCGCTTGACCAGCGGTCCCACTATCGGGATCCGCAGTTGCAGCCGGTGCCAGCGATAACGCCCGGCCGGCGTGGCGATATAGCGCCAGAGCAGCACCGCCGCCAGCGCCAGCGCCACCAGCAGATGGCCGATGTAGTTGACGAAGAAATGGGAGGTTCCCAGCAGAAAACGGGTAGTCCAGGGCAGCTCTGTGCCCATGCGGGCAAAAATGCCGCTGAACGCCGGGATCACATAGAGGTTGAGCACCGTCATCGCCGCTATCATCGCCAGGCACACGAACAGGGGATAGCGAATGGCGGCCTTGACCCGGCGGCGGGTATCCAGCTCCAGCTGGTAGTAATGGGCCAGTTGCAGGAAGGCCTGCTCGAGCTGGCCGGTGCTCTCGCCCACTTCCACCAGCGACACGAACAGCGAATTGAAAATATGGGGGTGGGCCGCCAGCGCATTGGCCAGGGTCTGGCCCTGATTCAACGCCTGGCCCACCTCGGTCAGCGCTTCACGCAGCACCTTGTTGTCGGTGGTGTCACCCAGCCCTTCGACGATGCGCAGTATGGGGATGCCGGCCCGGGTCAGGGAGGCGAACTGCCGGCTCAGGATCAGCAGCACCTCCGGCTTGAGTCCGCCCTTCAGGAACTGGCGCAGCTGCAGCCAGGTTTTCGTCCCCCTGCCCGCTTCGCTCAACTCGACCGGGATCAGCCCGGCATTGGCCAGGCTTTCCCCGGCGGCCTGGACGGAGGCGGCCTCCAGCCGGCCTTCATGCAGCTGCCCCTGCCGGTTGCGGGCCTTGTACCGGTAGAACGCCATCAGTCTACCCACTCCGCCAGCCGCAGCACTTCGGCGGCGGCTATCTTCCCTTGCAGCGCCAGCGCCAGCGCCGCCTGGGCCAGGGTCCTGAAGCCCGGCACGACGCCGACCAGGCCGTTGAAGGCCTCGATGTCCTGCTCGCGCAGGGCATCGGCCATCTCGTGGCTGATCTCCAGCCATTCATAGACGCCGATGCGGCCCTTGTGACCACTGTGGTTGCAGCTGGCGCAGCCCGGGGCCTGATAGAAATCCCCGCCGGCCACCGCCGGATCCAGGTGCAGCAGGAACTGGTATTCCCCTTCGTCCAGCCGGTGCGGGGTCTTGCAGTGCTCGCACAGCTTGCGCACCAGCCGCTGGGCCAGCACCGCCTTCAGGGTGCTGGCCACCAGGTAGCCGGGCACGCCCATGTCCATCAGCCGCACCGCCGAGCTGGGGGCGTCGTTGGTGTGCAGGGTAGACAGCACCAGGTGACCGGTGAGGGCCCCGCGCATGGCGATTTCGGCGGTTTCCTGGTCGCGCATTTCACCGATCAGCAGCACATCGGGATCCTGGCGCAGGCTGGTGCGCAGGATACGGGCGAAGGTCAGGCCGATCCTGGCGTTGACCTGTACCTGATTGATGCGCGACAGCCGGTATTCCACCGGATCCTCGGCGGTGATGATCTTGCGATCCGGGGTGTTGAGCTCATTGAGCGCACCGTAGAGGGTGGTGGTCTTGCCGCTGCCGGTGGGACCGGTCACCAGAATGATGCCGTTGGGGCTGGCCAGCCGGCGGCGAAAGGCCCGGAGCAGCTCGTCCGGCATGCCGGACTGCGCCAGGGTTCGCACCCCGCCGGACTGGTCCAGCAGCCGCAACACCACCGCCTCGCCGTGCTGCACCGGCATGGTGGCCATGCGCACGTCCACCGGGTTGTCCCTGATCCTGAGCTCGAACCGGCCGTCCTGGGGCAACCGGCGCTCGGCGATGTCCAGCCCGGCCATCAGCTTGAGCCGGGACACCAGCGCCGGGGCGATGCCCACCTCCTTCAGTTCGGTTTCCTGCAACAGGCCGTCCACCCGCATGCGCAGGCGGATCAGCGCCTTGTCCGGCTCGATATGGATATCGGAGGCCCCGACCTGCAAGGCATCCTCGAACAGGGAGTTGAGCAGCTTGGCCACGGTGGCATCGCTGTCGTCCAGGCCGGCGGCGTCCACCGCCGGCCGGCTGGGCGCGTGCTCCACATGCAGCTGCTCCGCCAGGTTGGCGATATCGTCGGTACGGCGGTAGAGCTGATCGTACAGTCCCAGCAGCTGGCCATGGGGCGCCACCGCCAGGCTGATCTCCCGCGGTGCCAGCAGGTTGCCGATGGCATCCTGGGTGTCGAGATCCGCCGGATCCGACAGCACCACCGTGGCCCGGGTGTCGTCCCCGTCGATCACCAGGGCGCGATAACGGCGGGCGTACACCTCGGACAGCAGCTTGACCGCCTGCTTGTCGATGCTGACCTTGTTCAGGTCGAGCAGCGGCAGATCCAGCTGGCGGGCCACGAAGCCCAACAGCTCCATCTCGCCGAGGATGCCCATCTGCACCAGCAGGGTGCCGATACGCCCGCCTTCCTGCTGTTGCTGCTGCAATACGGTGTCCAGTTGCCGGGCACTGATCACCCCGTGCTCGATCAGCAGCTCGCCGAGGCGCTTAGTGAGTTTGCGCTGTACCATGGTGCTCCAGTTGCTGTTCGACAAAACGTAACGAGGCATTGCCCAGATCGGCGCTGGCCAGCGCCTGCCGGTAGGAAGGGATAAAATCCTCCCCCAGCCGCTGCTGGCACAGACCGAGCGACAGCCACCAGGCCCCCACCCCCGACGACTGCGCCAGCAGCCGTTGATAGAGCACCACCGCCAGCGCGCAGCGGTCGCTGCGCCGGGCCATCTCCGCCTTCAGGCTGTAGTAGTCGAGGTGGGCGGCCAGCGGGGGGCTGATCTCGTCGAGTACCCGAAAGGCCGCGGCGTAACGGGCCTGCTCGGCCAGCAGCCGGGCCAGGGCCAGGCGCATGTCGGCATGATCCGGCTCCAGCTCCAGCCCCTGCTGCAGCAGTACCCGGGCCTGCTCGAGCGCCCCCCGGCCGAACTGCATGGCCGCCAGCCGCAAGCGGGTGTCGTGGGCATCGTGATATTCGGCCAGGGCCTGGGCCAGCCGGTATTCGGCCCGCGCCCAGTCGCCGGCGGCCAGGGCGCTGTCGGCCTGGCGATGGGCCTCGGCCAGCCGCTCGGCACGGCTGAGCGTAACCTCGGTGATGGTGAGCTCACCGCCGGCCGGCGGCAGCTCCACCATCAGATCGGCCCAGTCACCGTCGTTCCAGTTGTCGTTGAGGTCGTCGGCCTGGGTCGCCAGCCAGGCGGGCGACAACAGGGCCAGGGCCAGCCCCAGCAAATAGCGTTTACCGATCATAGGTTGTGGGTATCCGTCACGGGTCCTGAAATAGTTTCACTTGGATACCATTTCTCCAGCAAGCCGCGGGAACGCCGCAGCTCGGTCTGCCAGGTATTGTCGGTGACCACCACCGGGCGCAGCATGATCACCAGCTCGCTCTTGCGGGTGCTGGTGCTGCGGTTTTTGAACAGCTCGCCGAGCAGCGGAATGTCGCCCAGCAGGGGTACCCGGGTGTTCTGCTCGCTCTCGGTGGTCTGCATCAGGCCGCCGATGACGATCAGCTCCCCCGAGCGGGCCTCCACCACGGTGTCGGACTCGCGGATGCTGCTGCGAGCCAGGGGCAGGCGCACCACCTGGGCATTGCCGGCGCCGTCGTTGCCGAAATTGATCACCTTTTCCCGCTCCTCCACGCTGGTCACCGAGGGATGCACATGCAGCAGGATGCGGTTGTCGTCGGCGATCTGCGGGGTCACGTCGAGGGCGATGCCCGAGAAGAAGGGCGTCAGCTCCACCTCCGGGGTGGTGGTGGTGGAGGTCCCGGTGGTGGTGGTCACCGAAAAGTCGGTCACGAAATATTCGTCGGTGCCCACCTTGATCACCGCTTTCTGGTTGTTGCTGGCGGTGACCCTGGGGTTGGACAGGGTATTCACGTCACCCTGGGTCTCGAGCAGGCTGATCACCGCGCTGAAATTGCCGTCGCTGACCCGAAACAGGGCACCGCCGCCCAGCAGGTTGGCGATGGGGTTCAGGCCGATGGTGCCGGTCGGGTACTCGACCGCACTGCCGGCTGTCACCAGGGGCTGGCCGCCGCGGCTGGTGCTGGTGCCCGCGGTCAGGTTGCTCCAGTCGATCCCCTGTTCATAACCTTCGTTCAGCTCCACCTCGATGATGCGCGCTTCCAGCACCACCTGGCGCTTGAGCTGACGCTCGGCCTGCTGCAGGAACTCCTCGACCAGCATCAGTTCATCGGCGGCGGCGCGGACCGTCACCAGCCCGGCCTGGGGATTGGTGACCACCACCCTGCCCTGCTCGTTGCCGATCAGCCGGCTCAGGGCGTTTTCCAGATCGCTCCAGAAATTACTGTTGCCCCGGGTATTGATGCGGGTACCACTGTTGTCGGTCTGGCCGTCATCACCGGAGCCGGACAGGCTGCTGCCGCTGATCGCGGTCTGCGACAGCCCTTCCCGGCTCATCATCAGGTAGTCCACACTGAAGGTGCGGGTGCGCACCCCGTTGGGAAACACCTGATACACCCGCCCCCGCTGCTCTATGCCGTAGCCGTACAGGCCGGACACCGCGTCCAGTACCTCCGGCAGGGTGGCCTGGCGCAGGTTGAGGCTGATGAGTCCGCTTACTTCCGGGTGTACCGCGATGCTGATGCCCCGTTCGTTGCCCAGGGCGGCGAAAAAGCTGCGCGCCGCCACCTCGCTGGCGGCGATGTCGAAGCGTCGGCTGCTCTCGGGCCCGGCCACCAGCGGCCGAACCTCCTGCCGGGATAACAGCTCCCGCTCCACCGCCGCCGGCACCGGATCCGGGCGCAGGCGCAGCGCCTCGTCCAGGGCCGCCTTGGGTACACTGCCGTCCGGCACATTGACGCAGGCGGCCAGGGAGGCGCCGAGCAGCGCCACGGTAAAGGGTCGTTTGATCAGGATCATTGATTACTCAGGGTCACGAGTGAAGGGAATAACATCAGCTCCAGCCGGGCACCCCGGCCTTCCAGCAGGATGCGGTCGCGCTCGATGCGCAGCAGGCGGTAATCGGCAATCCGATCCCCCGGCCGGTAACGCTGGCCGTCCACGATGGCGCTGGGTGCCGCCCCGCCGATAAAGACCGCTTCCAGCCGGGGAAGGTATTCCCGGGACGCCGCCTCGGCGACCGGCTCCGCCGCCTCGGGCGACACGGGCCGGGTCGGATCCTGCAACAGGGGGGCCGAGCTCAGCATCAGCAAAACCAGGGTATTAACCACGCAACAGCTCCTTGTGTTGACTGATGGTAAAAAAATCGAGACGAATGACGCCCCGGGGGTACTGCTCCAGCTCGAACTCCAGGCGATGCCAGAAAATGCGGCCCGACAACCGCTCGAGCCGCTGCACATAATCCAGCAACTGCATGTAGCTGCCGCCGAGTTGCAGGCTCAGGCCATGGCGATACAGGGTTTCCCCCTCGTTCACCGTGACCGCCTGGGGGGGCTGGCTGGTCATCTGCCGGAGCTCCAGGCCCCCCTGCTGCTCCAGCACCGACAGCAGCAGGGCCGCCATCTGCTCCGGGCCGACCAGGGTGCGCATCCGGTTTTCCACGGTTTCGTTCAGGCTCGCCAGCCGGCGGTTGAGCCGTTCCAGCTGCCGGCGGTGATCAGTGCCGGACAGGCGGGCAATGCCCTGCTCCAGCTCCAGCCGCCGGGCCTGCTGGCCGTCCAGGGTCTGCCGTACTTGCCGCTGCTCCGCCATTCGGGCCTGGTAATGGTGCTGGACGGTCTGTTCGTACACCAGCAGCAACAGCCAGGCCAACAGGGCCCAGCCGGCGCACAGCAGCAGCCAGCGTTCGCGCCCGGTGCGGGCCATGAAGGCGCGTTCGAGCCGGTTTATCCATTGACTCATGGTGTCAGCCCCTCGCTCTGCAGGGTGAACAGCCACAGGCCCGGCTGTTGCTGCTGAATGCTCAGTTCACTGAAGGTCCGGCCCCGCAGGCCGCCGCCCGGGCCGAAACCCTGGATCCACGCCGGCACCGCCGCCCGCTGGCTGGCCTGACCGCGGATCACCATCCGCTGCCCGTCCAGGGTCAGTCCCTGCAGCGCCACGTCGCGCCAGGGGATGCTCGCCAGCTCGGTCAGGGTACCGGCGTAGGACACCAGCTCTTCCTGGCTGAGCACGCCCAGCAAGCGCTGGCGAGCACGGATATCCTGCTCCAGCCGTTGCTGCCGGCCGTCGTCCCGGCTCTGGTTGAGCAGGGCCAGGCTCTGCTGCAACCGCGCGATATCGGCCTGGCCCGAGTCCGCCGCCGCCCGCAGCTGCCGATTCTGCTCCGCCTGCCAGACGCTGTTCACGCCGGCATAGGCGCACGCCAGCAACCAGAGCAGCACCATGACCCCCGCCCCACGCAGGGCGAAGGCCAGGGTCGGCCGATCCCGATCCGGCCTGAGCGCCGGCTGGTAAAACTCGATGCGACCTTTCACTCGCCCCCCTCCCGCAATATGCCCACGGCCGGCAAGGCGACGGGAGGTAGCATGGCCGTGGTCAGGGACTCGGGCCGGAGGTCGAACACCTGGCCGATGGCGGCCTGCACCGCCGGCGTCACCCGCTCCGGCAGGGCCAGGTACCAGCGGTTGGGGGCCTGCAGCTTCAACTGCCCCACCGCGTAGTCGATGCTGCGCTGCAGCTCCAGCAGCAGGTTGTCGAACACGAACTGGTCGGTGGCGGCCTGCTCGTCGTCCAGTGCCTGGAAGCCGCGGATGGTACGGGAAAAGTGCCACTGCCCCTGGTGGATGAAGGTCAGGGTCAGCTCCTGACCGGGCGCCTTGTACAGCACCAGCCCCCGGACATCGGGCGCCGGCAGGTTGGCCATGGCCAGCTCGTCCACCCCGATGGTGGCGACGGTGCATGGCGTCACCGCCTTCACCAGGGCGGCCAGCCGCTCCCGCTGGCTGTAATAGACGGCGATGCGCGCCTGCCCCTGGGGATTGGGCGGCAACTCGATATAGTCGAACAGCAGGCGGTCGACCGGCTCGCTCACCAGCTCGCGCATGCACCAGGGTAGCGCCCGGGCCAGCTCCTCCTCCGGCATGGCGGGTTTTTCCAGCTGGACCTGCTGATACCAGTGCCGGCCGAGCGCAATATGCAGCCGGCGGCCCTGCCAGCGCTGCTCATGGAGCATCGCCGCCAACGCCTGCGGTGCATTTTCGCCGGCGGCGATCTCCCTTGGCACCAGCTGCTGCGGGGTCAGCTCGTCCACCGCCAGGATACGATCCTGCATCAGATACAGGCCGACCGAAGAGGTCGGCTTAACGGATTTAAACCAGGTGAAACCCAAGGACATTCGCACCGCACAAAAAATAAAAAGCCAGTATAAACAGATGAAAGCGGTTTATAAACAAACGACTAAGGCCAGCCAGGCAAAAGGGGCGCCAGCGCGCCCCTTTACTTCAGCCGGTTTGATTTTGATCAATGATCGTGAGCGGCACCGGCCCCTTTCGGAAAGCGGATGCTCTCCACCAGCTCCTGCACCTCTTTCGGGGTCTCGGTGGTCAGCTTGGCCACTACCAGCGACACCGCCAGGTTCACCAGCATGCCCAGGGTACCGATGCCCTCGGGGGAGATACCGAACCACCAGTTTTCGGGTACGCTGGCCGCCGGGTTGATGAACTTGAAGTAGATGATGTAGGCGGCGGTAAAGGTGATGCCGCACAGCATGCCGGCGATGGCGCCTTCCTTGTTCATCTTCTTGTAGAAGATACCGAGCACGATGGCCGGGAAGAAGGAGGCCGCCGCCAGGCCGAAGGCGAAGGCCACCACCTGGGCCACGAAACCGGGCGGATTGATGCCGAGATAACCGGCGCCGATCACCGCTACCGCCGCCGCCAGGCGCGCCGCCAGCAGCTCCTGCTTGTCGGTCATGTCGGGCTGGAAGCCTTTTTTCAGCAGGTCGTGGGCGATGGAGGTGGAGATCACCAGCAGCAGACCGGCCGCGGTAGAGAGCGCCGCCGCCAGGCCACCGGCCGCCAGCAGGGCCACCACCCAGTTCGGCAGGCGGCCGATTTCCGGGCTGGCCAGCACGATGATGTCCGGGCTGATGGTCATTTCGTTACGCTCGTCGCCGGCATAGAACATGCGGCCGTCGCCGTTCTTGTCTTCCCAGGCCACCAGGCCGGTCTTCTCCCAGTTGCCGACCCAGCCCGGGGCCTGCTCGGCGACCACGCCCTGACCATTGGCGCCGTTCAGGCCCTCGATCATGTTGGCGCGGGCGAAGGCGGCCACGGCGGGAGCGGTGGTGTACAGGAAGGAGATGAACAGCAGCGCCCAGCCGGCGGAGATGCGGGCATCGCGCACCTTGGGTACGGTGAAGAAGCGGATGATCACGTGGGGCAGACCGGCGGTGCCCACCATCAGTGCGGCGGTGATGAAGAACACATCGATGCCGGACTTGGTGCCCGAGGTGTATTCGGTGAAGCCCAGCTCCTGGGACAGGCCGTCCAGCTTGTCGAGCAGGTAGACGCCGTCGGTGGTCTGGCCGATGAAGCCCAGTTGCGGCACCGGGGTGCCGGTCACCAGCAGCGACACGAAGATGGCCGGCACCAGGAAGGCGAAGATCAGCACGCAGTACTGGGCCACCTGGGTGTAGGTGATGCCCTTCATGCCGCCCATGACCGCGTAGAAGAACACGATGGCCATGCCGATGACAACACCCAGGTTGATGTCCACCTCGAGGAAGCGGGAGAACACCACGCCCACGCCGCGCATCTGGCCGGCCACATAGGTGAAGGACACGAAGATGGCGCAGAACACCGCCACCATGCGCGCGGTCTGGGAGTAGTAGCGATCACCGATGAAGTCCGGCACCGTGAACTTGCCGAACTTGCGCAGGTAGGGGGCCAGGCACAGCGCCAGCAGCACATAGCCGCCGGTCCAGCCCATCAGGTAGACGCCGCCGTCGTAGCCGGCGAAGGAGATGATGCCGGCCATGGAGATGAAGGAGGCCGCCGACATCCAGTCCGCCGCCGTGGCCATGCCGTTGGCAATGGGGTGCACACCGCCGCCGGCCACGTAGAACTCGCCGGTGGTGGCAGCACGGGCCCAGATGGCGATACCGATATAGAGGGCGAAACTCAGCCCCACCAGAATAAATGTCCAGGTTTGGATATCCATGTCCTACCCCTTACGCTTCGTCAACGTTGTATTTCTTGTCGAGCACGTTCATTCGCCATACGTAGACGAAGATCAGCACCACGAACACATAAATGGAGCCTTGCTGGGAAAACCAGAATCCCAGTTTGGCGCCGCCGATGGTGAAGGCATTGAGCAGATCCACCAGTACAATGCCGAACAGGAAGGACACCGCAAACCAGATGGCCAGCAAGATGGCCATCAGCCGCAGGTTTTCACTCCAGTACGCTTTTGCTTTTTCCTGATTTTCGAACGCCATTCTCTTTCTCCTTGAATAGCCGAAGTCGGTTCGAGAATAACAGTAGCGCGTTAACAGGATGCTGAAACTTAGACTTTGGTATTAACTAATTATTAACAAAAATGAAACAATTGATGCCGGACATGCCGCCCGGCCGGAGGAAGATTCAGAGGTAGGTCAAGGTAAGATAGACCACCAACGGGATGGTGACCACCGACATGGCATTGCCGAGCAAGACGATGCTGGCCATGCGATCGGGCTGGCAGCGGTACTGCTCGCACAGCAGGTAGTTGAGCACCGCCGGCGGCAGCATCACCGACAGCGCCAGCAGGCGCAGCCAGTCGTTGCCGAGCGGCAGCAGCCAGGCCACCAGGGCGAAGCTGGCCGCCCCCGCCAGCAGGTAGGCGAGATTGACCCTGAACGCCATGCCCAGATCGCCGACCTCTCCACCCGACAGGCGCACCCCCAGGGCGAACAGCATCAGCGGCACCGCTATCTGGCCCAGCAGATCGGCGCTGGTATAGATGAATTCCGGCAGCATGGCCCGGTGATCCGCCAGCAGCACCCCCAGCATCGCCGCCCATACGTTGGGGTTTTTCAGCCATTGCCAGCGGCCCGCGTCCTTCGACAGGATAAAGAGCCCCAGGGAAAAGTGCAGCAGGTTGGACAGCACGAACAGAATGATGATGGCGCCCAGCTGATCGGCGCCATAGGCCAGCATCATCAGCGGAATACCGATATTGCCCGCGTTACGGAACATGCCGGCTACGACTAAAGTACGCCGCTCCAGACCACGGAACCGGAACAGGGCGAGCAGCAGGCCGGGCAAGACGATGGTGAGCACACCGGCCAGGATCAGCGGCCAGCTTTCGGTCACCGACACCGGGTTCTGGATCAGCGCCGAAAACACCAGCGCCGGGCAAAACACCACCACGTTGGCGAGGTTGACGAAGCCCATGTCCGCATGGCGCTGGCGGCGGCCGAAGGCAAAACCGACGGCCACCACGGCGAACACCGGCACCACGATATTGAGCAGGGTAAGAAACATAAGAAAGGACGGGGCCAAAAGACGCCAGTATGGCGCCTCGGCCCCGCCCTGTCCAGATGCCGGTCTTCACGCTTCCGGCTTCTGTCTTCCAGCTCAGGTCAGCCGTAGCGGCTGAAGGCCAGTCCCTGATCGTCGATTTCCGGCTTGTTGCCGCTGATCAGGTCGGCGATCAGCTTGCCGGAGCCCGGGCCCATGGTCCAGCCCAGGGTACCGTGGCCGGTGTTGAGCCACAGGTTCTTGTAGCGGGTGCCGCCGATGATGGGGGTGCCATCCGGAGTCATCGGGCGGAAGCCGGTCCAGAACGCTGCCTCGTCGACCTTGCCGCCTTCCGGGAACAGGCTTTTCACCGAGTGGGCGATGGTCTCGCGGCGGGCGCCGGGCAGGTCGCCGTTGAAGTCGGCCAGCTCGGCGGTACCGGCGGCACGGATACGGTTGTCGAAGCGGGTAATGGCCACCTTGAAGGTTTCATCCATCACCGTGGACTGGGGTGCATCTGCATCGTCCTTGACCTCGATGGTCAGGGAGTAGCCCTTCACTGGGTAGATCGGCAGGCGGATGCCCAAGGGGTTGAGCAGGAAGGGCGAATAGCTGCCCATGCACACCACCACCTGATCTGCGGTTTCCTGGCCGTCACCGGTCTGTACCCCGCGGATACGGTCGCCGTCGCTGACCAGGCCCTTGATCTCGGTGTTGAATTTGAAGGTCACGCCCTGCTCCCGGCACTTTTTCACCAGCGCCTTGGTGAACAGGTTACAGTCGCCGGTCTGGTCGTCGGGGAAGTGCAGGCCACCGACCAGCTTGTCCTTCACCCGCGCCAGCGCCGGCTCCCGGGCGATGCACTCGTCCACGCCGAGCATGGCATGAGCCACGCCGAAGTCCTGCAACACCTTGATGTCCTTGGCGGCGTCGTCCACCTGCTTCTGGGTGCGGAACACCTGCAGCAGACCCTTCTTGCGGCCTTCGAACGGCAGTTGCAGCTCTTGCTGCAGGGTGTTGATGCACTGGCGGCTGTATTCCGACACCCGCACCATGCGCGACTTGTTTACGCCATAGGATTTTTCGTTGCAATTGGCCAGCATGGACAGCATAAACCTCCACTGCGCTGGATTGAGACTGGGACGTACCTTGAGCGGGGCATGGTCCTGGAACATCCACTTCACCGCCTTCTGGGGAATGCCGGGACCGGCCCAGGGGGAGGACATGCCGAACGAAAGCTGGCCGGCGTTGGCGAAACTGGTTTCCTCGGCCGCATCGGGCTGGCGATCCAGCACCACCACTTCATGCCCCTGGCGGGCCAGATACCAGGCGCTGGTTACACCGACAACACCACTACCCAACACCAAAACTTTCATAACACTCCCCTATCAAGATGCGTAGACCGCGACAATATCATCTAAAAAATAAATAAAATCCAGAGTAATAAAAACCCTGAAAGTCACCGTCGTCAGCCGTGGTAAAGGCACGAAACAAGGGAGGTCTATCTTTATCTGAACAAGTTTTTATAGCCAGAATAATATTCCTGATATAAAAACATTTAAGGGATATTAAACCAATCTAAGATATTGTGTGATAAATATCACAAAAGAGGAAAATCATCGCGAGTCCAGGGCCAGCTCCGCCATGGCCTGCTGCCGGGTTTTTTCGAACACCCGGCTCAGCTCATCCAGCAGGGGCGCCGCCGGCCGCTGATGCCGGGACAGGGGGTCGAGCAGTTGCCGGGCCTTGCCGGCCAGCCGCTCGGCGCCGATGCTCTCGGCCAGCTCCACCAGCCGGCGTGCGATAAAGCCGGCCTCCTGCCAGTTGGGCCCTGCCAGGGCCGCCTGCAACAGCCAGAGTTCATCCTGATGCTCACCGATGAACTGGCGCAGGGCCTGTTGCCAGGCCGCCTCCGTCTGTCGGGCCAGGGCCGCCTGCCGATCCAGCATTGAGGGGGAGCCCGCCGGCTCCGCCTCGCCGCCGGCCGGGGCCAGCACCTTGTCGGTCACCACCTGCAGCAAGGCCTGGTAGAGATCGCGGCGGTTCACCGGCTTGGTGACATAACCGTTCATGCCCGCCCGCAGGCTGGTTTCCCGATCGCCGCGCATGGCGCTGGCGGTCAGCGCGATAATGGGCACATCGTGGTGTGCCCGGAGCTTGCGGATCTGCCGGGTGGCCTCCAGCCCGTCCAGAATGGGCATCTGCAAGTCCATCAGGATGGCATCGAAGGCGCGCCGGGCCGCCTGCTCCACCGCCTGGCGGCCGTTGTCGGCCAGGGTCACGCTCACCTCCACCTTCTTGAGAAACTCGATGATCAGCTGCTGGTTGACCCTGTTGTCCTCGGCCAGCAGGATCTGCCGCCCGGCCAGCCGGCTGCGGTAATAGTCGGTGTCCTCCCGCACCGGCGCCGCCGCGTCCCTCATACCCTGGCCCGCGCCGTTGAGCACCAGGGCCAGGCAATCGAGCAGGCTGCTTTGGGTCACCGGCTTGGACAGGTAATGGGTGAGCCCCAGGGCCCGCATCTGGGACGAGGGCCGCTCCCGTCCGAAGGCGCTGATGATCACGATGTCCAGCCCCCGCAGATGGGGCTGCTGTACCAGGTAGCGTGCCAGCTCCAGGCCATTGTCCCGGCCCAGGCAGCAGTCGATCAGCGCCAGCCGCAGCTCGGCCCCCCGCTTGAGCACGATATCACGGGCACTTTCCAGATCCGCGGCGGCATAGACCACGAAACCGGCCTGGCGCAGCAGGCGGCTCATCACCTCCACCACCAGGGCGTTGTCATCCACCAGCAGCACCTTCTGCCCCGGCACGAAGGCGGGCGACGGCACCTCACTGGTCATCTCCGCGGTCCGGCGCAGCGGCAGGCTGACGGTAAAGGTAGAACCCCGTCCCGGCAGGCTCTGTACCGCTATCTGGCCCCGCATCAGCTGCACCAGGTGGCGGGTGATATTGAGCCCCAGGCCGCTGCCACCGTACTTGCGGGTGGTGCTGGCGTCGAGCTGGGTGAAAGACTGGAACAGCTTGTCAAGCTGTTCCGGCATGATGCCGATACCGGTGTCGCGAACCTCGAAGCACAGCCGGGGCGAAGCCGGCTCGCCACCCACCGAGACCGACAGCACCACCTCCCCCCGCTCGGTGAACTTGACCGCGTTGTTGACCAGGTTGACCAGCACCTGGCCCAGGCGCAGCGGATCGCCGCGGATAAAATCCGGCACCTCCGGCGCCTTGTTGATGATCACCTCCAGCTGCTTCTGCTCCGACATGTCGGCGAACAGGCCGGAGAGCCGCTCCAGTTGCTGGTTGAGATCGAAGTCGATGTCTTCCAGCTCGAGCTTGCCGGCCTCGACCTTGGTCAGATCCAGGATGTCGTTGATCAGCAGCAGCAGGTTGTCGGAAGAGCTTTTGATCTTTTTCAGGTATTCGGCCTGCTGCAGGTCCAGCGGGGTCTGCTGCATCAGCGAGGCGAAGCCGATGATGGCGTTCATGGGGGTGCGGATTTCATGGCTCATATTGGCCAGAAAGTCGGTCTTGGCCCGGGCCAGGGCAAAGGACGACTCGCTGGCCTGGCGCAGTTGTCGGTTGCGGTAATACAGCAGCAGCAGACCGAGGCTGAACAGCAGCAGCAATGACAGCACCAGGGTCAGCAGCAGCTCGTCGCGGCGGTTTTCCGCGTCTTGCTGCCGGCGCGTTTTCCAGCGTACCAGCTCGGCGATGTCCTCATAGGCCAGCTGCCGGCGCAGGTTCACCATGGTGGCCAGGCTGTCCCGGTAGAGCCGGTGGGCATAGAGCACCTCGTCCAGGCGGGGATCGGCGGCCAGCATCAGCCGATCCGCCTCCTCCTCCAGCTCGGCCACGAATTGCGGGCTGGGTGCATAGAGATAGAGGCGACTCAGCTGCAGCAGGCGGCCAAGCGAGGTTTCCGCCGCCGGGTTGTTCAGTGCCAGCACGCTGTCGGCAAAGGCCCGCAGGGTGTAGCGGCTGCGGATGTCCGCCTCCTGCAGCGCCCGCAGCTGCTGCTGGTAGCCGTTCAGCTCCTCGATCACCCGGACAAGGTCCGCCCGGCCCTCCGCCCGCGGCTCGAGAAAAGCCACGAAGCGCGACAACATCAGCGCCAGGGATTTCACCTCCTCGTCGAGCAGGGTGCCACCTTCGATGTCCAGCAGCATCACCCTGTGGTGCAGATGATGCAGCGCTTCGAGTACCGGCTCGGCCCGCTGCAGCAACGCACGGCTGTCCTGATACTGGCGATAGGAAAGGCCGCCGACCCCCAGCAGGGCGATCAGGGCCGGCAGGCACAACAGGACGCCCAGCACGGGCAGTCGGAAAATACGCGGTTTTACAGATATCGTCATCTGTTGCATCCATCACTTGGTATATACTACTAACAACTCTATACAAAACAATAACATAACGAGAAACAAACATGCCTGATAATATTCCGCAGCAAAGTGTCAACAGCAAGGGCAAATGGGGCATCCTGCTGGCCGATGTGGTGCTGTTGCTGGTGCTGCTCACCACGCTGCCCTTTGAGCCCGATGTCAACAAGGGGCTGAGCCTGCTTACCTTTATTGCCGTGCTCTGGCTGACCGAGGCCGTGCATATTACCATTACCGCCTTGCTGGTGCCGCTGCTGGCCACCTTGCTCGGCATTCTCGACACCGGCGCCGCGCTGAGCAACTTTTCCAACTCCATCATCTTCCTGTTCCTCGGCGGTTTCGCCCTCGCCGCCGCCCTGCACAGCCAGGGACTGGACCGGCTGATCGCCAGCCGTATCCTGCGGCTGGCCAGGGGCCGGCTCGGCGCCGCCGTCTACTTATTGTTTGCCACCGCCGCCTTTTTATCGATGTGGATCAGCAACACCGCCACCGCCGCCATGATGCTGCCGCTGGCCCTGGGGCTGCTGAGCTGCCTGGATGAACAACGGCACCGCAACACCTATGTGTTCGTGCTGCTGGGCGTGGCCTACAGCGCCAGCATCGGCGGCATCGCCACCCTGGTGGGCAGCCCGCCCAATGCCATTGCCGCGGCGGAGGTGGGCCTGAGCTTCAGTGAATGGATGGCGCTGGGCCTGCCGGTGACCCTGCTGTTGCTGCCGGTGGCCATCGCCGTGCTGTTCGTGCTGTTCCGCCCGCGGCTCGGCGAGCGGATCGAACTGGACCAGGAACACATCGGCTGGACCGGCAAGCGCAAAATCACCCTGGGCATCTTCGTGCTGACGGTCGCCTTGTGGATCTTCTCCACCCCGGTGTCGGCCGCCCTCGGCGGCCTGGCCGCCTTCGACACCCTGGTGGCGCTGCTGGCCATCATCCTGATCGGCATCAGCCGGGTAGCGCTGTGGAAAGACATTGAAAAACATACCGACTGGGGCGTGCTGCTGCTGTTCGGTGGCGGCCTGACCCTGAGCCACATCCTGCGCGAGACCGGTACCAGCCTGTTCCTGGCCAGCCACCTGGCCGAGCTGCTGGGCAACGCCAGTCCCTTCGTGATCCTGCTGGCGGTCACCGCCTTCGTGGTGTTCCTCACCGAACTGGCGTCCAATACCGCCAGCGCCGCCCTGCTGATCCCGGTGTTCGTGGCGGTGGCCGAGGGCCTGGGGCTGACGCCGGTGATGGTCGCCTCGGTGATCGCGGTGTCCGCCTCCTGCGCCTTCATGCTGCCGGTGGCCACCCCGCCCAACGCCATCGTGTTCGGCTCCGGCCTTATCCGGCAGCGGGACATGATGAAGGCCGGCTTCTTCCTGAACCTGGCGTGCATCGGCCTGCTGGCGGTGTATTTCTTTGTGCTGGGCTGAGCCGGCCGCCTTCAGATACAAAAAAGCCGCTGGTCACAGCGGCTTTTTTATCGGGCGCATCCTTGCTGATTATTGCTGCCAGAACGGCTTGCTGACTTCCTGGTAGCGGTCCGATTCATTCAGACCGATGTCTTTCAACAAATAAGCGGGCAACTCGGACAGTTGACGCCGGGTGCGACTGCGCTGCAGCCAGGTGCTCAGGGTGGAAAACGGGCCTGATACCGGCTGGCCGGCGGTGTCGATGGTATGGGTTTGCTGATAGCTGATGGGGTTCATGATGCGCCTCCTGATTGATTTCAGGCACAGCATACTGAGCACCTTGGCGCGTCTCAACCGACTTTTATTCGATTGTATTATTATATTTTCTAATCAATTACTTCCATAATGAACTACGCAACATACTGTTTTACCTTGATTTAACAATAACAAAACAATTCAAAATTGCCGATATTAAAATCAAAAATAGTTATCCTTGGCTGGCTATTCCGATCCAGCGAAATATTATGCAGATACCAATAAAATCTTCTTCATGATCAAGGGGAAGCGGGGGGTTGTGCTGCATAAATAGCAAACACCATGCAATCCGACCAAAGTGTGGCCTTGTTAACGGTTTTTATCAAATATCAATAAACACGGATACGCTGCCCAACGCCGCGCATCAAAAAATAAATTCCTGCCGTGGCACACAAACACCATTATTTCTACCGATAAATAAGACTTTACCACGCTATTATAAGGTCATCATTCGATCGGCAAGCAGATTGGTACGTTGATTTTGTCTCGCCGTCTCCCTACCCTGCGCCCCGCTTATCTATCCTTAAACAGCTGACGCTTCCCGATAAGGAGTCATTATGAAACGAGAACAATGGGGTTCTCGCACCGGTTTTATCCTGGCGGCGGTGGGTTCTGCCGTGGGCCTGGGTAACATCTGGCGCTTCCCTTACATGGCCTATGAGAACGGTGGCGGGGCTTTTTTCATCCCCTACCTGTTCGCCATGCTCACCGCCGGAATCCCCTTCATGATTCTGGAGTTTACCCTGGGTCACAAGTATCGCTCCGGGGCTCCCAAGACCCTGAGAACCCTCAACCGCCGTTTCGAATGGCTGGGCTGGTTCCAGGTGATGATCTCCGCCATTATCGCGTTCTACTACGTGGTGGTGATTGCCTGGGCCATGTCCTACACCTATTTCGCCCTGACCCAGTCCTGGGGTGACGACAGCAACGGCTTTTTCTTCGGCAACTTCCTCGGCCTGACCGGTGACAACTCGCCCTCCAGCCTGGGTAGCCTGCAGTGGCACCTGCTGCTGCCGCTGTGCCTGGCCTGGGCCGCCACCTACTTCGCCACCTTCCGCGGGGTGAAAGGCGGTATCGAGAAGATCAACAAGGTGCTGATGCCGCTGCTGTTCATCATGGTGCTGCTGCTGATCGCCCGCATCGTGTTCCTGCCCGGCGCCCTCGACGGCATCAACTGGATGTTCGCCCCCGATTTCAGCAAGATCTGGGACCTCAAGGTGTGGTCCGCCGCCTATGGCCAGATCTTCTTCACCCTGAGCGTGGGCTTCGCCATCATGCTGTCCTACGCCAGCTACCTGCCGGAAAAATCCGACATCAACAACAACGCCTTTATGACGGTGCTGATGAACTGCGGCTTCTCCATGCTGGCCGGCATCATGATCTTCGGCGCCCTGGGGTACATGGCCGCGGCCCAGGACAAGGCACTGACCGAGGTGGTCAGCTCCGGCGTGGGCTTGGCGTTCGTGACCCTGCCCACCGCCATCAACCTGCTGCCCGCACCAGGGGTCATGGGGCCGCTGTTCTTCCTGGCGCTGGTGTTCGCCGGGGTCAGCTCCCATATCTCCATCGCCGAGGCGGTGACCACCGGGCTGATGGACAAGCTGGGCTGGAGCCGCCCGAAAACCGCCACCGTCTTCTGCGGCGCGGGCTTCGTGGTGAGCCTGCTGTTCATCACCCAGGGCGGCCTGCTGCTGCTGGATCTGGTGGATTACTTTATCAACAACATCGCCCTGCTCGGCTCCTGCCTGCTGGAACTGCTGCTGGTGGGCTGGTTGTGCCGCCTGGACGACTACCGCGTACACGCCAACCGCCTCTCCGAGTTCACCATCGGCGGCTGGTGGCTGGTCTGCATCAAGTTCGTGTCGGTGGGGATACTGGCGGTGATCCTGTTCAACAACATCCTCGGCGCCTTCCGCGAGAACTACGGCGGCTACTCCAACAACGAGATCCTCTTCATGGGCTGGGGCATGATCGCCGTCATGCTGATCCTGGCTATTCTGATCAATACCACCAGCAAGCAGGAGGTCAGCGCATGACCACAGGTGCCATTATCATGATGTTGCTCGGTCTCGGCATTACCTGGGGCGGGGCCGCCCTGTGCATCCGCCGGGCGATGCGCGGACGCTGAAGGCCGGAAGCCGGAAGCCAAGCTTCTAGCTTCTAGCTTCTAGCTTCTAGCTTCCAGCTTCCAGCTTCTAAGCCTACTTCTCCCGCACCGGCTGGATATAGAGCCGGGAGGGGTCGATGAGTACCTCCTTGCCCATGAACTCGCGCCCCAGCAGCACCGGATAGATCATCCGGGTACGGTCCTTGAGGGTAAACTCCACTTCCTTGGCCATGCCGCCCAGTTGCACCGGCAGCAGGATCACCGGGCGGCGGTCCAGCTGTTTGCTGTTGGCCTGGCGAATACGCACATAACGGCTGAGCGGGGCTTCCAGCCGCTCCAGGTGATCCTTGTGATTGAAGCTGAAGCGGATCCAGCGCTGGCCGTCCTTGCGGAACTCCTCGATGTCGGTGGCGCTCATGGACGAGGTCTTGGCGCCGGAGTCGATACGCGCCTTGACGCTGTCGCCCAGCACCGGCAGCCACAGCCACTCCACCCGGCCCAGCAGCCATTTGTCTTCAATTTTCACACCCTCGTCACCCTGGCTCTGGGCGAAGACGGTCGGGGTCAGCAAACTCATCACAGTTACCAGTGCAAACAACCACTTCATCGGCACACTCCTCGGTGCGGCAGAATTTGACGGCGCTATGTTACCCAAGCCGATGAAGCTGGGAAATGGGGTAAAACAGGGAAATAACCATAATTATATCCTGATCTTGGCGCCGGCTCAGGGTATGCTTTGCCGTTTTCCGTAGGTGGACAGCAATGATGGACTGGGATCCCGAGGTAACCGGGCGCAACGCCATACTGGCGCAGCTCGACGGCCTGGTACCGCTGAACCGGCCGCGCTGGCCGACCACCGCCGAGCTGAACCGGGCCCTGGCCGGGGCACTGCCGGTGGCCTTTATCGACGACGACACCTTTGCCGGGCTCGGCTGCTGCTACGAGCAGGCGGTGGCCCGGGGCATGGTGCCCACCCGCGCCGCCAACTGGCACGACCTGTTCGGCGCCCTGATCTGGTACCTGTTCCCGCGCAGCAAGGCCCTGCTGAACCGGCAGCATATGGAAGACATCGCCCGAGCCGGGGCGAAGACCCGCACGCCCCGGCGTGATCGCATCACCCATTTCGACGAATGCGGCCTGCTGCTGGCGGTGCCCGAGCGGGCGGAAGCGGAGGCCCTGCTGCGCGAGCACGACTGGCAGGCGCTCTTTATCGGCAACCGGGCCCGCTGGAGCCGGGACTGGCGGCCCTTTATCTTCGGCCATGCCCTCTACGAACAGGCGCTGGCGCCCTTCGTCGGCCTGACCGGCAAGGCCATGGTGCTGGAGATGGCGCCCGCCTTCTTCGGCCTGCCGCCGGCGGCGCAGTACCGGCAGCTGGATGCGCGGCTGGCGGACCACCTCGCCCGGCAGGATCCGTTCCATGTTCCCCGTCCGCTGTTGCCGCTGCCGCTGCTCGGCATCCCCGGCTGGTGGCCGGCCAACGAGGACCCCGGCTTTTACCGCAACCGGGACTATTTCCGCCCCCGGCGCGACAGGTGATTTCGGCGGCATTTTTCCTTACACTTGGCGCCCTTGCAACAGAGAGGATGACCTTATGTCCGGGCATGATCCCGTCTACGATCTCGCGTTTAAGCCCCGCTACCTGCACCCCCGCTACTGGCCGACCTGGCTGGCCATCGCCCTGCTCTGGCTGCTGGCCTGGCTGCCGGCCCGGCTGCGCGACCGTGTTGCCGGCGCCCTGGCCCCCCTGCTGATCCGGCTCGCCAAAAAGCAGTGCTACATCGCCCGCACCAACATCCGGCTGTGTTTTCCCGAGCTGGGCGAGGCGGAGGTGGAGCGGATGCTGCGCCATTCCATTCGTGCCGGCCTGATGGGGTTCCTCGGCTACGGCGAGTGGACTGCCCGCGGCAAGCGCTACCTGCAGGGGCGGTTCGAGGTACGGGGGCAGGAGCACCTGGATGCCTGCCTGGCGGCGGGTGACAAGATCATCTTCATGATCCCCCACACCTGGGCCATCGACGCCGGCGGCCTCTACCTGACCTCCCTCGGCCTGCCCATGTGCACCATGATGCACAGCGCCAAGAACGAGGTGTTCGACTGGTTTATCAACCGCCAGCGGGCCCGTTTCGGCGGCATCGTCTACGAACGCGACGCCGGTATCAAGGCGGTGATCAAGACCATCAAGACCGGCAAGCATTTCTTCTATCTGCCGGATCAGGATCACGGCCGGGAAGCCAGCCTGTTCGTACCCTTCTTCGCCGAGCTCAAGGCCACCCTGCCGGCCCTGCCCAAGCTGGCCAGGCTCACCGGTGCCCGGGTGCTGCCGGTGCTGAGCGTGTACAACACCGAGCGGCACCGCTACGAGCTGATCATCCGCCCGCCCATGGCGCCCTACCCCACCGCCGATCTCACCGATGATACCCGGGCGATGAACGCGGAGATCGAGGCCCTGCTGACCGACTGGCCGGAGCAGTACATGTGGTTCCTGAAATACTTCCAGACCCAGGTCGACAGCGATGTGGGCCGCTATGAAGCCGGTATCCGCAAGGTAAGGAGACAGTAATGGCCTGGCTCGACTACCTGTTGCTGGTGGCCGCCGGCCTCTTGGTGTTGTGGCTGGTGGCCCGGACCGACGACTGGCTGATAGCGCGGGAAAAGGCGGAAAACAAGGATTAGGGATTGGAAACTGCACCAGTCCCCAATCGTATCCATCTTCAGCCCGGAAACAGCAGAAACTTGGCGCCCACCAGGATCAGGAAGCCGGCGAAGGCCCGCCGCAGTGCCCTGGCGGAGAGCTTGTGCGCCAGGATGGCCCCGACACGGGCGAAGGGCATGCTTGCCAGGCTGATGCCGATCATCGCCGGCAGGTACACATAGCCCCAGGCTTCGGCGGGCAGGCCCTGATGCCGCAGGCCGTGCACCACGTAGCTGAGCGCCCCCACCAGGGCGATGGGAAAACCGCACACCGCCGACACCGCCACCGCCCGCTGCATGGGAATGGAACACCAACTGAGGAAGGGCACCGTCAGCGAGCCGCCACCGATACCGAAGATGCCCGAGGCCCAGCCGATCACGCCCCCCACCGCCACCTGCACCGGCCTGCCCGGCAGGGTGGTGCCGCCCTTCGGCGTGAGGTGAAACAGCATCTGCGCCGCCATCAGCCAGGCGAACAGGCCGATCAGCATCTGCAGGTGCTGGCCCGACAGTTTGTCGGCGGTCATGCCGCCCAGCCAGGCGCCGGCGACGATGCCGAGCGACAGCAAGGCCGCCAGCCGCCAGTCGATAGCCTTGCGGCTCTGGTGGGCCTGAATGGCGCTCAGCGAGGTAAACATGATGGTGGCCAGCGAGGTGCCCACCGCCATGTGGGTCACCAGCTCGCCGCCGATGCCCTGCAGCTTGAAGCTGAAGATCAGCACCGGCACGATGATAAGGCCGCCGCCCACGCCAAACAGCCCGGCCAGGGTGCCGGCAAAAGCCCCCAGCATCAGATACATCAACCAGGTCATGCACTTGTTCCTAAAAAAGCAAAGGCCATAAGCTACCGAAGACGGCGGCAAAAGCCAATGGCCGGACGCACTCAGAGCCGGTCGCGGCCGAGGCTGATCACCACCCGCCGGTTGCTGTCCCGCCCTTCCGGGGTACTGTTGTCGGCGATCGGCCGGCGCTCGCCATGGCCTTCCAGGGAAATGGAGCTCGAAGGCAGCCCCAGCTCCACGAAACGGCCCTTGATGGCTTCGGCCCGCCGTTTGGACAACGCCTTGTTGTGGTATTCGGTGCCGAAGCTGTCGGTATAGGTATTGATCACCACCTCACCGATATCGGGGTCCGCCTTGACGTACTCGGCGATCATCGCCAGCCGCCGGCGGGAATGGGGGGTCAGCTCATCCGCGTTGTTCACGTAGTTGAGCACGCTGAAGGCGATGTCCTGGAAGCTGTAGGGCAGCAGGTTGTGCTGGCAGTCGAGGAAGGCGGCATAGCGGGCACGGAAGTTGACCGACGACAGCCCCACCCCCGTGGTCTGATCGTTGCGGTACCAGTCGTCGAAATAAAACACCGGCCAGCGCCCCTGGCTCAGCTCGTCCAGCATTACCCAGGCGGACTGCTGCTCCACCATGGCGTCGAACTGCTGGTAGAAGGTGACCCGGGTGAGATCCCGAGCGCCCCGCCCCGGCTGCCAGTAGGGCGACTCGCTCCTGAGCGAGGCCGACTGGGTACGCGGCTGGGCCCGCAGCGGGCTCAGCTCGAAGGTAAGGTTGAGGGTCTTGGCCGCGCGGCTGACGAAGGCGCCGGTGCCGAAGCCGGGAATGGGGTGCTCCAGGCGGCACTCCACCGCCGAATCCGACGTGAGCCGCCACAAGGATTGTTCAATGTCCGCCAGGTAGGTGCGGGGCTGGGACCAGGCCGCCGAACACAGCAGCCCCCCCGCCACCACAGTAATAATGCGCACGCCAGCTGTCTCCTGTTGACCGATACTGCTGTATCGGCCCGCGCCGGAATAGCTTTAGTGCTTTACGCCGAAGGCCTCGCCGTGGGCCCGGACGTCGCGCACCAGCACCGCCTTTTCCTCCGGCGACAGCCAGCAGGCTTCCACGCTGTTGAGCGCCATCTGCAGCAGCTCGCCGTCGGTGGCGCCCAGGCCATCCTGCAGCGCCTGGTAGTTGGCGTTCATGTAGCCGCCGAAATAGGCCGGATCGTCGGAGTTCACGGTGACGCAGAGCCCGGCGCGCAGCAGGGTGAGCATGGGGTGCCCGGCCATGGTGTCCACCACCTTCAGCTTGAGGTTGGACAGCGGGCACACGGTGAGCGGGATCCGCTCCCGGGCCAGCCGCTGCATCAGCTTGCCGTCCTGCACCGCCGCCACCCCGTGATCGATGCGCTCCACCTGCAGCAGGTCCAGCGCGTCGCGGATGTTGCGGGCCGGCCCCTCCTCGCCCGCGTGGGCCACCAGCCGGAATCCCTGCTCCCGGGCGGCGGCATACACACGGGCAAACTTGGCGGGCGGATTGCCTTTTTCCGAGGAATCGAGCCCGATCCCCGCCAGTTTGTGACGGAAGGGCTCGGCATGGTGCAGGATTTCAAAGGCCGCCTCCTCCGACAGGTGGCGCAGGAACGACATGATCAGCCGGCTGCTCATGCCCCACTGCTGCCTGGCCTGCTCCAGCGCCCGGTGAATGCCGCCCACCACCGCGGCCAGGGGCACGCCCCTGTCGGTGTGGGCCTGGGGATCGAAGAAGATCTCGGTGTGGCGCACCCGCTCGCCATGGGCCCGGCTCAGATAGGCCCAGGTCATGTCGAAAAAATCCTGTTCGGTCAGCAGCACCTGCATGCCCTGGTAGTACACGTCCAGGAACGACTGCAGATCCTGAAAGTCGTAGGCGGCCCGCAACGCGCTTTCATCCGCGTAATCGAGGGTGATACCATTGCGCCTGGCCAGGGCGAACACCATCTCCGGCTCGAGGGTGCCTTCGATGTGCAGATGCAGCTCTACCTTGGGTAATTCGTTGATAAATGCGGACATGGCGTACCTCCGTTTCTTGCCGGCCTGATTTAATGAAAACAAAAATTTAACCACAGCCGTCGTAAAAACATAACCTGCTGGTCAAAAAAATTGATATGTAGTGACCCGCTGTCGCGGCGGACCCGATAAACGGACTTTATATTGATGATACGTCTTATCAAGCGTTGTTTGCTCTGGCTGGCGGCCCTGCTGATCCTGGCCCCCCTGCTGCTCACCCTGGTCTACCGTTACCTGCCCGTGCCCGCCACGCCCCTGATGGTGATCCGCCTGTTCGAGGGCGAGGGGCTCTCCAAAGACTGGCAGCCCGCAGCGCGTATTGCCAACCATCTTAAGATGGCGGTGATCGCCGCCGAAGACAACAAGTTCTGCCGCCACCGGGGCTTCGACTGGCAGGCGTTCGGCGACGTGCTCAACGAGTTCCGCAGCGACGGCCGGCTGCGCGGCGGCAGTACCATTACCATGCAGACCGCCAAGAACCTCTACCTGTGGCCCGGCCGAAGCTACACCCGCAAGGCGCTGGAGGCGGTGTACACCCCCATGCTGGAGCTGATGCTGCCGAAGGAGCGCATCCTCACCCTCTACCTCAACATCGCCGAATTCGGCCCCGGCATCTACGGCGCCGAGGCGGCGGCCCGGGCCCATTTCAACACCTCGGCGGCCAACCTCAGCCGGCGGCAGGCGACGCTGCTGGCGGCGGTGCTGCCCAACCCGCGCCAGTACGATGCCGGCCGGCCCTCGGCCTACGTACAACGGCGGGCCGCCACCATCCAGGGCCGCATCAGCCAGCTCGGCCCCCTGCTGAGCTGCATCTGAATGTCATCAAAGCCGTACCCATTGTCATTAATCTGTCATATGCTGCCGTAACAGTGGGAACACCCGCCGGGAATGGCTCCGGCGAGAAGGAGAGCGAATGAATAAAAAAAACCTGATCTGTGACATCGACGGTGTCATCCTGCACAACAACGATCTGATCCCTGGCGCCGACGGCTTTATCAGGCGGGTGCTGGAGCAGGAAATGAACCTGCTGTTCCTCACCAATTACCCGGCACAAACCCCCAAGGATCTGCAAAACCGTTTCTACTCCGCCGGCATCATGGTGCCGGAAAGCTGCTTCTACACCTCGGCCATGGCCACCGCCGACTTTCTCAAGCGCCAGAGCGGCGAAAAGGCCTTCGTCATCGGCGAAGGGGCGCTGATCCACGAGCTGTACAAGGCCGGCTTCACCATCACCGACATCGACCCCGATTTCGTGGTGGTGGGCGAAACCCGCAACTACAACTGGAGCATGATCCAGATGGCCGCCAAGTTCGTGGCCGGCGGCGCTCGCTTCATCGCCACCAACCCGGACACCCACGGCCCGCACATGCACCCGGCCTGCGGCGCCCTCTGTGCCCCCATCGAACGGATGACCGGCAAGAAGCCCTTCTACGTGGGCAAGCCCAGCGCCTGGATAGTACGCGCCGCGCTCAACCACATGGACGCCCATTCGGAGAATACCCTGATCGTGGGCGACAACCTGCGCACCGACATCCTCGCCGGCTTCCAGGCCGGGCTGGAAACGGTGCTGGTGCTGACCGGGGTCAGCCAGGTGGCGGACATCGACAAGATGCCGTTCCGTCCCCAGCACGTGTATGCGTCCGTCGCCGAAATAGACCTGTTTTAACACAACAAAACAACAACAAGACGAGTTCATGGATCCTATCTTTATCGCCATCGCCTTCGGCTGCGGCCTGGCCGTGTACCTGCTCAGCCTCCCTCCCCTCATCGGTTTCCTGGCCGCGGGCTTCGTGCTCAACGCCATGGGCTATGAAAGCAACGCCACCCTCGACACCCTCGCCAGCCTGGGGGTGACCCTGCTGCTGTTCAGCATCGGCCTCAAGCTCGACATCAAGACCCTGCTGAAGAAGGAGGTGTGGGGCACGGCCACCGGGCACATAGTGCTGTCCACCCTGCTGTTCACCGGGGTGCTGCTGCTGGTGAAAGGGATAGGCTTCAGCCTGGCGATGGAACTCGAATGGCGCCAGGCCGTGCTGATGGGCTTCGCCCTGAGCTTTTCCAGCACGGTGTTCGCGGTCAAGGTGCTGGAAGAGCGCAGCGACATGAACACCTTCTACGGCCGCATCGCCATCGGCGTACTGGTGATGCAGGACCTGTTCGCGGTGGCCTTCCTCACCGCCTCCAGCGGCAAGATCCCCAGCCCCTGGGCGCTCGGCCTGCTGGTGGTGCTACCGCTGCTGCGGCCGCTGTTTTTCCGCATTCTGGAGCGGGCCGGCCACGGCGAGCTGCAGACCCTGTTCGCGGTGTTCCTGGCGCTGGTGGTGGGGGTGGGCGGTTTCGAGCTGGTCGGGCTCAAGGGCGACCTGGGGGCGCTGGTGATCGGCATGATGCTGGCGCCCCATTACAGCGCCTCGGCGCTGGCCAAGTCGTTCTTCAACATGAAAGAGCTGTTCCTGGTCGCCTTCTTCCTCAGTATCGGCCTGAACGGCATGCCCACCGCCGAGGCGCTGTGGATCGCCGGCATCCTGCTGCTGGCGCTGCCGGTGAAGAGCTTGCTCTACTACCTGCTGTACGACCGCTGCGGCCTGCGGGTGCGGACCTCGCTGCTGGCCACCTTCAGCCTGACCAACTATTCCGAGTTCGGTCTGATCGTCGCCGCCCTGGCCGCCAAGCAGGGCCTGCTCAGCAACGACTGGGTGATCGTCGCCTCCATCGCCCTGGCCATTTCCTTCGTGGTGTCGGCCCCGCTCAACAGCCATAACGAGAACATCTATCGCCGGCTGATCGGCCGCTTCCGGCCCGGGGAAAAACTGCGCCTGCATCCGGACGACATGCCGATCCAGCTGGGCGACGCCCGGGTGCTGATCATCGGCATGGGCCGCATCGGCCAGGGCGCCTACATGGAGCTGGAAGGCCGCTTCGACGGCAGGCTGCTCGGCATCGACAGCGACGAGAAGAAGGTGGGCCTGCTGCAGGGGCTGAACATCAACGCCATCAAGGGCGACGCCTCCGACTCGGACTTCTGGGACAAGACCAACATCGGCACCCAGCTGGAGTACATCTTCCTGGCCATGCCCAACCACGCCGGTAACCTCTACGCCCTGGAGCAGATCCGTCATACCGACTTCAGGGGCCGGGTGGCGGCCATCATCCGTTACCCGGAAGAAGGGGCCCAGCTGCGCGACATGGGCGCGGACGATATCTTCAATATCTTCGAGGAAGCGGGCAGCGGTTTCGCCCGCCACGTGATCGAGAGCCGCGGCTGAGCCGGGCGGTCAGATCAGCGCCAGAGCGCTCATCAGCACCAGCCCCGTCATGATGCTGGCCGCCGCCAGCAGGGTGGAGAGGGCGATGATGCCGGCGGCCAGCCGGCTATCACCGCCGGCCGCCTTGGCCATCACGTAACTCACCGCCGCCGTGGGGCTGGCCAGGAACAGGAACAGCATGCCGAGCTCCCGCCCCTCGAAACCCAGCACCCAGGCCAGGGTGGTGAACAGCAGCGGCGACACCCCCACCTTGATGACGCTGGCCCCCAGGGCCTGCGAGCCGGACTGGCGGAAGGCCGCCAGCGACAGGCTGCCGCCCACGCAGATCAGGGCGATCGGCAGGGTGATGCCGGCGAAGTAGTCGCCGGACACCAGCAGCCAGCGCGGCAGGGAGAGCCCGGCCAGGGATCCCAGCAGGCCCGCCGCCACCGCGATGATCAGCGGGTTGCGGACCAGATCCCGCAGCACCGTCCGGGGGGTGGTGCGGTAGCCGCCATAGACCGACAGCACCAAGGTCGAGAGCACGTTGAACACCACGATGATGAGCCCGGCCATGACCCCGCCCACCGACAGCCCGTAGTCGCCATAGAGCCCCGCCGCCAGCGCCAGGCTGACGATGCCGCAGTTGCCGCGAAAGGCCCCCTGCACGTACACGCCCCGCGCCGCCGCCGGCACCCGCTTCGCCGCCCAGGCCCAGGCGCCGGCGAAAGTCAGGCAGGTGGCCAGGCAGAAATAACCCACCAGCCAGGGCTGCAGCGCCGTGCTCAGATCCGCCTGCAGTATGCTCAGAAACAGCAGGGTCGGCATGGTGGCCTTGAAGGTAAGCATCGACGCCGTGCCGATAAAGGCATCGTCGATCAGGCGGATTTTTTTGAGCAGGGCACCCAGCAGCACCATGGTGAACACCGGCGCGGTCACCGCGAACACCTGGGCGAAGATCTCGTTATTCATCGAAGGGCTCCCGTACAATGGAAAACGCCCCTGGACGGGGCTAACAATACTCCAGGACTGTCCCGGACAGGCGCCACCCAAGCCAGGCAGGAGGACAAAGGGAGCCGCTCCGCCGACCGTCACATGCCATGGATGGCATGTGCGAGCGTACATGGATGTATTTACAGCGAGTCGGCGGAGCGGACCCTTTGGCCGACTTCACCGGCCATAACAAACTACGTAGTCAGCACACTAAAACGCCCCTGGACGGGGCGTTAGCGGTCGAAGACTCAGTAGCGGCCATCCAGCAGGCGCCGCAACCCGAGTGGGTTGTCGTCCTGCAGCTCCGCCGGCAGCAGCGCCGCCGGCAGATCCTGGTAGCACACCGGACGCAGGAAGCGGAAGATGGCGGCGCTGCCCACCGAGGTGGAGCGGCTGTCGGAGGTGGCCGGGAAGGGCCCGCCGTGCACCATGGCATGGCACACTTCCACCCCGGTGGGGTAGCCGTTGCACAGGATGCGGCCGGCCTTGCGCTCCAGCACCGGCAGCAGGGCACGGGCCGCCGCCACGTCGCCTTCGTCCAGCTGCAGGGTGGCGGTCAGCTGCCCTTCCAGCCGTTCGGCGATGCGGCCGAGCTCGGCCACCGACTTGCAGCGGATCACCAGCGAAGCCGAGCCGAACACCTCTTCATGCAGCGCCGTATCGGCCAGGAAGGCCTCGGCGCTGGTCACATAGAGCCCGGCCCGGCACTGGTTGGGGGCGCCGCCGCCCTGGCCCCGGGCCAGCTCGGTCACCCCCGGGTGGCCCGCGAGCCGCGCCACGCCCTGATCGTAGGCGTTATGGATGCCCGGGGTCAGCATGGTCTGGCCGGCGGCGTTGGCCAGCTCGGCGGCCGCCGTGGCCAGGAAGCGCTCCAGCGCCGGCCCTTCCACCGCGATCACCAGGCCCGGGTTGGTGCAGAACTGGCCGGCGCCCATGGTCAGGGAGCCGACGAAGCCCTTGGCGATGGCGTCGGCCCGGGCTTCCAGCGCCTGGGGCAGCAGGAATACCGGGTTGATGCTGCTCATCTCCGCGTAGACCGGGATCGGCTCGGGCCGGTTGGCGGCGATGTGCATCAGCGCGGTGCCGCCGCCGCGGGAGCCGGTAAAGCCCACCGCCTTGATGGCGGGATGGGCCACCAGCGCCGAGCCGACCAGGTTGCCGGAGCCGAACAGCAGCGAGAACACCCCTTCCGGCAGGCCGCACTCGGCCACCGCCCGCTGCACCGCCCGGCCCACCAGCTCGGAGGTACCGGGATGGGCGGAGTGGGCCTTGACCACCACAGGGCAGCCGGCAGCCAGGGCCGAGGCGGTGTCGCCGCCGGCCACGGAAAACGCCAGCGGGAAGTTGCTGGCGCCGAACACCGCCACCGGGCCCAGGGGAATGTGCCGTTGGCGCAGATCGGCGCGCGGCAGCGGCTGGCGCTCGGGCAGGGCCGGATCGAGGCGGGCATCGACGAAGTCGCCGGCACGCACCACGGCGGCGAACAGGCGCAGCTGGCCGACGGTGCGGCCCCGCTCCCCTTCCAGCCGTGGCCGCGGCAGGCCGGTCTCGGCCATGGTCCGCTCGATCAGGGCATCGCCCAGGGCCAGTATCTGGTTGGCGATGGCTTCCAGCAGCCGGGCGCGCTCTTCCAGCGGCCGGGCGCGGTAGTCGTCGAAGGCCTGGCCGGCCAGCTCGCAGGCCTGGCGCACCCGGGTGCCGTCGTCGCCGGCAAAACCGGGTTGCAACTGCGCTCCGCTGGCCGGGTTGATGGCGAACACCGGCGCGGTCGTGCCTGTTGCCGATTGGGCACCAATCAGCATCTCTCCTCGAATTTGCATGTTTTACCTCTGTCAGTCATGCGGATATCGGTTTCCCCAACCGGGAAGCGGCCATATCCGGCGGGCTGTATTCAGCCCGCTTTATATTGTTTGTACATCTGGTAGGAGCGGAACAGGTGCTGGTGCATGGCCGCCCTGGCGGCGGCGGCATCGCCGGCCTTGATGGCCTCGAAGATGTCGACATGCTCCTGCTCGACCCGCAGCAGGTATTTCCCCGCCGCGTCCTGATCGATGTTTTCCTTAAGGATTTTGGAACGAGGGATAATATTGTTGTTGTATTGCTCGTAAATGTTGAGGATCAGCGGATTCTTGCTGGCCGCGGCAATACTCAGGTGAAAGGCGAAATCTTCCTCCCGGGCCTGGCCATGCTCGCGGCGCGCCTGCTGGAAGGCCAGCAGGTGCTGCTCGATGTGGCGCAGATCCTCCTCGTCGCGCCGCAGTGCCGCCCACTCGGCGGCGGCAGGCTCCAGCGCCAGCCGCAGTTCCAGCACGTGCAGGATGTCTTCCACCGCGGTGGGGTTGATGGCACGGGCGTAGAAGGTGTCGGCCGGCGTGCTGCGCAGCACAGTGGTGCCGACGCCCCGCTTGGTTTCCACCAGGTTCAAGGATTTGAGCTGGGTGATGGCCTCGCGGATCACGGTGCGGCTGACGCCGAACATGTCGCACAGGTTGTTTTCGGTCGGCAGTTTCTGACCAACCTCAATCTTGCCCTGCGTGATCATCTTTTCCAGCTGGCCGGCCACGTTCTTGGCCAGGCTGCCGGATTGTTGCACCCGTTCGACCTGAAAGGGGGCCTGCGCATTAAGATCCAGATTGCTCATAAGCTGATGTCCGATAACATTTATTTCACCTGATTATCCCCGTCATTCCCTCAGCGGACAAGCGAGGGTTTTTTCGGGTCGAAACGCCAGCCCGGGATCAGGAACTGCATCGCCATGGCGTCGTCGCGCTGGCCCACGTCCAGGGTCTTGTACAGGGCGTTGGCCTGCTCCAGCTGCTGCCAGTCGAGCTCGATGCCGAGGCCCGGCTTGCGGGGCACCTTGATCTTGCCTTCGCGGATCAACAAGGGCTCCTTGGTAATGCGCTGGCCGTCCTGCCAGATCCAGTGGGTGTCGATGGCGGTGATCTCGCCCGGGCAGGCGGCGGCCACGTGGGTCATCATCGCCAGCGAAATATCGAAGTGGTTGTTGCTGTGCGAGCCCCAGGTCAGGCCCCACTCGTTACACAGCTCACCCACCGCCACCGCCCCCTGCATGGTCCAGAAATGGCAGTCCGCCAGCGGTATGTCGACCGAGTCCAGGCGCACCGCGTTGCGCAGCTGCTGCCAGTCGGTGGCGACCATGTTGGTGGCGGTCTTGAGGCCGGTGCGGCGCTTGAACTCCGACATGGTCTCGCGGCCGGACCAGGCGCCTTCCTGGCCGCAGGGGTCTTCGGCGTAGCTCAGCATGTGCTTGATCGGGGTCAGGTAGTCGATGGCCTGCTGCAGGGTCCAGGCACCGTTCGGGTCCAGCGTCAGCCGCGCTTCGGGGAAGGCCTCATACAGGGCCGCGATGCACTCCGCTTCCTGGCGGCCGTCCAGCACCCCGCCCTTGAGTTTGAAATCCTTGAAACCGTAGCGGTCGTAGGCCGCCTTGGCCAGCCTGGCCACCGCTTCCGGGGTCAGCGCCTCCTGGGTGCGCACCCGATCCCAGTCGTCTTGAGGGTTGTCGCAGCCCGGGTAAGGCAGGTCGGTCTTCTTGGGATCGCCCAGCAGGAACAGGTAGCCCAGGGCTTCCACTTCGTCCCGCTGTTTGCCGAACTGGCCCAGCAGATCCGCCACCGGCAGCTCCATGTTCTGGCCGGCCAGATCCAGCAGCGCCGATTCGATGGCGGTGATCACGTGCACCGCGATGCGCAGGTCGAAGGTCTGGTTGCCGCGCACGTCGTCGGCCTGGCCGGAGGTGGCCTGGCGCACCCGGCTGATGATGGCCTTGTAGTGGCCGACGCTCTGGCCTTCCACCAGCTCGCGGCACCGCTCCAGGGTATCCAGGATGCCCTGGGTGGCCGGCACCTCGCCCAGGCCGATGCGGCCGGCGTTGTCTTCCAGGACCACCACGCTGCGGATGAACCAGGGCGCATGGCCGCCGCTCAGGTTGAGCAGGAAGCCGTCGTAACCGGCTACCGGCACGACCGTCATTTTCTTAATGGTGCTGAACATCTGTTACTCCTTGATAAGGTTCCTTCCACCTTCCCCGCGCCCCACCGACACGGGGAAGGCCGGCCCATTAACGGTTGGCGTTGATAATGGCTTCCAGCGCCTTCTTGTCCTGGGCCGAGGGCATGGTCAGCGGCGCGCGCACGTCGCCGGCCGGGCGGCCGATAAGGTCCGCGCCCGCCTTGATCAGGCTGACCGCGTAGCCCTTCTTGGTGTCGCGCAGGCGGCAAAAGGGCACGAAGAAGTCCTTGATAATGCCGTTCACCGTGGCCTGGTCGCCGCCGCGCAGGGCCTTGTAGAAGCGGTTGGCCATTTCCGGCATGAAGTTGAACACGGCGGAGGAGTAGGTGTTCACCCCGATGGCCAGGTAGGCTTCGGCGAAGATCTCGGCGGTGGGCACGCCGCCGATGTACACCAGGCGGTCGCCGACGGTCTTGATGGTGTCGTTCAGGGCGGCGATGTTGCCCACGCCGTCCTTCAGGCCCACCAGGTTGGGGCAGGAGGCCGCCAGCCGCTTGACGCTTTCGGCGTCCAGGATGCCGTTGCCGCGGTTGTAGTAGATCACCTGCAGGGAAGTGCTGTCGATCACCGCCTTGGCGTAGTCGGCCACCCCTTCCGCCGGGCATTCGGTCAGGTAGGGCGGCATCAGCAGGATGCCGTCGACCCCGGCCGCTTCCGCCGCCTTGCAGAAGGCCTTGGCGTCGGGGATGCTGCGGCCGGCGCTGGCGATCACCGGCACCCGGCCGGCCACGGTCTCCACCGCGATGCGGCAGATGTCCTGGTATTCCTCGAAGGAGAGGGAGAAGAACTCGCCGGTGCCGCCGGCGATGAACACCGCGGACACGTCGTTGCCGACGAACCACTCGATGCGCTGGCGATAGCTCTCGGCATCGAAACGGCCTTCGGCGTCGAAGTCGGTGATGGGGAAGGACAGTAAGCCGTTACCCAGTGCTTGTCTGATTTGCTCTACAGAAAATGCCATCTTGCTGGTTCCTTGTTCGGTTGCCGGGCAGCCCCTCCCGGAGCCCTATCCCGTTGTTCCACGGATTCGGTTGTCGATATGGCGCCGCTGTCGCTTCGCCACATGTCATTCATCATACATCATACTTTTAATGGATCAAGCCAAATTAACGCTTTGTTAACCCGGCCTGAACCGGGAGCTCAGGTCACCGGCGCCGGGTTGAACAGCACCAGATCGTTGTGCAGGCCGAGGGCGTCCGCCGCCACCTGCCGGCGCCCGCTGGCCACCTCCAGGATCAGCTGGAACAGCTCCCAGCCCACCTGCTCGATGCTGGCCTCGCCGGTGGCGATGCGCCCCGCGTCCAGGTCGATGAGATCGTGCCAGCGCTGGGCCAGGGCACTGTTGGTGGCCACCTTGATCACCGGCGCCATGGCCAGCCCGTAGGGGGTGCCCCGGCCGGTGGTGAACACCTGCAGGTTCATGCCCGAGGCCAACTGCAGGGTGCCGCAGACGAAGTCGCTGGCCGGGGTGGCGGCAAAGGTCAGTCCCTTGCGGCGGATGCGCTCCCCCGGGCCCAGCACGTCGACGATGGAGCTGGAGCCGGACTTGACGATGGAGCCGAGCGCCTTCTCCACCACGTTGCTGAGCCCCCCCTTCTTGTTGCCCGGCGAGGGGTTGGCGCTGCGATCCGCCTGGCCCTGGTTGAGGTAGTCGTCGTACCACTGCATTTCCCGCAGCAGCGCGCGGCCGACGGCTTCGTCGGCGGCGCGCGGGGTCAGCAGGTGGATGGCGTCACGCACCTCGGTTACTTCCGAGAACATCACGCTGCCGCCGGCGCGCACGATGAGATCGGCGGCAAACCCCACCGCCGGGTTGGCGGTCACCCCGGAGAAGGCGTCGCTGCCGCCGCACTGCACCCCCACCACCAGCTCCGAGACCGGGCAGGTCTCGCGCCGCCGGCGGTTGAGCTTTTCCAGGTGCCGGCGGGCCATCGCCAGGATGCCCTCGACCATGTCGGCGAAGCCGTGCAGGGATTCGTCCTGCAGGCTGAGGATCGGCTCCCGCCCCTCCCCCACCTGGATGATCTGTCCTTGCGGCGGCGCGGGCAGCAGCCGGCCCGGCTGCAGCTTTTCGCAGCCCAGGCCGATCACCATCACCTCGCCGCCGAAGTTGGGGTTGCGCGCCAGGTTCTGCAGGGTGCGGATCGGTACTATCGCCGCCGGGGCGTTGATCGCCACCCCGCAGCCGTAGCTGTGGGTCAGCGCCACCACGTCGTCCACGTTGGGATAACGGGGCAGCAGCTCCTGCTTGATGCGCCGCACCACGTGATCGGTGATGCCGGCCACGCACTGCACGCTGGTGCTGATCGCCAGCACGTTCTTGGTGCCGACGCTGCCGTCCGGGTTGCGGTAGCCCTCGAAGGTGTAGCCCTCCAGCGGCGCCTGGGCCGGCGCGGCGCGGGTGGCCAGGGGCAGCTCGTCGAGCGCCGGCGCCCGGGGCAACCGCACCATGGTTTCGTTGATCCAGGCGCCGCGGGCGATGGGCTGCAGCGCCTGGCCGATGATTTCGCCGTAGCGGACGATGTCGCCCCCTTCGGGGATGTCCGCCAGGGCCACCTTGTGACCCTGGGGCACCGGCTCCCGCAGGCAGGTGCCGTCGTCGAGCCCGGTGCCGGCCTGGAGGCCGGCCGCCTCCACCACGATGGCGACGTTGTCGATGTCATTGACCTTGATGGTAAGTTGCATGGAAACCTCAGGATTCGGCTTGATGGGGACAGTGGGCGGCGGCTTCGACGGCCCGGGAGCGCTTGGCCTTCAACGCCATGAACACCGAGAAGGCGACGGAAGCCAGGATCAGCAGCCACAGCACCAGGGCGATGGGGCTCTTGGTGAAGAAGATGCTCAGGGTGCCGAAGGATTCCAGGCTCTTGACGAAGTAGATCTCCGCCGAGGAGCCGAGGATGAAGCCGATGATCAGCGGCGCCAGCTCGATGCCGATCTTCTGTGCCACGTAGCCGAAGATGCCGAAGATCAGCAGGGTCCAGACGTCGAACATGATGCCGTAGTTGATGGCATAGGCACCCACCACGCACATCATCACGATGATCGGGTAGAGGATGTGCTTGGGCACCAGCACCACCCGCGCCACGTACTTGATGGCGAAGAACATGATGGCGAACATCAGCAGGTTGGCGATCAGCAGGCCGAACATCATCACGTTCCAGGTGTCCAGGTTCTCGCCGATGAACAGCGGGCCGACCTGGATGCCCTGCAGGGTGAAGGCGCCGATCAGCACCGCCGTGGTGCTGTCGCCGGGGATGCCGAGCGACAGCAGCGGGATCAGGGCGCCGCCGGTCAGGCCGTTGTTGGCCGACTCGGAGGCCACCAGCCCCTCGGGCGCGCCCTTGCCCAGCTTCTCCGGCTCCTTGGAGAAGTTTTTCTCCTGGGTGTAGGCCAGCACCGAAGCGGCGCTGCCGCCCACCCCGGGCAGGATGCCGACGAAGGTGCCGATGGAGGACGAACGGATCAGGTTGCCGAGCTGGCCGCGGAACACCCGGAAGGAAAAGGGCTTGCCCTTGTTCAGCTCGATCTTGCTCTCGCCGGATTCCCGGCGCGCGCCCTTCTCCGCGTCCTCCAGGATGGAGGCCAGGCCGAACAGGCCGATCAGCACCGGCAGCAGGGAGAAGCCCTCTTCCAGGTAGGGCTCCATAAATTCGAACATCAGCCGCGGCTCGCCGTTGCCGCCGTCGGAGATGTCGTAGGTGCCGATCAGGCTGAGGAAGACCCCGAGCACGCCGCTGAAGATGCCCACCAGCATGTTCTTGGACAGGGAGGCGATCACCGTCAGGGCGAAGAAGATGATCAGGAACTTCTCGATATAGGAGAACTTGATGGCGAAGTCGGCCAGCACCGGGGCGAAAAAGTACAGCACCAGGGCGCTGAACAGGCCGCCGAACAGGGAGGCGACGATGCTGATCTTGAGCGCCCGCTCCCCCTCCCCCTTCTGGGCCATGGGGTAGCCGTCGAAGGTGGTGGTGATGGAGGACGGGGTGCCGGGAATGTTGATCAGGATGGCGGGCACCAGGCCGCCGGAAATGCCGCCCACGTAGAGCCCGAGCAGCAGCGCCAGGGCGTTTTCCAGCCCGAGCGAATAGGTCAGCGGCAGGCACACCGCCACCGCCATGGTGGCGGTCATGCCGGGAATGGCGCCGAAGATCACGCCGATCAGTACCCCGCAGGTGACCAGCACGTAGAACATGGGGGACAGGAGCGATAAAAAGTCCATCGGGTAAATCCTCGCTCGTTAAGGCAAAGAGATGTTGAACAGGTTGGCCAGGACGTACCAGGCCACGGAGGGGGCGATCAGCGCGTTGAGCGCGATGCCCGTCAGCTTGCGCTTGTCGAGGCCGTGCACATAGAGCAGCGACATCAGGAACATGAAGGGCATGGACACGAACAGGAAGCCGTAGCCCATGTTGGGAAACATCGACCCCACCCAGTCCATCAGCTGAAAGTAGGCCACCGTCAGGCCGATGGTGCCGAACAGGCGGAACTTGTCCGAGTGGGCATCGAAGAACGCCAGGGAGCGCTGCCCGGACCTGACCTCGGCCAGAAAGGCGCGGCCGTAGATCGCGACTATCATCACCAGCAGCACCAGCAGGGTGATGGCCACCAGGCGGGGGAAGAAGAGATGTGACTGCTCGAAGTCGATCGAGACCTCGAGCAGGGAAGAGAGTGAAGCTGCCATATCAACACCTATACCAACTATGCCGTTATATGGAGCGCCATATAACACCGAAAACAAGGCTGCCCCGCCGTGGGGCAGCCCCGGGTTGCCTTACTGAATCGCCTGGATCACCTTCTGGTAGGTGGTGGCTTTTTCTTTCAGGTAGCGCTCGGATTCAGCCGACGCCATGAAGTTGGGGATAAAGAAGTTTTTCTTGAAGGTTTGCTGCACCTGGCCTTCGGCATAGATCTCGGTCAGGGCCTGGTCGAGGTACTCGACGATCTCCGGCTTGATATCCTTGTTGTAGATAAAGAAGAATTCCTTGTCGAAGGTGAAGTTGTCCGTGCCGTTCAGGGTCACGCTGATATTGGGCTCGGCGTAGCCCAGCAGGGCGTCCCGGTTGGTCTGGCCGAAGCCTTCCTCGTTGGCCTGGGCCAGGGTGCCTTCACGGGCCATCAGCCAGGCGAAGCTCATCGCCTTCTGATCGTCCGCCGGCAAGCGGGTGTACTGCTCGTTGGCCTGCACCGAGCCGTGGATCAGATCCGCCTGGCCGTCGAACAGCAGCTGGTTCTTGTCGGACTGGGAGCCGGTGTTCACCGCCACCAGGTTGTCTTCCTTGCCCGGGTGGGTGAGGATGACCGCGTTTTTCAGCGCCGAATAACCGATCTCGGACACGCCGCCGGGCTGGATGGCCACCCGCACCTGCTTGTCCTGGCCGACCGCCTCGACGATGTCTTCCACCGTCTGGTAGGGGGAGTTCTTCGGCGTCAGGAAGGCGTCGCCCGGGTTGATGGACACCATGGGGCCCACCTTGTACTCGGTGAAGATGTCGTCGTAACCACGAATGCCGTACAGGTTGCCCAGGTAGGACTGATCGTGGAAGAACATCAGGGTGTTGCCGCTGGCGCCCCGGGCCAGCGCCTTGAAGGCGGCGGAGGTGCCCACCGCGTCGACCTTGACGTTGACATCCAGCTTCTTAGCCAGTTCTTCGGCGATGATGCTGGCGTTCTGATAGGTGTCGCCGCCGGTGGAGGTGGAGCCGATCACCAGGCGGATATTGCCCTTGATCAGCTGTTCCTCGGCCATCGCCTGGGTCGCCGCGACGACCGCCAGACCACATACCGCCAGACGCATGCCATGAACTAATCCTTTCATATGTCCTTCCCTATAATGTTGAAGTTAACGTCGTGATTTTGCCGGACGGCGCCAGCATCGCGATAATCGTGCGACAGGCCACCCCGTACCATCGGATGCCGGAGCATCCTGAGTGGACTGTCATTCATCGTACATCATACAAACCAAGGCGCAACACTTGTTACGTGAAGCGGATCACAGTTGTAAAAACCGTTAACAAATCATCGGGCAAGGGAAAAGGCCGGCCGTTGTGCGAAAAAACCGGCTGGTATGGGAGGGCTGCCGGCGGATGGCTCCCCGGTCACCCCCGCGAAGGCACCTTACCCCGTCACCCCCGCGAAGGCGGGGGTCCATGAGTCGGGGCCTTCCGGCTTTTGCAGCAATACCCCCGGGCTGTGGATGCCCGCCTTCGCGGGCATGACGGCGGTGATAAAGGCGCGGGCGGCGCGCCCTCAGCCGACCGGGGTCAGCAGCGGCCGGCCGGCGAAATGGGCCGCCAGGTTGTCGACCACCAGCTGTGCCATGGCGCCGCGGGTTTCCTCGGTGCCGCTGGCACAGTGCGGCTGCAACACCACGTTGTCCAGGTCCAGCAGCGCCGCCGGCACCCGGGGCTCGTCGGCGAACACGTCCAGCCCGGCGCCGGCGAGCCCGCCCTGTTGCAGCAGCGCGACCAGGGCCGGCTCGTCCACCACCGAGCCGCGGGCGATATTGACGAAATAGCCCCCGGGCCCCAGGGCGCGCAGCACCTCGGCGCTGATGATGCCCCGGGTCTGCTCCCCGCCGGGCAGCACCGGCATCAGGATGTCCACCTCCCGGGCCAGTTGCACCAGATCGTCGTACCAGGGGTAGTCCACCCCTTCCTGCCGGCGGCGGCCGTAGTAGCAGACCGCCATGCCGAAGGCTTCCGCCCGCCGGGCGATGGCCTTGCCGATACGGCCCAGCCCCACGATGCCGAGCTTCTTGCCGGTGACCGAGCGGTTGAGCGGCATCATGCCCCGCTTTTGCCAGAGCCCCTGCCGCACCCAGCGCTCGGCGGGCAGCAGCCGGCGCACCGTGGCCAGCAGCAGCAGCCCCATGTCGGCCACGTCCTCGGTCAGCACGTCCGGGGTATGGGTCACCGGTATGCCCCGGGCGTGGCAGTCCGCCACGCAGAGGGTATCGACCCCCACCCCGGACGAGGCCACGATCTCCAGCCTGGGCAGCCGGTCCAGCAGGTGTTTCGGGAAACCGCCGCCGTGGGAGGTGACCACCGCCCGGACGCGCCCGCCCACCGCCGCCAGCAGGGCGTCCGGATCGGCCGCCAGATCCAGCCGGTGCAAGTGGTAACGCTGTTCCAGCATTTGCATCTGGGCGGGCCGGTTCGGCCACACCACCGCAGCACCGATGACGGCGATATCAGCGGCGGTGTCAGCTACCGTCTCAAGGACGTCGGCGACCATGCCCTGCTCACCATCGACGCCGCCACCGGCGAGGTCACCCTGGTAGGCGATCCGGATCACGAGGCCAAGAGCAGCTACGACTTCACCGTGGTGGCCACCGATGCCGCCGGCAACCACAGCGAGCAGGCGGTCACCCTCACCATCAACGATGTGGATGAAAGCGCGCCCACCATCACCTCCGGCAGCACCGCCCCCGCCCTCGACGAGCACAGCGGCGCCGGCCAGCGGATCTACACCGCCAGCAGCACCGATGACGGCGATATCAGCGATGGCGTCAGCTACCGTCTCAAGGCGGTCGACGATCATGCCCTGCTCGCCATCGACGCCGCCACCGGCGAGGTCACCCTGGTGAACAATCCGGACCACGAGGCCAAGAGCAGTTACAGCTTCACCGTGGTGGCCACCGATGCCGCCGGCAACCACAGTGAGCAGGCGGTCACCCTCACCATCAACGATGTGGATGAAAGCGCGCCCACCATCACCTCCGGCGCAACCGCCACGACGCTCGACGAGAACAGCGGATCTGGACAGGTGATTTATACCGCCTCGGCTACCGACACGGCCGATACGGACGACACCACCGATACCAGTGCGGGGTTGACCTACCGCTTGAAGGCGGTCGGTGACCATGCCCTGCTCGCCATCGACGCCGCCACCGGCGAGGTCACCCTGGTGGGCGATCCGGATCACGAAGCCAAGAGCAGCTACGACTTCACCGTGGTGGCCACCGATGCCGCCGGCAACCACAGCGAGCAGGCGGTCACCCTCACCATCAACGATCTGGATGAAAGCGCGCCCACCATCACCTCCGGTGCGACCGCCACCGCTATCGACGAGAACAGTGGCGCCGGCCAGCGGATCTACACCGCCAGCAGCACCGATGACGGCGATATCAGCGGCGGCGTGAGCTACCACCTGAAGGACGTCGACGACCATGCCCTGCTCGCCATCGACGCCGCCACCGGCGCGGTCACGCTGACCGGAGACCCGGACTTCGAAACCAAGGACAGCTACGACTTCACCGTGGTGGCCACCGATGCCGCCGGCAACCACAGTGAGCAGGCGGTCACGCTGAATATCAATGATATTGCCGACGAGGTTCCGCCTTCGGTCAGCAGCGTGGCCATCTCCGGTGCCGTTGGGGGGCGGAACGATACCCTTAACGAAGGTGACACCGTCAGCATCACCGTGACCATGAGCGAGAATACCAGCGTGGTCACCACGGGCGGCACGCCGCGTATCGCGCTCAATATCGGCGGCAGCACCGTCTACGCCGACTATGTTTCGGGCAGCGGCGGCACCAGCCTGGTGTTCAGTTATGTCATTGAGGCCGGGCAAACCGATGCCAATGGCATCGGCATCCCGGAAAACGCGCTGCAATTAAATGGCGGCATACTGCGTGACGCGGCAGGCAATGCAGCGAACCTGGCTCACCATGCCGTGGCCGATAACGCAGGTTTTCTGGTTGATACCACGGCACCAGCCCTCGCCTCCAGCAACCCGGTGGATGGCGCCGGGGCTATGGCGGTCGACGGCAATATTGTGCTGACCTTCGCGGAAACCGTGCAGGCGGGCAGCGGCAATATCGTGATCAGCGACGGTGCCGGAGACATCCGCACCATTGCGGTGGATGACGCCCAGGTGAGCATCAGCGGCAATACGGTGACCATCAATCCCACGCTCGACCTGGCTTTCGAAACCGACTATCACCTTCAGATTGACGACGGCGCCCTCACGGATGCAGCCGGCAACCCTTATGCCGGCATTGCCGACAGCAGCATGCTGAATTTCACCACGGCGCCGGACATGGACACCTCCGTGGTGGTATTCGATCTGGCGGAAGGAGTGAGCTCCAGCCACAGCGACCGTACTTTCCAGGCGGACAAGAGCTACACCGTCTATATCCGGGTCAACGGCGGCTATGGCTCCAGCCCCAGTACCGACGGCGAGGGGCCGGGGCTGGATGATAGCTGGGGTACCTGGAGTGGTGCCGAACACCTCGGTGCCGATGATCAGATCATATTGGTAGGCAATGATGCAGCCGTCACCGTCGTCAACAAGGCCGTCTCACAGCTTGCGGTAAACGACAACAGCCTGGGCTGGAAAACGCAAACGATACAGTGGGTGCCCGGGCCCGGATATACGACTACATCGTTTGGCTTCCCGATGTATCATCCTGGCGCTCCAATGCCGATGCCTGTCAGCAACCAGATTGCGCTGCATCATACCGGGGTGCTCCAGCGTCCCGGGGCGATCAGTGTCGATCTCTGGGGCGGCGCCTGGGCCAGCAACCCGGATCAGGGCGCCTCGCTGAACCAGGCTTACGATCATGCCATTCCGGAAGGGGTGTTGATCGATCAGGGCCTGGCCCAAATGGTGATCACCAGCGTGGCGATCACCGCGGCGTCCGGCAAGCAGGGAGATTACCTCAATGCCGGCGATACCCTCACCCTGACGGTCGGGCTGTTCGAGTCGGTAACGGTGGACACCACCGGTGGCAACCCGCGCCTGGCGCTCGACATCGGTGGCGAAACCGTCTACGCGACCTATGCCGGCGGCTCGGGCACCAGGCAGTTGAGCTTCACCTACACCGTGCTGCCGGGCCAGACCGACCTGGATGGCATCGCCCTGCCCGAGGATGCCCTGGAGCTCAACGGCAGCACCCTGAAAAACGTCAACGGGGTGGACGTGATCCTCGACTACGGTGTCGTCACGGATAACGCCGGCTACAAGGTAGATACCACAGCTCCCGGGTTCACTTCCGGCGCTACCGCCACCGCCATTAACGAAAACAGCGGCGCGGAGCAGGTGGTTTACACCGCCCAGGCCACGGATGACACGGTGCTGAGCTACAGCCTCAAGGCCGACAACGGCGATGACGCGGCGGCGTTTACCATCGATGCCGCCACCGGCGCGGTCACGCTGACCGGCAACCCGGACTTCGAAACCAAGGCCAGCTACGACTTCACCGTGGTGGCCACCGACGCCGCCGGCAACCAGACCGAGCAGGGCGTGGCACTGGCCATCAATGATGTGGCCGAATCCTCTACCGATACGTCCATTGTTGTTTTCGATCTGGTTAACGGCGTCAGCTCCAACCACAGCGGACGTGTCTTCGATGCGAATACCAGTTACACCATCTATATCCGTATGCAGAGTGATTCTCATATATTGAATACAGATGGTACTTCGTCCAATCCGGCTGCCAGCTGGGGAACCTGGACAGGTAGCGCAGGAACGCTGGGAACCGATGACAAGATCGTATTCGTTGGCGATGGCAGTCCCATGATCGGGAACAAAGGGAATGTAGTCACCGCGACGGGCAGCGACTCGGCGGGAGGCTTCTTCCTCTGGACGGGCCCGACCAGCAGCGCCTTTGCCGTGTTCGCATCCTACGCTTATCTATCGAGAGCGGTGAATAACGAGAGAGGCTCTGCGACGCTCTGGAGTGCGAGCGAAGGCACCTCGCACCACCTGTGGGAGTCGGCTCAACCTCCCAAGCTCGGCCTTGCTCAACACTATCTTACACAGATGCCCGGCAATATCCTCACGTCCCAAGGCCTGGTGTAGGCGGGCGGGATGATGATACTGACACTGCTCCGCCGCCTGGCGGAGCAACAGGCGTACTTCGCCTTGCAAGAAGCTTGTCTTCAGGAATCGTCCACCGATCCGGCCGTGACCGTTCTGCTGGCCCTGGCCATGGCCCAGTTGGGCGATCGCGGTGGAGCGCGGGCGATGCTGGAGAGGCTGGATATTGCCGCCCTGGACCGCGATGCCCGGGTCGACCTCGGCGCGGTGCATCTGGCGCTGGGCGACCTGGACTGCGCCGTCGAGCTGCTGGAAGCCGAGCTGCGGCGTGATAAGGCTCCTCACAGCCTGTTGCTGGCCCGCCTGGGGTTCTGTCGCCAGCACCAGGGGCAAATTGATGAAGCCCTGACGCTGTTCCGGCAAAGCCTGTCACTGACCCCCCGCATGCCGGTGTTCCTTAACCTGCTGCGCCTGTACGCACAGCAGCAAGTGAACGAGGGCTGGGCAGTGCTGGCCAGGGCCGAAGCCTGCTGGCGGACGGAGCGCGGCCACTGGCCGGCCGACAGCGTCGCCTTTTACGACCAGCAGTTGCGCGGCCTGCGCCTGGACCTGTGGTTGCTGGACGAGGCTTTCGATGCTGCGGAGAGCTGGCTGGAGGTGCAGCGCGGCGCACTGCCGGCAGCCGACTGGTGTGCCCTGCTGGCCGGCTATGCACGGCGCCTGCAAGGCCGCGATCGCCATGCCCAGGCGGAGGAGCGGCTGCGTGCCGGCCTCAACCACTACCCCGATAATCGCCTTCTGCTCACGCAGTTGGCCGAACTGGCCCAGCTACAGGGCCGCACGGCCCAGTGCCTAGCCCTGTTGCGCCGCGCCATTCGCTGCGCGCGGGATGCGCAGGAGCCCTCGGTGGGGCTGTGGCTGCAACTGGCCAGCCACAGCATTCAGTTCGACCCGGCCACCGCGCGACACGCCATCGACCAGGCCGGTGCCGAACTCGACGGTTATTCCGCGGCTCGCCTGCCGGCCGAGGTTCTGGCTGAGCTGAACCTTCAGTTGCGCCTGGCGCGAGCGGGGCTGGCTGGCCAGGAACAGAAATTCGACGAAGCGGTCGCCGCCTACCGCCAGGTGCTGGAGGAGCAGCCGGGTAATGTCCCGGCATGGCAGGGCCTGGGTCAGTTGCTCATGCAGCTGGGCCGTATCGATGAGGCCGTAGAGTGCTTTGAGCAGCTCAAGTCCATCGATCCGGCCCGGGGTCACAGCGCCCTGATCAACGCCCGGCATTTTCCGGATGACGACGCCACCCTCGAGCGCCTCGAAACCCTGGCGCGCACCCCGGGGCAGGAAGGTAGTGTGCGTGCCAGTCTGCTGCTGCAGCTGGCCGTCGCCTGGGAGAAGCGAAAAGACTACGACCGGGCCTTTGCGCTGGCGGATGAGGCCAATGCGGCTGCCCGCCGCCTGCTCAACTATGATCCCAAGGCCCATCGACAGCGCTGCGCCCGCGTTCGCCATGCCTTCAACCGGGCTCTGTACGAGCATCGGCCTGGCTGCGGGGTGGACAGCCGTCTGCCGGTCTTCGTGCTGGGCATGCCCCGCTCGGGCACCACCCTGGTGGAGCAGATCATTGCCGGCCACAGCCGCATCCACGGCGCCGGTGAGCTGGGGATCATGCCACGGGTCATCACCGGCCTGGAGCGCTGGGAACGGCGCGCAGGCTCCGGTCGTGGCTACCCGGACTGCGTGGACGATCTTGATGCCCGGGTGAGCCGGGGCATCGCCGGGTACGTGCTCAAGGAATTGCAGGAGTACGCGCCGGAAGCCCTTCATGTGGTCGACAAGCTACCCCACAACTTCGAAAATATCGGCCTAATCAAGCTGCTGTTTCCCCATGCCCGAATCATCTCGGTGCGGCGGGATCCACGCGACATCGCCCTTTCCAACTATTTCACCGACTATGCCGCCAAGCACGGCGGCATGGGCTTTGCCTACCATCTCGAGTGGATCGGCGAACAACTGGCCGATCACAACCTGCTGATGCACCACTGGAACCAGGTCTTTCCCGGCGAGATCCTGGAAGTGCAATACGAGGCGGTGATCGCCGACCCCGAAGCCAGCGCGCGCATGATGCTCGACTATATCGGGGTCGCTTGGGAACCACAGGTGCTCAATTTCAGCGAACTCGAGCGGCCGGTGAAAACCGCCAGTGTCTGGCAGGTGCGCCAGCCCATCTACCACAGCAGCCGCGAGAAATGGCGCCGCTATGAACGACACCTGGCGCCGCTGATTGCCGGCACCAACCGCAAGATCCGCTGGGAGCCGATCGAAATGGTCACCCTGCCGGAGCCCGGCTGGCTCAGCCAGGGGGTGGACCAATATCGGGCCGGATTGCTGGACGAGGCCGAGCGTTGTTTCAAACAACTGCTGCATTTTGTGCCCGGACATGCCGCCGCCCATTTCATGCTGGGGCTGGTGTATTGCGACAAGGGCCACCTGGCCGATGGCATCGGCCTGATGGAAAAGGCCCTGGCCGCTTGCCCCTGGAACCGGCAATGGCGGGAAGATCTGGCCCGGGCCTGGCGATTACACGGCCGGCCCGACCGAGCCGGCACCCTGCTGGCGGTGCCAAACCGGCATGAAGCCGATGGCATTGATCCCGAATATCATCATGATGGAGATAGTGTGTAATGAAAGGCTTACCTTGCTGGCGGCCGGCTCTGCTGGCCGCTTGCCTCGGCCTGTTGTCCGGCCCGACCTGGGCCCAGGCCGGGCTGGAAGCGGCGCTGGAGGCGGCGCTGACCCATCATCCGGCCATTGGCGGCAAACAGGCCGAGCTGGATGCCCGCGCCTTTGGTGGCGATACCGCCCGCAGCCAGCGCTACCCCACCCTGTCGGCCCAGGCCCAGCAAGGAGTGGGCAGCGGCGACCACGACTCTCCGGTCAACCTCCGGGTCCGGCAGCCGTTGTGGGCATTCGGCCGCATCGACAACAACATCGCTTTTGCCGATGCCCAGACCGAGGCCGAACAGGCCGATCTGCTGCGGGTGCGTCGGCAGCTGCTTGAGCAGACGGCGGTGGCCTATGCCCGGGTACAGGGCAGCCGTCGCAGCCTGGACGTCGCCGGGGAGAATATCGACGCCCACCGCCAGTTGCACCGGCAGATCCAGCGCCGAGCACGGGGGGAGCTGGCGTCCGGTGCCGATGTCAGCCTGGCGACAACCCGGCTGGCCCAGGCGGAAGCCCGCCATGAGTTGCTCCTGGGGGAGCTGGATGTGGCCCTGAACGAACTGCGCTCACTGACCCAGATCGCCGTGGACACCACACCCGGTGTACCGGATGCGCTGCTGCGCCTGCCCGCCCCCGAGATGCTGGAAGAGCTGGCGCTCGAAAACAGTGCCGAGATACTGCATAAACAACGGCTGATTGCCGGAGCCAGGGCCGGAGTGGCTCAGGCCCGCACCGCCGCCATGCCCACCCTGTATCTGCAACTGGATCAGGACTATGACCAACCCGGCTATGGCAACGACAGCCGCGCCGGTTTGGTACTGGAAGGAACCCTCGATGGGCTGGGCTTTGCCAGCCGCGGCCGGACCCGCACCGCGCTCGCCGAGCAGAGCGCCGCCGAGCAGGCCCTGCTCAGCGCCCGTAACGACACCACACGCATCAGCCAGCGGCTGATCCGCCAGCGACAGTTGCAGCAAACGCTGCAGGCTTCCCTGGCGACGTCCATCCAGGAGCTGGACTCGCTGCTCGACTCCTACCGCCGTCAGTATGAAACCGGCACCAAGAGTTGGCAGGATCTGCTGAATATCCAGCGCGAGCTGGCCGACCAGCGGCTGCAGCAGGTGCAGGCCCAGAACGATTGGCTGGTATACAGCCTGCAGCTGATGACGCTGATCGGCGGCTTCGACGCCCTGATCAAGGATGACGCCGATCATGTCTGAGTTGCCCTACCCCAGTGCCCGGGCCCTGCAAAAGCTGCTGCAACGGCTTGCGCTAACGGTGGACACCCCGGTTCTGCACCAGGCCTGTGCCGGGCAGGACGGCTCTTTGCCGATCGCCGACTGGCTGCGCCAGGTGCTGAAACAATGTGGCCAGAGCACCATCAGTCCGGCGCTGTTGCAATGGCGCCGGTTCGATCCGCGACGGCTGCCCGGGCTGGTTTACCACCAACAGCAATGGTGGCTGGCCGAACGCGATGCCGCCGGCCAGTTGCTGCTGACCGATGACACCGGCGCCATCCATACCGCCACCGACGAGGAACTGCAGGATGCCCGGGTACTGTGGTTGCGGATACCGCCGCCCCGGGCCTTCGACAGCCTGCCCTCCCTGCACGGCAACCTGGCCGCCCGGCTGGTATGGCAGGCGCTGTTCCATGAGCAGGGCTGGCTTGGCAAGGTGGTTATCGCCACCGTGCTGGTCAATCTGCTGGCCGTGGCCACCTCGCTGTTCGCCATGCAGGTCTATGATCGGGTAGTTCCAACCCTGGCCTACGCCACCCTGACCACCCTGGTGGCCGGCATGCTGCTGGTGATCCTGCTCGACTGGCTGCTGAAGACCATCCGGGCCCGGATCATCGACAGCCTGGCCTGCGCGGTGGACAAACGGGTGTCACGCCAGGTGTTTGATCACCTGCTGCATATCCGGCTGGACGCCCTGCCTCCCAGCCTGGGCACCCTGGCGGCCCAGGTAAACGGCCTGGATGCGGTGCGTCAGTTCTTTTCCTCCGGCATCGTCTTTGCCTTGATCGATTTACCCTTTGCCCTGTTTTTTATCACCATGATTGCGGTGATCGGCGGCAAGGTCGGGTGGGTGTATGCGTTGCTGTTGCCGCTCGCCCTGGTGCTGGGCCTGTTCACGCAATGGCGGCTGCGCGAGCTGTTGCGCAAGCAGCTGGTCCGCAGCAACGAACGCCAGGGACTGCTGGTCGATACCATCCGCGGAGCCGAGTCGATCCGGGCCAACCACGCGGGCTGGCGCTTTGCCGAGGAATGGCAGGATCTGACCGACTCCGTCGACGCCTACAATATCCGCCAGAAAGCCATCAGTACCTTTTCCTCGGTAACGACCGCCAGCCTGTCCACACTCGCCTATGTCGGTGCCGTGGTGGTAGGGGTATGGCAGATAGAAGCCGGTGTGCTGACCATGGGCGGCCTTATCGCCTGCAGCATTCTCGGCGGACGGGTGATCGCCCCTGTCGCCCAGAGCGTGCAAAACCTGGTGCAGTGGCAACATGTTTCCCAGGCCCTGAAAATGGTGCACATGGTGCTGGCCCTGCCCCGGGAACGGCGCCCGGATCAGCACCTGGTACTGCCCGATCAACCGCCGGCATCGGTCACCCTGGAGCAGCTCCGCTTCGCCTATGGCGATGCGCCGGTACGCCAGCTGGATATCGACCGCCTGGATTTACGGGCCGGCGAGCGGGTCCTGCTGGTGGGGCCGGTGGGTTGTGGCAAGTCCACGCTGCTGAAGCTGCTGGCGGGCCTGTACCGGCCCGGCGAGGGTCGGATCCGGCTGGATGACGCCGACTTGTGGGAAATCGACCCGCAGATGCTGACGAGCTTTGTCGGCTACCTGCCGCAATCCCCGCAGCTGTTCAAAGGCACCCTGCGCAGCAACCTCGGCCTGGCCGGCAGCGGTAGCGATTCGCAGTTGTTGAGCCTGGCCCGGCAATTGGGCATCGACGACATCGCCGCCGGCAGCCCGCAAGGCCTGGACTTGCCGATCAGCGAAGGCGGTGAGGGACTGTCCGGCGGCCAGCGCCAGCTGGTAGCCCTGGGCCGGGTCATGCTGGCCCGGCCACGCATCTGGCTGCTGGATGAACCCACGGCCTCCCTCGACAACGACAGTGAACAACGCCTGTGGCAGGTGCTCGGTGCCGCCGTCCAACCGGAAGATATCGTGTTGATGGCCACCCACAGACCCATGATGGCCGCCCGGCTGGCGACCCGGGTGCTGGTGATGCAACGAGGCAAAATCATCCAGGACGGCAGCCCCGGGCAGGTGCTCCCGGCCCTGGCCGCACGTTCCGGCGTAACGGTCAGGCATAAGGAAAGTATCCATGTGGTCTGAGGTGGTGAAAGACGACGACGCCCGGCTGCGGGCGCGGGTGGCCCGGCTGCAGAATGCACACCGGGCCCGCTATGGCTGGTTTTTGCTGCCGCTCCTGGGGGCGGTGGTGCTGTTTATCCTCTGGGCCAGCTATTTTCGCATCGATGAAGTCGCCCGGGCCGGCGGCGAGGTGATCGCCAGCAGCCGGGTACAGGTGATCCAGTCCATCGATGGCGGCGTGCTGGAATCCCTGATGGTCCGAGAGGGTGACAGGGTAACACCGGGGCAAGAGCTGGCCAGGCTCGATCAGGCCCGCTTTGGCGCGTCTGTGGGCGAAATAGAAGCCCGGCTGTTCGCCCTCCGGGCCAAGGCCGCCCGGCTGCGGGCCGAAGTCCTGGGTGAAGACGGCCTGGCCTTTCCCGTGGATCTGCTGGAGCGGGCACCGGATACCGCCGCGCTGGAGCAGGCCCTGTTCCGCCAGCGCCAGACCGGGCTAAGGGAAGAGTTGCGCACCCTGCGCACGGCCGTTGAACTGGCCCGCAAGGAGCTGAACCTGGTCGAGGCCCTGCACCGGCGCGGGGATGCCAGCGGTACCGAGCGATTACGGGTACAACGCAACCTGAACGAGGCGGACGCCAAGCTGGTCAATCGACAGAATCAGTTCCTGGAAGAGGCCCGCCAGGAACTGGCCAAGGCCGAAGACGACATCGGCCAGAACGAGCAGGTACTGGCGCGCCGCCTGGAAGAGCAGGCCGGCGCCGTGTTTACCGCCATGGTGCCGGGTATCGTCAAGAACATCCGGGTCACCACCGTCGGCGGGGTGCTGCGGGCCGGTGACGAACTGATGCAGATCATCCCGATCGATGACGACCTGCTGATCGAAGCCAAAGTAAGTCCGGCTGACATTTCCCGGGTCCGGCCGGGACAGGAGGCGACCATTCGCTTCGACCCCTTCGACTACACCATTTTCGGCAGCGTCAAAGGCAAGGTGGTTTATGTCAGCCCCGATACCCTGAAGGAAGAAACCCCCCGCGGCATGGATATCTATTATCGGGTCAGGGTTGCGCCGACCCGTATTCCTGTCACGACCACAACCGGCAAGACACTGGATATCCTGCCCGGTATGACCGCCCAGGTTGATATCCGCGCCGGCGACCGCACCCTGATGAAATATCTGCTCAAGCCCCTGCGCAAGACTTTGTCGGAATCCTTCGGCGAGCGCTAGTGCCGACCGTTCAGTAGCCGGCGGCGGACTGCATGGCCCAGAGGTGGGCGGCCAGCAAGGCGCGCCAGGGGGAAAAGGCCGCCAGCCAGTGCCGGACCTCGGCTTCGGCAAGGGGCCCGGGTTTGCCGAGCAGGCGTTGCAGGCCCCGGCGCACGGCCACATCGCCGTGCAGGGAGCCGTCCAGCCAGCCGAAGCCGCGCAGCAAGGAATAGTTGATTGTCCAGGGGCCGATGCCGCGCACCGCCCCCAGCCGCGCCGCTATCTCCTCGACCGGCAGCGTCCGCAGCCAGTGTTCCAGCGGCAGCCGGCCCGACCCGACCTGTTCGCACAGGGCCAGCAGGGTGGCGGTCTTGGCGGCCGAGAAGCCGGCCCGGCGCAGGCGCTCCGCGCCCAGCGCGCCGAGTTGCGGGGCCGCGGGGTGGCAGAGCAGCCCGGAGGAATGGCGCAGCCCGGCGGCCAGCAGCAGGCGGCGCCGGATCGACACCGCCGCCGCCACGCTGATCTGCTGGCCGGTCACCGCCCACACCAGGGCTTCGAAGGGGGTGGCGGTCAGCGGCACCCGCAACCCCCGCTGGCGGCCGAGCAGCTCGCCGAGTTGCGGATGCTCCCGGTAACGGGCCTCGAAGGCGGCGACGTCCTGCTCCAGGCCGAGCATGCGTCTCGCCATGGCCTCCAGCGCCGGCGAGTCCGCCTCCGCAACCCGGCCGTCGACCGCCAGCCGCACCACGGCGACCGAGCCCTGAAAACGAATGCTCAAACAGGCCGGCCTCCCCTGCCACAGCAGCCCCTTGTGCAGGCCCGCCTCATCCACCCTTTCCGCGATCGCCTCGGGGTCCCGACGGTGAAAGGCCAGGATGTCGCCGGGGCGAAAACCGGCGGGAAGGGAAAGCGACAGGGCCAACCGGCCGCCGGCGGGTGCCATGCCGCTACCGACGGAGGGGGCGGTATCGTCAGTCGAAGGGGTCATGAGGGTATCCTGAAAGCAAGATAACGGCCTTGAGCATAGCCCCCCATTCCCCCGCCGGCACCCCGGATCTTGCGCCGGGCGTCTATCAACCGGGCCAGCGCCCGGGCTCGGCCGCCAGCGCCGTCAGGATCCGGTGGGCCGCCTGGACGCGTTCCGGATTGGGGTAGTTCCGGTTGGCCAGCATGACGATGCCTAACCGCTGGCTGGGCACAAAGGCGACATAGGCGCCAAAACCGTTGGTCGAGCCGGTCTTGTTGAACCAGGCCGCTTTGCGCGGCGGCAACGGCGGGCTGAGCCGGACGGCCTCGTTGGCCTCCAGGATCATCGGCGTCGAGTTTCCAGCCAGCAGCCGTTCGAGCGTGACCGGGTAGTCATAGCTTTCCCAGCCCAGGCCCTGAGTCATGTCACCCACGCGGAAGTAGCCCGCCCGGGTGTCCGCCATGGCCTGGCGCAGATTCTCGTCAGGTGCGGCGTCATCCATGTTGGCCTCGGCGAAGGTCAGCAAGTCGGCCGCGCTCGTTTTCACCCCGTAGGCCTCGGCATCCAGCATGCCCGGATTCACCCGCACCGGCTTGTCTTCCTTCGAATAACCCCAGGCGTAGTGCGGCTGCTGCGCCGCTGGCACCCGCAGGTAGCTGTGGCTCAGGCCGAGCCGGGGAAACAGCTGTTTTTCCATCAGTTCCTCGAAAGGTTCGTCCAGGCTCCGGGCGGCCAGATAGCCGAACAGGCCGATGCTCGGATTGGAGTAGAGCCGGTGGCTGCCGGCGGCATGGTCCGGCCGCCAGTGGCGATAATAGTCGAGCATGTCTTCCTCGCTCTGCACCTGCTCGGGGAATTGCAGGGGCAGGCCGCCAGCCGTGTAGGTGCCGAGCTCGAGCAGGCTTATCTCATCGAACCGGCTGCCCGCCAGCGCCGGCAAATACCGGCTGGCGGGATCGGAGAACGACAGGGCGCCGACCGCCTGGGCGTAGGACGCCAGGGTGGCGGTGAAGGTCTTGCTGACGGAGCCGATCTCGAACAGGGTGTCTTCCGTGACCTTCACGCCCGCCTCCCGATCGGCCACACCGTAATTAAAATAATACCTCCGACCATCGAGGCTGAGGGCGACCGCCATCCCCGGGATACGGTGCTCGGCGAGCAGGGGCTCGATGGTCTCGTTCACCAGCGCCTCGATCCGCCCCCTGTCGTCACCATCGGCGGCCCAGGTGGCGGCACCGAATAAAAGAAAGCTGGCCGCGATAATGCCCGCTTTTGCCATGAAAATCTTGCTCATGATAGGATCCTGTTCCCGTGTATCAGGTTATTGGCCGTCGTCGTCCGCTTGGCTACGAGGCGGCCCGTTGCTGTCGGCATGGCTCGCCGGAGTCTTGGCGGGCCGCTGCAGGCGCCTAACATACGGGGCTTCGTCCGAATCGACAAACGGCGATATTTTGCATCAGCCATTAGAAAAATTTGAGGGTTTGTATGGCACGTCCCCACTTGCCGTTAAAGGCACTGCGGGCCTTCGAGGCCTCGGCCCGGCACCTGAGCTTTACCCGTGCGGCCATCGAGCTGTGCGTGACCCAGGCCGCGGTCAGCCACCAGGTCAAGAGCCTCGAGCAGCAGCTGCAGGTGACCCTGTTCAAACGGTTGCCCCGCGGGCTGATGCTCACCCGCGAAGGCGAACTACTGCTGCCGGTGCTGCGCGACTCGTTCGACCGGATCACCCATACCCTGGGACGGCTCGGGGACGGCAACTACCGGGAAGTGCTGAGCGTGGGAGCCGTGGGCACCTTCGCCGTGGGCTGGCTGCTGCCCCGCCTGGCGGATTTCCAGGCGAGGTATCCCTTCGTCGACCTGCGCCTCTCCACCCATAACAACAGGGTGGACATCGCCGCCGAAGGACTCGACTACGCCATCCGCTTCGGCACCGGCGCCTGGAACGGCATAGCGGCACAACCCCTGCTGCCGGCCTCGCTGTCGGTGATGTGCATTCCCGCCATCGCCGCCCGGCTCAGTGGCCCCGTCGATGTGTTGAACGAAACCTGGCTGCGCTCCTACCGGGCCGACGAGTGGACGGAATGGCTGCTGGCCGCCGGGGTGACCGCCACCCTGCCGGTGCCGGGAAGCATGGTGTTCGACTCGTCCATCGCCATGATGGAAGCGGCGCGGCAGGGCGTGGGCCTGGCCCTGGCTCCTCCCCTGATGTTTTCCCGCCACCTGGTCGCCGGAGATCTGGTACAACCCTTCGACACCGCCGTCAGCCTGGGAAGCTACTGGCTGGCACGCCTGCAGTCGCGGGTCGAAACCTCCGCCATGGCCGCTTTTCGGGAATGGATTCTCGCGGCCGTGAACATTGCTACCGAGGGAAAAACCTGAGGAACATGGTGTCGGGAAAGCCGATAGCCGCTACCCGGCCAGCCAGGGTGCCGGCTGCAGACCGGCTTTGAGCGCGGCGAGAAAACCGGAGACCCGGGCGGAGCGTTCCCCTCCCCGGCCGCTCACCAGGGCAACGATGTCGGCATCCGGCAACCGGTAGTCGGGCAACAGGCGCACCAGAGCGCCGCTGTTGATTGCGGCCTGCACGTCCCACTCCGAACGCATGATGATGCCGAGCCCGGCCAGGGCCCAATCCTTGACCACCCTGCCTTCGTTGCTGGCCAGTTGCGGATGTATCCGGATGACCTCTTCCTTGTTGCTGTTCCGCTGCCTGAAGGGCCACAAGGTCACGTCTTCGTTGTTTTCCCGCAGGGCGATGCACTGGTGCCGGAGCAGCTCCCTCGGGCTGCGCGGCTCGCCGTGGGCGGCCAGGTAAGCGGGCGCGGCGCAGACAAAACGCCGGTTTCTGGCCAGGGTCACCATCTTCAGGGAGGAGTCCCTCAGGGCGCCGATGTAGATGATCACGTCCCACTTGTGGCAGCTGGACCAGACGGGGTTATCCGAGAGTTCCAGCTCAACATCCAGCTGCGGATGGGCCCGCTTGTACGCTCCGAGCAGGGGGGCCACGTGCTCGTTGCCGAAGCCCAGCGGCGCCAGCACGCGCAGCTTGCCGCCGACCAGGCGTTTTCGATCGGCCAGTTGTTCCTGCAGTTCATCCAGCTCGTTCAGGATGGACTGCCCCTTCTCCAGCAGCAGCAGCCCTTCTTCGGTCAGGCTGATGGTGCGGGAAGGCCGTTGCACCAGGGGCGTCGAGAGTTTGTCTTCAATGTGCTTGAGCCGCTGGGTGACGGAAGGTGGGGTCACATTCATTGCCCGGGCGACCTCGGCGAGTGTGCGATGGCCGGCGAGCATCCTGATAAAGCGCAAGTCTTCCGTACTGATCATTAAGATGAAACCTAATTAATAAGTAATTTTTGATTAATATTTATTAAAGCATAGTTCCTCCATACTCAACACCAGCGAAATTATCGAAGCAACGACAGGAGGAACGTCATCATGCAAACCCATACAGGATCAACGCAAGCGCCGGCAGCGGCCCATGGCCATCTGAACACCCCCTTTCTAATGGTGGACAAACCCAAATTCATCGATAACCTGATCCGGTTGCGCTCGCTGATCGCACCCTTTGGCGTGGCCCTGCGGCCGCACTTCAAGACCATACGCGCCATCGAGGCGGCGGCTTATGTGCTGCCCGACGCTTCATCGCCCGTCACCGTGTCCACCCTGCGGGAAGCGGAAGCGCTGGCGGAGGCGGGCTATCGCAACATCACCTACGCCGTCGGCATTTCGGCGGCCAAGCTGCCCCGGGTCGGTGCCCTGATTGAACAAGGGGTTACCCTCACCGTGCTGCTCGACAGCCCGGAACAGGTGCAGGCGGTCAACGACTACTGCGCCGCCCATCGGTGCACCATACCTGCCCTGATCGAGATTGACTGCGATGGTCACCGCGGCGGCATCCTCCCCGAAGATCCGCGGCTGATCGAACTGGCCCGCTTGCTGGCGGACGGGCCGGCCCAGTTCCAGGGGGTGTTACTGCACGCGGGTGAGTCCTATCGCTGCTACCGGCGGCAGGGGCTGCAGGAAGCGGCGGACAACGAAGTCGCGACCGCGCTCAGGGCCCGCAACGCCCTGGCCGCACGGCAGATCCCCTGCCCGGTGGTCAGCGTGGGCTCCACCCCCACGGCGTTCAGCTACCGGCAACTGGAGGGCGTGACCGAGGTGCGCGCCGGCGTATACAGCTTTTTCGACCTGGTGATGGCCAATATCGGCGTCTGCGAACTCGAGGATATTGCCCTCAGCGTGGTCGCCACCGTGATCGGCCACAATCGGGACAAGGGCTGGGTGCTGGTGGATGCGGGCTGGATGGCGCTGTCTGCCGACCGGGGCACGGCCAGGGCACCGGTCGATTATGGTTATGGCCAGGTGGCGAACGCCGGTGGCGCCGTGATGGCGGGCATGCAGGTGCTCAGCGCCAATCAGGAGCACGGCATCATCGGCCGGGTGGATGGCCATCCGCTCTGCTTCGAGGATTTTCCCATCGGCAGCCGGGTGCGTATCCTGCCCAACCATGCCTGTGCGACCGCCGCCATGCACGACCAGTATCAGGTGTTTGACGGCCTGCACGGAACCCACGAAGTCTGGCACCGGATCAAGGGGTGGTAACTGCGGCAGCACCGACGCCGTGGCGGTGGATGAGGCAATAATTAAATAACGGCTCCTGATAGTGCTGTATCGACCGGGCAGCGCACAAGCATTGCAAACAGGCTCACACCAAGGCCGGGATTTTATCTTGCCGTGGCGAGCCTGTTCGGCCTGAGCAAATATTCGATGAGTATTCACGGCAGGTTGCAACGGCGTTCACCAGGTCTACATGTGGTTTTATTAAACGCCGGTTCAATCAGCATTAGTATCGGTCATTAAGGATTCAACAGCCATTTCTTTACATTGGAGAATTCATTATGAATATTTCAACCAAGAACGCACCAGCCCCCTTTGGTCACTATTCCCAGGCAAAAACCGGAGGTGACATCATCTTTATTTCTGGGCAACTAGCCGCAGAAAAGGATGGAACCCATGGCTTTAATAAATCGTTTTCTGAACAAACCAGACAATGCCTTGCCAACGTACTGGCCATTGCCAGAGCGGCCGGCGCAGAAAAGCATCAGATATTAAAAGTGACCGCTTACATTGTTGGAGTGGAACACTGGGCTGAATTCAACAAAATATACTCGGAACTATTTGGTGAAACCAAGCCGGCCAGATCTGTTGTTCCCGTACCAGAACTGCACCATGGTTATCTGATTGAAGTAGAGGCCTTTGCACTATCTGAATAGAAAACAGATGGATTTTTAACACAACAGGAAGTTGAGGTATAAAATATGAGTAGTCACCATGAAGCCACCGTGCGAATAAACGAAACCAAAGCCTCTAACATGGCGTTATGGAAGAAAATATTAATTGGCATGCTCTTAGGCGCACTAACGGGGTCATTCCTCGGAGAGCAGGCTGTCATGCTGGAGCCGATCGGGATTCTTTTTCTTAACCTAATAAAAATGTTGATCGTCCCCCTCGTTTTTTGCTCACTGATAGTCGGGGTTTCGTCGATAAAAGACGGCAAGAAAATGGGCCGTCTAGGGCTGAAGTCGTTCGTTCTATACCTCTTGACTACGGCCGTTGCCATTACCGTAGGGCTACTGCTGGCCAGCGTGCTGCAGCCAGGAAGAGGAATGGATCTGGCAACTTCCATTACCGCACCGGTAATGAGTGAGCCACAGACACTGATCCAGAGCCTGCTGAATTTAATCCCTCAAAATCCGGTCGCTGCGCTGGCAGAGGGTAATATTCTGCAAATTATTCTGTTTGCATTGGCACTGGGTATTGCCCTGAGCCAATCTGGTGAGAAGGGACGGGCTGCCATTACTGCACTGGAAAGTTTAGCCGAAGCAATGTATAAGCTCACTGCCATGGTCATGCGTCTGGCCCCGGTCGGCGTATTTGGTCTTATCGCCTGGGTGGCAGGCAAGTATGGCTTCGAGGTTTTGCTATCGCTGGGCTCGGTGATCATTGCTGTTTACATCGGTTGTCTGGTGCAGGTACTGCTTGTTTACACTGGCATCATTGGCCTTCTTGCTCGTTCAAATCCGGTTCTATACCTTAAAGCAATCATTAATCCTGCCATGGTGGCCTTTTCCACTGCAAGCAGTTCCGGTACCTTACCGGTAACCATCAGACATGCTCAAGAAGACTTGGGGGTTTCCAAATCCGTCTGTGGTTTCGTCTTGCCCCTGGGAGCCACCATCAACATGGACGGAACGGCCCTTTACCAGGGAGTGACTGCTCTTTTTATCGCCCAGGCTTTTGGTGTAAGCTTGGACATGGTGGATTATTTCACTATTATCACTACCGCCACCCTGGCCTCTATTGGTACTGCCGGGGTGCCTGGCGCAGGACTGATTATGCTCTCTCTGGTACTGACGTCCGTTGGTTTACCGATGGAAGGTTTGGCCATCATCGCTGGCGTGGATCGTATCCTGGATATGGCCAGAACATCCGTTAATGTCTGCGGGGATATGATGGTCTCCATGATAGTGGCCAAAAGTGAAGGAGAACTGGAGGCCCCCTCAGCCGGTACCGTTATCTAACCTTTAATAAAAAGGAACCTCTTGGATATGATGGGGTTCCTTGTCCCACAAATATGAAAGATAACTTCCCATTCTCTACAGACGTGGTTGCCCATCACAGACTATTCATGAAGGATTCGGATAAACGCGGCAAACAGCACTGACAACGTCATATGGTCTGCCTGAGGCGGGGCCCCGTATCCGCAGTGAATCAAGTCACCGCTAAATAGCGGTACCGTGACCGCCACCTCGACCGGATGGCGCCACGGACACGCCGAGCCCCCTGCGCAACGTGTCTGCGTGGCCTCTCCGATCGAGGCGATGGTCCCGAAACGCATTCGGCCCTGTCTTGCCGCCGCGGATACCGGGCCCCATGGCACTGTTCGGCTTACTTGATGAAGCGGACCTGCTCGTAGATTTTTTCCAGCACCGGTTTTTTCTTCTCGTTGAAGCGGGCCTTGTTCTGCTCGAAGAGGTTATTGCCCTTGGTGTCGATGGAGATGATCAGCGGGCCGAATTCCTTGACACGATTGACCCACAGCGTTTCCGGCATGCCCAGATCCTGCCATTCGGCACGCTCTATGGCCTCGACCTTGGTGGCCGCCACCACGGCGCAGCCGCCGGGGAACACCGCGTGCACCGCCTTGTGCTCGAGGCAACCCTGGGCCGTCTCCTCGCCCATGCCGCCCTTACCGACAATCAGCTTGACGCCGGTCTGCTCGATAAAGGCTTTCTCGAACTTCTCCATGCGCATGCTGGTGGTGGGACCGATGGACACCATCTCAAAGCCGCCGTCTTCCTTTTCCCGGACGATGGGGCCGGCATGGAAAATGGCGCCGCCCTTCAGATCGACCGGCAGCTCGCGCTTGAGCTCGATCAGCCGCCGGTGCGCCACATCACGGCAGGTGACCAACTGCCCGGTCAGGTACACCACGTCGCCCACGTTGAGGGACTCAAGATCTTCGTCTCTGATGGGGGTAGTCAGTACTTTTTTCATAACACAACTCCTTGATGTGACAAGACTTCATACGACAGGTCGGCATTGAAGCGGATGGTGCCGCGACGGTGCGCCCAGCAGCCGGTGGACACCGCCACCCCGATGGTGGAAGGATGGCGAGCGGAGGACTCGATATTGACCCCCATTACGCTGGTGTTGCCGGTCAGGCCCTGGGGGCCGATGCCGATCTCGTTGAGGCCGTCGGTCAGCAGCTCTTCCATCAGCGCGGCGTTGTCGTTGGCGTTCTTGCTGCCCACCGGGCGCAGTATGGCCTTCTTGGACAGTCGCGCCGCCGTTTCCACCGAGGTGGACACCCCGACGCCGACCAGCAAGGGCGGGCAGGCATTGATGCCGCGGGAGGTGATCACATCGAACACGAACTCGGCCACGCCTTCATATCCCTGACCGGGCATCAATACCTTGGCGGAGCCGGGAAGGGTGCAGCCGCCGCCGGCCATATAGACTTCGATGGTGGCGCTGTCGTCGCCGGGGACAATGTCCCAGTCCAGCCACGGGATCTTGGAGCCGGTGTTGGTGCCGGTATTCTTTTCGTCGAAGGTTTCCACCGCGTTGTGCCGCAGGGGCCCGATGCGGGTGGCTTCAACGGTGGCATTGCGCAATATGTCTTCCAGCTCGCCCAGATAGGGAAACTTGGCACCGACGGTAAGGAAATATTGGATCACGCCGGTATCCTGACAGCTGGGTCTATTCAGCTTGTCGGCGGCATCCTGGTTCTCCGCCATGGTATCGAAAATGGCGATGGCCAGCGGATTGGTTTCTTTCTTTCTCAGCTCGGCCTGCTTTTCCTTTACATCCGTCGGCAGGCGCTTGCCGATATAGCTGGTAAACTTGGCGATGACATCGGTCAATTTACCTACGGCTTCGTCATGATTTAAGCTCATTGGGGCTGTCCTCTTCTTGTTCAGAAATAATAATTTCCTGTCGGCTTGTCCAAAATAAAGACAAGAGGCACGTCATTTGAATTTATTCCAGGTACAAAGGTAATACGCTCTTTCCGTATCGGTTCCATATTCCTGTTGTTATCCCTTTTCTATTCAAGGGTTGTTCATATGGTACAATTGCATTGTAAGCTGTTAATCAAATGTTGAGGTTGATTAGGGCTCACTTCATTCTTTCCTTGAGGTTAATAATAATGAACCAAGTTTCCGAGCTGGGCTTCTTCGTCCTGCTGGCCAAGGCCGGCAGCCTGGCCGCCGCCGCCCGGGAGATGAACGTCACCCCCTCCGCCGTGACCAAGCGGCTGTCGGGCCTGGAAGACCGGCTGGGGGTGCGGCTGCTGAACCGGACCACCCGCAGGATCAGCCTGACCAACGAAGGCGAGATCTACCTGCACTACGCCCAGCGGATACTGACGGACATCGCGGACATGGAAGGGTTGGTTGCCCACAGCCGCACCACCCCCAGGGGCTTGCTGCGCATCAATGCGCCGCTCGGCTTCGGCCGCTCCTACATCGCCCCGGTGGCGTCCGAATTCATGCAGCGCTATCCCGAGGTGGAAATACAGCTGAAGCTGACCGACAGGCCGATCAACCTGCCCGACGAGGCCATCGATATCGCCATCCGCTTCGGCGAGATCCCCGACTCCCGGCTGATCGCCAGGAAAATCGCCGCCAATCGCCGCCTGTTGTGCGCCGCCCCCGGCTACCTCAAGCAACATGGCCGGCCGGCCACGGCCGCCGAGCTGTCCGGGCACCAGTGCATCGTGCTCCGGCAGAACGACGCCACCTACGGCCTGTGGCGTCTGTCCAAAGACGGCAAGACCGAAAACATCCGGGTCAGCGGCAAGGCCAGCACCAACGACGGCGAAGTGGCGCTCAAGTGGGCCCTGGACGGCCACGGGATCCTGATGCGGGCGGAATGGGATCTGGCCCGCTACCTGCGCAGCGGCAGGCTGGAGCTGGTGCTGGAGGACTACGCCACCCCGCCGGCGGACATTTACGCGGTTTACCTGGAAAAACTGAACATCTCGGCCAAGGTCGTTGCCTTTCTCGATTATTTGCAGGAATCCTTCCTGCCGGAAAGGCAGGAGCGGAATGAAAGCCCTTCCATCTGGTAAATAAAAATGAAATAGGGCGGTATTTATTGCCGCTCTCAACCCTGTCAATAACATCCCATTTCGAATCAAGGTACTCCCAATCACATCCAGCCCTTCTAATTTTAATATAGATACTGTGAGATACTTTGATTACTCCACCATAAAATCACTCTATAATATTGAGTTTAGCCGTCCAACCAATACGCAACTTGTGCTTTATATATTTACATTTCGTAATCAATGAAATTTAATAACCATCCCAAATTAGATGCTAAAAAAATAACAAACACCACTTATTCACAGCCCGGACTTGCACACTAATAATTTCACAGATTAAATAACTAGGGATATGAACATTCAGCCCCTACCAATAACCATCGCAGTGGATATCAATATTGGGGCTGAATATCATTCATATTTAAAAGAAGATACTATCTGGCATGCGAATCAATAACACTTCGGTCATTAGCAGGTAAAACCCACCGATAATGACTATTGCACTTATCAGGTTGATAGCAAGCTCTTTTTTACTTGGTCGTTCAAATGTAGCATTTGCCGTGAATGCGATGAAAGCAAACAAGCTTGATACAAAAAACCCAAGTACAGGTAGCAACAACGCCCAAGAACCAAGTATGAGCACAGCAATAAGCTTGCGAATACTGGATGCCTTGGAAAGGTAGTTGATCGATGTTGACTCGACTGTCTTCCCCACCTCGTTTTGCTTACGTGGCCGACGCAGTTGTTGCACACCAAGGATAACTGACAGTACAACCAACAAAGTCGAAATTGTCTGTGGAAATACAGCCCCCATTGCCGACATATTTTGGGTTTCTGCATAAGCTCCAACACCAGTAGCAGTAAATAGTGCGGCAAAGCCGATAGCTGCATGAGATCGGTAGCTTACCGATGGATGTGCAACTTGAACCTGAACACCATTATCCTCAACAACCTTACGGTCTTTTCGCTGCTTTAAGAACTCCGTGATCAGGGGATAAAACAGAGCCAAAGCCGCACAGAAGATAATGCCTAGGCTAATCGGACGACCAAAGAACATCTCGAAGATCGCTCCTTGGGCATTGCCGATCAGATATGTCTGAACGAAGCCCTGTTCAGCGATCTGTCCCAGCACCAGCCCCAGTACGATCGGAGAGGGAGTGAATCCATAGCGATTAAGAACCCATCCCAGTACGCCAAGAGTACACATCATCAATGTATCGTGGCTGTTGCTATGGATGGCGAAGCTACCGATCACAGTCAAAAACGCAATGGTAGGTACCAGCAACGTCTTCGGTGTTCGTGAGATCGATTTGAAGGCATAGCGTCCCAACAGTAGTCCCACCGGCAACATCAGAAGTGTCGCAATCAGCAAACCATAGATAAAGGTGTAAACAACGTCACCCTGCGAAGTGAACAGCGTCGGTCCGATCTTGATACCCTGAACCAGTAAAGCACCCAGAATGATCGCGTCAGGAGGTGTACCAGGAATCCCGAGCACGAGCGTCGGTATAAAGCCTCCACCCACAGTTGCGTTGTTAGCTGACTCGGTTGCAATAAGGCCATCGGGTTCACCCTTACCAAAACGCTCGGGATGACGAGAAGATCGCCTGGCTTCCGAATAGGCAACCAAGCCAGCTATCGAACCACCAGCACCCGGTAAAATTCCCACGATAGTGCCGATTATGGAACTGCGCAGTATATTGAATTTTTTTCTCAGTGTGATTCGAAATGCTTCGGCCAAGTGTGAGCGCTGGTCAACTGACTGGATCGTCAGGTGTGGGTCCTTGGTTGCGACCAAATCAATCAGCACCGGAATACAGTAAAGACCGATAATAGCCGAGGTAATATCAATACCCCCCAGCAGCGCTTGACTGCTGAAGGTATACCGGATATCCCCTCCAACAACTGCAACCCCTACCACCGAGAGTAGCAAACCGATACAGGCACCTATTAGCCCCTTGATGGTGTTGCCAACCGACAACGCCGAGATAAGGGTCAGGCCAAACACTGCCAGCCAGAAATATTCGGCAGATCCGAAGGCCAGCGCCACCTCTGCCAACGGCGGTGAGAGCAGCAGCAAGCTGATACCGCCAACCAAGCCGCCGACGACAGAAGCTATTGTTGCAAGCGTTATGGCAAGCGCGCCATCCCCCCGCTTGGCCATCGGAAACCCATCAAAAGTGGTTGCGATAGCGGACGGAGTACCGGGGGTATTTACCAATATGGCAGCAAAGGCACCACCATAGATGGCCCCCGTATAGATGGCGCCTAACATGATAAGGCCAGATGCCGGTGACATCGTATAGGTAAATGGCACCAGGATCGCTACCGCCATGGTGGCAGAGAGCCCAGGCATTGCGCCTATCACGGTACCGGCAATGACCCCTGCGAGTGCCAATAACAGATTGAACGGTGTCATGGCCTCTAATAGATATGTCAGGATTTCCATTCCCTATTCCCTTTTATTGCTGAGTGACGATACCGAGTTTCTCTGCTACAGCAGTGTATTCCTTCTTCCTAGCAGTAATAAATTCGTCCATTTTATCGTAAGTGATATTAGTGATAACAAATCCATTAGCTTCCATTTTATTCTTATGCTCTGGATCAGTGCTTATTTCAGAAAAAATATCCGACACTTTCTGCTTGATCTTCTCTGGAGTTGATGACGGTACAGCTACACCACGGTAGGCACCACCAACAAGCTCGATACCCAACTCTCGAAAAGTGGGGACCTCCGGGTAAGCAGGAAGACGCTCTTCCGCCGCTATCGCCAGCATCCGCAGTTTGTCACCGTAATTAGATCCGGAACTGGCATAATTAAAGCCTGCTACGACTTGATTCCCCAGCACCGCAGTAATAGCCGGACCAGTGCCATTGTAGGGAATATAAGTCGTGGTCACACCAGCAAGTTCATCTAAACGAACCTGGGCGATATTGTTGGAAGAGTAAGAGCCAGAACCACTGAATGTAACCATAGCAGGATTCTTTTTGGCATAGTCAATCAAATCATTTAATGTCTCAAACTGGCTGTCAGCAAGAACAAAGATGGCGTCAGGAGTATAGTGATCATAATTAACCGGAGTCAGGTCATCGGTCTGGTAGCCAACGTCTTTTTGCAGCGGTTGCAAGATAGTATGGGGGATATTGATACCCATGACGGTATAGCCATCACCAGGCATACGGTTCAACTGTGACCAGGCCGCAGCCCCTCCAGCACCTGCCATATACTGAATGATGGCAGGTACGCCGGCAACTTTCTCGAAAGATGCCTGTTGAAAGCGAGCGGCCAAGTCCGACTCGCCGCCGGCGCTAAACGGAATAATATAGTTCATGGGTTTACTGGGATAATTCTCCACAGACTCCGCACTTGAGTTCAGTGAGACAGAAAATATCGCGGCGGCCGAGATTGTTGCAAAAACATATTTAAAATTATTAGTACGCATTGCCTTTACCTCTCCAGGTTTTAATTAACCGTGATTGAAAGTCAATCACGGAGTTACAAACCAACAAAACATGACTATCTGCCATATCCAGCAGTAATGTTAGGAATAGGAATGAGTCATAGATAAACAACCGGTATAGCATCCATCCTGACAACCACTCGCATCATTGATGATTTTTTGGTGTCATAAAAAAGAATACCGGTTCACATTAAAAATCATTCTAACTTAATAACTTCACCTCTATTTGGGTTAAAAAAGTCATTTCCTTTGTCATCAACGACAACAAATGCAGGGAAATCCTCTACGTCTATCCGCCAAATTGCCTCCATCCCTAGCTCCGGATATTCCAGGCATTCAATTTCCTTTACGGAATGCTGGGCTAATGACGCTGATATTCCACCAATAGAGCCAAGATGAAAACCACCATGTTTTTTACACGCAGCGGCTACCATCGGGCTTCGGTTGCCTTTTCCTATCATAACCATGGAACCCCCAACTGCCTGAAACACATCGACATAAGGATCCATTCTTGCTGCAGTAGTTGGCCCAAGAGAGCCAATCACAAAGCCTTCAGGCACTTTCGACGGTCCAGCATATAGCACTGGATGATTCTTGAAATACTCTGGCAAGCCTTCGCCACTATCGAGCCGATCCTTTAATATCGCATGCGCAATATCTCTGGCTACAATAATTGTCCCAGTTAAGCTTACTCTTGTGCTAACTTTTAACTTAGTTAACTGCTCCTGAATCTCATTCATCGGAACATTTAGGTTGATAGGGATTGCCGTGCCACCTAATTCTTCTTCAGATATATCTGGGAGGTAAGATGCCGGATCGTCTTCCAGTTGCTCGATAAAAATGCCATCTTTAGTGATTTTTGCTACAGCCTGGCGATCCGCTGAACATGATACGCCAATACCAACAGGACAAGATGCACCATGTCGTGGCAACCTGATAACCCTTACATCATGGCAAAAGTACTTTCCATCAAACTGACAACCAATTCCGAACTCTTGAGTTAATTTTAATATTTCCTGCTCAGTTTCTAAATCTCGAAATGCTTGTCCATATTCACCACCATGTGTCGGCAAGTCATCGAGATAACGAGCAGTAGCCAGCTTCACAGTTTTCAGGGTTGATTCTGCGGAAGTTCCACCAATAACAACTGCCAAGTGATAAGGGGGGCATGCTGCGGTGCCTATTTTTCTAAGATTTTCCCGAAGGAAGTTCATAAGAGATTTGTGGTTCAAGAGAGCTTTTGTTTCTTGGAAAAGGTAAGTTTTATTAGCAGACCCTCCTCCCTTTGCCATAAATAAGAATTCATACTCGTGACCTTCGCTACTGTATAGATCAATCTGAGCCGGAAGGTTATTTCGAGTGTTTACTTCTTCATACAAAGTAACCGGAGATATCTGAGAATATCGGAGATTAAGCTGAGTGAAAGCATCATAAACCCCCTGAGATATATACGCTTCTTCTTCTCCATCTATCCATACATACTTACCTCGCTTACCATGGACGATAGCCGTACCTGTGTCCTGGCACATTGGAAGCACACCGCCAACAGCCATGGATGCATTTTTTAACATCTGCAAGGCAACAAATCGATCATTTTCAGATGCTTCAGGATCATCAAGAATATCACGAACTTGTTTAAGGTGAGATGGCCTGACTTTATGGGATATTTCTTTAAATACCTCCCTTGTCAGCAAACGTATACCTTCGGGATCGACCTTTAATATTTCTTTCCCATCAAAATGGGAAATGGAAACATAATCTGACGTTATCTTTCTGAAGTTAACATTACTCTTCCCAACAGGGAACATTTTTTTATATTCCACAAACACCTCCAGGGCCATTATCACATAAAAATTCAACAACAGCGTTAGTTACCTTATATTCCTATGGTTAAAAATATTAAAAAATATCATTTCATAGAAATGATAACTATCACCCTCATTTATCTTGATTCTATTAGATTGACCCATCCAACAGGAAATGCTATTTTCGAGCGACCCTATGCATGATCGGCATTGCTTATGGAACTCCATTGGTTAGAAGACTTTATTGCACTTGCGGAGTATGAGAGCTTTTCTCGTGCAGCCAAGCATCGAAACGTTACGCAGCCTGCGTTTAGTCGTCGCATCCGCTCTTTAGAAGACTGGCTGGGCGTCGAATTATTTGTACGAACATCTCAAGGCGCAACGCTTACAACAGCAGGTCGCGAAGTGCTTAACTCTGCTCAAGACTTGGTCAGGCGACTCTATCAGTTTCGTATAGAGGCTAATGAAGTTGCAGGTAAGGAATTACGGCTGTTGCGTTTTGCGGCAACCTACTCACTTTCTTTTATGTTTTTTCCTCGATGGGTTAGATCTCTCGACAGCAAAGCTCCTTTTGAGTCCATGCGATTAACCACTGATAGTATGAAAACATGTGAACAGATGCTTATTCATGGTGACGCTAATTTCTTGTTATGTCACAGCCACCCCGATGTACCAACATATTTACCTGAAGATCAATTTATTTATAAAGTTATAGGCCATGACTACCTTATACCTGTAATTGGTAGCACGGTATGCTTCGGCACTGATCTTTTTAAAAAGAGTAGCATTCCCTTCCTTAAGTTCAGTGAAGACTCTGCGCTTGGTCGTATATTAGATTCCAAAATATTAAAAACAACTCACACCCCTAACTTAGATGTTGCATTTGAATCTCATCTGTCACCAGTATTACTATCGATGGTGATAGAGAACAAAGGCGTTGCCTGGTTACCAAAATCTATTGCTGACGGTGATATTAATAACGGAACCCTGATAAGAGCATTTGGTGAGGAATTTGATATCTCATTGGAAATTAGACTGTATAGGCCAACCTGTAACATGGGTTATTTTGTGGAAAATTTTTGGGAATCCATTTATGAAGAAAAAAGCAAAGAGCCCAAATAGAATAACAAGTAATATGAAAGCTGTTTGGCCCTACCCCGTCACTCCCGCGAAGACGGGAGTCCAGTGCAAACCGTTATGGACCTCCGCCTTCGCGGAGGTGACTGTTAAATAACTGATCCTAATGGTGCTACATCGGCCGGGCACCGCACACAGACACGCCGTAAACCCATCCCTGGGGGCTCCGCCGCGCTATCCCTGGCGCAGAGGGTCTGCTTAGTAGTACCTGCCCGCTGTCTTTATTGATCTACTATTCGGAACAGCTATTTAAATAGTCACGCTGAAGAGAGAATGCCTGGCTAATAAATACGACGACAACCTGGTCAACGAAAAAGGAAAAGGGCGACATCCCTTGCCACCCTTCGTCATTTTATATCACCGCCCCGAGGCTCAGAGCATGCCGCCGAAGATAAGCGGCACCAGGTACGAGATGATGATCACCGAGAACACCACGCCGAGCAGGTTCAGCCATATCCCGGCCCTCACCATGGTACCTATCTTCAGGTAACCGGTCGCGAACACGATGGCGTTGGGCGGCGCGGCAACCGGCGACATAAAGGCAAAGGTCGCCCCCATGCAGGCCGCCACCATCAGGATGATGGGATCCATGCCCAGGGCGGCGGCCCCGGCGGCCACGATGGGATACACCATGGTGGCGGTGGCGGTGTTGGAGGCGAACTCGGTGAGCAGGGTGATCACGCCCACGATCAGCGCTATGGTCAGCCACAGCGGCACCTCGGTGAAGTTAACCAGTTGCCCGCCTATCCACTGATCCAGGCCGGAGCTGGTGATACCGCCGGCAATGGCCAGGCCGCCGCCGAACAGCCACAGTATTCCCCAGGGCAGCTTCTTCACCGTGTCCCAGTCCAGGATATTGCCGACGGCGTTCCTGGCCGGCAGGATAAACAGCACGAAGGCGCCGCACAGGGCGATGATGGTGTCGTCGATGCCGGGGATCAGGGCCTTGAGCACGAAGCTGCGGGTTATCCATGCCAGGGCGACCAGCGAGAACACCGCCAGCACCACGGTTTCCTCGAAGCTCATTTTGCCCAGTTCCTTCTTCTCCTTTTTAATCACTTCCACGCCACCGGGGAGATGCTTGACCTTCATCGGGAAGGCAATCTTGACCAGGTAAAGCCAGATCAGCGGCACCAGTATGGCCACCAGCGGAATGCCGAACAGCAGCCACTGGGCAAAGGAGATCTCCACGTCGTACAGCTTCTTGACGGTGGCCGCCAGTATGGTGTTGGCGGGGGCACCGATCAGGGTACCGAAACCGCCGATGGTGGCCGCATAGGCGGTGCCCAGCATCATCGCCGTGCCGAAGGGAAAGTTGCCGGGCGTGGTGTCGGTTCCGGGGCTGTTTTTCTGGATGGAGTCGGCAATGTGTTTGGTGACCGCCAGGCTCATGGGCACCATCATCATGGTGGTGGCGGTGTTGGAAATCCACATCGACAGAAAGGCGGTGGCCGTCATGAACCCGAGGATAATCATGTTCGGGTTGGTGCCGATGAAGGAAATGATGCCGAGCGCGACCCGGCGGTGCAGGTTCCATTTTTCCATGGCCAGCGCCATCATGAAGCTGCCCACGAACAGGAAGATCAACGGATCGCCGTAGGAGGCGGACACCGCGCCCGTCTTCATCACGCCCATCAGCGGGAACAGGATCAGCGGCAGCAGGGAAGTGAGCGGAATGGGAATGGCTTCCGTGATCCACCAGGTCGCCACCCAGGCCACGATGGCCAATACCGCCACCGCCTCGGCCGACATGCCTGCCGGCGCGAAAAAGGCATTGATAATAAAGAACAGGGCCGGCCCCATCAGCAGCCCCATATATTGCGCGTTACTGTAACTCCTCGATCTTTTATTGTCCGAGGCCGAATCCTGATTACCCGGACTCAACCCCAGTGTGAGAATAAACCTCAGCGTTTTTTTGGCCTGATCGTTCCAAGCCCACATTTGATTCCAGAATGTCCTGACGGATGACATGACCGATAACTCCCTTTTCTGTTTGGGCCGGTAAAAACCCTTTCAGTTATTTCCATTGGCATATAAAAATAGGGACGAGTCTGTTTATCACATCCGGGGCGGATGCAATCATAATCCTTATATACCTTGCCTGGCGTTAACGTCAGGCATCAATTGCCACAACCCGTTAACGTGTTGTTAATATAACTCCCTGCAAGATGTAATGGATTAACGTGGATTCACTTCATTATTGAAATGAGCTCAATAATTCATGCCCGGCGGGACCGTCATTCGCCGGGCAGCGTCAGTCCGCGTCAACCGGGACCTGCATCCCGGTTTTGACCCTGTCCATCGCCACCAGCGTCTTGAATGATTTGACGTTTTTATTGTCGTGGAACAGCCGGTGCGTGAGCTCGACGTACTGCTCCATGTCCCGGACCAGGAAGATCAGCACGAAGTCGCATTCTCCGCACTGCTGCTGCAAGGGCGAAGTTCCGGCAGCTCCTAACCGGAAGCACCACAGCTGCCAGGCCGGATGTCGAGCGATGCCTCGAAATGAGACACCAGGGCTTGAACCTTCGGCAGGTGCTGCCGGCCACGCTGCCAGACCACGTGCAATGGCAGCCCCTGCGTGGCCAGTTGCGGCAGTATCCTTGTCAGTTTGCCGTCACGTATTTGCCGCTCCACCAGCCAGGTGGCGAGTTGGGCCACGCCCAGCCCCGCCTCCACCGCCGCAACCTGCGCCTCGGCCTGGCCGAGCACTATCCGGCCTTCAACCTGTTGCCGCACCAGCGGGGCCTGCCCTTCCTTGATCAGCCAGGGGCTTGTGCCGCCATCGGCCCTGCCGTACAGAACGGCCTCGTGATGAAACAGCTCAGCCAATGATGCCGGCTCTCCATGCGCCAGCAGGTAGCCCGGAGAGGCGCAGAAAATCAGTTCCTCGTGTCCCAGCAATTGATGGCCGACCGTCGCCGGCCAGGTATCGGCTCCGCCTATTCTCACGGCGACATCCAGCCCGTCTTCGGCCAGGTCAACGAATCGGTCGGTGAAGGATACGTGTGGCACCACCTGCCGATGTTTTTCAGCAAACGCCAGCAGTGCTGGCAGTGCCCGCATTCGGCCAAAGGTGGCGGGAAGACCCACTCTCAACCGCCCCGATGGGATCAGCTGCTCTGCCGACAGCTGCCGCTCCGCCGCCTCCAGCTCTTCCAGAACGCGCACGCAGACCTTGTAGAAAGCCTCTCCCGCGTCCGTCATTTCCAGCCGGCGCGTCGTCCTGTCGAACAACTGCCGGTTCAGGCGCCCCTCAAGCCGGGCGATGGCCTTGCCCACCGCCGAGTTGGTCAGGTTCAGCCGGGCGGCCGCCGCCGTGAAGCTCCCGGCCTGGGCAACGGCAACAAAAGTATCGAGTCCTTTCAGGCGTTGTGCGGGTGTCATCAATCAGGCCTTTATAGAATTAATTTCCATAATAATCTGTAAATGTTATCCATAAAAAGAATTTTTATCCACTGTAACATAAGGCCCTTCTTTTTCCGGAGTAAAGACCATGCCGACCATTAACCCCGTGAATGACGACCCCCAGCCCCGCCTGGCAACGGCCAGGGGCAGTTCTGCGTCCATTTCAATCCTTGCGGTGGCCGCCTTTGTCATCGTCACCACCGAATTCCTCATCGTCGGGCTGTTGCCGGCGTTGGCCCGCGACCTCGCCATCTCGGTCGCCACCGCCGGCCAGTTGGTCACCTTGTTCGCGGTGGTGGTGATAGTGGCGGGCCCCTTCCTCACCGCCTGGCTCGCTCATGTTGATCGCAAGCGGCTATTTATCGGCATCCTGGTGCTGTTCGCCTTCTCCAACGGCCTCGCGGCCGTCGCGCCGAACCCCTGGGTGCTGGCCGTGGCGCGCCTGCTGCCGGCCCTGGCGTTGCCCGTGTTCTGGGGCACCGCCAGCGAAACGGCGGCGCAGATTGCCGGGCCGGGCAAGGGCGGCCGGGCCGTGTCGAGGGTCTATCTCGGTATCTCTGCCGCCATGCTGTTCGGCATTCCGCTGGGAACCCTTGCCTCCGATGCCATCGGTTGGCGCGGCGCCTTTGCCCTGCTGGCCGCGCTGTCGCTGGCCATCGCGCTGCTGATATACATCAGCATGCCGGCCGTGCGCGCGCCCCGGCCGGTGGCGATGGCGGATCAGGCCAGGATCCTCAAGAGCCCGTTCTTTGTTGCCAATGTCGTCTTGTCGGTTTTGATCTTCACCGCCATGTTCGCCGGCTACACCTACCTGGCGGAAATGATGGAAACATCGGCGGGCATTGAACCGGCCCGGGTGGGCTGGTGGCTGATGGGGTTTGGCGCCGTCGGCCTGTTCGGCAACTGGCTTGGCGGCCTGTGGGTGGACAAAAAACCGCTCGCCACCACCGCCATCTTCAGCGTGGTGCTCGCCCTGGGCATGGTCGCGACCATGGCGTTTGCCAGTGCCGGCCTCTGGTTTGCCGTCGCCCTGGCCGTCTGGGGTATCGCCAACACCGCCCTTTATCCAATCTGCCAGATCCGCGTGATGAACGCCGCTTCCGGGGCCCAGGCTTTGGCCGGCACGCTCAATGTGTCCGCCGCCAACGGCGGCATTGCCCTCGGCGCCATGATCGGCGGCCTCGGCATCTCGGCCTGGGGGGTTGGCAATATCGGCTACGTGTCTGGTGTTATCGCCGTGTTCGCCGCGCTGGCCACGCCACTGGTGGCAACGCTGTCGCTGGCCGCCAGGAGAACTGCGCATTGAGGAGAAACACCCCGGGCCGGTGCGCACCGCAGCGGTAACCGGGGTCAGCCCGCCGGCTCGGCTATCTCGACCAGGTTGAGATCCGGGTCGCGCAGGTAGATGGAACGGATGGGGCCGGTAGCGCCGGTGCGCATCACGGGCCCCTCGATAATGTTTGCCCCCTTTTCCCGCAACAAGCGGATCACCTCGTCCAGGGGGCGGTCGGCGATAAAACAGAGATCGAGCGCCCCGGGCACCGGGGTGTGGGCCTTGGGCTCGAACTCCTTGCCCTTGAGGTGCAGGTTGATCTTCTGGTTGCCAAAACGCAACGCCTTGCGCCCCTGGCCGAAGCATTCCAGCCCCATACCCAGCAGCTCGACATAAAATCCGATACAGGCCGCCTCATCCGCGGTGGTGAGGACCAGGTGGTCCAGACGATCTATCATTGTTCTTCCTCATCATATTGCCGATTTAACCGACCGGTTACCGCCTGCAAGAATACTACTCATCCATGAGAGCACCGCCACCCTCAGTCGCCCAGGTTTTCCGGGGTGTACAGGGTGAAGTCGATGCGGCCGCCGGCGGCGGGCGGGGTGGTCCGCTCCAGGTGGCAGATCAGCAACTCCAGGGCGCGGAAGGCGTGCAGCTCCGGGTTTTGATCCAGGGTCAGGTGCATCTTGCCCTGGCGCAGCAGGGCCTGAGTGGTGGGGTGAAGCTCATGGCCGATAAAAACGCAGCGTCCGGCCAGTTGCCGCCGCTCCAGCAGGCCGGCGATGATGCCGTTGCCGGGCCCGGTGTTGTACAGCCCGGCCACCGCCCCCGCCGCCAGCCGCTCGCGCACCAGGGATTCGATCAATTCGTTCTGCTCACGCCCTTCCAACACCCGGGGCTGCAACCGGGGGCTGGACCGGGCCAGCCGCTCCAGGCAGCCGCGCACCCGCTCCCGATGGGCGGTCAGTTCCAGCCGGCCGCACACCACCAGCACCTCCCCCGGCTCCCGGCACAGTTGTCCGAGCAACCAGCCGGCGGTGCGCCCGGCGGCGTACTGATCGATGCCCACATGGCAGAGCGGACGGGTGTTGGGCAGCACGGTAGCCAGGGTGACCACCGGCACGCCGGCCTGGCCGGCGCGGTTGACCGCCGTCGCCACCGCCGGATGGGCGGGGCCGAACAGCACGATGCCATCGCGCCGCGACGCCGCCAGCTCCAGCAGCCGGGCCAGCCGTTCCGGCTCCGGGTCGCGCACCAGGGTGCGGTGCAGCACCAGCTGGCGCTTGCCGAGCACCTCGGCGGCGCGCACAAAGCCCTGCTCCAGCCGGCGGAAGAAGCTGGCGCCGTTGTCGCAGAGCACCACCTCCAGGTGGCGCAGCGGCTGCCAGGCGTCCGGCAGGGTGCGTTTCAGCCCCAGCTCCCGGGCCGCCCGCAATACCCGCTCGGCGGTGGCCGGGGTGACGTTGCCCCGCTCGTTCAGCACCCGGTCCACCGTGGCCCGGCCCACGCCCGCCCGTTCGGCGATCTCGACGATGGTGGTTTTTTTCACGCTGCTCCGCCTTGCATCAGGTTGTTGCCGCTAAGGCCGCCATTTCAGCACAAGGCGGGAGCCCGGCACAGAGCCGGCGCCGCATCCGGTCGAATAAATTCGACCCTACGGGCGCCGGATTACACCGGAGTCTGCCGTAGGGTCCATTTCAATGGACCATCCCGCCAACGGCGCCGGGGTTCGGTCGAATAAATTCGACCCTACAGACCCCGCCGCAGGGTCCACTTCAATGGGCCATTCACCAACGACGCCGGGTTCAGTCGAATAAATTCGACCTACAAGCCCTGCCGTACTTCCGCCCAGATGGTTTCGGCCAGTTGCTTCAGTTGCAGGGATTCGGCCCAGCGGTCGGTGATGTCCTGCCCGTCCGCGCCGGTGATGGCATAGGGACGGGTGCCCAGCTCGCAGGTAAAGGCCAGGCTGTCGCCGGGGGCCGCCCGCGCGCACCAGTTGGCAAAGCCCCAGCGCCACAGCCGGCGGTACTGCTCCACCCAGGGCTGGTGCTGGGCAAAGCTTATCGGCAGCTGCACCTGCTCGCAGTTGGACACCCGGCCGTGGTAGGCGTGGCAGTGGCGCATGATCTCCCTGAGCTGTGCCTCGGCCTGGGGGTCGCCCTCCACCAGCGGCAGTTCGTGCCCGGCCACGTAATGGGACAAGTCCCCCACCAGCCGGAGGCTGGGCAGTTCCTCCAGCAGCTCCAGGGTGAAGAACAGATCGTTGGTCAGCCGGTAGCGGTGGGTTTCCACCAGCACCGGAAAGTCCACCTGCTCCGCCAGCCGCTGCCAGCCCCGCAGCAGGGCCAGCGCCGCCGCCTTGTCGCGGGTGCGCACATCGGGCTGGATGGTGACGTGGTGGCAGCCGAACTCGGCCGCCAGCTCCAGGGTCGGCTGCAGCTCGTCCACGCTTTTAGGGAAGCACTGGGCCTCGGCGGTCAGCCCCAGCGGCCGCAGCTCCTGGGTGAGCCGCCGCACGTGGCGGCGATCGGTAAAGTGGTCGGTCACCCCGGCAAAGCCGTGCTCGGCAATGCGCCGGACCGCCTCGGGCAGCGGCAGGGTGTCGCCGCCCGGCAGGATGTTTTCCATGGCCCACATGGATTGCAGGATCAACAGTTTCATGCGGCCTCCCCGGTGGCGGCGGACAACAGTTGCTTGAGCCTGACGCCGGGATCGGCGAGCAGCGCGGGATCGGGGCAGGCCCGCAGGTTGATCAGCCGCTCGGCCAGCTTGATGTCCTTGGCCACGGCGTTGCCGGGGCCGATGCCGCTCGCGGCCAGCAGGCGGCCGTCCCGGTCCAGATGGAACAGCAGCCGGGCCCGTTCGCCCAGCTCCCGGCACAGGGTGCGGTCGGCCAGGTGGGGCAGGCCCACTATCTGCAGGCCCAGATCGAATTGATCCGACCAGAACCAGGGCGCCGGGGCGTAAGCGTGCCGGCCGCCCAGCATGTTGAGGGCGGCGGTTTCGCCCTGCTCCCGGGCGCAGCGCCAGGATTCCAGCCGCAGCCGCTGTTGCCGGTACAGGGCATGGGGAAAGGAGCAGCAATCGCCGGCGGCGAAGATGGCCGGATCGCCGGTGCGAAGTTCGGCATCCACGGCGATGCCGTTGTCGAGCGCCAGCCCCGCGCCGGCGGCCAGCCGGGTGTTGGGCTCGGAGCCGATGCCGGCCACCAGCAGCTCGGCCTCGAGCTCGCGGCCGTCATTAAGTGTCAGCCGGGCGCCCTCGCCCCGGGGCTCGGCCCGCGCTATGCCCGCGCCCAGGTAAAGATCCACGCCCCGCGCCCGGTGCTCCTCCTCGACGACGCGGGCCAGTTCCGCCGGCACCGCCCGTTGCAGCAGCCGGAGCTGGCTTTCGAGCAGGCTGACCCGCGCGCCCTTGCCGATCAGGGCGGCGGCCAGCTCCAGGCCGACGAAGCCGCCGCCGACGATGACCACCCTTTTGCCCGGGGCCACCCGGGCGAAGATGCTACGGGCGTCGTCCAGGGTGCGCAGGGTCAGGGCCGCGTCCGCCGCCAGGCCGGGCAGCACCAGCCGCCGGGCACGGGCGCCGGTGGCCAGCAGCAGTTGCCGGTAGGGCAGGCGCTCGCCATGCCGGGTAACCAGTTGGCGATGGGCCCGGTCGATATGTTCCACCCGCTCGCCCAGGCGCAGCTCGACCCGCTCCATGGCCACCAGGTCGCCGATGGCCACCGGCTCGCCGCCCCCGGCCTTGGACAGGGGCGGCCGTTCGTAGGGGGCGTGGGGCTCGTCGCCGAACAGGGTGATCGGCGTCCGGCAGCCCTGTTGGCGCAGGGTGAGGGCGGCGCGGATGCCGGCCTCGCCGGCGCCGATGATGATGATGCGCTCGTCCATGCTCACCTCAATCCAGGCAGACATAGACCCGGCCGCCTTCCACTTTGGCGGCATAGGTCTTGAGGTGAACGCAGGCGGGAGCGTTCTTGGCCTCGCCGGTCTTGTAGTTGAAACGGCCGTTGTGCTTGGGGCACTCGATGATGTCGCCCATCACCAGGCCGTCGGCCAGGTGCACCGCCTCGTGGGTGCAGAGCCCGGCGGTGGCGAACACCTCGTCGTCCGGGCTGCGGTATATGGCCAGGGTCCGCTCGCTGCGGTCGACCCGAATAACATCCTCTTCGTCGATATCGTCGAAGGCGCACACGTCTATCCAGTTGCTCATCTTGCTCTCCTCCCCCAGGGGGACTTACAGGGAATGGGCCGGCCGCAGGTCGGCGTCGGTAGGTGGTTCGGCCGCCGCCGGCAACGGCCGGTCGACGAAATAATCCGGGTCCTGGCGCTGGCGCCACAGGGCCGGCACCAGTTCGCACAGGGCCGCCCAGGTGCTGGGATACACCGGCGGCAGATCGTGCTTGATCTGCTCGTGCAGGGCCGGCAGCGCGTGATAGGGCACCATGGGGTACATGTGGTGCTCGGTGTGATAGTTCATGTTCCAGTAGATAAAGCGGAACACCGGGTTCATGCGGATGGTGCGGCTGTTCTTGCGGTGATCCAGTACGTTGTCGGCCAGGCCGGCGTGCTGGGTCAGCCCGAACAGGTAGGCCAGCCAGGCGCCGTACATGGTGGGCAGCACCCCCACCAGCATCACCGGCAGCCAGGACTGCAGCCCCACCGCCAGCAGCAGCACGGCCATCTGCAGGGCCAGGTACATGCGCGCCTGCTGGAACACCCTGGGCCACTCCATCTCGGGAATGAAGGCCCGCTCGTCCTCGGTGAGCCGGCCGCCGCTGTGGCGCAGCAGGCTTTGCAGGGTGCCCAGCACGGCGGGAATGGCCAGCAGCCCGAGCAGGTGGCGCAGCACCGGGGTGGGACGGGGCGCGTTAATCTCCGGATCCAGCCCGACGATGATGGTGTCGGTGTGGTGGCGGGCGTGGCTCCAGCGCCAGACGGTGGGCTCGCGCAGGATCATGAAGCTGGCCTGGCGGTAGACCAGATCGTTCATCCAGGAGGTGCGGAAGGCGGTGCCGTGGCTGCACTCGTGCCAGCGGGAGTCCGACGCCGAGCTGTACAGCACGCCATAAACCAGAAAACAGGGCACCGCCAGCCAGCTGCCCCAGGCCAGCATGCTCAAGGTAGCGAACAGCAGCAGCAGCGCCCACCACAGCAGGGTATCGCGGATGGCGCTGCGGTCCTGGCGCTGCATCAGCGCCTTGAGGGTTTTGCGCGGTACCGGGGTCTGGTACCACTGGGCCGAGGCCAGGCCCCGGGCCACCGCCTCCCGGGCGCTCGGGCCGGTGAGGCGGTAATCGCGTGTGCTTGCGGATGCGGTCATGGTGTTGTTCCTGTCTGTGGTGCGGCCCAGGCGGGCCCCTCGACAGGAAAAGTAAACAAAGCGTTAACCGTTAAACAGCACGGCGTTGATGCAAAAGCATCAGGGCCCGTTCATGCCCTCAGGGCTGAGTCGTCCGTGCAGCTCGGCCACCGTCATCGAAAACACCAGCCTGGCATCGCCCTCGTTCGCATAGTGGTGGGGCACATCCGTTCTGGCCACCGCCGAGCAGCCGGCGGCAACGAGCAGCTCGGTCTCCCCCACCCTGAGCGTCAGCTGCCCCTGCTCGACATGGAACAGCTCGACGGTGCCCGGTGGATGCCCGGCGGATTCGAAGCGCTCGCCGGGCTGCATTTCCCAGCGCCACAGCTCGATCATGTCGGGTCCGCTGGTGCCGGCGAGCAGGCGCGCGGAGCCGCCCCCGGGGCCGGTCCAGAGGGTGGCGATGTCCTCGTTTTCAATCAAGTGCACCGAGGGCGCGCTGGCCACATTGACGATATCCGACACCGACACCCCGAGTGCCGCCGACACCTTGCAGAGGATGGCGATGCTGGGATTGGCACTGCCCTTCTCGATCTCGACCAACATGCCCTTGCTGACGCCGGCGCGCCGGGAGAGTTCGTCCAGGGAAAGCTTCTGCCTTTTTCTGTGCGCCTTGAGCCGGGTGGCGACGGCCTGGCTGACGGTCTGGACATCGGCGCCCGGATCGGTCGATATATTGACTTTATTGGTCATCGGTCGTTAGCATGGAATAAATTGGTCATTAAAGGATTCTGCAATGCACACCGTACTGCCGTCAATCGATCCCGCCATCGCCGACCTGGCGCCCGGCTTTCGCGCCCTCAGCATCAGCGTTGATGCAGCCGAGATCGTCAATCCGCACATCGGCGCCGATGCCCTGAACCGCGCCTGCCAGTCGCTGAGCACGGGAGGCGCGCCCTGGGCCGAGGCGCACCTGCAGGCCTGGGGCGAGGTGTTCAGGCGGTTCGGCGCCAAGCCCCAGCGCACCCCCTGCTCCGCCGAGGCCCTGCTCAAGCGGGTACGGCGCGACCAGCAGTTGCCGAGCATCGATCCGGTGGTCGATCTGTACAACGCCATCAGCATCCAGTACGCCGTTCCCGTCGGCGGCGAGAACCTGGCGGCCTATGCCGGCACGCCCCGGCTGGTCGTCGCGGACGGCACCGAGCTGTTCGACACCATGAAGGACGGAGCGCCGGCCCACGAATCCCCCGAACAAGGGGAAGTGGTATGGCGCGACGACATCGGAGTCACCTGCCGGCGCTGGAACTGGCGGCAGGGAGTGAGGACTCGGCTGGGTGCCGACGCCAGGCAGATGTGGTTTATTCTGGAAAGCCTGCCAGCCATGCCGCTGGCTGCACTGCACCAGGCTGGCGAGCAATTGACCCAGGGATTACACCTTATGATGCCGGGTGCCACCATAGAGTCCCGGCTGGTCGGCGTCGAGGGCTAACAACAGCGTGTTGCTGGTAACGGGCACGGGTTACCGTTATGAATAAAAACCTGAGTCGAAAGCCCATTGTTTTATTAAAAGGAAGGCTGACAGGAGGGTGCTTGCTACTCTCCTCTCTCAGCCTGTCTTGGAGCAAACATGTATTTACCCGTCCATTTTAATGAATCCCGAACCCAGATACTGCACGAATGCATTGAAAAGCATCCGTTCGGAACCCTGATCACCCATGGCAAGCATGGCCTGGATGCCAACCACCTTCCCTTCGAGCTGGTGGCGAGTGAAGGGGAACAGGGCGTATTAAAGGCCCATATCGCACGGGCCAACCCGATATGGCAAGACGTCAAGAATGGCGACCAAGTGCTGGTGGCTTTTCGGGCGGGCGATGCCTATATCTCGCCCAACTGGTATCCGACCAAACACGAGTCGCACCGACAGGTACCCACCTGGAACTATAGGGTTGTCCACGCCCATGGCCGTATCCACTTCCTCGATGACGAAAAGTATGTGCGGGGCGTGGTGGCCAGGCTGACCCGCACTCACGAAGCATCGCAACCCGCACCCTGGAAGATGGCGGACGCTCCCCGAGACTACATCGACGCTTTGCTCGAGCAGATCATCGGCCTGCGGATCGACATCACCCGCCTCGTCGGCAAGCACAAGCTTGGGCAGGACGAAGTAGAACAAGACAGACTGGGTGCCGGCCAGGCGCTCAGTGCCTGTGGAAACCATGTGATCGGCGAGGCGATGCTCGCCCAGGTGCCGGGCACAAAGAATGAGTAAATAACGGCTGCCGATACCGCAACATCGGCAGCATGCCCTGGATGATGGGCGTCGGTGTTCAACCACGGGGCAGCCAACCCTTGTCAGCAACTTTGTTACCAGGAGAATCGACCATGTTTGCAGGCCTCAGCGCATTTCCCCTCACCCCCATGAACGAGAGCGGCATCGACGAGGCCGCCTTTGTCCGCCTGGTCGAACGCCTGGCCGGCGCCGGGGTCGACTCCATCGGCGTGCTCGGCTCGACGGGAAACTATGCCTACCTCACACGGGCCGAACGGGCCCGTATCGTGCAGCTGGCGGTGCAGCACGCGGGGACGGTGCCGGTGATCGCCGGCATCGGCGCCCTGCGCACCCGCGCCGTGCAGGAGCTGGCCGAAGACGCCCAGCAGGCGGGCGCCGCCGGCGTGCTGCTGGCGCCCGTGTCGTACCAGAAACTGTCGGACGACGAGGTGTTCGGCCTGTACCGGGACGTGACCGGCACCCTGTCCGTGCCGCTCTGTGTCTACGACAACCCCGGCACGACCCACTTCACCTTCAGCGACGAACTGCACGGCCGGATAGCGGGGCTGCCGCAGGTGGCCTCCATCAAGATCCCCGGCGTACCGGACGACGCCGAGGCCGCCCGGGCGCGCATCGAGCGCCTGCGCGCCCAGCTTCCCCCGCACCTGACCATAGGCGTCAGCGGCGATGCCCTGGCCGCCAGGGGGCTGAACGCCGGCTGCGAGGCCTGGTATTCGGTAACCGGCGGCCTCTTCCCCCAGACGGCCCTGGCCATCACCCGGGCCGCCCGGTCCGGCGACGCCCACCGGGCCCTGCAGTTGTCCGGCCGGCTGCAGCCAATGTGGGAGCTGTTCCGCCAATACGGCAGCCTGCGGGTCACCGCAACCGCCGCCGAACTGCTGGGTCTGGCCGAGGCGCCCAGCCTGCCGCTGCCGCTCAAGACCCTGGCCGGCAGCGACCGGCAACGGCTCGCCGAGTGGCTGGCGGAGCCGGCGTTGACATAAGGTCTCCGCAGGGAGGGTGGCCCGCGTAGGGATTATGTCCGAGGCTGACGCGCTGCTTTCCTGGCCGGGGTTCGCGCTGCGCGCGAAGGCAGGCGGGCCGCCTGCGCTCCAGGAGCAGGTTTGTGCCACGTAAACACTACCGCCGTTTCCAGATAGAACACTTTACCCGGATAAAGGGAGTGCAGAGTGTGAAAACCGAGATCCCCATGCAGAAAATCAAGCTGACCCCAGCGCTGCCGGTTTGATGGCCGGGCATGCCTTCTAAGAGCACCTGTGACCGAATGGGGCGCGGGCGGCCCGTCGGCATAGGGGGTATGCCCGGGGTTGAAGCATTGCTTTCCAGGCCGGGGGTTCGCGCTGTGCGGGAAGGCAGGCGGGCCGCCTGCGCTCCAATCATCACTGTCTCAGTTTCAAACGAGATGGCGCTTTAGGGCTCCAGCCGGAATTCCCGCTTCGCCCTCAGGGCCTGGTTGAGGTGGCGGCGCATCAGGGCGGCGGCCTCGACCAGCTCGCCGCCGGCGATGCACTGCAGTATGGCGATGTGCTCCAGCGCCTGCTCCCGCCGGGGGGCCCGGCGCGCCGCCTGGCGGTATTCCACCAGCCGGCGCAGCTGATCCAGCCGCACCAGCGACTGGTGGATAAAACGGTTGTGGGACCACAGCGCCAGGGTTTCGTGGAAATGGCTGTTGGCCTCGAACAGCTCGAAGGGCGTCATGCTGAGGTAGCCGGACTCGGCGATGAACTCCTGCTGGCGCAGGCACTCCGCCAGCTCGGCGGGGTCCGCCCTGAAGTCAGGGCTCAGCAGGGCGGCCGGCTCCAGCGCCAGCCGGTAATAGTAAGACTCCTCGTAGGCCTGGCGGGAGTCGATCAGCGACAAAAATTCCCACCCCTGCCCCGCCCGGCGCTCGATCCAGCCCTCTTCCTGAATGCGCGACAGCACCCGGCCCAGGTTGGCCCGGCTGGTATCGAGCAGGCGCATCAGATCCGACTCCAGCACCTTGTCGGGCAGCTGCCGCGCCAGGCGCAGATCGACGATGCGCTGGTAGAGCGGATCTTCCGAGCCGCCGACCAGGGCCACCAGCGCGCTGTCCAGCTCGTCGGCCGGGCAGCGCAGAAAAAAGCCCCGGTTCCGGTCGTGCTCCAGCACCCCCAGCTCGGCCAGGTGGGCCAGCGCCGCGTTCACCGGCGAGCGGGATACCCCCAGCTGCTCCGCCAGGAAGCTGGCCTTGAGGTGGTGGCCGGCGGGGTAACGCTCCTGGCGGATATGCAGCACCAGTTCCCGTACCGTGCGTTGTTGCAGTGGTGTCATTTTCGCAGTCAGTGCAAGGTTGTCGACCGGAGCGGCCATGGCGATTCCCGTTACATTCGAAGAAGACATCGATTATCACACACCGGGCCGCCGAATAAACCCCGCCGCCGCCCCGGCAGCCCTTGCTTCATGATAAGCGCAGCAGAAACAAGGTGTTGAAAACCCCCGGCGGGTGCTGCCGGGGCACGCCCACCAAGATTGCACAAAATTAATAATCAGTGCAACAAATGAGATCCCCATCTCAACTTGTGAATTTCACCCATCATAAAATTGCACAAATTTAAAATTTAGTGCAATTTCAGCTTATCGACAGATACCGCAATGAGGGAGAGGAAGATGCACGAGATGTCGGAACTGCAGGTCGGGGAGCGCCGCTATCGCTTTCATGATGTGGCCGCGCGCCTGGAGCGACTGGGGCTGGAGCCGGGCACCCTGCCCTACAGCCTGCGGGTGCTGGCCGAGAACGTGATGAGAACCGCCGGCGACGAGGCCGACGCCCTGCTCGGCGCCATCGCCGCCCGGGCCCGGGACGTCGACCTCCCCTTCCGGCCGGCCCGGGTCGTGCTGCAAGATCTGCTGGGCACCCCGGCGCTGGTGGATCTGGCCGGGCTGCGCGACGCGGTGGCCGAGGGCGGCGGCGACCCGACCAGGGTCAACCCGGTCATCCCCACCCACCTGGTGGTGGATCACTCGGTGAACGTCGACCACTGGGGTAGCGACGGCGCCATGGCCGCCAACATGGACATCGAGCAGGTCAAGAACCGCGAGCGCTTCGCCTTTCTGGACTGGTGCAACCAGGCGTTCGACAACCTGTCCATCATTCCCTCCGGCAACGGCATCCTCCACCAAGTCAACCTGGAGCGGCTCACCCCGGCCATCGTCGCCGAGCCGATGCCCGACGGCGGCGTGCTCGCCTACCCGGACACCCTGGTGGGCACCGACAGCCACACCACCATGATCAACGCCATCGGTGTGCTGGGCTGGGGCGTGGGCGGCATCGAGGCGGAGGCGGCCATGCTGGGCAAGTCCCTCACCCTGCGCCTGCCCGACATCGTCGGCATCCGCCTCGAGGGCGAGCCGCCCGCCGACTACATCGCCACCGACATCGCCCTGGCCCTGACCGAAACCCTGCGCCGGGAAGGGGTGATCGGGGCCCTGCTGGAATTCTTCGGCCCCGGCGTGGCGCAGCTCTCGCTGGCGGACCGGGCCACCCTGTCGAACATGGCTCCGGAGTTCGGCTCCACCGCCGCGCTCTTTCCCCTCGACCGGCGCAGCATCGACTACCTGCGCATGACCGGCCGGGACCCCGAGTGCTGCGCGCTTGCCGAGCACTATGCCCGCCGCCAGGGCCTGTGGGCCGACAGCCTGGAGCGGGTGCGCTACGACCGGGTGGTCACCCTGGATCTGGGCTCGGTGCGGCGGGCCATCGCCGGCCCCCTGCAGCCCCACCAGCACATCCCGCTGGGCCGACGGGACATCGCCGCCCCCCCGGCCAGCGGCCTGCAGGACGGCGCCGTGGTCATCGCCGCCATCACCAGCTGCACCAATACCTCCAACCCGCGGGCGGTGATCAGCGCCGCCCTGCTGGCCCGCAACGCCCGGGCCCGGGGCCTGAGCTCGGCCCCCTGGGTCAAGACCTCCTTCGCCCCCGGCTCGCGGGTGGTGACCGACTACCTGAAGGCGGCGGGGCTGAACACCGCCCTGGACGAGCTCGGCTTCAACCTGGTCGGCTACGGCTGCATGACCTGCAACGGCATGTCCGGCCCCTTGGCCAGCCGCGAAGTGGAAGAAGAAATCCGCCGCCGGCAGCTGCAGGTGGCGGCCGTCACCTCCGGCAACCGCAACTTCGCCGGCCGGGTCCATCCCCTGGCGCGGGAGGTGTTCATCATGTCGCCGCCGCTGATCGTGGCCTATACGCTGGCGGGCACCACCCAGCTTGATCCCGAGCGGGATCCCCTGTGCCGGGACGCGGACGGCAGGCCGGTGTACCTGCGCGAGCTCTGGCCCGCCGACGACGAGGTGGCCGCCATCGAGGCCCGCTGCCTCAACGCCGAGCTGTTCATCCAGGCCTACCAGCCGCCGGCCGCAGGCCAGTCCACCCGGGCGGCCGCGGTACCGGCGCGCTATCCCTGGGCGGCCGACAGCACCTACATCCGCCGACCGCCCTACTGGTCCAGCGAACTCGGGGCCGGCAGCCAGCAACGGGATCTGCGCGACATGCGGGTGCTGGCCATGCTCGGCGATCACATCACCACCGATCACATCTCGCCCTCCGGCGCCATCCTGCCCGGCTGCGACGCGGGGCGCTACCTGCTGGAGCGGGGCATCGGCGAGGCGGAGTTCAACTCCTACGGCACCCGCCGCGGCAACCACGAGGCGGCCCAGCGCGCCACCTTCGCCAATCCCCGGCTGCTGAACGAGCTCTGCCCCGACGGCCGCGAGGGCCCCTATACCCGACTGCTGCCGGACAACACCCTCACCACCATCTTCACCGCGGCCCGGGCCTACCTGGCCCGCCGCCAGCCGCTGCTGGTGATCGCCGGCAGGGAATACGGCAGCGGCTCGTCGCGGGACTGGGCGGCCAAGGGACCCCGCCTGCTGGGGGTGCGGGTGGTGCTGGCCGAGAGCTTCGAGCGCATCCACCGCGCCAACCTGGCCGGCATGGGCATACTGCCGCTGCAGTTCGAGGAGGGGCAGAGCCGCCACAGCCTGGCGCTGACCGGCGAGGAGACCTTCACCCTGGCCGGCCTGGATGCGGCCCCGCGCCCCGGGCAGCGCCTGACCCTGACCCTCGCCGACGCCGGCGGCAACCACCGCGCCATCGCGGTGCGCTGCCGGTTGGATACGGAGGAGGAGATCCGCTACTTCCGCCACGGCGGCCTGCTGCCCGCCCTGCTCGCCGGCTACCTCCCGGCCTGACCATCAAGACACAAGGAGATTCAACATGTTGCAACGTAAAATCCCGGCCGTGTACATGCGCGGCGGCACCAGCAAGGGCGTCTTCTTCCGTGCCGATGCGGTGCCCGCGGATCCGGCCGGGCGCGACGCCCTCCTGCTGCGGGTGCTCGGCAGCCCCGACCCCTACGGCAAGCAGGTGGACGGCATGGGCGGCGCCACCTCCAGCACCAGCAAGGTGGTGCTGGTCGGCCCCTCCAGCCGGGACGACTGCGACCTGGACTACCTGTTCGGCGCCGTGGACATCCACCGGCCGGTGATCGACTGGTCCGGCAACTGCGGCAACCTCACCTCCGCCGTGGCCCCCTTCGCCATCCGCGAAGGCCTGGTGCCGGCCCCCGCCAACGGCATCGCCCAGGTCCGGATCTGGCAGGCCAACATCGGCAAGCGCATCGTCGCCCGGGTGCCGATGCGCGACGGCGAGGTGGTGGAGCTCGGCGATTTCCACCTGGACGGGGTGACCTTTCCCGCCGCGGAAATCGTGCTCGACTTTCTCGATCCGGCCGACGCCGCCGGCGGCCTCTTCCCCACCGGCCGGGCCCTGGAGCGGGTGGACATCCCCGGGCTGGGCGCCGTTGAGGTCACCCTGATCAACGCCGGCAACCCGCATATCTTCATCGCCGCCGAGAGCCTGGGCCTGACCGGCGCCGAGCTGCCCGACACCATCAACGGCGATGCCGAACTGCTGCGCCGCTGCGAGCAGATCCGCGCCCACTGCACCGTGCTGATGGGGCTGGCCGGCAGCGCCGAGGAGGCCACCCGCCTGCGCCCCCACACCCCCAAGCTGGCCTGGGTGTCCCGCCCCCAGCCCTATCCGGGGGCCGGCGGCAAGCCGGTGGCGGCGGCGGACATCGATCTGACCGCCCGCATCCTGTCGATGGGCAAGGCGCACCACGCCATGACCGGCACCGGCGGAGTGGCCCTGGCCGCCGCCGCCGGGGTCGAGGGCACCCTGGTACAGCGGCTCACCGGCCAACTGGTTATCGGCGGCCAGCCGCTGCGCATCGGCCATCCTTCGGGGCTGATGGCGGTGGGCGCCACCGTCCGGCCCCGGGGCGCCGACTGGACGGTGGAAAAGGTCACCATGAGCCGCAGCGCCCGCCGCCTGATGGAAGGCTGGGTGCTGGTCTGAAGGGCACCATTCAATCAATAACAACAACGGAAACCACGGCAACAGAGCCGACGCGATCATGCCGGTGCCGGATGACCCGGGGCGGTGGACGATAACCGCCCCGACCTTTCGCCCGGGTTCATTACTCAACCACACAAGGAGATGACATGACAGGCCGTCGCTACAGATGCATTAACGGGCAGGGATAACCCCAACGCCCAGGTTAACCATTCACATACAGAGGTTGAATTATGAAACGCACTACTATTTTCGCTCTGATCGGTGCCACCCTTATCACCCTGGGAAGCCAGGGCGCCATGGCCTTCGAGCAGAGCCGTTCGGTCACTTGCATCGCCCCCTCCGGCCCCGGCGGCGGCTGGGATTTCACCTGCCGCAGCGTGGGCAGGCTGATGGCCGAACTGGGTCTGGTAAGAGGCAGTATGCAGACCACCAACATGACCGGTGCCGGCGGCGGCGTGGCCTTCGCCCACGTCATTTCCAAACGCGCCGAGGACAATGCCCTGATCGTCGCCGCCAGCACCGCCACCACCACCCGCCTGGCCCAGGGCCAGTTCGCGGGCATGGATCACGACATGGTGCAATGGGTCGGCGCCCTGGGGGCCGATTACGGCGTGATCGCCGTGGCCAAGGACTCGCCCTACCAAAACCTGAACGAGCTGATGGCCGCCCTGCAGCAGGATCCCTCCGCCGTCAAATTCGCCGGCGGCAGCGCCGCCGGTGGCTGGGATCACCTCAAGGTGCTGATGGCGGCGAAAGAGGCCGAGGTCGAAGGGCTGTCCCGCATCACCTACCTGGCGTTTGCCGGCGGAGCCGAGGCCATTACCCAGGTGGTGGGCGGCCATATCGGTGCCTTTACCGGCGACATCTCCGAAGCCATGGGCTTTATTGAGTCCGGCGACCTGAGGGTACTGGCGGTCTTGTCCGAGGAGCGCCTACCCGCCCCGCTGGACCGGTTCCCCACCGCCAGGGAGCAGAACATCGACACGGTGTCGCCCAACTGGCGGGGTTTCTATGTGCCGGCCGGTGTCTCGGAAGAGGCCTACCAATGGTGGAACGGCAGTCTGGACAAGATCTATGCCAGCGATGAGTGGAAGACCATCATGGAGCAAAACGGCCTGGTCCCCTTCCACAAATCCGGCCCGGCCTTTACCGACTATGTTCGTGACCAGGTGGCGGAGATCCAGGCCATTTCCAAGGAAGTGGGGTTGATAAAATGAAGGGCGACCGCATTCTCGGCACCCTGCTCTTCCTCCTGGCCGTGATTTACGGCTGGGAGGCCGCGCACTTTCCGGAGCCCTTCGGGGCAGCCGAGGCCGTGGGTCCGGAAACCTTTCCCCTGCTGCTCTCCGTTTTGCTGGGTATAGGCAGCCTTTACCTGCTGATCCGCCCCGATCCCGACGCTCCCTGGCCCGGCCCCGCCATGCTGGCCGAGCTGGGGTTCGTGCTGGTGGTGCTGGCCCTGTTCGCCCTGCTGCTGCAACCGGCCGGCTTCGTGCCGGCCACCACCCTGATGGTGTCGATGCTGTGCTGGAGGATGGGAGCCCGCCCCCTGGCGTCCCTGGGCACCGGGGTCGGCAGCGCGGTGGCAGTATTTGTTCTGTTCAACTTCGGGCTTGAGCTGCACCTGCCCGCCGGCATTCTGGAGTCCGACTTATGGAAACCTTGAACCTGCTGTTACAGGGGTTTTCCGTCGCCCTGACCATGGAACACCTGATGTTCGCCCTGATCGGCGCCATGCTCGGTACCCTGATCGGCGCCCTGCCGGGGCTGGGCCCGGCCAACGGGGTGGCCATTCTCATCCCCCTGGCCTTCAGCCTCGGGCTATCGGCGGAAGCCTCGCTGATCATGCTGACCTCGGTTTACGCCGGGGCCATGTACGGTGGCCGCATCTCCAGCATCCTGCTCAACATCCCCGGGGACGAGCCGGCGATGATGACCTGCCTGGATGGCCACCCGATGGCGCTCAAGGGCAAGGCGGCGGAAGCCCTGGCCATCTCCGCCATCGCCTCCTTTATCGGCAGCCTGCTGGCGATGGTCGGCCTGGTGATACTGGCGCCCTGGCTGGCCACATTCGCCCTGAAGTTCGGCCCGGCGGAATACTTCGCCCTGTACACCCTGGCCTTCGCCACCCTGGGCGGCATTACCGGCAAGAATCAGTTCAAGACCCTGGTTGCCGCCTGCCTGGGACTGATGATCGCCACCATAGGAGTGGATATATCCACCGGCAACCAACGCTATACCTACGACATCCTGGAGCTGTACGAAGGCATCGACTTCATCATCGCCATCGTGGGGCTGTTCGCCATCAGCGAACTGCTGCTGTTTATCGAACAGCACGCCGGTGAAGGACTGAAAAAGGTGGGCCTCAACAAGCTGAAGCTGACCATGACCGACATCGTGCAGGTGCTTCCGACCAGCCTGCGCGGTTCGGTGCTGGGCTTTATCTCCGGGGTGCTGCCCGGGGCCGGCGCCTCGCTGGGCAGCTTTGTCAGCTACACCCTCGAAAAACGCCTGATCGGCGCCAGGGGCAGGTTCGGCGAAGGGGATCCCCGCGGCATAGCGGCGCCGGAAGCCGGCAACAACGCCGCCGCCAACGGTGCCCTGGTGCCCATGCTGACCCTGGGCGTGCCCGGCAGCGGCACCACTGCCGTGCTGCTGGCGATGCTGGTGTCGCTGAACATCCAGCCGGGCCCCATGCTGTTCGTGCAGAACGCGGATCTGGTATGGGGAGTCATTGCCGCACTCTTTATCGGCAACCTGATCCTGCTGCTGCTGAACATTCCCATGGTGGGGGTATTCGTCAAGCTGCTGAGCATTCCGCCCAAGTACCTGATGCCGGTGGTAACCCTGATCGCCTCGGTGGGGATCTATGCGCTCACCAGCAGCGCCCTGGATCTGTACTTCATGATCGGTTTCGGGCTGATGGGCTATGTGCTGCGCAAGCTGCATATTCCCCTGGTGCCCATCATCCTCGGCATGCTGCTGGGCCCGGAAATGGAAAAGAGCCTCCGCCATGCCCTGACCATTTCCGACGGAGACTGGGGTATTCTGTGGAGCAGCAGTATTTCCATCGGCATCTGGGCCGTCGTCATGGCCGGTCTGTTCCTGCCCTACGTGCTTGGCCCCCTGCTGCGCCGGCGCATGGCGTCGGCAAAGGCGCAGGCGGACGCCATCACCGATTGACGCCGGAGGCCGTCCCATGCCTCCATCCGACAGGGGAACGCTTGTTCCCCTCTTTACCTTCACTGAGGCCATTCACCATGAAATCCGAACTGCACCTGCTCCGCCAACGGCTCGCCCCTTCGGGCCGGCTGCGCGTGGCCATCAACCTGGGCAACGCCATGCTGGCCCGGCAGGCGGGCACCGACGGCGAGCTCGGAGGGCTGTCGGTCCTGCTGGCCCGTCACCTGGCCGAACGGCTCGAGCTGCCCCTGGATCTGCTGCCCTACCGGGCCGCCGGCGAGGTGGTGGCCGACGCCGGCCGGCAACGCTGGGACCTGGCATTCCTGGCCCGGGATCCCGAACGCGCCCGGACCATCGCCTACAGCGTCCCCTACGCCCGGATAGAGGGCTGTTACCTGGTGGCGGCGGACTCCCCCTGCCACAGCAATGAACAGCTGGACCGCCCCGGCATGCGCATCGCCGTCGGCCGGGGCGCGGCCTACGACCTGCACCTTTCCCGCACCCTGCAACAGGCGCAGCTGATCCGGGCCGCCACCACACCGGGCGCCGTGGTGCTGTTCCTGGAGCAGGGGCTGGACGCGGCGGCGGGGATCCGCGGGCCATTGCGGCAATGGGCCGCCACCCGGCCTGGCTTCCGGCTGCTGGAGGAAAACTTCATGCTCATCGAGCAGGCGCTGGCCGTGCCCAGGGGTGAGGACGACGCCATAGTGGCCGGCCTGGACGCCCTGCTGGCCGAGCTCCGGCAACAGGACCTGCTGGCCCAGTGGTGTCGGGAGCTGTCGCTTGCCGAGCTCGGGCTCGAGGTCCCGACCGTACAGTAGCGCCGGCCAGGGCGACCCCAATACCCGGCAGAGGGCCTTCGGCGAGGGATGGCAATATCGGGCAGCGATGATTATTGGGGCGCAGGTGGGCCGCCTGCGCCCCACCAGTTCCTGCACTTCCCGGCATTTCCCCTCGATGCGTTCTGGTCAAAGGTATAGTGGCGGCGGATACCTCGGCGGTTCAGGAGGTATTACGTCGATTAATTCTGTTTGTTTTCAAGGTAATGGCGCAGGGAACAAACGGACTCGTTGGTTGTTTTTTCCAACCGGCCTGGGAAACAGCACGGCGTAGGCCGCCGGTTCGGTATGCCTGTCGGCCAGGCGGGGGTGAAGATGCCGGTGCCGTTGCCGTATTCGTGGGCATCGATCAGATCCATCGCCTGCTGCATGGTCGCTACCCGCACCACCAGCAGCACCGGGCCGAAGATCTCTTCCTTGTAGCAAAGCATGTCCGGGGTGACCCGATCGATCAGGGTGCCGCCCACGAAAAAGCCGTTGTCAAAACCGGGCACGCTGGGATTGCGGCCGTCCACCACTATCTCGGCGCCCTGCTGTTCGGCGCTATTGATATAGCCGACCACCTTGTCCAGGTGCGCGCGGGTGATCACCGGGCCGAAGTCGTTCTGCCGCTCGCTGAAGGCGCCGACCTTGAGGCCCTGCATCTGCGCCCTCATCTTCTCGATAAAGGCCTCGGCGGCCGCGTCGCCCACCGCCACCGCCACCGCCACCGACAGCGCCATGCAGCGCTCGCCGGAAGAGCCGAAGGCCGCACCGGTCAGGGCATTGACGGCGTTGTCCATGTCGGCATCGGGCAGCAGGATGGCGTGGTTCTTGGCCCCGCCCAGCGCCTGGCAACGCTTGCCGTTGGCACTGGCCCTGGCGTAGATGTATTCGGCAACGGGGGTGGAGCCGACGAAGCTCACCGCCTGCACCCGGGGGTCGTCCAGCAGGGTGTCGACCGCTTCCTTGTCGCCGTTGACCACGTTGATCACCCCGGCCGGCAGGCCCGCTTCCACCAGCAACTGGGCGATGAACAGGGTCGAGCTGGGGTCGCGCTCGGAGGGCTTGAGCACAAAGCAGTTGCCGCAGGCGATGGCCATGGGGTACATCCACAGCGGCACCATGGCGGGAAAGTTGAACGGGGTGATGCCGGCCACCACGCCCAGCGGCTGGAGCTCGTTCCAGGAGTCGATGGCCGGGCCCACGTTCTTGCTGTGCTCGCCCTTGAGCAGCTCGGGCACGCCGCAGGCGTATTCGACGTTCTCGATGCCGCGCTGCAGTTCGCCCATGGCGTCGTGCGCTATCTTGCCGTGCTCCTCGCCGATCAGCCGGCAGATTTCCTCGGCATGCTCTTCCAGCAGTTGCTTGAAACGATACATGACCCGCGCCCGCTTCAGCGGCGGCGTGTTGCGCCAGGCCGGAAAGGCGGCCTGGGCGGCGGCGATGGCGTCCTCCACGGTGGCCTTGCCGGCCAGGGACACCTGTTTGGCGACCTCGCCGGTGGAGGGGTTGAACAGGTCCTGGGTGCGGGCGCCGTCGGTCACGATGGTGCCGTTGATCAGGTGGCCGATGGTTTTCATTGAGATACCTCTTTAAATTCCTGTGATTCAAAAATCGGTGACCGTAATGCCGTCCCATGCAGAGGGACAGGCTATTGCCTAAGCCAACCGTCGATGGCAGGGGGCGCGAAGCGCCTTGCACCGGAGTTATCGCCGCGACCGAGTTGCCAGTGACAACTCGCAGCGCGGCGATAACGACGGTTTCCGCGATATCGCCATCGTCGAGCATACAGGGACGTACTTGCTGCGAGTTGGCGTGGCGATAGCCTGCCCCGCTAACACCTCAAACCGAGAGGCATTACGGCTGCGGTCTCAGTCCAGCTCGCCGATGGCCTCGCCCAGGGCGTTGACCAGCCGGTCTATCTCTTCCCGCTCCACGATAAAGGGCAGGCCCAGCTGGATGGTGTCGCCGCCGTAGCGCACGTAAAAACCCTTCTGCCAGCACTTCATCGCAATCTCGTAGGGGCGACGCGCCGGCTCGCCGGGGTAGCTTTCGATCTGCAGGGCGCCGGCCAGGCCGTAGTTGCGGATATCGCTGATATAGCGGGTGCCTTTCAGGTTGTGCAGCGCATTCTCGAAATACGGCGCCAGCTCCTTCACGCGGGGAATGAGCTGGTCCTGCTGGAGGATATCGAGCGAGGCCAGCGCCGCGGCGCAGGCCACCGGATGGCCGGAATAGGTGTAGCCGTGGGGCAGCTCGAGCATGTAGTCGGGCCCGCCCTGCTCCATAAAGGTGTGGTAGATCTCGCCCCGGCAGATCACCGCCCCCATGGGCACGGCGCCGTTGGTCAGCTGCTTGGCCAGGTTCATGATGTCCGGCACCACCCCGAACTCCTCGGCGCCGGTCATGGACCCCATGCGCCCGAAACCGGTGATCACCTCGTCGAAGATCAGCAGGATGTCGTGCGCATCACAGATTTCGCGCAGCCGCTTCAGATAACCCACCGGCGGCGGTATCACCCCGGCGGAGCCGGCCAGCGGCTCGACGATAACGGCGGCGATGTTGGAGGCGTCGTGCAGCGCAATCAGCTCCAGCAGATCCTCGGCCTTGGCGGCGCCCTGCCCTGGCAGGCCCCGGGTGAAGGCATTCTCCTTCAGCAGGGTATGGGGCAGGTGGTCGGCATCGATCCCCTGGCCGAACAGGGCCCGGTTGGCACCGATGCCGCCCAGGCTGATGCCGCCGAAGTTGACGCCGTGGTAGCCCTTGGCGCGGCCGATCAGCTTGGTCTTGCCGGCCTTGCCCTTCTTGCGCCAGTAGGCCCGGGCTATTTTCAGGGCGGTATCGGCGCTCTCGGAGCCGGAGCCGGTGAAAAAGGCGTAGTCGAGGCCGGCGGGCGTCAGCTCGCGCAGGCGATGGGCCAGCTCAAACGCCTTGGGATGGCCATACTGAAAGGCCGGGGCATAGTCCAGCTCGCGCAGTTGCCTGGCCACCGCCTCGGCGATCTCGGGCCTGTTGTGGCCGGCGCCGCAGGTCCAGAGCCCGGACAGGCCGTCGAAGATCCGGCGGCCGTCCACATCCCGGTAGTAGCCCCCCTCGGCACCGACGATGATGCGCGGATCCTGTTTGAACTGGCGGTTGCCGGTGTACGGCATCCAGTAGGCGTCGAGCTGCTCGGGGCTCAGGCCGGCGCGCTGCAGAATATCCTGTTTAGCCATGATCCAATCCCTGCTGCCATTGATGATTAAGGAGTGATGGGATCATTCTGGTCGCCGGATTGGTTAAGTTAAATGCAAATCTATTTAACCATAGGTAAGCCAATACTTAACTTTAACGGCGCCGGCGTGTCGCCGGCACGGACACCCCGCCATTAGCGGGGGTCTTGCAGGGAGTCGAGAAAGCTCTCCAGGATCAGATTCGGGCGGCGCCCTTTGCGGGTCACAACGGCCAGCTTGGAGTCAAAAAACAGCCGCTCCGGGCACAGGGGCTTCATCTGTCCCTTGGCTACCCAGTTGGCGGCATAGTGATCCGGCAGGTAGCCGATGTAGCTGCCGGTGAGGATCAGAAAGGCGATGCCTTCCCGGTCGGAGGCGGTGGCGGGGCAGTTCAGCAACTGATGCAGGGCCATGGCCTGCGCCGTCATACGGTAGCCGGGCACCACGGCGTCGACCGAGCCCAGGGTATCGTCGTCCGGCTCGGCGCCGGCATGAAACAACGGATGCTCGCGGCTGCAATACAGGCTGGAGCGCTCCTCGTAGAGCAGGCGGTAGTCCAGGCCCGAAAGCGGCGTGGTCAGGGGAATGGCGCCCACGTGCAGGCGGCCGTCGAACAGCCCCCGCTCTATCTCGCCGGGGGTGCTCATGCTGATGTTGACCCGGATTTCGTCACTGCGCTCGCGCAGTGCCTTCAGGGCGCGGGTGATTTCCATATGGGGTTGAGTCACCAGGTTGTTGACGATGCCGATATTGAGCTCGCCCCGCAGTTGCCGGTTGATCTGGTTGATCTCGGCGCGAAAGTTCTCCACCGCGCTCAACAGCACCTCCCCCGCCCGCAGCACTTCCCTGCCCTCGTCGGTCAGGGCAAAGCCCGCCCGGCCGCGCTGGCACAACCGCATGCCCAGGCGCTTTTCCAGATCGCTCATCTGCAGGCTCACCGCCGAACGGGTCACCCCCAGGGCGCTTTCGGCCGCGGAAAAGCTCCCACACTCGGCCACCACCTTGAACAGGCGCAGCAGGCGAAGATCGAAGTCGGTCACCTGGGACAAGGGCGTTTTTGATCTCATGGTTTTGGATTTACTTAACAAAAACTGGGTAACTACAGCATTAACTCAACCATGGCGCTGGTGCAAGCCTGGCCGGTGACTGGAGGACATGAGCTCATCGCTTATCGGACCGGGCGTCTCCCAGGTCCCGGCAAGCCGTCTTCATGATTGCCGGCGGTATTGGGCCGGGGTCAGCCCGAAGCGGCGCTTGAACAGCTTGGCCAGGTAGCCGGTGTCCGGGATGCCGACTTCCTCGGCGAGCAGGGCCAGCGGATGGTGGCTGTGGCGCAGGCGCCAGGCCAGGTGCTGCAGCCGCAGCTCCTGCCAGTAGGCCCGGGCCGGCTGGCCGAAACGGGCCACGAACAGCCGGTCCAGCTGGCGCCGGCCCACCCCCAGCCGCTCGGCCAGCTCCGCCACCGTCATGGCCGAGCCCAGATACTGGCGCATCAGGGCCAGGGCCCGCCCCAGGTGGCGGCCGGTATCCGGCTCCGGCTGCAGCGACCGGAGCCGGTGGCCCCTTTCCCGGCTTTCATCCACCAGCATGTCGGCCAGCCCCTTCAGGGCGCGTTCCCGGCCGCAATGACGGCCGAGCAGTTCCGTGGCCAGATCGATGGCGGCGCTGCCGCCGGCGCAGCTGATGCGCTGGCCGTCCAGCAGGTACAACTGCTCCGTGGTCATGGCCAGGTGCGGAAAGCCGGTGGCAAATTCCCGGGCATGGCGCCAGTGCACCGCCACCCGGTGCCCCTCCAGCAGGCCCACTTCGGCCAGCAGGAAGCAGGCATTGTCGATGCTCACCAGGCCGAGGCCACGGGCACTGGCCTGGCGCAGCAGGTGGCGGTAACGCGGCGCCAGCTGCCGGGTCTGCCCCGCTTCGCGGCCGCCGAAAACCACCAGGTACTGATAATGGGTCCAGTCCAGCTCCCGGGGCGAGGCCTGGGTCCGGACTTCCACCCCGCAGCTGGCGGTGATCGTCTCGTCCTCCGCCAGGCCCAGTATCCGCCAGCGGCAATAGCGCTGGCGGCTGTGATCCTCGTCGTCGGCGGAAAAGCGCAGCTTGTCGAGGAAGCCGCCGAAGGGCAGCAGGGCGAAGCCCGGCAGGGGCAACAGCAAAAAACCGACATCGGGGCTCGGCATCATGACTCCACTGGTCCAAATATTCCTTTTTTATGTCTTATTTGCACCAAGAATGAAAGGGGCCGTGGCCCCATAATGACGCCCATCATCACCATAAGGAGCCCGCCATGACCCTGGATACCTGGCTTGTTTACCTCGCGGCCACCATCGGCCTGTCGCTCACTCCCGGCCCCAACGGCCTGCTGGCGCTGACCCACGGCGCCCTCTACGGCCCGGGCAAGACCCTGGCCACCATCGCGGGCGGCGCCCTGGGTTTCGTGGCCGTGATCGGGCTGTCGATGTTCGGCATCGCCTCGCTGCTGAGCCTAGCGGGGGAGCTGCTGCTGGTGATGAAGGTGGTCGGCGGCCTCTACCTGGTGTGGCTGGGCGTGCAGGTGTGGCGCTCGCCCACCCCGGGCGGCGGCGTCGGCACCCTGGCAGGCCGGGCCAGCGGCTGGGCCATGGCCCGCCAGGGGTTCCTCTCCGCCCTGGCCAACCCCAAGGTCATTCTGTTCTTCGCCGCCTTCCTGCCCCAGTTTATCGACCCCAAGGCCGGCCTTGGGCTGCAGTTCGCCATCATGGCGGCCACCTTCGCGCTGGTGGAGTGCCTGACCGAGCTGTTTATCGCCGGTTTTGCCGGCCGGGTCTCCGGCTGGCTGGGGCGCTGCGGCAAGGGCTTCAACCGGACCTGTGGCGGCCTCTTCGTCCTGCTCGGGGCCTGGCTGCCGCTCAGCCGCTAGCCATAGCTAGCCATAGCCCGGAACGGTGCCCAAGTAAATCACGGTGCTCGGTTATCACGGGCCTCGGCCGGCTCCGTTCCCCGCCGCCGGCGCCACAGATCCCGCCCCAGGGTGGCGGCCACGTAGAGCACCACCAGCGGGATCAGGCCGTAGACGATGCCCGCACCGAGCCGGGGCAGGTAATCCAAGGCCAGGGTCAGCGCCACCATGTACCACACATAGGCCAGATACAGGACGAGGAAGAGCAGCCCTTCGAAGCGGGTGAGGCTGGCACCCACGAAGAACAGTGGCAGGCACAGCACCGCCACCCCCAGCATCACCGGCATGTCCAGGCTGGCCAGCTGGGCGCCGGCCAGCAGCGGCGCCGGCGAGACCAGACCCGAGAGGCCGAGCACACACAGGATGTTGAACACGTTGCTGCCCACCACGTTGCCGATGGCGATGTCCCGCTGCCCCTTGAGGGTGGCGATCACCGAGGTCATCACCTCCGGCAGGGAGGTACCGGCGGCGACGATGGTCAGCCCGATCACCGCCTCGCTCACCCCGAAGGCGGCGGCGATCTGCACCGCGCTCTGTACCAGCCAGCGGGCGCCCGCCACCAGCAGCACCAGGCCGCCCGCCACCAGCAGCAGGTTCTGCCAGGCGGGCACGGGCCTGCGTATCAGCTCGTCGACCTCCTCGTCCGCCGTGTCCATGCCCTGCCGTCGGCCCTGCACGAACAGGAAGGCGGTGTAGCCGAGCAGGCCGGCGAACAACAGCACCGCCTCGCCCCGGCCCAGGGTACCGTCCCAGGCCATCAGCACCGCCACCACCGACACCAGAATCATGATGGGCACATCCTGGCGGATCAGCTGCTTCGACACCACCAGGGGCGAGATCAGCGCCGCCAGGCCGAGGATGAACAGCACGTTGAAGATGTTGCTGCCCACCACGTTGGCGATGGCCAGCTCCGCCTGGCCGGCCCAGGCGGACTTGACGCTCACCGCCAGCTCCGGCGCGCTGGTGCCGAAGGCCACCACGGTGAGGCCGATCACCAGGGCCGGCACCCCCAGGCTGGCGGCCAGCCGGGCCGCCCCCCGCACCAGGAGTTCGGCGCCCAGGATCAGCAGCAGCAATCCCGTTATCAGCATTAACCAGGTCATCGCATTGTCTCCTTAAGGTAACGAATCCAGTTCCTTGCGCATTTGCTCGGCGGTGGGCCGCAGCTGGGCCTTGCCCTGCCGCTGCCGCCGCTGGCCGAGGAAATACAGCAGCGGCGAGGCGATAAACACCGACGAGCTGGTGCCCACCAGGATGCCGAACAGCATGGGCAGCGCGAAGCTGGCCACCGCGCTGCCCCCCGCCAGCCCCATCGGCAGCAGCGCCAGGAAAGTGCTGAACGAGGTAAACAGGGTCCGGGTAAGGGTAGCGGATATGCTGTCGTTGAGCAGCGCCAGCATGGGTTTGTCCGGGGTCAGCCGCAGGTTCTCGCGAATGCGATCGAACACCACCACCTTGTCGTTCACCGAGTAGCCGATCAGCGCCAGCAGCGCCGCCACCGCGGTGAGGTTGAACTCCACCCCGGCCAGGGCGAAGAAACCGATGGTCTTGGTCAGATCCAGCACTATGGTGAGGGTGGCCGCCAGGGCGAAGTGGGACTCGAACCTGTACCACAGGTAAAGCAGCATGCCGCCGCCGGCGAGCAGGATGGCCAGCACCGTAGCCTCGAAGAAGCCGCCGCTGACCTTGGCGCCCACCATGTCCACCCGGGGAAATTGCGCTTCGGGCTCGGCGCTCAGCACCGCCGCCTTGAGCCCGGCCACCTGGTCGGCGCCGCCCTGCGCCACCGGCAGGCGGATCAGGAAGCGCCCCTCGCCGACCTCCTGGATGGCGGCGTCCGCCAGTTGGTGGTCGTGGAGCCGCTCGCGCAGCGGCTCCACCGCCAGGGCCGGCGCCCGCACCTCCACCAGGGTGCCGCCGGTGAAGTCGACGCCGTATTTCAGCCCCGGCTGCACGAACAGCACCAGGGAGGCGACCGACAGCACCGCCGAGGCGGCCAGGCCCAGGTAGCGGCCGCGCAGAAAGTCCGGCCGCCAGCCGGCCAGCCGCTCGAACAACCGGCCGCCGGCCAGGTTGAGCGGCGCCCGCTCCCTGCCCTTCACCCGCCACTCCATCAGCAGCCGGGTCACCGATATGGCCGTGAACAGGGAGGTGAGCAGGCCGATGCCGATGGTGACGGCAAAGCCCTTGACCGGGCCGCTGCCGAACAGGAACAGCAGGCTCACCGCGATCAGGGTGGTGAAATTGGAGTCGAGAATGGTGCCGTAGGCGCGGCCGAAGCCCTCGCGCAGGGCCATGGCGGCCGAACGCCCCCGCCGGCTTTCCTCGCGGATGCGTTCGTTGATCAGGATATTGGCGTCCACCGCCATGCCGACGGTGAGGATGATGCCGGCGATGCCCGGCAGGGTCAGGGTGGCGCCCAGCAGGCTCAGGATGCCGAACACCAGGCCGATGTTGACCGCCAGGCCCACGCAGGCGATCAGCCCCCAGCGGCCGTACACCCCGAGCATAAAGGCAACCACCAGGGCGGCCCCGAGCAGGCCGGTGCCAAGCCCCATGGCGATGGCGTCGCTGCCCAGATCCGGGCCCACGGTCCGCTCCTCCAGCACCAGCAGCGGCGCCGGCAGGGCCCCCGCCCGCAGCAACAGGGCCAGCTCGTTGGCCTCGCCGGTGGTGAAACGGCCGCTGATCTCGCCGCTGCCGCCGGGAATGGCGCTGCGGATCACCGGGGCGGTGATCACCTTGTTATCGAGCACGATGGCCAGGGCGCGGCCAAGGTTGTCCCGGGTCAGCTCGCCGAAGTGGCGGGCACCCTCGTTGTCCAGTTTGAAGCTGACCACCGGCTCGCCGGTGGCGGGGCTGAAGGCCATGTGGGCATCGCGGATGCGCTCGCCGGCCATCGCCACTCGCCGTTCCAGCCGGTAGCTGCCCTCCCCGGCGGAGCCGGGCACGGTGATCACGGCCTGGCCGGCGGCGCCCTCCCGGGCCACCCAGTGGAAGCTCATCCTGGCCGTGGTCCCCAGCAGCGAGCGGATCTCGGCCGGATCCGCCACCCCGGGCATCTGCACCAGTATGCCGCTGTCACCCTGGCGGGTGATGCCCGGCTCCACCAGCCCGGTTTCGTCCAGCCGCCGGCGCACCACCTCCAGGGTGCGCTCCACCGTGTCCTGGGTCAGCTGGGCCCGCCAGGCCTCGGTTGGCACGAGGCGCAGCCGGCCCGGCTCCCGTTCGATGTCGAAGCGGCGCACGCCGCTGGCGTCGTCCCGCGCCAGGGCGCGGAGCAGCTCAAGGGCCTCGGCCAGGCGGGCCGGATCCCGCGGCGCCAGCTCGGCGCCGCCGGCATCGATCTGCGGGCGGGCATGGGCGATGCCGGCCTCATTCAGGGCGGTGGCGGCCTCGTCGGCCAGGCGCCGGTGCTCAGCGGCCAGCAGCTCGGTGGTGTCGGTTTCCAGCAGCAGCTGGGAGCCCCCCTGCAGATCCAGCCCGAGCGACAGGGTGTTGGCGCTGTACCAGTCCGGCAGGCGGTCGGCCAGCCGGTCGGGCAATACATTGGGCAACGCGCTCAGCAAGCCGAGCACGATCACCAGGCCGTAGACGACGGCCCTGGCTCTTAACGATCTCATGGCAAATCCTCGAAACGATGTTCGCTTGTCTGTGGGGCCGCCGGTAACGGCAGCCGTGGTCGGCAGTGCGGATTACGCCAGAGGAGGTGCCCGGAGCGGTGGGCGCAGGAAAGGAGGATAGCCCCGGGGATGGGGATATACCGGATTGCGGGCGGTGGCAAGCAGAAGCCCGCCACCCGCCTTGGGCACCATGGCCACCGCGGGCAGCCAGGCCGGCGGCGAGTCCGGGTCGGCCGGGGTGGTCGGCCTGGCTGCCTTCAGGAGTCTCGAGTGATCATTGGGGCTGGCCACCGCCGGTGACAGCGGCTCGCCGGTAAAGCCCTGCTGGTGTCCGGCGGCGGCCAGCGGATGATGAGCGCCAAAGGACAACATGAAAAACAGCAGCCACACCAAGGCCACGCCAGGGCGTGAAAGGCGGGGAAAACCATGGTCGGGAGAAGGGTGTCGGATCATGCTGCTGTCTCAGGGATACCGCATCAGTCTGGAGACAGACCGGGTCACAGTCAACGCCTATATCTGCACCTGTCGGAACATCGGACATGCCTGCCGTCCGGCCGCAAAAGCGGCGAAGCGGTAAGTCATAGCGCCAATTGGGCGCTGGTCGTCCGTACTTCTTGCCGGACCCGCGCTATGGTGTTCAGCGCCGTGTTCAGTTCGGACATGTCGGGGGATCCCAGGCACAGGCGGATGCCGCTTGCGTCCGATCCGGGGTCAGCCGCGGTGGCGGACGGCGGCGTCAGCATGATGCCAAGCTCTCCGGCGGCCCGTGCCAGCTGCTCCGCGTCCCGCCTAGGCATCGGAAGCCATACGTGATAACCGTGATACTGGCGCGCGCGCATCATGTCGCCCAGTATCGACTCGGCCAGGACGGTGCGCCGTTGCGACTCCACCTGGATCGCCTGGATGACGTCCTGCGCCGTGCCGTCCAGCAGCCATTGCTCCATCAGGGCACAACTCAGTGGCGACACCATGATGGCCGTGGCCTGCAGCGCCGTGATGGCCGCCTCGACCCGGCCCGGCGGGGTGACCAGTCCGCCCATGCGCAGCGCCGGATTCAGGGTCTTGGACAGGCTGTTGGCATAGAAGGTGCGCTCCGGTGCCAGCATGGCCAGGGGCACCAGTTGTGCATCCGCCGAGAGGCTGTATACGTCGTCTTCGATGATGGCGATATCATGGGCGCGGCAGAGCGCCACTGTCTCCTCGCGTCGGGTTCGGCTCATGGTCGCCGTGGTCGGGTTCTGCATCGTCGGCGTGACATAGAGCGCCGCCGGTCCCTCGGCCCTGGCGCTCAGGGCCCGCTCCAGCGCCTCGGGGACCATGCCCTGCTCATCCATCGCCACGCCGACCAGCCGGATGCCCTGGTGACGGGCAAGGGCGATGACACCGGGGTAGGTTTGCGCCTCGGTAAACAGGGTTCCCCGGGCGCCACAGGTCAGCAGCAGGGCCAGGGAAACCGCATGATGGGCCCCGCTGGTCAGCACCAGCCGGCCCGGATCGGCCTCCATCCCCATGCCGGCAAACCAGCGCGCCATCAGCCGCCGGTGCTCGTCGTGTCCGCCCAGGGGAGGATAGTCGTTGAACAGCCCGGCATCGACACGCCTGGCCACCGCCGCCAGGGTCTGTCCCAGCAGTCGCTCGGTGATCACCGCCGGCGGCACGTTGCGGGCCAGCTCGATCTGCGGCCCCCGCCGGCGCTGCACCAGGGCCACAAAGGTGCCCCGCCCTTTCACGCTGAACACCAGGCCTCTTCGTTCCAGTATGCCGTAAGCCTTGGTCACGGTGCCGACGCCGATGCCGAGCTTGTCGGCGAGATCCCGGTGCGCCGGCAACCGGTCACCCGATGCCAGTTTTCCATCGAGAATATCCTCGGCCAGCGCCGCCGCCAGGCGCTCGGAGGGCGGAGCCGGCCCCTCGCTCAGCCGGGGATGCCAGGGAGAAACCAGGCGCATACTGTGTGCCTCGAAAATATAGTGTCACGTGACACTATATTTATTTACCTAAAGTGTGCCAATTATTATGCTCCTGTTTTCAGCACAGCAGGAGGAGAACATCATGGCCGTGGAGTTCGTGCAGGTAGACGCCTTTACCCATCGCCCCCTCTATGGCAACCCCGCCGCCTCCGGGGGCAAGCTGCTGCGCATGACCCAGGGAGCCCCCGGCTGGCGCGACGCCGGCCTGCCGCGCGCGCCTCTGGCCAGGATGCTGGGCTGTGTCGAGTCGGATCTGGCCGCCACGCCGTGCGAGGTGGTCTCGACCGGGGTGCCCTGGCTGGTGGTGGAGCTGTCCCGGCTGGCGGCCATCTCGGCGCTCAACCCGGACCTGGGGTTGATAGCGCGTGAATGCAAGCGGCTCAAGGCGGCCGGTGTTACCGTCTTTGCCGAGCGAGGGCAGGATGGGCCGGTTCGCCTGCGCGTGCGTACCTTTGCCCCGGCGAGGGGGTGCCCGAAGATCCGGTGTGCGGATCCGGCAACGGCTCGGTCGCGGCCTTTATCGCCCGGCATCAGCATCCGGGAGAAACGTCGGGGAGCTATGTCGCCGAGCAGGGCATTGAGATCGGCCGGGACGGCGAGGCTCATGCATCCTGGGAGCGGAACGGTGAGGCGCTGATCGTGCGGTTCAGCGGAGCAGCCGCTATTGTTGCGAGCGGCCGGCTGCACCTTTGACGAAACGGGTGAAGCGGCGCAAAATCAGCCCTTTACCATAATGCGCACCGGGGAAGAACGCCGTGGCAGCCGGCCCGGCGGTTGATGTTCAGGTTGTTGTTTCCAACCCGGTATGGAGCCCTTTTACCCCATCGGGAAAAGGCGCTGTATTTCAGATAATGCAGGATAAAGAACATGGCCAAGAGCACGCCAGCCCCCCATTACCCCAGCCTGATCAATCCCGTGCTGATCGGCGGCTGCATCGTCATCCTGATCAGCTTTTCCGTGCGGGCGTCGTTCGGGCTGTTCCAGCTCCCCATTGCCGAGGAATTCAACTGGCCGAGGGCGGAGTTCTCTTTTGCCCTCGCCATCCAGAACCTGTTTTGGGGCATAGGCCAGCCGTTGTTCAGCGCCCTGGCCGAGAAGTATGGCGACAGGAAGGCCATCGTCGCCGGTGTCGCCTGTTATGTGCTGGGGCTGGTGCTCTCCGCCCAGGCGTTTACCCCGGCCCAGCACCAGTTGCTGGAGATGCTGATAGGCTTTGGCGTCGCCGGCACCGGCTTCGGCGTTATCCTTGCCGTGGTGGGCCGGGCGGCCTCCGACCAACACCGCTCCCTGGCCCTGGGTATTGCCACCGCCGCCGGCTCGGCCGGGCAGATCATCGGCCCGCCGCTCACTCAGTGGCTGCTGGAGCGGATGCCCTGGCAGTCGGTGTTCGTCAGCCTGTCGGGCTTTATCGTGCTTTCACTGCTGGCGCTGTTCCTGATGCGGGTGCCACCCCCCGCGCCAAAACAGCCCCATGAAGAAAACATGGGCGAGGTCGTAAAACGGGCGCTGAAGGATCCGTCATTTTTATTCATCTTTATCGGCTTTTTCTCCTGCGGCTACCAGTTGGCCTTTATTACCGCCCACTTCCCGGCCTTCATCACCGAGATGTGCAGCGCCATCGCGCCGGGCAGCATTATCCGGTCCCTGGGCGTGAGCTCCACCTCCAGCCTCGGCGCCGTGGCCATCGCCCTGATCGGCCTGTTCAATATCGGCGGTACACTGCTGGCCGGCTGGTTGGGTAACAAGTACTCGCGCAAGTACCTGCTGGCGGGCATTTATGCCCTGCGCACCCTGGTGGCCGCGCTCTTTATCCTGAACCCCATCACCCCGGAAAGCGTGGTGCTGTTCTCGATGGCCATGGGCGCCCTCTGGCTGGCCACGGTGCCGCTGACTTCCGGCCTGGTGGCCCAGATATACGGGCTGCGCTACATGGGCACCCTTTACGGCCTGGTGTTCTTTTCCCATCAACTGGGTGGCTTTTTGGGAGTCTGGCTGGGTGGTACCCTGTATGACCTGCATTCGAACTACCTGCTGGTGTGGTGGATTGGCGTCGGCTTCGGTGCCCTGTCGGCACTGGTGCACCTGCCCATCGAAGAAAAGCCATGGTCAAAGCGGGAAAAGCCGCTGACAGCGGTATAAGGCAAGGACGGGCCGATGCCCGCTCTTGTCTGGTGACAAACCTTCGACTTTCCCTGTGGTCACTCCCGCGAAGGCGGGAGTCCGGTAGCAACCGTCATGGTTCTTCGTCTTCACGGAGGTGACCACGGTTAACCAGCAGTGATAAAAGAGGAATATCTGGCGAAAAACAGGTAATCGACGTTGCCGGCACCCGAGACGGATGTATCTCTAAATAGCTGCTCGTAGCCTCAGCCATCCCCTCATATGAGCTAGAGCTGGCGCGGCCTGGCGGGTAGACTACCCGCCTTTGAACCAAACTCGGCGGCATCACCACCCCTGCTCACCCGCGCTTCCATCTCCGAATACCTCAACGACATCTTCGGCCAGGATATGCATGCCGAGCGTGTGCTCTCATTGGCCAATGCCACCTTGGGGGTCATTGAGGCGAGCTCGCTGGCCATTCATGCCATTGGCCTGGCCCAGGCCAATGGCCTGGAGCGTAAATATGCCATAGCAGGTCGACCGCTTGCTGAGCAACACCAAGCTCAACATCTGGTCGCTGTTCGACGACTGGGTGCCCTACGTGGTGGCCGAGCGCAAGGAAATCGTGGTCTCCATGGACTGGACCGAATTCGATGCCGACGACCATTGCAGCATCGTGCAGAGCATGCAGACCAGCCACGGACGCAACACGCCACTGCTGTAAAGACGCACAAGAAACCCCTACTGAAAGGCAAGCGCAATGACCACGAAGACGAGTTGTTGTGGAAGCTGAAAAACACGCAGCCGAGCGATGTGAGCGTGACCGTGGTGGCCGACCGGGCGTTGGTGACACCGCGCTGTTTACCCTGCTGGAAGACGCGCTGGAGTTCGACTATCTCATTCGTTTTAAAGACAATATTCTGCTCTGTCCGGTGGGTGAAAAGCTCCAGCCGGCGAAGACGTGGCTGATGCCCAGCGGCCGTACGCGCCCCCTGGAAGACATGGAGCTGACCGGCCAGCGGCAGCCCGTGGCCCGGGTGTTCTGTTGCAAGAAAGCCGGCATGAAGGAGGCCTGGTTGCTGGCCAGCAACCGACGTGACCTGAGCGCCGCCGATGCCCTCAAACTGTACGGCAAACGTTGGGGCATCGAGTGCAGTTTCCGGGACATCAAGGACTACAAGTTCGGCATGGGCATGGCCGATACCCATGTGCGCTCCACCTTGCGCCGCGACCGGTTGTTCCTGTTCAGCGCCCTGGCCATCGTGCTGCTGACCTTGCTAGGCAAGGCCGGTGATGCCGCCGGACTGGATGAAGATGATAAAAGCCAACACCAGTAAAACCCGGACCAACTCCTTTTCCGCCAAGGGGGCATTTATTACCAGATGCTGCCGAAGATGAAAGAGGAAAACGCCATCACGCTGTTGAAAACGTTTTCCTACTATCTGTCGCAGCACAAATTGTACAAGCGCATCTCCGGCATTACCTGAGTAATAAAAACGAGGGGATCTCTAAGGGACCGAGCATCTCTCCTTCGCCTGTTCCGGTTGAGCAAACCAAGTTCATCAGAGATGATCATGCCATATTTTTCAACCAGTTCGAGTACTCGAAGGTGTAGCGGGGCAATAAGGATTCCAGTGTCAGCACCGTTTTCATCTTGGCGCTGGCGAAGCGAAAGAGGTTCTTGACCGGGGAGTATTTCAATCGGCGCCAATACATAGCCAAGCTGCCTTTCCGTTGTTTTTCTACAACAAAAATAGGCTATGTCAGGTTATAGTGAAAATATGCCAACTTAGGGTGAAAGCGACAACAGGGGAAAATTGGAGGTGGCGCCCGCCAGCCACATCCCGGCACTCGAGTCGCTCGCCTTGGCTGCTCCCTTCCGGGCCTGACCAGGTCGACGAGGTATCGATGCGAGAGGACCAACGGGGCCACCATCGAAGAGCGGCCAGTCTAGCAAAAATCCCTTTGAATGCAACAAGCCATTGTTTAACTGCTGGTTTATTACTCTTGCCAGGCGAGCCCGCCACGCCGGAAACGCCGTCCTGCCGCGCCATGGCCGGCGATCTCCTCCTGCATGGCACAGGCTGCGCGATACAACAGCATTTTTGCACCCGACACGCAGTTTTTCTCTCTGGCCGGATCGCGACGGTTGGGTGTATATGAGCGCTCCACAAGAGGGTTTACCACGTGAACACAGTGCCGTCAGTTGATAATGCCTTTGATGAGGTTGTCGAAGCCATCGCCGAGCGGGGCATCGGCATCTTTCCCCGTTTCCTGGACGCGCCCCGGGTAGCGGCACTGCACCAGGATTTCGCCGCCCTGCCGGCCTGGCAGCTCACCCCTGCCGGCATCGGCCGGGACCAGCACCAGCACACCAATAAGCGGATCCGCACCGACAAGACCCGCTGGCTGGAAGGCGACAGCCCGGCCCGGCGCGATTACCTGGCGCTGATGGCCGGGCTGCAGCAACAGATGAACCGCCAGCTGTTCATGGGGCTCAAGGATTATGAGTGCCATTACGCGCTCTATCAGCCCGGCGACTTCTACAAGAAACACCTGGACGCCTTTCGCGGCCGCGGCAACCGGCGACTGACCACGGTCGTCTACCTGAATGAAGACTGGCGGCCCGCCGATGGCGGCGACCTGCTGGTGTATCCGGAGAAGGGCAAGGCGGTGCTGCACCGGGTGCTTCCCGAAGCCGGCACCCTGGTGTGCTTTCTCTCGGAGCAGTTTCCCCACGAGGTGCTGCCGGCCCGCCGGGAGCGGCTGAGCATCGCCGGCTGGTTCCGCATCGACGATCCCGTCGCGCCGGCGGTGCTGCTATAGGTGCCGCCCGTTCGGCATGGGCATGCCGCTCGAGCCGGCCCGGGAGGGTGTCGGCCGTCTGCGGGCCGTTCACCCCCGGCGAGTCGCCTGCCCCCTGCCCTCGAGCGCCGTCAGCGATGCCGCCGACACCTGCTCGGCCAGCAGATCCTCACGCAACCGGGCCAGCATCTGCTCCATCCGCGTCACATGACTGCCCCGCCAGTACAGCCTGCGGCACACCGGGCAGAACCAGCCTTCGGTGTTGTAACCCACCAGCCCGGGCGGCAGGTGCCGGTGCAGGGTGTCGGCATCCGCCGCCTGTACCGGCTGGTTACAGCAACTGCAACGGCTGAACGGAGCAAACTGCCGCCACAGCCGAAAAACCAGCGTCACCTCCCGCAGTTGCAGATAGGTTTGCTCCGCCCGCACCAGATAGAGGTCGTGCTCCGGCTGCTGCCAGGCCAACCCCCGATCCCGGCTCAGCACCACCCGCCGCTGGCTCCGGGCCCGGCGCACCAGCTCGCCGTCGTCAATACCGGCCTGGAAGGCGGTATCTATACCCAGCAGGCGCAACCACCTGGCCAGGCCGCCCAGCATGGCGTCGGCAAAAAAGCGTTCCGCCATCCTGCCGGCGACCTCATCGCCTATTCCGCTTTGCACCGACATCTGTTCAACCCCGAGGTCACCCTGTCACTCAAAGAAACAGCCTGGCAATGTCTGCCGTGGCACCTTTGCCCACGGTGTCGCCATGCTCCGACAGCCAGACGCTGGTCCGCTCCCGGCCCTGATCACGCAGCATCTCCAGAAACGACCGGCTGGTCGTCAGCTTGGATTCCATCGCCAGCCGGCCGACCAGATCCCCGGTATCGATCAGGTGCATTCTGGTGCGAGAAAGACGCCGCTCCAGCCGTCCCGCCGGCCACAGCGTCCGACCGGCAAACTGGCGCGCCAGCGCCAGACTGTGCATCTCCCGCAGCAAGGTGCTTTTGAACGCCAGCTCCTGGGTACGATGGTGAATTTCCTCATGAGTCAGCGGGAGTTGCGCATGTTCGAAGGGACTGAGCAATACCAGCAGGATATCCGCCGAGGACGCCTCGTAGACCAGGGGAAAAACCGCCGGATTGGCGGCAAAGGCGCCGTCCCAGTATGGCTCGCCATCGATCAATATCGCATGATGCAGGGTCGGCAGACAGGCCGAGGCCAGCAACATCTCCGCCTTCAGCTCGGCCGTCCGGAACAGCCGCAGCCTGCCGGTATTGGCATGGGTGGCGGCGATGAACAGTTTCAGCGGGCAACGCTCGCGCAGCCGGTCAAAATCGATTTGCCGACTGACAATATCCCGTAATGGATTGATACCATAAGGATTAAACTGCTGTGGTGAAAACTGCTGCGTCCAGTACAGCATGATCCTGATAGCGGAGGCCAGGCGGCCGCTTTCACTGTCGGCGCCGGCATTGAGCATGGGGGCACAGTCGGCGACCGCTTCCCAGAAGCGGGCCAGCGCCTCCCGTGCGCCCTCGTTGCCGCCCTGCAACAGGCCGTGGGCCAGTACCACGGCGTTCATGGCACCGGCACTGGTGCCGCTGACGCCTTCGATGACAAAGCGGCCGTCTTCCAGCAGGGCGTCGAGTACGCCCCAGGTAAAGGCGCCGTGGGCGCCGCCGCCCTGAAGGGCAAGGCTGATGGAACGACGGCGGGATGAACGAAACAGCATGACAGCCTCCGAGTTGCGCCAGGCTCCCGCCATCTCACTGCAACAGTGCCTTTGCAACAATAGTTCTTCACGGCCTGCCTCCGAACCGTCTCCGGCGGCAGGGTCTGCACGGGCGGACAGGGCTGCTACCGACGCCCGCCCTCCTGCATACCCTACTATCCCCCGAACATCGCTTTAATGACAGCGGCCCGCCGATGGCGGTGGGCTGCCGCGGTATCCGGAGCCGGCCAGCCGGCGGGGTCGCCGCGACGCGGATTCCGGATCGTCCTGCCCAGCCCGGTTATTTTTTAATGAATAATCAATATATAGCCAGCTTAATTGTTTATTTACCAAAAAATGGCACTTTAAATATCGAATCAAAGTTTAACGGCCTTTTTTTATAAATTTTCGTTATTTTCGCTTTTCATCCCGGTTTGACTCTGGCAACCTTCGTTCATTCATGTAGATCAGCACGTTAAGGACAAGCCCCCATGTGTTCCATTTTCGGTATTCTTGAACTCAAATCCGAACCCGCCGCCCTGCGCAGCCGCGCCCTGGAATTATCCAAACTGCTGCGTCACCGCGGCCCCGACTGGTCCGGTGTGTACAGCAGCGACAACGCCATCCTGGTGCACGAGCGGCTGGCCATCGTCGGCCTGGACAGCGGCGCCCAGCCGCTGCTGAACCCGGCCAAGACCCACGCCCTGGCGGTGAACGGCGAGATCTACAACCACAAGGAGCTGGAAGCCGGGCTCACCTGCGGGTTCGAGTTCCAGACCAAGTCCGACTGTGAAATCATCCTCGGCCTGTACCAGGAAAAAGGGCCCGAGTTCCTCGACGATCTGAACGGCATCTTCGCCTTCGTGCTCTACGACGAGGAAAACGACGCTTATCTCATCGGTCGCGACCACATGGGCATCATCCCGCTCTACACCGGTTACGACGAAGCGGGCAACTTCTACGTCGCCTCCGAGATGAAGGCACTGACCCCGGTGTGCAAGACCATTAGCGAATTCCCCCCCGGCCACCTGCTGTACAGCAAGGAAGGGCAGCCGCGCCGCTACTACCAGCGCGACTGGGAAAGCTATGAGGCGGTGCAGGACAACGTCTCCAGCGTGACCGAACTGCGCGACGCGCTGATGGCGGCGGTCAAGCGCCAGCTGATGTGCGACGTGCCCTACGGCGTGCTGCTCTCCGGCGGCCTGGACTCCTCCATCATCTCCGCCGTGGCCAAGCTGTATGCCGACCGCCGGGTGGAAGACGACGGCCACAGCGAAGCCTGGTGGCCACGGCTGCACTCCTTCGCCGTGGGCCTGGAAGGCGCCCCGGATCTGGTGGCGGCGCGTAAGGTGGCGGATCATCTGGGCACGGTGCACCACGAGCTGCACTACACGGTACAGGAAGGCTTGGACGCCCTGCGCGAGGTCATCTACCACCTGGAAACCTACGACGTCACCACGGTGCGCGCCTCCACCCCCATGTACCTGATGTCCCGCCGCATCAAGGCGATGGGCATCAAGATGGTGCTCTCCGGCGAGGGCTCCGACGAGCTGTTCGGCGGCTACCTCTACTTCCACAAGGCGCCCAACGCCCGGGAGTTCCATGAGGAAACCGTGCGCAAGCTCAAGGCCCTGCACATGTTCGACTGCCTGCGCGCCAACAAGTCCATGGCCGCCTGGGGTGTCGAAGCCCGGGTCCCCTTCCTCGACAAGGAATTCATGGACGTGGCCATGCGCCTGAACCCGGCCGACAAGATGTGCGGCAACGGCAAGATGGAAAAACACATACTGCGCGAGGCCTTCAGCGACATGCTGCCCCATGAAGTGGCCTGGCGCCAGAAGGAGCAGTTCTCCGACGGCGTGGGTTACTCCTGGATCGACAGCCTCAAGGCGATGGTGGAGGAGCAGGTGACCGATCAGATGATGGCCACGGCGGCGTTCCGCTTCCCGCTGAACACCCCGACCAGCAAGGAAGCCTACTACTACCGCGCCATCTTCGAGGATCACTTCCCTCAGGAGTCCGCCGCCAGGTGCGTGCCAACCGGCCCCTCCGTGGCCTGCTCCACCCCCACCGCCCTGGAGTGGGACGAGCAGTGGAAGAACATGGCCGATCCTTCCGGCCGCGCAATCAAGGGCGTGCATAGCCAGTCCTACTGAGCACAGTCGCTTGAAATCGACCCTAGGGCCCAGGCTGTAGGGTCGAATTTATTCGACCGGGCGCGGCGCCGTGGTCGGGTGGTCCACTGAAGTGGACCCTACGGCCAACCCGGCGTTCCAATCTGGCATGGCGCCGTGACGGGCTGGATCCGTAGGGTCGAATTTATTCGACCGGGCCCGGCGCCCGATTGCCGAGGCGCCCCCACTCGACTTGCTGCCTCGGGCCGGCGGGTTTACACTGCCCGCCCGTCCCGCTTTACCCTAGAATGTATGTCTTCCGATCCAGGCAGCACAACGGTGCTGCAACAACAGGGCTTCCTGCCCTTCCTGACCGCCCGGCTGGCGGCGGTGTTCGCCATGCAGATCCAGGCGGTGGTGGTGGCCTGGCAGGTGTACGATCTCACCCGCCAGCCCTTGGCCCTGGCCTACGTGGGCCTGGCCCAGTTCATCCCCATGCTGCTGTTGCTGCTGCCGGCCGGCGATCTGGCCGACCGTCATTCGCGCAAGAAGATACTGTGGCTGAGCTGGGCGGTGCAGGGACTGTGCAGCGCCCTGCTGCTCGGCCTGTCGCTCAACGAGACCCCGGACGTGCGCCACTATTACGCGGTGCTGGTACTGTTCGGCTGTGCCCGCGCCTTTACCGGCCCCACCCTGCAGAGCCTGTTGCCGCAAATCGTGCCCCGGGCCCAGTTGGCCCGCGCCATCGCGGTGAACAGCATGATCATGAAAATCGCGGTCATCGGCGGCCCCCTGCTCGGGGGCATCCTCTACGCCCTGGGCGGCAGCCTGGCCTACGCGGTCTGCCTCGGCTGTTTCCTGCTGGCGCTGGCGCTGTTGCCGATGGCACGGGTGCGTTTTGCCGGTGGCGCCAGGCCGCTGGAAGCCACCGCCTGGCGTCGCTTTACCGCCGGCATCGGCTATATCCGCTCCCGGCCCATCATCCTCGGCGCCATTTCCCTCGATCTGTTCGCGGTGCTGCTCGGCGGCGTGGTGGCGTTGTTGCCCATCTATGCCCAGGAAGTGCTGATGGTGGGGCCGGAGGGCCTGGGCGCCCTGCGCAGCGCCATCGCCATCGGTGCCCTGCTGATGGGCATGGTGCTCAGCACCTGGTCGCTCAGCCGCCGCGTGGGGCCGGCGATGTTTGTCGCCGTCATGGTGTTCGGGGTCGCCAACCTGGTGTTCGCCTTCTCCACCCTGTTCTGGCTGTCGTTCACCGCCCTGCTGGTGGCGGGGGCGGCGGACATGATCAGCGTCTATGTACGCTCCACCCTGATCCAGCTGGCCACCCCCGATGAAATGCGCGGCCGGGTCAGCGCGGTGAACATGCTGTTCATCGGCTCGTCCAACGAACTCGGCGAGTTCCGCGCCGGCACCAGCGCCGCCTGGTTCGGCACCGTGCCCGCCGCCGTCATCGGCGGGGTGGCCACCCTGGCGGTGGCCGGCACCTGGATGTGGGGCTTCCGCTCCCTGCTGCGGGTCGACCGGTTCAGCGACGTGGAGCCCGCGACGGGCTCGGCGCACCGGCGTCAGCCGGCATAACGGCGCTCAGTCGAAATACCACTCCCAGCGAATGGCGCCGATACGGTTGCCGCGCAACCGGAACGTCACGCTGTCGGTGGTTTCGCCGGACTGGTAGCGCAGCTGCCGCGCGTCCTGCCGGGCCGGCCGGCCCAGCACCTCGATGACGCCTTCGGCGCCGGCGCCGATGTTCATGAAGCCCGGCAACGCCGGATGCGGGGCGAAGACGTGCAGATAGATGGGCATGCCCCTGGGGTTGGCCGCCGCCTCGGACAGGTAGGTCTGTGCTTCCAGCCCCGGGCAGCGCAGGGTTTCCACCTCGTCGACCAGCCCCGATACATGGGCATTTTCCACCGCCCGGTAGCTGAGCTGCGGCCGGGCGCATTCCTGCGCCAGTACCCGCTCGGCCACCTCGTTCAGCCGCATCAGCGCCCGCTCCTGCTGGCTGGCGCAACCGGCCAGCGGCAACCACAGCAACACCCAAAGATGCAGTTTCATGCGACACCTCCCTACCCGGCTATTTACAGCCTAACCGCTGCCGGCGAGGAATGCTAACCGGCCCCGGGTATCCGTCCCCGCCCCGGCCATTATTTGCTAAACTGGACAGCCATTTAACCACCAGGCGGTCTGTGCACCGCCCCGACCAGGAGTCAGCCATGAACAGACTCATCCCCGCGGGCATACTGCTGCTCGCCACCCTGGGGGCCGGCCAGGCCCCGGCCGCCGAGCAGCGGGTCACCCTGCCCGATGGGCGCCAGGCCGTGCTGCATGACGATTTTACCTGGCGCTACCTGAACGATGTACCATCCGGCGCCGCTACGCCGGTGCCGGTCGCGCCCGCTTCGGTAGTTGTCGAACCCGCCTCGGTGCGGGTCGAGCCCGGCCGCGACAAGCCGGTGCTGCAGCTGAGCAAGGGCGGCGTCGAGCTGTTGCTGCAACCCGCCCGTTATCAAGATGGCCGGCTGGTGATCCCGACCCGGCTCGGCAACCACGGCAGCCAGTCCGTGATCTCGGTGGTGGTCGCCCTGACCCTGAGCGATGAGCAGGGGCGCCCGCTCGGCAAGGAACAAATCCGGGTGCTGACCGCCATCAAGCGCTTGCCGGACACCTATTTCAGGCCCGGCAGTCGCCGGCAGGGCCAGGACATCGCGCTGGCGGTCCCCCGGGCCGACGCCTACCGACTGTCGGCAGACATCACCGAGGTGCTCTATCGGTAGCCGGACGCCGTGATGTTATCCCCCGTCAATCAGAGAGAAAAGCCTGATACTGGCCCGGAGTGATCGCCAGCCGTCGCTTGAAGTGGCGCTGAAAATGCGCCTGATCGGCAAAAGCCAGATAATCCCGGCTGCCGAACACCAGTTCCCGTTGCAGTCGGCCCAGCCAGCGGCGATCCACGAACAGCATGCGATAGCTGGCCGAGCTCTGATCGATGACCCCGAAGGAGAACTCGTCGTGCGCATGGGTGTGGTATCCCCAGCACATAGGGCAGGGCTTTCACGATGCCGAAGCCGGCACCCGTGCCGGTGGCAATCATATTGACCGGACCCGGTGAAATGGCGCCGACCAGGGCAAAGGCCAGCATGGGGATTGAATGAAATTGCGCGATGGGCGCCGGCACCCTATAAAAGGCGCCGGGATCTGTTATAACTAATAATCATAAGTTCAAGTACTTAGCACGAGGACAGGGAAGCTCTTGAGCACTCAACCCAATGGCCGGGTGGCGTGGTGGCGCGGGTCCTGGTGGGCGGCCTGGTTGCTGGCCTGCTGGGTCGGCCAGGCCGACGCCCAGCCCCTGCGCGTCGGCGTCTATCATAATCCGCCCAAGATCCTGGCCGACGATCAGGGCCGGCCCGGCGGCATCTTCGGCGAGCTGCTGGCCGAGATCGCCCGGGAGGAAGGCTGGCAACTGGAGCCAGTCCAGTGCCAGTGGAGCCAGTGCCTGGACTGGCTGGCCAGCGGCCGGATCGACCTGATGCCGGACGTGGCCTTCAGCGAGGAGCGGGCCGCCCGCTTTGCGTTTCACCGCACACCGGCATTGCGCAGCTGGTCGCAGATCTACACCGCCCCGGACAGGCAACTGACCAGCCTGCTGGAGCTGGACGGCAAGCGGCTGGCGGTGCTCGACGGCTCCATCCAGCAGCAGTTCCTGGCCCAACTGGTCGACAACTTCGGCCTGGTGGTGACCTGGCTGCCGGTGGGCAGCCTGGAAGACGCCTTCGACGCCGTCATCCGGCAGCGGGCGGACGCCGTCGCGGCCAACCACTTCATCGGCAACCAGCAGGCCCTGAGCCGGGAGCTGGTGGCCTCCCCCATCCTGTTCCAGCCCAGCAAGCTCTATTTCGCCACCCCCCTCGGCCGGCACCCGGCGGTGCTGGCCGCCATCGACCGCCACCTCGATGCCTGGCAGGCGGATGAAGGCTCCCGCTACTTTGGCATACTGGCGCGCTGGAGCGCCCGGCAAACCGACTGGCAGCCCCCTCCCGTCCTGTGGTGGGGCCTGGCCGCTTTGGTGTCGGCCCTGCTGCTGGCGCTGGGCTTCAACCTGCTGCTGCGGCGCAGGGTCGCCGAAAAGACCTTGGGCCTGCAGGCCAGCGAAGCCCGGTTGAACACCATCCTCGACAGCGTGGAGGCCTACATCTACATCAAGGACGAAGAGCTCAGGTATCAGTACGCCAACCGAAAGGTATGCGAGCTGTTCGGCCTGTCCCAGGCGCAGATCATCGGCCAGCGCGATACCCGCTTTTTCGATGCCGATACCTGCGCCCGGCTGCGGCAGAACGATCTGCGGGTATTGCAACAGGGCGAGCGGGTGGCCCACGAAGAGGTCAATTACCTGAGCGACAACGGCGAGCCGCGCACCTACCTCACGGTCAAGCTGCCGCTGCGCCACCCGGACGGCCGCATCTATGCCCTGTGCGGCATCTCCACCGACATCACCGCCTACCGCCAGCTGCAGGACGACCTGCACCATCTGGCCTTTTACGATCCCCTCACCCGGCTGGCCAACCGCCGGCTGCTGCTCGACCACCTGCACCATGCCCTGGCCAGCAGCCACAATACCGGCTACCAGGGGGCACTGGTGCTGGTCGATCTCGACAACTTCAAGAACATCAACGACACCCTGGGCCACGACCAGGGCGATCAACTGCTGCTGCAGACCGCCGAACGGCTGCGCCAGAGCCTGGCCAGCACCGACACCGCCGGCCGGCTGGGCTCGGACGAATTCGTGCTGATCCTCGAGGATCTCAACCCCCACGCCACGGAGGCGGTGATGCAGGCCCGCGACCGGGCCGGGCACCTGCTCGAACAGCTGGCCAGGCCCTATGAGCTCGGCGGCAGGCACTACACCTGCTCTGCCAGCATCGGCATCGCCATGTTTTCGGATGTGCAGGGCCACGTCGAGGAACTGCTCAAGGCCGCTGATCTGGCGATGTTCGCCGCCAAGGCCGATGGCCGCAATACCCTGCATTTTTTCAACAAGGCCATGCAGAACGAGGTCAACCAGCGCAGCCGGGTGGAGGCGGCGCTGCGCCAGGCCATCGACCACGATCAGCTGGAGCTGCACGTCCAGCCGCTGGTCGACAGCCAGGCCTGCGTCACCGGGATGGAAGCCCTGCTGCGCTGGCAGCATCCGGAGCTGGGCCGGCTCTCCCCCGCCGACTTCATTCCCCTCGCCGAGTCCAGCGATCTTATCGTCCTGCTGGGTGACTGGGTGTTGCGCCAGGCCTGCCGACTGCTGGCCGACTGGGCCGGCGACCCGGCCATGGCCCGGCTCAGCCTGGCGGTGAACATCAGCCCGCGGCAATTCCGACATCCGGATTTCGTGGGTCGGCTGCGGCAGAGCCTGCAACACAGCGGTGCCGATCCTACCCGGCTGGAGCTGGAAATCACCGAAAGCCTGCTGATCGACGACATCGAACAGACCATCGCCCGCATGGCGCAGCTGCAGCAGTTGGGGCTGCGTTTTTCACTGGACGATTTCGGCACCGGCTATGCCTCGCTCGGCTATCTGAAACGGCTGCCCCTGAACCAGCTGAAAATTGATCAGTCCTTCGTCCAAGACTTGCTCACCGACCCCAACGACGAGGCCATCGTCGGCGCCATCATCGCCCTCGGGCGCAGCCTGGATCTGCGGGTCATCGCCGAGGGGGTGGAAACCGCCGAGCAGGCCGAGCGGTTGCGCCAGTTGGGCTGCACCGCCTTCCAGGGCTACTGGTTCGGCAAGCCGGCCAGCGCCGACCACTGGCGGCAATGGCTGGCGCAGTCGGACGGCGTTGCCCGGGGCTAGATTTTTACCGCCCGGCCGATGAACTGGATGGGCCCGGTGGGCAGGCCGGTGGGCGAGCCGCTGGCCTGCTCCAGGGTCAGCTCGAACAGCTGGTTGGACTCGAGCGGCGGCAGGGCATCCAGCGGTATGCGCAGGGTCTTGCCCGGCTCGACCAGGCCGAGCGACACCGGTCGGCTCCAGTCGTCGGCCTTGGTCCAGAATTCCAGCGCCATGTCCGCCGGTACCTCGGTGGTGCCGAGCGGCACCAGCTGGATCTCCCGGGGGTCGGACGCCTGGATCAGCCAGCCCGGCGCCCGGTCGTCGGGTGCTACCAGCACCACCACATAGCGGGGCTCGGGCAGCGGCCGATAGAGCAGCACCGCCGCCAGCAGCAGGGTCATGGCCAGGCTGGCCGCGGTCAGCCCCCGCCATAGTCCCAGCCGCTGCCACCAGCGGACGGGCCCGGCGGCCGTGCGAGTCCGAGACAGGGCATCCAGGCTGCGTTCGACCCGGGGCCACAGCCGGGGAGAAGGCGTTTGTAGCGCCACCAGCCCGGTCAGCGGGTGCAATCGCTCTTCCCACTCCGTCACCGCCGCCCGCAACGGCTCATCCTGCGCCAGCCGCAGTTCCAGCCGCCGCCGTTCGTCGGCGGGCAGGGTCCCCAGCACATATTCACCGGCCAGGGCGTACAGTTCGGGATCCTGCCGATGTAAAGCGCTCATGCCATGCACTCCCTCAGGGCTGCCAGGCTACGCCGGATCCAGGCCTTGACCGTACCCAGCGGCGCGCCCATCCGGTCGGCAATTTCATGATGGGTACAACCGTCCACGTAGGCATGCAGGATACAGCTGCGCCGCTCGGGCTCGAGCTGCTCCAGGCAATGTTCAACCCGTTTGCCATGGTCATTCCAGGATCCCCCGTCCCGGCTCTGCTGCCAGTGTTCATAGGACTGGAGGGCATCCAGGGCCGCGGCGCCGTGCTGATCCAGCCCAAGCTCCCGCCCCCGGTTGCGCACCGCATTCAGCGCCAGGTGGCGGGCCACGCTGTAAATCCAGCCCCGGGCGGAGCCCCGGGCCGGGTCGAAACTGTCGGCACGCAGCCAGATGTTGATCAGGGCGTCGTGCACTATGTCTTCCGCCAGGGCATGGTCGCGCACGATGCGCACCACCACCCCCAGCAATCGGCCTCCCTCCTGCTCATACAAGGCGTGAAGGCCATGGCGATCATTGCGGGCACAGGCCGCCAACGCGGCCTGGTAGTCAAAATGCTGACCGGGTTCTGTCATAAGCGAAACGCCATCCAATAGGTAGCCAACCGGAACCTGTTTATCTCAGTCTCAAGATTAGACCATACCCCGGTGGATGGCGCTCTTCGCGTCAGCCGGCCTTCCAGAAAATATAATCGGCCTGGTACTGCACCACCTGCCGCTCGCCCTGGTTGGCCTCGCCGCAGGCCATGGCCGGCGCCACCCCGCCCCTGGTGTCCAGCCGCTGGATATAGGTGATGCCGGTCATGGCCCCTTCCCCCATGGCGGGGTTGGCCTGTACCAGCTGGTAGGGAATATTGCCTTCTCCGGCCGGTGCCGTGGCCAGCTGGGTGCCGGTGACGCTGGAGCCGTCCATCGCCTCCCAGGTGGCCGGTGGCCCGAAATAGCGGCCCACCTGCTTGCCGCCGCGATCATTCAACCTGGCGTCAGGACCCATGAACACCCAGCCGAGCTCTCCCGGCGCATCCGGCTTTTCGCGGCATTCGTAGGTGATCTGCCCCACGCCCACGGTTTCCCAGGCGACCTTGTTGCCGTCCGGCACCTGGATGTTGTCGGGCACCACGGCCTGGGCGGCGGAGGCGAGGCCGAGCAGCAGGGCCGGGGCCAACACCGGGATCATCTTGAGATGAAGCTTTTGCATGTCATGTCTCCTTATGACGGTAATATCGAGCGCGGCAACAGGTGCCACCCTTGTACTACCCGCCAGGAGAACAAACGGATGCAGGAAAAATACACTTTTCGTATTTTTGATGGGTCAGGGATCACCGCCCTCACGGGCCGCCCTGAGTTCGGCCTGGGAAGCCCGGGCCGTCGTCCTCCATTCCGGCGTTAAGCCGCGCCAGTTGTTCCATCCTGTTCATGCCGCCTACTGGTAATGACTGCTTTCAGCATAGGTGAAAGGGGCGCTGGCTAAGGCAACCAGCGCACCTGGCAGACCGAGGCGGCAATGCCCTGTTGGTGGAAAAACGCCAGCCAGCGGCGCTGGTTGTCCTGCAGCCGATCCCCCGGGCCCTTGACCTCGATCAGCTCATAGCCCCCGCCCGGCAGGAAGCGGATCAGATCCGGCAGGCCGCTGCCGTGGCCGCGCAGATCCGACAGCAGGCGGGTAAAGACGGCGCTGAGATGCGCCGGCGGTATGCAACTCAGTGCCCGCTCCAGCAGGGGCTCGGACAGCGCCGGCCAGGCCAGCAGCGGGCAACTGATGCCCTGCTTCTGCCGGTAGCGCGCCATGATGGCGGCCCGGTAACTGCCATCCTCCAGCCGGGCCAGGCAGGCGGCGAGCAGTTCACTGCGCCGCTCGGCGAAGCCGGGCCGGTACAGGTCCGCCGGCCCGGCGTGGAAGGGATGGAAGAAGGCCCCGGGCAGGGGCGCGTACAGGGCTTCCCAGCACAGCAGCGCCAGCAGGCCGTTGAACAGGTGGTTCTCCACGTAATACACCGGCCCGGCCAGGGCCCCGGCCGCCAACCGTTCGACCCGCTCTTTTGATGGCGGCAGCGTCAGGGTACGGGTAAGGATGTCAGCCTCGGTGACGGGCGTCGGCGCCGGGGCACCCATCTTTTTGTAAAGCCGGCGATACAACCGCTGCAGGCCTTGCAGCTCGGCCTCGTCCCGGGGCTGCGCCAGCCCCGCCTGGGCCAGGGCAAAGGCACCGCCATGGTCGCCCCGGCGTTCGAGCAGCCGGGCCTGGCGCACCCGGGCCTCGTGATCATCGCTGTGGCGGTAGGCCCGGAGGGCGGTGTCGTCGTCGCCGGCCTTTTCCGCCGCCCGGGCCAGCTGGTACATCAGTTTGGCCCGACGCGCCGCCAGCCAGTCGTTATCGAGCGGGGCCGGCAAGGCTTCCAGTAAGCTGGCCGGCGCTTCGCCCTGTTCCAGTCGCCGGCGCAGATGGTGCAGGGCCAGGTAATGATCCACCTCGGCGCGGTGATGGAAGGCACGGGACTCGGGCGTGAAGGCCACGGTTTCGTAGCGTTGGTTGCCCAGCTCGGTGAGCACGAATTCGGACCCGTCCTGATGCAGGTTGCCGAAGAACATCAGTCGCAGCCGTTCGAACAGGGGCATGCAGGCAAGGCTCAGCAGGCGATCTTGGCTGACGGGCCACCAGTCGTCAAAGGGCCGAGGCGTGGCGTACTCGGGCCGGGCCCGCAGCCAGTCCCGCTTTATGCCCTTGGCGGCGCGGGCCAGCCCGGCCTCGGCGAAGGCACCGGCAAAACAGCGGTTCAGCTCGATCAGGGTGAGCAGGTCGGCCAGCTCTTGCACCGGGATCGGCGTCCGGCTCTGCACCAGCCCCAGCGCCAGCAGTTCATCTGCGACCGGGGCCGGATCCCCAATCTCCCGGTAGCGCAGCCGGCTCAGGCGAAAATGCTCGCCCTGGCGCATCACCATGCGCACCAGCAGCGCCCGGGCTTCGTGTCCGGCGCCGAGCCAGGCGCCCAGCTGCGCCTTTTCCCCGTCCAGCAGCAGATCGCCGTGGTGATCCCGCACCCAGTCCACCAGGGTGCGGGCATTGGCCAGGTAGTAGAAGGGATCCGCCAGCGAAGCCGGGGCCGGTCGTTTAACCGTCGCCATGGGGCCGCACCATCAACGTTGCCGGTTGCAGTTGCATCTCACTCCTTCCTTTTTATTCTGGCCAGCTCCCCGGAGAACAGGCTCCATACCCATTGCGCCCTTATGGCCCCCGCTTTCGTGGGGGCGACAGCTGTCCCGTAGGGTCGAATTTATTCGACCAAACCCCGGCACCGTGGCCGGGAGGTCCATTGAAATGGGCCCTACGGCCAACCCGGCGTCCATTTGTAGGGTCGAATTTATTCGACCAAACCCCGGCACCGTGGCCGGGTGGTCCATTGAAATGGACCTACGGCCAACCCGGCGTCCATTTGTAGGGTCGAATTTATTCGACCAAACCCCGGCACCGTGGCCGGGAGGTCCATTGAAATGGACCCTACGGCCAACCCGGCGTCCATTTGTAGGGTCGAATTTATTCGACCGACCACGGCGCCGTGGCCGGGTGGTCCATTGAAATGGACCTACGGCCAGCCCGGCGTTCATTTGTGGGTCGAATTAATTCGACCATCCGCATCCCGCCCATCGACCACTGTTGCTCTCACGCCTCGCCCTGCAGGCCGGCCAGCAGGCCGCTGCGCCGCTCCACCCGGCGTTTCACCGCCTCGTCGAATACCGAAGGCCGGCTTTCCAGCAGGCTGAACCAGTGGCGGGCCCGGGTGATGCCGGTGTAGAGCAGCTCCTTGGTCAGCACCGGGTTGAGGGTTTCCGGCAGGATCAGGGCGGTGTGAGCGAACTCAGAGCCTTGGGACTTGTGCACCGTCATGGCGAACACCGTCTCCACCGCGCCCAGCCGGCTGGGCAGGATGAACTTCAGGCCGCCGGAGCCGTCGTTGCGGGGAAAGGCCACCCGCAGCACCGGGCGGCCGGGCTCGTCGGGCAGGCGCAGGGCGATGCCGATATCGCCGTTCATCAGCCCCAGGCTGTAGTCGTTGCGGGTCACCAGCACCGGCCTCCCCTCGTACCAGCCCTGCTCCCCTTCCAGCAGGCCCTGCCGGTGCAACAGCGCCGCAATGCGCAGGTTGAGCCCTTCCACCCCCCAGGGGCCCTTGCGCACCGCGCACAGCAGGCGGAACTGGTCGAAGGCGGCGAGCACCGCGGCGGCCCAGCGCTCCCAGGCCGGATCCTCCGGCGGGCAGTCGGTGCCCGGGCGCGCCTCCGTCATCACCCCCAGGTAATGGCCGTAGCCCCGGGCATCGCCCCAGCCACGCTGCAACAGGCGGTCCAATCCCGGGTCCTGCTCGCCGCGCAGCCGCCGCAGGTGCAGATCCTCACCGGCCTCGGCCAGTATGGCCCGGGCCGTCGCCGCGTCCTGCTCGTTCACCGCCCGGGCCAGGCGGCCGATGCCGGAGCCGGCGCCGAAGCGGCGGGAATAACGCAGCATCAGGGTACGCTGGGCCAGCGGCTGCCGGTCGGCGTGGCCCGGCACCAGCGCCGGATCGCGCACGGACTCGCCGCTGACCTGCTCCAGCCAGTCGACCAGCGCCGGATCGTAGCGACCGCGCTCCGCGTCCCGGCACAGGTCGCCGAGCAGGGCGCCGGCCTCCACCGAGGCGAGCTGGTCCTTGTCGCCCAGCAGGATCAGGCGGGCATGGGGCGGCAGCGCCGCCAGCAGGCAGGCCATCATCTCCAGATCGATCATCGAGGCCTCGTCCACCACCAGCACGTCCAGCGGCAGCGGGTTGCCGGCGTGGTGGCGGAAATGGCGGCTGGCCGGCAGGCTGCCGAGCAGCCGGTGCAGGGTGGTCACCTCGCTCGGGATCTGGGCGCGCACCGCCTCGCTCACCGGCAGCGACGCCACCTGGCCGCCGATGGACTCGGTCAGCCGGGCCGCCGCCTTGCCGGTGGGGGCCGCCAGCCGGATGCGCAGCGGCCGCTCGCCGGCCGACTCCTGCAACAGGGCCAGCAGCCGCACCACGGTCGTGGTCTTGCCGGTGCCGGGGCCGCCGGTGATCAGCGCGAAATTGCCCCTCACCGCCAGGGCGCAGGCCAGCTTCTGCCAGTCGGCCAGCCGTTCCCCCGCCACCACCAGCGGCTCGGGAAAGAGCCGGTCCAGCCGCTCTGCCAGCGCCTCCGGCAACGGCGGCTCCCGGCGCAGCCGCGCCGCCAGGGCCGAGGCCACCGACTGTTCGTAACGCCAGTAGCGGCGCAGGTAGAGCCGCTCGCCGTCGAGTACCAGCGGCGTCGCGGCGTCGCCCCGGGCGTCGGCCACCAGGGAGCTGGGGGCCAGTGCCGCCTGCCAGGCGGCCAGGCTCACCCCGGCCAGCAACTGGGAGGGCAGCCGGCCGGCGTCCGCCGCTTCCCCTTCCGGCGGTAGCGACAGGGCGAAGTCGGGATTGTCGAGGGTGGCGGCCAGATCCAGGCAGACGTGACCGTGGCCGAGCTGGTGGCTGGCCAGGGCCGCCGCCAGCAGCAGCAGGGGCGAGGCATCCGGATCCAGCTCGAGGAAAAAGCCGGCCAGGGCCCGGTCCAGGGCCCGCAGCCAGCCCCGCGCCACCCAGGCATCGAGCAGGGCCAGCATGTCGTCCCGCCGCTGCAGGGCCGGCTCGGTGATCATCTCGGACGGGGTCATGCGGCGGTCTCCTGCGGGTCTTCGCCCCGGAACAGGGCGTCGAGGGATTCGATCAGTTCGCGCGGCGGCTTGTGGCGATAAACGGCACCGGGGCTGCGCACGAACAGGTAGAGGGCGCCGCCCAGGTGGCGGTCGTAGTCGTAGTCAGGCAGGCGCAGCCGGAGCTGGCGGTGCAACGCCAGCAGGTAGAGCAGGTACTGCAGATCGTAGCGGTGTTTCAGCACCTGGGCCTGCATCGCCTCCGGGGTGTAGGCGTCTTCCCCGGCGCCCAGCCAGTTGGACTTGTAGTCCACCACGAAATAGCGGCCGTCGTGTTCGAACACCAGGTCGATAAAGCCCTTGAGCATGCCGTTGAGCCGGTCCGGCAACAGCGCCGGCCGGGGCTGGCCGGGCAGCACCGCCGCCTGCGCCAGCTCGTCGATGCGGCGCACGTCCACCCGGCTGACCTCCAGCCAGAACTCCAGCTCCGGCTGCCAGGCCGACAGCCCGGCCAGGGTGGCGCCGTCCTCGGTCAGGGGCGCCTGCAGCAGGCGCTGCAGCCAGTCGCCGAGGGGGGTTATCCACTCGGTGAGGCCGCGCAGCTGGCAGCGCCGGGCAAGCTGCTCGCGCAGCCCGGCCGGATCGCCGGAAAAGCCCTCGCGCCCGGCCAGCTCCAGCAGGCCGTGCAGGAAGGTGCCCGGGTTGGGCCCGCGCGGAAAGCGGTGCAGGGTCGGCGTTTCACCCGGGCGCAGCGGCACGAACACCGCCTCCCGTTCGTCGTCCGTCACCTTGGCCGCCGCCGGGCTTTCCGGCGCCGCGTCCTCGAAGCGCCGGGCCGGTACCGCCCCGCCCTGTTCGCCGGTGCGCAGGGCACTGTAGGAGGCAATCCACCAGTGCTCGGCGGCGGCGCGCCCGGGCGTGCGCCAGCACAGTTCCTGTGCCGCGCCGGTCGCGGCCGGCAGCATCTGTCCGCTGCTCGCCGGGGCCGGCACCACCACCGTATCGCCTGCCGTCGCCAGCGGGCGCAGCCAGTCGCCCAGGGCGGCGCTGGCGGGCAGCTCGGCCCCGCCCCCGAGCAGATAGCCGAGCGCCGACCGGTGCAGCCGCGAGGCCCTGGCGTTGCCCACCTTGAGGTCGGCCAGCCCCAACCAGCAGGCGTGGCGGGCACGGGTCAGCGCCACGTACAGCAGCCGCAGATCCTCCCCCAGCCGTTCGCGGTCGGCCAGGGCCAGTTCGTCCTCGTCCGGGGTCAGCACCAGGCGGCGGCGGGTGCCGTCGTGCAGCTGCACCGGCCGCCCCTTGCCGGCCTCGCGGAAGGAACAGATAAAGGGCAGGAACACCAGCGGGTATTCCAGCCCCTTGGACTTGTGGATGGTCACCACCCGCACCAGGGCGGCGTCGCTCTCCAGCCGCAGCACCTGCTCGTCCGCCGCCTGGCCCTGGCCGCCGACAAGCTCCGCCAGGTGGCGGATCAGCGCCTGCTCGCCGTCCAGGCCGGCGGCGGCCTGCTGCATCAGCTCGGCCAGGTGCAGCAGGTTGGTCAGGGCCCGCTCACCGTCGGCCCGGAGCATCAGCCGCCCCGGCAGGGCGAAGTCGTGCAGCAGCTGGTGCACCATGGGCAGCACGCCCTGGCGCTGCCAGCGCTGCCGGTAGCCGCGAAACTGCATCACCCGTCGTTCCCAGTGGCGTTCATCCTGGTTGAGCTGCTCCAGCTCGTGCAATTCCAGGCCCAGGCTGCGGCTGGCCAGGGCCGCCCGCAACCGGCGATCCTGCTCCGGCTCGGCGCAGGCGCGCAGCCACAGCAGCAGATCCCGCGCCTCCCGGCTGTCGAAGATGGAATCCTTGTCGGACAGGTAGACGCTGCGCACGCCCCGGGTGGCCAGCTCGCCGCGAATGGCCTCGGCTTCCTTGAAATCCCGCACCAGCACGGCGATGTCGCTCGGCCGCAGCGGGGTGAAGACCTCCTCCCCGGCAAAACCGGCGCGTCCCTCCCGGCCCAGGCTCAGCAGGCGGGTAATCTCGCTCGCCGCCCGGGCCGCCATCTCGCCACGGTAGGCGGTGCCCGACAGCGGCTCGTCCTGCTCCAGTTGCCAGCAGGTCAGCGCCGGCCCGGGCTCGCCGTCGAGCTGCCAGCACTCCTGGCGGCCCTGGGCCCGCACCGGCAGGAAGGGCAGCGGGTTGTCGCCGGCGGTACGGAACAGGAAGGCGCCCTGCCCCCGCTCCCGTCGCTCCGCCAGCTCGAACACCCGGTTGATCGCGTCGACCATGGCGGCGGCGGAGCGGAAGTTGGTGTCCAGGCTGTCGTGGCGGCCGTCGGTGGCCCGGCGCGCCGCCAGGTAGGTATGGATATCGGCGCCGCGAAAGGCGTAGATCGCCTGCTTGGGGTCGCCGATCAGGAACAGGCCGCACGCGGGGTCGTTTTCCTCCAGCCGGTAGATGCGGTCGAAAATGCGGTACTGCAGCGGATCCGTGTCCTGGAATTCGTCGATCAGGGCCACCGGAAACTGGCGGCGGATCACCTCGGCCAGGCGATCGCCGTTCTCCCCCTGCAGCGCCTCGTCCAGCCGGGACAACATGTCGTCGAAGCCCATTTCGGCCCGGCGGCGCTTTTCCTCGTCGAAGCGGCGGCGGATCCAGGCGGCGGCGTGCCGGCGGGGTGCCTCGAGAGGCGCGGCAAGGGCAGCAAGCTCCCCGGGCAGCGTCTGCATGGCGGTAAAGGCGGGGTGTGACGGTGCCTCCCCGACTTTCCAGGCTTCCGCTATTCCTTCGGGCGTCAGACGATAAATAGCCGCCTCGCTGAGCGAAAGCCCAACCTCGTCACTCTCGAGCCAATCGCGTATGGCGGCCAGCCAACCGTCGGTCCGCTTGGCCTGCAACCATTTGCCGTGTACCTGTTTTGCCGCTATCGCCGGTTGCAATATGCCATCAATTTCTTCCAGCCAGAGGCTCCAGGGCGCCTTGAGCGCCGCCAGCGCCTCGGCCTGCTCCCTGAGCGATCGCGCCAGCAGTTGGTCCAGCTCGCCGCCGACGGCATCCTGCTCGCCCAGCAGCGGACGGACCTCGCCCAGCAGCACATCCGGCGCCTGCCAGTGCGCCATCACCCAGTCGAGCGCCTCGCCCGCCAGCGGGTAGCACTGGCGCCGCCAGTAGTCGCGCACCACCTCGGCCAGCAGTTCGCCGTGATCGGTTTCCAGGGTCTGGGTAAAGAGGCTGCCGCTGTCGAAGGCGTGCTCACGCAGCATGCGCTGGCACCAGCCGTGGATGGTGGACACCGCCGCCTCGTCCATCCACTGGGCGGCGATATCGAGCCGGCGGGCGCAGGCCGGCCAGCGCTCGGGGGAGACGTCGTCGCGCAGCGTCCGCAGCAGCGGATCGCCGGCCAGCTCCGCGCGGAACACCGCCGCCGCCTCCACCAGCCGGGCGCGGATGCGATCGCGCAGCTCGCGGGTGGCGGCGTCGGTAAAGGTCACCACCAGGATCTCCGGTGGCAGCAGCTCGCGGGCGAAGCCGGCGTCGCCGCCGTGGCCCAGCACCAGCCGCAGATAGAGGGCGGAAATGGTAAAGGTTTTGCCGGTGCCGGCGCTGGCCTCGATCAGGCGGCTGCCGTGCAGCACGAAGCGCAGCGCCAGCGGGCGGGTGGGTAAGGGGCTCATGCGTCGGCCTCCAGCGGTTCGGGTTGGTGGTCCAGCAAGGGTTGGTACAGCATCCGGCTCCAGGCGGCAAAGCCGCCGTCGGCGCCAAGCGCGGCAAAGTCGGGAAACTGCCGCGCCAGGGCGGCATGCTGGCCACATTCGCCCGGGCCGTGGTAGCCGTCGCCTTCATAGGCCAGGCGGGCGGCGGCCTCGGCTTTGGCCTCGTCCTGCTGGCCCAGCCAGGCCATGGCGGTGTTGAGTGCCACCGGCAGCGGCGCCGCCTGCCCGGCGCGCCAGGCCTCCAGCCAGCCCCGCATGATGGCCTCGGCCTCGTCCCGCGCCAGGGGGGCGAAATGCAGGGTTTCGTCCTCCCCCACCAGCAAGGTGGTCAGCTCGATGCCGGCGGCGGCCGCCGCCACCTGGGCCACGAAGGGGCGCAATATCCGGTGCCACTTGGGCTCGGTTTTACGCAGCAGGGTGCCCGGTTGCAGCTCGATGCGCGCCAGCCGCTCGCCGGCCCGGTACAGGCCGCCGAGCCAGCCCTCCAGCTCGATCCCGGCGTGGGCCAGTTGCACCGGCAGCGGCGAGTCCAGCCGCTCGGGCCAGCGCCGGCACAGGTCCTGGAACCGCTGCAGCTGTTCGGGCAGGGGCGCGAGCAGCTGCTGGCCCAGGCGCTCGCCGAAGCCGGCCAGGGGCAGCACCCCGTTGCCCTGCAGCCGGCGGGCGGCCTGCGCCAGGGCCGGCAGGGGCTCCGCCGCCAGGCTGGCCTGTTCCAGCAGGTGCTGTTTCAGCTGGTACTGCTGCAGGCCGTCCAGCCGGAACGGCTCTTCATCCAGCTGGGCCGGGGCTTCCTCGTCGAGGTATACCTTGAGCCGCTGGGTGAAGAAATGGCCCACCGGATCGCGCAGGAAGTGCTGCAACCGCTCCAGCGGCTGGGTCTCCTCGATCACCGGCGGCGGCAGGGCCTGGGCCTCGCCCGGGGCCCGGGGGCGGTGCAGCTCGGCCCATTCCCGGGCATAGCTGAACAGGGGGCCGGTGCCGAAATAGTCCCGGCTGAACGGCTGCAGCGGGTGCTCGGTGGTCAGCGCCGCCAGCAGGGGGCGGTCGTCGGCCATGGCCCAGCCGTTGGTCAGGTGATCGCGCAGCTGGCCCACCAGTACCGAGGCCGGCCGCTCGCTGTTGTCGCGGATACTGCGCCCCACCCAGCTGATGTAGAGCTGCTCGCGGGCGGCCAGCAGCGCCTCCAGCAGCAGGTAGCGGTCGTCTTCCCGCCGGGAGCGATCGCCGGGGCGGTAGTCCCCGGCCATCAGGTCGAAGTCGAGCGGGGTCTGGCTGCGCGGGTAGTCGCCGTCGTTCATGCCGAGCAGGCACACCATGCGAAAGGGAATGGCGCGCATCGGCATCAGGGTACAGAAGTTGACCGCCCCGGCCAGGAAACGCTGGCTGAGCCGGCCCTGGTCCAGGGCCCCCAGCCAGGCCTCACGCACCACGTTGAGCGGCAGCGGCTCGGTCAGCGCCACCCCGGCGCACAGCTCCTGCCACTGATCCAGCGCCTCGGTCAGCCCCGCCAGCAATGCCTGGTCCCGCTCCTGGCGGGGCAGGAAGAAATCACTCAGCAGGCCGTGCAGCACCGCGCCCCAATCGGCGACCGGCAGCGGCCGCGCCAGTTGCCCGTGCAACCGGTCCAGGGCATCCAGCAGCCGCACCAGGGGGCCGATCAGCGCCGCGTCCAGGCCGCCGATTTCATCGTAGGGCTCGATGCCCTGGCAGGCCTCCCCCGCCCCCACCGCATAGCCGAGCAGCATGCGGCGCAGGCCGAAGCGCCAGGTGTTCTGCTCCAACTCCGCGGGCAGGCCCAGCTCGGCCCGGCGGCGGGCGTCCAGCCCCCAGCGGATGCCCGCACCCTCGATCCAGCGGTGCAGGGTGGGCAAGTCCTGCTCCTCGATGCCGAACACATCGCGCAGGGCCGGCACATCCAGCAGATCCAGCACCTCGCTCACCGTGAGCCGGTTTTCCGGCAGCCGCAGCAGGTGTTCGAGGGCGATCAGCAGCGGCTCGGTGCCGCGGCTGCCCTGATCCGCCAGGGTAAAGGGAATGTAGCGGGGATCGTCCCGGCCGTACTGGCCGAACACCGCCTCGATATGGGGCGCGTAGGCGTTGACGTCCGGCACCATCACGATGATTTCCCGGGGCTTGAGGCTGTCGTCGGCGGCAAAATGCGCCAGCAGTTGATCGTGCAGTATCTCCACCTCGCGCTGGGCGCTGTGGGCCAGATGGAAACGGATGGAGGCGGCGGCTTCGGCCAGCGGCGGCCACTGGGCACGGGTTTCCGCCAGCGGGCGCAGGTTGAGGATGTCGTCCTGCAACTGGCCGAGCAGGTGATGGGTCTGCCCCTCGCCGAACAGATCGATGCGGCTGCCGATGGCGTCGAAACGGGCCCGGTAGTGGTCGGGATCGTCGTAGCTGTCGAGCAGGTTGATGTAGTCCCGCCCCTGCTTGCCCCAGGCCGCCAGCAGCGGATGGGCGTGCTGGTGCAGATCGTCGTCGCTCAGCGCCGGAGGCTGGCCGGGCTTGCGCCGGTGGCGGCGATACTGGTGCCTGAGCAGGTCCTGATCCGGCACTATGTCGCCCCAGTGGTGCTGGCAGGGGTTGTGCACGCACAGCAGCACCTGGCTGAACCGCGCCAGGGCCGCCAGGGCTTCCAGGGTCTGGGCCGGCAGCGAGGAGATGCCGAACACCATCACCCGCCGCGGCAACCCGGCGGGGGCACAGTCCCGTTCGCGCAGCTCGGCCACGAAGCGCGGATGCACCCCGGCCCGGCTGCCGGCCAGTTCATCCCGGCCCACGTCGGCCAGCAGGGCGCGCCACAGGGCCGGTTGCCAGCGCACGGCCTCGTCCAGGGGCTGGGCGCCCTGGCGCATATTGATGATCTCATCCCGCCCTTCGGCCCAGGCCGCCAGCCAGTCGGCCCGGTACACCTGGTACTGGTCGAACAGATCCGCCAGCCGCTCGGCCAGCTGGTAGCGCTTGCGCGCGTCCGCGTCGTCCCGCAGGAAGCGGTGCAGCGGGGCGAACACCGGGTCCGCCAGCAGATCGGGCAGCAGCCGCATCAGCCGCCAGGTGAGCGGCGCCTTGTCGAGCGGCGACTGCAGCGGAATGCTGTGGCTGCCGAGCACGGCGCGGTAAGTCTGCCACAAGAAGCGCGCAGGCAGCTCCACCTGCACCGCCGCGGCGATGCCGCCGCTGCGGTGCTCGGCCAGGGCCAGCTTGAGCCACTGGGCGATGCCGTTGCTCTGCACCAGGATCACCTCGTTTTCGAGCGGGGCCAGCGGATAGCGCCGCATCCAGGCCACCGCCAGCTCGCGCAATTCCTCCAGGTGGTTGCCGTGCACCACCATCAGCCCCGGCGTCAAGCCCTCGTCATGCTGCATCTGGGTTCCTTATACCGTTCCGTCCGGGGCCCATGATAGCGCCTGAAGGACGCACCGGGCAGCCCGAACGGCAAACGGAAAAAAGCGGGAGACAAGGCCGGGATGGTAGCAAGGCCGGGCACAACGGGAAAGGGCGGCGCGAAGGCGGCGGATCTGCCGCAGGGTCCACTTCAGTGGCCCCCCCACCGCCGGCGCCGGGCTCATGCGGGCGGGCCGCCCGCGCTCCAAGGACAGTTCCGGCGCCGGGTTCGGTCGAATAAATTCGACCCTACGGGAGACGGCGGGGGTGTCGTAGGTCCGTTTCAACGGACCTTTTCACCGGCAAGGCACCGCCTCAGGGCGACTCTGCCTCTTCGGCGGCGTCCATCCAGAACAGCTCCCAGATATGGCCGTCCGGGTCTTCGAAGGCGCGGCCGTACATAAAGTCGTACTCTTCCGGCTCCCGCGCTTCCCGGCCGCCGGCGGCCAGCACCTTGGCCATCAGCTCGTCGACCCGGGCGCGGCTTTCCAGCTGCAGCGCCAGCAGCACCTCGGTGGTGCTGGCGGCGTCGGCGATCGGCTTGCGGGTAAAGCGCCGGAAGCTGTCCGGGGTGTGCAGCATGGCGAAGATGGTGTCGGAAATCACCAGGGCGGCGGCCTGCTCGTTGGTGAAGCGGGGATTGAACGCAAAACCCAACGCCTCGAAGAAGCGCATGGTGCGGGACAGATCCGCCACCGGCAGGTTGACGTAAATGGCTTGGGGCATAACCACCTCTTTAGCAGGGCGGGCATCAGCCCACCGTTGCTTCGTCCTGACAGATCAGATGGATAATCTGCGCCGGATTCGAGATCCAGAACGCCGCAAAGCCTTCCGGCAGCGGCTCTATCTCGTCCCGGCGCGCCATGCCGGCGGCCTGCATGTGCCCGGCGGCGGCCTCGAGATCGTTGGTCACCACCTCCAGCCAGGTTTCGGCCTGGCTGAGCCCGGGCACCTTGTCGATCCACAGCTGGCAGGCACCGAACTCGAAGGCCACCGACGGCAGCTGTTTGTCGACCTGGCGCAGCGCCAGCACGTCGCGGTAAAACGCCACCGTGGCCTCGAACTGGTGGGGCGGTACCTTGAGTGCAATATTGCGCCCGCCGCTGAAACGGAGTGGCTGGGTCATGGGGCCTCCCGGGGTCCGGTTGAGGATAGGTCCCTTCAGTATAGGAGGGCACCTGGTTTACCGGGTCCACTTCAGTGGACCTCCCATCAACAGTGCCGTAGTTTGGTCGACTGAAGTCGATCTACAAGTCCCACGGGCGATACCGGGTTCCACCGATCTTGCCGTAAGGGTCGATTTCAATCGACCACCAAACCTGGTCGCGTAAATTCGACCCTAGCGGGGCTCGCCACCGTGCTGGCGGGCCAGCAGCATATAGAGCGAGGGCACCACGAACAGGGTGAAGAGGGTGCCGATGGTCATGCCGCCCACCAGCACCAGGCCGATGGCGTTGCGCGCCGCCGCCCCCGGGCCGTCCACCAGGATCAGCGGGAAGTGCCCCGCCACCGTGGCCACCGAGGTCATCAGCACCGGGCGCAGCCGGGTCATGGCCGCCTCCTCGATAGCCGCCCGCTTGGCGTGCCCCCGCTCCTGCAGCTTGTTGGCGAACTCCACGATCAGGATGCCGTTCTTGGCGATAAGCCCCACCAGGGTCACCAGCCCCACCTGGGCGTAGATGTTCATGGTGGTGGTCCAGCCATCGGTCCAGTAGGGCAGGTCCGGGTTGGGCATCTTCAGCAGGGTGAAGATCAGGGCGCCGAACATGGCCAGGGGCACCGAGCCCAGCAGGATGACCAGGGGATCGCGGAAGGAATTGAACTGCACCGCCAGCACCAGGAAGATCATCAGGATGGCCAGCCCCAGGGCGGGCAGGAACTTGCCGCCCTCGGTGCGCAGCTGGCGCGACTCGCCGGTGTAGTTGACGCTGTAGTCCGCCGGCAGTATGTCCCGCGCCGCCTGCTCCAGCACCCGCAGGCCCTCGTCCAGCCGGGCGGTCAGGCCCGACAGCTTGATGGCGTTGAGCTGCTGGAAACGGTTGAGGGAGCGCGGCACCGTGTCGTGGCGCAGGGTGGCGATGGCGCTGAGCGGTACCAGGGCGCCGTCCGGCGCGCCGAGGTAAATATCCTGCAACTGCTCCGGGTTGAGCCGCTCGGCCCGCACCAGCTGGGGGATCACCTTGTAGGCCCGGCCCTGGATGTTGAAACGGTTGACGTAGTTGCCCCCCAGGGCGGCCCCCAGATCGGCGCCCACCTGCTGGTGGGTCAGCCCCAGGGCCGCCAGCTTCTGGTGATCGAGCACGATTTCCGCCTGCGGCTGGTCAATCTTGAGATCGATCTCGGGCGGAAAGTAGAACAGGCCGCTCGCCATCGCCGCCTGCTGCAGCCGCTCGGCATAGGCCAGCATCTGCCCCGGCTCGGCGGTGGAGGCGATGATGAACTCCACCGGGAAGTTGCTGCCCCCGGGCAGGGCCGGCGGCTGGCTGGCGAAGATCTGCAGGCCGGGAATGGCCGAGAGCCCGGCCTGCATCTCGGGCACGATGTCGGAGATGGCCCGCTTCCGCTGCTCCCAGGGCCTGACCACCATGCCGCCGAAGCCGCCCACACCCAGGGCGGCGGCGAAGGGATCCGAGGGCGACAGCAGGATCTGGAAGGTCAGTTCCCGCTCCGGCGCGTTCAGGAACACCTGCTCCGCCGCCCGGCCGAAATGGGTTTTCTGATCCGCCGAGGCGTTGGCGGCGTTGTTGATGATGGCGAACATGAAGCCCTGATCCTCGAGCGGCGCCAGCTCCTTGGGCGAAAACAGGTACATGGGCACCACCGCCAGGCTGAGCAGCGCCCACAGGGCATACACCGCCGGCCGCCGGTCCAGCAGCCGGCCGAGCCCCCGGCCGTAGCGCCGGCGCAGCCGGTCAAAACGGTGGTTGACCCAGCCGGTGAAGCCGCGCTCTTCCCGCTCGGCGCTGCGCAGCAGCCGGGCGCTCATCATCGGCGACAGGGTCAGGGCGACGATGCCGGAAATGGCGACGGCGCCGGCCAGGGTGAGCGCAAACTCGCGGAACAGGGCGCCGGTCAGCCCCCCCTGCAGGCCGATGGGGGTGTAGACCGCCGCCAGGGTGATGGTCATGGCGATAATAGGACCAATCAGCTCCCGCGCTCCCACCAGGGCCGCTTCCTGCGGGGTGCGCCCCTCGCGCAGGTGGCGTTCGACGTTCTCCACCACCACGATGGCGTCGTCCACCACCAGGCCCACCGACAGCACGATGGCCAGTAGGGTGAGCAGGTTGAGGGTGAAGCCGAACGCCTGCATCAGGAAAATGGCGCCGATCAGCGACACCGGAATGGCCACCACCGGCACCAGCACCGAGCGCACCGAGCCCAGGAACAGGAAGATGACGATCACCACTATGGTGAGGGTGTCGGTCAGGGTGCTCACCACCTCACGGATGGCACTGCTGATGTATTCCGAGGCATCGTAGGCCAGCCGCGCCTCCAGCCCCGCCGGCAGGTCCGGCTCAAGCGCCGCCAGATCGACCCGTACCCCCTGGATCACCTCGATGGTGTTGGTATTGGGCAGGGGAAAGATGCCCATGAACACCGCCGTCTCGCCGTTGAAGCTGACCTCGGTGTCGTAGTCCTCGGCGCCCAGCTCCACCTCGGCCAGATCCCGCAGCCGCACTATGGTGTCGTTCTCCCGGCGGATCACCAGCTGGCGGAACTCCTCCACCCGGTGCAGATCGGTGTTGGCGGTGAGGTAGACCTGCACATAGGCGCCCTTGGTGCTGCCCACCGCCGAGATGAAGTTGTTGGCCGCCAGGGCGGCGCGCACCTGGGCCGGGCTGACGTTGAGCGCCGCCATCCGCTCCGGCTTGAGCCAGACCCGCATGGCGAAGGTGCGGGCGCCGAAGATCTCGGCCCGCTGCACCCCCGCCAAGGCCGCCAGCCGGGGCTGCACCACCCGCACCAGGTAGTCGGTGATGTCGCTCTGGGACAGGCTGGACGAGGAAAAGCTCAGGTAGGCGGCGGCGAACTCCGAGTCCGCCGACTGCACGCTGATGGAAGGCAGCTCCGCCTCCGCCGGCAGCTCGTTGCGTACCTGGTTGACCTTGGCGGTGATGTCCGCCAGCGCCCGGGTCGGCTCGTAGTTGAGCTTGAGCCGGGCGGTGACCAGCGACAGCCCGAGCAGGCTCTTCGACTCCACGTAGTCGATGCCATCGGCGGAGGCGATGGCCCCTTCGATGGCGGTGGTGACGAAGCCGCGCACCACCTCGGCGCTGGCACCCACATAGGGGGTGGCGACGATAACGGAGGCGTTCTCGCTCTGGGGATACTGGCGCACGCTGAGCGACCACCAGGCCTGCAGCCCGGCGATGATGATCACGATGCTGACCACCAGTGCCAACACCGGACGATGGATGAACAGATCGGTGAAGGACTTCATGGCGGCGCGCTCAGCTGTTGCCGGGGTCGGGATCGAGCCGGAACTCGGGGGCCAGCCGGTTGTCGACCACCACCGCCATGCCGGTACGCAGCTTGAACACCCCGGTCGATACCACCCGTTCCCCCGCCGCCAGGCCCTCGGTCACCACCACGAAGTCGCCCCGGTGCTCGCCGAGTCGCACCGGCTGTTGCCGGACCCGCAGCGACGGCTCGTCATCCTCCTCGCCGGCTTCTTCTTCAAGCACGAACACCGCCTCGCCGTAGGGGCCGTACTGCACCGCGGTGGCCGGGATCAACAGTACCCGCTCGGTGCGTTCGAGCACCATCTCCACCGAGACGAACATGCCCGGGCGCAGCTGGCCGCCGGGGTTGGCCAGGGTCGCCTGCACCCGCACGCTGCGGGTCTGGGCGTCCACATCCGGGTTGAAGGCAGACACCCGCCCCGCGAACGACCGGCCTGGGTAAGCGTCGGACGACACCAGCACCGGCAGCGCCGTCGCCAACACGGACAACCGCTGCTGGGGCAGGGAAAATTCGACATAGACGGGGTCGAGGGACTGCAGCGACACCACCGGGCTGCCTTTGTCGAGAAACTGGCCGATGCTGATACGGCGGATACCGAGCCGTCCGTCGAAGGGCGCGCGCAGGGTTTTCCTGTCGATCAGGGCCTCGCTCAGCGCGAGCCGGGCGTTGGCCTGCTGCAGGTTGGCGGCGGCGGCATCGAGCTCGCCCCGGGAGATGTTGCGGCTGCGGGCCAGCTCCCGGGCTCGCCGGTACGACAGTCGCGCCAGGGCGGCGGCGGATTCGGCCTCGCGCCGCTGGGCCCGCTCCACCTCCGCATCCAGTAGCACCAGTTCGTCGCCGGCCTTGACCATGGCCCCGGCTTCGAAGCGGATCTCCCGCACCTGCCCTTCCGCCTCGGTGCGCAGCACCGCGCCCTGCACCGCCACCACCGAGCCGACCGCAGCCACCCGGAACTGCCATTCCTGCTCCCGTACCTGGGCGGTGTTGACCGGCTCCGGCGGCACCTGCATCTGGGCCGCCGCCGCCCCCATGGCGCCGAATTGCAACGCCTTGATCAGCACCAGGCCGCCGACGACGGGCAGCGCCAGCAGGATACCGAGCCCTGCCCACAGCAGCTTGTTCATCGCCTGCCTCTGCCCTTGCCCGGAGCCACTGTTCCCGCTTTCATGCTCTCCTCCCCGCGCCCCGGACCACCCCCGGACACGCCAATAGGAGAAGTTTAGTCGACGCCGGCTGAGCCGAGCGGGAGCAGGGCGGCGAGCCCGACCTCAGGGGGTGCGCGCCACCATCAGTACCTCGTCGGCGGAGTAGAGACCGCTTATCACCGCCTCGACCCGGGCCCCCAGCGCCGCCTGGTAGAGCCGCTGGGCGTCGTTGTCGGCCCGGGTGCTCACCAGCACCGACTTGAGCACCGACTGCTGCTCCGCCAGCACCAGCCTGACCCCGGCCAGGGATTCCTCGAGCAGCCGCCGACCGATGCCCCGGCTCCGGGCCTCGGGCAACACCGCCAGTTGATCGAGCTCCAACACCGCTTCGGGGCGGAAACCGCTTTTCTGTACCCAGAGCACATAGCCCAGGCAGAAATCTGCCACCGCCACATAGGGCAGCATGCGCGGGAAGCCGTTCAGGTTGCACTCCAGCCACAAGCGGGACCGGCGCTGGCGGGGAAAGGCCATCTGGTGCACCCGGGCGGCACCGTCCAGATCCGCCCGGGTCATGGGCCTGATGATGATGTCCATCCTGTTCTCCTCTTTGGGCTGCGTCTTCCCCTCAGGAACGACAGACGGATAACAAACCTTCGGCGTGCTCTGCCATCACTCCTGCTGTCTTCCTTGTCACTCGCGAAGTCGGGAGTCCAGTGAAAACGGCCATGCTTCTCCACCTTCGCAATGACAACAGTCAAACAGTTGTGAAATCCGAACTATCGTCCAGGTCTTTTTCCAGCGCCACCAGATGCGCCTTGAAACCGGCAGCGCGGTAGATAGCCAGGGCCGGGCAGTTAGCGGCCAGCCCCCCGATGCGCAACCAGCGCCCGCTCCACCTCCTGCAATTCGCGCACGCAGGCCCGCAGCCCGGGCAGATCGGTAGCGGGGTCGAAGGGCCGGATGATCACCGAGCCGCTCCTGGCGGTGGCAACAGGTTCTTGTGGATTTGGCCGTTCTTCATGATCAGCAGCAGGCCGGTCTCGGGGCGCTCCAGCAGGCCCAGATCCGCGCTGGGATCGCCGTCCACCAGCAGCAGATCCGCCAGGGCGCCCTCCTCTATCACACCCAAGGGGCCGACATAGGGATAGCGCGGGCCGGACAGGGCCAGCAGCTCGCCGTTGTCGCCGGTGGCCATCTTGAGGATCTCGCCGGGCTCATACCAGCGGGTCAGGGCCGTCAGGCTGGGGGTTTGGTTGCTACCCATGCCGCCGCTGAACAGGATATCGGTACCGAAGGCCACCCGGATGCCGTGTTTTTTAGCCAACTGGTAGGCCCGCTCGGTGCCGCGGGACACCATCAGCTGCTTGAGCCGCGCCGCCCCCTGCTGGGGATTGGCGCGATCATCGTCCAGGAAGGGCTGCAGGCTCCACCACACCCCCTGCGCCGCCATCAGCCGGGCGGTGTCCTCGTCGATAAGCTGGGCATGCTCCACGCACTTCACCCCGGCCTCCACCGCCATGCGCACCGCCCGGGAGGTGTAGGCGTGCACCGTGACGTAGGTGCCCCAGTTCTCGGCGGCGCCCACGGCGGCGCGGATCTCCTCGGGGCTGTACTGGACCACGTCCAGCGGATCGTACACCGAGGATACCCCGCCCCCGGCCATCAGCTTGAGCTGGGTGGCACCCAGCATCAGCTGCTCCCGGGCACGGCGCAGCACGTCGTCCACGCCGTCGGCAATGGCCGCCGCCCCCATCTGCTCGCTGTGGCTCAGTGGCGCCCCCATCGCCCGGGGCACCTCATGGGGCAGGCGAAAATCGCCGTGTCCGCCGGTCTGGGAGATCATGGCCCCGGAGGGAAAAATGCGCGGCCCCGCCACCAGCCCCTCCTCTATGGCCCGGCGCAGGCCGAACACCGGGCCGCCCATGTCGCGCACCGAGGTGAAACCGCGCATCAGGGTGGCTTGTGCCACCTTGCCGGCCAGCAGGTTGAGGTAGCCGATGTCGGCGGTGAGGGCATCCATCAGCCCCGGTCCCACCAGGGCCGAGTGCCAGTGGGCATCGATCAGCCCCGGCATCAGGGTGCGGCCACCGCCGTCCAGGCGCAGGGGATCTTCCCCATCCGGCGGGGTGATCGGCCCGGCGGAAACGGCCTGGATGACATTGTCCACCACCAGCACCCGCATGGTCTGCGCCGAGCGTTCGCCCGACTTGCCGTCGAACAGGTGGACATTTTCAATCAGTACGCTGCCGGCCAGGGCCGGTTGCAGGGCGGCCAGCGCCAGCAGGACGAAAAAACGCGTGTACATAGGCTCTCCTCGGTAGGGTCTGGTGGCCCCGTCAGGAAAACAGACGGCGGACCAGCCTTCGGATTTTTCTGTGGTCACTCCCGCGCAGGCGGAAGCCCAGAGCAAACGGTCATGGATCCCCGCCTTCGCGGAGATGAGCACGGCCAAACAACGGTGATAAAGGGAAATATCCGGCGAAAAAACAGGTAACGAATTTCGTTATCAGGCACTTGCCGGCGTCCCATTATGGTCTCCTTCGGGTCAATGCGAGTCCGGCCCGTTCGTCTGCTCCGGCACGAAACGGACAAAGCGTACCGGCATGTCGCGCAGGCAGGCCTTGCCCCGGGCGGTGAGATCGGAGATGAACTGGAACTGCTGGCGCGGATCCATGGGGTAGGCCTTGATGCGATAGCGGGTGCCCCAGGGCTGTTCGTCCAGCACCACCAGCACCGGCTTGGTTAGTTTCAGGTAGGGGCTGGACAGGGCCACGTCTTCCAGTACCCGGCGCACCTCGTGGGCGTCGTGATCCGGCTCCAGGTAGAAGTTCACCACGCACATCAGGCTGGCGCCGCCGTTGTTGGCGTTGTGGATGAGGCCGGTCCACAGCTTGTGGTGCGGAATGAATACCACGGTGTCGTCGGGGGTGACGATTTCCACCACCCGCATGCCGATGTGCTTGACCTCGCCGTAGCTGCCATCCACCTCGATCCAGTCACCGGGCCGGTAGGGCAGCTCGTAGGCCGCCACTATGCCCGCCAGCAGGCTGCTGACGTAATCCTTGAGCGCGAAGCCGATGGCCAGGCCGGCGGCCCCCAGTATGGCCACCGTGTTCTGCACCGTGGGCTCGATGAACAGCGGCACTATCCAGGCCACGGCGGCCAGGATCACCAGGATGCGAATGGTGGGGATCAGCGCCAGCACATAATGTCGCCGGCTGCTGTGCAGCCGCCCGCCCAGCCAGGGCAGCAGCTTCTGGCTCATCCAGACCAGCACCATCGCCGCCAGCACCACGGCCGCGGCCTCGATCAGGGTATGGGTGGTGATGTTCCTGAATAAACCGACGACCCGTTCCGAATCCATGACCGCTCCCTAAAAGGCATCCAGCAGGTAGTCCCGGGCGGCGAGAAAGTCGCGCACCGCCAGGTAGGCGTGAACCCGCAGCCGCCAGCCGCCGTCCTGGCGCAGGACAATGCCGCACTGCTCCAGCCGCAGCAGTTGCACATTGAGCTGATCCGGGGCCACCACCGGCAGCACCTGCTGCAGGCCCTCTCCGCCCAGGCCCCGGTGCAGCAGCAGCGAGAACAGCACGAAGGCGGTGGTGTCATCCGCCTCCACCGGCAGCTCCGGCAACGCCTGTGTCTCATCGAGCCGGCAGGCCCACAGCGCCAGGGCCAGCCCCGGGTTGCCCCGGGCCCGGGCGGCCAGCCGGCTCAGCGGCTTGTCCGTGGCGCGGATCCCCAGCTGCCGCAGCAGCGCCGGCCCGGCGGGCGCGAAACAGTAGACCCTGGGCGGCCTGAGCGGCCAGGCCCGTTGAATAAAGGCGAAAGTCCAGCTGTCGCACACCAGCAGCCCCTGGCCCAGTTCGCCGTGCAGCAGGCGCGGCAGCAGCGCCCGCACAAAACGCAGGCCGCTGGCGGTGCGCAGCAGGTAACGGGCCAGATCGTCGATCAGCCAGGGGCCATGGCGCTGTTGCTGCCGCCACCAGGCTTCGACGTCCACCGCCCGGATCTGCGCCTCGTCGGGCGGCGTCAGCCGGCGCCAGTCCAGCCGGCCGGCCCAGTCCCGGGCGATGGCGGCGGTGCCGCTGAACGGCGGATCCAGCAGAAAGCAGACCCCGCCTTCCCCTGCCGCGATCCAGTCGGCCAGGTGCCCGGTCAGGGCGGCAACGGCCGGCGCGCGATCGAAGCCCTGGTAATCGGGCGGTTCGGCTCCCTCGCCGTCGTCCACCGGATCCTGGCTGCGCAGGCCGAGCAGACGCAACAGCCGCTGCCAGCCCTGCTGGAAACGGGTGACGGCGGGCGGCACCGGGCAGACGAAGTCGTCCGCCGGGATCAGCTGCCAGTGATTCGCCTCGCTCATGCGGCTATCCTGCCGGTGGACGGCGGCGCCCTGCCCGTTCTGTCCATGTGCGGCGCGCCGATCACTCGGGTGCAAACTTGGCGAACACCTCCGCCTCGGTCATGGTGTGGGTGCGGTTGGCAAAGCTGTAGAACCCGGGCTTTTTGTCGATGAAAATCTGGTGATCAAGCACCAGATCGTCGAGCTCATCGAACAACCCCAGCGACAGGATCAGCTCGTCGCCGTCCTTGAGCCGGTAATAGAGGTGGCTGCCACAGTGCCGGCAGAAGGCCCGCTCGGCCCACGCCGACGAGGCGAAGGCGGCGATGTGCTCGCGGCCCTCGAAGGCAACGCCCGGCTCGCAGTCCACGGTCATCAGGGGGCCGCCGCCCCACTTGCGGCACATGCCGCAGTGGCATACCCCCACCTTGTTGCTCTTGAACACCGCCGTCACCCTGACCGCCCCGCATAAACAACTACCGTGCTTCTGCATGCTCATCTTCGCCTCCGTCTTCGGAAAACAGGTTATCAACATTCAACCATAGCAGCGGTGGCGCCCGCGGATCAGGACGGGTGCGCCCCGGCATCGGCTTTTCGGTTCAGCTTGCTCAGGGTGTCGGCCAGGCTGTTCAGCAGGCTCTGGTTCTGGCTGACCACCGCATTGATTTCACTGGCCGATTCGCTGGCCTTGGACGCCAGGATCCGCACCTCGTCCGCCACCACCGAAAACCCCCGCCCCGCCTCGCCGGCCCGGGCCGCTTCTATGGCCGCGTTCAGCGCCAGCAGGTTGGTCTGATCGGCAATGCCGTTGATGCTGGACACCATCTTGTTGATGTTTTTGCCTGAATTGATCAGCTTTTCCATGACCGTATCGCTGGTCCGGATCACCACCAGGTGTTCGGAAATGTCGGTGCCGTACATGATCACTTTCTGCAGCTCGCCGTAGGGATCATTGATGGCGCAGAAGGTGGCGGCGATGCCGATATCCCGGCCGTTGGCGGCGATGTTGATCTCCCGCACCACGTTCTCACCGTGCAGCAGCCGGCCGTGCTGCTCCGGGCTCAGGTAATGCTCCCAGTGCGCCAGGGCGGCGCCGAACTGGGAAGGGGAAATGGCGAACTGGCGCTGGGGGTAATCGTTGATTTCGTTGAGTTCGCCCGTCCTGCTCCACTCCACCAGCAGGTTGGACTGGCCGATCGCCCGGAAGCGGGTCTGGAATTCCATGGCGGTGGATTTCACCCTGGTGATGTCGGCGAGGATGGCGATAAACCCCTGGTGCGCGCCGGCGTTGTCGTACACCGGGTTGCTGGTCACGGAGACCCACAGCGAGCTGCCGTCCTTGCGGTGGATTTCGATCTCGTCGTAAAAGGCGTTGGGGGCATCCAGCTCGGCGCTGATGCGCTCCCGGGTATCCGGATCCGTCTTGGGCCCCACCAGGAAATCCTGGGGCGAATGGTCCCGCACCTCGTCCTGGCAAAAGCCGGTCAGGCGGCTGAACCCCTGGTTGACATACTGGATCCTGCGGTCGGCATTGGTGATGACCACCGCGTTGTCGGTTTCGTTGGCCACCATGGAGAGCAGTCGGAATTCCTGCCGTTGCTCCACCTCCGCCGTGATGTCGCTGGCGAACTTGACGATTTTGATCACCCGGCCGTCGGGGCTCTTGATGGGGTTGTAGGTGGCATGGATCCAGACGGCCCGCCCGCCCTTGGCGATGCGCCTGTATTCCGCCGTCTGGTATTCGCCGGCGTGCAGCCGCCGCCAGAATTGCCGGTAGCCCTCGCCGCCGGCCTCTTCCGGATCGACGAAGAGGCGGTGATGCCGGCCCACCACCTCCTCCAGCCGGTAGCCCATCAGCGCAAGAAAATTGTCATTGGCGAAGAGGATGTGGCCCTCCAGATCGAATTCGATCACCGCCTGGGCCCGGTGGATGGCGGTCAATTGCGACTCGATATTGGCCTTGGCCAGCACCTGCTCGGTCACGTCGGAGGCAAACTTGATGATCTTCCGGACTTTTCCCTTGTGGATGATGGGGGTATAGGACGCCTGGATCCAGACCTCCCTGCCGTTCTTGCCGATGCGCTTGAATTCCGCCGTTTGCGGATGACCGCCGCGCAGGCCGTCCCAGAAATCCTGGTAGGCCTGGCTGTTCGCCGTGTCCGGCTCGACAAAGAGGCAATGGTGCTTGCCCACCACTTCCTCCAGCCGGTAGCCCATCAGCGCAAGAAAGTTGTCATTGGCGGACTGGATAACGCCGTCCAGGGAAAACTGGATAACCGCCTGGGTTTCGTTGATGGCACTGATAATAGCGTCTGAACCGGATTTGATGCCGAACATGACCTGCACTCCCTTGCCCACGATGGATGCCCCCGAGCACCGAACGGCCGGCCCCCGATGGCCGGTGCCTCCCCCAGCCCGGAGTCTGTTAGATTAGCTCAAACGGAACCGCTCTTATAAACAAGTCGGCACGGTTCGCCGCCAACTTGAGAAAAAAACCGGACGAGTCGTAAAAAAGCCGGGGCGAGCGCCAGGGCCGGCTCAGCCGCCCATCGCGTAGGGCCGGGTCATGATCTCGAGCAGGTGGCCGTCGGGATCGTCGAAATAGCAGCCGCGCCCGCCGTGCTGCCGGTACAGCTCGCCGGCCCGCTGGCGGCCGGGATCGGCCCAGTAGTCCAGCCCCTGCTCACGCAGGCGGGCGAAGGCCCGATCGAAGGTGTCGTCGTCGAGCAGAAAGGCGTAGTGCTGGGCGGCGATGCGCCCCTCCCGCTGGTAGAAGTCGAGCGATACCCCGTTATCGAGCCGCACCACCAGCATGGGGCCGAACAGCACCGGCTCGGGCAGGCCGAGCAGCCCGGCCAGAAAACGCGCCGAGTGCTGCTTGTCGCGACACCAGACGATGGTGTGGTTCAGCTCCGCTCCCATGACCGCCCCTAGCCCAGCTCGAAGCTGGTGATCCCGAACATCCGCCCCACCGCCAGCTCGGGCGGTCGGCCGGTATACATGCGGGCGGTGTTGAACACCACCTGCATGCCCCGCCGTTCGGCCAGGGCCACGGCGGCGGCATTGACCGAGGGCACATCCAGGTAGAAGGGGGCGCCCGGCGTGGCCCGGTTCAGCAGGGCCTGCAGCAACAGCTCCGCCTGGGACTCGTCGTCGGCGAACAGCGGGCCGACCTTGTAGCCGGAGCGGCAGGGCCGGATAACGCCATAGCCCGCCAGCCGGGAGCCCTGACGGACCCCCAGCGTCACCGAGCCGGTCTGGGCGAGCCAGCCGCGGAGAAAACGTGCCCGCTCGGCCGGAAAGCAGTCCCGATCGTAGTCGGCGAACGCCTCGAAGGGCATGGCCGGAAACGCCACCAGGCCCTCCGGCTCGCTCAGGCCGCCGGCCACCCGGCCCTCGTAGCGCGCATTCTGGCAGGCCAGGACAAAACCGGACTTGCGGTAGTTGTCCTGCTGCGCCACCACCCCGTCCAGGCCCACATTGCGCCCGGCCAGCCGGGCCATGCCCGCCTGCCACAGGCGCAGGCCATGGCCCTGGCCGCGAAACGGTGGTGTGACGATATAAAAACCGAGAAAGCCGAAGTCATCGCCGTATTTCACCACCGAAATGCAGGCGATGGGCTGCCCATCGAGCAGGCCGAGCAAAAACCCCTCCGGATCGGCCTGGTAGAAGGAATCCATGTCGTGCAGGCCCGGATTCCACCCTTCCCGGGCCGCCCACTCCACCGCCAGCCCGGCTTCCTGCCGGCTCATGGGGCGAATTTGATAACGCGGTTCGGCCATCTCGATACCCTGCTTGGTAAACGGTTGTTGATTACAGCATAGCTGGCCATCCCGCCGCTCGGGCCAACCCTCGCCTAGCCGAGTTGGCCGGCCGCCTGGCTCAGCCCCAGGAGATAGCCCGGCAGGGGGTATTTTCGCTCGATGTCTTCGTTCCGCTCACCCTGTTCCAGCCGGCGGCACAGGCCGGCCAGGCTGGCGGAATCCAGCTCGCTGGCGTTGCAGACCGTCACGTAATAGCCCCGCTGCTGCGCCAGGTTGTCTATCGCACAGCCGAGCTGATCCCCGCTCAGCACCTCGTCATCCATCATCTTCATCAGGACCTGGCACAGATCCATGGCGGTCCGGATCAACGTGGTGGCGCCACGAACAAAATAGTTGACCGTCAGCTCGTCCCCGGTGCCGGCCTGCAACGCCGCCCCCCGCGCGTTGAAAGCCAGCACCTCCTTGTAGTAGTTGTCGAGCCGGATCCGGGTATCGAGATCCTGAAGGTCTTTCACATAGCTTTCGTAGCAGATCACATGCAGCCCGGCGTGGGAAATGTCCGCCCGCTCGAAGATGCCCGGCCGGGCCCGATGCATCCAGAGGGGGTTGATGCCATCGAGCGTGCGCACCAGGGTGGCCAGGTGACCGGCCAGCTCCACCAGAAACAGCGCCGGCGTTTCGTTCTGAAGCCGTTTCAGCTGTATCGTTTGCTGCCGTGCCAGTTCGGCGGTGAATTTTTCCAGCCGTAATTGTTCTTGCTGGATCCTGCTGGAGCGATACAAGGAGTAAAAGGAAATGATGACGGCGACGAGGGCGATCAGGTTGGCGATATGCTCCTGCTCGCCGGCCATCCAGGTCACGAAATCACCGATGGTCTGCATGGCCGTCCCCCGCAACATCGCCGGGACCCGCCCGGCTCACCACACTCCGGCCTGACGAGGCCGAACAAGATACCCACTACCAGTGTTGTAGCGCCGGCGGCCCGGCGCCACCCGGATCGGCCGCCGTCGGTCCGGTTACAGCTGGAAGCGGACCACCGCCTGCTGCAGCTGAGCGCGATGCCTGCTCGACGACATGGGTGGCCTGTTGACGGCTTTTCTCCATGGCCTCCACCGCGCTGCGCGATCCCTGCTGCAACTTGCCGATGGTCCCCTTGATCTGCTCGGTGGCCTGCTGGGTACGCCCGGTCAGGGTGCGCACCTCATCCGCCGCCACCGCGAAGCCTCGCCCCTGCTCTCCGGCCCGGGCCGCTTCAATGGCCGCGTTCAGCGCCAGCAGGTTGATCTGCTCGGCAATGCCGGTGATCACATCGAGAATCTGTGATATTTCGGCACTGTCCTGATCGAGCCGATGGATCAGGCCGGCGGTCTCTTCCACCTGGCCGGCCAGTTGCTGGATGCCCGTTACCGCGGCCGCCACGATGCCGGTGCCGGACGCACTCTCCCGGCTGGCGCTGGCGGCAGCCGAGGAAGTCCGGCCGATATTGTCGGCCACATGCTGGGCCGTGGCGGCCATTTCATGCATGGCGGTGGCCACCTGGGTAATTTCCGACTGTTGCCGGCGCACGCTGTGGCCGGTTTCGCCGGACACCTCCAGCAGGGCCGAAGAAGCGGTAGCCAACCGCTCGGCGGCGGCGCTGATGCTCGATACCATCTCCAGCAGGTTACCCCGCATGGTTTCCAGGGCCTGGGCGGCCCGGGCGATTTCGTCCCGGCCGGGCGCAAACGGCCTTGAGCCGGTGGCACAAAAATCCGGACATAAAGCCGACCCGGCAGGGGACCCGACGGCCTCACTCCGCCAGCCATTTGTACATCACCAGGGCGTCCACATCGCCCTGGCGGGGGTGATGGAAGGCCCTGGGCAGCCGGCCCACGGTGGCGAAGCCGAGCCGGCTCCACAGCCGCACCGCGCCCTCGTTGGTCGAGGCCACAAAGTTGAACTGCATGGCCCGGTAGCCGAGCGCCAGCGCCACCTGCTGGGAATGTTCGCACATGGCACTGGCCAGGCCCCGCCCGCGCGCCGCCGCCGACACCATGTAGCCGCAGTTGCACACGTGGCTGCCGGGGCCGGCCTGGTTGGTCTTGATGTAGTAGGTGCCGAGGATGCGGCCTTCCTCCTCGGCCACGAAGGTCTTACGCGGCAGCTCCAGCCACAGCTGGCGGGCCTGCTCGCGGTTAATATCCCGCGGATAGGCGTAGGTGTCGCCGGCGGCGGCGATGTCGCGGAAAATGGGCCAGATCTGCTCGAAGTCGTCTTGGGTTGCTGCTCTGATATTCATGGCGGTTGTCTTCAATGGGGATGTGGATAATGAAAAAGGCGCCTCAGGTGCCGGCCCGGGCACGCCAGGCCAGGGCGAGCGCCTCGTGGGTTTTGATGAAGTCGTCCTTGCCCTGGCAGTAACGGGCCAGATCGTTCCCGCAGGAGGCCGCCACCCGCTGCTTCAACGCCTGGTATTGGGCCGCAATATCGGGAAAGGCGATCAGGTAATCCCGAAACGCCAGGTGCCGCTCGATATGCCCGGAGCCCTGCTCGAAGGCGTGGATCTGATGCGTGCGGTCGAGCCCGCCCTTGGGAAAATAGCGCCGCCCGGGCATGCCGAATTCCCCTTTCGCCTCGTATCCCTGCGCCTCCAGCCGGGGCGACGCCCGGTCCAGCCTGGCCAGGGAATCGACCACCAGCAGGATATCGATGATCGGCTTGGCCATCAGCCCGGGCACCGCCGTGCTGCCGATATGATGCACCGCCAGCCCGACGTCGCCGAGGGCGTGTTCGATGGCCGCCTTTTCCTGTATAAAAATCCCTGGCCAGCACGCGCAATAGGGCCGCACCACAATTTCTCTTAAGCTCATGTCGACTCGCTGTTGATGTTGCACCACGGCGGCGCCCGCGGGCGCCGCCGTGGCAAAATCCGGATCAGCGCCGGCCAGAACGCAGGCAGTCCAGGCTCCAGCAGCCGCCGCCGGCGAATACAAAGTAGAAGAAGGTAAAGCAGAACATGATGGCCAGCTCGCCGCCGTTGTTCAACGGCCAGAAATCCTGCGGGGCATGGACGATAAAGTAGGCGAAGGCCATCAGCCCCGAGAGCACGAAGGCCACCGGCCGGGTGAACAGGCCGAGCAGCAGCAGGGCGCCACCGAACAGCTCGAGCACACCGGCCGTGCCGGAAAGCGTGAACAGATCGAACTCGCCCCGCTGGGCGGCGGGAAAGCCGAACAGTTTTTGCCCGCCGTGCTGCATAAACAGAAAGGCGGACACCATGCGCACCACACTCAGCACCCGGGGGCGCCATGCATTAAGGAACTTTTCCATTTTTATTCTCCGTGTTGTGTTGTTATCAATATTGAATGTAGGTCAGTCGCCGCCGGGCGCAACGCCGCTTTCCGGCGGCCGCCACGGCGGCACCTCGTCCCGGCTGGGCGGCTGCCAGTCTTGCCGCATCACCTGGCTGAGGGTTTCTTCCAGCTTCATGAACAGCTCGCCGTAGCGGGGGCTGAAGCGGATGCCCTCCTCTATCTCCTTCCAGGCCTCGAACAGCTCGTCTTCGTGTTCCTTCTCGTTGTTGATAAAGGCCCAGGTCATCCGCCGGGCGCGCAGCGGGTGCACGCCGAAGGCGGTCAGCGCCTGGCCGCCCAGCTCCAGGGCGGAGTGGTAGGTTTCGCTCACCACCTCGTCGGCCCCCGCCCGCCGCAGCTCGTAGCCGTGGCCCCGGTCGAAGGCCCGCGCCAGCACCCAGAGCCCCGGGTAGTGCCGCTTGACGAGGTGCACCAGGGCCACCGCCCGCTCCCGGTCGTCGATGGCCACCACCAGCAGGCGGGCCTGGGCGATGCCGGCGGTGTCCAGCAGATCCAGGCGGCTGGCGTCGCCGAAGTAACTCTTGATGTGGATGCGGCGCAGGTTCTCGATTTGATCCAGGGCCAGGTCCAGCGCCACGATGGGAATGTTGTTGGCCCGCAGCAGCCGGCACACGATCTGGCCGAAACGCCCGACACCGGCCACGATCACCGGTGCCTGCTCCCCGATGGCATCCCCCTCCCGCGGGGCGTTGCGGTCCTCCCGGTATCGCGGCAGGATCAGCCGATCGTAGGCGATGAACAGCAGCGGCGTGAGGAACATCGACAGCGCCACCACCAGCGACAGCAACTGGGCCAGATCCGCCGGCATGACCCGGCTCTGCATGCTGTAGGTGAGCAGCACAAAGCCGAACTCGCCGGCCTGGGCCAGGCCCAGCACGAACAGCCAGCCGTCCCGCCCCCGCAGGCCGAACAACAGCGCCAGCCCCAGCAGCACCGCCGCCTTCACCGCCATGACCGCCAGCCCCAGGGCCAGCACCTTGCCGCCCTGGGCCGCCAGCACTTCGAAGTTGATGCCGGCCCCCACCGTGATGAAAAACAGTCCCAGCAACAGGCCCTTGAACGGCTCTATGTTGGCCTCCAGCTCATGGCGGAACTCGCTGTTGGCCAGCACCACCCCCGCCAGGAAGGCGCCGAGGGCGGGCGACAGGTTCACCACGCTCATCAGCGCGGCGATGCCGATCACCAGCATCAGGGCGGTGGCGGTAAACACCTCCCGCATGCCGGAACGCACCACATAGCGAAACAGCGGCCGGCTCAGGTAGTGGCCGCCGACGATCACCGCCGCCACCGCGCCCACCACCACCAGCGCGTGGGCCCAGTCGGGCAGGTCGGCCACCAGGCTGAGGCCGCCGTGATGCCCCGCCTCCGGCCCGGTCGCGCCCGCCCCGGACAGCGCCAGCAAGGGGATCAGGGCCAGCATGGGAATGACCGCGATGTCCTGGAACAGCAGCACCGAAAAGGCACCGCGGCCGCCCCGGGTTTTGGTCAGCCCCTTCTCGTTGAGCGTTTGCAGGACGATGGCGGTGGACGACAGGGAAAAGATCAGCCCCACCGCCAGCGCGGTTTGCCACGGCAGCCCCAGCCACCCGGCGATGGCCATGCCGGCGGCGGAAGTCAGCACCACCTGCAGCCCGCCCAGCCCCAGCAACTGGAGCCGCATGGCCCACAAGGATTTGGGATCCAGCTCCATGCCCACCAGGAACAGCATCATCACCACGCCGAATTCGGCGAAATGCTGGATGATGGCGGCCTCCTGGCCCACCAGCCCGGTGACCGGGCCGATGACCACGCCGGCCACCAGGTAGCCCAGGGCAAGATTATGAAACCCCCAGTCCTGACAAGACTTGCGACAGGTAGGCGTTGTTTCGGCTTGCCCGCTTTTGTTTGCGTTTCATTCCGGCCTTGAAGCTGGTGTCTCCCTTCAACGCATTGAAGGCGATATGCCGGATGGTGGCCATGTTTTCGCCGGCCTGCTCTCGCCGAATGCGGCAGTCGTCTTCCCGCATGCCTACATCGAGTTGCCAGTGCAGCTGGGATTCTATCGACCAGTGGGAGCGGCTGGCTTCCAGCAGCTCCTTGGCCGACAGTTTGGCTGAGCTGATGTAGTAGCGCACCTTGATGTCCTTGGCCGGTTGACCGCTCACTTCCCGTATCGCCGCCACTACGCCTAAGGTTTTTAACTCCGGCCAGTCAAACACCAAATCTCCCAGAATGGATAGGTCGTCCACCGCCAGACTCAGCCTGGTTTCCTTGCGGCCATGGCCGCTTTCCTGCGTGCTGTAGCTGTCACTATCGGGATGCTGAAACATCTCCATCCGGAAGTAATGATTGAAGGCTTCTTCCAGCTTGGGCTGATTGCCTTTCACCGCCAGCAGGTAGTCCGCGCCCTTGTTGATCACCTTCTGGGCGATGGCCCGCTGGCAGCCCATGGCGTCGATGGTCACCAGGCAGCCACGAATGCTCAGCAGCTCCAGCAGTTCGGGAATGGCGGTGATCTCATTCGATTTATCATCGGTTTTGACCTGGCCCAGCACCACCTGATTGGCGGCGCTGAACGCCGATACCATGTGGATGGCGCCTTGCCGCCGGCCCTTGTCGTAGCTGCCTCGCAGGGTTTTGCCGTCGATGGCGACCACTTCTCCTTCGGTGGCCACATGGCAGTCTTTCATCCAGGCGGCAAAGCGCTTTTGCAGCTGTTTGGCCGAGAGCATGCCCATCACCCGGGCGATGGTATCGTGCACCGGCACGCCGTTCTCGAAGTCACCGTACTGGCGCAGCCAGTCGAGATGATCGACGCCGAAATCCTCTATTTCCTCCCATCCTTCGGCGCCGCCAATCACGGCCACGATGGTGAGAAAGAGGATGTCCGAGAGCTTGTGCTCCACTTTCCATTGCTGGCGCGGGTCACTGATGATGGATAGGTGCTGCAAGAGGCCGATTCCGTTCATGGCGATCATCTGTCGTTGAAAAGACAGCATATGATCACAGCTAGAATTGATCGTCAAAGCGATCCTTTAATATCGAGATTTTTCTTCAAAAAAGGTGCGTTCCGGTGTACAAAGTGGCTGCTATATTCAAAATCAAACCTCGCTGAAAGCCTTTTCCCATAAGGCTTTTTCATGATCTTGCCCTGCCAGGTAGCCGAGCACCGAGCCGAGCCCGAAGCGCTTGGCCAGCGGCACCGCCACCACCGCCGCCAGCAGGTAGATAAAGGCCTGGATAAAATATAGGGTCATGGCTGTTGCTCCTTCCTGGTGTGAACCGGGTGCGGCCGCTCAGGGCCGTTTCGGCGCCGGGCGCCCTTTGCGGGCGGGGGTTTTCCGGCCCCGGCCGCTCCCGGGCCTGCCGGCGGCCAGCCCCAGCAGTCGGCGGAAGCTGGGGCATTCCATATGGCTCGGCGCCGGGCAGGCGGCCGCGTGGCGCAGCCCGTCGCGCATGGCGGTTAACCGGCGGATGGCCTGGTCCAGCTCCTCCGCCTTGTTCGCCAGCAACTGCCGGTCGATCCGGGGCTGGCCGTCGGCGCCGAACATCAGGGCTATCTCGTCCAGCGAAAACCCCACCGAGCGCCCCAGCGCGATCAGGGCCAGCTGCTCCAGCACCCCGGGCGCGAACTGGCGGCGCAAGCCCCGCCGGCCGGTGGAAACAATCAGCCCCTTTTGCTCGTAGAAGCGCAGCGTGGACGCCGGAACGCCGGCGCGCCGCGCCACCTCGGAAATGTCCATCACTCTCCCCTTGACCTCAAGTCGACTTCAAGTTGTACGCTACCACCATCATCACTACAAACACCAGGAGACTCTTATGACTCATCTTTTCTTCACCCTGTGCATCGGCATTGGCGCCACCATGGTCATGGATTTGTGGGGACTGCTGCGCCGGCCGCTGTTCGGCGTGCCGCCCGCCAACTACGGGATGGTGGGGCGCTGGGTCGCCCATATGGCGCGGGGCCGCTTTCGCCATGACGCCATCGCGCAAGCGGCGCCGGTGCCGGGCGAACAGCCGCTGGGCTGGGCGGTTCACTACCTCACCGGCATCGGCTTTGCGGCGGTGCTGACCGGCATCTGGGGGCCGGCCTGGCTGCAGCAGCCCACCCTGGGCCCCGCGCTTATCGTGGGCATCGGCACCCTGGCGGCCCCGTTCCTGCTGATGCAACCCTGCATGGGGCTGGGCGTTGCCGCCTCCCGCATGCCGCGCCCCGGCACCGCCCGCCTGCAGAGCCTGATCACCCACGCGATCTTCGGGCTCGGCCTGTACGCCGCAGCCTGGGCCATGCGGCTGTTTTACCCGGTGTGAAGCCCTGCCGTGCCCTTGCTGGCAACGATAAACACCGAGCCCCTGCCCGGCTGCCACTGGTGCTCGATGCGAAAGCCGGCCTTGGTCAGCCCGGCCACCAACTGCTGCCGGCCCAGGCGGTTTACGTAGGGGGCCAGGCCCAGGCGCTGCATCAGGGGTATCAATAACCGCCAGAAGACCGCGATGTCACCGACCAGCGCGGTACTGGAAACGAAAATACCGCCCGGTTTCAACAGCCGGTGCACCCTGGCCAGGGCCGCATCCAGATCGTCGAGCAGGTGCAACACGTTGAGCCCCAGGACGGCGTCGAAGCTTGCCGCGGCCAGTTCGAGGCTTTCCAGGGTGCCCTGTTGGAAGCTGATATTGTCCACCCCGGCCTCCCTCGCCCTCTGCCCGGCGATGTCCAGCATGGTGTCCGAGATATCGGTCGCGAGGATATGCCCGACGTGGGGCGCATGGATAATGGCGGTGCCGCCGGTGCCGCAGCCGAACTCCAGCACCGACCAGTCCGGCCGGAAATACCCCTGGGTGATCGCCAGCTTCCTTTGGTAGGCCTGCTCGTCCCGGATCCGGCTCTTGGCGTAACGGGGCGCGCTTTTATCCCAAAATGTTTTTGCGTCCTTCAATGCTCTGCCTCCGGTTTTTTAGGCACATCACCAGCTCCCCTTCGCCATCCTGCGGCGCCGCGCCAGCTCCTTGTCGCTCGGCTCGGCAGCGGCGAATGTGCCGGGCCGGATTTCGCCAGCGGGCACATAGGTGCTCATCACAACGCCGCTGGCCGACATCCGGGAGCGGACGAGCCGCAGCGCGCAGGGCCTGGCCGCCTCGCCGAAAAGGCGCTTGCCCCGCCCGAGCAGCAGCGGAAAGGTCCAGACATGGTATTCGTCTATCAGGGCGGCGGCCTGCAGCGTGTGCAGCAGATTGCCGCTGCCGATGACCTGCAGGCTGGGGCCCGGCCGGGCCTTGAGCGCCCTGATGGCCGCGACGACATCGCCACGGAGCAGGGCCGAGTTGTGCCAGTGGAGCGCCGTCAAGGTACGCGACGCGACATGCTTTTTGGCGGCATTGAGCGTGTTCGCCACCGGATCCTCGCCGGGCTGGTACGGCCAGTAGGCCTCGAAGATCTCGTAGGTTTTGCGGCCGAGCACCAGCTCCCGATCCTGGCCGGTGAACCCCGCCGCCGAGAGATCCATGGCCTCATCCCAGTAGTTGAACATCCAGCCGCCGAGGGCAAAGCCGCCGGTCGGATCCTCCTCCGGCCCGCCGGGGGCCTGCATAATGCCGTCCAGCGACACAAAGGTAGAGGCGACAAGCCTTCTCATGGCAACACTCCTATCTTCATATATCGGTGGCTAACGCTTGCAGCAGAGGCGGGAGCGACCGTCCTGCTGCCTACGATTGTTACACGGGATTTGCCACCAACATCTCCGTGGCCCCTTTTTGAAATTGATAATCGACAGGTTGAAGCGAAGTCCTAACTCCGTCACCAGCCAACGCTTCGATGACCGCTGACAAATGCTTTGACTGCTTTCCGTCCAATGAAAGCAAAGGGTAAACCCGAACCTCGGTGGCAACCCGACATAGCTCTCTCATGCCCTGAATGTGCTGCTCTAGATCGAAGTGCTCGCTATACAGGAACAGAAAGTGCGAGCACAGCGCCAACTCGAACTGCTGATCATCAAAGGGGAGATAAGGAAGCGAAGCACATGTGTACCGACCAGCTTCCAAGCCTGCATCGTAGTCAGACAAAAACTGCTGCATAGCATCCATGCGCACCTTACCCAACTCCGCAACATCCTTTATGCTTTCCCAGATATAGCTCTCTGCATTTTGTTCCATCTGGCTCATGATCTGAGGATAAACCTCATCGATACGAGAGCGGATCTGGTCACCTGAGAATTGATAGACGGGATCAACAGACACCACATTGCCGCCACGTAGAGTGACTTCCGCATTGAAACACGCCGGACCATCACCACAACCAAGCAACTTTTTTTGTAGATCGCCTTCAGACAAGGAAAAAATGGATCTGTATTCCTGGAACGAACGTCCCCACGGCACTACGCTATCCAGCTTCACTGCTGAGTCTCCTTAATTATGTGTAACGCTAAGCACAGCTGCATTTTTGGAAGAGCCTTTGTGTGGTACACACCACACAAAAGAGCGATGGAAAAAATGTCAGCTGGTGCGCCTTGTTATGGCATGCTTACTACTTGCTGGCTTTGAACCACGACTCGTCGCCTAAGTGAATGTAGAGCATACCGTAAATTTCATTTTTCTTTTCAATTATTGCCCAGCCACGCCCACTAGCGGGATCACATTCACTATTGCCTTCCCACGAAAACTCCAATTTGGGCTGTGGCTTCTCCGTGTATCTGCAGTCAATCTCTCCGCGAACTGTACCAAAAACAAAATTGCCTAAATCATCCTTGTCAAATCGAATATACCCCGGTTCAACAAGATCAATATACTCTTGGTCCCATTGTTCCATTTCTACTATTTTCCATTTCCCTAAAAATTCTTTCATAAGACAAGCCTTTAAATTATATTGCATGAAGCTAGGCAATGGGGCCATAACGCCGCGCTCTGCGGCAAATTTGGAGCGCAGCGGAAAATTTGTCCGACAGCAGCGCTTTGTTAGAGCAATTACATAGGGCTTTTAAATGGCGAATGCGCATTCCTGTGCCTAGGTTCCTCTTGCTTTGGACTGTATGCCCTTGCCCTTTTATCTTCTAAAATTCGGCTACCCAAAATATCTCTAGCCTCTCCCAACGACCAAACAGTAGATAAATCATGGGTAAGATTCCTGTAGACCGAACGAAATCCTCTAGGCTGTTTCAAGTTGTAAAAGAATTCCGGAACTTTAACTTTAAAGTTATATCCGGGGACTTTAGGTAGACTATTTAGGGCTGCATAGGTGTTGTATACATGCACCAGTTTAGTAACGGGAACTCCTTGCCTAGTCTGGAGGCCATACTTAATCCGGATATCATTGGACGCTTTCCCGATATCTTGAATGATGGCTGAAACAGCTCTATTTGCATCAGCAATATCATGTTCATCAAAAAGCCGGCGTACTTCCCTCATTTTTTCCCTAGCCTCAACGAATTCTGAATTATTTCTAATATTGTATGCCGCTTGCACAATATGCGCCGGATCGCCAGTTTCCTTTGCAAGCCAAGCCGAAAATACAGGGAGAGATGTTGAGGTGGAGGCCGTTAATCCACCATTGTGAATATCTATCAAGTCGGTGCTTAGCGATGTCGAAAAATGCTCCACTATGTGCTTTGCATAATCAAATCCGTAATGGCATGTCTGACTGATATAGCTTTGTTGATATGCTTGGCGAATTGGATATAGAAAGGTATCTGCTTGCAAATATTTCGCAGTTAGCGAGTAAAAAATTGAACGGTTAGCAAGCCAAACCAAAGAAGCAACAAATGCCTTAATAGCACCTGATGCCTCACCACTAGACTCACCATTTCCCCACTTAGCCCCGGGAACTTTATAACCTTTAACTATTGGATTTCCATAGCGATCTAGCAGCTCTACATTTCCACTTGTTCTTCTTCCAGCATCACTAGCATCGCCCAGCTCTGCGAATATGGAAGCGGCGATATTCCCATACTTTTCGAAATCTTGTTGATTATCCGATAGATTCTTTAGCGTCAAATGATAAACACTTGAGCTAATATCCCAAGTACAAACAATATGTGTTTGAAGGAGTTCAATCAGCTTTCTGAAATCATCATTTACAAATTCACCGCCCTGAAGTTTTGGCCTTAATTGATTTGCCCTCTCGGTAGCAGTCGCTTCTATTTCATCTAAATTGTATTCAGTTGTATTTAAAAAGGTAATATCCGGGAAAGAAGCGATCCTTGCATCACGGTGTGCAGGAATATAGTCATCCACTGCAACCAACCTGTCATAAAAAAGAATGGCTTGGATATAATTCTCAAACGCCACAATATCTGTATCGACAGAGTCCTTCGATTTAGTCAAGGCTTGACCTGTCAGCCTCTGGACTGCAGTTAACGTGGAGTTGTCAATCAATGCGTAAGTCAATTTATTTCCTCAGACTTCGATTAGCTCTAACGCCGCCATAAGCGGCGAGTTTACGAGTCCGCCTTGATGGCCTTGTTAGCCATTGCAGCGATTTCGGTTTTTCCGCCAATAATGAAAAGCCCAAGTAGCTCGTTGGCTTCTATCCCTTTGTTGCTTTCGCCCAAATCTAACCGCATCTCTCGGAACAGAGAGTCAACCAGCAAGAGGCTTTGCGTAGCACTTTCATCACTTGCAGATGCTGCTCTCCAATTTGAGTAGGCCTTAACAACGCCAGGACCGCCGTAGACCATTATTTTTGAAGTAAAGTTATAAAAAAACTCTTCGATGTTTTCAGGAAGGACATCATCACCCTCTTTGCCCTGCTTGGTATTGCGCATAAGCTGAATAACAACGTCCATAAATTCATTGTACGTTTCTGCTTTCTTTTCTCGATGAGCTTCAAAGGCAGTTTTTTCTTTCGCCTTGCGGGAGTTATAAGAAGCAATAAATACAGATGATATTACCGTAGCGGTGCCGGCGACTAACGCAGCACCAACACTAGGATTTACGTCTTTAACGGCCTCGCCTAGCCATGAAAATATTTCGTAGATAATGTAACCCGCTATGGCTATCAGCAAAAAGCCAAAGGCAATGGAAAGCTTATTTTTCATTGTTCACCTTCATATGGCTAACGCTCGAATTTGCGGCTGGTTTGGAGCGCAGCGGAAAACCAGTCCGACAACATGCGCTTGTTATGTTTTTAGTGCATCGTAATTACGCGCAACAGTTTTTCTTTTGGTTTATATTCAAGAGCTGCTACCACTCTTGTTGGATATCCTCCGTCCACTCTTGGGATTTCAAGCATTACGTTAAACTTTGATACGTCATGCTCGGGCAGATAAGACAAATTATAGATATAGCTTTCGGATACCTTTGAGCGAATAAGGTCGGCAAGTTCATCTTTACTTAAAGCCTCAACTCCAGCTTTTTCAAGCTTGCCACATTTGTCTGATTTCAAATACCCATGCTTTGCCTCCTCGATCTCAACGCCAAACCCTTCAATTGGTAATATTTGAGAAGATATTGCATTCAAAGACAGCTCGGTATCTGACTCAAAACCTTTAAACACAGGTCTTTCGATCTTGTAGCTTAGCAGCACGCCGAAATACATTGATTGAAGGCTATAGACTTTCATCCCATATTCTTCGAACGGATAACCTACCATATTAATATTTTCTTCATTTGGTCTATCATCCTCATGTCCCATAATTACCTTGCTGCCATGCTTTAAGAAGCTATTAGCGAGTATTGTAGATAGGTAAATCCTAGCCCTTGAGGAAAAGGTACACGGAATATAACCAACATATGCTTTAAAATTTGAAAGTGCCTTACTTATACGCTCTAAACCAGACTCAGTTAAATTATTTATATAGACACAGTACAAGGCGCTTCCGTGTACAAAATCTAAATTTCTCGAAAGTACCAGTGACTCTTGAAGAATAGAAAATATTAGCTCTTGATTATCTCCAATAAGATCCCCGCATTGCACGCTATGGTTTGATTTGATATCTAGAAGTGGTAATAGCTCTTTCATTACATCAAGCCCATACCAGCTTGACTCGATATCCTGCGTGTCAAAAATAAATCCTGCTTCAAACCTGTCAGTTCTCGGAACCAGTGCCGTTCTAAGATCTTGATAATTTATGCCTTTATCTTTAAGAACTTCAACAGTTGTATTCACCATGCTCTGTATTTCTCGAAACATTACTTCCGGTGTTGCCCCAAAATAGTCGCGCATTGTTTCAAGTAAGATATGCCCGCGGGCGTCAATTGTGTGTACGGAGATACTCATATTCGTCCTTAAACATAACAATTGTATATTGACCTAGCTTGATAACCTGCACTCACACAGATCAAAAAGCGATGATAACATTCTAATTTTGCTGAAATTTTACAAAAATCACGTTTTTCTTGAAAGTGTAAAACACGCATTCTCGATAACCGCCTACTTCAGGCACGGATGTTTTTGAGTGTTGTTCGTAACTTATTGAATAATAAAAAATCATATCCCTGCTTTTACTGCCAACCGAGAGATCCGATGAGTGAATATATGCCAGAACAGCCGTTGCTGTCTATTATAACTGTATATGTATACAGTATAGAGGTTCATATGGCACAGTCTCCTTTTATTGAGCAGATCCGTCAAGAACTCAGATTGCGGCAATACAGCCTCCGTACCGAGAAAAGCTACCTCTACTGGATAAAGGGCTACATACTTTTCCATCGCAAACAGCATCCCGACAACATGGGAGTGGAAGAAGTCAAAAGCTTTCTGTCATGGTTGGCCAATGATCGCCATGTTGCCGTTAACACCCAGAAGCAAGCGCTCTGCGCTTTGGTGTTCCTATATCAACAGATTCTGCATAAGCCGCTGGGTGAACTGGATTTTGTCCGTACCTCACGTCAGCGTTATCTACCCACGGTTCTGACCAGGGAGGAAGTTCAACGAGTCCTTCAACATGTGCAGGGTAAAACTGCGTTGATCATTCAGCTGCTTTACGGCTGTGGGCTGCGGATCAGCGAGAAGATAACTCCCGAGGCATGGGGCCGTCGTTGCCCGGGGCTTTGCACAAAAAATACCCCAATGCCTACCGCCAGCCGGGCTGGATGTTTATCTTCCCTTCCTCCGGCATCTGCCGCCATCCCTTTCATGGTTATTGGTGCAGGCATCATCTCCACGACAGTGCCATCCGCAAGACGCTTAAACAAGCCGTTGTGGCTGCCGGTATCGGAAAGCCGGTCAGTTGCCATACCTTTCGCCATTCCTTTGCCACTCACCTGTTGGAGCAGGGCACGGATATCCGCACAGTGCAGGAGCTGCTTGGGCATAACGATGTCCGCACCACGCAAATCTACACCCATGTGCTTGGCCAGCACTATGCGGGCACCTTGAGCCCGCTGGACACGCTACCGCCCTGATGTTCCAGGCCATCCTTTCCTGCCAACACGGTTTCCATATGCAACTATTCTGGACGGGGTGACGGGGGCTGGCAATGGCAAAAAGGCGAAGCGGGAACGCAGAACACGCCGAATGGCGATTATTTGAACGAATGGCAGGAGGGGGGCAAAACCGCCGGCGGGAGCGCCAGGGCCATGGCCACCCTGTCCCTTAGCCCCAGGCGCCGCTCGCCGGCCAGTTGCCGGGCCAGCCGTGGGTCCAGCCCAGTGTCATCCAGCAGTTGAAAGCCAAGCCGCGCGTAGAAGGGGGCGTTCCAGGGCAGGCTCCCGAAGGTGGTCAGGGTCAGCCGGCGGTGCCCGCGGGCCCGGGCCCAGTCGATGGCCACCTCAATCAGCCGCCGCCCCAGGCCCCGGCGCTGGTGGTCCGGGTGCACGTCCAGCTCCACCAGAAAGGCGTCGTTCGTTCCCGGCTCGGCCAGGGTAAAGCCCACCGGCTCACCCCGGGGCGACAGCGCCACCCACAACCGCCGCTCCGCCAGGGCTTCTGCCAGCCGGGCCGGCGACACCACTCCGTCCCGCAGTGCGAGCGGGATCACCGAGTCCGGAAACAGGGTGGCGGCGGCCCGCTCTATGGCGGGCAGCAGGGCCAGGTGCTCGGGCCGGGCCAGTTCGATACGGTAGCGAGAAGTCATGTCGGCTCCGGGTGGATAAGGTGCGCCGCAATCTTTCAGGGCGGCCGGGTCAACCCCTTGAGTATAACGGCCGCCGGTGCCGGCGGGCTAACGGGCCTGCCAGGATGCCGCCGACAGGCGATAAAGGCAGTGCTCGCGCAGGGGCGAGCCCGGCAACGGCTGCCAGCAGAGGGCGCGCAGATGCCGCCCCGGCGCGGGCTTCAGGCTTATTCGGGCGAAGGGTTGTCCGGGGCAAGGCGGTCCGCCGGCTCATCCCGGTCGCATTTTTTGCAGTTCAGCATCACCCCCAGCATGGCCTGCCGCCCGGCGGCGGTGGTCACCCAGGGCCGGTTGATAAAGGGCGGCTGGTGGCGCACATGCTGGAAATGGCCACAGCGCAGTTGTGCCACCCACTCGCCTTCTTCATCCCGGTGATAGCCGACAATGGGCTGTTGCATGCTCTCCTCACCCGGGCTCAGAAAGGGGCCAGCATCTGTTCATGGTAATCCTCCGGATCCAGCACCAGCCCATGCTGTTCGGCCAGCCGGTCGAGCTCGGCCTGTTTTACCGCCAGCTCGTCCATCACCAGGGTGTTGTCGTCCAGCTGCCACAGCTGGCGCGAGCCGGCGTAGCTGAACTGCAGCGCCAGCATGGCGTTTTTGTCGCCCCGGCGGGCGGCGGCCTCAATGCTGCGCAGCTTGCGGCTGATCTTGTTGAGCCGCTGTTTCAGCTCCCACACATAGACCACCTCGGCCAGGAAGGGATGATGGCGGAATTTGTCCAGCCCCCAGCCGATGGCCAGCGCGCTTAACACCACCCCCAGCAGGTTCCAGTGAAAGTGGCTGTCGTCGGGGCTGGGAAACAGCGCAATCAGCAGCTGGGCCACCGCCAGGCTGGCGGCTGCCAGCACCAGCGCACAGCCGATAAACACGGCATTGAGGTGGCGGCGATAACGGGTTTTGTCTATCGGGGTGAGTTTCATAACTGCCTGAAAAAGAGTGTAAAAGTGGCCGCATTATACGCACGAACGCGTCCCTCGCCAAAGGCGGGGCCGCGTTCGTCGCTACCCGCCGTTATTCGAACAGCGGCCGGAAGAAGCTGCGCTCGTAGCTGAGGATACAGCGGGTGTCTTCCGCGTATTTGAACGCCGCCTGGCAGGCCGGATCCTCCAGGGAAGCGGCCCGGTATTGTTCATACAGCGCCAGGCTGGGGAAGGTAAACAGCGCCAGGGCGACGTTGTTGGCCCCTTCCGACGGCATAAAGTAGCCGTGATGTTGGCCGCCGAATTTCTCGACCAGGGGGATCCACATTTTGCCGTAGAATTCGAATTCCTCCAGCTTGTAGGGGTCGATAATATAGCGCAGATAACAGGTAACCATGGTGTCTCCTTGGGGGTTGAACGGGCCTTGGCAGGCGAAAAATGACTCTGCGATCACTCCCGCGAAGGCGGGAGCCCGGTGCAAGCTATCATGGATCTCCGCCTGCGCGGAGATGACGAGCATGAAACCGAAGCGTCGTCAGCGAAATATCGGGGCCTCAGCGGCCGCCGGCAATATCGATAAAGGAGCCGGTCACGTAGGAGGCGGCATCGGACAGCAGCCAGGCGATGGCGGCGGCCACCTCTTCCGGCCGGCCGCCGCGCTGCAGCGGGATCTGCGGGCTGAGCCGCGCCACCCGCTCGGGCTCGCCGCCGTCGGCATGCATCTCGGTGTGGATAAAGCCCGGGCGCACCCCGTTCACCCGGATGCCGGCGGCGGCCAGCTCCAGCGACAGCCCCTTGGTGAGGGTGTCTATCGCGCCCTTGGCTGCGGCGTAGTCGATATACTCGTTGGGCGAGCCGGTACGCGCCGCCACCGACGACACATTGACGATGGCGCCCCCCTGCCCCAGGCGCCGGGCCGCCTCGCGGCAACACAGGAAGCAGCCGAGCACATTCACGTTGAGCACCCGGGCAAAGCGCGCCAGTTCCATCTCCGCCAGCCGCGCCTGGGTGGCGAGCATGCCGGCGTTGTTCACCAGGTGGGTAACCGGGCCCAGCGCCTGCTCGGCGGCGTTGAACAGGGCGATCACCTCGCCTTCCTGCGATACATCGGCGGCGTGGGCAAAGGCGCGCCCGCCCCTGGCGGCGATGTCGGCCACCAGCGCCTCAGCCTCGGCCGAGCGGGCGCGGTAATTAACGCACACCCCATAGCCCTGCTCCGCCAGCAGCCTGGAGGTGGCGGCCCCTATGCCCCGGCTGCCGCCGGTGACGATAACGACCTTGTTCATAAGATCTCCTTGGTGATTGAGTCACGGCCGCCGCGCGGCCATCTGAAGGGCGGCAGATCAGGGCGCCCCGATCGCTTATTCCCCTTTATGCACCAGCAGCTCGCCCTTGCCCACCGGCACCAGCGACAACGACAACCCGTCCCTGGCGTTAAGCGCGGCCACAAAGGCTTCCAGCTCCTGCCGGTGAGACACGGCGTTGTCGCATACCAGCAGGCCGCCGGGCCGGAGCAGGCGCAACAGCTCGTCCAGCATGGCCACATAACGGGCGCGATCCGCATCGAGAAAAATCAGGTCGAAGCCGGCCGGCAAGGCGGCCAGCAGGGCGCCGGCCTCCCCCTGCAGCAGGGTAATGCACCCGGCCAGCCCCGCCCGTTCAAAATGCCGTTGCGCCTCTTCCGCCTTGGCGGGCAGCAGCTCAATGGTGGTGAGCTGGCCGCCGGGCGGCAGGGACGACGCCAGCCACAGCGCGGAATAGCCGTTGGAGGTGCCGACTTCCAGCACCCGGCGGGCCCCGGTGGCCTTGACCAGCACCCGCAGGAACTCGCCGGTATCGCGGGTGATGTTGAGATAGCGTTGCTCCTTGCTGGACTGCTGGCGGTCGTTTTGTTCGCCCTTGCGTTCCAGTTCGGTCAAAAGGGTATTGAGCATGGTCTCTCCTCAATGAAATGGATGGTGGCACCGTTCAGGATGGCCGACGGCGGGGTCGCCATATCGACCCCCCTATGCCCGCCAGGGTAATAGCCATGCCGAGCAGGGCGCCGGTGCTCTGGGCCTCGTCCAGCCAGATCCAGGCCATCAGGCTGGCACTGATGGGCGTGGACATACCGATGATGTTGTGCAGGGTCGGATCCAGCCTGAGCGACGCCAGGTTGTTGAAAATGTTGGGCAGAAAGGTGGCGACCACCCCCAACCCCAGCAGGCAGGCCAGGTTGGCCGGGCTCAGGCTTTGCGCGCTGAGCGGTTGCGCCAGCACCACCGGCAGCAACAGCACCAGGCCGAGCACGAAGATGTCGTTGCTGGTGTGAAAGCTGTCCATCGGTTTGCCCTGCCGGGCATTTTTCCAGGCCACATAGGTGAACAGCGCGCGCAGCATGGCCGCGCCCAGCCCGCACAGGCCCCCCAACCACAGGGTGGCCGGCACCTCGCCCGCCCCACCGTTCTGGCTGCCGAAATACAGCAGCAGCCCGGCAAACGACAGCGCAAAGCCCGCCGCTTCGTTGGCCTGGTAGCGACGGGTGGCAATGAGCTTGAGCAAAAAGGTAAAGAGCGGCGCCAGGGCAATGAGCAGGGCCGCCACCCCCACCGGCGCGTAGTAGAAGGCATAGGTCGCCAGCACGTAATAAGCGGTCATGGCGGCGGCCAGGCCGTAGCGGCGCCCCAATGGCAGGCGCGCGGGCCGGGCCCGGCGGGTGAGCACCACAAACAGCCAGCCGCAGGCGAGCGCCACCAGGAAGCGCCCCCAGATCACCTGGGACATGCCCAGCCCCTGGAAGAGTTTGACGAACAGGCCGGTGGAGGCCCACAAGGTGGCGCAGAGCACGCTGTAGAGCATGGGTCATTACGCCAGTTCGGGGCGAATACGCGCCATCAACACCAAATCGTGATAACGCCCGGCCTTGAAGGTGGCCAGCCGTTTCACCCCTTCCTGCTCGAACCCCAAGCTTCGATACAGTGCCTGGGCGGGGGCGTTGTCCGCCTGCACTTCCAGCTCTAGGCGCACCAGGTTCAGCCAGTGGTCTGCCTGCTCGATGGCCGCCCGCATCAGCCGCTTGCCCACCCCCTGCCCCTGCATGTCGGGATGTACCGCAATGGCCAGCATGGCGCCGTGCCTGTCCCGCGGCTTTTGGCTGAGGAACAGGGTCACGTGCCCCACCACCCGGTCTTCCGTCTCCGCCACCAGGGTGTAATGGCTGGCCTGGTGAAACAGTCCGGCCACCTGTTCGCGGCCGAGATAAGGCAACTGGGAGGAGTTTTCGGTTACCGAGGTATGGCGGTAGATCTCGAACAGATCGGCGTTATCCGATGGGTCGCAATGCCGGATGGTAATGTTCAAAATAGGTCCTTGGTCGTCTTACAGAGGATGGCCAGTGGCCGTTCGAACCAGGCTGTTGCGGCAGCCGGTGTTCAGGGCTTATTTCGCCTATGAATTTCCACTTGGATGGGGGCTCCGTGTTCCATAATCAAGGCACTCGGGAACCTTAAAAGTAGCCGACGAAACGCCCCAGGGTCAGGGCCGTCAGCCAGGCGGCCAGCGAAATGCCCCCGGCGAGCCGGAGCCGTCCCGGCGATTTACCGGTCGGCGGTGGCATGTGCAAGAGTTCGGCGGGCAGGGCCAGCCGCAAGGCCAGCGCATTCGCCGTTCCCATGGCCACCACAGCCATCTTGGAGAGGAACAGGCCGGAGGCGGCATACTCGGTGGCACCGGTGATGAACAGCAGGCTCCCGAAGACAATGGCCAGGGCAAGGCCGGCCCCGGCGGTGCGTGTCAGCACCCGCCAGAGCGGGGCCAGCGGTACCGACCGCCAGGCTCCGAGCAGCCGGAGGTCGAGCGGGATAATGGCCCCGACCAACAGTGCCACACCGAGGATGTGCGCCGCATTGACCAGCGGATATACCCAGACCGAGCTGCGCAGCGCCCCGGCGAGCGCCGTCGCTTCCAGCGCCACCAGCCACTCCCCGCTCATCTCGGTGCCTCCGGCAGCGGCTCAGGTCGCACGGCCCGGGTACAGGGCGTAGCTCTCGCCATTGATGACCACACGCTCGGCCTTCATCAGGCGCTCGCCCTCCCTGGCAGAGCGATGGCCATGGGCGGTGATAACCTGCCCCGGAGTGAGCAGCTCCGCTGTGAGTCCCGCTCGTTCATTCCGCCACGGCTGCCCCACTTCAACCACCCACCTTTCACCGTCCACCTCCAGCGTTACCTCGCCGTGGGGGTTGCCCAGCCGCACCTCGATAATGGTGCCCGTCAGCTCGAACTGCTCGTCGGTCGCCCAGCCCCAGCCATGGTGCGCCCATGCGCCTTGCGCCAGCAAAGCGCCCACCACCAGCGCAAGCAGCACGAGCACTCTCCGTCGTTCAAAAAGCGAATACATTGCCAATCCTCCGTGTCGATGATCAGTTTAATCTTGGAGCCTTGGGCCGGTAACGTCCATGCAAGGTGCAGGGCGGCAACCGACCATCGATGCAGGCAGGTCGCCCGGCCTTGTTGGCTACGCCCACTGACAGGGGTCATATTCATTGCTGCCCCTTGAACATTCCACTTTGGATTGCGGCCCATTTGAACATCTATTGGGTCATATGAGCCATAACGTCCGTTGCGTGCCGTTATTATCCGCCGGGTTGTCCCTGAAGTGTCGACGGGAAGATCAGGTGGCGAACTTCCGCGACTGCGCGCGATGTGCTGCTGGGGGTCATCGCTCTCATTCCTCATGGCTTCAGATCGACTGCGGCCCGGTCACTGCCGTCCATGTAGAACGGCACGGAGGTGTGATCACAGACGATGCGCCATCGCCCGTCGGCCTTGCGCAGACATAACGTCGTGCGATACCACATGTCCTGCTCTGCGCCGCCTTGACGGCCCTGCATTCTGTTGAGTGCCGATACGAACGCCAGGGTGCCCTCGATGGCAAGATCGATGTCGCGCGAATCGAGCTGGATTGGCCCCTCCCACCCCGCGAGCCAGGCGTCGATGTAGTCACGATCAATTCCCCGACGCCCCAGCGGTGGCGCCAGGTCGTAGATCACGGCATCCGGCGCGTAGGCGTCGGCGATCGTGTCCGCATCGTGGTCCGCATGTGCTTTCGTCAGTCGCTGGAGGACCGATTCGATCTCGGCCCTATCCGTTGTCGAACTCATAATGTTCCTCCTGGGTGATTTGGCAGCACCATCTCATAGTCGAACAGTAAGAGTGTAGATCGACAGGCCATCGTGGAGATGACTACCGGGTGCCGCTCCGGCGCCGTCGTTGTCGAACCGGGGCAACAAGCACACCGGCATCATTGCTTATCTGCACTCCATCCGCCACGAGGGCCGCCGGTCGGAACCCAGGGCAAGATTATGAAACCCCCAGTCCTGCCAAGACTTGCGACAGGTAGGCGTTGTTTCGGCTTGCCCGCTTTTGTTTGCGCTTCATGCCGACTTTGAAGCTGGTGTCTTCCTTCAACGCATTGAAGGCGATATGCCGGATGGTGGCCATGTTTTCGCCGGCCTGCTCTCGCCGAATGCGACAGTCGTCTTCCCGCATGCCTGCATCGAGTTGCCAGTGCAGCTGGGATTCTATCGACCAGTGGGAGCGGCTGGCTTCCAGCAGCTCCTTGGCCGACAGCTTGGCCGAGCTGATGTAGTAGCGTACCTTGATGTCCTTGGCCGGTTGACCGCCCACTTCCCGTATCGCCGCCACTACGCCTAAGGTTTTTAACTCCGGCCAGTCAAACACCAGGTCCCCCAGGATGGACAAGTCGTCCACCGCCAGGCTCATCCGGGTTTCCTGGCGGCCATGGCCACTTTCCTGCGTGCTGTAGCTGTCACTATCGGGATGCTGAAACATCTCCATGCGAAAGTAATGATTGAAAGCCTCTTCCTGCTTGGGCTGGTTGCCTTTCACCGCCAGCAGGTAGTCCGCGCCCTTGTTGATCACCTTCTGGGCGATGGCCCGCTGGCAGCCCATGACGTCGATGGTCACCAGGCAGCCACGAATGCTCAGCAGCTCCAACAGTTCGGGAATCGCGGTGATCTCATTCGATTTATCATCGGTTTTGACCTGGCCCAGCACCACCTGATTGGCGGCGCTGAACGCCGATACCATGTGGATGGCCCCTTGCCGCCGGCCCTTGTCGTAGCTGCCTCGCAGGGTTTTGCCGTCGATGGCGACCACTTCTCCTTCGGTGGCCACATGGCAGTCTTTCATCCAGGCGGCAAAGCTCTTTTGCAGCTGTTTGGCCGAGAGCATGCCCATCACCCGGGCGATGGTATCGTGCACCGGCACCCCGTTCTCGAAGTCACCGTACTGGCGCAGCCAGTCGAGATGATCGACGCCGAAATCCTCGATTTCCTCCCATCCTTCGGCACCGCCAATCACCGCCACGATGGTGAGAAAGAGGATGTCCGGGAGCTGGTGCTCCACTTTCCATTGCTGGCGCGGGTCACTGATGATGGAGAGGTGCTGCAAGAGGCCGAGTCCGTTCTCCGTTCATGGCGATCATCTGTCGTTGAAAAGACAGCATAGGATCACGCTGATATTGATCATCAAAGCGATCCTTCCCTGTTATGCCGGCGCGCCGGCGTGGTTGGCGGAAGGCAACGGACCTGCTCGGCCACCCCTTCAATCATGCGTGTTGCACTTGTTATATGAATTCCCGAACACCTTGTCTGGTGATGAATATCCCTGTATTCTACGCGACCTTTTTTGCTTTTGGACATCAACATGATCGGATTTGACTACGGTACATCAAACTGTGCTGTCGGTGTTATGGAAGGAAATAACCCCAAAATTTTACCTTTAGGTGATCATGGTCGATATATATCGTCAACGTTGTATGCTCCGAGTCGTGATGTCATTGTCAACTGGCTGTGCAAACACTTGCCATTGGCAGAGCAAAAAAACTTTCAGCAGCAACGCCAGAGGTTATTGCAAAAAGGGCAAGCCGTTTTAAGAGAGCTTACATTGGATGGCTGTCCAACTGAATTGTCGTTTGGCCAGCAAGCATTAAACAACTACTTGCAAGAGCCCGATGAAGGTTACTACATAAAGTCACCAAAATCATTCCTTGGCGCCAGCGGTTTAATGCCACAGCAAATTGACTTGTTTGAAGACATTGTTGCGGCCATGATGAGCAATATAAAAATGCTCACCGAAACAGCACTAGGAAGAAATGTTAGCCAAACGGTTATCGGCCGCCCTGTTAACTTTCAAGGTTTACGTGGTGAAGAAAGTAACCAGCAAGCACTGACAATATTGACCAATGCCGCAAAGCGCATCGGCTTTAAAAATGTTGAATTTCAATTTGAGCCAGTTGCCGCGGGCTTTGAGTATGAAGCCAGCCTGGATAAGGAAACCAGGGTTCTAGTAGTGGATATTGGCGGCGGCACCACGGATTGCTCAATGTTGTTAATGGGCCCCAAACAAGCCGCTTCACAAGATAGAACCGGTGACCTATTAAGCCACAGTGGCGAGCGTATTGGCGGTAATGACTTTGACATTGCCTTTGCGCTTAAAGGTATTATGCCAAGTTTTGGCATGGATACTATGTTGAAAACGGGCAAGTCCATGCCAACCAACAGCTACTGGCAAGCTGTGGCAATTAACAACATTACTCATCAAACCGAATTCTATAGTGCCGCCAATGGCCGTTTTTTACAGCAGCTGATCCGTGATGCGGAACATCCCCGGTTATTAAGACGCTTGTTAACCGTGCAACAACAAAAATTGAGCTACCGTGTAGTCAACGCCGCAGAGCAGAGCAAAATTGCCTTAACGGATCAAATGCAACAGCAAGTAGATTTATCCGACATCGATGACGGACTGACCGTCAACCTGGATAGGGATGGCTTTGCCAAGGCATGCAAGCGTGAACTGAATGCCATAGCCGCACTAATGGCAGATGCCATTACTCAGGCCAACTGTCAGCCTGATGTGGTATTTGTTACCGGAGGCACAGCTAAATCTCCCGTATTAAATCAGTTTTTAAAACAACAGTTTCAGCATACCCCTATTGTCATAGGTGACCATTTCGGCAGTGTTACCGCCGGCCTGACACGTTGGGCCAGAACTATTTACTCATAGGAAAAAACAGCCATATCTCAAAGCGATTAAACTTTACCATTCCTAATCTTTAATCGCCTTAAGTCCGTGAATTTTATAAACTTAAAAAACCATACAGCCAAGTGTAAACTGTTATCGCTCTAATACCATCCAAACTTAACGGTGAAATAAAACCGCCAGATATTGAAAATTGCTATTGAACACCTTGTCACGAGACCGGCTCAGGTTTTTTGCACCGGGTTTATACCCAGCTCTTGTTGCTTTCGCTTGCTGAGGCCGAGTGACACTATCCGATATGATTCGGCTAAATAGTACTTCAACTCCTCGTCCAAGGCACCGGAAGTGTCAGTCTGCTGTATCCATTTCATGCCACGGCTGGCGAAATAGGGTGCAGGTCGATAACCTTCATGGCCACTGAGAAATTCAAAATTCAGGTCTGATGTTTTAAAAGTGAATGCCGGTTGTTCCTGCTTGTCCCAACCACCGATGGCGAATACTTTGCCACCGACTTTCCAAACGTGAGCGTTACCCCATTGAACAACATGGGTGGTTGCAAGCATAGAGCCACAAAACTGGTTGAATTCATTATAATTCAAGCTTGTCTCCTTCCGTTCTCATGGCATTGTCATCCGTGTTGTCGCAGGGCTGTCCCTTGGGCAACGGCAAGTGTTTGTGGATACGTGCAGACTTATTGGCAGCTCACCACCATAACGCCCGATTCAGAGAGAGCTTGAAGCGCAGCGTAAATCGAATTTATACACTACCTTCACATTCCACCACCAGCACCCTTGCTTCCCCTATGGGATGAGCAACATGCTCGGTACCAATTGCAGCGAAAAAAATATCACCTGCATTCAATACAACCGATTCTTCTTTACCGCTCAACCGATAATACATCTCAACTTGTCCATCCAAAACAACGAACACTTCTGCGCCATCATTAACATGCCACTTGTACGGCTGATCTGTCCAATGCAGACGCGTCGTTATGCCATTCATATTAGCAATATCCTTCGCACCCCAGGCGCGCTCAGCCTTAAACTCTTTACTTCTTACTACTTCCATAAATCCGCTCCAATAGAGATAAGTGCATACCAGTATAAAGCCACAATAAAGGGCCGCATCGGCAGCAGGCACGCTACCGCCCGGGCGTTACAGGCCGCCATTCCTGCCACCACGGTTTCCATATGCAACCATTCTGGACGGGCTGGCGAGCGGAGGCAATGGCAAAAAGGTGAAATGGGAATGCAAAACGCGCCAGGCGGCGGTTATTTGAACCACTTGGATTGCAGGCATAAAAAAACCGCCTTGCGGCGGTTTTTTCGGGCTCGTTGCGATTAAACGCGAACGAAGTCCAGGTGAGCCAGCTTGGGCTTGTAGGGGTGACGCTGAACGTCTTGCAGCTTCACTTTTACTTCCTGACCGTTGATCACCAGGGTCAGCACGTCGCTGTAGAAAGCGTCGTTTTGCTGGGCGATGATGGCTTTTTTGTGGTCCAGGGCGATGGCTACCGGCTCCTGGTCGCCGCCGTAAACGATGGCGGGAACTTTGTCTTCATGACGCAGGCGGCGGCTCGCACCTTTCCCCAGGTCTGAACGAACTTCGGTTTCAAATACGAATGACATAATTTTCTCTCTAAGGTTAGTGGCGAAAGCTGCGACCGGCCTTCGCCTGTAAAAAGCGCGCGGATGGTAACACGCACGGGGGGTGGGGGCAAGGAAAGCAGGGCTGTCGCTTCCCTTGCTCTCTCCCGCGTTACCTGCCCCTGGTCCCCCGCCTTCGCGATGTATGGACTCCTCCCTCCCCTCACGCCTCTCCCTTCACGCCTCACCGGCTCACAACGCCTCTATTTGTTGCAGTACCCGCTTGTCCGATACCGGGTAGGGGGTGCCCAGGGTCTGGGCGAAGTAGGACACCCGCAGCTCCTCTATCATCCAGCGCACCTCCTTTACCTCGGGGGCCAGGGGCTTGCCCTTGGGCTGCTTGTTCAGCAGCGCCTGGTAGGCGGTCTGCACCTGCTGGATCTTCAGCAGGTGGGCCCGGTCCCGGTGCGGATCTATGCCCAGCTTGTCCAGCCGGCGGCTTAGCGCCTCCAGGTAGCGGCTCAGATCTTTCAGCCGCTCGGCGCCGGTGTCGGTGACGAAGCCGCGGAAGATCAGGCCGTCGAGCTGGGCCTGGATGTCCGACATCGCCATGGCCATGGCGAGATCGATCTTGCCCTTCAGCCGCTTCTTGATGGCCTGGGCCCGGCTCAGCACCTCTTCCACCTGCAGGGCGATGGCCGCCACCGTGGGGTTGAGCTCGCCGGCCACCCTGTCCTTGAGCGCGGCGAACTCCTCCGGTGTCCAGGCCGGCGCCCCGTACTGGCGCATCAGCTGGTGGATGCCGGCGCGGATGCAGTCGTCCACCAGATCCAGCACCTTGCCGTAGGGGTTGAAGTAAAGGCCGAGCTTGGCCTTGTTGGGCAGCTTGTCCTGCAGGTACTTGATGGGCGACGGCAGTTGCAGCTGCAGCAGCTTGCACTGGCCGTCCCACATGGTCTGGGCCTGGCTGGTTTCATCCTCGCACAACTGCAACGCCACGCTGTCGCCCTGATCGCTGAGCGCCGGGTAGGCCTTCACCTCGAAGCCGGCGCGTTTGGCGGCAAAGGTCTGCGGAATGGCGCGGGCCGGGAACGCGGTCAGCCCTTCCTGCTCGAAGCGGTCGTCGTCCACCGCCTGGGTCAGGGCGGTCTGCACCTGGCCCTGCAGGGCGAGCTTTATCCGCTCCAGATCCCGGCCGGCGGCCAATGCCTTGCCGTCTGCGTCCAGCACCGCAAAACGCATGATGAGATGCGGCGCCAGCACGCTCCAGTCCCAGTCCTCGCGCGGCACCGTCACCCCGGTCATGCGGCGCAGGTGTTTTTCCATCTGGTCGAGCAGCCGGCCCTCGAAGGGGGTCATGGCCGCCAGCAGCGCCTCGGCGAAGTTGGGTGCCGGCACAAAGTGCTTGCGCATCGGCTTGGGCAACGACTTTATCAGCGCGATCAACAGCTCCCGGCGCAGTCCCGGCACCTGCCACTCGAAGGGCTCGGCCGCCACCTGGTTGAGCAGCGGCAACGGAATGCGCACCGTCACCCCGTCTTCGTCCTTGCCCGGCTCGAACTGGTACTCCAGCGGCAGGTTCAGGCCGTCGTGCTGCCAGGCGTCCGGGTAGTCGCGCACCGTCACCGCCCCGGCCCGCTCGTTCAGCAGCATCTCTTCGGTAAAGTGCAGCCGCTCGGGGTTGTCCTTGCGCGCCTGCTGCCACCACTTGTCGAAGTGGCGGATGGAGACGATGTCCGCCGGCAGCCGCTCGTCGTAAAAGCGGAACAGGGTCTCGTCGTCGATCACCAGATCCCGGCGGCGGGACTTGTGCTCCAGGGTTTCGGCCTGCTCCAGCAGCGCCCGGTTGTGGTGGAAGAACTCGTGGCGGGTGGCCAACTCCCCTTCCACCAGCGCCTGGCGGATAAACAGCTCGCGGCACAGTGTGGGGTCCACCTCGGAATAGTTCACCCGCCGGCGCACCACCACCGGCAGGCCGAACAGGCTCTGGCTCACATAGCCCATCACCGCGCCCTGCTTCTTGGACCAGTGCGGCTCGCTGTAGCTGGACTTGAGCAAATGCGCCCCCGCCTCCTCCAGCCAGGACTGGTCCACCTTGGCGGCGATACGGCCGTACAGGCGCTGGGTCTCGGTGAGCTCGGCCACCATCAGCCAGCGCGGCGGCTTCTTGGCCAGCACCGAGCCCGGCACCAGCACGAAGCGGGCGTTGCGCGCGCCCAGAATGTCCTTCTTGTCGCCATCGCGCATGCCCACCTGGCTCAGCATGCCGGTCAGCAGCGCCCGGTGCAGGCTGTTGTAGTCGGCGGGCTCGCTGTTCAGGGCAAAACCCAGCTCGCGCACCACCAGCCGCAGCTGGCTGTAGATGTCCTGCCACTCGCGCACCCGCAGGTAGTTGAGAAATTCCTTGATGCACTGCTTGCGGAACTGGTTGCCGCTCAGCGCCTTCTGCTGCTCCTTGAGGTAGTTCCACAGGTTCAGGTAGGCGACGAAGTCGGAATCGCCGTCGGCGAAGCGGCGGTGCATCTCGGCGGCGGCCTGCTGCTTGTCGAGCGGGCGCTCGCGCGGATCCTGGATGCTGAGCGCGGCGGTGATCACCATCACCTCGGTCACGCAGCCATGCTCCCGCGCCGCCAGCACCATGCGCGCCAACCGCGGGTCCACCGGCAGGCGGGACAGATCCTGGCCCAGTGGGGTGAGCTTGAGCTCGCCCTGGTGGCCGGTGACGGCGCCCAGCTCTTCCAGCAGCCTTATGCCGTCGGCGATGTTCTTGTTGTCCGGCGCTTCCACGAAGGGGAAGGCGGAAATGTCGCCCAGCCCCAATGAGAGCATCTGCAAGATGACCGAGGCCAGGTTGGTGCGCAGGATCTCGGGGTCGGTAAATTCCGGCCGGCTCAGAAAGTCGTCTTCGCCGTAGAGGCGGATGCAGATGCCCGCCTCCACCCGGCCGCAGCGGCCCATGCGCTGGTTGGCGCTGGCCTGGGACACGGGCTCGATGGGCAGGCGCTGTACCTTGGTGCGGTAGGAATAACGGCTGATGCGCGCCGTGCCCGGATCGATCACGTAGCGGATGCCGGGCACGGTGAGCGAGGTTTCCGCCACGTTGGTGGCGAGCACGATGCGCCGGCCCGTGTGGGATTCGAAAATGCGGTTCTGCTCGGCGTTGGACAACCGCGAATACAGCGGCACTATTTCGGTGTGGCGCAGTTCCAGCTTGTTGAGGGCATCGGCGGTGTCGCGGATCTCCCGCTCGCCGTTCATAAAGATCAGGATGTCGCCCGGCCCTTCCTTGGTGAGCTCGGTCACCGCATCGAAAATGCCCTGCAACTGGTCGCGTTCGGTGTCGTCCTCCACCAGCGGGCGGTAGCGCAGCTCCACCGGGTAGGTGCGGCCGGACACCGAAATAATGGGCGCGCCCTCGAAGTGGTTGGAAAAACGCTCCGGATCGATGGTGGCCGAGGTGATGATCAGCTTGAGATCGGGCCTTTTGGGCAGCAGTTGCTTCAGGTAGCCCAAAATAAAGTCGATATTAAGGCTGCGTTCGTGGGCCTCGTCGATGATGATGGTGTCGTACTGACGCAACATCCGGTCCTGCTGGATCTCGGCCAGCAGGATGCCGTCGGTCATCAGCTTTACCTGGGTCTCGGCGCTGACCTGGTCGTTGAAGCGCACCTTGTAGCCGACCCGCTCGCCCAGCTCGCATTCCAGCTCCTGCGCCAGCCGGCTGGCCACGCTGCGGGCCGCCAGCCGCCGGGGCTGGGTGTGGCCTATGGTGCCTTCTATGCCGAAGCCGAGCTCCAGGCACATCTTGGGGATCTGGGTGGTCTTGCCCGAGCCGGTTTCGCCGGCGATGATCACCACCTGGTGGTCGCGAATGGCGTCCTTGATGGTCTCGCGCTTTTCGCTTACCGGCAGCTGCGGCGGATAGTGGATGGGGCTGTGCAGCAACTGCTGCCGGCGGGCCCGCTCGGCCATGGAAGTCGCCATCTCGAGGGCGATGCGTTCCAGCAGCGGCTGCCGCTTCGCTTCGGGCAGTTTTTCCAGCCCCTGCAAGCGGCGACGAAACCGCCCCCGCTGTGCGCCCCGGCATTCTTTCAGCCTTGCCTGCAATTGTTCAACCGACTGCGCCAAACCCAACCCCATTTGCTCATGTTAAAACTGGCGCGCAGTCTAGCAGGAAATCCGGCAACAATGGAGACGAAGGCAGCTCCGGCACCTGCATGACATCAACTTAGTGCCTGAATTAACAGCAATAAATCGGTCTGCCGGCGGCGCCCCGTTTTCCTGAAAATGGACTTGAGGGTGGTTCTCGCCGTTTCCAGGCTGATATGGCGATATTGAGCAATCTCCTTGGTGCAACAGCCCTTGGCCAGCAGCGCCAGGTGCTCCTGCTCGACCCGGCTCAGGGCAAAGAGGCTGGCCAGGCTGTCGATATCCGGCTCCGGCGGCAATTCGGGATCCTTGATCACCACCAGCCAGTCGCCTCCGGCGGGCAGCCGCACCAGGTGCGCCACCTGTACGCTGTCGGCCATGGCGAGCATCAATTGGGCGCCGTCCGCCCTGCTCCGGCCAAGCTCGGCAAAAGACAGCAGCTCACCTTCCGGGACGCCCGGTATAAAGGCCAGCCGGCCGGCATTGTCCCATGCCATGCCCTGGCGGCTTTCGAGCAGCAGTCGGGCGCCCTGGTTGACCAACATGATGTTGCCTTGCCGGTCGCACACCAGTTGGGGCCGGACCGACAGGTTGATCCAGGTTTCCAGCCAGCGGCTGCACGCCTGCAGGCGAGACAGATACCAGTAGTGCTGCTGCCACTCCAGCAACTGCTGCGCCAGCCATTGCACGCCGGATGACAGATGGTCGTAACGTCCGTCGTGGTCCACCACCAGGGCGCCCCGGCACAGGCCGCCGGGCACAAACAGGGTTTTAAACCAATGGCGGGCGGTCAGCCGGCTCTGCCGGCCATACAGCAGCGGCCACAGCTCGGCCAGGGGGCGATAGGGGGTGCCGCCGTCGAAACACTGGCAGGGATCCGTCCGGATGTTGGCCACGGACGGCGGGGCCAGCAGCAGGGTGATGCCTTCCAGCTCCAGGCCGGTGCAGATATCGTCGAAAATGGGGCTGTAGTCCGTGGTGCTGGTTCGGCAGTCGTACAACCGCGTAAACAGCGGCAGCAGCATATCCATATGCTTCATTTTGCTCTCTCCGTGCTCGTTATTGGTATTTTTATCACCACTAAGGCTAGTAACAAGCCCACCTTTTGACCAATCGGGATTTAAGAACGAGAAAGAGAGCCATCCATAACAACAACCACCACCATCGACCACCAACCATAAAAATGACGCATAAAAACAACATAACATGATGATTTAATTTATTTTTTAAATAAAATAAAACTCTACAACCATCTCCTTAAGTGGGCGTGAACGGTGTATTATCACGACAAAAATGTGTAAAAATATGGGATACATAAACAAAAAATACCATTACCCGAAAAAATCACAAAATACCGATTGAAAAGCCAGCATCATGCTCGTATATTGTGGTGACAGCCCACTGTTGAGGAAGGTAAAAAATGAAAGAGTTAGTTGTAACCGTCATTTTTACAGTCTGCGCGGCCCTGGTCGCCGTTTCTGCACCTTCCTTGGCACAATTTTAACTGAGCCCGGGAAGACAGGACTGTAAAACACTAAGAAATAATAATATTTCCTGATAATAAAAAGGCGCCCTTCTGGGGCGCCTTTTTGTTTTCTCAAGTTATGCCTCAGTACGGGGCCACGCTCATGCTGCTGCCGGAGCCCACCAGCCGTACCCGCTGGCCCGATTGCCAGGTGCGGTCGGCCTTTTGTACCACCACCAGGTTTTCCCCCATGTCGGTGCGGATCTCCAGTTCGACCGCATTCACTTGGTTTATCTTGTCTTCCGCCCGTGTGCCCACCATGGCGCCGGCAATGGCGCCGGCGGCGGTGGCCAGGGAGCGGCCAGAACCACCCCCCACCTGGCTGCCCAGAATACCGCCGACCACACCGCCACCCACGGTGCCGATCAGGTTGGGGTTTTCATCGCCGGCCTGGATGGTCACCGGGCGCACCGACACCACGGTGCCGTAGGTCACGCTCTGGGACTGCTTGGCATCACTGCCGCGGTAAACGTCACCGGAATACAGGTCGGTATTGGCACAACCGGCCAGGCCGAGCGCCCCCAGCACGGTGATGATGGATAATGCTTTCAGTTTCATCGGCTCCCCCTGTGATGGTTGGGATACTTATCATTATCGTTGGCTGCTGACAGTATAGACCAGCGTTTTTCATGCCTGGTTTCGGCCTCTAACGGCACCATGCTCCAGCAGTGTACTCCCTCGCCGACGATTGGGAATCGGCGCGGGCCATCAAGTGTCAGAGATTGACCGAAGGCGGAGCGGCGGGGACGCTTCCCGCGCGGTGCGGGAGACAGGCTGTCACCGGACTTGGACAGGCCCGGCGACGGAGGAGTTTCAGGCGGCGTCGCCCAGGGGCTTGTCCAGCACCAGCCGCACCAGCAGCAGCCACAGGGCCCAGCCCGCCACCAGCAGGATAATAAAGAGGAAGAGACCGGCCTGGAATTTTTCCAGCATTATGCCCGCCATCATCGGGCCGGCAAGCGAGCCGATGCTGTAGGCGAACATCAGCTTCTGGGTCATTTTCACCAGCGCCCGGCCGTGCATCTTGCCGCAGGCATAGGACATGGTGGTGGGATACAGGGTGAACACCCCCGCCCCGAGCAGGATAAAAGCCATGATCAGCGCCCCATTGCCGCTGAACTCCCACAGCAGCAGGCAGCCGGCCCCGATCATCAGGGTTTGCACCGCCATCATGGTGCGTTTGCCGAAGCGGTCGGCCAGGCTGCCGTTGGGCAGTTGGAAGGCCATGCCGCAGAGGATGAGCCAGGCCATGTAGAGGCCGATTTCATCGCCCCGGGCCAGCTGTTGCAGCTGAATGGGCATCAGCGCGTACAGCGCTCCCAGCAGCATACCCGCTACCAGGCAGCCGGCCAGCCCCAGCGCCCGGTCGGCCCGGGGCGGTTTGCCGCTGTTGGCATTGCTGCCCGCTTCGGCACTCAGATCCGGACGCCGAGCCCACCGCAGCGGCAGCATGGCCAGGGCGCACAGGCCGGTCGCCAGCCAGAAGGCGGCATGGTGATCGGCGGGGATCCAGTCGATAAACAGCTGGCTGATGCCGTAGCTGAAATAATAGATGAGCATGTAGCGAGCCATGGCGCTGGAGCGCCGGTGCAGCGGCGCCACGCCCAGCACCCAGCTTTCTACCGCCACAAAACTCACCGCCGCCGCCATGCCCGCCACCATGCGCAGGGTCAGCCAAACCGGCAGCAGGCTGGTCCAGGTGAGGGTCACCGCCGCCAGGGCCAGGGTGGCACTGCACAGGATCAGCGACCGTACGTGGCCCAGGCGCTGGATCAATTTGTCGGCAAAGAAACTGGCACCCAGCATGCCCAGGTAGAAGGCCGAGCCCACCAGGCCGATCTGTGCGGCGGGTGCCCCCTGGCCATTGAGGTACACGGCCACCAGGGTCACCAGGAAGGCATTGCCCAGGGTCAGCAGGATCAGGTGGGTGTACAGGGGTATCAAGTGCATGGCGCCTCCGGATTTTGAGGCGCGCATTCTAGGTGGGGCTAAATGGCAAGTACAACGAGAAAAATTTGTGATTTATCGCAAAATTTTTATGTTTAACTAATGTTACCGGACAGATGCCAGATGATGCCCTGTCCCAGGGTCAATGCCCCTATCATCAACAAGGCGGCAACGGCAATAACTGGTGGTTTGGTCTGCTCCTTGCGCAGCAGCGGGGCAAACCACACCAGGGCGCCGATCAGCACGGCCCCGCTGACCTGCACGAAGGGCATGACCAGGGGTTGCAGCTGCGCCTCGTTCACCCCGAGGGCGCGCACCAGCAGCGCCAGCAGCCAGAGCACCCCGAACACCGAGCCGGCCAGGGGCAGCAGGGTGTTGAAGGCCTGCAGCCGGTGCCTGGCGCGCACCATGATCAGGTGGGTGAACACGCAACCACCACTGCCAGCCGCCAGCAGCGCCCACACCGGCCCCATCCGCCAGCCGAGCCAGAGGCCATACAATACGGCCAGACCCAGGGCCGGGTAATGCCAGCTCAGCCCCAGGCTGCGCTTGCCCTGCAACCGCGCCTGGTACAGCACGGTGCCGAGCCCGGTGGCCAGCGCCAGGCCACCCAGCCACAGTAGCGGTTGGGGTGCGCCGGCCTCCACCCCCAGCATCAGCGCCAGGCCGAACACCGCCCAGGCCGAGAGCAGGCCATCACTGATCCGCCGGCGCTGGCCGGGGCACAGATCGCCGTTGCGCAATACCCAGACAAGCAGGCCCAGGGCCGCGATGGCGGTGAGTGCCAGGGGCGCAAACAACCGCGCCGGCAAGAGTTCTGTCATCGGTGAGTTCTCCCAGAGTCTTGAAACCGGACCATTCTACCGTTGTCGGCGGGCGATCGCGACCATGCGGGCGAACATCCGCCGCAATTCCGCCGGCACCAGCTGCGGGCCCTGCAGCTCGATGGCCTCGACCACCGCCAGCGCCATGCCCGGCTTGCTGCGCCGGCTCAGGGCCCGGTCGATGATGCGGGTGGCCGGGGTGTGCTTGTCGTTAATTTGCGCCTCCTGCCGGAACACCGGCTCCAGGCCGTTGTAGAACAGGTAGTGTTCGATGTCGGAGCGGGGCAGCACCGTCAGGTGATCCTGCTCGCGTTCGCCGCGCAGCATACTGCGCACGCCCTGGGCATACTTTTGCCCGGCTTCATCGCCGTCGGTCAGCAGGTGCCAGCCAATGCCGAAATCCCGCGCCACCTTGATCAGCGGGCTGTGGCCGCACTGGGCAAATTCGATGATACGGATACCCTCGGCGGGCAACACATAGCCGCAGATACGCGCCAGCTCCGACAGCAGCCAGATCTCGGTTTCCCCTTCCACCAGCAGCCAGTAGCGGGCGAACAGCGACATGGGCCTGTTGATGCGCACATGAAAGGCGATGCGGCGCATGTCCTCCCCGCTGTATCGCTCGTTACCGATATGAAAGCTCAGGGTTTCGTGCTCGGCCCGCACCAGCCGCCGTAGGTGATTGAGCGGAAAGGCGGAGAGCAGGTCGCCGGAATTGGTGGTCACCAGCTTCTGGCCGGGAAAGCGCTCGAGGATGCCCCAGGTTACCGCCAGGGTGGTGGGATGCAGCCGGCTCTCGGGATCCTCGATCAGCAGCAGCGGGCGGGAGCCCGTCTCGATGGGGCGGCCGCCCCGGGCCTGCAATACGGTGCGGGCCACGGACGAGAGTGCCAGCGACAGGCCACTCTCCTCCCCCATCGGCTGCCAATCGTTCAGCTTGCCCAACTGGCTGAGGGTCACCGGGTGCACGGCGATGTCCCGCGCCCGGCGCGGCGCCCGGCTGGTGGCCCCCTGGGGGGTAAAGTAGTGTTCAAACAGCTGGCGCACTGCGTCCAGCCCGGCCTTGATGTCTTGCTGGCTCAGCTCTTCTTCTTCCGCCAGTTGCTCGCTCAGCCGGGTCAGCAGCTGTTCGTAATCGCCGTTCAGGTTGACGATGGGCAAATCCTGGGGCGCGCCGCGGGAGTCGCGCAGGCGGAACACCGGGTTCATTTCAATCAGCAGATGCACCAGGGCGGCGGGGTTGTCGAGCTCGATGGGCAGTCCGCCGGCGTCGACGAAGTCGTGCCGGCTTTCCACCCCGATGGCGGTGCGCCAGGCCCGGGCGCGGTAATGCACCCGGTGGTAGCTGTCCTTGTGCCTGACCCACACCGGTTCGAGCCGGGCCAGCCGGGCGGAATGCTCGCTGATGCCGGGCCGGTGCTCACGATAGCTGAGGATGATCTGCAGCTCTTCCGCCGTCTGCCCCTGATCGAGCCGGTAGAAGTCATCTTCCACAAAGCCGTAGCAGCAGGCCCCCCGCCCCAGCAGCCGCCACAGGGCGCGGAACAGGCTGGTTTTGCCCCAGGCGTTCTCTCCTATCAGCGCCGTGCTCTGATCCAGCGGCAACGACAGCTGATTGATGCCCATAAAGTTGCGTATCTGAATATGCTCAAGGTACATGCGCTATCCTTGGGAAAAAAGGGCGTACCGCTCAGTTGCGATAGAGCACCTTGATCAGATGATAGCCGAAACGGGTTTTGACCGGCCCCTGCACCACCAGCTCTGGCCCGCCGAACACCGCCTTGTCGAAGGGGCCGACCATGTCGCCCCTGTTGAATTCCCCCAGATCACCGCCGCGCTTGCCCGAGGGGCAGATGGAATACTTTTTGGCCAGTTTGTGAAAGTCGGCCCCCTGGTCCAGCTGTTGTTTCAGCGCCAGGCATTCGGCTTCGGTCTTGACCAGTATATGCAGGGCACAGGCTCGCTTTGCCATTGAAGGTATCCGGATAAATAAGGAAACAAAGGGCAAGTGTGCCAAAAACCGAGGATGGAGGAAAGCTGGAGGCTGGAGGCTGGAGGCTGGAGGCTGGAAGAGTTTGCGGTCATTCCCGTGAAGGCGGAGGCCCGGTGCACCCTGCCATGGATCACTGCCTTTGCGGAGGTGACGAAGACTAACGGTGCGGACGTAGAAATATATGGCTTACCTTCCCGCTGTGCAGGAAGGCGGGCGGACCGCCCGCGCTCCAGGGATGGGGCACTCCTCACCCCTCATCCCCCACTCTGATCAGGCCACGGCCAGGGCCACGGTGTCGGCGTGGGTCTGCACCAGTTCGTCGTGCAGGGACACCACCGCCTGCTCGTAGTATTTATCGTCCACGATAAACTGCATCTCCACCGCCCTGAGCGACTGGTGCACGGCGCGCACCGGCACCTCGGCCCTGTTGAGCGCGCCCACCGAGCGAGCCAGCAGGCCGGGGATGCTCATGTCGCTGCCCACCGCCGAGACCAGCGACACCTTGTGGGTGGTGACGTCGGCGTTCTCGAACCGACGCTGCAGCGAGCTGACCAAGCGGCGTACCTGTTTGCGGTTGCCGGCCAGGTAATAGGTCAGGGTGTTGGCGTTCATGTCCTTGGCCACCAGGTTGAGCTGCATCTTGTCCAGCTCGTCGGTAAAGCCCTCGGCGTAGTGGGATACCCGCCCCACCATGTCCTGGTCGAACAGCTCCACCGCGAACAGGTTGCGGCGTCCGGCCACCATTTCCACGCAGGGCGAAGGGCTGCGGTAATCGGTGGTGATCAGGGTGCCTTCGTGATCCGGCTCGAAGGTGTTGCGCACCCGCAGCGGAATATCCTGCTGGCGCAGTCCCTTGGCGGCCTGGGGGTGAATGGCTTCCATCCCCAGGTTGGACAGCTGGTCGGTCACGTCGTAATTGGTGCGGCCGATGGGGATCACCTGGTCCTCGCCCGCCAGCCGCGGATCGGCGCTGCTCAGGTGGTATTCCTTGTGGATGATAGCCTCGCGGGCGCCGCTCAACACCGCCAGCCGGCTGAAGGTCATTTCGCTATAGCCCCGATCGAAGCTGCTCATCAGTCCTTCCCGGCAGTGGGCATAACCGGTAACCACCGGCAGCTGGCTGGACAAATCCACCCGGGCCAGGGCCTGGCGGAGCACCTCGTCCAGCGGCAGCGTCTCGTCGGTACGCCAGCCGGTGAGATCCATCAGCACCGCGTTGACCCCGCTCTGGCGCAGGTAGAGCACCATGTTGTGGGCGCTGTGGGCCTCGCCCATGGCGGCCAGCAGCTCGCGAATGGTCTGTAGCTGCTCGGCCAGCTGGAACTGGCCGAAGGCACAGACCTGACGCAGGTGATGCAGGCAGTCGCGGATACCGGCGATGCGCTCGTTGAGGAAAGAGTCGGCCAGGACCCGTTCGGGGGTGGTGCCGAACATGTCTTCATTGATCTGCGCCATACGCTGGCTGACGTTGTCGAGTGCCTGCTCCCAGGCGCTGTCGTCCTCGGCGTCCGCGTAGGTGGCGTACACGCCGGGGGCGCCGGTACGCTTGCATTCGAGCAGGCCGTCGGTAATGCCTCCGAAGGCCGACACCACCAGCATGCGTTGATAATATTCACCGGCCTTGCGTTTATGCAGCACAATGTTGTCCCGTACCGCCCGATACTGGCTCATGGAGGTGCCGCCGATTTTTTCTACTGTGTGAGACACAATAAACTCCCGTTTCTTATTTTGGACATGGCAGATTTGGGTCGCACATTTTCAATGGGCTGGGGTCATGCCCTGCCCAGTGAAAATGTCCGGGGCGGGGGCCGATGGCCCCCGCACGGTATCAGCCGTTGGCTTCCTCGGCTTCCAGCGGATAGACGCCGTCGGCGTTGTGCACTTCCTTGCCGGTGATCGGCGGGTTGAACACACAGGCCAGCTTCATGTCTTCACTGCCGCCACGCAGCAGGTGGTCATCGTGCTGATCCAGGATATACAGGGTGCCGGGCTCTATCGGATACACTTTGCCGTCGGCCAGGGTTTCGATTTCGCCGTTGCCACTCATGCAATACACCGACTCCAGGTGGTTCTGGTAATGGATATGAGTTTCGGTATTGGCATAAATGGTGGTGATGTGAAACGAGAAGCCCATGTTGTCGCTTTTCAGCAACATCCGGGTGCTTTCCCAAGTACCGGTTTCGGATTCGACCCGGCGCTCGCTTTGTTCACATTCGGCAAGAGTACGTACGATCATGGCGTTTCCTTTTACTATTCTGAATTACCTGCCTTGGCAGGCATTAAAAATCTGTTGAACGACATTCCGCGGGTGCAATAAATGGCACAGCGAAGGCAGAAGAAAGACAGAGGGAGCAGCTCTCCCGTTGCCCTGTTCTACTTATGCTGTCGTCGTCATGCCTGCGCAGGCGGGCATCCGTTCATGAACATCTCGGCGACGGGCCGGGCTCAAGACGCCTTGCTCAGGCGCTCGCCGGCGGTCTCGTCGATGGCTGCTTCCAGCCAGTCCAGGCCTTGGGTCAGTTCGGCTTCGGTGATAACGAGCGGGCACAGGCACTTCACCACTTCATCGTTGGGGCCGGCGGTCTCGATCACCAGGCCGCGCTCGAAAGCCTTGGAGGTGATCACGTCGGCAATCTCGCCGCTACGGCAGGCGATGCCCTGCATCATGCCGCGGCCCTTGACCTTGTCGAACAGCTGCGGGTGCTTGTCGGCCATGGCCTGCAGGCGGCGGGTCAGGAGTTTACCCTTGGCCCGTACCCCGGCGGCGAAGCTGTCGTCCTGCCAGAAGGTTTCCAGCGCCTTGCGGGCGGTAATAAAGGCATGGTTGTTGCCGCGGAAGGTACCATTGTGCTCGCCCGGCTCCCACTGATCCAGCTCGGGGCGCATCAGCACCAGCGCAAAGGGCAGGCCCATGCCGCTCAGCGACTTGGACAGGGTGATGATGTCCGGCTTGATGCCGGCAGGCTCGAAGCTGAAGAAGGTACCGGTGCGGCCACAGCCGGCCTGAATATCGTCGACAATCATCAGGATATCGTGCCGGCGGCAGATTTGCTCCAGACGCTGCAGCCACTCGACGGAGGCGACATTGAGGCCGCCCTCGCCCTGCACCACCTCAAACAGCACGGCGGCGGGCTTGTCGAGGCCGCTGGAGTTGTCGTTCAGCATGGTCTCGAACAACAGCAGGCTGTCTTCACCGGCGCCGGGATAACCGTCGTAGGGCAGCCGGGTCACGTTGGCCAGCACGGTACCGGCGCCGCCGCGGTGGTGCTGGTTGCCGGTAGCGGCCAGGGCCCCCAGGCTGACGCCGTGGAAACCGTTGGTGAAGGCCACGATATTGTTACGGCCGGTTACCTTGCGCGCCAGCTTCATCGCCGCTTCCACCGCGTTGGTACCGGTGGGGCCGGTAAACTGGGCCACGTGTTCCATGGCGCGCGGCTTCAGGATGATGTCCTGCAGCGCGGTCAGGAACGCCGCCTTGGCGGAGGTGTGCATGTCCAGGCCATGGGCGATGCCGTCCGCCTGGATGTATTCGATCAGGGCTTCCTTCAGCGCCGGGTGGTTGTGACCGTAGTTCAGGGTGCCGGCACCGGCGAGGAAATCCAGATAACGCTTGCCTTTGTTATCGTGCAGCCAGACGCCCCGGGCCTGATTAAATACCACCGGAAAAGAGCGGGCGTAAGTCTGTACACTGGATTCCATTACATCAAAAATACTCATAACGACTCCTTAAAGTCCTGAGTTCAAATCTCAAAAGCGAAAAAATAAAGCGGGAAGCGGCCGTTCACTCAGCCGAGGGCAATGCGATAGAGGATCTCGCTGTTGCTGTTGCCATTGAAGTGGCGCTGTTGATCGAACAGCACATGGCGTATTCCCTGCCCCTTGCCCTTGTCGCGCGCCAGACTCTCGAACAGTGCCCAGGAGGCGGCGTTGTCGGCAGTGATGGTGGTTTCGATATGGGTGACACCGGCACAGGCTTCGGATTCCAGTATGGTATCGAGCAGGGTGCGGGCCAGGCCTTCGCCGCGGGCGCGTTTATCTATGGCTACCTGCCAAACAAAGAGCGTGCTCGGATCCTTGGGCTTGCGGTAGGCAGAGATAAACCCCAGCGGGGTCCCTTCTTCCTCGTCCTCCGCCAGCATGCAGGTATCGGCGAAGTGCAGACACTGCAGCAGGTTGCAGTAGGTCGAGTTGGTGTCCAACGGCTTGCACCGGGCGATCAGGCGGTTTATCGCGTAACCGTCGGTGGACGTGGGGCGACGCAGCAGTAACTGCAGGTCAATAGTAGTATCCGTGTCTGTATCCATCATTATGAGCCTAATCAGTTTTAGTTAGTAGGCGAAGTAAAAATCCTTTATTAACCTAACAAACCATTGATAAATTGCAAGCCAATCTCTGTTAAATTAATTTGAACAGCATACATTTTCTCATCGTATTCCGACGAAAAAACCCCTCTCTCGCCCCCGCTCTCCGGCTTGTCGCAGGCCGGCCTCGGCCCTTGTCGGCACTGGGCCGGGCCGACTTTTGCCTGCGCCAGCGTCTCGTTTTGATCGACACCTGCTACTATCAATGCAGTGGCGAAGCTTTTTTCGTCACCTTGTCAGGCCAAACTGGAAATACACTATGAGCACTAAAGAAACAGGAACCGTCAAATGGTTCAACGAGGAAAAAGGCTTTGGATTTATCTCCCGCTCATCGGGGGCGGATCTGTTCGTTCATTTTTCCTCCATTCAGGGTGATGGTTTCAAGACCCTCAAAGAAGGCCAGCCGGTCAGCTTTGTGGTCACCCAGGGCAAGAAAGGACCACAGGCAGAAGAAGTGGAACTGATTTGACCCCTAAACAGGCGGCATGCGAGTGCCGCCCATGTCCTGGTTTGAAAGCGAAGCATCATCACGGTATCCTTGCCCCGGTTATTTTCTGACCTCCTCTCAGTTCAATCCGGTAACCTTATGCCCAAGATGTTTCTATCCTTTTGTTTTTTAATCATTTCCTTCGCCGTTTCCGCTCAGGTAACCGACCAGCCCGCCCACGACGGCGAACCGACGGAAGACGTCAGAACCCGGCTGACTCCCTTTATGGAGCGCTACATGCTGGATGAGTTGAAAGCACTGCGCATGGAGATGGCCGGTTTTCAGGTGAGCGTGAAGGAAGAGGTGGTGCAGAAGGAGCTGGCGGTGGCCGACAAGGCGATGAGCTACGCCAATATCACCGTGACCTATTTCTTCTACCTGTTGGCCGGGGCCGCCTCGGTGCTGGCCATCGTCGGCTGGCAGTCCTTGCGCGAGCTGAAGAAGAACGCCCGGGAATACGCCGAAACCCAGATGCGGCAGATCACCGACACCTACGAGCGCAAGCTCAAGCAAATCGAGCGGGAGCTGCAGCGCAAGACCAAGGTGATTGCGGAGAACTACCGGGAAATCGAGCGCTTCCAGGAGATCCACGCGCTCTGGCTGCGGGCCAGCCAGGAGCAGAGCCCCCAGGCCAAGATGGACATCTACGACCAGATCCTGCGCATCAAGCCCGGCGATCTGGACGCCCTGACCCACAAGGCCGACGCCGCGCTGATGATGAACGAGCGCCAGTGGGCGCTGAGCCTGTGCAACCGAGTGATGCAGGTCGATCCGCAGAACGCCCACGCCCTCTACCAGCGGGCCTGTGCCCATGCGGGCGTGGGGCACGAAGAGCAGGCCCTGGCCGACCTGGAACTGGCCATCCAGCGCAATGTGCACCTGCGTAATGTGGCGGCGGAAGACGAAGAGTTCGAACCCCTGCGCCAGCACCCCCGCTTCGTCGAACTGACCCACGACGGGCACGAGCCGGGCCAGGGGGATGGCGGCCCGGATGGCAGGAAATCGTCGTAAAGTATTTTTTCACGATTCATGAAAAAAATTGATTTTGCGTCCCGGCACGCGGTGCCATACTTTCCGCGATCTATAGAGCCACTTAGAGTGAGAGTGAATATGAGCTTTGAGTCACCCAAGCCTTTTCAGGACTTCGCCCACTTCCCTCGCGGGTTGCGTCGTTGTGGCGAGTTCACGGTGGCGGAAGCCCAATTGCTTGAGCAATGCGGTCACGCCATGCTGGGGTTATATACCGGGCAGCGGGCGCCGGCCACCGATGAAGAGCAACGTTTTATCGAGCAGGTTCAGCAAGGGGCAGCTCCGGAAAGCCGCCATGCCAAAGTCTGGCTGAAGTACCTGAAAGTCATCGGTCCCAAACGAGTTCACCGTCTGTGTACCCCCATGGCATCGGGCAACAACGACGAAGACTTCGAACCCGTGGAAGACGTGGCCGAATAAACTTCCAATCAAGGTCGGATCCGCTCCGGCCTTTTTGTTGCCAGCACGGCCCGGTCATAGCGGGTTTTGCTGTTTCTCCTTGCCGAACCGTTCGGCGTCCACTCCACGTTTCCAGTAACCGGTGGTCTGCATCATCAAACTGCTGATGCCCGTCCGCTCCAGCAAATACCCCTTGACGGCCCTGACCTTGCCGGCTTCGGTGCCGAGAAACACTTCGCTTTGCGCCGAAACCCCCGTGCACGCCTGCACCGCTTGCAGCAACCGCCGGCTGTCCGGCTGTTCCACTATCCAATGCACCCGCACCCCGGGCAGGGAGGGCAGGGCCTGCCGATCTTCCGCCGTGGGGATTTCAATCAATACATCGGCCCGGGCACCGGCCGGCAGCCGCTCGGCGTAGTACCACAGGGCATTGATCGAAGTCAGATCCCCCACCAGCAGGTAATGGGAGGCCTGCAGCGGCATCGGCTTGCGTGGTCCCGGGCCGGCGATGCCGAGGGCGTGGCCCACCTCGGCCCCGGCGGCCCAGCGGGTCGCCGGCCCCCGGTGCCGGTTGACCACGAAATCCAGGCTCAGCTCACCGCGGGCGGCATCGTAGTGCTGGACGGTGTAGGAACGCTTGATCGCCGCCGCCGGCCCTCGCAGGGCCAGGTTCGGCCTTCCGCCGTCCTGGCCGGGTAACAGCACCTTGACGTAACGACCGAGGGTATCTTCCGGCAGCGTAGTCAGCTCCGGCCCCGCCACCACGATACGGCGCAGATGGGGGGTCAGCTCTTCCGTTTTCACCACTTCCGCCAGCCGGGCCCGGGGCGGTGCGCCATCCAGTTGTTTTGTCATCGATTGCGTCTCCGATACATAGTTGATAATATCAATCATATTGCTTTAATTGATAAAATCAACTACTTCGGATGCGTTATTATGGATACTCCTTCCCTGCAGGAACAACTGCTGGCCTTGCTGCACCGTTTTCGCCAGGCGATGAAGCAGGATCTGAGCGTGGGTGAGTCGAACATCAATGCCATGCATATCCTGATGCTCGGCACCATCGGAGACAACGCCCCCTGTACCGCCAATACCATCGCCCGGCTCACCCGGCGGGACAAGGCCCAGGTCACCCGGCTGCTCAAGGAGCTGCTGGCGATGGGCCTGGTGCACCGCCAAGCCAACCCGGACGATAAACGCAGCCACTGGCTCCACCCGACGGCGGCGGGAAGCGCCCTGATGCAGCGGGTCGGGCAGACCAGGGAGCGGGTCTGCCGGGAGATCTGCCGGGGCCTGAGCCCGGCCGAACAACAACAGTTCCAGCATATTGCCGGCCTGATGCTCGCCAACCTCGATCGCCTGCTGCAAGCCCCGGCCGCGGCCGCGGACGAGGACCAGCACGGCTAGGCCGAGGGTGCCGATTTCCCCCAAGCCCCCGACGGGGTGTTATACTGTCAGGCCTCGGGCGGCGCCCGGCACGACCAACACATAAAGATCCGACGACTCATGAGCGACCAAGCAGCACAGCCCACTTTTTTCTTCCACGATTACGAGACGGCGGGGATCAGCCCCGCCCTCGACCGGCCGGTCCAGTTTGCCGGCATCCGCACCGATGCGGAGCTGAACGAGATCGGCGAGCCGATGATGCTTTACTGCCGTCTGCCCGCTGATTACCTGCCCTCCCCCGAGGCGACGCTGATCACCGGCATTACCCCGCAGAAGGCCCAGCAGCAGGGCCTGTGCGAGGCCGAATTCATCGCCCGCATCCATGAAGCGTTCAGCAAGCCCAACACCTGCATCCTGGGCTACAACAATATCCGCTTCGACGACGAGGTGACCCGCTTCACCCTGTATCGCAACTTTTACGACCCTTACGCCTACAGCTGGCAGCAGGGCAACTCTCGTTGGGATCTGCTGGACGTGGTGCGCGCCTTCTACGCCCTGCGCCCAGAGGGCATCCACTGGCCGGAAGACGAGGACGGCAAGCCGAGCTTCAGACTGGAGCGGCTGACCGAGGCCAACGGCATCGATCACGGTAACGCCCACGACGCCCTGGCCGACGTGCGCGCCACCATCGCCCTGGCCCGGCTGTTGCGCCGGGCCCAGCCCAAGCTGTTCGACTACCTGTTCGACCTGCGCGCCAAGAACAAGGTGAAGGCGCTGATCGATGTGATCAACGGCCAGCCCCTGGTGCACGTCTCCGGCATGTTCTCGGCCTGGCAGGGCTGCGCCAGCTGGATTGCGCCCCTGGCCTGGCACCCGGACAACGCCAACGCGGTGATCTGCGTCAACCTGGCGATGGACCTGAGTCCCCTGGTGGAGCTGGACGCGGAACAGCTGCGCGAGCGGCTCTACACCAGGCGGGAGGAACTGGGCGAGCTGGCCCCGGTGCCGGTGAAGCTGGTGCACATCAACAAGTGTCCGGTGCTGGCCAAGGCGGCGGCGCTGACCGAACGCCGCGCCGACGCGCTCGGCATCGACCGGGCCCGCTGCCGCCAGAGCCTGGATCTGCTGCGCCGCCATCCGGAAATCCGCGCCAAGGTGGTGGAGCTGTACCAGCAGGAGCGCGAGTTTGCCCCCGCCGGCAATGTGGACGCGGCCCTCTATCAGGGCGGCTTTTTCGGCGAGGCGGACAAGGCCGCCATGGCCATGGTGCGCGACAGCAAGCCCGAGGTGCTGGCCGGCCTGCCGCTGCAGTTCAACGATGCCCGCCTGCCCGAGCTGCTGTTCCGCTACCGGGCGCGCAACTATCCCCATACCCTGAGCGAGCCGGAATGGCAGCGTTGGCGCCTGCACTGCCAGGACGTCATGGCCGAGCAGGCCGAGTCCTATATGCACCGACTGGAACAATTGGTGATCGAGCATCAGGATGATGAAGGCAAGCTGGCCCTGCTGCAGGCGGTGGCCCGTTACGTGCAATCCCTGTAAGAGCCCGTCATGACACTGATCCGCGATTTTCTGGTTATCCTCGCCTGCCTGCTGGCAGGCAAGGGCATCGCCGCCCTGCTGCCCTTCGCCTTTCCCGGCAGCATCATCGGCCTCTTTATCCTGTTTGTCCTGCTCAGCACCCAGTGGGTCAAACTCGACTGGGTCCACGACGGCGGCCAGTTGATCCTGCGCCATATGGCGCTGCTGTTCATCCCGGTGGCCGCCGGCCTGCTGGCGTACGTGGAGGTGCTGAGCGAGGGACTGGGGCTTATCATCACTTCCGCCCTCAGCGGCCTGGTGCTGATCCTGCTGGTGGTGGGCCGGCTTTATCAGAGGATGCAGCCATGATGCTCTGGCTCGCCATCCCGCTCACCGCCCTGCTCTACCTGCTGGTCAAGAAGCTGGCGCGTCGGCTGAAAAGCCCCCTGGTCAATCCCATACTGCTGCCGGCGCTGATGGTAATCGGCATCCTGCTGCTCACCGGCCAGGATCCCGCCGACTACCAGGCCGGCACCCGGCCGCTCAGCCTGCTGCTGGAGCTGGCGGTGGTGGCCTTTGCCCTGCCCCTGTACCAGCAGGCCGCCAAGATCCGCCGCCAGCTGTGGCCCATACTGCTGTGCTGCAGCCTGTCGGTGCTGATCTCGGTGGGCACCACCCTGCTGATCGGCGCCCTGATGCACGCCCGCCCCGAGCTGCTGGCCTCCATCGCCACCAAGTCCATCACCACTCCCCTGGCAATGAGCGTCAGCCAGGCCATGGGCGGCATTCCGGCCATCGCCGCGGGCCTGGTGATCATCGTCGGCATGATGGGCGCCGTGATCGGTTTTCCGTTGATGCGGCTGGCGGGCATCCACCACCCGGAAGCCCAGGGCCTGGCGATGGGGGCCGGGGCGCACGCCATCGGTACCGGCGCCGCCGCCGAGGTGGGCGCAGTGCAGGGGGCCTTTTCTTCCCTGGCCATGGTGGTGTGCGGCATCGCCACCGCCGTGCTGGCCCCGCCGCTGTTTCATCTGTACCTTTGGTTCATGTCCTGAGTCCAACAAGGAGGCTATGATGGCCCAATCCCTCGACAAGGCACTGCAACAACTGCAACTCGACACCCTCTGCCGCTTCAGCCCGGAGCAGGTGGCGGCCTTGCAGCAGACCACCGGCCTGGATAACGATAACCTGGCCCTGAGCCTGCTGCCTCTGGCTCAGCAAAAGGCGCTGCCGACGGTTTCCAACTTTCGGGTCGGCGCCCTGGCCATCGCCGGCTCCGGGCACTGGTACCTGGGCGCCAACCTGGAGGTGGACGGCCTGCCGCTCAACCACTCCCTGCACGCCGAGCAGTCCGCCATCGGCCACGCCGCCCTGTGGGGGGAAACCACCATCGACAAGGTGGTGGTCACCGCCAGCCCCTGCGGCCATTGCCGCCAGTTTATGAACGAACTGAACCAGGACAAGCTGGTCATCGTTCTTCCCCAGACGCGCCAGAGCCTGGCCGAGCTGCTGCCCCACGCCTTCGGCCCGGCGGATCTGGGCATTGACGGCGGCATGCTCAATGCCCCGGCCGGCAGCCTCGCCTTCGATACCGAGGATCCGCTGATCCTGGCGGCGCTGAGTGAGGCCAACGCCAGCTATGCCCCCTACAGCCAGAACCGGGCCGGGGTGGCACTGCTGCTGGACGACGGCCGTATCTGCCGGGGCCGCTACCTGGAAAACGCCGCCTTTAACCCGAGCCTGAGTCCCATGCAGCTGGCCCTGAGCCAGGTGCTGCTGCAGGGCGCGACACCGACCCGGATCCGCCAGGCGGTGATGGTGGAGGCCGAAGCCGATATCCGCCAGCACGACACCGCTGCCCAGACCCTGGCACGGCTGAGCCCGGTCGCCCTCTACAGCCTGGTGCTGTAACCCTCAAGGAGAGCACACGTGAAGTTATATCTGTTCGATCACTGCCCTTTCTGCGTCAAGGCCATGATGGCCGTGGGATACGGCGAGCTGGCCGCGGACTACGTCTACCTGGACAACCACGACGTAACCGCCCGGGAGCGGATGGTGGGCTACAACGCCGTGCCCATCCTGGAAAAGGCGGACGGCGGCTTTATGGCCGAAAGTGCCGATATCGTCGCCCTGCTGATGGAGCAAAGCGCACACAGCCTGGCGCCGGCCGTCGATGCCGAGCGGATAAGCCGCTGGCAGGAGCAGCACAAACATGCCTTCTGGGGACTGCTGTTCCCGCGCAACGTGCGTCTGCCACTGCCGGAATTCGCCAGCCCCGAGGCCATCGACTACTTCACCCGCAACAAGAGCGCCCTGCTGGAACGCAGTTTCGAAGACGCCCTGGAAGACACCCCGGCCTATATCGCCAAGGCCGGGCAGGCCCTGGCCGAGCTGGACTGGCTGCTACCGCCCTCGGGACGTGCGGACCGGCGCCTCAGTTGGGACGATATCCACCTCTTCCCTACCCTGCGCAACCTGACCATGGTCAAGGGGCTGGACTTCGGCCCGGCCCTCGATGCCTACCTGGACGAGCTGTCCCGCATGACCAGGGTGCCCCTGTACCGGGAATGGGCCTGCTGAACCTGCGACCTTTGGCTAATGGCCGGGTGGGCGCCCGGCCGGTTACACTGGCCGCAACAAGCTGTTAACACAAGGGCGCCAACGCGGTGCCGGGAAGGGGCGTCATGCACTGGCTGAAAATCATCGAACTGTTGCTGTTGCTGGCCGGGTTGACCCTGGTGCTGGCGGGCACCCTGCGCTACGGCAGCCGCAAGAAGGACTGGCTGGCCCTGCCCAGGATCGTCTTCAACCGGGCAAAAGATCTCACCATAAGCGAATACCAGTGGCTGCGCTATGGCGGCATGCTGCTGTTCGCCGGGGTGCTGGTGCGCATCCTCAACCTGACCTTCTTTCCCTGAACCCCGCCGCCGCCAGCGGCTCCCTTGTCCCTTCCGTAACTCCTTGTCGGTAAATAAAACTTTCGCCAGAGGCCCGGGGTGGTTTCGGCGTTATCTCCGGCGAATAAATTGGTCCTGCCACTGGGTGTTGCCCGGCGTATTGGTGTAACATTTGGCTCTCTCGCTCACATGGAAGCGAAAACACGGTTCGGAACAACAGGAAGGCTCTTATGACCATCGAACTCCCCATCTTGATCACCTTTGTCGGCTACCTCCTGCTGACCATGCTTATCGGCCTGGTGGCCTACCGCGCCACCAGCTCACTGAGCGACTATATCCTCGGCGGCCGCCGTCTCGGGCCCGGGGTAGCGGCCCTGAGCGTGGGCGCCTCGGACATGAGCGGCTGGCTGCTGCTCGGCCTGCCGGGCGCCGTGTTTCTCTACGGCATCAACCAGGCCTGGATCGGCATCGGCCTGGTGATCGGCGCCTGGCTCAACTGGCTGTTCGTGGCCAGACGGTTGCGGGTGTATACCGAACAGGCCAATGACTCCCTGACCCTGCCCGATTTCCTGGAAAACCGGCTGGCGGACAAGTCCGGGCTGATCCGGGTCATTTCCGCCGTCACCATACTGGTGTTCTTTATTTTCTACACCGCCTCCGGCCTGGTCGGTGGCGCCATCCTGTTCGAGAAGGTGTTCGGACTGCCCTACCTGACCGCCCTGATCATCGGTGGCGGCGTCATCGTTGCCTACACCTTCATGGGCGGTTTCCTGGCGGTGTCCTGGACCGATTTCTTCCAGGGCATCCTGATGCTGCTGGCGCTGATCGTGATGCCCTGGGTGGTGATGACCGAGCTGGGCGGCATGGAGCAGACCTTTGCCACCCTGGAGGGCATGGACGCCAGCAAGCTGGATATCTTCCATGACTTTTCCCTGCTGAGCGGGCTCAGCCTGCTGGCCTGGGGGCTCGGTTACTTCGGCCAGCCCCATATCCTGGCCCGTTTCATGGCCATCGACTCCCCGCGCTCGGTCCCCTTGTCGCGCCGTATCGCCATGAGCTGGATGATATTGTCGCTGATCGGCGCCCTCGGCGTCGGCCTGGCCGGTGCCGTGTATTTTGCCGATGCCCCGCTCGATAATCCGGAAACCGTGTTCCTGGCACTGGCCAACGCCGTGTTCAACCCCTGGGTGGCCGGCCTGCTGATCGCCGCCATCATGTCCGCCATCATGAGCACCATCGACTCCCAACTGCTGGTCTGCTCTTCCGCCATTACCGAAGATTTCTACAAGCGCTGGTTGAGACCCAACGCCCAGGATCACGAACTGGTCTGGGTCGGCCGTTTTGCCGTGCTGGGCGTGGCGGTGTGCGCCATGCTGATCGCCCTGGATCCGCAGACCACGGTACTGGGCCTGGTGAGCTATGCCTGGGCCGGTTTCGGCGCCGCCTTCGGCCCGGTGATCATCCTCTCGGTGTTCTGGCCCCGGCTGACCCGCAACGGCGCCCTGGCCGGCATCGTGCTCGGTGCCCTGACGGTGATCGGCTGGAAACAGCTCAGCGGCGGCCTGTTCGATCTGTACGAAATCGTGCCCGGTTTCCTCGTGTGCGGCCTGGCCTGCATCCTGATCAGCCGGCTCGACAAGGAGCCGGGAAAGTCCGTAGTGCTGGGTTTCCGGCGGATGGAGTCCGACCTTTAAGCTTTGATAACGCTCACAAAAGGAGCCTGAGGGCTCCTTTTTTGTAAACAAGTGTTTTACTTTTTCATTACACTTTCTTATGCTCTCAACTGGTAAGAGTTCATACCACTTGCCAGCGCAAAAATAGTCGCGCCCGATTCACATAACAACGAGAAGAGAGTCTTCTATGAGCAAAAAGACGTTGAAGCTGTCCGTGCTCGCCGCTTCCATTGCCGTGGTGGCGGGGCAAGCCCATTCCGCCGCTTTCCAGCTGGCCGAGCAGAATACGACAGGTCTCGGTCGTGCCTATGCCGGGGAAGGGGCCGTCGGCGACAATGCCGCCGTGCTGGGGCGCAACCCGGCCGCCATGACCCTGTTCGACCGCCCCGCGCTGTCAACCGGGGCCATCTATATCAATCCGGACGTGGATGTAACAGGCAAGCCAACCCCTCAGCAAGCCGGCGGTGCCGCCCTGGCCGGGCTGGCGACCGAATCCACGGATATCGCCGATGACGCCGTGGTCCCCTTTTTCTATTACGTTCATCCTATCAATGAACAATGGGTGGCCGGCTTCGGTGCTTTTACCAATTACGGCCTGTCGACGACCTTTCAGGATAACCATTATGCCGGCCCGGTGGCGGGCAAGACATCGCTGACCACGCTGAACCTGAATCCCAGCATCGCGTTTAAAGTGAATGAGCATCTTTCCCTGGGCGCCGGTTTTAACGCCGTCTATGCCGATGCGGAACTGATCCGCCATTCGGGGGTTGCCGCCCTGAATCCGGGGCTGGGCATACAACCGACGTCGGAATTTGTTCGCCTTGCCGGCGACGACTGGGGCTATGGCTGGAATATCGGACTGCTGTTTGAAGCCAATGACGAGAATCGCTGGGCACTGACCTATCGTTCAGAAGTGGATCTAACGCTCGAAGGCAATTATTCCAGCGCCTTGCCACCCGGCTCACAGGCATTGGGCCTCCCTGCGGGTACCGCGGGCAATTCCATCCCCGGCAGCCTGGACCTCAGTTTGCCGGCAATCGCCGAACTGTCCGGTTTTCATCAGCTCCGGCCGGACTGGGCCCTGCATTACGGCATTATGTGGACCGAATGGAACAGCTTTAAAGAGCTCAGGGCCCTCAATAATCAGGGCGACACCCTGTTCCAGAAGGATGAAAACTTTAACAACAGCTGGCGGATCAGCGCCGGCGCCACTCACCAGTTGAATGATCGATGGACGCTGCGCGGCGGGCTTGCCTATGACAAATCGCCGGTGCCGGCAGATCACCGTTCCATTTCCATTCCCGATGTCGACAGGACCTGGTATACCCTGGGCGCCACCTACGCCTACAGCCGGAATCTGAGCGTCGACGCCGCCTTCGCCTTCCTCGATGGCAGGAAAGTGGATGTGGTGGAAGATGGCTTTGCCTTTACCTCCGGCGGCGACGCCTACCTCTTTGGGGTGCAGATGAACTATAAGTTCTGAACAGCGCCGATGGGCTTGACTGAGAAGCGCCGGGAATGGCGCTTTTTTCATCCGGTCACGCTTTGTCAAGCCGATGAAAATACTGTATATTCCTCGGCCTGATTTAGTACGCCGGACGATCATGCATAGTTTTGTAGCCAGACAAGCCATTCTTGATAAAAACGGAATTCCCCTGGGTTATGAGCTGTTGTTTCGCCTTGGTTTGGAAAATCGTTTTCCCGACATCGGAGCCGAGCTGGCTACCCGCCGATTGATGGCCGAACAGTTCTTGAGCCAGAAAATCGAAGATTTGGTCGGCAACGCCCTGTGCTTCGTCAATTTTCCGGACAGCCTGCTGCGCGAGGGCATGGCCGATGCCTTTCACCAGCATCGCCTGGTCATCGAAATTCTGGAAAATGCCATGCCCGACCAGGTCCTGCTGGACTGCGTCAGGCGCCTGAAACAGCTGGGGCTGAAACTGGCGCTGGATGATCACCTGCCCGGCAACGGCTGGGATGAATTCCTGCCCTATATGGATTTTATCAAGCTGGATTTGCGACAGATTTCCATTGAGGACTGCGCCCGCTTTATTGACGCCTGTCGCTGTTACCCGCAGCTGCGCTTTATTGCCGAGAAGGTAGAAACCCGGGAAGAATTTAACGCCGCCCAGCGGGCAGGATTCGAGTTCTTTCAGGGCTATTACTTTCAGCAACCCCAGGTGATCCGCCAGCGCATTCTGACTACCGATGAAATGACCGCGTTCGAGTTGCTGGCGGTGGTCAGTGAACACGAGGTCAATTACGACACCCTGACCGAGTTGTTCAGCCGCGATCTGTCTCTTTCCTACAATCTGCTGCGCTATGTAAACAACCTGCATATGGGTTATCGCCACCAGAGTATCGATAACCTGCGCAATGCCATCGTCTATCTCGGTCATCAGCAGCTAAAGCGTTTCACCGCCCTGGTCATGACCGCCTACGTCAGCAAGCACAAGAGCATGGAGCTCTATCGCCTGTCGATTATCCGTGCCAAGTGGTGTGAGTTGCTGGCGGAAAAAACCAATATCGGCCTGCTGGATGATGCCTTTATGTGCGGCCTGTTCTCCTTGCTGGATGTGCTGCTGGAACGGCCCATGGCGGACATCCTGCCCCAACTGCCGGTGTCGGAGTCGGTCAGTCAGGCCCTGCTCGACAACAAGGGAGAACTCGGCTTCCTGATGGGACTGGTGCATGACCACGAGCAGGCCAACTGGACCCAGCTGCAGCGCCGCCTGGCGTTTATGGGACTGAGCGAAGAAACCAGCAGCCAGTGCTACGAACAGGCCGTGAACTGGAGCAACCGCCTCAGCCAGCACCGGCTGGATTGAGCCGCGGCCCCCTGCGGTGTTCGTTCAGCCCCTGACCCTGCCCTGCATGTAATGCCGGCGGCACAACGCCACATAGCGCTCGTTGCCGCCGATTTCAATCTGATCCCCCTCCCGCAACACGGTGCCATCGGCGCCCAGGCGGGCATTCATGTGCGCCTTGTTGCCGCACCAGCAGATGGTTTTCAGCTCTTCCTGCTTGTCGGCCAGACACAACAGGTAGTAGGCCCCTTCGAACAGCTCGCCGCGAAAATCGGTTTTCAGACCATAGGCCATCACCGGAATATCCAGCTCATCCACCACCCGGGCCAGCTGGTATACCTGCTCCCGGATCAGGAACTGGGCTTCATCCAGGATCAGCACATCGGTCTTGTACTGCGCCAGCCGGTCGCTGACCAGCATGAAGAGATCACAGTCCCGGGAAAAGGTGTCCACCTCCAGCTGCAGCCCGACCCGGGCCTTGATCATCCCCACCCCGGCACGGGTGTCCAGCCGTGGCGTCAGGGCATAGGGGCTCAGCCCCCGCTCCCGGTAGTTGAAATGCGCCTGGATAAGCTGGGTCGACTTGCCCGAGTTCATGGCCGCGTATTTATAGTGCAGTGACGCCATCGTTGCTCAGCCTCTCTGTTGCCAGGCCCAGAGGGCCAGCACCAGCATAAAGCACATCGCCGCCGCCACAAAGCCGGCCGTCAGGGAGGCGGTGAAACCGAGCGCCAGGTAACCTGCGACACTCACCAGGGCAATGGACAACGCATAAGGCAACTGGGTGATGACGTGATCGATATGGTGGCAGGAGGCCCCGGTGGAGGAAAGTATGGTGGTATCCGAAATCGGCGAACAGTGATCCCCGAAGACGGCACCGGCCATCACCGCCGACATGCCGGGCAGCAGGAGCCCGGCATCGATGGCCATGGTCATGTCGGCCGCGATCGGCAGCATGACGCCGAAGGTGCCCCAGCTGGTTCCGGTGGCAAAGGCCATCAGCCCGGCCAGCAGGAACAGAATGGCCGGCAACAGGAACAACGGCATGCTCTGCTGCATCAGGGAAGCCAGGTACTTGCCGGTTTCCAGCTCGGAAATCATACCGGCGATGGTCCAGGCGAACAGCAAGATGTAAATGGCCGGAGCCATGCCTTTCACGCCCACTTTTAGGGCATGTCCCCAGGCCGCGGCTTTCGCCTTGTGGCGGAGCATGGCGAAAACGCACATCAGCACGCCGGCGCTGCCACCCAGCACCAGGGAACGACCCACGTTGGTGTTCTCAAGAGCCGCCAGCAGAGTAAAGGTCGCCCCATTCGCGGTCAGTACCTGGGCACCGGTCAGCAGCAGCGACACCACCGTCACCAGCGTCAGGGCGCCAATCGACAGCAACAAATCGCTGACATGGCCGGCACGGGTCGCGCTGTCGGCCACCCCGGGCGGTGTTCCCTTGGCGCGATCGAACAACTCCCCTTGCATCGCCATCCGCTCATGGCGGTCCATGGCTCCCAGATCCCAGCCTCCGCGGATCACCAACAACACCATCAGCAGGGTGAAAATGGCGTAGAAGTTCATGCCGGCCATGGTGATAAAGGCGCTGAATGCACTTTGCCCGGTCAACTGATAACTGGCCAGAACACCGCCGATCAGGGCGATAATATAAGCACCCCAGGACGACACCGGCATCAATACGCAAATGGGGGCCGCCGTTGAATCGAGCAGATAGGCAAGCTTGGCCCGGGAGATATGAAACCTGTCGGTAACCGGCCGACAGATGGTGCCCACGGAAAGGCTATGGAAATAATCATCAATAAAGAAGATAAACACCAGCAACCCGGTCATCATCTTGGCTTGTCGCCGCGTTTTGATGCGAGCCTGCGCCCATTCGGCAAAGGCCAGGGTGGCACCAACCCGGCTGAGCATGCTGATCATGCACCCCAACAGCAGCAGAAACAGCAGGATGTTCACATTCCACTCGTTAATGGCATTATCTGACCAGAACAGGGAGCCGATACTCGACGACAGATGGGTGACGACGGCAAGCGGATTGAATTGCTGCAGCAGCAAAGAACCCAGGACGATACCGAGGCCAAGGGAGAACAATACCCGCCGGCTCAGAATAGCCAGCACGATAGCCAGCAGCGGAGGCAACAGAGACCAGAAGGTTTGGATAAAAGGATGTGATTCCATGACAATGCCTGAATTTGACTGTTCAAGATTAACCGCCAGGAGCAGGCACTCATAACAATATTGCCTTTCATTCCCCAGCAGTAGCGCACCATGAAACGATATTCATGACAGTATCGGCCCTTTCGGAACCGATCCCAGCCGGGCAGCCGGAGTAAGCGACACGACTTCGGCACACCTCCCTTTCCACCAGGATAAACGGCATCACCCTGAGCTGGCTTACTGATGAGATATGCACCTCTACGCAGGTAAGCTGGAGGATTTTACTGACAGGTGAGCGAAAATCAACAGATTAAACTGTAAATTTTTGGTTAACTGCCATCCCCCGGGGGCCAGTGTCGAATACGGGATCAACTATTTGGAACCACCATTAATAAATGCTGGTCGGTTCACAAAAAACTGTTAAAAATACGAATTGACCAATAGGGTATTACATGAAGGCTGTGCCCGGCGCCATGGCTTTAATCTGGTAAAATTCTTATTAAGCGACCACACTTGCAAAATGCAATGCAACAATTAACCCCCACCCGGCTAGCATAATATTAAGAATAGAACATTTTTAATTTTGTTTACATTAATTGACTTGCCACATCAAAAAGGACGTTGTAAATTTAAAACATCTTAAAACAAAACTAAATGACACCACAGGTGAACTCAATGACCGAATTCCTGAAAACTCTGCTCAATATCCGTAGCTTGCGCGCCGCCGCTCGTGAACTGACTCTGGAGCAACTGGAAGAAGGGTTGGCCAAATTAACGTCTGTCGTCGAAGAGCGTCGTGAATCCGAAGCCGAAGAACGCGCTGCTGCTGCAGAACACGAACGCAAGCTGAAAGAATACGTCAATATGCTGGCCGCCGACGGTATCGATATCAATGAGCTGGCCGAGCTGGCCGAACCGAGCAAGAAATCCGCCGCAGGCCGCAGCAAGCGCCCGGCCAAATATGCCTACACCGATGAAAACGGTGAATACAAGACCTGGACCGGCCAGGGCCGCAAGCCTGCCGTTATCCAGAAGGCACTGGACAATGGCGCCAATATCGATGAGTTTCTCATCAAGTAAACTGTAAATACTGGTCAGGGCCGCCAGGCCCTGATTTTTTTCCAGAGCACTTTCAATTCGTCCGCCGTTATCTCCTCATTCAAGCCCTCCCGGAGAGTACTCGCCGATACCCACGGCAAATCATTCGGTTGCTATGTCCTTCCTGAGCCGCCTCATTGGTCCGCCTCTGCCCTCAGCAATAAATGATGGAAAAAGGCGGAATTGACCCGTCGTTCAAATTGATTTTAGGCCGTGATGATGAATAGCCGTTTCGAATGGTAGATCACTCGATACAATGAGCGGACGCACTGACTGGACCGCATATCGGTCGTTATCGCCAGGGCTATTCCAACAACGGGTAAAGCCCCTGGTCGAGGCCATTCAACTTCAGTTCGTACACCAGGGCCAGGCGCTCTCCCAGCGAGCCCGCCGGCCAGCCTTTGCGCTCCAGCCAACACAGGTAGGCCATGGGCAGCCTCAACAATGCCATGCCCTTGTACTTACCAAAAGGCATGGGTTGGCGAACGATAGACAGCAGCTCGGCGGACTCGGTCATTATCGATAGGCTCATGCGAGACGGACAAAATAGCCCGCAGGCCCATGTCGTCGGGCCTGCGGGACACTGATGGTCAACAGGCGAGGGAGCCGTTGATATCGGCCAGCACCGCTGCGGGATCCGCCGCTTGGGTAATGGGCCGGCCGATGACCAGGTAGTCGCTGCCGGCGGCCAGTGCCTGCTCCGGTGTCATGATACGACGCTGATCGCCGGCATCGCTGCCGGCGGGGCGTATACCCGGAGTTACCAGCTTGAAGTCGGGGCCCAACTCCGCTTTCAGCAGGCTGGCCTCCTGTGCCGAGCAGACCACCCCGTCCAGCCCCGAATCCCGGGTCAGCCGGGCCAGCGCCAGTACCTGCTCCGCCGGCGAACGCAACACACCGACCTGGTGCAGCTCTTCGCCGGTCATGCTGGTCAGCACCGTGACCGCTATCAGCAAAGGCGCCTTGTCACCGTAGGGCCGGAGGGCTTCCCGGGCCGCCTGCATCATCCGCGGGCCGCCGCTGGCGTGGACATTGACCATCCATACCCCCAGTTCGGCCGCGGCGGCCACCGCCTTGGCCACAGTATTCGGAATATCGTGGAATTTCAGATCGAGGAAGACGTCGAAGCCGGCATTCACCAGCGAACGAACAAACTCCGGACCGAACAGGGTGAACATTTCCTTGCCGATCTTCAGCCGGCAGCAGCTGGGATCCAGCTTGGCAACAAGCGCCATGGCCTCTTGCCGATCGGCGAAGTCGAGTGCAATGAGGATCTTGGGATCATGGTTTCTTGAATCTTGCATAGGTTACCTTTTAATTCTTTTATTACATATTTCGAGGAATTAGGGCTGGGACAAAAGACAAGCCATTATCACCGGCGGAGTCTGCGGTGCCAGCTTCGCTCCCCAGTCCCGAATCCCTGATCCCGGTTGTGAAACTATTCCCCATCGAGGCCGCGCACCGGTTTTATGCTGCCCCACTGCTTACAGGAAGGGCACTGCCAGAATAACGTATGTGTCGAGAAGCCACACTGGCCGCAGCGATGGCTAGGCTTGGCCTTTATTTGTTCCGCCACCAGCGCCTTGAGCATTTCCAGGCTTTCTCTCGCCCGCCCCTGCTCCGCATTGGCCGCATGGTAAGACATCAGCCGGTAAAAGCCCTTCATGGTAGGATGGCGCTGCAATTGCGTCAGTACCAGTTGCTCGGCACCGAGCGTCCCCTGGGTTTCGCTGATCCGATCGGCCAGCATCAGCACCACGCTGGCACCGCTGTCCTGGGTAACCCACTGCTCGAGCCGGCGAATAAAGTCGCCGTCCTTACCCAGCTCCCGATAGCAGCGCTGCAAGTCGGGCAGGACCTCGCTGATAAAATCCGGATCCTGCTCGGTGACCTGCATCAGACAATGAACCGCCGGTGACCACTGGGTCTGGGCAATATAAAGAGCCCCCAAACGAATATTGGCCCGGACACAACCGGGATCAGCCTTGAGGGCTTTCTTGAAATGATGGATAGCCGCTTTGATATCCTGCTGGCGCCATTTCTGCTCGGCCAGTTCACAGTAGAAGTGCCCCATGGGTGTCATCGCCTTGACACCCTGGCGCTTCTTCAGCCGCTCGGCAACCACGATGGCCTTTTCCCAGTCGCGCAATTGCTGATATATCTGCATCAACTGGCCGAGAGCCTCTTCTTCATAATCCGGATCGTCTTTCAGTTCGGCCAGGATATGCTCGGCCCTATCCAGCAGACCGGCCGCCAGAAAGTCACGGGCCAGCTCCAGCATCGCCAGGTGACGCTGCTCCAGCAACAGATTGGGGCGGGCGATCAGGTTCTGGTGAATACGGATGGCCCTGTCGAGCTCGCCGCGGGAGCGGAACAGATTACCGAGGGCCAGGTGGGTTTCGATGGTTTCACTGTCGACCTGCAGCAATTGAATAAAAAGGTCGACGGCCTTGTCCGGCTCATCGGACAGTAAAAAATTCAACCCGGCAACATATTGCCGGGAGAAATTATTGGATTGTTTCTGAACATCCTGCCGGACTCCCCTGCGCCCCATATACCAGCCGTAGGCAGCGGCCACCGGTAGCAGCAGAAACAGCAATTCCAGCATCGGGCTCGTCAATCCTTAACAGGCAAAGCCCTGAGTTCTTCCAATTCCCTATGCTGACGTTCTACCTTCTTGCGCAGGCCGCTGTTGTTCATCTTGAGACGCAACATGACCAAGCCGAACACCAACCAGCCGAGCAGAAAGCCGGCGACAAACACCACCGCGAGCAGGGACGAAAGACGGAAATCCCCTTGCGCCAGCAAATAGTTAACATGTATCAACTGATCGTTTTGCGAGCCCAGGGTCAGGCCCACACCAAATAAGATTGCCAGGATCACCAGGCCAAGAATAATTTTCACCTTCCCCTCTCAACTTCCTGATTTAGCGTGTTGGCATTATCCCGGAAAAACACGGCCGTCGCCAGCCGGGTTACCATGAAAAGTGATATCGGACGCATACAGTATTGGTATTAATCGGGGTTGACCCGTTCACGCAATTCCTTGCCCGGTTTGAAGTGCGGCACATACTTGCCGGTCAACTCGACGCGTTCACCGGTCTTGGGGTTACGGCCCTGACGAGGCGCACGGTAATGCAGCGAGAAACTACCGAAACCGCGGATTTCGATACGATCACCGGTTTGCAGAGAGGTCGCCATCTGTTCAAGAATTTCCTTGATGGCGTTTTCAACTTCCTTGGCGGAAAGGTGGTTGTATTGCTCTGCCAGTCGCTCAATCAGATCAGATTTTGTCATGCTGTCTTGCTCCTCTGCACCAAACAAAAAGGGGGCGCGAAGGCCCCCTTTTGAATTCGGACAGGCTTATTCGCCTTTCGCAGCCTTGAAAGCTTCGGCCATGGCACTCAAACCAACTTCTTCTTGTTGCTGGTTCAGGTTATCCATTACGGCTTTCTCTTCAGCTTCGTCTTTCGCACGGATAGACAGGCTGACGGTACGGTTCTTGCGATCAACACCCATGAAACGCGCTTCGACTTCTTCGCCCACGCTCAGCACGGTGGAAGCGTCTTCGATGCGGTCGCGGGAGATGTCGGCAACGCGGATGTAACCTTCCACGCCTTCTTCCAGATCTACCACGGCACCCTTGGCGTCAACGGCGGTGATGGTACCCTTAACGATAGCACCTTTCTTGTTATCTGACAGGTACTTATTGAAAGGATCTTCGTCAATTTGCTTCACGCCCAGGCTGATGCGCTCGCGCTCGGGATCGACTTGCAGCACCACGGCTTCGATCTCGTCGCCCTTCTTGAATTCGCGTACGGCTTCATCACCGTTGGCGTTCCAAGAGATGTCGGACAGGTGAACCAGACCGTCGATGCCGCCGTCCAGACCGATGAAGATACCGAAGTCGGTGATGGATTTGATCTTGCCGGAAACACGGTCACCCTTGTTGTGGGTTTCTGCAAACAGCTGCCAGGGGTTGGACTTGCACTGTTTCAGGCCCAGGGAGATACGACGACGTTCTTCGTCGATGTCCAGTACCATCACATCTACGCTGTCGCCAACGGAAACCACTTTGGACGGGTGGATGTTCTTGTTGGTCCAGTCCATTTCGGACACGTGTACCAGGCCTTCGACGCCTTCTTCGATTTCAACGAAGCAGCCGTAGTCGGTCAGGTTGGTCACGCGGCCGGACAGACGGGTGCCTTCCGGGTAACGGTTGGCGATATCGACCCACGGATCTTCGCCCAGCTGCTTCAGGCCCAGAGACACACGGGTGCGCTCACGGTCGAATTTCAGCACCTTGACGTTGATTTCGTCGCCGACATTCACGATCTCGGACGGATGCTTGACGCGCTTCCAGGCCATGTCGGTGATGTGCAACAGACCGTCTACGCCGCCCAGGTCCACGAAAGCACCGTAGTCGGTCAGGTTCTTGACGATACCCTTGACTTCCTGGCCTTCCTGCAGGTTTTCGAGCAGCTGCTCGCGCTCAACGCTGTTTTCGGTTTCGATCACGGCACGGCGTGAAACCACTACGTTGTTGCGCTTCTGATCCAGCTTGATCACTTTGAACTCAAGCTCTTTGCCTTCCAGGTGCAGGGTGTCGCGTACCGGACGCACGTCGACCAGAGAGCCGGGCAGGAAGGCACGGATGCTGTTCACTTCTACGGTGAAACCGCCTTTGACCTTGCCGTTGATGACACCAACAACGGTTTCCTGATCTTCGTAGGCCTTTTCCAGTTGCAGCCAGGCTTCGTGACGCTTGGCTTTTTCGCGGGAAAGCAGAGTCTCGCCGAAGCCGTCTTCCACTGCGTCCAGCGCCACGTCAACGGTATCGCCAACGCTGATTTCCAGCTCGCCCTGGGCGTTCTTGAACTGCTCGGCAGGAATGGCAGATTCGGACTTCAGGCCTGCGTCAACCAGAACGATACCGTTCTCAATGGCAACCACAGTACCTTTAACGATGGAACCCGGACGGGTTTCCAGTTCTTTCAGAGACTCTTCAAAGAGTTGAGCAAAAGATTCGGTCATGTTTAATGGATACACTTTTAAAGTTGAACATCCACAGGGCAATCCGGCACCGGTGGGGTGATTAACATTGGCCTGCCTCTTCCATAAGGCTGGCATTGCCAAATCGCATCAGCGACCAAGCATAACCTTAGTATGACTCAGCACTTTGTCCAGCACCTCGGTGATGGACAGGGCGGTCGAGTCGATAACCAACGCATCGTTGGCTGCTTTTAGGGGCGCTACGCTCCGGTTTCTGTCCCGATCGTCACGCGCCTGAATATCGCTTAAAAGGCGGTCAAAACTAACATCAAAGCCCTTGTCTTGCAACTGCTTAAGCCGTCTGTTCGCCCTTTCCTCGGCACTGGCATCGAGGAAGATCTTGACCTGTGCGTCGGGGAACACCACTGTACCCATGTCCCGCCCGTCGGCAATCAACCCGGGTTTGACCCGAAAGGCCCGCTGGCGCCGCAGCAGCGCCTCGCGCACCCGGGGAAAGGCCGCCACTTTGCTGGCAGCTTCACCCACCTGCTCGGTGCGGATGGAACGGGAGACATCCTCCCCTTCCAGTATGGTCTTGATGTGGCCATCGACCACCGGGAACTGTACATCCAGGTGGGCGGCCAGGGGCATCAGGCCGCTCTCATCGCCCAGCGCCACATTGTGATGCAGTGCCGCCAGCGCCAGCACGCGGTAGATGGCGCCGGAGTCCAGCAAATGCCATTCCAGTTTTTCGGCCAGCAACTGACAAAGTGTTCCCTTGCCGGCTCCACCCGGGCCATCGACGGTGATGACGGGAGCGAGTTCAGACATTGCATCCTCCAGTAAATCATGAGTCCGGGCACCCAGGGCGCCGCGCGGCCCGTATTATACCCGAGTTGGCCAATAAAGGCATATCATACAATTAATTAACATGACCCTCCGCAAGATTGCGCCTATACCTGTACGCCCATCCGCTTTACAATAGCCGCCATTTTTCGTTGACGAGATAACGCAAGAGGAACGCCATGAGCAGTGTTACCCGGATGGCAAACTCAAAATTGCCCACGCCCTGGGGCACTTTTACCCTGGTCGGGTTTGAAGAAAAGGGCACGGGAAAGGACCATGCCGCCCTGGTCATGGGCAAGGTCGATGAGGGGCAGCCGGTGCTGGCGCGCATCCATTCCGAGTGCCTGACCGGCGATGCCCTGTTCAGCCTACGCTGCGACTGTGGCTTCCAGCTGCAGGCCGCCCTGGAAAAGATCGCCAAGGAAGGTCGCGGGGTTCTGCTGTATGTGCGCCAGGAAGGCCGGGGCATCGGCCTGCTCAATAAGATCCACGCCTACCACCTGCAGGATCAGGGCAAGGACACGGTGGAAGCCAATGTTGAACTGGGATTTGCCGCCGACATGCGCGATTACACCATCTGTGCCGATATGCTCCGCAGCCTGGGTGTCAAACAGCTCAAGCTGATGACCAACAACCCGCGCAAGGTGAAGGCGATGGAAAACTTCGGCATCGAAGTGGTGGAGCGAGTGCCGTTGCAGGAAGGGCGCAATCCGTTTAACGAGCACTATCTGGATACCAAGGCCGGCAAACTCGGTCATATGCTGAAAAAATAGCCGCCGGCAGCTCTCCTTTCGCTCAAAAAAAAACCCCGGGTGCGTCCCGGGGTTTTTGTTTCCGTCTCGGATTATGCCTTGGCGGCAGCCTGCTGACCGGCGGCCAGCATTTCCGCGTCGCTGCGCTTCAATACCGAGTAGAGCACGCCGGTGACGATGGCGCCGACGGCGATGGCCAGCACGTACCACAGCAGTTGCTGGATGGCGTTGGGGATGAACAGCACGAAAATGCCGCCATGAGGCGCCAGTAGCTTGGCACCGAACAGCATGGACAACGCGCCGGCCAGGGCCCCGCCGATCATGCAGCTCGGGATCACCCGCAGCGGATCCCGGGCGGCGAAGGGAATGGCCCCCTCGGAGATAAAACACAGCCCCAGCACGAAGGACGCCTTGCCCGCTTCCTGTTCATTGGTATTGAACTTGCGCCGGGCCAGGAAGGTGGCGATGCCCATGCCGAGCGCCGGCACCATGCCCGCCGCCATGGCCGCCGCCATGGGGCCATAGGTCTCGGAAGCCAGCAGGCCGACCGAGAAGGCGTAGGCCGCCTTGTTGACCGGCCCCCCCATGTCGAAGCACATCATGGCACCGATGATGATCCCCAGCAGCACCGCATTGGCGGAGCCCATGTTGTTGAGGAAATCGGTCATGGTGTTCATGATGGCCGCCACCGGGCCGCCCACGATATAGATCATCACCAGACCGGTAAATAAACTGGCGAACAGCGGGATGATCAGGATAGGTTTCAGGGACTCCAGGCTTTTCGGCATGGGTACCTTGCGCGCCAGGTAACGCGCCGCATAACCGGCGAGGAAGCCGCTGATGATACCGCCGATAAAGCCGGCACCCAGCGAGCTGGCCAGCATGCCGCCGATCATGCCGGGGGCAATGCCGGGACGATCGGCGATGGAATAGGCGATATAGCCGGACAGCACCGGGATCATCAGGGCAAAGGCGGAGGCACCACCGATCTGCATCAGCGCCGCGGCCAGGGTGCCTTCCTCTTTGAAGGCTTCGATGCCGAACACGAAGGACAGGGCGATGATCAGCCCCCCGGCCACCACCATCGGCAGCATGAAGGAGACCCCGGTCAGCAGGTGTTGATAGGGGCCGGCCTGTTTCTTGTCATCCTTGTCTCCCTGAGCGGCGCCGCTGCTCTGACCCTGATGCTGGTACATCTTGGCCTCGGCGAGGGCGGTTTCGATGGTGACTTTCGGCTTTTTCAGCGCCTGGCCGGTGCTGGTGCGGTAGACCCGCTTGCCGTCGAACCGGCTCAAATCCACTTCGATATCGGCGGCGACGATCACGCAGTCGGCGGCGGCAATATCACCCTGGGTCAGGGCATTTTGCGCCCCCACCGAGCCCTGGGTTTCCACCTTGATCTGGTGGCCCATGGCCCTGGCGGTTTCATTCAGCGCCTCGGCCGACATAAAGGTGTGCGCCACCCCGGTCGGACAGGCGGTAATGGCCACCAGCCGAACACCGCCCGAAGCCGCCGCCGGCGCACTGCCACTCTGGGTGGCCGCCTGCTCGGCCGCTTGCTGCAACCAGGCTTTGGGGCCGTTTAGCGCCTGCTGGATATCGCTCTTATAGAGCCGCTTGCCGGCAAAGCGGGCCAGCTCCACCTCGGTGCCGCTGGCCACCACCACCAGCTCGGCGTCGTTGATCTGGGCCTGGGTAAAGGGTGTGACCGGCTCCAGCTGGCTATGGCATTCGACCGCCGCCTGCCAGCCCAGCTCTTCCGCCGCCTGTCGCAGCAAGCGGGCGGCCATGTAACTGCTTGCCATGCCGCTCGGGCAGGCGGTAATGATCAAAGTCTTCATGTATTTCTCCTAAGCCTCAACCTGATGGATCAGGATGGCATTTTGATAGTCACTGACTTCCTTTTGATTACGAATACCCACCCCGATCTGGGTCACCGCCATCAGCGACAGTGCCACCGCCCGGCGCAGGGCTTCATCCTCTTCCAATTCTTCGACCAGTCCGGCACAGAGCCCGGCCACCAGGGAGTCTCCCGCGCCCACGGTACTGATGACCTTGACCTTGGGCACCTGGGCCCGCCAGTAGGCATTGGGACTGAACCAGTGCACGCCATCGGCACCGGCCGACACCACCACATGCTCAATGCCCTGGGCTTGCAACTCGCGGGCACAGGCAGCCAGGTCCGCATCATCCTGGATGGGCCGGCCGACCAGGCCGGCCAGTTCCTCGATATTGGGCTTGATCAGGGCCGGTCGGCCCTTGATACCGGCACGCAGGGCGTCGCCGCTGGCATCCAGCAACACCGTCTTGCCCCGCTCGCGCCACATTTCAATCATGCCTTCGAGCTGCTTGGGGTGAACGCCAGGCGGCAGGCTGCCCGCCACCACCAGGGTGTCGAAGTTATTGGCCAGGGACTCCAGCCGCGCCAGCAGCCGGTTCCAGTCCACATCGCTGACCTTGAGCCCGGGCAGGTTGATGTCGGTGACCCGGCCATCGGCCTCACTGATTTTGACGTTGACCCGGGTGTCGCCGGACAGGCGCACGAAGTCATCCTCGATGCCGTGCTGGCTGAACAGGGCGCGGAACGACGAATCATTGTTCAGCCCCAGGAAACCGCTGGCGCGCGGCGTGTGGCCCAGATCGGCCAGCACCCGTGCCACGTTGATGCCCTTGCCGGCCGCCCCCAGGTGGCCGGATTTGGCGAGGTTGACCTCGCCGGCTTTCAGTTCACTCAGGGAAACCGTCAGATCCAGGGCCGGATTGAGAGTCAGGGTCAGTATGCTCATTTCGCCTCTCCCACCAGTGCCCGCACCGCGTTGGCATCCTGGGCCAGCAGCGCCTGTTCGGCCAGTGCCTGACAGTGGCTCAGGCTCCATTCACGCGCCTGGGCCTTGACCAGGGGAACCCGCTTGAGGCTGACCGACAGCTCGTCAACGCCCAGCCCCACCAGCAGCGGCAGTGCCTTGGGATCCGAGCCCAGCTCGCCGCACACCCCGACCCATTTGCCCTTGGCATGGGCGGCATCGACCGTCATCTTGATCAGGCGCAGCACCGCCGGGTTGAGGCCGTCGGACAGGCTGGCCAGCTCGCCGTTGCCACGGTCCACCGCCAGGGTGTACTGGGTCAGATCGTTGGTGCCGATGCTGAAGAAGTCGGCCTCTTCGGCAAACACATGGGCGTTGAGGGCGGCGGAAGGCACTTCCACCATGATGCCCACCTGCACGTCGCCGGCCTTCACCTCGGCCTGGACCTTGTCGAACATGTCCTTGGCCCAGCGCCACTCGGACCAGTCCGCCACCATCGGGAACATGATGCGGATGGGCTGGTCGCCGGCGGCGATCAGCAGGGCCCGCAGCTGGGTTTCAAGCAGCTCCGGTTTCTGCATGCACAGGCGGATGCCACGTACCCCGAGGAAGGGATTCTCCTCCTTCGGCACCGGCCAGTAGGGCAGCGGCTTGTCACCGCCCACGTCCAGGGTTCGGGCTACCAGCGGACGACCGTCGAGGGCGTCGATGGCTTTCTTGTATTCGGCAGTCTGGGCCTCCAGGCCGGGGGCGCTGCTCTGGGCCATGAACACGAATTCGGTACGCAGCAGCCCCACGCCCTCGGCGCCGGCTTCCACCGCGTCCACCGCCTTGGCGGTCTCGCCCAGGTTGGCGCACACTTCAATGCGATGACCGTCGCGGGTGGTCGCATGCTGGTCACGGCTGGCCCAGGCCTGCTCCGCCAGTTCCTTCTCTTGCTGCTGGCGGACCTTGGCCTGCGCCAGCTGCTCCGCCTCCGGAGCCACCCACAGGGTGCCGACGTCGCCGTTCAGTATCACTTCGGTGCCCTGCTTCAGGGTCATGACGGCGCCGCCCATGGCCACCAGGGCCGGAATGCCGAGCGAACGGGCCAGGATGGCACTGTGGGACGAGGCGCCGCCGCCGGCGGTCACCATGCCCAGCACCTTGGCCGGATCCATGTTCACCACGTCGGAGGGGCCGATGTCTTCCGCCACCCAGATATAGGGGGTGTCCGGCTTTTGCGGCAGGCTGGTGTTGCACAGAATGGCCATCACTCGGCGGCCGATGTCACGGATGTCGGCGGCCCGCTCGGCGAGCAGGGCGTCGGCGCTGGCGGCCTGCAGGGTGGCGGCGGAGTCGATTTCGTTCCACCAGGCGGCGGCGGCGGACTGCCCCTTGCCAATGCGCTCGGCGGCGCCTTCAGCCAGGGACGGATCTTCCAGCAGTTCCTGATGCATGGCCATGATTTCACGGGCCTGGGGCTGGGTGGCCTTGGCCACGCTGTCGGCCAGGTCGCCATGGGCCTGCTTGAGCGCCGCGTCCAGCTTGCCCTGTTCGGTGGCCGCGTCGCCCGCCTTTTCCGGATAGTCAAACTGGATGGGCGCTTCGACGAAGACCGGGCCGATGGCGGTGCCCGGCGAGGCGGCGACCCCCTGTACTTCGGTGTTGGCCGCAATCTCATGCACTTCGTGGATTTCCGGCTGCGCGGTGTCGGCCACCGGGGCGGCGGCGGGCGCGATCTCTTCGCCCAGGCCGCTATTCACCGCCTCGACCAGGCCGCCGAGCGCGGCCTCGGCATCGGCCCCTTCGGCCTTGAACACCAACTGGTGGCCGGCCTTGACGCCCAGGCTGATCACCTTCATCAGGCTCTTGGCGGACACGCTGTGGCCGTCGCCGTCCAGGTTGCGCACCTGGATATCGGCCTCGAATTTCTTGGCGGTCTGTACCAGCATGGCACCGGGACGGGCATGCAGGCCATGGGGATTGCGCACCACCACCAGCCGCTCGTTGGCGGCCAGTGCCGGCGCCACGGCCGCCGGTGCCGCCGTGGCCACCACTTCTTCACCCAGGCCGGACTCGACGGCCGCCACCATGGCCCTGACAGCATCGGCGGCACCTTCACCATCGGCCCTGAACGCCAGGGTGTGGCCGAGCTTGACGCCCAGGGTCATGATCTTCATCAGGCTCTTGGCGGACACCGCCTTGCCGTCGCCGTCCAGATTGCGCACCTGGATGTTGGCCTTGAATTGCTTGGCCGCCTGCACCAGCATGGCGCCGGGGCGGGCGTGCAGGCCGTGCGGGTTGCGCACCTCGACGGTCAGCTCATCGGCACCAGCCCCCTCGCCCGGCCCCTTGGCCAGCGCGGCCAGCAGGGCATCGGCGGAAGCCTGCCCGGCCAGCTCGGCCCCCTTGCCGGCGGCCAGCCAGTCGGCCAGTTGTGCCAGCAGCGCCTTGTGGCCGGTTCCTTTCGGTGCCAGGGCCAGCAGGGCCTTGACCGGCTGCTGTTGATGTTCGACACTGCCGCCGGCGGTGACCAGCGCGGCCTTGGCCGCGGCCGAGGCCGGGGTTTGCGCCAGCCACCAACCCTGGCCCAGATGGCTGGCATCGCCCTTGTTCAGGGCGGATTGTTCGGCGCCGTCCGCGTGCATCAGCGCGGCCGCATGCTCGGCCAACTGGCCCAGGGAGCTGGCCTTGACCCGGATGCCCAGTTGTTCCCGGGTCAGGGTCAGTTCGGGCTCGCTATCTCCCTGCAATAATTGCAGAATGTCCTGCGGCGCGCGGGCCGCCTTGACCCGTTCGGCCAAATCGTCCTGGGACAATGCCCGGGCCAGTTGTTTCAGCAGGCCGAGATGTTCGTCGGAGCCGGCGGCGATGCCCAGCACCAGGTAGGCTTTTTCACCGTCGCCCCATTCCACGCCGGCCGGCAGATGGATGGCCTTGATGCCGGTCTTCTTCACCAGGTGGCGGGTATCCTGAGTACCATGCGGGATGGCGATGCCCTGTCCCAAGTAGGTGGCGGTTTGGGCTTCGCGGGCCAGCATGCCCGCCTCGTAGCCGGCGGCCACGTTGCCGTCCTGCTCCAGCCAGTTGGCCAGTGCGGCGATAACCGAGGATTTGTCGGCGAGTGCAACGCCGATTTTTACGTCTTGTGTGGACAGTGAAAGCATGACATCACCTGCTGATTTACAAGGATATTTACACCCTAGAACAAGATGGAAAAAACTTGGGTTATTTTGTAACTGAATTCATACTGAATCGTTTCAGCAAATCAGGCAAGCTATCTGCACCAGTAGATTGCGATGATATGATCTGGTGCACATTTTGATGGATTTACCCAATAATGAAACTTGACGAAGTCGCTCGCCTGGCCGGCGTATCGCGCACCACCGCCAGCTACGTGATCAACGGCAAGGCGGAGCAGCACCGGATAAGCCAGGCCACTCAGGATAAAGTGATGGCGGTGGTCAAAGCCCACAATTACCAGCCCGACCGCCAGGCCGCCGCCCTGCGTGGCGCGCTCTCCCATACCTTTGGCCTGATAGTGCCGGATCTGGAAAACCCCAGCTACGCCCGCATGGCCAAGCTGCTGGAGTGGCAGGCCCGCCAGGCCGGCTTTCAGTTGCTGGTCACCTGCTCCGACGATGAAACGGACACCGAGAAGGATCTGGCGCTGATGCTGAAAGGCCGGCGGGTGGACGCGCTGATCGTCGCCTCCTGCCTGCCACTGGACGATGACTTCTATCTGAAGATCAATCAGGAGTTGCCGGTGATCGGGGTGGACAGATCCCTGCCCTCGCCGCTGATTTACGTCAGCAGCGAAAACAAGGCCTCCTCCTTCCGGCTGACCCAGACCCTGGCCTGTGCCGAACTGGAGCAGGCCTGGCTGGTAGCCGCCGCGCCGGATCTGGGCATCAGCCTGGAGCGGGAGCAGGGGTTCGTGAAGGCGCTGGAAAAGTCCGGCATCCCCTACCAGGTGCTGTACGGTGAACGGTTCGAGCGCCAGACCGCCTTTCGCCTGCTCAACGAGCTGGAGCAGGTCGACTGGCAACGGCCCCAGGCCATCGTCACCACCGCCTTCGTGCTGCTGGAGGGTGTGCTCGACTACTTTTATCAGCACGAAGCCCGGCTGCCGCCCCGCCTGCGGCTCGGCACCTTCGGCGATCACCGGCTGCTCGACTTCTTAGCCAGCCCGGTCAACACCATCGCCCAGGATCACCATATCGTGACCCAGCAGGTGCTGACGCTGACCCTGGATGCGGTCAAGGGCAACTACCGCAGCGGCCATTACCCCATACCGCGGATACTGCACAAACGCTGAATTCAGGGCTGGATTTCGGTACCGATGTCGCGGCCGAACATGCGCTCCCAGACGCCATCCTTCGCCACCAGCCGGTGATAAAGGGCGGCGACCACATGGAGTCCCACGATCGCCACCAGCACATTGGCGGCGAGCAGGTGAGCGCCATCGCTCCCAGCCACTCGGCCTTTTGTTCCCGGCCGCCGATCACCAGCCAGTGGAACACTGCCACCTCGCGACCGTTGGCCACCGACACCAGGATACCGGACAACGGCATCAGGGCCATCAGCAGGTAGTGCAGATGATGCCCGGCCCGGGCCAGCTTTGCTTGCCCACCCCGCAATGCACCGGGCGGCACCGCCGACAGCCGGTGCCACAGCAGCCGGACCACCAGCAACGCAGCAGCAAGGCGCCCAGGCGCTTGTGCCAGTAGAAGACGTCGCCCTTCTCCGGCCCGCCCGGCAGGCCGCCCCCGTACCAGCCCAGGCCGACAGTCAGCATGATCAGCAGCGCCATGCCCAGGTGCAAGGCCGGGCTGACGATGCCGTCCCCTTGTGTGTTATTCGCCCATCGCATGCGGTTATCTCCCGTGAAAATCCGGGGAGAGACTACTCATTTGATCCCGCAAGCAGATGTCAAAGGGTGACCATCTGTGACCAGGCCCAGTGTTCGAGCGCCTCGCCCCGGTCGAGGAACAGCCGTCCTTCGGCCAGGGGTGCCCGCACCTCGACCGCCTCGCCCCGGTAGTCGAAGCCGAGTCGCCAGGCATGCAGGTAGCCCCGATCCGCCGGGGTACCGCCATAGCGTTCGTCACCGAGAATAGGGCTACCCAGGCTCTTCAGCGCCACCCGCAGCTGGTGGGTCTTGCCGGTATAGGGCTGCAGCACGAAGCCCCGCAGTCCCTCGCCCAGCAGGCAACTGTGGAAGCGGGTGCTGGCCGGGTTGCTCTGGCTACGGGCCAGCTTCCAGCTACCGCCCCGGGCCTTTTCCATGTCACCCCGGACCAGCCCCTGCTTCTTGACCGGTTTGCGATCGCTGAGGGCGAGATACAGCTTGCGGGTCTTGCGTTCGGCAAACTGGACGCTGAGCTCGCGGTTGGCCGCCGGGGTCCGGGCCAGCAGCAGGGCCCCGGTGGTCATTTTATCCAGCCGGTGCACCGGGTAGAGCGGCTCCCCCAGGGTCTCGCTCAGCAGCCGGACCAGCCCCGGGGCATCCCCTTCCTGATGCATGCCGATGCCGGCAGCCTTGTTGATGACGTAATAATCGCGGTGCGCTAACAGGATATCCATGGGACATTTTCCGAATCGACAAATGCAAAAACCCCGCTGCGGATTAACGCAGCGGGGTTTTCGGTGAACTGGCGGAGGAGGTGGGATTTGAACCCACGGTGGGCTATAAACCCACGCCGGTTTTCAAGACCGGTGCATTCAACCACTCTGCCACCCCTCCGACGGGCGACAATAGTACTCAGGCCGCTCCGTCTTGTAAACTGCTAAATACCGGCCCCGACGCGAATGGGCATTTAATGGCCAGCGCCACGCCCGCCCTCGGGGCAAGCCCCCGGATCCGGGAACGGAAAGCTCGACAACCGGGTCATAATATGTCCACAATGAGTCGATCACTTTATCCGTGCCATCCCAGTTTTGGACACAACAAGGAGTCTGAACGATGCGATACAACAACACCCTTTCCCGCAGCCAGACGGCGGTACAGGAAACCAACAAGGTGCTGCGCAATACCTACATGCTGTTGGGCATGACCCTGGTGGCGGCGGCCCTGTCCGCCGGCGTCAGCGCCATGATGAACCTGCCCCACCCGGGCCTGATCATCACCCTGGTCGGTTTCTACGGCCTGATGTTCCTCACCGAACGCAACAAGAACAGCAGCCTGGGCCTGCTGTTCATCTTCGCCTTCACCGCCTTTACCGGCTACACCATAGGGCCCATCCTCAACTATTACCTGAGCACCGCGTCCGGCACCGAGACCGTGATGCTGGCGCTGGGCGGCACCGCCCTCACCTTCCTGTCGCTGTCCGCCTATGTGCTGACCACCAAGAAGGACATGTCGTTCCTCGGCGGCATGATGATGGCCGGCTTCGTGGTGATCCTGGTGGCCTTCGTGGCCAACCTGTTCCTGGCCCTGCCGGCCCTGAGCCTGGCGCTGAGCGCCCTGTTCATCCTGTTCTCGTCCGGTGCCATCCTGATGCAGACCAGCGCCATCATCCACGGCGGCGAGCAGAACTACATCTCCGCCACCGTGACCCTGTACGTGTCCATCTTCAACATCTTCCTGAGCCTGCTGCAGTTGCTGGGCCTGAGCCGGGATTAAGTCGTTCCCGCCGCCAAAAAAAGCCCCGAGCGGGGCTTTTTTTATTGCCCGCCGGACCTGTTCATCGGCCCGCTCTGGGGTATGATCAGGGCTCGGCCCCCGGTTTGTTGAAACGAGTGTATGTCGCCAGGAATCATGTGGCTCAGGCGGGTTTTTACCGACAGTCATTTCTTTTTTGCCCTTAAAGTCCTTCTGGCCATGTCCAGCCTGCTGCTGCCCGGCTGGTGGCTGGGCCAGGTGCCCGCCGCCGTTACCCTGGCCCTGGGTGCCATGGCCGGCGCCCTGAGCGAGGTTGACCAAGATCCCAAAGGCCGGCTACGCCACCTGCTGCTCAGCCTGCTCTGCTTCTTCGCCGCCATCACCGGCGTCAGCCTGCTGATCGACCAGCCGCTGTTGTTCGGCCCGCTGCTGGTACTCAGTACCTTCGCCCTGATCCTGATGGGGGCCTGGGGCCCGGCCACCGGCACCCTGGGGTTCGGCATCCTGCTGGTGTCCATCTATGCCATGCAGGGCCATGCGGACAGCCCGACCTTCTGGTATCAGCCGCTGTTGCTGACCCTGGGTGCGGCCTGGTACGGCCTGCTGTCCTGGCTTATTCTGCTGGCCTGGCCCTACAAGCAGGTGCACGAGCAGCTGGCCCAGTGCTATTTCGCCCTGTCCCGCTATCTGCTGGAGAAGTCGCGTTTCTTCGACAGCCCCGAGCAGGAGCACCAGCACCTGCGCCATCAGTTGGCCCAGCTCAATATCCAGTTGGTCAACGCCCTGGAGAGCACCAAGCTGATGCTCAACCGCCGGATCCAGAGCCGGGACAAGCAGGATGCGGAGCTCGGGCGCCTGCTGGCACTGTATCTGCTGGTGCAGGACATGCATGAGCGGGCGGCCTCCAGCCATTATTCCTACCAGCAGATGAACATCGATCTCAACCAGGGCAATGTGCTGGCCGGTTACCAGACGCTATTGCTGGAGCTCGGCGAGGCCTGCTACCGCCTCGGCTACGCCATCCTGACCCACAACGCCTACCAACACAGCAAGCGCATCGCCTGGGAGCTGAGTGCACTCAGCGACCAGCTGGATTACAGCCATCTCAAGCGCCACTACCCCAGCACCCTGCTCAGCCCGATGAAATTCCTGAGCCGCAACATGCACCACCTGCACCAGGCACTGCTGCGGGCCGAGCAGCTGACCCGGCGCCAGGGCCGACTCCCCGAGCCGCCGCCCAACATCGAGCTGGCCCGCCCACCCCGGCAGGCCTTCTGGCCCAAGGTCAAGGCGCTGCTGCACCCCAACTCCATCCTGTTCCGCCACGGTGTCCGTCTCAGCCTGTGCTTTGCCCTCGGCTACAGCCTGATCGCCAGCCTGGAGCTGGAGCGCGGTTACTGGATACTGCTGACCATACTGTTCGTCTGCCAGCCCAGCTTCAGCGCCACCCGCAAGCGGCTGGTGCAACGGACCCTGGGAACCCTGGGCGGCATACTGGCGGGGATACCGTTGCTGTATCTCTTCCCCTCGGTGGGCGCCCAGTTGGTGATCCTGCTGCTGTGCAACTTTATCTTCTTCACCCAGGTGAAGGTGTATTACAGCTGGGCCGTCTGCTTCGTCACCCTGTTCGTGCTGCTGGCCTTCAATCTGCAGGGCGCCGGCCAGGAACCCATCTTCCTGCCGCGTCTGCTCGACACCCTGGCCGGCTGCCTGCTGGCCTTTGTGGCGGTGTGGTTCATCTGGCCGGACTGGCAGCGCCGGCACCTGCCCCGGCTGATGGCGGACGCCATGGAGGCCAATGCCGATTACCTGGCGGCCATCGCCCGCCAGTTCGAGCACGGCCGGGATGAAGAGCTGGACTACCGCCTGCCCCGCAAGCAGGCTCATCTGGCGGACAACCAGCTGGCGCTGGCCTGGCAGAACATCCGGGTCGAGCCCGTGCCCAGGCACTGGCTCAACCTCTGTTTCGACATCGCCTACCGCAACCATGCGCTGTTGTCGTATCTGTCGACCCTCGGCGCCCATCGCATGCATTCGGAGGTGCTGCACGATGCCCAGATCCAGCAACTGGTCGAACGGCTGCAGGTGTCGGCCAAGGCGCTGCGCAGCGGCGACGAGCTGCCCGCCTACACCCCTTTGCAGACGACGGCGCCGGACAGCGATGACGACTGGGTGATCCTGACCCGCCAGTTGCTGAGCCATATCACCCTGCTGGTCAACGATCTCTACCAACTGGCGCGCGGCTTCCAGCAGCAGACGCCCGCCGCACCGGCGGCCGGGCCATAAAGACGAGAAAAACGGGGGGCGCCTGGGGTAGAATCGGCGCGAACCACAGCAGGAGTCATTATGTTCGAGTTTGAAGGGCGCACCATCGACACCGACGCCCAGGGGTATTTAAAACAGCATCTGGACTGGCAGCCCGCCATGGTGGCGTTGCTGGCCGAGCAGGAAGGCATAGTGCTGACCGAAGAGCACTGGGAAGTCATCCACTTCGTACGGGCTTTCTATCTCAAGTACAACACCTCTCCGGCCATCCGCGCCCTGGTCAAGGCCATGGCCAAGGAGCTGGGCGAAGAGAAGGGGAACAGCCGTTACCTGTACCGGCTGTTCCCCAAGGGACCGGCCAAGCAGGCGACCAAGCTGGCCGGCCTGCCCAAACCGGTGAAGTGCATCTGAACCCGGCCGGGGGCCGGCCTTACTGGGGCAGCACCCGTCCTTTCAGTCCGGTCAGCCGTTCCAGCGCCGCCAGCTGTTGTTCCAGCCGGGGTTTGGCGTCGGGCCCGACCCAGACCCGGTTGAGCTCGCCCTGCCGCGGTACCGCCGGCGTGGTCTGGGCCCGGTAGCCCGCATCGCGCAGCTTCCTGACCAGGGCATTGACGTTATCCGCGTTACGGAAGGCGCCCAACTGCACTATATAACCGCCCTGCTGCGGTGCGACCGGTTTGATCACCGGTGCCGGCTGCGGTACCGGAGCCGGCTTTACCACCGGCACCGGTTTGGGTTGTGGTTGCAGCGCCGGTTTGGGCTGCGGCTCGGCGGCGGGCGCCACCGGCGGTGCTTCTTTTGCCTGCTCCAGCGTCCAGACCTCGGGCCTGGCCGGTGTCGCCGGCTCGGGCTCCGCCGGGACGGTCACCGGCGGCTCGGCCGAGACGGTCACCGGCGGCTCGGCCGGAGCCAGCTCGGGGCGCAACGGAATGCTGACCGCGTCATCGGGGACGGACTGCTGTTTGCCATCCAGCACATCGGGCAGGAAAATGACCCCCAATGCCACCAGTATCACGGTACCCACTAATCGATGCTGAAATTGTGTCGCCAAAGAAGCCTCTTATTCGCTTGCCGGTTGTCGTGTCTCGTTCGCCAAGACCTCGGCCACAGTGTAAAACGAACCGAAGGCGATGACGATATCCTGTTCGCCACAATCCGCCCGCGCCGTCTGCAGCGCCGCCGTGACCGTCTCGAACCGCCGCCCCTCGGGCAGCCACTGGGCCAGGATGTCGGCACTGGCCCCGCGCGGCCCCGCCAGCCCCGCCAGATACCATTCATCCACCAGCGGCCGCAAGGGCGCCAGGCTGGCGGCGATGTCCTTGTCCCTGAGCATGCCGACCAGCCCGAGGCGCCGGCCCCTGACCGGCAGCGCCGCCAGCCGCTCGGCCAGGTACGCCGCCGATTCGGGGTTGTGCGCCACATCCACCCACAGCTGTGGGGTCAGCGCCTGCAACCGCCCGCTCAACCGGGCCTCCCGCAGCCCCCGTTTGATCTGCGCCGGAGTCAGCCGGAACGGGGAGCAGGCCAGCACCGCCAGGGCGGTGGCCGCATTCATCACCGGCAGCGACGGCAACGGCAGGTCCGCCAGGTCCAGCCCCAGGCCGAAGAACGACCAGTGCCGGCCGTCGCTTGCCCAGCGATAATCGCGACCGACGCAATACAGCGGGGTGCCCAGCCCGCTGGCGTGCTCCAGCAGTCGTCGGGGCGGCAGGGGATCGCCGCACACCGCCGCCTTGCCTGGCCGGAAGATGCCGGCCTTTTCAAAACCGATGGCCTCCCGGTTGTCGCCGAGCCAGTCGGTATGATCGAGGGCGATGGTGGTGACGACGGTCTGATCCGATGCCACCACATTGGTCGCATCCAGGCGTCCGCCCAGGCCGACTTCCAGCAGCACCACCTCGGGAGCCGCGGCACGGAACAGCCAGAGCGCGGCCAGGGTCCCGAACTCGAAATAGGTCAGCGCGATATCGCCGCGGGCCGCCTCCACCGCCGCAAAGGCCTCGCAAAAGGCGGCGGGCTCGGGGTGCCCGCCGTTCAGCCGCACCCGCTCCCGGTAGTCGAGCAGGTGCGGCGAGGAATAGACCCCGACACTGTGGCCGCCGGCCCGCAGCATGGACTCCAGCAGGGCGCAGGTGGTGCCCTTGCCGTTGGTCCCGCCCACGGTGATCACATGGCTCGGCAGGCTGAGCAGTCCCATCCGCCCGGCAACCGCGGCCATGCGGTCGAGCCCCAGCTCGATATGGGCGATGTTCAGGCCTTCCAGCACGGCGAGCCAGTCCGCCAGGGATCGGCTCGCCGGAGAGTGGCAGCTGGTGCTCATCAGAACTCCGCCGGCTCCTGGTTCATCAGCTTGCCGATCAGCCCCGCCAGGCGATCGCGCATCTCGCGCCGATCGATGATCATGTCGATGGCGCCGTGCTCGAGCAGGAACTCGCTGCGCTGGAAGCCTTCCGGCAGCTTTTCACGCACCGTCTGCTCGATGACCCGCGGGCCGGCGAAGCCGATCAGCGCCTTGGGCTCGCCCACGTTGACGTCGCCCAGCATCGCCAGGCTGGCGGACACGCCGCCCATGGTCGGGTCGGTCAGCACGGAAATAAAGGGCAGGCCGGCCTGGGACAGGCGGTTGAGGGCGGCGCTGGTCTTGGCCATCTGCATCAATGAAAACAGGGCTTCCTGCATGCGGGCGCCGCCGGAGGCGGAAAAACACACCAGGGCGCGATTCTCGGCCAGGCAGGCCTCCACCGCCCTGACGAAGCGGGCCCCGACCACCGAGGCCATGGAGCCGCCCATGAAGGAGAATTCGAAGGCACAGGCCACCACCGGCAGCCCCTTCAGGGTGCCTTTCATCACCACCATGGCGTCTTTTTCGTTGCTGCTCTTCTGGGCCGCGCTGATCCTGTCCTTGTACTTCTTGGAATCCTTGAACTTGAGCACGTCCTGGGGCTCCAGCTCGGCGCCCAGCTCTTCCCGGCCGTCGCTGTCGAGGAACTTGTCCAGGCGGGCCCGGGCCCCGATGCGCATGTGATGATCGCACTTGGGGCAGACTTCCAGGTTGCGATCCAGCTCGGCCCGGTACAGCACCTGCTCACAGCCGCCACACTTGGTCCAGACCCCTTCCGGAATATTGTGACGACGGACCCCGATGTTTTTATTCTTGGGGAGAATTTTCTCAAGCCAACTCATGGAAATCCTTAGCGTAAATGCATAATGGTCACGCAGTGGGGCCGATGCCCCGCCACTGCGCTGGGGTTGATAACAAAACCGGTACGACTGACACAGAGCCTACCGCCATCATAACAGCGTGTCGGGCAGCCACAGCGGGCCCGGCACCGTCTTCGGCAACCCGAATTGCGCCGGGTAGTCCACCTCGACCAGATAGAGGCCGCCCGCCTTGGCGGTCACACCCGCCAGGTTGCGATCCCGCCCTTCCAGCACCTCCTTTACCCAGCCGGCCTCGGCGTGGCCCATGCCGACTTGCAGCAGGGTGCCGGTGATATTGCGCACCATATGATGCAGAAAGGCATTGGCCTTGATGTCGAGCACCACATAATCCCCGTAGCGCTTCACATCGAGGTGCATGACATTGCGATGAGGGCTGCGGGACTGGCACTGCACCGCGCGAAAGGCACTGAAGTCGCGCTCGCCCAGCAGGCATTGGCCAGCCTCATGCATTTTCTGCGCATCGATGGCGCCGGCATAGTGGCTGACCCCCGGGCCGTGGATGGCCGGCCGCATATTATGGTTGAAAATAATATAGCGATAGCGACGGGCCGTGGCGCTGAAACGGGCATGAAATTCTTCCGGCACTTCCCTGACCCAGCGCACCGCGATATCCGGTGGCAGGTTGGCATTCATGCCCAGGGTCCAGGCCCCGGGCTGACGCACGGCATGGGTATCGAAGTGCACCACCTGGCTGGTACCGTGCACCCCGGCATCGGTGCGCCCGGCGCATTGCACCTCCACCGGATGATCGGCGATGTAGGAGAGGGCTTTTTCTACCTCTTGCTGGATGCTGGGGACTTCCCGTTGCCGCTGCCAGCCGTAGTACCGACTGCCGTCATACTCTATGCCTAGGGCAATGCGCATAATCAGTTCCAAGGTCAAAAAGGACGGCAATTATACCTGTTATCCCCGGAAATTGAAGAACCGGCCTCGGAGCGAGGCCGGGATAAGGCACTAGCGTTTGGCCAGCCGCTGCAGCAGCTTTTCCGCGTCGGCTTTCTGCTCCTCGTTCCCCTGCTCGAGGGCTTCGTTGAGCAGGTCGCGGGCGCTGTCCAGATCCTCGATCTCGATATAGGCGCGGGCCAGATCCAGCTTGGCCCCCATGCCGCCCTCATCGAAGTCGATATCCACGTCACGGCCCTGGCCGAGCACATCGGCGTAATCATCCAGCCCCACGTCCAGCTTGCGCTCGCTGTCCCATTCCGGACTTTCACCGCGCTCCGCTTCCGCCATCAGCCGGTCCACGGAAACATAGGGTTCGGGTTCGGGCGCCGGCTCGGTCGGTGCCGTGGTATCCACCGCGTCGAACATCAGCTCGTCGATTTCATCGTTGCTCACCCCACCCTTGGGCTCGCCGAGGGTTTCATCGTCGAACAGCATATTGTCGAAATCCACCGCTTCCTCCGCCACCGCCTCCTCCGCCTCCGGCTCGGATGCGGGATCGGGCTCGCTTGCCGGTGCCTGCTGGCGCAGCGCTTCTTGCTCTTCCTGCAGTTGCTGCTCTTCGAGGAAGCGGGCGAAGGCGTCTTCATCGATATCGCGCTCCGCCGGCTCCGGCCCGGCCGGGGCGCCATCGTCCCGGGGCGTCAATTCGGCACCGAACAACTCGTCGAACTCGTTGCGCTCGTCGTCCATCAACGCCGAGGCAGACTCGGATAACTCCTTCTCCTGCTCCGCCAGTTCGCGCTTGACCCGGCTACGCCACCACAGGGTGAACAGCGCCAGCAGCAGCAGCGCCGGCAGGGTCAGCACCAGGGCCAGGTTGAGCGGGTTGGTGAGTAGGTCGTCCAGCCAGCCGCCCAGCCCGGTGCCGGTATTCGCCGGGGCGGCTGCGGGGCCGGTCGCCCCGGCCATTTTCAGCTCGCCGACCTCGGCGGTCAGCTGGCTCAGCCGCTGCCTGAGCGCCTGGTTGTTGTTGGCAAGCTCGGCCAGTTGCTCGTTGGACATGGCGACCTGCTCACGCAGCTCATCCAGCAACTGGGTCTGCAGCCGGGCCAGGGCGGTTTCTTCCGCCTCGGCGGGAGAGGTCGCCTCGGCAGCAGGGACGGGTTGCACCACCGGCGCTACAGCGACCGGGGCGGCGGCCTTGGGTTGGCTCAGGCCGGTGGAGGAGACAGCCGCGCCCGCAGCCGGTGCCGCCGCCGGCTGCGGGGCAGAAGCCACCACCGGGGCCGGTGCCGGCCTGGGGGGCGAGACCACGGGCTCGCTGGGGGCCGGTCTGGCGGCTGCCGGCGCGGGCCGGGGGGCGGTCGCCGCCCGGGTCACGCGCCGGTTACCCTGCTGACTCAGCCGGCGGAATTCGGCTTCGGCCTCCCGGGCCGAACGCTGCCGGGCCTGACTCTGGGTGGGCAGGCGCAGCGACGCCCCCCGCTGCAGGTAGTTGATATTGCCCCGTACGAAGGCATTGGGATTGAGGTGATACAGGGCCACCATGGTCTGTTGCACCGTGACCGGCGAGCGGGTATGGCGGGCGGCGATGGACCAGAGGGTGTCGGTACTGCGGATGGGGCCGTAGCGCCCGGGGCTGGCTTGCGCCGGGGTCGTCGCCGGTGCCGGTTGGGGGCTCGCTTCGGCCGGTGATGATGACTCAGGGCCCCTCAGCTCGATATAGAATTCTTCCTGCGCGGACAAGGGCTCGGAGCAGGCCATCCACAGGGCCAGAGCGGTATAAAAAGGAGGTCTGAGTCGTTTCATTGTGTGAGTTATATCCTTTTCCTGACGCCTTACCGGGCCATCCGGCTGGTCTTGGCTCGCCATGGCACAAGTGTAGAAAAAAACAGTGCCAATAGGAACTTATCTGTCGGCTTAATCTGTTAATGGGCTATCGGCCGCCTGTCGTCAGACTTTAAAGCCCAGGCCGGCCATGGCGGGATAAGCGCCAGCCAGCCGCAGCGACCCCAGCTCCCGCCGCTCCGGATAGTCCTTTCGCAACCGGTCGAAGAAACCGGGCTGCCCCAGGGCGCGGCGAAAGGCCCGGTCGTCCTGCTCGATATCATAAACCAGCCGCACCAGCCGTTCGAGCTGCACCTGATCCGGCACGCCGGTCAGGGTCACCCCTGCCACCGGTGGTGGCGGCAACAGCTGTTCGGGCGCGAACCCGGTGTCCCGTCCCTGCTGGGCGCACAGCGCCTGGTAGAGAGCAAAGGTGCCCCTGGCCTTGCCCTCCAGGCTGTAACCGGCGATATGGGGGCTGGCGATCAGCACATGGGGCACCAGGGGCGCCAGCACCCGGGGCTCATGCTCCCAGACATCCATCACCAGGGTCAGCGGAGCCGGCCCCTGCTGTCGGGCCAGGAGCGCCTGATTGTCCCAGACATCGCCCCGGCAGGCATTGATCAGCACCTGCTCCGGGTGCAGCCCCCCGATCAGGGCCTCATCGAGCAGGTGCCAGCTGGCATGAGGTCCGGTCCGGGTCAGCGGCACGTGGAAACTGACGATGTCGGCGCTCATGGCTTGTTCAAAACGGACAAAATCGGTCGGATCCCGCTCGGCCAGGGGCGGATCGCACAGCATGACCCTCATGCCCAGCGCCCGGGCCCGCCTGGCCACCTCGGCACCGGTATTGCCGGCCCCGATCACCGCCAGGGTTTTCTCCCCGAGCCGCCAGTCCTTGTGCGCCGCCACCCGCAGCAGGGCGGCCAGCACATAGTCGCCCACCGCCACCTTGTTGCAGCCCGGCGCGCTGGCGAAGCCGATACCCCGGCGGGCCAGCAGGGCGGTGTCGACATGATCACAGCCGATGGTGGCGGTGCCGACGAAGGCCAGCCGCTCGGCCCGGGCCAGCAGCGCCTCGTCGACCCGGGTGATGGAGCGCACCAGCAGGACGTCCACGTCACGCAGCTGCTCGGGCCTGATATCCCGGCCGGGACAGGTCGCCACGTCGGCCCAGTCGCCAAACAGTTCCTGCACGAACGGCATGTTTTCATCGGCCAGCAATTTCATCGGTTATCTCCTTGAACGGCGCTGCATTGTAACCCGACTTGGCCGGCGCTTCAGCTGTCATGATCCCGGAGTTTTGATAGACTCGCCGCTTCTTTCGACCCGGATCCGACCCATGACCCTACGTTTACTGCTTTGCGTGCTGACGGTGCTGGTGCTGCCGGTGGCCCTGGCCAGCCTGGGCTACCAGTGGCACTGGCGCTGGTTTCCGCTGCTCGAGCTGGACGAACCCCCGGCGTTGCTGGCCTATGGTCTGACCCTGTCGGTCGGCAAGGCCGGTATCGCCATTGCCCTGCTGGCGCTGAGCGCGCTTACCCTGCATCGCTGGCGCCGCCGGCCCCGCCAGTTACTGGTGTTTTTTCTCTGCCTGCTGGCCGCCCTGGGCGGCGCCTTCGTCACCAAGACGGTGGCCAAGCTGTATTTCAAGGAGCCCAGGCCCTATGTGATCTGGCTGGAGCAGCAAGGACAGATCGCCGACAGCGACCGTTTCTATGCCCAGCGGGAGTCGATTCGCGAGCAATGGCTGGCCGAGGGCCTGAGCCGGGTGCCGGAACAGCAGATCCCCGGCTGGCTCAAGCTGCACTGGCAGGAGGAAGTCAACTACTCCTTCCCCTCCGGCCACGCTATCGCCGCCATGACCATCGCCGCTTTCTTCTGCCTGCTGCTGGGCTATCGCCGCGCCTCCCCCTGGTTTGTCGGCATCCTGGCCGGCTGGGCGGTGGCGGTGTGCTATTCCCGGCTGCTGCTCGGCCTGCACTGGCCCGCCGATATCCTGGCCAGCAGCCTGCTCGGCTTTCTGTTCGGCGCCCTCGGCGCCTGGGGCTTTATCCGCTGGGACCGGCGGAAGCTGTAGCTGTGAGCGGGCGCTTACAGCCTACTGATAAACCTTCAGGTTTATCTAGACAGACAACACCTATGCCAAAACAGGCGGACAACGGGAACGGCTTTGCCATCAAGCTGAAAAGGGCGCCGAAGCGCCCTTTTCCATTTCAACCCTTAGGGTTCAATCAACCCTTGTACTTGCTGAACACCAGGCTGGCGTTGGTGCCGCCGAAGCCGAAGCTGTTGGACATCACGGTGTCCAGCTCGGCTTCTTTATATTCGGTGACGATGGGCAGGCCTTGGGCCTTTTCGTCCAGTTCGGTGATGTTGATGCTGGGCGCGATAAAGCCGTGCTCCAGCATCAGCAGCGAGTACACCGCCTCGTGCACGCCGGCGGCGCCCAGAGCATGGCCGGTCATCGCCTTGGTGGCGGAGATGTAGGGAGCCTCGGTGCCGAACAAGCCATGGATGGCTTCCAGCTCCTTGACGTCGCCCACCGGAGTGGAGGTGCCGTGGGTGTTGACGTATTGCACCGGGTTCGCCGTGGCCATGGCCTGCTTCATGCAACGCACCGCGCCCTCGCCGGACGGGGCCACCATGTCGTAACCGTCGGAAGTGGCGCCGTAGCCGGTGATCTCGGCGTAGATTTTGGCGCCGCGCTTGAGCGCGTGCTCCAGCTCTTCCACCACCACGATGCCGCCGCCACCGGAGATGACAAAGCCGTCACGACCGGCGTCGTAGGTGCGGGAGGCCAGTTCGGGGGTTTCATTGTACTTGCTGGACAGGGCGCCCATGGCGTCGAACTGCAGCGCCAGGGTCCAGTCCACCTCTTCGCCGCCACCGGCGAACACGATGTCCTGCTTGCCCATCTGGATCTGTTCCAGGGCGTGGCCGATGCAGTGGGCGGAGGTGGCGCAGGCGGAGCTGATGGAGTAGTTGATGCCCTTGATCTTGAATGGCGTGGCCAGACAGGCGGAAGTGGTGGACGACATGGTGCGCGGCACCATGTAGGGCCCGACCCTGCGTACGCCTTTCTCACGCAGGGTGTCGCAGGCTTCGATCTGGTTCTTGGAAGAAGCACCACCGGAGCCGACCACCAGGCCGGTACGCTCGTTGGATACCATGGACTCGTCGAGCCCGGCGTCGGTGATGGCCTGCTCCATGGACAGGTAGGCAAAGGCGGCGGCATCGCCCATAAAGCGCATCACCTTGCGATCGATATGCTCGGCCGGGTTCAGTTTGACATTTCCCCACACCTGGCTGCGCAGGTTGTAGTCGGCGAATTGCTGGGAAAAGGTGATGCCGGAACGGCCCGCTTTCAGAGAAGCCAGGACCTCTTCCTGATTGTTGCCTATGCTGGAAACCACACCGATCCCGGTAATGACTGCTCTTCTCATGTATCTTTCCTACTGTCTTGATTTGGTGCCAATTCTAACCACAAAGCATGGTCAAACTGGTCTGCTTTCACATAAAATGACCGCTTTATACGGCCCCGGAGGTTCAGTGTCACCCCACTTTGTTACAACCGCTCGCCTGGACTGGAATGACCAGGGCACGCCGGTCGCCGCCGCGTTCGATGACGTCTATTTTTCCAACGACGACGGACTGGCCGAAACCCGCTATGTGTTCCTCGGCCAGAACAACCTGCCGCAGCGGTTTGTCGACCATGACCGCGCCCTGTTCGTGGTGGCCGAAACCGGCTTTGGTACCGGTCTGAACTTCCTGGCCACTTGGCAGGCCTTTGTCGACTACCGCCGGCAACATCCGCAAGGTAACGCCCGGCGCCTGCACTTCCTCAGCGTGGAAAAGTTTCCGCTCAGCCACACCGATCTGCGGCAGGCGCTGGATCGATGGCCAGAGCTTAGCATTTTAGGCGAACGTTTGTTAGCTGAATATCCGCCGGCGGTAAGCGGCTGTCACCGGCTTTGGCTGAGCGATGAGGTCAGCCTGGATTTGTGGCTGGGCGACGTGGCCGAGGTGCTGCCGCAGATGGAAGCGGGGCTGGCCGGCAAGGTGGATGCCTGGTACCTGGACGGCTTCGCGCCCGGCAAGAATCCGCAGATGTGGACCCCACAATTGTTTGATGAACTGGCCCGTCTGGCCAGGAACGGCGCCACCCTGGCCACCTTTACCGCCGCCGGCTTTGTACGCCGCGGCCTGAATGAAGCCGGCTTCCAGGTCAGCCGGGTCAAGGGCTTCGGCCGTAAACGGGAGATGCTGGCCGGGTATCGCCGTGCCGATCGCCGTAAGCCCTACCCCAGCCCCTGGTACTGGCGGCGTCCCGGCCAGGGCGGCCATACCCTGATCGTCGGCGCCGGGGTGGCCGGGGCCGCCCTGGCCCAGGCCCTCACCCGGCGCGGCCACCGCGTCACCCTGCTGGAGCAGGCCGCCGAGCCCGCCGCCGGCGCTTCGGGCAACCGCCAGGGCGCCATTTACCCGCTGCTCAACGGTGAGCACGATACCCTGAGCCGTTTCTACCTGCAGGCTTTTCTCTACGGTCGCCGGGCCCTGTCGGCCCTGGCCGGGCGCCAACCCTTTACCCACGACTGGTGCACCGTGGTGCAACTGGCCCACGATGCCAAGAGCGGCGCCAAGATCGACAAACTGCTCGCAGGCCATTTCCCGGTCGAGCTGGTACAGCCCCTGACGGCCGAGCAGGCCAATACCGTCACCGGCATCAGGGTCAACCGGCCCGGGGTCGCCTACCCGCTGGGCGGATGGGTCTGCCCCTTCGAGCTGACCCGGGCCCTGCTGGCCGAGGCGAGGCACAGCGGCCTGCTCGGCTGCCATTTCGATACCCGGGTTACCGCGCTGAGCCATGACGGCCGGCACTGGCACCTCAAAACCAGTGGCGGCGACTTCCATGCCGACAACGTGGTGCTGGCCAACGGCCACGAGCTGACCACGCTGGCGCAAACCCGGGAGCTCGCTCTCTATCCGGTACGCGGCCAGGTCAACCACCAGCCCACGGCGCCGCAGCTGGCGCCGCTCAGGACGGTGGTCTGCTACGAGGGCTACCTGACCCCGGCCTGGCAGGGAGTCCACTGTGTCGGCGCCAGCTACGGCCGGCAGCAGACCGGGCTGGACTACCGCCCGGGTGAGGAACAGGAGAACCTGGACAAGTTGCTGCGTACCCTGCCCGTCCTGAACGGCCTGGCGGCGCAGCCCGGTGCCGGCCGGGTGGGCATCCGTGCCGCCTGCCGGGACCACCTGCCGCTGGCCGGCGCCGCCCCGGACAAGCCCGCCCAACTGGCGCAGTACGGCGGCATGCACCGGAAGCCCGGTCAGGCCCTGGGGCTGGCGGCGGATCATCCGGGACTCTATGTGCTGTCGGGGCTGGGCTCCCGGGGCATGTGCTCGGCCCCGCTGCTGGCGGAACTGCTGGCCGCCCAGTTGCTGGACGAACCCTTTCCGCTGGCGCGGGAACTGCTGGAAGCACTCAATGCCAACCGGCACTGGCTGCGCAAGCTGCAAAAGGGCAAGGCGGTAGACTGAACTATTGCGGGCGGATAAGCCCCAGGTGCCGGCCGTAATCGTTCTGCTGCTGAAAGTCGCGCAGCAAAGTCTGGGCGATATCGAGCTGATGGTAGCCCACATTGTCCGCCACCCGCTGTAACTGCTCGCAGCTGGGCTGGGGGGCTATCTCGAACAGGGAGCGCTCCAGCCATTCGGCCGCCAGCAAAGCCCGCTCCCGCACCAGCCGCTCGTAGCCGGTCAGCGCCAGGCGGTAATTCTGCCATTCCGGGGTCTGCGGCCACTCCAGCGGCTCGGTGACAGTGGCGGTGAGCGAGACCAGCACCTGTGCGGGAAGACAGCCGCTGTCGTGCTGCTGGCCCGACAGCTGCCAGGACAACCGGTAATCCACATCGGCCAGGCTCGGCTGCAGCGCGCTCGAGCCGTACACGTCCACCGTCTGCCGGGCCTTGAGGGTCATCTCGGCATGGGCGGAGGCGCTCAGCATCAGCAACAGTGCACAGTAAACTCGCTTCACGACCTGTCTCCCGATTGATGGCCTCCGAGGGGAGGCTCATTGTGATTATAGGCGCGCCGCCGGGTCAAGTCATTTGAGTCTAACCCAGAGCCGGTAAAAATCACGGAAACACCGGGCTCCGGGCGACGGAGCACCTGACATCCACGGCCTGCATCTATATAGTGCAGCTAACTGCTATTGGTTGGAGAGCTGTCATGATCACAGCCTATACACTGCACGGAAAATCCCTCGCCATTCAGCCGCTCGACCTGGAGGACAAGCTGCCTTCCAACACCCTGTGGCTGGATATCCTCAAACCCGACGAGCAGGAACAAAACTGGATGAAACAGCTGTTCGTCGAGGAAGTACCCGAGCTCGACGAGCTGGACGACATCGAGGCGTCGGCCCGCTTCTACCGGGACAAGGACGGCCTGCATATCCACTCCCTGTTCCCCCAGCGCCTGGGCAAGGAAATCGACGGCATCAACGTGCTCTTTACCCTGCGCAACAACCTGCTGATCAGCTTTCGCGAGGACGATCTGGGGTTGATGCGACTGCTGCGCCACTACATGCGCCAGGATCGGCTGGAAGTGGAAGACGCCCCGGATCTGCTGCTGGAAATCTTCCAGCTCAAGATAGAGTACATTTCCGACCTGATCGAGGACGGCTACAAGACCCTGGAAGGCACCGCCAAGGAAGTGCTGCAGGTGGACGATCTGCACAAGACCATGTCGGATCTGATGCTGCAGGAAGACGGCAACGGCCATATCCGCCTGGCGCTGTACGATACCCGCCGCGCCCTGCGCTTCCTCAAGCGATCGTTGCGCCAGAACGCCAGCGACGAGCAGCGCAAGTGGATCGACGAGATGCTCTACGACATCGAATCGCTGCTGCCCCACACCCAATTCCTGTTCGACAAGATCAACTTCCAGCTGGAAGCGGCCATGGGTTTTACCAGCCTGGAGCAGAGCAAGGTGATCAAGATCTTCTCGGTGGCCGCGGTGGTGTTCCTGCCGCCGACGCTGATCGCCAGTATCTACGGCATGAACTTCGAGATCATGCCGGAGCTGGGCTTCGATTACGGCTACCCCATGTCGCTGGTGATGATGCTGATGTCCGCCTGCGGCACCTACTACTTCTTCAAGCGCAAGGGCTGGCTGTAAAAGCCTGTTTGAGATCTGCTGTATTCGACCAAGGTGTACTACTCTGCCGACACGCTATAAAATACGGCACTCGCCGTTGCGGCCTGCTGCGAACATTCACTGGATGTTCGGTCAGGCCGAAATGGCTCGTCACGGCGAGCAAGCTCGCCCCATGTACGCTCTCTGTTTCATCCCTGAAACAGAAGGTCGGCAGAGCAGCTCCCTTTGCCCTCCCCATCCGCGCCGTTGTTGCCTGCCGGCACAACCATCAGACGGCACCGGGGCGTGAAAGCGGCAAGAGGATTACCGGTGATAAAAGCGCCGGCCGTGCTCGTCCCGGCGGCCGGCGCTGAAGGCCGACACCCGCTTCAGGTAGCCGATCACCCGGGTGGCATGGTCGACGTCCTCGCTGCCGCACTGCCCGCACGTCCAGTCGGTGTGCTTGCTGATATGGCCGCAGTCGTTGCAGATGGTGCTGCGCACGTTGACGGTAAAATAATGGCAGCCGGTGCTGGCGGCGATGCGATAGAGCTGCAGGTAGCCGTCCTTGGACAGGTGCTCGTCCAGGTTGAGGTGCAACGCCGAGCCGCCGTCCAGGTACTGCACCAGATCCTTGCCGTGCAGCACGAACTTGTCGAGCACCTGGGTTCCTTCCTCGTCCTCCACCACATAGAAGTAGGAATTGTAGCAGTCCCGCGGCACCACATAGCCGTCGGCTTTGTCCCACTTGGCATTCTTCACCCCCAGGTTTTCCGCCGGCACGAATTCGGTGTTGAACAGGTAACCATACTCCTGGCGCGCCACCCGGTTGGCGTCGTAGATAACCTTTAGCCGCTCGCTCACGAACTGCTGGTAGCCCGTATTGTTGCCCACCCGGATGCCGCGGTATTCGGCCGCTTCCGCCATGCCGTTGATGCCGATGGTGAGGAACTGCTTGTCCAGGCTGATAAAGCCGGCGTCGTACACGGTGAGGATGCCGTTGGCCAGGAAGTCTTCCATCAGCCGGCGGTAGGCCACCTGATAGCGCTGGATCTTGTGGATCTCGGTCAGCAGATCCCGGCCGTCCTGCTCCAGCCGGTTCATATTGAGGGTGATCACGTTGATCGAGCCGGTGGCGACCCCGCCCGCCCCCAGGGTGTAGGAAAAGGTATGATCGTTCACCTCGTTGCGTAACCGGCAGCAGGAAGCCAGAGAATCGGCACTGTCCGACATGTAGATGAAGAAGCTGTTGCCACGGCTCATCTGCTCGGCACAGAGCCCGGCAAAGTCGGTGTCGGCCGGCGCCCCGTTCCGGGTCAGCATGGCGGCGGTTACCACCGGGAAGGTCAGCATCGCCTTGCGCCGTTCTTCGTTGAACCAGTCGAGGAAGTGGGCCTGCAGCCGGAACACCGAGTCAGCCTCAGGCCGGCTGCCGTCGGGGAAGACGAAAAACTCGAACATGGTGTTGAAATAGTCGCGATCGAACAGGGAGATATTCCAGAACACGCTCTGGTAGCCTCTGGCCGCCGCCGGCTGGTTGATGGCATAGATCACATGCTGCAGATGATTGTTGATGGCATGGGCATGCTCGGTTAGATAATCGTCACCGTAGTCCCTGCGGGCGAAATAATCGAAGTAGGTCAAAAACTCCACGGTGGCCACGGCACCGGCAAACTGGGAGCTGATGGCAAACACCAGGTTGACGAAGGCGCCACAGAACGACTCCAGGTGGCGGGGCGCCTTGCTCTCACCGCCGAGCCGGGTCAGGCCATCGAGCAGGAAGGGGTACATGGTGATGGACACGCAATAGGGCTTGAGGCTGGTTTCATCGTGCACATAGATCTCATGCTGATCGATTTGCCGCTCGTATTCCGCCGCGAGGTCGGCGCCGAACAATTCGGCTACCTTGGCCTTCACCAGGCCCCGGTTGACCTGCACGAAGAAATCCTTCATCAGCTCCGCCTCGGCGGTGGCGATGTTCTTCTGGGTCACGTTGGCATTGGGATCCATTTTTGAGCCATCCGCCGCATTGGACGCCTTCATATAAGCATTAAAGCTGTCTACCTTCGCGCTCAACTGGTCTGGTTGCAGGCGTATCATAAGGGTCTCCAAAAATGATGATTCAGCGATTCGCCCGTGCTCAGGCAAATCAGCCGTTGGTTAGTGTCTCTGGAGTCGAGACCACCGAGCTCGGCCCGCCAGGGGCCGGTTTTCAGGTAGTCCAGCTCCGCGATCAGGCCTTGCCCTACCCGCTCCCGCCCGCTGTACAGACAGGTTTTCAGCCCTTGTCGCCGCACATGACGCAATAGCACCAGCAGGGTCTCTCGGTCCCACTCTCCGCCAAAAAACAACACGCAGGTCAGCAGGCCACGGTAACGTTCAAGCCACCACTGCAAGCGGTTCAGGGTGAGCGGAGACCCGGCCTGGGGATCCCAGCTGTCCCGGCTGTGGCAACCTGGGCACGCCTGTGGGCAGCCGGTGACCAGCCAGGCCAGGCTGACCTCGCCGGGCACCTCCTGCAGCACTACCCTGGGTTCGAAAGCATTAAGCATTACTCGGCACCAAACACTACATGTTGTGCCTTAATGCTAATTTCAAACACTATATATTGGAATGCGCGGTTTTCTGGATCCGCCTTTTCCCTGATCTGGATCAGTCTTTGGATAATAACGCGCATATCAAACACATATTAAGATGCAGGGGCGGAGATGGCGCCGGACGGGGCTTTGTGTTATCAAATCCGCTAACGAGATGACAGATACGATGACAAGGAGCCCGGGATGCGGAGCAGGATCACCATGGCGGGGCTCGTCGCCCTCGCCCTCAGCGGTTGCGACAACAATGAAGTGGGCGATGTCTCCCTCGGCGTGTTCACCACCAAGGACATCAAGATAGAGGTGCTCACCGATCCGGTGGTCACCGGGGTGACCTGCCATATCTCCAATGTGGTGGCGGATCTGAGCCTGGCGGATCCTTCCGACATGTCGATCAGCTGCCGCCAGACCGGGGAGATCACCCCCGGGATGATAGCGGCGGTGGACAAGTCCAAGAGCGGCGATATCGTGTTCAAGAAGTCGAAGAGCATCTTCCTGAAAAGCCTGAAGATCCGCCGTATCTACGACGAAGCCAGCCAGAGCCTGCTGTACGTGGCCTACAGCACCAAGGAAACCGAAGGCAGCTTCAAGCACTCACTGTCGACGGTGCCGCTGTGGGATACCGCGGCGTATCGGACGAAGCCCTAGCCGGAAGCCGGAAGCCAGGCTTTCACTTCCAGCTTCTAGCTTCTGACTTCAGCTGCGGATCAACTGCTCACGCAGCAGGTGGATGCGATCGCGCGCCGCGGCCGCCTGCTCGAACTCCAGGTTGCGGGCGTGGTTGAGCATGAGCTTCTCCAGCTCGTCGATCTGGGCTGCCAGCTCCTTGGCGGTGGGCAGGTGCGCCGGCACCGGGGTCTTCTCCTTGGCACGCTTGGAGCCGACTCGCTTGGTACCGTCCAGATCCATCACGTCGGTGATGCGCTTGTTGAGCCCCTTGGGCACGATGCCGTGCTCCTCATTGAAGCGCCGCTGCAATTCCCGGCGGCGATCGGTCTCACCGATGGCGGCGGCCATGGAGCGGGTGATGCGGTCCGCATAGAGGATGGCCTTGCCGCTCAGGTTGCGCGCCGCCCGGCCTATGGTCTGGATAAGGGAGCGTTCGGAGCGCAGGAAGCCTTCCTTGTCCGCATCGAGGATCGCCACCAGCGACACCTCCGGCATGTCCAGCCCCTCGCGCAGCAGGTTGATGCCCACCAGCACGTCGAACTGGCCCAAACGCAGGTCGCGGATGATCTCCATCCGCTCCACTGTGTCGATATCCGAGTGCAGATAGCGTACCCGCACCCCGTGCTCGTTCAGGTATTCGGTGAGATCTTCCGCCATGCGCTTGGTGAGGGTGGTGACCAGCACCCGTTCGTCCCGCTCGGCGCGCATCTTCGCCTCCGACAGCAGGTCATCCACCTGGGTCGCCACCGGCCGCACTTCCAGCTCGGGGTCGAGCAGGCCGGTGGGGCGCACCACCTGCTCGGCGATGTCGCTACCGGACTTGTCCAGCTCGTAGGGACCGGGGGTGGCGGAGACGAACACCGTCTGCGGCATCAGCGCCTCGAACTCCTCGAAGCGCAGCGGTCTGTTGTCCAGCGCCGAGGGCAACCGGAAGCCGTACTCCACCAGGGTTTCCTTGCGCGAGCGGTCACCCTTGTACATGCCGCCGATCTGCGGCACCGTGACGTGGGACTCGTCGATAATCAGCAGGCCGTCACCGGGCAGGTAGTCGAACAGGGTAGGCGGCGGCTCGCCCTCCCCCCGCCCCGACAGGTAGCGGGAGTAGTTCTCTATCCCCGAGCAGTAGCCCAACTCCTGGATCATCTCGATGTCGAACTGGGTACGCTGGCTGATGCGCTGCTCTTCCAGCAGCTTGTTGGCCGCCAGCAACTGGGCCTTGCGTGCCTGCAGCTCCACCTTGATCTGCTCTATCGCGTCCAGCAGGGTCTCGCGTGGGGTCACGTAGTGGGTCTTGGGATAGATGGTGAAACGGGCTAGGCTCTGCTGCACGGCGCCGGTGAGCGGGTCGAACAGGCTGAGGCGCTCGATTTCATCGTCGAACAGCTCTACCCGCACCGCCTCGCTGTCGGACTCCGCCGGGAAGATGTCGATCACCTCGCCGCGCACCCGGAAGGTGCCGCGCTGAAAGGCGGCGTCGTTGCGGCTGTATTGCAGCTCCGCCAGCCGGCGCAACATGTCGCGCTGCTGGAGCCGGTCGCCGGTACGCAGGTGCAGCATCATGCTCAGGTAGGACTGGGGGTCGCCCAGGCCGTAGATGGCCGACACCGAGGCCACGATAATCACGTCCCGCCGCTCCATCAGCGCCTTGGTGGCCGACAGCCGCATCTGCTCAATATGATCGTTGATGGAGGCGTCCTTCTCGATGAAGGTATCGGTGGTCGGCACATAGGCCTCGGGCTGGTAGTAGTCGTAGTAGGAGACGAAGTACTCCACCGCGTTGTGGGGAAAGAACTCCTTCATCTCGCCATAGAGCTGGGCCGCCAGGGTCTTGTTGGGGGCCAGTATCATGGTGGGCCGGTTCAGCCTGGCGATGACGTTGGCTATGGTAAAGGTCTTGCCCGAGCCGGTCACCCCCAGCAGGGTCTGGTGCGCCAGGCCGGCATCGATGCCCTCCAGCAGCTGCGCTATCGCGTTGGGCTGATCGCCACCGGGTTGATAGTCGCTCACCAGTTGGAAGTCTTTACTCATTGCCGCTCTCCTCTGTCGTCAAAACCCAGTTTACCCCCGCCGGACCGGTAAATTTAAGCGAAAACTTACCCCCGCCCCGCTGTCGTGAAAAAGCCGATTTTATCCTTGACCCCGGCCGGGGGCCTGCGTATCATCTGCGGCCTCTTCACGAGATTCCCCCTTAGTTCAGTCGGTAGAACGGCGGACTGTTAATCCGTATGTCGCTGGTTCAAGTCCAGCAGGGGGAGCCAAATTTTTCTTCGCCTCTCTTGACTTATCCACTAAATCAACACTCTCCTTCGTTAAAAACCCACATTTTGTGCTTTTGCTCTAAGCTGGCCGCTGCCGTTCAAACACTGAGCGGAAATTTCTTATGGCTTTTTTTAACTTTTTGATTTTTAAGACTTTTGCTTTTGGCGATTTTTTTGCCGACTTATCCGTAATGCCTGCTACGACTGGCTTTGCACCGGTTTTATCTAGCCAATCCACAACCTTATCCACAGAAATGGTGGATAAGTGAGGCAAGCCCACTGGGCGCAAGGCATGCGCCGGTTGTGCATAACCTTTTGAGTCTTTCAGCGCCGAACTCCCGCTATTGACAGCGGGAACAAAGGTTACACCAGCGCCCTGGCCGGCCCCCCGTTGCCGATCAGCTTTCGCATCGCCGCCCGCCCCTTTTTGGCGCCCTGAAACATGCACTTTCACCGCCTTGGTGCGGATTGACCGGCAAAACAAAAAAAACGGTGCCAACTTTCGTTGGCACCGTTCTTGGCTGATGGCAGTGAACCGCTTCTGGGCTAGCGGGCCTGCCCGGTCAGCGCCTTGATTTCCGCCGCCATGATCTCCGCCAGCGGCCCCAGGATGACTTGCAGGTTCTGCTCGCCAAGCTTGACCACGCCCTTGGCACCCAGCGCCTTCAGCCTGGCTTCGTCGACCCGGCTGCGATCGTTCAGGGTCAGCCGCAGGCGGGTGATACAGGCGTCGATGTTGGCCAGGTTGTCCTGCCCGCCCAGCGCTTCCAGGTATTCGCGCGCCAGCTCGGACTGGTCGGTGACCGCCTGCGGTTCGGCGCTGATGCCCTCCTCATCCCGCCCCGGGGTTTTCAGGTTGAAGGCCCGGATCACGAAGTAGAAGGTGGTGAAGTAAACGGCGCCGAACACCAGACCGATGGCCACCAGGGTCCAGGGCTTGGTGGCCAGGCCCCAGTTCAGCACCATGTCGAACAGGCCGGCAGAGAAGCCGAAGCCGTGCAGCACGCCGAACAGGTTGACCACCACCAGCGACAGCCCGGTCAGCAGCGCGTGGATGGCATACAGCAGCGGCGCCAGGAACATGAAGGTGAACTCCAGCGGCTCGGTGATACCGGTCAGGAAGGAAGTGACCGCCACCGACAGCAACAGGCCGCCTACCTGGGCCCGCTTGTCCTTCGGCGCGGCCAGCACCATGGCCAGGGCCCCGGCGGGCAGGCCGAACATCATCACCGGGAAGAAGCCGGCCATGAACACTCCGGCGGTGGGATCACCGGCGAAGAAACGGTGCAGATCGCCCCGGGTCACTTCGCCGGCAATCTGGGTGATGGTGGCGCCGTCCACCCCGGGCACGGCACCGCCCACGCTCAGGGTACGCACCAGCGCCGGATCCATGCAGATATTCTGCACCGCCCCGGCCGCTTCGTAAGTCACCTTGAGGCACTCGCCCAGGCCGAACCAGAAAATGGAGTTCACCACATGGTGCAGGCCCACCGGGATCAACCCCCGGTTGAGCAGGCCGTAGAAGAACTGCCCCACGCCGCCCGAGGTCGATACCGCCATGCCGAAGCTGTCGATACCATGCTGGATGGCCGGCCAGACGAAACCAGCGATAAAGGCCGCCAGCAGCGCGAACAGGCCGGTCATGATCGGCACCAAACGCTTGCCGCCGAAAAAGGCCAGGTAGTCGGGCAGCTTCACCATATGGAAGCGGTTGTAGCAGTGACCGGCGATGATGCCGGCGATGATGCCGCCGAAGAACGACATGTCGATGTCACTGTTGATGGTCTTGGCCGCGCCGGTCAGCACGAAATAGCCCACGGCACCGGCCAGGGCCGCGGCGCCGGCATCGTCCCGGGACAAGCCGACGGCAATGCCCAGGCCGAACAGCAGCGGCAACTGGCTGAAGATGGCGCCTCCCGCTTCGGCGATAAAGGCGATGCCCAGCAGATCCGGTTGCCCCAGGCGCAACAGCAGCGCCGCCACCGGCAGGGTCGCGATGGGTAACATCAGCGCCTTGCCCAATTTCTGTAAATAACCCAGCACGTTCACGGCTGATCTCCTTATGCGTTGTCTGTAGGGAGCCTGTTTTGTCCAAACCGGCCTGAACTCAGTCTATCTGGATATAATTCACACAACAAATTAAGATCCCTATTTATGTGATAAAAATCACTTAATTTGGTTATTTTTCATGCCGCGCATTGGCTAATAACGACCACTTATTTTATCATAAAAAATATGATTATCGACCAAACTCCAATCCGAGGTACTTAGCCATGCGTTTGATCCCCCTGTCTTCCGCCCCCCAGGTCAGCCAATGGGCCGCCCGCCATATCACTGATCGCATCAACGCCTTCGGCCCCAGTGCCGAGCGCCCCTTCGTGCTCGGCCTGCCCACCGGCGGCACCCCCATGGCGACCTACCGGCAACTGATTGCGCTGCACCAGGCCGGAGAAGTCAGTTTCCGGCACGTGGTCACCTTTAATATGGATGAATATGTGGGCCTGCCCCAAACGCATCCCCAAAGCTACCATCACTTCATGCACGAGCACTTTTTCAAGCATGTGGACATCCAGCCCGGCAACATCAATCTGCTGGACGGCAACGCCCCGGATCTCGAGGCCGAATGCCGGCGCTACGAGGACAAGATCAGGCAATACGGCAAGATCCACCTGTTCATGGGCGGGGTGGGGAGCGATGGCCATATCGCTTTCAATGAACCGGCTTCTTCTTTATCCTCACGGACCCGGATAAAAACCCTGACCGAAGATACCCGGCTGGCCAACTCCCGCTTCTTTGACAACGATCCCGAGCAGGTACCGCGCATGGCACTGACCGTGGGCGTGGGCACCCTGCTCGACGCCGAGGAGATCATGATACTGGTGACCGGCCACAACAAAGCCCAGGCCCTGCAGGCGGCGGTGGAAGGCAGCGTCAACCATCTGTGGACGGTGTCGGCGCTGCAGCTGCACCCGCGCGGCCTGATCGTGTGCGACACCCCGGCCACCATGGAGCTCAAGGTCAAGACGGTACGTTATTTCGAACAGCTGGAAGCCGACAATATCAAGCGTTTATAAGAGGTCCCCATGTTTGCCCTGACCCACTGTACCCTGTTCGACGGCGAGCGCCGCCATCACGGCCTCGCCGTTGTCATCGACCAGGAGAGGATTGTGGCCATCCGGCCCGAGTCCGAGCTGGCCCCCGGTCTGCCCCGCGTCGAGCTGGGCGGCGCCCTGCTCAGCGCCGGCTTTATCGACCTGCAACTCAACGGTTGCGGCGGCGTCATGTTCAACGACGACATCAGCCCGGCGACCCTGGACACCATGCACCAGGCCAACCTGGAATCCGGCACCACCAGCTTCCTGCCGACCCTGATCACCTCTCCCGATCAGGACATGCGCCAGGCGGTGGCGGTGACCCGGGAGTACATGGCCCGCCACCGGCACCGGGTGCTGGGGCTGCACCTGGAAGGCCCCTACACCAACATCAGGCGCAAGGGCATCCACCCCGAGCGGCAGATCCGTGCCCTCGACGAGGCCATGCTGGAGTTCTTCTGCGCCAACGCGGCAGCGATCGCCAAGATCACCCTGGCGCCGGAATGCAACAGTCCCGACCATATCCGCCGCCTGCGCGAGGCCGGCATACTGGTGTCCATGGGTCATACCGCCGCCAGCTACGAGCAGGCCATGGCCGGCTTCGATGCCGGGGTGGGCTTTGCCACCCATCTCTACAACGCCATGACCCCCACCGCCAACGGCCGGGAGCCCGGTGCCGTGGGCGCCGTCTACGACCACCCGGGGGTCTACGCCGGCATCATCGTCGACGGCCACCATGTGCACTATGCCAATGTGCGGCTGGCCCACAAGGTGCTGGGTGAACGGCTGTGCCTGGTCACCGACGCCACCGCCGCCGCCGGAGCCGGCCCCGACTTTACCCGCTTCGATTTTTGCGGCGCCACCGTCTACGTGCGGGATGGGCAATGCGTAGATCAGCATGGTACACTCGGCGGCTCGGCGCTCACCATGATGGAAGGGGTCCGCAACCTGGTCGAACGGGTCGGTCTGCCACTGGAGGAAGCGCTGCGCATGGCCAGCCTCTATCCGGCCAATGCTCTCGGCCTGGGGGACACGCTGGGCTCGGTGGCGGTCGGCAAGGTGGCTAATCTGGTGGCGTTTGAAGCGGACTACCGCGTCAGGGCCACATTGATAAACGGACACTTCACAGCCCAATGACCCGCGGACAAATCGCCAACGTCGACCTGGTCAAGCAGGTCAACAGCTCGGCCGTCTACCGGCTGATCGACAGCCAGGGCCCCATTTCCCGGGTCAAGATCGCCGAGCTGAGCAACCTGGCCCCGGCCAGCGTCACCAAGATCACCCGGACCCTGCTCGAGCACGGCCTGATCCGGGAGATGGAACACCAGGCGTCCACCGGTGGCCGGCGGGCGATTTCCCTCACCACCGTCACCCGCGACTTTCACCTGGTCTCGGTCAAGCTCGGCCGGGAAGAGCTCAGGCTGTCCCTCTACGATCTCGACGGCCAGGTCCTGGCCCGGGATACCCTGGCCTTTCCCCGGCAACAGCAGGACGCCCTGCTGGCCGATCTGGCCGGGCAGATCCAGCGCTTTGTCCGCCGTCATGGCGCCGGCCTGCGGCTGATCGCCCTGGCGGTGGTGATGCCCGGCCTCACCGACGCCCTGCGCGGCCAGGTGATCTATCACCCGAGCTATCCGCTGGCCGGCGTGCCGCTGGCCGACAGGCTGCGCCAGGCCACCGGCCTGCCGGTGTTCATCGGCAACGACATCCGCGCCCTGGCCCTGGCCGAACACTATTTCGGCGCCTCCCGCGACTGCCTGGACTCGGTGCTGGTCAGCGTGCACCACGGCGTGGGTGCCGGCATCATCACCGAAGGCCGCATCTTCAAGAGCCTGGGGCGGGACGTGGCGGAAATCGGCCATATCCGGGTCGATCCCCTCGGCGATCGCTGCCACTGCGGCAACTTCGGTTGCCTGGAAACCATGGTGGCCGATGCCGCCCTGCTGCGTCAGGCCGAGAAAATGCTGGCCCAGGGTTACCAGAGCCTGCTCGACCCGCAGGCGCTGACCATGGCCGAGCTGTGCCGGGCGGCGCTGGCCGGCGACCGGCTGGCGAGAAACGTGCTGGAGCGGGCCGCAGAGCACCTGGGCCAGGCGCTGGCGATCATGGTCAACCTGTTCAATCCGCAGAAGGTGCTGCTCACCGGCGCCCTGTGCGATGCCGAACGCATCGTGTTTCCGCTGATCGGCAAGGCCATCGAATACCAGTCGCTGCCGAGTTTTCACCAGGGCCTGCCCATCGTACGGGCCCACTTCCAGGACGACCAGACCATCGGCGGCCTGGCCCTGGTCAAACGCGCCCTGCTGGAAGGGGAATTGTTGCAACTGATTATCGAGCCCAAAGTATGAACAAACTGGTATACAGCACGGATCCCGGCTGGCGGGCCGATGACGGCCAGGCGACCGGCACCGACAGCCCCTTCCCCGCCGACGGCCTGGTACGGCTGCGCCGCGAGACCAAGGGGCGCAAGGGCGCCGGCGTCATCTGCATCTACGGCGTGCCAATGGAGCAGCTCAAGGAGCAGGCCAAACGCCTGAAATCCCAACTCGGCACCGGTGGCGCCATCAAGGACGGCGTCATCGAGATCCAGGGCGACCGGCTGGAGCAGGTGGCCGCCCAGCTGACCAAGGCCGGCTTCCAGGTCAAAAAGGTGGGCGGCTAATCCGTCCTTGCTTTTTTATCGCCGCCGGCTAGAATGGCCGCTCCTGCACAAGGGGGAGTAGTCGCTCTACGCGAGATGGCCGTCAACATAATTGGTGCAAAATCACCATGGCGCCCGTGACCTTTAGGGGTTTGACGAGACCTTTGACAGGCTGATGCCGATACCGGGGACGGGCGGCACGGCTTGCTCATTGGTTGATAATAATCCTGTCCCCTCTGGTATAGACCTTGGAAGCCTTGACCACTTCGACGCTCGCCGTCGCCATCGCCGAGATCGGTGACAAAACCCAGCTGCTTGCCCTGGTGCTGAGCTGTCGTTTCAGAACACCCATACCCGTCATCCTCGGCATCCTCGCCGCCACCCTGCTCAATCACGCCCTGGCGGGCTGGGTCGGCGTATGGATACAGCACTGGCTGGATCCGGACTGGCTGCGCTACCTGCTGGCCGCCTCCTTCTTCGCCATGGCAGTCTGGATGCTGATCCCCGACAAGCTGGACGACGAGGACGGCCGTTTCCGCCGTTATGGCCCCTTTATCACCACCTTCGTGCTGTTCTTCCTGGCAGAGATGGGCGACAAGACCCAGCTCGCCACCGTGTTGCTGGCGGCCCGCTTCGTGGAAGACTTCTGGCTGGTGGTGGCCGGTACCACTCTCGGCATGATGCTGGCCAACGTGCCGGTGGTGCTGCTCGGCAAGCAAGGCGCCGAACGCATCCCCATGCGGTGGATCCACGGCATCAGCGCGGTGCTCTTCCTCATCCTGGGCGTCACCACCCTGTGGTGGTAGCCTGAAAGCACGCCGCCCCGGTAATGGGGCGGTGTTCGGGGTTAACCGTAGATATTGAAGCTCTCGGCGTTGAGCCAGAGGTGGGCCAGAATGCTCACCACGTAGCCGAGGAAGATCACCGGGGCCCATTTGAGGTGGCCGAAGAAGGTATACATGCCCCGGGCCTGGCCCATCAGCGCCACCCCGGCGGCGGAGCCGATGGACAGCAGGCTGCCGCCCACGCCGGCGGTGAGGGTGATCAGCAGCCAGTTGCCGTGGGACATTTCCGGCTGCATGGTCAGCACCGCGAACATCACCGGAATGTTGTCCACCACCGCCGACATCAGCCCCAGCGCCACGTTGGCGTAGACCGCGTCCCACTGGGTGTACAGCAGATCGGACACCAGCGCCAGGTAGCCCATGTAACCCAGGCCGCCCACGCACATCACCACCCCGTAGAAGAACAGCAGCGTGTCCCACTCGGCCCGGGCCACCCGGTTGAACACGTCGAAGGGCACCACGCTGCCGAGGCGCTTGAGCGCTTCCTCGTCGCCCCGTTTCTGGGCCAGGGCCCGCTTGCGCGCCAGCGACCCCGGCAGGGTCTGGCGCAGGTAGTAGCCAAAAAACTGCAGGTAGCCCAGGCCGGTCATCATGCCCAGCACCGGCGGCAGGTGCAGCAGGCTGTGACAGAGTACGGCGGTGGCGATGGTCAGCAGGAACAGCAGTACGATACGGATGGCGCCGCGCTTGAGTTCAATCTCCTCATAGAGGGCGGCAGGCTTGCGGTTTTCGATGAAGAAGCTCATCACCAGCGCCGGCACCAGGTAGTTGAGCAGCGACGGGATGAACAGGATGAAGAACTCGTTGAACTTGATGATACCGGCCTGCCACACCATCAGGGTGGTGATGTCGCCGAAGGGACTGAAGGCGCCACCGGCGTTGGCGGCGATCACGATGTTGATGCAGCACAAGTTGATGAAGCGTTTGTCCCCTTCCCCCACCTTGGTGACCACGGCGCACATCAGCAGGGCGGTGGTCAGGTTGTCGGCGATGGGCGAGATGAAAAAGGCCAGGAAACCGGTCAGCCAGAACAGCGTCTTGTAACTGAAGCCCTTGCGTATCATCCAGGCCCGCAGCGCATCGAACAGCCGGCGCTCCTCCATGGCGTTGATATAGGTCATGGCCACCAGCAGGAACAGCAGCAGCTCGGCGTACTCCAGCAGGTTGTGGCGGAAGGCGGCTTCGGTCACCCCGGGGATGCCATGCTGGATATAGGTCCAGCCGATCGCCACCCAGATGATGCCGGCCGCCACCAGCACCGGCTTGGATTTGCGCAGGTGGAGATATTCCTCCCCCATCACCAGCAGGTAGGCGATGACGAAGATAACGACAGCGAAAATGCCGACAGCGGAGCCGGTCAAATCCAGTTGACCACCGGCAGCGAACACGGGCGCGCTCGACAGCGCCGCCAGTCCTCCTAAAACGGACAAGCACAGTTTCCTTTGCATTGTTGTTCTCACTTTTGTTGTTTTGGCTATAGTTACCTGGCATCCGCCCGCCCTGGCGGCCAAATGCGCAAAAATCTTAACATAAAGCCGGGGGCAGGACATTTTCGATTCTTGGCGCCCGCTCTCATTTTTGCATCGCAAACGGCGAGGTTTTCAGACCCCGATGCCTGATTTAAAACTGCATATAGTATCCGCGTTTCAGCTTCGCCCGGTGTTGATGGAAATCAAGCTCACAGCCGCCCCGGCCGTTGGACAAGAAATGTCCGGCCCGGAGTGGGCATAAATATTTAGTCTTGTTTTTTGCATGATTTTTCATAATGATTAGCATCTGTTTTCTTCCGTTTTAAAGGACTGTCCGTGCGCGATAATGATGCCGCTCTGGTCAAGGCGTTTCGTCAATCCAGCCCCTATGTCAACCTGCACCGAGGGTCAACCTTCGTGGTCATGCTCGGGGGCGAGGCCATAGCTCAGGAAAATTTTCCTAACATTATCAGTGACATCGCACTACTGACCAGCCTCGGAGTCCGCCTGGTTATCGTGTTCGGCGCCCGTCCGCAGATCGATCGGGGCCTGGTGGAAGCCGGTCTGGAGGGGGTGTTCCACAAGCATACCCGGGTGACCGACGAGGCCAGCTTCCGGGTGATCAAGGACGTGTGCGGCGGCCTGCAGATGGACATCATGGCCCGGCTGTCGATGGGGCTCATCAACACCCCGATGCAGAATGCCCGCATCAACGTGGTCACCGGCAACTTCGTCATCGCCCAGCCGCTGGGCGTCGATGAAGGGGTGGATTACATGCATTCGGGCCGGGTACGGCGCATCCACACCGATACCATCCATCACCAGCTGGCCAACGGCGGCACCGTGCTGATCTCTCCCATCGGCTTTTCGGTGACCGGCGAGAGCTTCAACCTCTCTTCCGAGGAGCTGGCCCGCCGGCTGGCCATCGAGCTCAAGGCCGACAAGCTGATCGGCTTCTGCTCCCAGCGCGGCGTGCTGAGCGAAGAGGGCGTGGCCATCGCCGAACTCTTTCCCGAACAGGCCGAGGAGGCACTGCAGCGCCTGCTGGCCGAAGGCGATACCATGTCCGGTACCGCCCGTTACCTGCGCGCCGCCATCTCCAGTTGCCGCGCCGGCGTGCCGCGCAGTCACCTGGTCAGCTACCGGGAAGACGGGGCGTTGATCCAGGAGTTGTTCACCCGCGACGGCCTGGGTACCCAGATCGTCAGTCAAAGCGCCGAGCAGGCCCGCCAGGCCCGTATCGACGACATCGGCGGCATCCTGGATCTGATCCGACCGCTGGAGGAAGAAGGCATACTGGTGCGCCGCTCCCGTGAGCAACTGGAGATGGAAGTGGATCAGTTCACCATTATCGAGAAGGACGGCGCCATCATCGGCTGTGGCGCCCTCTATCCCTTCCCGGAGGAAGGCATGGCGGAGATGGCCTGTGTGGCCATCCACCCGGATTACCGCCGGGGCAGCCGGGGTGACATGCTGCTGAATAAGGTGGAAGACCAGGCCAAGAAACGCGGCCTGACCCGGCTGTTTATCCTCACCACCCGCTCCATCCACTGGTTCCAGGAGCGGGGCTTCGCGCCGGTGGACGTCAGCGCCCTGCCCATGGGCAAGCAGAAGCTGTACAACTACCAGCGGCGCTCGAAAATCATGATGAAAGATCTGGTATGAATGAATTTGGCCATTTAATGATTGACACTGCCCGGCAGAGTCAGTAGTTATATGGCAGCCCGGTTCGGGCAAAAGAAGAGGCGCGTTGTTCAGGCAGCCGGCAGGAGGAGCTCCCACTCCCAGGATCGCCGGTCAGGGGAAACAACGCCGAGGCGGTGGTGCGGGGCAGCGCATCATCGTCGGCTACGGAGGCTGAATCCTTCGGGTTGTCACCTGTGGGTGGAGTGCTTCTAAGTGACCTTTCCCGTCTCTGCAGTCGTTCCCCCTCGTTATTCATTTTTGCATGCACATCTTCAAGGAGCTGCACTTGACTGAGTTAACCGTTGCCAAATTCGGCGGGACCAGCGTTGCCGACGCCGACGCCATGAGCCGTTGCGCCGCCATTCTCGAACAGAACCCCAATACCCGCCTGGCGGTATTGAGCGCCAGCTCCGGGGTCACCAACCTGCTGGTGGCCCTGGCCTCGGGAGAACACCAGCCCGACAGCCGCGCCCGGCTGCTGCAACAGTTGACCGACATCCAGCACGGTATTCTCGACAGCCTGGACCGGCCCGAGATGCTGACCCGGCATATCGAGGAAATACTGCACCACATCAAGGAGCTGTCCGACAGCGCCGCCATCAGCCCGAGCAAGGCCCTGCACGACGAAATCGTGGCCCAGGGCGAGCTGATGTCCACCCGGCTGTTCGTGGAGCTGCTGCGCCACCGTGGCACCCCGGCGGTCTGGTTCGACGTGCGCCGGGTAATGCGCACCGACGATCGCTTCAGCCGCGCCACCCCGGATCTCAGCGCCCTGGCCCGCGCCACCGAGGAAGAGCTCAAGCCCCTGTGTGACCATCAGCTGGTGGTGACCCAGGGCTTTATCGGCGCCGCCAACGACGGCCGCACCACCACCCTGGGCCGGGGCGGCAGCGATTTCTCCGCCGCCCTGCTGGGCGAAGCCCTCGGCGCCGCGGCGGTGGAGATCTGGACCGACGTGCCCGGCATCTACACCACGGATCCGCGCCTGGTGAGCGAGGCCCGCGCCATTCCCGAAATCAGCTTCAGCGAAGCGTCGGAAATGGCCACCTTCGGCGCCAAGGTGCTGCACCCGGCCACCCTGCAACCGGCGGTACGCCGGCAGATCCCGGTGTTCGTGGGCTCGAGCAAGGCGCCGGAAGCCGGTGGCACCTGGATCCGCAACAGCACCCCCAGCCAGCCGCTGTTCCGCGCCCTGGCCCTGCGCCGCAACCAGGTGCTGCTGACCCTGACCAGTCAGAGCATGTTCCAGGCCCACGGCTTCCTGGCCGAGGTGTTCGGCATCCTGGCCAAACACAAGATTTCGGTGGACCTCATCACCACCTCGGAGATCAGCGTGTCCCTGACCCTGGACGCCGGCGCCGAATTGCTGACCGAGGAGGTGCAGGCCGAGCTCGGCAAGCACTGCCACCTCAAGGTTGAACATGGCCTGGCGCTGGTGGCATTGATCGGCAACCGCATGAGCGAAGTCAACGGCACCGGCACCCGGGTATTCCAGGCGCTGGAAGACGTCAATATCCGCATGATCTGCTACGGCGCCAGCCCCCACAACCTGTGCATCCTGGTGGAAGAAGGCACCGCCAACCAGGTGATCGCCGATCTGCACCGGGAACTGCTGCCGGCGTAAGCCGGCTGGAAGCTGGAAGCTGGAAGCTGGAAGCTGGAAGCAAGATAAAAAACGGCGCTGTGAGGTACAGCGCCGTTTTTTATTACCGAAGACAGGCTGGATGTCGACACAGAATCCTCCATCCACCCGGGCAACGCGGTACCACTTCCGGCTTACCACATTAGTTCATCCCCCAGGCCACCAGCAGGCCGCCGAGCAGCGAGGCGGCCATCGCCAGCCCCACCCGCCGGCCCAGGGCGGCATCCCCCAGCACCAGCGCCATACCCGCCTTGACCAGGTTATTGACCGAGGCCGCCAGCACGATGCCGAGCACGGCGGTGCCGTGCTCTATGCCCGAGAGCGACATCCGGGTCAGCGACAGGGTAATGGCGTCCACGTCGGTCACCCCCGACGCCAGCGCCAGCAACAGGATGCCCGCGTTGCCCATGGACTCCTTGAGCCACTCCCCCAGCAGCATGATCACCAGGATAAGGCCGCCGAACAGGAAGGCGGACTTCAGATCCAGCGGGTTCATGTGCAGGCTCGGCTGATCCACGTTCGCCAGGGTACGATGCCGGCGCCAGATCCAGGCCGCGGGGCCATACAGCAGCAGCGTCATCGCCAGCACCGGCAGCCACAGCGTCGCCAGCAGCGCCGGATTGATCAGCGCACAGTACACCAGGATGCGCGGGAACATGGTACCGCAAGCCAGCAACACGCCGGCGGCCAGCATGGGCGAGAGCTGCGGCGTCTCCCGGGACAGGCGAGCATAATGCAGGGTCAGGGCGGTGGAAGAACTCAGGCCGGCGAACAGGCTGGTGAAGAAGATGCCCTTCTCGGTGCCGCCGACCCGGATGGCGAAATAGCCGAGAAAGGAAATGGAGGCGATCAGCACCACCATCCACCAGATCTCGTAGGGATTGATAGCGCCGCCCGGCCCCATGTCCTTGTTGGGCAACAGGGGCAGCATCACCACGGTGATCAGCAGCAGCTTGAGCCCAGCATCCAGCTCGTGCTCGCGCAGCTTGTGCAACAGGCCGTGGATCTCCCGCTTGTTGTCTAGGATCACCGCGGTGATCACCGCGGCGGTGGCAGCGATGGCCGGGTTGTCGACCAGTGCCAGGGCCCCGAAGCAGAAAGTCAGCAACAACCCTATGCTGCCGGTGATGCTGTAATCCGCCAGCTCCCGGCTGTGCACCCGGTAGGCCACCAGCACCACCGCCACCACCCCGAGCAGGCCGACGGCGATGATCCACTCGCCCACATGAGTACCCAGCAGCGCCACCAGGCCGCCAAGCAGTCCCACCAGCGCATGGGTGCGGATGCCGGCCACCCGCAGGCCGGCCCGGGTGTCCCTACTCTGCCAGCCGCGCTGAATGCCGATAAGCGTGCCCAGCAGCAGGGCCAGCCCCAGGCGCGCCAGGGTCTGATGGCCGGCCAGCAGCTCCCCGGCCAGTTCATCCATGCTGCCGTTGCTTCCACTTGGCGTACAGCTCCAGATCCGAACGGGCCAGATCCAGCGCCAGCTTGATCACCAACGCATCGTCCAGGTAACCCGCCAGCGGCAGGAAGTCCGGCACCACATCCAGCGGCGACACAAAATAAATGACCGCCCCGGTGATGGCGGCGATCACCTTCCAGGGCACGGTGCGATAGTCGCCCTTGCGATAATCGTTGACCAGGCTCACCATCAGCCGCAGATCCTGCCACCATTCTGCCAGCGAACCGGGCGGCCTGTCGCCGAAGCGGCCGAGCTTGCTCTCCCCCTCGCCGGCGGCAAATTCCAGATCGAGGTCCCCGACCTCGTCCATACCACCGAAAAAGCGGCGCCTGGCCTGCTCTTGTTGCGCTTTACTCAGGCCCATCCGCCACCTCCGCCCGGTGATCCCGCACCAGGGTTCCCGCCTGCAGGGCTTCCCGCTCGTGCTCCGGCTCGCGCCAGGGCTCCCGCAGGGCCGCCGTGCGCCATGCCTGCAGCTCCGGCAGGGCCAGCATCCCCGTCACATAGCCGGCGGCCACGGGCGGCAACGGCAACCGGTAGTTGCGGAGCCGGAACACCACGGGCGCATAAAACGCATCCACCGCGGTAAAGGCGCCACCGGCCAGGAAAGGTCCGCCGAAGCGGCCAAGCCCTTGCTCCCACAGCTCGCCGATGCGGCTGATGTCCTGCTCCAGGGCCGCGTCAATCTTCGTCAGCGTCACTTCCAGGCCACAGTTCATCGGGCACTGGCTGCGCAGGGCGGTAAATCCCGAGTGCATTTCGGCCACCGCCGAGCGGCCCCAGGCCCGGGCTCCCCGGTCGGCCGGCCAGACCGCTGGCCAGCGTTCGGCCAGGTATTCGACGATGGCCAGCGAATCCCATACCCGGTTATCGCCGTCGACCAGGCAGGGCACCTTGCCGTTGGGCGAAAAACGGCGGAACGCGTCCCAGTTGGATCCAGTTTCAAAGGGTACCAGCCGCTCTTCGAAGGGGATGCCCAGGGTGCGCATCAGCAGCCAGGGGCGCAACGACCAGGACGAGTAGTTCTTGTTGGCAATATAGAGTTCCACGGCGCGCTCCTTCAGAGTCCGGAGTGAATGGTCGGCGAAGGCAGGTCGCCTCCCCGCAGAAAGTCCAGGATCAGGCGCATTACCTCGGCGCCGTGATGGGGCCGTTCGACGGAGTCCATCGCCTGGAGATACAGGCGCTCGCCGAACTGCTCCCGGCGCAGCGCCATCAGGAAACGAGCATAGTCGGGGGTGAACTCGGGGTGGCCCTGTACCCCCATCACCTGCTCGCCCAGGGTAAAGGCGGCATGCGGGCAGAAATCGGAGCCCGCCAGCAGCCGTGCCCCCACCGGCAGCCGCAGCACCTGATCCTGGTGGCTCACCAGCAGCCGGTAATCCGGCTGCCCGGGCGGCTGCCAGCGATAGTCGTGGTTGCCGATGCCCCAGCCGGCCGGCGCCCGGCCGACCTCGCCGCCATACATCAACGCCAGCAGCTGGTGGCCGAAGCAAACCCCCGCCACCCGTTCTCCCGCCGCCAACAGCTCATGCACCCGGGCTTTCAGCCGCTCGAGCCAGGGGTAGTCGCCGAAGGCATCGTGGCGGGCACCGCTGATGATCCAGCCATCCAGCCGGGTCTGCGGCTCCGGCAGCTCACCGGCCTCGGCGTCGAACACCTGTAGCCGGGCGGCGGGCATCACCTCGCGGATGCGCTCGGAAAAGAGGTCGGGATAGTCGCCACCACGGCGGCGAAAGTCCTCATCGATATGATCACAAAGCAACAATCCAAACTGCATGGGGCTCCTCGTCACGCGTTCGCCAGCACGTCTTCCGGCGGGGTAAAGGGCAGGTCGTGGGCCTCGGCAACCGCCCGGTAGGTGATCCGGCCGTCGTGCACATTCAGCCCGCGGGCCAGGTGTTCATCGTCCTGCAGCGCCCGGCGCCAGCCCTTGTTGGCCAGGGCCTGGATAAACGGCAGGGTGGCGTTGGTCAGCGCGAAGGTGGCGGTGCGCGCCACCCCGCCCGGCATGTTGGCCACGCAATAATGCACGATACCGTCCACTTCATAGGTCGGCTGCTGATGGGTGGTGGCCTGGCTGGTTTCGAAGCAGCCGCCCTGATCGATGGCCACGTCCACCAGCACGGCGCCCCTGGGCAGCCGTTTCAGCATCTCGCGAGTCACCAGCTTGGGCGCCGCCGCCCCGGGGATCAGCACCGCCCCCACCACCAGATCGGCCCGGGGCAGCTCCTCCTCGATGGCGTCGGCGGTGGAGTACAGGGTCTTGAGGCCGGGACCATAGAGGGCATCCAGCTCCTTCAGCCGGGGCAGGGACTTGTCGAACAGGGTGACGTCGGCGCCCAGCCCCAGGGCCATGCGGGCCGCATTGATGCCGACCACGCCGCCGCCCAGCACCAACACCCGGGCCGGGGCCACCCCGGGCACCCCGCCCAGCAGCACGCCGCGCCCGCCCTGGGCTTTCTCCAGGCAATGGGCGCCGGCCTGGATCGCCATGCGTCCGGCCACCTCGCTCATCGGCGCCAGCAGCGGCAGGCCACCGGCCCTGTCGGTCACGGTTTCATAGGCGATGGCGGTACAACCGGACTTGAGCAGCCCCTGGGTCTGGGGCAGGTCCGGCGCCAGGTGCAGGTAGGTGAACAGCACCTGGCCGGGCTTGAGCCGCCGGTATTCCTCCGCCTGGGGCTCCTTGACCTTGACCACCATCTCGGCCCGCTCGAACAGCTCGGCCACGTCCGCCACCAGCTCGGCGCCGGCCGCCGCGTACTGCTCGTCGGTCAGGCCGATGGCCGCCCCGGCGCCGCCCTGCACCATCACCCGGTGGCCGTCCCGGACCAGTTCCTTCACCCCGCCCGGGGTCATGCCCACCCGGTATTCGTGGTTCTTGATTTCCTTCGGGATCCCTATATCCATATCCACCTCTGTGTGTCTGCGGGTTTGTGAGTTAGAATGCGCTCCACGACGGCACCATTGCCACTCTTTTCGGTGTTGGAAGAGACGGTTGTCATCTTGCTCGCATCCACTTTAAGATTCAATTGTAGCTAAGGAGAGATCGCTCTGATGGACATTGGCAATCGTCTGAAAACCGTCCGGCAACAGGCCCAATTGTCCCAGCGTGAACTCGCCAAGCGCTCGGGGGTGACCAACGGCTTTATTTCCCAGGTGGAAAAAAACCAGGTCAGCCCTTCCATCGGCTCCCTGAAAAAACTGCTCGACGGCCTGCCCATGTCCCTGGCGGAGTTCTTCGCCGACGCCGCGGAGAGCAGCAGCCCGGTGGTCTATCGCCTCGACGATCAGCCCGAGCTGGGCTCGGCCGACATCAGCTACCGCCTCATCGGCAGCCACTTTCCCGGCCGCGCCATCAGCCTGCTGCGTGAAACCATGGCCCCGGGCGCCGACACCGGCCCCGACCTGCTCAGCCACGCCGGCCAGGAATGCGGCGTGGTGATCCAGGGCCGGCTGCGGCTCACCGTGGGCGAGCAGGAATTCGAGCTGGGCCCGGGCGACGGCTACTACTTCGACAGCACCCAGGCGCATCGCTTCGTCAGCATCGGCGAGCAGGAGCTGGTGCTGATCTCCGCCAACAGCCCGCCGACCTTTTAAAAGGTCGGCGGCGTCGCCGCCGACACCAGCTCGCAGCTCTCGCTGCCGAGGTTGCGGAAACGGTGCGGCTGCCGGGTATCGAAATAGTAGGCATCGCCGGCCCGCAATACGCAACGCTGCTCCCCCACGGTAATTTCGATTTCACCGCTCAGAACAAGACCGGCCTCCTCCGCTTCGTTGCTCAGCATCTCCGGGCCGGTATCGGCGCCGGGCGGGTAGATTTCCCGCTGCAACGCCAGCCGGCGCCCCCGCTGCGGCGGCCCCACCAACCACATCTGCACCTCGCCGCTGCTCATCGGCACCAGCTCGTGGCCACGGAAGAACAGCTGCCGGCGCGGCGCCTGCTCCAGGCTGAAGAACTCGCCCATGGAGATGGGAAAGCCGTCCAGCACCCGCTTCAGGGTGGCCACCGAAGGGTTCACCGCCGCCTGCTCGATCTGCGAGATCAGGCTGTTGTTCACCCCCGCCCGCCGGGCCAGCTCGCGCTGGGACAGGCCGTGACGGCCACGCAGCCATTTCAGTCGTTCCGCCAGTTCCATCTATTCCCTCCTCCGGCTCAGTTGGCGCGGGCCGCGGCCGCTTCCTGACTCCGCCGCTTCTCGGCCCGGGCCATCAGCCACCAGCCGACAAAGGTCACCAGCGACACTATCAGTATGATGATGGTGGCCAGGGCGTTGATCTTGGGACTGACCCCCAGCCGTACGCTGGAAAACACCACCATCGGCAGGGTGGTGGCGTTGGGCCCGGAGACGAAGCTGGCGATCACCAGATCGTCGAGGGACAGGGTAAAGGCCAACAGCCAGCCGGCGATGATCGCCGGGGCGATGATCGGCAGGGTGATCACGAAGAACACCTTGAGCGGCCGGGCGCCCAGATCCATCGCCGCCTCCTCCACCGAGCGGTCCAGCTCGCGCAACCGGGAGCTGACCACCACCGCCACATAGGCGGTGCAGAAGGTGACGTGGGCAATCCAGATGGTGCCCATGCCCCGCTGGGCCGGCCAGCCCAGCCAGTCGCCCATGGCCACGAACAGCAGCAGCAGCGACAGTCCGGTGATCACCTCGGGCATCACCAGCGGGGCGGTGATCATAAAGGCGAAGCCGTTCTCGCCGCGGAAACGGCCGATACGGGTGAGCACGAAGCCCGCCACCGTGCCCAGCACCACGGCGGCGGAGGCGGCGAAAAAGGCGATGGTCAGGCTCAGCCCCACCGCCTGCATCATCATCTGATCCTGCAGCAGCTCGCCGTACCAGCGGGTGGACCAGCCGGCCCACACCGTGACCAGGCGCGAGCTGTTGAAGGAATAGATGATCAGCAACAGCATCGGCAGGTAGAGAAAGCCGAAGCCCAGCAGCAGGATCAGGGCTCTCAACCGGGAGCGGCTGACGGGAATACCATTCATGGCTCAGTCCTCCAGCTCTTTGCGTTGGGTCCGGTGGAACCACATGATGGGTACCATCAGCAGCAGCAGCATGATGCTGGCCACCGCCGCCGCTATCGGCCAGTCACGGTTGTTGAAGAATTCCTGCCACAGCACCCGGCCGATCAGCAGGGTATCGGGGCCGCCGAGCAGCTCGGGGATCACGAACTCCCCCACCGCCGGGATGAACACCAGCATGGAGCCGGCGATGATGCCGCCCCTGGTCAGCGGCACTATCACCGTGGCCAGGGTCTTCCAGGGCCGGGCGCCCAGATCCGCCGCCGCCTCCACCAGGGAATAGTCGAGCCGCATCAGGGCGGTATAGAGCGGCAACACCATGAACGGCAGGTACGCATAGACGATGCCGATATAGACGGCGGTGTTGGTGTTGAGGATCTGCAGCGGGGCTTCTGTCACCCCCAGCCACAGCAGCAGGTTGTTGAGAAAGCCGTTGTTGCCGAGGATACCCATCCAGGCGTAGACCCGGATCAGGAAGGAAGTCCAGGACGGCAGTATCACCAGCATCAGCAGCACGTTGCGGGTGGACGGCCGGGAGTGGACGATGGCCCAGGCCAGGGGGTAGCCGATCAGCAGGCACAGCAGGGTCGACACCGCCGCCACCTGCAGCGACTGCAGGTAGGACTGGATATAGAGGCTGTCGCTCAGCAGGAACAGGTAGTTGCCGAAGTTCAGCACGATCTGCAGCTGATCGTTGGCGAAGCTCACCACTTCGCCATAGGGCGGGATGGCCAGCGCCGCCTCGGACAGGCTGATCTTGAACACGATGAGGAAAGGGATCAGAAAAAACAGCAGCAACCAGGTGTAGGGCAGCGCTATCACCAGCCGGCGGCCGGTGCTCGAACGGGAACGGCGGTACATCATCACCCCCTAGATCAGCAAGACGGCGCAGCTGTCCGCCTCCCAGCGCAGATACACCCGGTCGCCCCAGGTGGGGTTGCCCTTGCGGTGCCGATCCACGTTGGGCAGGGTGGCCAGGATGCGCTTGCCCGCGGCCAGCCGCACATGGTAGATGGACAGGCTGCCGAGATAGGCTATCTCGTCGACGATGCCGCTCAGCCAGTTGTGCTCCCCGGCGGGCTGCTCGCGGCTCAGGTACATCTTCTCGGGCCGCACCGCTATCATCAGCGGCAGCCCCTCGGCGATGGACACGCCGTGGTTGATCCAGAGCGGCCGCTCAAGCTCGGGGCAGCGGATCAGGGCGCTGTCGGTATCGTTGTTTTCGAGGATGCCGTCGAACACGTTGACCGAGCCGATGAACTCGGCGCTGTAACGGCAGTTGGGGTATTCGTACACGTCGAGCGGATCGCCCACCTGCACCAGCCGGCCCTTGTTCATGATGGCGATGCGCCCGGCCATGGTCATGGCCTCCTCCTGATCATGGGTCACCATGACGCAGGTCACCCCCACCTGCTCGATGATGTTGACCAGTTCGAGCTGCATTTCTTCCCTGAGCTTCTTGTCGAGCGCGCCCATGGGCTCGTCCAGCAACAGCAGCTTGGGCCGCTTGGCCAGGCTGCGCGCCAGCGCCACCCGCTGGCGCTGGCCGCCGGACAGCTGGTGGGGCTTGCGCCGGGCGAACTCTTCCATGTGCACCAGTTTGAGCATATGGGCCACCCGCTCGGCGATCTCCGCCCGGGGCAGGCCGTCCTGCTTGAGGCCGAAGGCGATATTGGCCTCCACCGTCATATGGGGAAACAGGGCATATGACTGGAACATCATGTTGATGGGCCTGTCATAGGGCGGCACCTCGCCGATGTCGACACCGTCGAGCAGGATCTCGCCTTTGCTCGGCTGCTCGAAGCCGGCCAGCATGCGCAGCAGGGTGGACTTGCCGCAGCCCGAGGCGCCGAGCAGGGCGAAGATTTCCCCCCGGCGGATCTGCAGGCTGACGTCATCCACCGCCGGCTGGCCGTCGAACAGCTTGCTGACCCCGCGGATCTCCAGGAAAGGCCGGGCCTCGGCCTGATCTTCTTTACCGTTTTCCGGCATTATCACCTCCTTGAGAACATCGTTGTTTGAGATCTTGTGTCCTCGGCCAAAGCGCACTACTCCACCGACCGTCACATGCCAGGGATGCCATGTGCCGAGCGCCACAGGGACGAGCTCGCAGCGTGTCGGTGGAGGTGGCTCTGTTGCCTCTTCGCAGAGATCGTAAACAAGCTCTTATCGTCCGGTCTTGACCCGGGTCCAGGCGCGGGTGATCACCCGGTTCACGCTCTGGGGCAATATCTTGGCGGTATAGAGCTTGGCCGCCGCTTCCTCGGTGGGATAAATGCCGGTATCGTTCAGGATCTCCTCGTCCACGAACTCCCTGGCGGCGCTGTTGGCGTTGGCGTAGGCCACGTAGTTGGACACCCCGGCGATCACCTCCGGCTTCATCAGGTAGTCGATAAGCTTGTGGGCGTTGTCCGGGTGCCGGGCATCCCTGGGGATGGTCAGCATGTCGAACCACATCAGCGCCCCTTCCTTGGGAATGCTGTAGGCCACGTTCACCCCCTGCTCTGCCTCGTCGGCCCGATCCCTCGCCTGCAGGATGTCGCCGGACCAGCCCACCGCCACGCAGATGTCGCCGTTGGCCAGGTCGTTGATGTACTTGGAGGAATGGAAGTAGGTGATATGGGGCCGCAGGCTCAGCATCAGCTCGGTGGCCGGGCCGTCGTAGTCCTCGGTATTGGTGCTGTTGGGATCCAGCCCCTGGTAGTTGAGCGCGGCGGCGAAGATCTCGGTGGGCGCATCGAGGAAGGCCACCCCGCACTGGCTGAGTTTCTCCAGGTTTTCCGGCTTCATCACCAGATCCCAGGAATCCACCGGCGCCGCTTCGCCCAGGGCTTCCTTCACCTTGTCGACGTTGTAGCCGATGCCGGTGGTGCCCCACAGGTAGGGCACGCCGAACTTGTTGCCCGGATCCTTGTCTGCCAGCAACGCCATGATGTTGGGATCCAGGTTGCCGTAGTTGGCCAGCTTGGACTTGTCCAGCTCCATAAAGGCCCCGGCCTGGATCTGCCGGCCCATGAAGTCGCCGGTGGGCACCACCACGTCGAAGCCGGTGTTGCCCGCCAGCAGCTTGGCCTCCAGCACCTCGTTGGAGTCGAACACGTCGTAGGTGACCTGGATACCGGTGTCGGTGGTAAAACTGGCCAGGGTATCTTCCGCGATATAGTCGGACCAGTTATAGAAGTTGACCTGGGCCGGCTCCTGGGCCTGGGCGCTCAGCGCCATGCCCACGCCTGCCGCCAGCAGACCCAATCGATAACCGTGTTGCAGTTTGTTCGCCATGGTGTTCTCCGTCCGTGTCAGTTCATCAATGTCTGGTAAGTCAAATCCAGTGCCTGGCGGGCCTTGCCGACCAGCTCGTCGATCTCGGCCCGGGTGATCACCAGCGGCGGCGAGATGATCATGGTATCGCCCACCGCCCGCATCACCAGGCCCAGGTCGAAACTGTGCTCGCGGCACACCAGGCCGGCCCCGAGGCCGCTGGCAAAACGCCGCTTGCTCTGCCTGTCGGCCACCAGCTCCAGCGCCGCCACCAGCCCCAGGCCCCGGGTTTCGCCCACCAGGGGGTGCTCCCCCAGGCTGGCCCAGGCCCGCTGCAGGTAGGGGCCGGTATCAGTATGGACCCGTTCGACTATGTTTTCCGCCTGCATCACGGCGATATTGGCCAGCGCCACGGCGCAGGCCACCGGATGGCCGGAATAGGTGAAGCCGTGGAAGAATTCGCCGCCGCCGATCAGCCCCGCGGCCACCCGGCCCCCCACCGCCACCGCCCCCAGCGGCATGTAGCCGGAGGTGATGCCCTTGGCCATGCACAGCAGATCGGGCTGCAGATCGTAGTATTCGCTGGCGAACCAGTGGCCGGTGCGGCCGAAGCCGCAGATCACCTCGTCCACCACCAGCAGGATGTCGTACTGCCGGCAGATGCGCTTAATCTCGGGCCAGTAGCTGGCGGGCGGGATGATGACCCCGCCGGCACCCTGGATGGGTTCGCCGATAAAGGCCGCCACCCGCTCGGGGCCGAGCTCCAGGATTTTCCGCTCCAGCTGGCGGGCCCGCTCCAGGCCGAATTCGTGTTCATCCCGGCCCTGCCCTTCACCGAAGTGGTAGGGCTGGTCGATATGGACGATGTCGGGCAGCGGCAGGCCGCCCTGGGCATGCATCGGTTTCATGCCGCCGAGGGCGGCGCCGGCCAGGGTGGAGCCGTGGTAGGCGTTGTGTCGGCTGATGATCACCTTGCGCTCCGGCCGGCCCTGAGTGGCCCAGTAATGGCGCACCATGCGCACTACGGTGTCGTTGCACTCGGAGCCGGAGCCGGTGAAGAACAGGTGCTGCATGTCACCGGGCAGCAGGGTCGCCAGGGTGGCGGCCAGCTCGGTGGCCTGCGGATGGGTGGTCTGGAAGAACAGGTTGTAATAAGGCAGCTGGCGCAACTGCCGCTCGGCCGCGCGGATCAGCTCTTCCCGGCCGTAGCCCAGGTTGACGCACCACAGACCGGCCATGCCGTCGAGGATGCGGTTGCCATCGGCGTCCCACAGGTAGACGCCCTCGCCCTTCTCGATGATGCGGGTGCCCTTCTGGTGCAGCGCCTGGCTGTCGGTAAAGGGATGCAGATGGTGGGCGGCATCCAGTGCCTGCAGGCGGCTGCGGCTGCGTCCGTGTTGCTCTGCCATAGATGAACTCCGTTATCCGTTACACATTGAGCAGCAGGAATTCCCGCTCCCAGGCGCTGATCACGGTGAAGAATGCCTCGTATTCCTTGCGCTTGACCGAAATGAAGGCGTTGACGAAGCGCTGGCCGAAGATCTGGCGCAAGTCGTCGCACTGCTCCAGCTCCAGCAGCGCCTCTTCCAGGCTGCGGGCCAGGCCGAAGGGCATGTTGTAGGCGCTGCCCTGCACCTGTTCGGTGGGCTTGAGCTGTTGCATCATGCCCAGGTAGCCGCAGGCCAGGCTGGCGGCCAGGGCCAGGTAGGGGTTGGCGTCGGCGCCGGCGAAACGGTTTTCGACGCGCCGGTCCGCCGGCCCCGAGCGCGGCACCCGCAGGCCCACGGTGCGGTTGTCCTCGCCCCAGGCCATGTTGCGCGGCGCCGAATCCCCGAACGCCAGCCGGCGGTAGGAGTTGACGTTGGGGGCGAACAGGGCCACCGCGCTCGGGATATAACGCTGCATGCCGCCGATGTAGTGCAGGAACAGCTCGCTGTGGCTGCCGTCGGCGTTGGCGAACAGGTTGTTGCCGTTGACGTCCACCAGGCTCTGGTGGATGTGCATGGCGCTGCCCGGCTCGTTCTTCATCGGCTTGGCCATGAAGGTGGCGTACACGTGGTGGCGCATCGCCGCCTCGCGCATGGTGCGCTTGAACAGGAACACCTGATCCGCCAGATCCAGGGCATCGCCATGGATGAAGTTGACTTCCATCTGCGCCGCCCCGGACTCGTGGATCAGGGTGTCGACCTCCAGCTCCTGGGCCTCGCAGAAGTCGTACATCTCCTCGAAGATGGGATCGAATTCGTTGACCGCGTCGATGCTGAACGACTGGCGGGCGGTCTCCGGCCGGCCGTTGCGGCCGATGGGCGGCTCCAGCGGGTAGTCCCAGTCCTCGTTCTTCTTCACCAAAAAGAATTCCAGCTCCGGCGCCACCACCGGGCGCCAGCCCTGCTCCTCGTACAGCTTGAGCACCCGGCGCAGCACGCTGCGCGGCGCCATGTCCACCGGCTTGCCTTCGGCGTCGAAACAGTCGTGGATCACCTGGGCGGTGGGCTCGCTGGCCCAGGGCACCAGCCGCGGGGTATTGATGTCTGCGTGCAGCTCCATGTCGCGCTCGGTCCAGTCGATGTTGTCGTCTTCCGGCCAGTCGCCGTTGACGGTCTGCAGGAAGATGTTTTCCGGCAGGCGCATGCCCCCCTCCTTCAGGAACTTGCTGGCGGGCAGGATCTTGCCGCGCGCATTGCCGGTAAAGTCCGGCAACAGGCATTCCACTTCGGTAATGGCGTGCTGCTGCATCCAGATGCGCAACCATTCCATATCTCGCTTTTCGGGATCTTGAACACTCATAACCCAGGCTCATGGTGTGGGACACATCGGCAAGCATAGTCCATACTTGCCTAAAAATATGCTAGATATAGGAAATAGCAGTATTCGCAGGAAAAATCCAGTACCGGAAAGATAAACGGGATCAGCACCAAAATTAACAAAAATATCCATATATTAAACACCGGCGTCATGATTAGCTGAACCGGTGGTACCGAACTCGCGAGTTTAAGGATGAGCCCATGAACAAAGCCCATAGTGCCAAACATGGCCATAGCGCCAGACACCCCTGGTCGGACTACCAGTCCGTCGATCTGATGCTGTGCGACATCAACGGCGTGCTCCGGGGCAAGCGCATCCAGACCAGCGCCCTGGAAAATGCCCTGCGCGACGGCATCAGCCTGCCCGCCTCGGTGTTCGCGCTCGATATCACCGGCCAGACGGTGGAAGAAACCGGGCTCGGCTTCGCCCAGGGCGACAGCGATCGCGTCTGCCGGCTGCTGCCCCATACCCTGGCGCCCGTGCCCTGGCACAGAACCCCCTCCGGCCAGATCCTGATGACCATGGAGGAGAGCGACGGCAGCCCCTTCTTCGCCGATCCGCGCCACGTGCTGCAGAAGGTGGTGCAGCGGCTGCTGGACAAGGGCCTGCGCCCCTGCGTGGCGGTGGAGCTGGAATTCTACCTGGTGGATCAGAAGGTCGGCCCCGACGGCCTGCCCCAGCCGCCGATACTGCCCGGCACCGACGAGCGCATGCACGACACCCAGGTCTACTCCCTCGACGATCTCGACAGCTGGGAAGACTTCCTGGTGCGGGTGGCGGAAGTGTGCGAGATGCAGCACATCCCCGCCGACAACGCGGTGGCGGAATACGCCCCGGGCCAGTTCGAGATCAACCTGACCCACCAGAACGACGCCGTCGCCGCCTGCGACCAGGCGATACTGCTCAAGCGGGCGATCAAGGCCATCGCCATCAAGGAAGGCATGTACGCCACCTTCATGGCCAAGCCCTACAACGGCCAGGCCGGCTCGGGCATGCACATCCACGTCAGCCTGCTCGACGAGGCCGGCAACAACCTGTTTTCCGACAACCACGAGCTGCTGCGTCAGGCCATCGCCGGCAACTGCAGCATGCTGCCCGAATGCATGGCGCTGTTCGCCCCCAACGCCAATTCCTACCGCCGGCTGCAGCCGCAGATGTTCGTGCCGCTGCACGCCAGCTGGGGCTTCGACAACCGCACCGTGGCGCTGCGCATCCCCTCCGGCGACAAGAGCAACACCCGGCTCGAGCACCGGGTGGCCGGCGCCGACGCCAACCCCTACCTGGTGGTGGCGGCGATACTGGCGGCGGTGGATCACGGCATCAGCGAACAATTGCGCCCGCCGGCCCCCATCCAGGGCGACGCCAACAAGCTGGACTTGCAACTGCTGCCCTACCGCTGGCAGGATGCGCTCGACCGCTTCGCCCAGTCGCACCGGTTGTCCCAGTACCTGGGCAAGGATTTTCACCGCGCCTACCTTATCAACAAGCGCCACGAGCTGGCCGAGTTCGATCAGCACGTGACCCCGCTGGAGTACCAGTGGTATCAACATCTGGTTTAGCCATTTGGAGCCCTTATGCAACAGCACGCCGATTCCTACTATGCCGCCTCGGCCAACCTGGCCCTGAGCTATCCGCCGCTTGAAGAAGATCTGGAGGTGGATGTCTGCATCGTCGGTGCCGGCATCACCGGCGCCTCGGCGGCCCTGGCCCTGGCGCAGAAAGGTTACAAGGTAGCAGTGCTGGAGGCCCGGCTGGTGGGCTGGGGGGCCTCCGGGCGCAGCGGCGGCCAGATGATCTTCGGCTACGCCTGCGACCAGTCCAGGCTCACCCAGCTGGTGGGGATGGATACGAGCAAGGCGCTGTGGGACATCTCGCTCGAGGCCATGACGCTGATGCGCCGGCGCATCGAGGAACATCGCATCGACTGCGATCTGGCCGACGGCCACCTGCACGCGGCGGTCAAGCCCCGCCACCTGACCGAACTCGAAGGCTGGGCCGCCGATCTGCGCCGCCACTTCGGCTACGACGCCCTCGAGCTGTGGAGCAAGCAGCAGGTACAACAGCAGATGAGCAGCGACGCCTACCTGGGCGGGCTCTACGATCCCAACAGCGGCCATGTGCACCCGCTCAACTACACCCTGGGCCTGGTCAGGGCCGCGGCCGAGGCCGGCGCCCGCTTCTTCGAGCACAGCCCGGTCGTGCGCGTCGAGCAGGGCACCAGGCCGGTGGCCCACACCGCCCGCGGCCGGGTGCGCTGCCAGCACCTGCTGCTGTGCGGCAACGCCTATCTCGAGGGTATCGCCCCCGAGATAGAACGCAAGATCATGCCGGTGGGCACCTACATCACCGCCACCGAGCCGCTCGGCGAGGAACGCGCCCGCGAACTTATCCGCAACAACATGGCGGTGGCCGACATCAACTTCGTGCTCGACTACTTCCGCCTGAGCGCCGACCACCGGCTGCTGTTCGGCGGCCGGGTCAGTTACTCCCGGCTGGATCCGCTCAACCTGGCGGACGCCATGGGCCAGCGGCTGCGCCAGGTGTTCCCCCAGTTGCAGGGGGTGAAACAGCAGTACACCTGGGGCGGCTATGTGGGTATTACCATGAACCGGGCACCCCACTTCGGCCGGCTGAACGGCAATGTCTATTTCGCCCAGGGCTTTTCCGGCCACGGTATCGCCCTCACCGGCATGGCCGGCACCCTGATGGCCGAGGCCATTGCCGGCAGCGCCGAGCGTTTCGACCTGTTCGGCCGCATCCCGCACCACGATTTTCCCGGCGGCCGGCTGCTGCGCACCCCGGCGCTGGTGCTGGCCATGGCCTGGTACCGGCTGCGGGACAGACTCTAGCCGCTTGCCGAGGGCGGCGAAATATGCTCCATTGAGCAGGGTGAAGGAGGGGGTGAGCCATGGAGCAACTGGAGTTTTTTGACGTACCCAGCCCCTGCATCGGCGTCTGCCAGGTGAACAACAGGGGCTATTGCAAGGGCTGCCTGCGCAGCCGGGAAGAACGCTTCAACTGGCTGCAGATGAGCGCCCAGCAGCGGCGCGAGGTCATTCGCCTGTGCCAGGACCGCAAGCGCCGGGTACTGGCCGCCGCCCGCAAGAAACAGCTGGAGCTGGAACTGGTCCAGCAGGACTCTCCGCCCCAGGACTCACTGCCGCTTTAGGCCTGCAGCCGTTCGCCTATCCACCGGGCGATGCGCGCCGCCGGCACTGCTTCCAGGTGCAAATGATGGCCGCCGGCCAATAACTTGAGCTCCAGTTGCGGCACCAGGCCGGACAACGGCTCGACCCGCGCCAGGCCGATACCCGATTCCGCCATCACCAGCAGCACCGGCATGGTCAGCCGGCGCAGAAAGGCCGCGATTTGCGCCTCGCACAACCGCACCACCGACGGCTGGGTCAGCGCCAGATCGCTGCGCCAGTACCAGCCGCCGGCCTCCTCGCGCAGGCCCCGCGCCAGCAGCCAGGTGGCCGCCTCCCGGCTCACCGGCCAGCGCCCGCCCATACGCGCCCGCACCGCCTGCTCGACGCTGGCATAGGGCCGCAGGGCCCGGCGTTGCAGTCGGCCACTCTTCAGCAGCGCCTGCGCCATCTGCGCCGGCAGCTCATCGGCCGGATAATCGAGAGGGGCCAGGCCGTCGAGCAGGAACAATTGACTGACCCGCTCGGGAAAGGCGCCGGCAAACAGGCTGGCCACCCCGGCGCCCATGGAATGGCCGAGCAGGGCCACCCGCGCCAGCCCAAGGGTATCGAGCAGGGCCTGCACCTCGGCCACATTGTCCCAGATATAGTAGGGCTGGCCGGCGGGCCGGTGATCGGAAAGACCGTGGCCGGCCAGATCGATGGCGATCAGCCGTACCTCGGGCAACAACCTGGCCAGCAGGGTGAAACTCGCCGCGTTGTCGAGCCAGCCGTGCAGCGCCACCAGCGGCACGCCCCGCGGGTCGCCCCACTCCATCACCGCCAGCCGGCGGCCCTGGTGTCCGAATTGCCATGAACGATGCATCGGCAGGCGGGCGCTTAGCGGTTCCAGGACTCGGGGTACTTGTAGCCCTCGAAGCGCTTGATGGCATAGTCCTTGAAGGCGTCGGAGTTGTAGGCGGCGATCACATCCTGCACGAAGGCCTGGTCCCGGTCCTCGCTGCGAACCACCACCCAGTTGATGAAATCGTAGCTGCGCTCGAGGAAGAGGCCCTCGGCGAAGGGAATGCCGCTGGAGGCGGCGTAGTTGCCGTTGATCACCGAAAAGTCCACGTCCTGGCGCGAGCGCGGCAGCTGCGCCGCCTCCAGCGGCACCAGCCGGATGCCCTTGGGGTTTTCCGCCACATCGAATTCGCTGGCGCGCAGCGGATCTATCCCCTCTTTCAGGGTGATCCAGCCCATGTCTTCCAGCATCAACAGGGCCCGGGCCTGGTTGGTGGGATCGTTGGGAATGGCCACCGTGCTGCCCTGTTTGACCCGGTCGAGGGAGTCCAGCCGGCCGGAATAGAGCCCCATGGGGCCGGTGGGCACCTGGGTGATGGGACTGAGTTCCAGCCCCCTGTCCTTGCTGAAGGTCTCCAGGTAGGGCCGGTGCTGGAAGCAGTTCACGTCCAGCGCGCCTTCCGCCAGCGCCAGGTTGGGCATCACGTAATCGGTGAACTCCACCAGCTTCACGCTGTAACCCAGGGCTTCCAGCTGGGGCTTGATCGACTCGGTGACCATGTCGGCGAAGTCGCCGACCGTGGTGCCGATGACGATGTCCTTTTTCTCCTGGTCCACCGCCAACAGCGGAAACGAGCAGCAGGCCAGGGCCAGCAGGGACAGCTTGAGCAGGGGGCGAGGCATAATAACTCCTTGTGACGGATGACGCGGCGAGAGACTTGGCCGTTTAGACGGCCATATTAACAGAAGGAGTCAAACAGGCAATGGCTTTGCCACCTCAGACCCCGCGCTCGTTATTCCAGATCAGCACATGCAGTTGCGGCAGCACCCGGGCCCGGTACCAGCGGTCGGCGGTCACCTTCTCCACCAGCCAGCGCAGCCGGGCATTGAGCCGCTCGGGATCGGTGGTCAGCTCCGGCTGCTCGGGGGTGGCCGGCGTCGGGTTGCAGGGCTGCAGCACCAGCGGCAGTTGCGGGTAGTCGGCGGCCAGCGCCCGGGCCCAGCGGTAGTCCGCCTCGTCGGCGATCACCAGCTTGAGGCTGACTTGGGTGTCGGCCCCGGCGGCGGCGAGGCAGGCCTCGAACCGCTCCCGGTTGAACGCCATGCCCGAGGACGGCGGCTTGGGGCTGAGCGTCAGGTGGTCGAGCATCCCGAACCAGGCCTGTGCCTTGCTGCCCTGGGTTTCCATGGCGAAGGCATGGCCCTGCCCGTGGCCGAGCCGCAGCAGCTCGGTCAGCGGCTGCAGCGCCGGGTTGCCGCCGGAGAGCGTCACCAGTATGGGCTCGCCGCCACTCAGCCGGTTCACCTCGGCGAGCACGCCCCCGGCGTCCATGGGCCGCCAGTCGGCCTTGAAGCGCGGCTCCACCGCGTAGAGGGTGTCGCACCAGCTGCAGCGAAAGTCGCAGCCGCCGGTGCGCACGAACACCGTGGGCATGCCGATAAGCCGCCCTTCCCCCTGGATGGTGGGGCCGAAGATTTCACTGATGGCGATGCTCATGGCCGGTACTCGGCCCAGGTCTTGGGGGTTTCCGACACCGACATCGCGCTCACCTCGGGCCAGCGGGCGTGGGCCCAGTCGAACAGGTACCTGGCCAGCCGCTCGGCGGTGGTGCACTCGTCGCCCAGCACCTCGTTCAGGTGGCGGTGATCCAGCTCGTGATCGATAAAGCGTTTGAAGTCCGCCAGCTCCAGGTAGTCGCGCACGAAGCCGTACTGGTCGAGATGTTCGCTTTTCAGCTCGATCACCACCACGTAGTTGTGGCCGTGCAGCCGGGAGCAGGGATGATGATCCGGCATCTGCTTGAGCTGGTGGGAGGCGGAAAAATGAAACTCTTTCTTTATGGTGTACATGCTTTCACCCTCGCCACCGCTTCCCGCCAGTACTGCTCGTCCCGGTAGGGGGTGGGATCGGCCACCCCGGCCAGGGCCAGGGCCTCGATGCGCTCCACGCAGGTGCCGCAGCGACCGCAGTGGAGGTCACCGCCTTCGTAGCAGGACCAGGTGTCGGCCACCGGCACCGCGAAGCGCGCCGCGTCCCGGGCGATCCCGGTCTTGTCGCTGTTCACATAGGGAGCCAGCAGGGCCACCTCGGCCACGCCTTCGAGGGCGCGGGCCTGCATCTCGCCGAACAGGCGGATAAAGTCGGGCCGGCAGTCGGGATAGATGAAGTGATCGCCGCCGTGCACCGCCAGGGCCACGGTGTCGAGGCCGCGGGCGGCGGCCACGCCGAAGGCGATGGTGAGCATGATGGCGTTGCGGTTGGGCACCACCGTCACCTTCATGTTCTCTTCACTGTAATGGCCGTGGGGCACCTCGATGTCGTCGGTCAGCGCCGAGCCGGACAGTTGGCGGCCGATATGGCCGATGTCCATCACCAGGTGGGGCACCGCGAGCCGCTCGGCACAGCGGCGGGCGGCGTCGATTTCTTTCTTGTGGCGCTGGCCGTAGTCGAAGGTCAGCAGGGCGCCGAGGGACTGCTCCGCCGCCAGCCGATGGGCCAGGGTCACGGAGTCGAATCCGCCGGAGCAGATCAGTAACGCTTTCATATGGTGTCCTTGTTTTGTCCGGGTAGGCTGCGACCGGGTATAAAAAGCGGGGGCTATTTTAACGGCCGGACCCGCCTTGTCCACTGTTATCTGTACGCACCCGGGCTACAGGGCGACCGCGGTGCCGCTGACCCGGATGCCGCCCGCGGCAGGGATCGCGACCGCCAGCTCGCTGGGCCGGCCCATGGCCTCGCCCTGGCGGATCAGCAACCGGGCCGGCACCGGGACCAGCCCCGCGTCGCGCAGGTAGCCGCCCAGGGCCGCGGCGGCGGCCCCGGTCGCCGGATCCTCCACCACCCCGCCCACCGGAAAGGGATTGCGGGCGTGGAACAGGTTCGGCGTTTCCCGCCAGATCAGTTGCAGGGTGGTCAGATCCGCCGTCAGCATCAGCGTCCGCAGCGCCTCGACATCGTAGTCGAGCCGGGCCAGTCGGCCCGCGTCGGCCGCCGCCAGCACCAGGTGCCAGGCACCGGCATAGGCCAGCATGGGGGGAATGGCCGGATCCAGCTGTTCTTCCCGCCAGCCGAGCAGCGCCAGCACCCGCTGCAGCAGCGTGTCGTCCACCGGCCGCTGGCGGGGTCCCACCGAGGTCAGGGTGGCCCGCCACTGGCCGCCGGCCTCCCCGACCTCGACCGGCACCTCGCCCACCCGGGTGGCCAGCCGATAGGTGCCCTCGCCGCCGGTCTGGCCGAGCACCACGCCGGCGGCGATGGTGGCGTGACCGCAGAAACTGACCTCGGCCCGCGGGCTGTAGTAGCGGACGGTGCGCGCCGGGCCGGTCAGCGGGGCGATAAAGGCCGTCTCCGAGTAGCCGACCTCGGCGGCGATGCGCTGCATGGTGGCCGCATCGGGCAGCCGTTCGCCCAGCCAGACCCCGGCCGGGTTGCCCCCGGCGGGATCCGCGCTGAAGGCCGACAAACGATAAAGGGTACTGTTCATACGGTTGCTCCCGTTCGGTTCCTGTCCGGATGATGGCAGGGTCACCGCCGGATACAACCGATATTTTCTGTCTCCGGCCTTGGCTTTTTTCTCATCCCGCTCCCGGCCAAACGAAAAAAGGGCGCCGCAGCGCCCTTTTATAGGATAACCGAACCGGCTTATTGCTCGCCGAACTGCTCGGCCAGGTACAGCCAGGTGTCGATCACGGTGTCCGGATTGAGGGATACCGAGTCGATGCCCTGCTCCACCAGCCAGGCGGCGAAGTCGGCGTGATCCGAGGGCCCCTGGCCGCAGATGCCCACGTACTTGCCGGCCTTGCGCGCCGCCTGGATGGCCATGGACAGCAGCGCCTTCACCGCCTCGTCCCGCTCGTCGAAGGAGCCGGCCACCAGGCCCGAGTCCCGATCCAGCCCCAGGGTGAGCTGGGTCATGTCGTTGGAGCCGATGGAGAAGCCGTCGAAGTAGGCCAGGAACTTGTCCGCCAACAGGGCGTTGGAGGGCAGTTCGCACATCATGATCACCTTGAGCCCGTTCTCGCCGCGCTTCAGCCCGTTCTCGGCCAGGATGTCGATGACCGAAGCCGCCTCGGACAGGGTGCGCACGAAGGGGATCATGATCTCGACGTTGGTCAGGCCCATGTCGCCCCGTACCCGCTTCATCGCCTCGCACTCCATGGCGAAGCAGTCGCGGAAGTCCTCGGAAATGTAGCGGGAGGCGCCGCGGAAGCCCAGCATGGGGTTTTCCTCGTCCGGCTCGTAAGCGTCACCGCCCAGCAGGTTGGCGTATTCGTTGGACTTGAAGTCGGACAGCCGCACGATGACCCGCTCCGGCCAGAAGGCGGCGGCCAGGGTCGAGATGCCCTCGGCCAGCTTGGCCACGAAGAACTCGCGCGGGCTGTCGTAGCCAGCGATCATCTCGTCGATCTTGAGCTTGAGCTCGGGGCTCTGGCGGTCGTACTCCAGCAGTGCCTTGGGGTGGACGCCGATCATGCGGTTGATGATGAACTCGAGCCGCGCCAGGCCCACACCGGCGTTGGGCAGCTGGGCGAAGTCGAAGGCCCGGTCCGGGTTGCCCACGTTCATCATCACCTTCACCGGCGACAACGGCATGGCGCCCACTTCGGAGGTGGCCACATTGAACTCGAGCCTGCCGTCATAGATAAAGCCGGTGTCGCCCTCGGCGCAGGACACGGTCACTTCCTGGCCGTCCTCGATGCGGCTGGTGGCGTCGCCACAGCCCACCACGGCGGGAATACCCAGCTCACGGGCGATGATGGCGGCATGGCAGGTGCGGCCACCCCGGTTGGTGACGATGGCGGCGGCCCGCTTCATGATCGGCTCCCAGTCCGGGTCGGTCATGTCGGTCACCAGCACGTCGCCGGCCTTGATCTGGTCCATCTGCTCGATGCTGTCGATGACCTTGGCCACGCCGGCGCCGATCTTGTGGCCGATGGCACGCCCCTCGGCCACCACCCGGCCTTGTTCGTTCAGGGCGAAACGCTCCAGCACGTTGGCGTCCTGGCGGCTGCGCACGGTTTCCGGCCGCGCCTGGACGATGTAGAGCTTGCCGTCGACCCCGTCCCTGGCCCACTCGATGTCCATCGGGCGGCCGTAGTGCTGCTCGATGATCAGCGCCTGCTTGGCCAGTTCCATCACCTCGTCGTTGGTGAGCGAGAACTGGCGCCGTTCTTCCTTGCTGGTCTCCCTGATCTCCACCTGCTTGCCGTGCTCCTCGGCATTGGCGTAGATCATCTTCTGCAGCTTTGACCCCAGGGTCTTGCGCACCACTGCCGGCCGGCCGGCCTTGAGGGTGGGCTTGTGCACGTAGAATTCATCCGGGTTGACCGCCCCCTGCACCACCATTTCGCCCAGGCCCCAGGCGGAGGTGACGAACACCACCTGATCGAAGCCGGACTCGGTGTCCAGGGTGAACATCACGCCGGAGGCGGCGATGTCGGAGCGCACCATGCGCTGGATACCGGCGGACAGCGCCACGCCACGGTGGTCGTAACCCTGGTGCACCCGGTAGGAAATGGCCCGGTCGTTGAACAGGGAGGCGAACACATGCTTAATGGCCACCATCACCGCGTCCAGGCCGCGCACGTTGAGGAAGGTTTCCTGCTGGCCGGCGAAGGAGGCGTCGGGCATGTCCTCGGCGGTGGCGGAAGAGCGCACCGCGAAGGAGGCCTGATCTCCGCCCTGGCCGGCCAGCTCGGCGTAGGCGCCGGCGATGGCGCTTTCCAGCGCCGGCTGGAAGGGGGTGTCGATCACCCACTGGCGGATGGTGCGGCCGGCTTCGCCCAGGGCACTGATGTTGTCCACGTCGAGTCGGTCCAGCAGGTCGTGAATCCTTGCATTCAGCCCGCTCTGCTCCAGAAACTCATTAAAGGCGAAGGCGGTGGTGGCGAAACCGCCGGGTACCGACACGCCGGCACCGGCCAGTTGACTGATCATCTCGCCCAGGGAGGCATTTTTGCCGCCGACCCGGTCCACGTCATGCATACCGAGTTGTTCGTACCAAATCACATAATCCTGCACTGCCACGTCTCCAAAAGTTGTGTTCTCGGGGTTTCCGTATCTCACCGTATGTCGCGGTGGACCGTGTGCGTTGTTCCGGCCCTTTATTATTTGATTGCGACGGTGGGCCTGCACACGGAATGATTCTACAATGGCGCCAAAAAGCAGGTAAACGTTTTACCTGGGACAAATGTTAAAAGTGAGATCTGGAGGTCCCATGCACACGGTTTTTTATGTTTCTGATGGGACGGCGATCACAGCCGAAGTGTTCGGCCACGCGGTGCTGAGCCAGTTTCCCCTGCCCTTTGAGCAACTTACCATCCCCTTCGTGGAAGACGCAGACAAGGCGCGGTTGGTACAGGCCAGGATCAATGAAAGCTATCACCAGAGCGGCAAGCAGCCGCTGGTGTTCCACACCATAGTGGACGACGAGCTGCGCCGCATCATCACCGGCAGCGACGCCATGTGCTACGACTTCCTCAACACCTTCGTGGCCCCTATCGAGCAGCAACTGGGGGTCAGGGCCGAGCCGCGCACCCACCGCACCCACGGCATGGAGAACAAGCAGCACTACGATGCTCGTATCGATGCGGTGAACTACGCCCTCGACAACGATGACGGGGTCAACACCAAGGAGTACGACGAAGCCGATATCATACTGGTAGGCGTGTCCCGCTGCGGCAAAACCCCCACCAGCCTGTACCTGGCACTGCAGTTCGGTATCCGGGTGGCCAACTACCCCTTTATCGACCAGGACATGAGCCGGCTGACCCTGCCGCCCGCACTCAAGGCCAACCGGCACAAGCTGTTCGGGCTGACCATCGACATCAGCCGGCTGCAGGAAATCCGCCAGCGCCGCCGGGCGGACAGCCGCTACGCGGCCATCGACCAGTGCCGTTACGAGCTCTCCCAGGTGGAGAAGCTGTTCCGCATGGAGGCCATTCCCTTTATCGACACCACCTACCACTCGGTGGAAGAGATCTCGGTCAAGATCCTGGAGCGCACCGGCATCCGTCGTCGCATCTACTGATTGCATACAACTTTGACTGTTTAAAATGAGAAACCACGCTCACCATTGGACACAAAAAAGAACAAAATGTTGATTTAGTGTTTACATAAATGTATACATTACACTCGATGTTTAACCTGTTCTTTGGAACCGGAAGACCAATGATGAACATGGACGTCTGGCCAGTGTTCGACCCACGGCGAGCCGACCCGGTACGGACCGGCCAGGCCCGCCGGCGTCGGGGTCCGGTTCGTTCCAGCAAGGCGACCGGCGGCATGATTGCCGATACCGGTGGTGTGGCCTGACTCACGCAATGATCCCGACAATAACGCGTGAGCAGGAAGCAGAAACTCACTTGAGCAACACTCAGGGACTTATCGCAATGAAACACAGTCAAAGCAAGTCAGTATTCGATTATTATGGCAAGCCCTCGTTCGGCAAGGCGCTGCCGCTGTCGTTCCAGCACATACTGGCGATGATCATGGGGGCGGTCACCCCGCCGCTGATCGTGGCCGGCGTGGCCGGGGCCAACGCTCAGGAGACCATGTTGCTGGTGCAGATCGCCCTGCTGTTTTCCGGCATCTCCACCCTGTTGCAGCTCTACCCGGTCGGCCGCCTCGGTGCCGGCATGCCGACCATTTTCGGGGTCGGTTTCGCCTATGTGCCCAGCCTGATTGCCATCGGCAGTGTATACGGTATCCCCGGCATTCTGGGTGCACAAATCGCCGGTGGTGTCGCCATGATAGTGGTGGGCATCTTTATCAAGCAGATCCGCCACCTGTTTCCGCCGGTGGTGGCCGGCACCGTGGTACTGGTGATCGGCCTCTCCCTCTACGACATCGCCATCAAGTACATGGCCGGCAGTGGCAACGTGACCGCGGACGGCTTCGGCAGCGGCCAGAACTGGCTGGTGGGCCTGACCACCCTGGCGGTGGTGCTGTGCTGTTCCCAGTTCGCCAGGGGCTACCTGCGCCTGGCCGCCATCATCGTCGGCATCCTGGTGGGCTATGCGATGGCCTTTTTCTTCGGCATGGTCGACTTCTCCCGGCTACACGAAGCGCCCTGGGTGATGGTGCCCACCCCCTTCGCGCTCGGCATCGAATTCCACGCCTCCGCCGTGATCTCCATGGTGGTGATCTGCATCGTCAACTCGGTGCAGACCATCGGCGATCTGTCCGCCACCGCCGTGGGCGGCATGAACCGCGAGCTGAAGGACGAGGAGCTGTCCGGCGGCCTGCTCGGCAACGGCGTCTGTACCCTGGTCGGCGCCTTCTTCGGCGGCCTGCCCACCGCCTCCTTCAGCCAGAACGTCGGTATCGTCGCCATGACCAAGGTGATCAGCCGTTATGTGCTGGGCATCGCCGCCGCCTTCCTGATCCTGGCGGGGCTGCTGCCCAAGTTCGGCGCCGCCATGACCACCATCCCCTACCCGGTGCTGGGCGGCGCCACCATCATCGTGTTCGGCATGATCACCATGACCGGCATCCAGCTGCTGGTGAAGGACGAGCTGTCGTCCCGTAATATCACCATAGTGGCGTTGTCGGTGGCCCTGGCCATGGGTATCAATACCGTGCCCGAGGCCATCGCCCAGTTGCCGGATACCGCCCGCATGCTGGTAGGCTCGCCGGTGATCGTGGCCGCCACCGTCGCCTTTACCCTGAACATGCTGCTGCCGAAGAAATCCCTGCAGGACGAAGCCCGCGAGCGGGAACAGATCGAACGGGAGATGAACAGCGACGAGCCGGCCACCGATTATCACAACAAGCAGATGAAGGTGGAAGCCAGCAACTGAAAGGGTCAGCCCCGGGGCAAACCGCTCCCCCCGAATAACAGCAAGCCGGTCACTGACCGGCTTTCTCTTTATCCGGGTTATCCGGGTTATCCGGGGAGGCCGTTGCCGGCCCCGGTGCTGGCTACTTCAGCCGCCACAGGGTCATTTCCGCCAGGGTATGCTGGAACTTGCGGCGAGTTTCGCGGATCACGAAGGGGATGTCTTCCTGCCCCGCCAGCTCGAAGCGCTCGCCCAGCACCGCCCTGAGGCCGTCCAGGGTGGTGAAGTTCTCGCCGTTGACCTTGACCCCGCCCAGCCACTTGGCCCTGGGGGTGTGCTCTTCCAGCCAGGTATAGGGCGAGGTCAGCACCAGGTAGCCGCCGGGGTTGAGCCGCTCATGCACCTGACCAAGAAACAGGGCCGGGTTGTACAGCCGATCGATCAGGTTGCCGCAGAAGATCAGATCATAACCGCTGAAACGGGGCTTGAGGTTGCAGGCATCCCCCTGCACGAAGTCGACCTTGTGCGCCAGGCCGGCGTAGCCCAGCTCGGCCAGGCCGGTCTCCTTGAACTCCACCAGCTCGCCTTCGACGGGAATGGCGAAGCGGGTCTGGCCGCTTTCCTTCAGCTGGAAGCCGTGCTGGATAAAACGGGCGGAAAAATCGATGCCGTCCACCCGCTCGAAGTGGCGGGCCAGCTCGAAACTGGCGCGCCCGACCGAGCAGCCCAGATCCAGCGCCTTGCCCCTGTTGAGCCCGGGGATCCGCGCCAGCAGGGTCTGCACGCAGGCCACCGGGTAGTTGGCCACCCCGAAGTATTCGGACCCGTAGTGGAACTCCAGGTACTGGGCCACCAGATCGTCGGTTTCATAGGTATTCACGGGCTCCACGGGCACCTCGGCATGGTCGGATTCGATGTAACGGAAGCCGGCATGCTGGAAAAAATGCCGGCGGAAGGCGTAGCGGGAATAGCGGGTGGCTTCGTTGCCGGTGGAGATCCAGGAACCGCCCTTGATCAGGTTGTGCCGGTTGTCGAAGGTGGGCGTGGAGAAATCGTCGTACAGCGGGTGCACCTCGAAGCCGGGAAAGCCGTCGACCGGGGTTTCGGTCCACTGCCAGACATTGCCGACCAGATCGTGGATACCGTCCACCGCGAAGCGGTCCACCGGGCAGGACGAGGCATGGTGCTCCAGGTTGAGGTTGCCCGGTGCCCGTTCCCAGTCGGGCTGATCGGCGTCGAGCCGGTTGCGCAGCAGGGTCCATTCCGCCTCGGTGGGCAGCCGCACATGGGTGCCGGTTTGCCCGGCTTTCCAGTTGCAGAAGGCCTTGGCCTCCAGGTAGTTGACCTCCGCCGGCCAGTCCAGCGGCAGCGGCACCTCCTGCAGCAGGTTGCGCTGGTAATACTCGTCGTGGCGCCGGCTCCAGAAGCGGGGCATGGCGGCCCGGCTGAAGGCGAGCCACCGGCGGCCTTCCTCGGTCCAGTATTCCGGGTTCCGGTAGCCGCCGGCCTGCACGAACTGCAGGTATTCGCCGTTGGACACCAGGAAGCGGGATACCCGGAACGGCTGCACCGCCACCGTCTTGCGGCCGTATTCGTTGTCCCAGCCGTAGCTGGCGGCGGTGTCCGGCTTGCCCAGGGTGATCGTCTCCCCGGCCACCGGCAGCAGGCCGTTTTCCGGCGCCGGCCCCGATTCGGTGCAGGTTGCGGACCAGATCGGATGGGACCGCAGACAGTCCAGCGGCAGCATGCGCATGATCACCGAGGACGTTTCCAGATGGATACGCTCGTGCTCGATGCCCATCAGCACCACCCAGGCCGGCGAGTCGGGGGTGATCGGCAGGCTGAGCGGCATCGAGCCTATCAGCTCGTCCACCTGCGTCCGCACCCGATCCCGGTAGGCCCGGGTCTGCGCCACCGTGGGCCAGTCGTAGTGGGTGCTGTCCAGATCGTCCCAGGACATCTCGTCCACCCCGATGGCGAACATCGACTCCAGCCGTTCGTCCAGCCGCCGCTGGATATATTTGCCCAGCACCAGCTTGTTGATGAAAAACACCGCCGTGTGCCCGAAATAGAAGATCAGCGGATGGCGCAGCGGCTCGGCACGCAGGTAATAGGCCTGGTCGCGGGCAAGGCAATCGAACAGGGTCTCGTAAAGGCTGAAGGTCTGGTGAAAATAGGCTCTGATTTCTTCCCGTTTCTGCTCCGCCGAGGCGCCGGTAAGCAGCGGTGTTTTGGTGACTATCTGAGCGAGTTGTTCCATGGCGTTATCCCTGACCACTTGTTTTTTGAATACGTTACCGTGACCGGCGCACAATGAGAAGGAAAAAGCCCCTGCGGCCGGCACCGCCACCCTCGGCAGAAGACCCGCGCAGGCGCGGATTGCTTCATTAATTTCCCCTTTGCGGTTGTTTTTTCCATTTTAGCCCCAAGGCTTATAGCAGCATCGGGCCAACAACCAAGGGGACGGGATGAAAACCATAGGACTGCTCGGCGGCATGAGCTGGGAGAGTACCGGTCATTATTACAGTTTGCTCAACGAAGGGGTCAGGCAGGCCAGGGGGGGACTGCATTCCGCCCCCATCGCCATGGTGAGCGTCGACTTCGCGCCGCTCGCCGCCTGGATGAAGGACGGCGACTGGGATGCCATCCGCCGCCACCTGACGGCCAAGGCCCGCCAGGTGGAAGCCGCCGGCGCCGATTTTTTGCTGCTCGGCACCAATACCATGCACAAGGTGGCGGACGACATCGCCGCCGCCATCGACATTCCGCTGCTGCACCTCATCGACGCCACCGCCGCCGCGGTCAAGGCCCGGGGCATCGACTCGGTGGGACTGCTCGGCACCCGCACCACCATGACGGATCCCTTCTACGCCGACCGCCTGCGCGCCCACGGCCTGGAGGTCCGGCTGCCCGGCCCCGCCGCCCGCGACAAGCTGGATCGCATCATCTTCGAGGAGCTGTGCCTGGGCCGCTTCACCGACGCCTCCCGCCGGGAGCTGCTGTACATGATGGCGGATCTGCGCCAGGCCGGGGCCCAGGGCATCGTCGAGGGCTGTACCGAAATCGGCATGCTGGTAGAACCTTCCCATACCCGGATGCCGCTGTTCGACACCACCCGCATTCACGCCCGGGCGGCGGTCAGGACGGCCCTCGGGGACTAGACGCCACTTTCAGCCGGAGCCTGGTTTTCTGGCCCGGCGGGTACAAAAAAGGGCGTGCCAGGCACACCCAAACACAAGGAACGCGGTCCGTCAGCGGGCTTGCACCGCCTCGACAAAGCCGGCACGGGCGCGGGTGACGCCCAGCCGCTCGGCTTCCGCCAGCAGGCTCAGGGCCTGGTCGATATCGCCAGCGGCGACGGCGGTGCGGATGGCCCGCAGGAAGTAGCTCTCGGTCTCGGCCAAGGGTGCGACGGCCGCTCGTTCTGCGGCAACCGAAGGAGACACGCCGAGAGGAGTGACCCCCTGCCGTTGCTCGGCCACCAGCCTGAGCCCGAGGGTGCCGGCCGGCCGGTGGACCACGGGGACATCGGCGATGGCCGGCGGCTGGTTGCCCAGGGCCCGCGCATGTACCTTGGCGGGATGCGGCATCAGGGTCACCCGGGCCAGATCCTCTGCCCGGGTAAACACCAGCATGTAGACCCGCTGCTGCCCCGGCATCGGGGTCAGGGTGATGTGTCCTTCCAGCCGGTCGGCCTGCAACAGCCGCCCGGAGGCGAAGGGAAAAGCCTCGCTGGGGTAGAACGCCGCCGGCTGCAGCCGCTCGTCCAGGATCAGCACATTGGGGGCGAACACCTGGTGGCGTTCGCTCACCAGGCTGTGCAGGGTGATGTCCAGGGTGCCCCGGTCGGCGGGCAGGGCGAAGGCGGCGACCGGCCCCTCGCCCAGCCCGGTGTCGAGCCGGGGGCTGGCGGCATCGAGGACGATGCGTTCATGTGCCGTCGGGGCCAGCGGCTGCCAGTGCAGGGCGGCCAGTTGCTGCTGGCCGATGGCGGGCAGGGCCGGCGGCACCTCGGCCGCCGCCACGGGTTGGGCGGCCAGCAAGGCACTACCCAGGCACAGTGCCATCAGGGTGTTGTTCACGATGTTTCCTACTCCGTTGTAATGCCCGGTGGTCGAACGAGTTCTGGAGCGCAGGCGAGCCGCCCGCGCCCCCCATCCGGTCGTTCAGGCCGGCTCGGGAGCCGGCCTGAACGGTTACCACCAGGCCTCGACCTGGGCACCGAAGGTCAATTCGCTGCCATCGGCCTGCTCGGTGCCGACCCGGCCGCCCCACTCGTCGTCCCAGTCGGCGTAGGTGGCGAACAGGCGGATGGCCGGACGGGCCCAGATGCTGCTGCCGGCCTGCCACTGCTGGGCCAGGGTGTACTTGATCTGGTCGTTGTGCCGGCCGCTGGCCTGATCCTTGATGTTGTCGTAGCCCACCTCGAACAAGGTGCTCATGGTGTTGGTCCACTTGTACATGGGGCGCACGCCGGCGGAGTACCAGGTGCTGCCCTGGTTGTTGTCCAGATCCGTGTCCTGGTACAGGGCCAGATACATGGTTTCCCAGTCGTTGCCCAACTGCACCACCCCGTGGTTGATCAGCCGCAGCATGTCGCCGTGGTTGGTGGTGCTGGCGCCCTGGGACTGGCCGATGTTCCAGGAGGTCATGGAGTCGGTGGCGTACTGCACCACGAACTTGTTGAAACCGCCGAAGAAATTGCCCTGGGTGTGCTGGGCGGTGACCATGTAGCCGTCCTTGGTGGCACCGTCGGGCAGGGACACCCCGTCCCTGGTGTCGGCCCGGCCATAGCCCAGGCCCAGCTCCAGGTTGCCGTCCCGGTTGGTCTGCAGGCCGGCCAGGCGGGCGTCGAAGATATTGTTGTAGACATTTTCATCGGTGTCGCCGGTGAAGCCGTCGACGCCGCCCGCCTCGGTGTTGCGCACCACCGCCAGCGACAGCTTGCCGACGCCCAGGTCGATGTGCTCCAGGCCGGCGCCGGGGCCGGACACGTCCCAGTAGTAGAAGTCGGTCATGTGCACGTCGTGGCGCTGGTAGAAGCGCTTGCCGGCCCACAGGGTAGCCCCGGGCAGGGATTCGAACAGGTTCTTGCCCTGGATATTGGCCTGGCGGAAGGCGGGCTCGGTCTGCTCCCAGTTGTTTTCCTGATCCACCGCATAGGCGAAGGTGGTGTCGAGGTAGAAGCTCTTGCCCTCTTCGGCCCACAGCTCCTGGCCGAAATTCAGCTCGGCGTAGGTCTCGCACTCGTTGCCGAGGCGGTACTTGCTCGGGGCGCCGGTGGCGGTGAAGCATTGCTGGTCGCCGCCGCTGGCGGTGGCGCCGATGCCGGAACGCACATAGCCGTGGAAGTCCAGCGCCATGGCCTGGCCGGCCATCAGGGCAGCCGCCACCGCGGCAGTAACGGGAAGAACACGCATTGTTTTCATTTTCTACTCCTTGTAGACCTGGCCGGGCACTTCCCTGTGCGGGCTCGCTCCCTGGCGGCAGGCCGGGTTTCTCATCATTAAAAAAACGACGCAGGTCACCGGGCCGCCGGAAGACAGAGAGTGTCTTCACCGGCAGCCTCGGAGGCAGGCGGTGGCAGCGGGTTATCTTGCCCGGCGCGGGGCCGGCACGGGCGCTAGCCCTTGACCCCGCCGTCGGACAGGCCGGACACCAGGTAACGCTGGGCCAGCAGGAACATCAGGGTGATCGGCAGCCCCGACAGGATGGCGGCGGCGGCGAAATCGCCCCACAGGTACTTGTGATCCACCAGGTACTGGCGCGCGCCCACCGCCAGGGTCATCTGTTCGGTCTTGCGCAGCAGCACCGAGGCCAGGGGATAGTCGGTGACGGTGCCGATAAAGGCCAGCACGAACACCACCGCCAGAATGGGCACCGCCAGCGGCAGGAACACATGGCGGAAGGTCTGCCAGGGGGTGGCGCCGTCGATCTGGGCGGCCTTGTCCAGGGCCGGATCGATGGCGTCGAAATAGCCCTTGATGATCCAGATGTTCATGGTCACCCCGCTCAGGTAGCAGAGGATCAGCGACCAGTGGCTGTCGATACCGAGCACGGGCGTCACCTTGCCCAGGGCGTCGAAAATGGCGTAGAGCGCCACCACCGCCAGGGCACCGGGGAACATCTGGATCAGCAGCAGCGAGTCCAGCAGGCTGCCCTTGCCGCGGAACTTCATCCGGGAGAAGGAATAGGCGGCGATGGTGGACACCGACAGCACCCCCAGGGAGGCGATGGTGCCGATCTTGACCGAGTTCCACAACCACAGCAGCACCGGAAAGGGTGGCGTCACCCGGGTGCCGTCGGCACGTACATGGTCCAGCCCCAGGGCCAGCGCCCAGTGCTCCAGGGTGGGGTTGTCGGGGAAGATGCTGCCGGTGGCGAAGTTGCCCTCCCGGAAGGAGATGGACAGTATCATCACGAACGGAAACAGGATCAGTAGCAGGAAAATCCACAGGAAGCCGTGGGCCAGGATTTTACGCAGCAGCAGGTTGCGTGGATATTCGACAATCATGTTATTTCCCCCTGGCGGTCACGGCACGGCGCAGTGCCACGAAGTTGGCGTAGGCCATGGCCCCGACGATAACGAAGATCAGGGTGGCGATGGCGCCGGCCAGGCCAAAGTTCTGCCCCGAGTCCATAAAGCTGATGCGATAGGTGAAGGACGCCAGCAGATCGGTGGAGCCGGCCGGGATCAGGGTGCCCGGAATGTCCGGCAGGCCCCGGGTGAGCAGCAGGATCAGCACCAGGTTGTTGAAGTTGAAGGCGAAAGCCGAGATCAGCATGGGCGCGAAGGGCGGCAGTATCTGCGGCAGGGTGATGGAAAAGAAGGTGCGCACCGGGCTGGCCCCTTCCAGGGCCGCGGCCCTGGCGTGATCGCCGGGCACCGACTGCAGGTAGCCCATGGCCAGCAGCATCATGTAGGGATAACCGAGCCAGGTGTTGACGATAACGGTCATGGCGCGGGCCAGGGTCGGATCGGTGAACCACTCGGGCCGGATGCCGAACACCGCCTCCAGGATCAGGTTGATCTCGCCGAAGTTCTGGTTGAACAGGCCGCGGAACACCAGGATGGAAATAAAGCCCGGCACCGCATAGGGCAAAATCAGCAGGATGCGGTACAGGCCGCGAAAGCGCAGGTGCTCCCACTGCAGGATCACCGCCAGCAGCACCCCCACCCCGAAGGTGCACAGCACCGACAGCAGGGCGAAGGTAACCGTCCAGATAAAAATCTCCAGCATGGGGCCGCGGATGCCCTCGGAAAACAGGATACGCTTGAAGTTGTCCAGGCCCACGTTGACCCGCCAGCCGGGTGCCACCTGGTTGCCGGCTTCGTCGCGGTAGAAACCCACCGAATGATCCGCCACCAGCATGTCGCCGTCGAGCCGGTTGCGCAGCCGGCCGTCCTCGAGCTCTTCGAACACCGGCTGGACATCGGCCATGGTGCGGATGCCGGAGGTGGTCAGGCGCTGGCCGTCGGGCAGCAGGGCGGTGACGGCGCCCAGCTCGCCACGCAGGCGCACCATGTCGCGGGGCGCCAGGAACTCGCCCGCTAACGCTTCGACATCGTAGGCCGGCTGCATCGGCAGCTGCAAAGGCGTTCCATCGGCGAAGAAGGGGGAGCTTATCAGGTCGCCGTCGGCATTGCGCAGCACCAGCCGGTAACCGCCCTCGGCGGGCAGCAGGAAGAAGGGCCGCTCGCTGCGCTTGTCTACCGTCACCCGGGACAGGTGAATTTCGTTGACCCGGTGAAAGGACAGCAGGTTGCTGGCGCTGTAGTTGGTAAAGCCGACGTAGCTGGTGTAAATCACCGGAAAGGCGATGAACAACCCCACCGTCACCACCGCCGGAAACACGAAGCGGGCAGTGTAGAAGCGCCGGTTGCCGTAAATCAGGACAACGCCCACCAGCACCGCCATCACCAGCACCGCGAACAGCGGCTCACCGGCCAGGTACAGGCTCCACACCGCGTACAGCAGTGCCAGCGACACCACCCCGAGAACACTGAATTTGGCCATCTTGGCCATGGAAAACCGCGCGGACTGGTCAGCCGCCAGCACCGGCTCCGCATAGATCGTCGGCGAACTCATGCCAGCCTCCAAATAAAGATTGTTACCCTACACTGCCGGCACCCCGGGCGCCGGCCATGGCCGTTATTTCGCCAGTATGCGGGCGGCGGCATCGTCCAGCGCCTGCTCCACCGTCTGCTGACCGCCGGTAATGTTCTGCAGCGCCGGGTTCATCGCCGCCCAGAACTTGCCGGTTTCGGGTATGCCGGGCATGGGTACGCCCTCGGCCGCGATCTGCTGGGTGGCCGCCACGTTGGGATCCTGTGACAGCACTTCGGAGTAGGCCTTGTGCGCCACCGCGCCGATGGCCACCGCCTGGTTCAGCTCGGCCAGGCCGGCTTCGGTCAGCAGGTAGTTCTCGATGAACTCCACCGCCAGATCCTGATTCGGACTGGCGGCGTTGATGCCGGCGGCGATCACCCCGATAAAGGATTTGGGCGACTGGTTCTCGATGGTGGGCAGGGGCACCACACCGAAGTTGATGCCGGTGGTCTTGAGATTGTCCCACGCCCAGGGGCCGTTGATCATCATGGCCAGCTCGCCCTTGTTGAAGGCGGTATCCATCACGTTGTAGTCGGCCCCGACCGGCATCACCTGCTCGTCGATCAGCCGCTTGATCATGCTGGCACCCTTGACCGCGCCCTCGTTGTTGACACCCAGATCCCGCGCATCGTAGACGCCGTTCTCCTGCTTGAACACATAGCCGCCGTTGGCCATCAGCAGCGGCATGGAGAAATAGGCGTTGTTGTAGTCCCACATGATGGTCTTGACACCGTCGGCCAGTCTGAGCTCGAACATCTGTTCAAAGGAGCTCGGCGGCTCGGGCAGCAGATCCTTGTTGTAGATGAGGCCGACCGCCTCGATGGTGAGCGGGTAACCCCAGGTACGGCCATTGAGGGTCAGGGCGTCCCAACTGAAATCAAACATCCGCTCCCTGACCTCCCGGCTCGGCGCCACCGGGGTGATCAGGCCGCCGGCACCCCATTCGCCGAAGCGGTCGTGAGCCCAGAGGATGATGTCCGGGCCCTGGCCGTTGGCGGCGGACTGCTGGAACTTGTCGGTCACCGGCTCGGGATGCTCCACCACCACCTCGATACCCAGCTCGTCGGTGAACTGCTGAGCCACCGCGACCACGCCCCTGTTGGTGCTGCCGCTCCAGATCACCAGTTTGTCCTGTTCAAAGGACAGCGCCGGGCCGGATATCACCCCGGCTACCAGGCCGGCAAGCAGTGTCACGTTCGCTTTCATCATGGTTGTACCTTCCCATTGTGTTTTAACCCAGACTCCTGTCTGGCTGACCAAGGTTCTGCACCGCCCGGCCGGAATCGAGTACGCCGGAGCGGGTGGATCACTCAATTTAAAGCGCTTTTAATTTGATGTGCAAGACGTCTGTAAAACCCGCATATCGATCTGTGATCTGACGCATAATTTTACATTTATAACGTTTAAAGATCATTGATTGTGATAAAAATCACACAACATGATATTGCATTGTTCTTTATTTTCATAAATTAAGAATAAACCGATTTAAACACCGGTGATAACGGCCAGTTCCGACCTCCAAATCCGATCCAGTTCACAACTCTCCGATTTATGGCTTGCGTCGAGGCCTGGATCCGCTAGCTTTAAAGCGCTTTAAATGCAGATCACCCGGCGGCGGGTCGCGAACGGTATGGAGACGCGCTCGGCGCCCCCTTTGTCAGAATGGAGCCCACAGACAGATGGTGAACACAGCAACCCAGCAGGAGCAGGCCCACAAGGTACTGTCGATCAATGCCCTGATTAAAAGCTACGGCGGGGCCGACATCCTCAAGTCCGTCTCGGTGGACATGAATGAAGGGGACTTCCTGGTGCTGGTCGGCCCCTCGGGCTGCGGCAAATCCACCCTGCTCAACTGCATTGCCGGCCTGGAAGAGGTGACCGGCGGCCAGATCCTGATCGACGGCCGGGACGTGACCCGGGTACCACCCCGGGACAGGGACATCGCCATGGTATTCCAGTCCTATGCCCTCTACCCCACCATGACGGTGGCCGAGAATATCGCCTTCGGCATGAAGATCCGTAAGGTCTCCAGGGAAGAGCAGCAGCGCAAGACCCGGGAAGTGGCGCGCCTGCTGCAAATCGATCATCTGCTCGAGCGCAAGCCGGCCCAGCTCAGCGGTGGCCAGCGCCAGCGGGTGGCCATGGGCCGGGCCCTGGTGCGGGAGCCGGTGCTGTTCCTGTTCGACGAGCCCCTGTCCAACCTGGATGCCAAACTGCGGGTGGAGATGCGCGCCGAAATCCATCACCTGCACAAGCAGACCAATGCCTCCATCGTCTATGTGACCCACGATCAAATCGAAGCCATGACCCTGGGCAGCAAGATAGTGGTGCTACGCGACGGCCACATCCAGCAGGTAGGCAGCCCGCAGCAGATCTACGACGAGCCGGCCAACATGTTCGTGGCCAACTTTATGGGTACCCCACCGATGAACCTGTTTCCCGCCCGGGTCGAACTCGGCGACGCCGGTGCCATGCTCAGCGTGGGCGAGCAGGACCAGGGCTTTACCCTGGTGGATCCCCGTGCCGGCGACCGTCTGGGCGACTATCAGGGCAAATCGGTGGTGGTGGGCCTGCGCCCCGAGGCGCTGCACCTGTACCGCGAAGGGCAGCATGAGCATGCCATCCGCCTGCCGGTGGTCAACGTCGAGTCGTCCGGATCCGACACCTTCGTGCAACTGCGGGCCGGGGAGCACAGGATCAGCGCCCGCCTCGGAGGACGCACCCGGGTCGCGGAAGACCAGCCGCTGGCCCTGGCCGCCGAGATGGACCACGTTTGCTATTTCGATCCCCACACCGAATTACTGCTCAAGTAACCCGAATCAACGAGGATTATTATGTCCGGTCAACCCCTTGATCCCATTAGCCGCCACTGGTGGAAAGAAGCCGTGGCCTACCAGATCTACCCGCGCAGCTTCATGGACTCCAACGGCGACGGCATCGGCGATCTGAACGGCATCATCATCAAGCTGGACTACCTGCAGGAACTGGGGGTGGACGTGATCTGGCTCTGTCCCATGTACCCGTCCCCCAACGACGACAACGGCTACGACATCAGCGACTTCCAGGGCATCATGGCCGAGTTCGGCACCCTGGCCGACTTCGACCGGCTGCTGGCCGAGGTGCACGCCCGGGGCATGAAGCTGATCCTGGATCTGGTGGTCAACCACAGCAGCGACGAGCATCCCTGGTTTCTCGAGTCCCGGTCCTCGCACGACAACCCCAAACGCGACTGGTACATCTGGCGCGACGGCAAGCACGGCGCCGAGCCCAACAACTGGGAGAGCATCTTCAAGGGCTCGGCCTGGGAGTACGACCAGAACACCGGGCAGTACTACCTGCACCTCTTTTCCCGCAAGCAGCCGGATCTGAACTGGGAAAACCACGAAGTACGCGAAGCCATCTACGACATGGTGCGCTGGTGGCTGGACAAGGGCATCGACGGCTTCCGCCTCGACGCCATCAGCCATATCAAGAAGGAAGCCGGCCTGAGCGACGTTTCCGCCCCGGAAGGCCAGCCCTATGGTGCCGCCTGGGACAAGATGATGAACGTCGAAGGCATTATCGAGCACCTGGACGAGCTGTGCCGGGAAACCTTCAACCGTTACGACATCATGACGGTGGGCGAGGCCAACGGGGTGTCTCCGACCCAGGCGGAAGACTGGATAGGCGAGCGGCACCGGCGGCTCAACATGATTTTCGCCTTCGATCACGTGGGGCTGTGGGCGGACGATGCCGGGGCCGGCCTGGATCTGGACCGGCTCAGGCAGGCCTTCGGCCGCTGGCAGACAGGGGTGGAAGACTTTGGCTGGAACGCGCTCTTCGTGGAAAACCACGACGTGCCACGCATCATCTCCAGGTGGGGCGACAACGAGCACTACTGGCAGCAGAGCGCCACCGCCATCGCCAGCCTCTATTTCCTGATGCAGGGCACACCCTTTATCTACCAGGGTCAGGAAATCGGCATGACCAACACGGTTTTCGGGTGCATTGACGACTTCAACGACGTGGCCGCCAAAAACCAGTATGCTCAGTTGAAACAACAGGGCATGGACGAGCCCGACATCATCCGGACCCTGTCGCATACCAGCCGAGACAATGCCCGTACCCCCATGCAATGGGACGCCGGCCCCGGGGCGGGCTTTACCACCGGCCGTTCCTGGCTTTCGCTCAATCCGAATTACGAGACCGTCAACGTGGCGGCCCAGTGGCGAGACTCGGACTCGGTGCTCGGCTTCTACCGCCGGCTGATCCGTCTGCGCAAGGCCGAGCCGGTGCTGGTATACGGCCGCTACCGGCTGGAGCTGGAGTCCGATCCCCAGGTGTACGCCTACAGCCGCCTGCTCGACGGCCAGCACTGGCTGGTGCTGGTCAACCTGAGCAACCGTCCGGCACAGCGGCGGCAACTGCCCTGGCCGCTGAACCATGAGCGGCTGGCCCTGGCCAACTACCCGGTGGCGCCACACCCGGCCGGCGACACCCTGGATCTGCGTCCGTTCGAAACCCGGGTGTACCGGCTGAACGACTGATCCCCTCCCCCCATAATGCCGGCATGGGGCCCCATGCCGGCCTGGCTCCTCCCGATATTCCCACCGCCATGCCTGTTCGGCCAAGCCACCGCACAAACTCACCGTAGGTCGACTTCAGTCGACCAAGCCCCAACGCCGTTATCGGAAAGGTCCACTGAAGTGGACCCTACGGCAGACCCGGTGTAACCCGTCGCCGCCCGTATCGACCAAACCCGGCAGCCGCGGCGCCCTTGTGGGTTATTCTGCCGCCGGCTCCAGCAGCGGCAGGTAGTACTCGCCCCCGTCCGGATCCCGGGCCCGCCACAGGGTCACCCCGTAGTCGCCGTCCTGCGCGAAGCGGTAGCGCAGGTTGCCCGGGTTGCCGCCCGCGCTCAGGCCGGTGGCGGTGAGCGGCGCGCCCAGGTTGAGCAGGCCCCAGCTGGCGTCGGCGAACTTGAACTCGCTCACTCCGGCCCGGGCCTGGATTGTGCCGGCATAGGTGCCCGGGGCCACCGCCGCGAGCGGGCTCAGCCCCCAGTCGTTGGCACCGCCCCGGAAGTACAGCTCGGTGGCCAGGGGCTCCGGCACCAGCTCGAGCAGGGGCCTGGGCGCGCCCTCCAGCCGGAGCGGGGCCACCAATTCGCCCGCGTCGTCTTCCCGGCTCGCCGCCATCACCCGTTCCCGTTCCAGCAGCAGCGGTTGCTCCAGCACGGTAGCGCTCCCTTCCCGGTCCAGGCGGGCGAACACCAGGCTGCGGCGGGCGGTCCCGCCCCAGCCGAAGGCGGCCTGGAAGCCCGGGGTGGCGGCATCGGCATCCCGCAGCAGGGTCATGCCGCCGGCCTCGTCGTAAAGCAGCAGCTCGGGCAGCTCCCGGGGGTTGGCGTAGCTCAGCTCGAGCCGGGGCGAACGGCCGTCCAGGATGAAAGACACTTCGGCCTGGCGCGGTGGCGCCACCAGGTTGCTCAGGCTGGCGCGCAGGGTCACCTCGGTGCCCTCGGCCAGGGCACCGGTATCCCAGTAGAGGCGATAAGGGGCGTTGTTGTCCACCGCCAGGGCCTCGAAATCGCCGCCGTCGAGGCTGGCCTCGAACCGCACCTGGTACTGGGGCAGCGCCTGCCCGGCCAGCGCCTCTGCCGTGACCTCCAGCTCCAGCAGACCCGAGGTACGGGCCCCCGATGCCAGCCCGCTCAGCACCGGCTCCGCCACCGGCGAAGGGACGATATCTTCGGCCCTCAGGATGGTGAACTGCAGCGGCGCCAGGGTCAGCTGCAGCTCGCCCTGGTGCACCCGGGCCCCGGCCCCGGCCTCGCCCGCGCCACCGGCCGATAGTCGCCGGCCGCCGGCAGGGTCAGGCTCAGGGCCTCGTCGGCCAGGTTGAAGGCCAGCAGGTATTCCACCCCCCTGCCAGATCCACCCGCGAGAAGGTCAGTACCCTGTCGCTGTCGTCGCTGTTGGGGCGGGCCATCTGGATGCCGCTACGCAGCACCGGATGCTCCCGGTACAGGGCACTCAGGCCGGCAATATCCCGGTACAGGGGATGGGTGGGGTCGAAGTTGTCGTCGGCGGTGGTGGCGCTGGTGCCGATCAGCCGACCGGCATTGTAGCTGGCCACCCGGGAGGGAAACATATTCTGGCGGGCATCCTTGTCGCCGCCCTCGCCGGTAAAGCCCTGCTCGTCCCCGTAGTAGATCACCGGCACGCCCCGGCTGAAGAACAGCAGGGCGTTGGCCAGGCGGTAGCGGGCCAGCAACGGGTCGTCGTCCTGCTCGCCGCCCGCCTGCAGGAAGTGGCCGAAGCGGCCGATATCGTGATTGCCGAGGAAGTTCAGCAGCTGGTTGGCGGAGCCGCCGGCATGGTTGTAGCGGTCATCCTGCTCGAACAGGGCCGCCAGGGCCGATGCCCCCCCTGGCCGGCCAGGGCACCGCCAGCGGCGGCCTGGAAGCCGAAGTCGAGCACGGTGGGAAGGCCGGCACTGCGGGTGTAGAAGCTGAGCTCGCGCGGATCGCTACTGAACACCTCGCCGAGCATGGTGAAATGGGCGATGCCGGCGTCGTCGCGAGCGTGGCGCAGCACGGCCGGCGCGAAGGCCCGCCAGAAGTCGGCATCCACGTGCTTGACGGTATCGAGGTGGAAGCCGTCGGGGCTCCACTCGTCGATCAGCTCGGTAAAGATGTCGATCATCCCGGCCACCAGTTCGGGGTTGCCGGGATCCAGATCATCCAGCCCGAAGAAGTCGCCGTAGAGGCTGTCCTCGCCGGAAAAGCTGGAGTCGCCCTGGTTGTGGTAGAAACGGGGATCGTTGAGCCAGGCCGGCACCTTGCCGCGCTCCTCTCCCGCCGGGATCAAGGGGGTGTAGCCCTCCCCGGCCGCCACCCGCTCCCGGGAGCGGTAGTCGCACCTGTCCAGCCCGGGCAGGTGGGCACCGTCCTCCCTATGACATTCGCGGTATTTGATCACGTCGGCGGTGTGGTTGACGATAATGTCGAAGAATACCTTGATGCCGCGTTCGTGGGCGGCGGCGATAAAGGCCTTCATCTCCTCGTTGTTACCGAAATGGGGATCCAGGCGGGTGAAATCCAGGATCCAGTAACCGTGGTAGCCGGCCGAATCGCCCTGCACCGCCTTGTTCTTGAGGATGGGCGTCAGCCAGATGGCGGTGATCCCCAGCCCCTCCAGGTAGTCGAGCTTCTGCTGCAGGCCGGCGATGTCGCCGCCGTGGAACATGCCCTTGTCGGCGGGATCATAGCCGCCGAAGGCATGGGAATCGTTCGGGTCACCCTGGTTGTTGTCCGGGTTGCCGTCATGGAAACGGTCCGGCAGCACGAAGTAGAACACCTCGTCCTCGATGCCGTGGCGCGGGCTGTCGAACAGGGTGCGGGGCTGGGTGTCCGCCAGGACGGGCGTGGCCATGATGGCGCCCAGCGCCATGGCCAGTACGGTATGATTCATCTGCAAGTCCCTATGGATGATGGAAGTGCCGGCCCGGGGACCGGAGGAAAACGGGTGATACCCGACACAAAATTAAATCGCTTTAATTTTTAAGTGCAAGACACCCGCGTTTCCCGATGAAAAATCTGTGATTCACCCCGTCTTTTGGTTGATCAATCCCGTTAAAATGACGATATTGTGCTGTTTTTACCCGGCCGGCAACGGCATACTTAATTGAAACGCTTACAGCATGAGGAGAGAACGTGGTCACGTTAAAGGATCTGGCCGAGCATCTGGGGCTGTCGCAGGCGACGGTGAGCCGGGCCCTGAACGGCTATCCCGAGGTCAACGAAAAGACCCGGCGCCGGGTGCTGGAAGCGTCCAGGCAGCTCAATTACCTGCCCAACCTGGGTGCCCGCAAGCTGGCCACCGGCAAGTCCGGCATGGTGGGCATCGTACTCAAGTCCAGCGACGAGCTGGTGAACGCCCCGGAATATGTGCAGATGATCGCCGAGATCAGCCGCCACCTGGGCGATGCGGGCTACGATCTGCTGATCAACTCGGCCCGCCAGGGCAACGCGCTGGACTCGTTCAAGCGCTTCGTGGCCGGCCGGGCGGTGGACGGCCTTATCCTCAACAGCCCGGAGCTCGAAGACGAACGGGTCGCCTTTCTGCAAGAACAGGGCTTTCCCTTCGTGATGCACGGCCGTTCGGCCAGCCGGGTTGACTATCCCTACTACGACATCGACAACTACGACGCCATGACCCAGGCGACCGAGCTGCTGCTCGCCCTCGGGCACCAGCGTATCGCCCTGCTCAACGGCCCGGCCCACCTGGCCTTTGCCACCGAGCGGGCCCGCGCCTTTCACGATCGCCTGCAACAGCAGGACCTGACGGTCCCCGTCGGCTGGATGACCCACCAGGAAACATCGGACGAAGCAGGCTACCAGCAGGCCCGGAGCTGGCTGGAAGCTCCCTCCCAGCCCATGCCGAGCGCCATCATCTGCGCCTCGGCCACCCAGGCACTGGGCGTCTACCGGGCCGCCGGGGAACTGGACATCGCCATCGGCAGGGAGCTGTCGGTGATCGCCCACGACGATGTGGTGTCTTTCCTGCGCACCGATCATTTCGATCCGCCGCTGACGGTCACCCGCTCGCCCTTTATGGACGCCTGTCGGCCACTGGCCGAGATGATGGTGGCGCTGCTCGACGGTGCCGATCCCCAGCCCCTGCAAACCGTGGCATCGGTGGAGCTGATCGTGCGCCGCTCCTGCGGGCCCTGTCCCCGCGCCTGAACCCGGTACCGGCGCGGCAAGCGCGCCGGTTGGACGGGCTCAGTCCCTGCTGCCGAACAGCCGCCGGCCCAGTCCTTTCAGCAAGCCGCGCTCTTCGTGCTGGTCAAGCCGGCCGGCCTTGACCAGGGCCTCGTACAGAGATTGGGCGTTACCCGGTGCCACCACCAGTTGATAGGCCTTGTGCTGCCCGAGCGCGCTGCCTTCGATCACCGCGACCACCGGCGCCAGCCGCTCGAGGCACGCCCTGTCGAGGAGGGTATCGTCATGGAGATCCACCCGCAGCCGGGTGGCGCAGCAGGAAAGCCGGACCAGGTTATCGGCCCCACCCAGGGCGGCGAGCAGTTCGGCGGCAATGGATGCTTGGTTCATGTTGACTCCTCGGTAATAGTGGCGATAAAAATTAAAGCGCTTTAAATTCAACATATACTACCCCATCACCCAGGGCAGACAAAGCGCTGATTGAGTGAGCGACATCACCCTACCGTTAGAGCCGTATCCCCAACTGCTGGCGCAGATAGGCCCCCGCCCCCAGCAGCCCCGGATGCGGGTGGGTGATGAGGTAGACGGGGACGGCGGTCAGGTAGTCACTGAAGCGTCCCTTGTCCTCGAACGCCGCCCGGAAGCCGGAGTCGCGGAAGAAGTCGAGGAAGCGCGGCACTATGCCGCCGGCGAGATAGACGCCGCCGAAGGTGCCCAGGTTCAGCGCCAGGTTGCCGCCGAAGCGTCCCATCAGCTCGCAGAACAGGGCCAGGGTCCGCCGGCACAGCTCGCAGTCGCCGCCCAGGGCGCGCTCGGTGATCTGCCCGGGTGCCAGCGCCTCGGGCGCCCGGCCCGCCAGCTCGGCCAGGGCCTGGTACAGGTTGACCAGGCCGCTGCCGGAGAGCAGCAGCTCCGCCGACACATGGGGCCAGCGCCGGCGCAGTACCCGCAGCAGCGCCTCTTCCTCGGCGTTGCCCGGGGCCAGATCCACGTGGCCGCCCTCGCCGGGCAGGCTCAGCCAGGTATCGCCGCAGGGCACCAGGTGGGCCACCCCCAGGCCGGTGCCGGCGCCGTACACCGCCACCGGGTGGCCGGGCCGGACCTCCCCGCCCCCGAGCTGGCAGCGATCTTCCGGCGCCAGCGCCGGTATCGCCATGGACACGGCGGTAAAGTCGTTGATCACCTCGAGCCGCGCCAGCCCCAGGCCGGCCTGCATGGCCGAGATGGAAAAGTGCCAGCTGTGGTTGGTCATCACCACCTGGTCCCCCTGCACCGGGCAGGCGATGGCGATGCAGGCCTCGGCCACCGCCTGCCCCTGCTCGGCCAGATACTGCCGGATCACCGGCTCCAGGCCGGGGGAATCGGCGGTGGGATAGCTGCGGATGGCGGACAGGGCGCCCGTGGCGCGTTCACAGAGGGCCAGGCGGGCATTGGTGCCGCCCACGTCTCCCACCAGAATATATTGGCTCATCGTCGTTACTCACTTGATCAAAGGAAGAGGCTTGTCGGGCCGGGCCCGCGCGGACTGGGGCCAGCATAAAAAGGGTAATGCCACAAATGAAATCGATTTTATTGCCGGCAATATAGGTTTTTTCTATGCAATGAGGCGGCATTTTCCCCCTGCCGCCGGGCGATGCCTTACGGCATAAAAATTCCGTTTATGCCGCCGGCCTTTGTGCTATAACCAGAGGCCGTTTTTTCGCATAGCTACAGGAAGTATCATGTCTCAATTCGACAACGTTACCGTGATCAAGAAGGCCAATGTCTACGACGGCGGCAAGGTCACCAGCCGGGTGGTCAAATTCGCCGACGGCAGCCGCAAGACCCTCGGCATCATGCTGCCGGGCGAGTACACCTTCGACACCGCCGCCGCCGAGCTGATGGAAATCCTCGACGGCGAGCTGGACGTCCAGCTGCCGGGCAGCGACGATTGGCAGGCCATCAAGGGCGGCGAGTCCTTCAACGTGCCCGCCAACGCCATCTTCAAGCTCAAGGTCCACAGCCTGGTGGACTACTGCTGCTCCTACTTCGATTAAGCCTGATCCCGGGGCCTTGGCCCCGGGACTCGTCTGTACCGCGAAGGCCGTATAGTTTAAAAATCAAGCGGTCAGCCGCAGTGCTACCCCTGCCACTTTAGCCGGTAGGAAAACACCGCCGTGTGCAGATGTGCGCCTTGCTGGTGGGGCGTGCAGCAGTCAAGCCATAGCGGCAGCCCGCACACCAAGAAGCGTCGCTGCCTTATTTTTAAACTATATGGCGTTCTGGGCTACCCCGCCTCCGCCCGGTATTGGTCACGCAGTTGCCGCCAGTACCGTCTGTCCTCCTCGGTGATCGGCCTGATGACCCGGCAGGGGTTGCCGGCGGCCACCACGTCGTCGGGAATGTCCCGGGTCACCACCGAGCCCGCTCCTATCACCACCCGGTTGCCGATACGCACGCCGGGATTGATCACCGTGTTGCCGCCCACCCAGACGTCGTCGCCGATGGTCACCGGGCGGCCGAGCTCGAGCTCGGCGCGCACCCCGGCGTCGATGGGATGGCTGGCGGTATAGACGCAGACCCGGGGCCCGAACATCACCCGCTCGCCGATGCCGACCCGGCACACGTCGAGGATGATGCAGTCGAAATTGGCGTAGAAGCCCTCGCCGATGGAGATATTACCGCCGTAGTCGCAGCGAAAGGGCGGCTCTATGTAGAGCCGCTCGCCGGTGGCGGCGAACAGTTCTTTCAGCAGCGCCAGCCGCTCCTCCTGCTGCTCTTCGGTGGTGGCGTTGAACAACCGGGTCAGTCGCCGCGAACGCCGGGCATCGTCCCTGAGTTCGGGCCCCAGGGACGAGTAAAGTTTTCCCGCCAGCATGCGTGCCTTGTCGTTCATCTTTTCCTCCCGGATCTGGTTTGGACTTGAATGAATCATGATACGCCAGGGGCGGACCGGATGCCCGCCCCATGACGCTCAATCCAGCCGGTATACCCGGGCCTCGAAGGGGCGCAGGGTCTCCTCCGTTTCCGTGGCCGGCGGATAGTTGGCCAGTTGCGGCGTCAGGCCCCGGACCGGCGCTTCCAGGGCACCGAACGCCGCCGGCTCGCCGCTCAGGTTGACCAGCACCAGCCAGCGCTCCTCCCCCAGGCTGCGGCGGTAGGCGTAGATCTGCGGATGCTCCGCCAGCAGCAGTTGGTAGTCGCCGTAGATCAGCGCCGGCGCGGCCTTGCGCAGGCGAATAAGGGCGCGGTAAAAATTGAGCACCGAGTCCGGGTCGCCTTGCTGGGCGGCCACATTGATGGCCTCGACGTTGGGATTGACCTTGAGCCAGGGCGTCCCCGTGGTAAAGCCCGCCCCGGGGCCGGCGTCCCACTGCATGGGCGTGCGGGAGTTGTCCCGCCCGGTGCGGGACAGCAGCGCCAGTATGTCGGATTCGGCCCAGCCCTGGCGCTGCAGTTCGGCGTACTGGTTTTTGGCCGAAACATCGTCGAAGTCGGCCAGGCTGTCGAAGCGGGTGTTGGTCATGCCGATTTCCTGGCCCTGGTAGATAAAGGGCGTGCCCTGCATCAGGAAGTACATGGCGGCGATGGCGGTGGCGCTTTCCCGCCAGTAGCCCCGGGTATCCCCCCACTTGGAGACGATGCGCGGGATATCGTGGTTCTCCACGTAGAGCGCGTTCCAGCCCCGACCCTCCAGCACGGTCTGCCAGCGGCTGAAGATGGCCTTGAGGGCATTGACGTCCAGCGGCTCGCTGTTGCTGCTCTCCCACAGCTTGACGTGCTCGAACTGGAAGATCATGTTGAGCCGCCCGTTCTTCTCGCCCAGCCAGTCGAGGGCCTGCTCCGCCGACACCCCGTTGGCCTCGCCCACCGTCATGATGTCGTAATGGCGGAAGGTGTTACGGCACATGTCGTCCACATAGTCGAGCAGGCCCTCGACGTTGAGGTGGCCGTCGAAGGAAGGCACGCAGCGCAGCCCTTGCGGGTTGGGCAGATCGGGCAGCCCCGGTACTTTCTTCATGTGGCTGATGGCGTCGATACGAAAGCCGTCGATGCCCTTGTCCAGCCACCAGCGCATCATGTCGTACACCGCGCCGCGCACCTCGGGGTTTTCCCAGTTCAGATCCGGCTGGCGGCTCGAGAACAGGTGCAGGAAATACTGGCCGGTCTGTTCGTCGCGCCGCCAGGCCGGCCCCTTGAAGATACTCTCCCAGTTGTTGGGCTCGGCGCCGTGCTTGCCGTCGCGCCACACATACCAGTCGCGCTTGGGGTTGTCTTTGGAGGAGCGGGATTCGAGGAACCAGGGGTGTTCGTCGCTGGTGTGGTTGACCACCAGGTCGATGATCAGCTTCATGCCCCGGGCATGCACCTCGGCCAGCAGCCGGTCGAAGTCGGCCAGGGTGCCGAATTCGGCCATGATGTCCTGGTAGTCGCTGATGTCGTAGCCGTTGTCGTCGTTGGGCGACTTGTACATGGGGCAGAGCCAGAGCACGTCCACCCCCAGCTCCTGCAGGTAATCCAGCTTCATGATGATGCCGTTCAGATCGCCGATACCGTCGCCGTTGGCGTCCATAAAGCTGCGCGGGTAGATCTGGTAGGCAACAGCTTCCTTCCACCAGCTGCGCTGCAGCCGGCCGCTTGTTGTTGTGGTCATGGCATTGTCCTTGTTATCAGGGGCGGCACAGCGCCGCCGGGATAGAAAATCGGTCTGTGTTGATCCTTGATGGAGTGCGGACGCTCGGCCAAAGGGCACTACCCAGCAGACACGCTGTGAATACCTCCCTGTACGCTCTCTGTTTCATCCCTGAAACAGAAGGTCGGCTGAGCAGCACCCTTTGTCCTCCTCCATGCACCGGTGGCGCTGCTGGCAACACCAGCAGACGGCGGCGGGGCTTGAAAGAGGCAACAGGGATCGCCTCCGCCGACCGTCACATGCCAGGGCCGAAAATTGCTCCTGCATTTTCGGCATTCCCGCCATCCCTGGCGGTCAGATGGCATGTGCCGAGCGTACAGGGGGCGAGCTTGCTCGCCGTGACGAACTGTTTCAGCCTGACCGAACATCCGGTGAATGTTCGCAGCAGGCTGAAACAATGAGTGTCACGTCCCGAAGCGTGTCGGCGGAGGTGGCCCTGTTGCCGCTTCTCTATTGCACGGCAACAGGCCAAGCCTCAGCCGGCCGTCTCGTCCAGTAGCACCATAAAGGCCTCATAGGGCTGCAGCTCCAGTTCGCCGCGCCAGTGGTCGCGGGGGGCGTAGTTGCTGACCAACACTTCTCCCGCCGGCTGCTGCAGCCCGGCGGGCAGGGTCAGGCTGGCGCGGCCGGCGAAGAAGTTGCACAGCACCAGCAGCCGCTGGCCGCCGAGCCGGCGCTGGTAGGCGAACACCCGCGGATGCTCGCTCAGCAGCGGCTGGTAGTCGCCGTACACCAGCACCGGATGGGCCTTGCGCAGGTGGATCAGCCGCTGATAGTGGTAGAAGACGGAGTCCGGGTCGTCCAGGGCGGCGGCCATGTTGATCCGGTCGTGGTTGGGGTTGACCTCAATCCAGGGCGCCCCCCGGGTAAAGCCGGCGTTGGCCTCGCCGTTCCACTGCATGGGGGTGCGGGCGTTGTCCCGGCCGTTGGCGTGGATACCGGCCAGCATCTGCTCGTGGGGCACGCCGGCGGCGGTGCGCTCCCGGTACAGGTTGAGGCTCTCGATGTCCCGGTACTGGTCGATGCGCTCGAAGCGCACGTTGGTCATGCCGATCTCCTCGCCCTGGTAGACATAGGGCGTGCCCTTGAGGCCATGCAGGGCGGTGGCCAGCATCTTGGCGGACTCGACCCGGTAGCGCCCCGGGTCGCCGAACTTGGACACCGCCCGGGGCAGGTCATGGTTGTTCCAGAACAGGGAGTTCCAGCCGCTGTCGGCCAGGCCCAGCTGCCACTTGTCGGTGATGGCCTTGAACGCCGCCAGGCTGAAGGGCCGGCTGCGCCACTTGCCTTCTTCGTCGTCCCAGGTCTGGGTGATGTGCTCGAACTGGAACACCATGGACAGTTCTTGCCGCGCCGGATCCGAGTAGAGCTTTGCTATCTCGGGGGTGGCGCTCCAGGTTTCGCCCACGGTGAGCAGGTCGCGCCCGCCGAAGGTGGCCTTGTTCATCTCCTGCAGCAGCGGGTGCAGGCGGGCGCCGTTGGTCATGATCTGGGCGTCCACTTCCTTGCCGATAAGATCGATCACGTCCATGCGAAAGCCGCCGATGCCCTTGTCCAGCCACCAGTTCATCATCTTGTGCACCTCGGCCTGCACCCGGGGGTTTTCCCAGTTCAGATCCGGCTGCTTCCTGGAAAACTGGTGGAAGTAGTACTCTCCGGTCGCCGCGTCGTATTGCCAGCCGCTGCCGCCGAAGTAGGAGCGGAAGTCGTTGGGCGGGCCGCCGTCCGCCGCCGGCTGGCGCCAGATGTAGAAGTCCCGGTAGGGGTTGTCGAGGGAGCGGCGCGCCTCGACAAACCAGGGATGCTCGTCGCTGGTGTGGTTGACCACCAGATCCATCAGGATGCGGATATTCCGCTTGCCGGCCTCGGCGATCAGTTGCTCCATCTCGGCCAGGGTGCCGAACTCGGGGGCGATGTCCTGATAGTCGGAAATATCGTAGCCGTTGTCGTCCATCGGCGAGCTGAACACCGGCGACAGCCAGATAACGTTGACGCCGAGCCGCTGCAGGTAGTCGAGCCGCTGGATGATGCCCGCCAGATCGCCGATGCCGTCGCCGTTGGCGTCCATAAAGCTGCGCGGGTAGATCTGGTAGACCACGGCGTCGTGCCACCATTTTTTGTCTGTTGCTGGGTTCATGTCCGGCTCTGTCTCAAAAAGTGAAAGAAATTAATGCTGGGCGGTGGGCAGCAGGCGCTGGAAGGCCCGGCCCTCGCGGTCGAACAGGTAACAGCAGGCCACCGGCAGGCGGATGCCGACCAGGGTCCCTGCCTCGATGGGCGAACGCTCGGCATTGCGCACCACCCAGGGCTCGCCGGCGTTGCCGTTGTCGAGGTAGAGGTAGGTCTCGTTGCCCATGTGCTCGACGAACATCACCTCCCCCTGGTATTCGCACTCGGCCTGCTCGCCCCACTGGACGTGCTCGGGGCGGATGCCGAGGTTGACGCTCTGGCCTTCGGCCTCGGCCGTGGTGGCGATGGGCAGCAGCAGCTCCTTGCCGTTGTCGAGCTCGACCAGGCTCTGCTCGTCCCCGGCGCGCTTGAGGATGGCGGGGATCAGGTTCATCTTGGGCGAGCCGATGAACTGGGCCACGAATTCGTTGGCCGGGTGGTCGTAGAGCTCGAGCGGGGTGCCCACCTGCTCGATGTTGCCCTTGCTCAGCACCACGATGCGGTCGGCCAGGGTCATGGCCTCCACCTGGTCGTGGGTCACGTAGATGATGGTGGAGCCCAGCCGCTGGTGCAGGGTGGCGATTTCCATGCGCATCTGCACCCGCAGCGAGGCGTCCAGGTTGGACAGGGGCTCGTCGAACAGGAACAGCTTGGGCTCGCGCACGATGGCGCGGCCGATGGCCACCCGCTGGCGCTGGCCGCCGGACAGGTCCTTGGGCTTGCGCTCCAGCAGGGGCTCGAGCTGCAGGATGCGGGCCGAGTCGCGCACCTTCTGGTCTATCTCCTGCTTGGGGTGACCGGCCAGCTCGAGGGCGAAGGCCATGTTCTGGTACACGCTCATGTGCGGGTAGAGGGCGTAGGACTGGAACACCATGCCGATGCCGCGCTCGGCGGGGGTGTCGTCGTTGACGTACTGGCCGTCGATATACATGCTGCCGCCACTGATTTCCTCCAGCCCCGCTATCATCCTGAGCAGGGTGGACTTGCCGCAGCCCGAGGGGCCGACGAACACCACGAACTCGCCGCTGTTGATCTGCAAGTCCAGCGACTTGATCACCTCGGCCGATTTGCCGTAGCGTTTTTGCAGTTTTTCCAGTGTTAATTGCGCCATGTTGTTACATCCTGTTTTTGATAATCCGTTTACGATCTTTGTAAAGCTTGTCTGTAACGGCTCATCGAAGAGTCAACAGGGCCACCTCCACCGACACGCTGCAAGCACGTCCCTGTGGCGCTCGGCACATGCCATCCCTGGCATGTGACGGTCGGTGTAGGCAATCCCTGTTGCCTCTTCCAGGCCCCGCTGTGGTCTGATGGTAGCGCCAACAGACGATACTGAGCTTTAGGGAGCAGCCCCCCTTGTCCTCTTCGAGATTCCGCTATCTGAAGTGGTAGCCCCCGCCCCTGCCTTACTTGAGGTAGTCCAGATAGGGCCGCTGGCGGTCGATCATCAGGTCCACCATTTCCGGGATACGGCGGCACTTGTCGTTGACCGAATCCACCAAGAGCGCCTGGATCACCAGATCCCGCGAGCCCTGCAGCACCGCCTCGGCGGTGAGGTCGTGCACCGCCACCTGGTTGCAGAGCAGCCCCGCCACCCCGGCCGGCATGTCGAGCCGGATGCCGTGCACGCCCTTGCGGTCGATGATGGCCGGCACTTCCACCGCCATGAACTCGGGCAACTGGCGGATAAAGCCCTGGTTGGGGATGTTGACCGCCCCTTCCTCGTAGCCGGCGTCGGTGAGCATGCCTTCCATGATGGGCACCACCCGCTCCTTGAGCTTGAGCTCGATCACCGGCTCCACCTGGCCCAGGTAGTTGCGGTAGAAGGTGTAGAAGTCGAGGATGCCGCGATGGTCGCTCACCTCATGGGCCCAGCGGATGTACTCGCCGAAGTGGCTGTCGCCGGTGATCGGCAGGTGGTGGAACTTCTCGAGGATTTCCCTGAACAGGGTGCGATCGGCCCAGGGGTAGGCGCTGTCGGCGCCGCCCAGGGCATCGCGCTCGGTGCTGCCCTCGGTGTCCACCAGCTTGCCGTGGGTGCGGGTGTATTCCAGGATGTCGCTGTAGCCCGGCAATTTCCCGAAGTAGCCCGGCGCCCTGGCGCGGATGTCGGCGTAGGCGTCCTTGCCGCTGTCCCGGTAGCTGGCCTCGAGCAGCACGCTGAAGTGGTTGAGGCCGCCGGCGCGCAGCGCCAGGTTGCTGAAGGGGGTGTCCAGCATTTCCGGCAGGTAGCGCTCCAGGGAGGCGATTTCGTGGCACATGCCGACGAAGTTGAGCCCGGGAAAGCGGCGGTGCACCGTGGTGCAGATCCGGCTCATGGGGTTGGAGTAGTTGAAGGTCCAGGCATCGGGGCAGATGTCGGCGATATCGGCGCAGATCTCCAGGATCGGCGGGATAATGCGCAGGGAGTGGAACAGGCCGCCGGGGCCGCCGTTCTCGCCGTAGACCTGCTGGATGCCGTATTGCTGGGGAATTTGCCAGTCCTGGTCCCAGAGCGCGAAGCGATCGCCCACCTCGATGGAGATGATCACGAAGTCGGCGCCCCGGAGCGCGGCCTTGCGGTCCACGGTGGCGCTGACGGTAAAAGGCAGGTCCCGGGCGGCGAGAAAGTCGCGGGCGGTCTGCTCGGTGGCCGCCAGGGCGCGGGGGTTGATGTCGTGCAGCACGATTTCGCTGCCGGCCAGGGTGGTGCTCTGGAAGATGTCACCCAGGGTGCCGTAGCCGAACTGGGCGCTGCCGGCGCCGATCAGGACGATTTTTGTAGCCATTCGTTTTCTCCTTGTTCAGACACTGTTGTTAAGTGGGATCAACCCTTGACCGCACCGCTGGTCAGGCCGCTGACGATGCGTTTCTGGAAAATCAGTACCAGCACGATGATCGGCAGCGTCACCACCACCGAGGCGGCCATGATGCTGCCCCAGGGCAGTTCGTACTGGGAGGCGCCCTGGAACATGCCGATGGCCACCGGCACGGTGCGCTTGCCGCTCGAGATCACGAAGGTGAGCGCGAACATGAACTCGTTCCAGGCACCGATAAAGGCCAGCAGGCCGGTGGTGACCAGCGAGGGCCCCATGATGGGCGCGAAGATGCGGCTGATGATCACCCAGGTGCTGGCCCCGTCAACGATGGCCGCCTCTTCCAGCTCCACCGGCATCGACTTCATAAAGGTGGTCAGCACCCAGACGGTGAAGGGCAGCGAGAAGGTGGTGTAGGACAACACCAGGGCGCCCAATGAGTCGTACAGCCCCATAAAGCGCACCAGCTCGAACATGCCCGACAGCACCGCCACCTGGGGGAACATGGACACGCACAGTATGGTGAACAGCAGATACTTGCGCCCGCGGAAGGAGATCCGCGCCAGGGCGAAGGCGGCGGTGATCGACACCAGCAGGCAGAGCCCCACGGTGACGGTGGCCACCAGCACCGAGTTCAGCAGGCTGCGGGCGATGCCGTTGTCCACCAGGGCGCCGATGTAGTTGTCCCAGTGGAAGCCCGAGGGCAGGTAGTTGGTCAGGAACAACTCCTGGCCGGTGCGCAGCGAGGTGAGCACCGCATAATAGAAGGGGAAGACGCAGATCAGGCCGGCCAGGGCGGCACCGGCGTAGATCAGGCCCTTGTGGCCCCATTCCCGTTGCTGACGGCTGAGCTTCATGCCTTGTTCTCCTTGTCGTTGAAACGGCCCGCGTAAAGGAAGCAGGCGGCGATGCCGGCCACCATCATGAACACCAGTACCGAGGCGGCGGAGCCGAAGCCCATCTCCTGGTAGCTCACCATCTGGTCCCGGGCGTAGCCGGAGATGGAAATGGTGGCCTCGCTGTTGGAGGTGAGCACATAGATGAGGTCGAATACCCTGAGCGCGTCCATCACCCGGAAGATCAGCGCCACGATCAGCGCCGGCATGATCAGCGGCAGGGTGATGCGCCAGAAGCGCTGCCAGGCGTTGGCGCCGTCGACCCGGGCCGCCTCATACAAGTCCTTGGGGATCAGCTGCAGCGCGGCCAGCAGCATCAGCGCCATAAAGGGGGTGGTCTTCCACACGTCCGCCAGCACCACCGCCCACATCGACAGCGACGGGCTCGCTATCCAGGCCAGGGGCTGGTCGATCAGGCCGGCGCGCAGCAGCAGATCGTTCACCACCCCGAACTGGTCGTGGAACATCCAGCCCCACATCTTGGCGGTGACGATGGTGGGAATGGCCCAGGGCACCAGGATGGCGGTGCGCACCAGGCCCTGGCCGCGGAAGGTCTGGTTCATCAGCAGCGCCAGCAGCATGCCGAGTACCAGTTCGAGCGACACCGACACGGCGCTGAACCAGAGGGTATTGCCCACCGCCTGCCACCACAGGGGATCGGCCAGCACGCCGTAGGCGCCGCTGTCGGTCAGCTCCAGGTAGTTGGCCAGGCCGACGAAGTTGTACTCGCCCGGCGCATCCAGGGCGGCATCGGTCAGGCTGTAAAACAGGGTGCGCAGCAGCGGCCAGCCGGCCACCGCCGCCAGCAGCAGCAGCGCCGGGGCCACCAGCAGCCAGGCGACGCGGGCGCGCCGTTGCTGGTGGTTGAGCTTGCGCCGCCCCGCCAGGCCGGACACCGCCGCATTTGCCGTCGCCTTGGCGCGCTGGGCCGGGGTCAGGGTCTTGGTGTAGTGATCCATGGGTTACTCCATGCAATTCAGATCGGCGTGGGAAAGAAGGACCACCCGGCGACGGGCGGCCAAGGGCACGGACCTAGCGCCAATCTTTCCCCTTGATGCGTTCCAGCCGGCTCTGCAGATCCGACACCGCTTCTTCGCCGCTGCTGCGCCCGCTCAGCACGTTGTAGGTGGCGTTGTAGATGGCGTTGGACACCCGGGCGTACTGGCTCCTGGTCTGGGTGGCCGGACGCGGCAGGGCATTGGCGAAGATGTCCCTGAACTCGGCGAGATAGGGCGCCATGGCCAGCACCTCCGGATCCTCGTACAGCGCCACGCGCGAGGGAGCCACGCCCACCAGCCTGAGCGCCATCTTCTGGGCCTCGGCGTCGCTCACGATTTTCAGCAGGGCCACCGCCGCCTCGGGGTTCTTGCTGTAGGCGCTCACCGACCACTGCCAGCCGCCCAGGGTGGCCACCGACTCGCCGTCGGCCCCGCTCGGCAGCGGCATCACCCCCACCTTGCCCTTGACCGGGCTGTTGTCGGCCTGGGCCAGCACATAGGCGTAGGGCCAGTTGCGCATGAACAGGGCGCCACCGTTCTGGAACACGGCGCGGGCTTCCTCCTCCATGTAGCCGAGGGCGCCCTGGGGCGCTATGGTGCCGACCCAGCCGGCGGCCAGATCCAGTGCCCGGGCGGCCTGCGGATTGTCGATGGTGACCTGGCCCTCGGCGTCGACGAAGGCGCCGCCGCCGGAGGAGGCGACCCACTCCAGGGCGTTGCAGGTCAGCCCCTCGTAGGACTTGCCCTGGAACACCAGGCCCCAGAAGTTGCGCTGGCCGGCGGCCCGCTCCCCTTCCTGGATGCGGGTGGCGATACGGGTCAGCTCTTCCCAACTGGCGGGCGGCTGCTCGCCGTATTTTTCCAGCAGATCCTGGCGGTAGTAGAGGGCGCCGGCGTCGAGGAAGGCCGGCACCGCCTTGACCCGGCCGTTGACGATGTTGTTCTGCCAGGCACCGGGGAAGAAGTCGGCTTCGAGCTCCGCCACATGGTCGGTCAGATCCAGGGTATGGCGATCGAGCAGGCCCACCCAGACGGTGTCGGCCTGGAACAGATCCACGGCGTCGGCATCGCGGGCGGCGAACAGCTGCTGGAACAGGCCCAGCTTTTCATCGGAGGAAGGGGGAAATTCGATAAATTCCAGGGTATGGCCGGTCTGCGTCTCGAAGCGATCCTTCACGTAATCGCAGAATTCCTTACCGGCGCCGGTGGGGGCGCATTCCATGCGCAGGGTGTCGGCCTTGGCCACATTCAGGGATGCGGCCACCAGGGCCGCCACCATGCTGAGCGTACGTACTTTCATCTTGACCTCTCGTCTTCCTGATAGGAGGGTATCGGTGGCATCCACCACCCTTAACGTTAGCTGTGTTCATCCTAGAAGAGGCAGTACCATAAATTGAAATGCTTTATTACCTGTCCGTCATAGATAAAACCTATAATGAAAACCAGGCGAGTGATCTTCGTCACACTTAATGCGGCTTCCATGTTAAGCGCCGGGATCAAAAATGTGATCACCCCGCAAGTCCCTTCCCCGGCAGACGGGGTGGCACACGGACTCGCACACGGCGACCGGCACGAATTCCCGCCGGGCTGGCGCAACAGGCGCCAGTTATTTAAGCTCTGCGATAGAAACCATCTATCCCTGACAAGGAAATACCGTGGACAAACTATTGCGCCAGTTTATCGAGGTGGCCACCTTCAAGAATGTGAGCCAGGCGGCCAACAAGCTGTGCCTGAGCCAGCCGACCCTGACCCACAACATGAAGAAGCTGGAGGAAAACCTGGGGGTGCAGCTGCTGATCCGCAGTTCCAGTGGGGTCCGCCTCACCGAATACGGCGAGCTGCTGTTGGAGCAGGCGCGGATGATGCAGCGCATCTACGACAACACCCTGATCAAGATGGACTTTCTGAAGGAGCGCCAGGAGCGCAGTCTGAAGATAGGAACGGGGCACGCCTGGTGGCACATGTTCCTGCGGGAGACCTTCGAGCAGCACCGGCGCCAGCACCCCACCGCCAATATCCACGTCGATCTGGGTAACCACCTGCGGCTGATGGATTTATTGCTGAGCGGCGATATCGATCTCTTTATCGGCCACGAGATCCAGGGGCTCAACCCTAGGGCCGGGGTCAGCTTCCTGCCGCTGCTGAGTTCGACCGATGCCTGCTATGTGCGCACCGGCCACCCGTTGCTCGGGCGCGTGGTGCATCAGGACGAGCTGCAGCACTTTCCCTACCTCGAGCTCACCCCCGACGAGCCCCGTTACCAGAATGTGATGGAGGACATGCAGCCCAAGCAGCGGGAACGGCTGCAGCTGCACGTCACCGAGCGGATCCACTATTCCACCAATTCCATCGTGACCGCCATCGACATGCTGGCCGCCACCAACAGCATACTGGTGTTCCCCAGTTGCATGGGCAGCTACTTCGCCCGCTTCGACGTACGTCCGCTCAACCTGAAGGAGCCTCAGCGCGACAACATGGTCGGCATTTACCTGATGCGGGAAAAAGTCGAAGATCCCCATATCATGGCGGTCCTGACCCTGATGCGCCGGCATATGGAGCAGAACCGCCATCTGCTGGAATAACAAGGGGCCATGCCGGCCCCTTCGCTTACCTGTCTTCGGCCACCAGCCGCTCCAGCCCGCCTGCCGCCACCAGTTGCTGGTAGAGCGGCCTGGCCTTGCCCGGCCCCAGCACCAGCTGATGCTCGCCACCGGCGCCCGCCACCAGGGCGCGGATCTCGCCGAGTCGGGCAATCTTCTCCCGGTCGAGCAGGGCCTCGTCGCGCAGCGCGAGCCGGACACGGCTGGCGCAGTAGCGCAGCCGCGTCAGGTTGTGCCTGCCGCCCAGCGCGTCCAGCAACGCCACCGCCAGTTGTCTCGTTTCCATTACCGCCTCCTGAATCAACAATGGGTACCCATTCCAGACCATGATAGCGGCGGCCGAATATAGAAATGAAATCGATTTTTACCGGCACAATATAGATTAAGTCTATATTGTGCCGGGCACGGCGTTCAGCCCTGCTGCCGCTGATGCTGCCCCTGTCGTTCCTCCGCAAGCCCGGTGGCAAAGGGCGCGAACCAGCTGAGACAAATTTCCGCATGCAGCTCATTGACGGCAATCTGTACCTCGTCGATAAAATCGTGCAGCCGATCCGGCTGGCGCGCCAGCTTGTCGATGCAGGCACCGGTGAGCAGCTGCAGGCAGCGCTCCGCCGCCGCCAGCGCCGGCCGGTGCCGCGGCAGGGGGGCCAGCTCCCGCGACAGCTGGCCGATGCAACAGACCACCGCCCTGGGAAAGGACTCGTCCTGCAGCAGGAAACGCAGCACGTCGGGCCCGCGCACCGCCAGCCGCACCTGCTGGCGATACATCTGGTGACCGCTCAGGGACTTGAGCACGCTCATCCACTGCAGGGTTTCGAACGGCTTGAGATCCTCGGCGCTGCGCGGCAGCAGGTTGGCCGAGCGCACGTCGATGATGCGGGTGGTCATGTCGGCCCGTTCCAGCTGCCGGCCCAGGCTCAAGAAGGTACGCACCTGGGTATGGCTGAGGGTACCGGCGATGATGCCGTTGACGGTTTCGCAGCTGCGGATCACCTGGCCGAGGAAGGCATCGCGCTGGCGCGGGCTCAGTCCCCGCTCCGCCTGCCTGACCACGTTCAGGTGGAGCTGGTTCACCTCTTCCCAGATGCTGCGCGGCATCACGTCCCGGGTGGTGCGCAGGTTTTCCCGCGCCGCCGCCAGCGACGACAGTATGGAGCCGGAATAGCGCCGGTCCATGCACAGGAAACTCAGCACGCTGACCTCGTCGTGCTCCCGGTAGTGCCGGTTGAACAGCTCGTCGCTGCCGGTGATGGTCACCAGCGACGACCAGCCCAGGCTGGTCGCCTGGGGAAAGTCCAGCAACAGGTGACTGTTGACGCTGATCAGGCGCGCCGTGTCCTCGGCCCGTTCCAGATAGCGGGCCAGCCAGTAAATGTTTTCAGCGACTCTCGACAACATGATCAGTTCCCTCCCACATCCACTATCCAGGTGTCCTTGCTACCCCCACCCTGGGAGGAATTGACCACCAGCGAGCCCTTGGTCAGCGCCACCCGGGTCAGGCCGCCCATGGTGACATAGGTGTCTTCGCCCGACAGGATGAAGGGCCGCAAATCCACGTGGCGCGGCTCCATGCCCTGCTCGCACAGGGTGGGTGAGGTCGACAGCGCCAGCGTCGGTTGGGCCATGTAGTTGCGCGGGTTGGCCTTGATCAGATCCGCGAAGCGGGCCCGCTCCGCCGCCGTGGCGTGTGGCCCCACCAGCATGCCGTAACCGCCGGACTCATTGGCGGGCTTGACCACCAGCTTGTCGAGGTTGGCCAGCACGTGGGCGCGATCCTGCTCGAACATGCACAAATAGCTGGGCACATTGGGCAGCAGGGGCTCCTCGCTCAGATAGAAACGGATGATCTCCGGCACGAAGGCATAGATCACCTTGTCGTCCGCCACCCCGGCGCCGGGGGCGTTGGCCAGCGCCACCTTGCCCCGGCGCCAGGCCCGCATCAGGCCGGGCACGCCCAGCATGGAGTCCGGGTTGAAGGCTTCCGGGTCGAGGAACATGTCGTCGATGCGGCGATAGATCACGTCCACCCGCCGCAGGCCGTCCACGGTGCGCATGTACACGCAGTCGTCGTCCTGCACCACCAGATCCGGCCCTTCCACCAGCTCAACCCCCATCTGCTGGGCCAGGTAGGAATGCTCGAAGTAGGCGGCGTTGTAGATGCCCGGGGTCAGCACCACGATCTGCGGCTCCTCCCCCGGCCGGGGCGACATGCCGGCCAGCATGTCGTAGAGCTGGGCCGGATAGTCGTCGAGCGGCTGGATACGACCGGTGGCGAACAGCTCCGGCAGCACCCGCTTGGTGACGTTGCGGTTTTCCAGCATGTAGGACACCCCCGATGGCACCCGCAGGTTGTCTTCCAGTACATAGAGGGTACCGTCCTTGTCGCGCACCAGATCCGAGCCGCAGATATGGGCCCACACCCGGTGCGGCGGCGTCACCCCCACGCACTGGGGCCGGAAGTTGACCGACTGGGCCAGCACCTCGGCGGGCAGTATTCCCTCCTTGACGATGCGCTGCTCGTGATAGAGATCGTCGATAAAGAGATTGAGTGCCCGCACCCGCTGTTTCAGGCCGGCGGCGGTCTTCTGCCACTCCTGCAGCGGTATGATGCGCGGCACTATGTCGAAGGGCCAGGCCCGGTCGATCATGTTGCCTTCGGTGTAGACGGTGAAGGTGATGCCCATCGCCTGGATGGCCACCTCGGCGGCGGCCTTGAGCTCGGCAAGGTCATCGGACTCCAGCTGAGCCAGGTACTCACACAACATTCTGGCTTCGGCCCGCGGCAGGCCCCGCCCGGCGATCAATTCGTCATAAAACCCATTGCACGCGTAGTTCTGCCAGTTCACTTTGCTCATAAGCGTGATTCCCGGTACTGATGAAAACGGAAGGCCCGTCACCGCACTCTGCAATCGCTGTACCAAGCCCCAATTATAGAACCAAAGCCATGATCGGCCCTCTCCGCCCGCACCACGGCGGCGCTTTTTGCGCTGCAGCCACGCACCATAAGTGTGCATTTTATGGTGTTGATATCACTGATGTTTTAGTGCTGTTAACAGACTGCCACGCGAACAGAGAGCTCGCCTGCGATGGCATAGCTATTGCTATGCTTATGCCTGCAGCAGACGTAGCCATCGCCTTGACCTCAACCTGCCGGGATCCGCCCATGACCATTCGCGTTGCACTCAGACATGTTACCCGTTACGACTTCGACAAGCCGGTTTCGCTGTCTCCCCACCTGATCCGGCTGCGCCCGGCTCCCCACTGCCGGACGCCGGTGGACGCCTATTCACTCAGGGTGTCGGGCGGCGAACATTTCATCAACTGGCAACAGGATCCTTTCGGCAATTACCTGGCCCGGCTGGTATTTCCGGAAAAGATCTCCCACCTGCAGGTGGAGGTGGAGCTGATCGCGCCGCAAACGGTGATCAACCCCTTCGACTTCTTCGTGGAAGACTACGCCAAGGACTTCCCCTTCGAGTATTCCGACGCATTGAAAAAGGAACTGGCCCCCTACCTGGAGCTGGAAGAGGCCGGTCCCCGGCTCGGCGCCTGGCTGAGCGAGGTGGCCCCCCGCCCCAGCCCGGTGGTCGACTTCCTGGTGGCGCTCAACCAGCGCCTGCAGCGGGACATCGACTACAACATCCGCATGGAGCCGGGGGTACAGAGCCCGGAAGAAACCCTGGAAAAACGCCGGGGATCCTGCCGGGATTCGGCCTGGCTGCTGGTGCAGATCCTGCGCCGGCTGGGGCTGGCGGCCCGTTTCGTGTCCGGCTATCTCATCCAGCTCACCGCCGACGTCAAGGCCCTCGACGGCCCTTCCGGCACCGAGGCCGACTTTTCCGATCTGCACGCCTGGACCGAGGTCTACCTTCCCGGTGCCGGCTGGGTAGGGCTGGACCCCACTTCCGGCCTGTTCGCCGGCGAGGGCCACCTGCCCCTGGCCGCCACGCCCGAACCCGCCAGCGCCGCCCCCATCACCGGCTTTACCGACGAGTGCGAGGTGACCTTCGGTTTCGATATGCAGCTGACCCGCATCCACGAGGATCCGCGGGTCACCAGGCCCTACAGCGACGAGCAGTGGCAAGCCATCCTCGCCCTGGGCGAGCAGGTGGACCAGCGGCTGCAACAGCAGGATCTGCGCCTGACCATGGGCGGCGAGCCTACCTTCGTGTCCATCGACGACATGGACGGCCCGGAGTGGAACACCGCCGCCCAGGGCCCCACCAAGCGCCGACTGGCGGAAGGACTGCTGCACCGGCTGCGGCCCCACTTCGCCCCCGGCAGCCTGGTGCACTACCAGCAGGGCAAGTGGTATCCGGGCGAGCCCTTGCCCCGTTGGGCCCTGGCCTGCTACTGGCGCAAGGACGGCCAGCCGGTGTGGCGGGACGACCGCTGGCTGGCGGACATCGGCAAACACTATGCCGTCACCCCCGAGCACGCCCGGCTGTTCGGCCAGGCCCTGGTCAAGCGCCTCGGCATCGCCGACAAGTGGCTGATCCCCTGCTTCGAAGACGCCTACTACTACCTCTGGCTGGAACAGCGCCAACCGGTGGATGTGGATCTGCGCGGCGAGAACCTCAAGGACGAGGACAACCGCCGGCGCCTGGCCCGGCTGCTGGAGCGGGGACTCGACGACATCACCGGCTTCGCCCTGCCGCTGCTGCGCGAGCAGAGCGGGCAACGCTGGCGCACCGGGCCCTGGCCGGTGCGCCGCGAGTCGCTGTTCCTGATCCCCGGCGACTCCCCCATGGGACTGCGCCTGCCGCTGTCGTCCCTGCCCATGGCCGGGCGCGAGGACCAGCCCCAGCCGGCCAGCCTGTTCGAATCGAGGCCGCCGCTGCCCGACCTGCACGGTGAGGTGGCCAGCCGCTACAGCGCCTGGCAGCACCGGTTCGAGTCGGGCGGCCACCACCAGCCGGCACCGGGCCAGCAGTGGCAGGAGCAGCAGGCCGAGCAGAACAACGGCACCATCCACACCGCCCTGTGCCTGGAGCCGCGCGAGGGCAAGCTGTTCCTGTTCATGCCGCCCCTGCCCCGGCTGGAGGATTACCTGGCGCTCCTGGCCGCCGTGGAGCAGACCGCCGCCGCCCTGGAGCTGCCGGTGTGTATCGAGGGCTACGCGCCGCCGGCGGATCCGCGCCTGGAGCAGTTCATGATCACCCCGGACCCGGGCGTGATCGAGGTGAACATCATGCCCGCCAAAAGCTGGCCCGAGCTGGTGCGCAACACCGAAATCCTGTACGAAGAGGCCCGCCTGTCGCGCCTGGGCACCGAGAAGTTCATGCTCGACGGCCGCCACACCGGCACCGGCGGCGGCAACCACATCACCCTGGGGGGAGAGACGCCGGCGGATTCGCCCTTCCTGCGCCGGCCGGATCTGCTGGCCAGCCTGCTCGGCTACTGGCAGCACCACCCCAGCCTGTCCTATCTGTTCAGCGGCCTGTTCATGGGGCCCACCAGCCAGGCGCCGCGCATCGACGAAGCCCGCCACGAGGCGCTGTACGAGCTGGAGATCGCCCTGCAGCAGATGCCGGTGGGCGAGGTGCCCCAACCCTGGATGGTGGACCGGCTGCTGCGCAACCTGCTCACCGACATCACCGGCAACACCCACCGGGCCGAGTTCTGCATCGACAAGCTCTACTCCCCGGACAGCCCCACCGGCCGGCTGGGGCTGGTGGAGATGCGCGCCTTCGAGATGCCGCCCCATGCCCGCATGAGCCTGATGCAGCAACTGCTGATCCGTGCCCTGGTGGCCCGCTTCGCCGCCGAGCCCTATCGCCGGCCGCTGGTGCGCTGGGGCACGGCGCTGCACGACCGCTGGCTGCTGCCCCATTACCTGTGGGCCGACCTGCTCGACGTGCTCACCGATCTGCGCCGCCACGGCACCGACTTCAACCCCGAGTGGTTCTCCCCCTTCCTGGAATTCCGCTTTCCCCACTACGGCCAGGTGTGCTACGACCAGGTGCAGCTGGAGCTGCGCCAGGCCATCGAGCCCTGGCATGTGCTGGGCGAGGAAGTGAGCGGCAGTGGCACCACCCGCTACGTGGACTCCTCGGTGGAGCGACTACAGGTGAAGCTGTCCGGCTACAACCCGGCCCGTCACGTGCTCACCTGCAACGGCCGGCGGGTGCCGCTCGTCCCCACCGGGGTCAACGGCGAGGCGGTGGCGGGGGTGCGCTACCGGGCCTGGCAACCGTCCTCGGCGCTGCACCCGCTGATCCCGGTGCAGGCGCCGCTGGTGTTCGACCTGATCGACAGCTGGAACCAGCGCTCCCTCGGCGGCTGCACCTACCACGTGGCTCACCCGGCCGGGCGCAACTACCAGCGTTTTCCGGTCAACGCCAACGAGGCCGAGGCCCGGCGCCTGGCCCGCTTCTGGGCCATGGGCCACAGCCAGGGGCCGGTGGCGATACCGCCGGAAACCCCGGCCGGCGAATACCCCCATACCCTGGATCTGCGCCGCCACTACAGATCCGCCGGCGATGCCAGTCTATAATGCCCGCATAAGCGCAACCGCGCCGACCGCACCGGAGAGCCGGTGCGGTCGGCCTTCACCCGGTAACCACCATGCTCGATCCCAACCATTTCAGTGCCGAGCTGCAGACGCTGCTGGCCAACTATGCCGGCAAGCTGCTGCAGTCCGGGGCACCCGGCCACGACGAACTGCTGACCGGCCGACAGCGGATCCATGCCCGCTGGCAACCGGTGCTGGACGAACTGAGCCAGCTCGGCACCCAGGCCCTGCTCGGCCGCTGCGAAGAGGCGCAGAACCTGCTGCATGAAAACGGGGTCACCTTCAACACCTACGAGGACGACCCGGGCCGGCTGCGCTCCTGGCAGCTCGACTGCCTGCCCTTCGTGCTCGGTACCGAGGAATGGGAACAGCTGGAGCAGGGACTGAAGCAGCGCAGCCGGCTGCTCGAAGCGCTGGTGGAAGACATCTACGGCGAACGCCGCATCCTGCGTGAAGGGTTGCTGCCGCCCGAGCTGATCTATACCCACCCGAGCTTCCTGTTTCCCGCCGCCGACGATACCCCGCCCCCGGATCGGCCGCTGGTGATCTTTCACGGCACCGACCTGGTACGCCACAGCGACGGCCAATGGCTGGTGCTGGGCGACTGGACCCAGTCCCCTTCCGGTACCGGCTATGCCCTGGAGAACCGCATCACCCTGGCCCGCGCCCTGCCCAACCTGTACCGGGAAGCCCCGCTCAAGCGCCTGGCCGGCTTCCTGCAGGCCCAGCTGCGCAGCCTGGCGGCGCTGTGCCCCAACCAGCGCGAGCAGCCCAACATAGTGCTGCTCTCCCCCGGCCCCGGCAGCCCCGGTTACTTCGAGCATGCCTGGCTGGCCAACTACATGAACTGCTCACTGGTGGAAGGCGCCGATCTGGTGGCGCGCGACGGCCAGGTGTCCATGCGCACCCTGGGCGGACTCAAGCAGGTGGACGTCATCGTGCGCCAGATCAACGACCCCTGGTGCGATCCCCTGGAGCTGCGCGGTGACTCCCTGCTGGGCGTGCCCGGCCTGATGCAGGCGGCGCGCAACGGCGAGGTGGCCATCGCCAACGCCCTCGGCGCCGGTATCCTCGAACACCCGGCCCTGGCCGGCTACCTGCCACAGCTGTGCCGCCATCTGCTCGGCGAGGAACTGCAGTTGAAAGGCCGCGACACCCTCTGGTGCGGCGAGGCCGCCCGGCTGGCCCAGGTGCTGGCCGAGCCCGGCCGCTGGTGGCTGCGCGACGTACAGAGCCCGGCGCAGATCATCCGCCCGGAGCAGCTCGCCCCGGATGACCTGGCCTCCCTGCACCGGCGGATGCAGCGCTATCCCCACCTGTTCGTGGCCCAGGCCCGGCTCAGTGGCGCCACCGCGCCGGTGTTCGACGTCAGGACCCGCCAGCTCGAGCCGCAACCGGTCAACCTGCGGCTGTTCAGTCTGGTGGAGCCCGACGACATCCACAAGCCGTCCGGCGAACGGCACTACCGCATCATGCCCGGCGGCCTGGCCTGGGTGGGCGAGCCCGGCACCCCGCTGATGGAAAGCCGGACGGTGAAGGACATCTGGGTACTGGCACCGGTGCCCCAGCCCCATATCAGCCTGCTGCGCCAGGCCCACGGCCCCATCGTGGTCACCCGCGACGGCCAGGATCTGCCCTGCCGGGTGGCCGACAGCCTGTTCTGGATGGGGCGCTACGGCGAACGGCTGGATATCCGCTCCCGGCTGCTGCGCGAGGCCTTTTCCCGGCTGCTGCAGGAAGATCAGGGCGACGCGGGCGACAGCCTGATCCCGGACCTGTTCACCGCCCTGGAGCTGACCTACCCCAGCCCCGAGGAACTGGCCGCCCTGTACCGGGAGCAACCCGCCCGCCACCGCTTCAAGCAGGATTATATCTTCCTGCGCCAGCGCCTGCTGGAGCTGTTCAGCGAGGAGCACCCGGACGGTCTGCCCTGGCTGTTCAACCACTTCCTGCGCAACTGCCGGGCGGTGCGCGACCACCTGGGCGACGACGCCTGGCGTACCGTCAACAGCCTGCGCCAGAAATTCAACGACATGCCCCGCGACCAGGGCGCCATGGGCGGCCAGCGCCACCTGGAGGGCGTGGTGACCGACCTGGCCGCCTTCTTCGGCCTGTGCAACGAGACCATGCCCCATCACTACGGCTGGCGCTTCCTCGACCTGGGCCGCTTTATCGAACGGGTCATCTGCAGCCTGGAACTGCTCAAGCTGGCGCTGCTCACCGCCCGCCGCCCGGGCATCCCGCTGTGGGAAGTGGTGCTGGCCACCACCGACAACCTGACCGTGTACCGCCGCCGCTACCGCTCCCAGCTGCATCCCTCGGCCATTCTGGATCTGCTGCTGTTCGACGAGACCAATCCGCGCTCGGTGGGCTACATGCTGCGCCGGCTGGAGCGCCAGATTGACAAGCTGCCCCAGCCCGAGAACATCCCCTACCGCAATCAGGAAACCCGGCTGGTGATCCAGGCCTCCAGCACCCTGCACCTGGTGGACATCAGCCGGCTCGGCGATCTGGAGCACTCGAACGAGGCGCGGGACGTGCTGAGCGGGCTGCTGGACAGCCTGCTGGCGCCGCTGTCGGAGCTGTCCAACGCCGTCTCCCACAGTCATTTCAGCCATGCCGAGGCGCCCCGCCAGCTGGTGACCATGCAGAAATCCGTGTAAGGATGCCGACCATGCATTATCAATTGCGCCACACCACCCGTTACGATTATTCCGCCGAGGTGGCCCTGAGCCACAATGAAGCCCGGCTGCTGCCGCGGGAGCTGTCCTGGCAGCGGGTAGAGCAGACGGACACGGTGATCCATCCCACCCCGGTCCGGCTGCGGGAGCGGCGGGATTTCTTCGGCAACCGGGTCGGCTATTTTTCCATCCAGGAGCTGCACGACAGCCTGGAAGTCACCACCACCAGCCGGATCACCACCAGCCCGCGCCCCCTGCCCGACAACGACTATTTCATCACCTGGGAGCAGGCCATCGAATGCCTGCGACAAGGTACCGAGTGCCTGGATGCCCGGCTGTTCATGCTCGACTCCGATTTCGTGTCAGCCGATCCCGCCCTGGCCGACTACGCCCGGGCCAGCTTTACCCCGGGGCGCTCGCTGGTGGACGCCATCTATGCCCTGAACCTGCAGATCTTCAACGAGTTCACCTACGACCCGGAACACACCACCATCGCCACTCCCATCCTCGACGTGCTCGCCAGCCGGCGCGGGGTGTGCCAGGACTTCGCCCACCTGGCCATCGGCTGCCTGCGCTCGCTGGGGCTGGCGGCGCGCTATGTGAGCGGCTACATGGAAACCCTGCCGCCCCCGGGCCAGCCCAGGCTGCAGGGCGCCGATGCCACCCACGCCTGGCTGGCGGTGTTTATCCCCGGCTGGGGCTGGCTGGAAATAGACCCCACCAACGGCTGCCTGCCCGACGAGCGCTACATCATCCTCGGCTGGGGCCGGGATTTTTCCGACGTGACCCCGCTCAAGGGAGTGATGACCGGCGGCGGCAATGATCGGCTGACGGTGGCGGTGGACGTGATCCCGCTGGCGGACGAAGCCCCTGTCTGAACCGGGTATTCGGCACTATAGTGAACAGAATCAATATCTTGATTCCGCACGGAGAGACTTATGCGCCTGTTTGCCGCCCTGTTGCTGTTGCTCAGCACCGCCCTCTTTGCCCAGGACTACCGGGTCGACACCCTGGCCGAGGGCCTGCATCATCCCTGGGGCCTGGCCGAACTGCCCGACGGTGACATCCTGGTCAGCGAGCGCCGGGGCCGGCTGCTGCGGCTGACCGAGGGCGGCACGCACAGCGAGATCCGCGGCCTGCCGGACATCGCCGCCGCCGGCCAGGGCGGCCTGCTGGATCTCGCCCTGCACCCGGACTTCGCCGACAACCGCTGGCTCTACTTCAGCTACAGCCAGCCCGGGCGGGGTGGCGCCGGCACGGCGGTGGCCCGGGCCCGGCTCGCAGGCGACCGGCTCGAGCAACTGCAGGTGCTGTTCGAGCAGCGGCCCAAGACCTCGGGCGGCGCCCACTTCGGCTCGCGCCTGGCCTTCGACCCCGACGGCTACCTGTTCATCACCACCGGCGATCGTTTCCACTCCCGGGATCAGGCCCAGCGGCTCGACAGCCACCTGGGCAAGATCCTCCGCCTGCACGACGACGGCCGGGTACCCGCCGACAACCCCTTCGTCGGCCAGGCCGGTGCCCTGCCCGAAATCTGGAGCTACGGCCACCGCAACGTGCAGGGCGCCGCCATCCATCCGGCAACCGGCGTGCTCTGGGCCCAGGAGCACGGCCCCCGGGGCGGCGACGAGGTCAACCTGATCAAGAAGGGAGCCAACTACGGCTGGCCGGTGGTGACCTTCGGCGAGGAATACGGCGGCGGCCGTATCGGCCAGGGCAGCCGGATGGCGGGCATGGAGGACGCGCTCTGGGTGTGGGTGCCGTCCATCGCCCCCTCCGGCATGATGTTCTATACCGGCGAGCTGTTCCCCCGGTGGCGGAACCAGCTGTTCGTCGGCGCCCTGGCCGGGCGCAAGCTGGTGCGGCTGGAGCTGGACGGCGACCGGGTGGTGCAGGAGCATCACCTGCTGAGCGAGCTGAACAGCCGGATCCGCGCCGTGGTCCAGGCCGGCGACGGCGGCATCCATGTACTGACCGACGAGACCGACGGCAAACTGCTGAAGCTGCTGCCGGCACAATAGGCTGATTTTCGGTTTGAATTGCGTTAACCTTTAACAACTGTACTTTTTATTTGTTATTTTTGTGAACAATAAGGGACGCAACATGAGTCAGAAAATATGGAATGTCTACCTGTCCGGCGAGATCCACAGCGACTGGCGTGAACGCATCATCGACGGCGCCCGCGCCAGGGGACTGGCCGTGCAGTTCAGCTCGGCGGTCACCGATCACGACGCCAGCGACCTGGTGGGGGTGAATATCCTGGGCAGCGAGGAAGACCCCTTCTGGCGCGATCGCAAGGCCTCCGGCATCAACAGTATCCGCACCTCCACCCATATCAACAACGCCGACCTGGTGGTGGTGCGCTTCGGGCCCAAGTACAAGCAGTGGAACGCCGCCTTCGACGCCGGCGTTGCGGTCGCCCGGGGCAAACCCGTCATCACCCTGCACGACGCCGAGCACGACCACGCCCTGAAGGAAGTGGACGAAGCCGCCAAGGCCACCTGCCGCCACCCGGAGCAGGTGGTGGACATCCTGGCCTACCTGCTGTCCTGATACCCAAGGAGCGGGCCATGGTCTCCGCTTATTTTGTTTGCTGTGCCGGTTTTTGTCGGTTTCTGCCGGCCCGGCCCGGGTGATTCAGCTTTTTCTGTTTTACACTGGCGGCTTCCCCCATACAGGATGTACCCCATGAAGAACTGGATGGCCGCACTGCTGCTGCTGTGTCTGAGCCCGCTGGCCCTGGCCGCCGAGCCGGTGTGGATAGACGTCAGAACCGCCGAGGAATACCGGCAGGAACACCTGCCCGACGCCGTGAACATTCCCCATACCCGCATCGCCCGGGGCGTGACCGAGTTATATCCGGACAAGCAGACCCCGCTCAACCTCTACTGCCGCAGCGGCAACCGCTCGCAGATGGCGCGGGAAGCCCTGCAGGCCCTGGGCTACCGGAACGTGGTGGATCACGGTGCGCTGGAAACCCTGAAGGCTGCCGGCATGGAAACCCGCAGCGCGGCGGAACAAGGCGAACCCGCACCGTAGCGGCCCGCCTACCCGGAACCGACGCCCCCCGATGCCGGGGCCCGGCCTGATGGAACAATGCTGAACACGCCGATGCTCCCTGAGCCCGCCGTGTTCAGTGTTTGTCGAGTTCGTGCTCGCGCAGGCCCACCTTGAGCACCCGGTCGCCGTCCACGTCAGCCACCGTCCACACCATGTCGTAGCGGATGAAATGGTCGCCCACCACCGGGTGGCCGCTGTTGTGCTTGAGCATAAAATCACCCAGGGTCAGCCCCACCTCGCTTTCGTCCACGTCCACCCCGTACATCAGCGCCACGTCGCCCATGCGGGCACCGGCGTCGAGGATAAAGTCGCCGAAGAAGGCCCGGGCCTTGCTGCGCGCCGCGTCCAGATCACCGCCGAACATGTTGTTCAGGGTTTTCAGGTGGTTGCTGCGGCCGATCACGCACAGGGTATCGTGCATCGCCAGCCGGGTACTGCCCGAGGCCGGCAGCAGGTTTTCGCCCCGGAACACCGCCGCCACCCGGCAGTGGGGCGGAAAGGTGAGCTGGCGCACCACCACACCATCGATGGACTCGCTGTCCACGGTGTAGAGGAACATCTCGAAGTCGTCCTCCTGAAAGATGCCCAGCATGGAGCGCCGCTTGGGCGCCGGCTCGGGCGGCACCTCCACATCCAGCAACCGCGCCATTTGCGGCAGGGTCGAACCCTGTACCAGCAGCGAAATCAGCACCACGAAAAAGGCCACGTTGAACAGCATCGAACCTTCGGGAATGCCCGCCATCAGCGGGAAGATAGCCAGCACAATGGGCACGGCGCCGCGCAGCCCCACCCAGGAAATAAAGCCCAGCTCACGGAGGTTGAAACGGAAGAAGGGCACCAGCGATGCCAGCACCGCCAGCGGCCGGGCCACGAAAATCAGCGCCAGGGCGATCAGGCTGGCGGGAATGGCCATGGCCCACATGTCGGAGGGCGAGATCAGCAGCCCCAACACCAGGAACAGGCCGATCTGGCTGAGCCACGCCAAGCCGTCGTACACCGGCAGAATCGCCTCCATGTGGCGCAGCCGGGCATTGCCCAGCACCAGGCCGGCCAGGTACACCGCCAGGAAGCCGCTGCCCGCGAGGAAGGCCGTCAGCGCGAACAGCGCCAGACCGAAGCCGGTCACCAGTATCGGATACAGGCCCGAGGCCAGCTCCACCCGCTTGATCAACTGCACCAGCATGAGGCCGCCCAACAGGCCGGCCACGGCGCCCACCCCGAACTGGGTGAGCAGGAACAGCAGCGCATCGCCGGCGCCGTCCATTTCTCCGGTGATCAGGCCGATCAGGGTCAGGGTGAGGAAGATGGCCATGGGATCGTTGGTGCCCGATTCGATTTCGAGCGAGGCCCCCACCCGCTGGTTGAGGTGCATGCCCTTGCCGCTCAGCAGCGAGAACACCGCCGCCGCGTCGGTGGAGCCGACGATGGCCCCCAGCAACAGGCCATGCATCCAGCTCAGATCGAGGATATAGACGGCGATAAGGCCGGTGATGCCGCTGGTGATCACCACCCCCAGGGTAGCCAGACTGAGCGCCGGGCGCAGGCCGACCCGGAAGGTTTCCATACGGGTACGCATGCCGCCGTCCAGCAGTATGATGGCCAGCGCCAGGTTGCCGATGCCATAGGCCAGGGAATAGCTTTCGAACTCGATGCCGCCGGGCCCGCTTTCGCCGGCCAGCATGCCGATAAACAGGAAGATCAACAGGATGGGAATACCGGAGCGGGCCGACAGCAGGGTGGCCAATACGCTTAAACAGAGTAAAACCCCGGACAACAAAAACAGGTGCTCGATATTATTCAACTAGGCAATTCCGGCAGGGTTTAGATGGTGTAGTTATATCACATTCACCCCGGCCAGATAAAAATGAATTTTTAGTTAAAAATTAAAAATATATATTCATTTACAGGCAGCCGTTATGGTTCCGGGACGGCCCGAGAGCGGCCCCGGCGTGTCCGCCGCGACATCAGCGTACCTCGCCCTGCCCAGCCCGTCCGGCCGCTTGCTGCAACGCCTTCTGGTGCAGATCGAGATCCGCCTCGCCGAACAGTACGAAGCGGATCCGCCGCACCGACTTCAGTCGCGCCAGCTCGCCCAGTATGGTGGTAAAGGCCACCCCGGCCGCCTCCGCCATCGGATAGCCGAACACCCCGGTGGAAATGGACGGAAAGGCCAGCGAAGCGAGGCCCTGTTGCTCGGCCAGTTGCAGTGCGTTTCGATAACAGGACGCCAGCAGCGCCGCCGACGGCTGGTCCACCCCGTACACCGGTCCCAGGCAATGGATGACATGGCGGTTGGGCAGCCGGTGGCCGCCGGAGATCACCGCCTGCCCGGGCCGGATCGGTGCCAGCGCACGGCATTCCTGCTCCAACTCCGGCCCCGCCGCCCGGTGAATGGCCCCGGCCACGCCGCCGCCCGTGCGCAGTTCGGCGTTGGCCGCATTGACGATGGCCTCCATGTCCGGCTGGTCGGCGATATTGCCGCGGACGCATTCGATGATCACCCCCTGAATCTGCAGACTCATCATCGTCTCCTCCCGGTTGTGCTACACCTCAAAGCGTACGGCAAAAAACCGCAACCGGCGACGCCTTACCCTGTCGTCCGCCCGGCAACGCGACCGAAAACGGTCGATACTTGAACCACGCCCACGGAAAATCACCGGGTTCACCGCCATGCCGCCGGCTGAAAGAGCAACGCAATGCACTCCAACCCCCTGGGAGCACATCCATGCCCGCAAGACTCCAGAGCGAAATACCCGATATCCCGGCGGCTCCCTCCCCAAATCAGGCGTTTCTGCTAAGCTGGCGCCATCGTTTTAGATGACAGGCACAGGAGAAAGGGCTGGCGATGATCATCACGCTGAAGGTAACACTGCTTTACGGGCTTAATGCCAAACACCCCTGGGAAGGCTCCCTGGAGCTGGAAGAAGACACCACCTTGGACAAGCTGCATGATATTATCCGACGGGTAGTCAATTTCGACGACGATCATCTCTACGAGTTCTTTATCGCCCTCACTCCAACGAGCCGGGATCAAAGCTGTTTCGACGACGAAAACGAAAAGGTGTACAGCACCACCATCGGCAGCCTGTTCCCGCTGAAGAACAAGCGCAAGCTGTTCTACCTGTTCGATTATGGAGACAGCTGGACCTTCCAGATCGCCAAAACCCGGAAGAAGCCGTTCGCGGCCGTTGACGGGGTGCACTACCCCCGCCTGCTCGAGGAAAAAGGGCAAAAGCCGGAGCAATACCCGGGCTGGGATGACGACTGGGAAGAGGAATAATACGTTGCGCCGACTCGGCCAGGAGCGACCTGGTGACCGATCTCCGGGAAAAGGCGGCTCAACTGCGCGCAGGCGGAGATCCATGACCCTTTGCACCGAACCCCCGCCTTCGCTGAAGCGATAACCGAGCGACGACGATTTGCCGGCGGCCTGTTATCATGACGCTCGATGTCCGTTTTTATACCGGGGAATCATGTCGTTACTGTCCATCGAACCCATTACCGAGGCTGCCTGGCCGCAGATCCTGGCGCTCCAGGCCCGGTGCTACCAGGAGCTGGCACCCGAAAGCGAAGCGGTGCTGCGCAGCAAGTGGCGCGCCTCCCCCGCCACCTGCCTGCAATGCCGGGACCAGGGCGGCGCCCTGCTCGGCTACCTGCTGAGCCACCCCTGGCCCCACGCCGGACTGCCGGCCCTGCACCGGGAGTATGAAATAGCGGGCCCCAGCGATCGGCTGTACCTGCACGATCTGGCGGTCAGCCCCCGGGCCCACGGCCTGGGGGTGGGCAAGGGGCTGGTGGCGGCGCTGCTCGACCGCGCCCGGGCACAAGGGTTCGCGCGCGTCAGCCTGGTCTCGGTGCAGGGCTCCGAAGGCTTCTGGGCCCGCTTCGGCTTCCGGCCCCTGCGCAATGCCGAACTCTGCGCCAGCTACGGAGACGACCCCAGGGCCATGGCGCTGGAACTTTAGCGCGCCCTATGGTTTAAGGTTGAAGCAAGGACCAGCATTGGGGCGCGGGCGGCCCGCCCGCATGAATATGCCGCCATATTTCCCGCTGCGCGGGAAGTCAGGCGGGCCGCCTGCGCCCCGCCACCCCTGTCAGTAATCGAACCCCGGCTGGGCCTTGATGCCGGCCTCAAAGGCGTGCTTGACCGGCTGCACTTCACTCACCGTGTCCGCCAGCTCGATAATGGCGCGGTGGCAGGCACGGCCGGTGATCACCACGTGCTGGTGGGCGGGGCGGTGTTTCAGGGCGGTCAGCACCCGCTCCAGCTCCAGGTAGTGGTAACTCACCATGTAAGTCAGCTCATCCAGCAGCACCAGATCGATGGCCGGGTCGGCCAGCAGTCGCTCGGCGTCGGCCCAGGTCTGTTCGGCGGCGGCGATGTCCTGCTCCTTGTTCTGGGTTTCCCAGGTGAAGCCGGTGCGCATCACGAAAAAGGGCACGCCCGCCGGCTCCAGCAGGTTGCGTTCGCCGCATTCCCAGGCCCCCTTGATAAACTGCACCACCGCCGCCCGCTTGCCGTGGCCCACCGCCCGCGCCACAGTGCCGAAGCCGGCGGTGCTCTTGCCCTTGCCGTTGCCGGTCAGCACCAGCAGCACGCCCCGCTCCTCGGTGGCGGCGGCTATTTTGGCGTCCACCTTTTCCTTCAGCCGCTGCTGGCGCTCCCGGTGGCGCCGGGCCTTGGTCTGCTCGCGGTCGTCTTGTTCACTCATGTTTTTATCCTTGTTGTATCGAAGCCAGTAGCAGCTCCAGGTTGAGGTGTTGTTCCAGGGTATCCGCCAGCCGCTCCAGGCTCTGCTCGCGCAGGGCGTCCCGGTCCGGGGACTGCCGGCCGCTCTGGATCCCGGCCCAGGCCAGCAGCCGGTCGCAGGCCTCCGGGTGGTCGAACAGGCCGTGCAGATAGGTACCGAGCACCTGGCCATCGTCCGACAGCAGGCCGTCCGTCGCCGTCTCGCCCCCGGCGCGGACCAGCTCGAAGGGCCGCTCGCCCGGCGCCAGCAGCCGGCTTTCGCCGCAGTGGATTTCATAGCCCCGCACCGGTACCCGGCCGCCCGCCAGTCGCAGGGTGCCGGTGACGTTGCGCAGCTGTTTGTGGTCTTTTAACTCGGTCTCCAGCGGCAGATAACCCAGGCCCCGGCTTTCGCCGGCCTCGCCTTCGAGGCCCAGCGGATCCCTGACCCGCTGGCCCAGCATCTGGTAGCCGCCGCAGATGCCGAGCACCTTGCCGCCGTAGCGCAGGTGGCGCGCCAGGGCCCTATCCCAGCCCTGGCGGCGCAGCCAGGCCAGATCGGCGCGCACCGCCTTGCTGCCGGGCAGGATAATCAGGTCCGCCGGCGGCAGCCGGCCGGGCTCCTCGCTGCTGTGTACCAGGGTCAGTTCCACCCCCGGATGCGCCCGCAGGGGCTCGAGGTCGGTGTGGTTGCTGATCCGCGGCGCCACCAGGGCCAGCACCCGCAGCGGCTCGGCCTCGGCGCTTCGGCTGGTGGTGCGCATGATGGCGTCTTCGGCGTCCAGCCGCAGATCGGTGAGATAGGGCAGCACCCCCAGCACCGGCTTGCCGGTGAGCCGCTCCAGCATGGTCAGGCCGTCCTGCAGCAGGCGGAGGTCGCCGCGAAAGCGGTTGATCACAAAGCCCTTGATGCGCGCACGCTCGGCGTCGCTCAACAGCGCCAGGGTGCCCACCAGTTGGGCGAAGACCCCGCCCTTGTCGATGTCGGCCACCAGTATCACCGGGCAGTCCACCTCCTCGGCGAAGCCCATGTTGGCGATGTCGCCCTGGCGCAGGTTGATCTCCGCCGGGCTGCCCGCCCCTTCCACCAGCACCAGCTGGTGTTGGCCGCACAGCCGCCGGTAGGAGTCGAGGATGGCGGCGAAGAGCCGCGCTTTATTCTTGTTGAGGCTGTCGGGGCCGAACAGCTCGCTCGCTTCCACCGAGGACAGCGCCCGCCCCTGCAGTATCACCTGGGCGCGGGTGTCGCTCTCGGGCTTGAGCAGCAACGGGTTGAAGTCGATCTGCGGCGCCAGTAAACAGGCCGCCGCCTGCAGTGCCTGGGAGCGGCCGATTTCGCCGCCGTCGACGGTAACGGCGCTGTTCAGCGCCATGTTCTGAGGCTTGAACGGCGCCACCCTGATGCCGCGGCGGGCGAACAGCCGGCCCAGCCCCGCCACCAATGTGGTCTTGCCCGCGTCCGAGGCGGTGCCTTGCACCATCAGGGTCAGGGCCCGGCCGTCCGGGCCGGGAGGGAGAGAGAAAGGGTCAGGCATGGGGGTCTTCCTTGGGTGATAAAGGGTCATTGGCGCGCCAGGGCCCCGCCCAGGGCGCGAAAGTAGCGGCCGAAGGCGGCGTTGCAGCGCGCCCGTTGCCCACCCCGGGGATAGAGGCCCTGCTCGGCCTCGGCACTGGCGCGGGTACCCTTGACCAGAAAGGTGTTCTTGATGGGCGCGTCCTGCACAAAGGCCTCGAAGGCACGGGCGCACAGCTCTTCCGGCTGGCTGTAATACAGGATGCCATGGCGCCGGTCCGCCTCGGCCGAGGCGCGGAACAGCTCGCTGGGCTGCTCGCCCGTTTCGTCCAGCAGCACCGCCTGGAAGCAGTCGAACAGCGCCTGGTTGAGCGGGTGCGCCACCCGGGCCGCCTCGTCCAGCCAGGCGCGGGAGGCGAAAACGTTGGGGCCGGTGCCGGTAAAGGCCTTGTCGGCCATATGGTGGTCGAAGGCGTGGAACCACTCGTGGGCGATGCTGCCCGGGCCGGCGTTCTTGGCCAGGGCGAAGCTGCGGCTGGCCGGGTTATAGTGGGCCGAGACCCCGGGCCGGCCGCCGATGCCGTATTGCAGGCTCAGGGTGCCGCGCAGGGAAACCAGCTGCTCCGGCCCCTGCAGGATCAGCATCAGATCGCACAGGGCGTTGTAGAACAGGCCCGCCGCCCGCTCCCGCTCGGCCCGGGTGACCCAGCGGCCGAGCTCGATGGCGCGAAAGTCGAAGCGCCGGCGCAGGGCCACGAAATCCACCCCCTCGCCGCCGTGTATCGGCCCCCGGCGATAAAAACGATCGGTGTTGTGTTCGCCCGCCATGGCGCCGGCTCCCTGCTGCTGTTCGGTCGAGCACGGGATTGTACCGGTGGGAACCACGTACTGACAAACCCTGGGGTGCCGGACGGGCTTCCCCCTCCCCTCGGGCTCATTGAGCCACAGGAAGACTGAGCGACTGAAACCAAGGGGAGCATCGGGGTGGAGTGGTTGGTGATGACCGTCAGACCCGCTGGTGATGGGGTGACACCCCCACCCAGCCTCCCCCTCGCTTGTGCCCCGGCGCCATGCTGGCGGATCGGCGGCCAGGGGGAGGGGCTGTTCGGTGGCGGCGGAAAAAACGCATCTCACCGAACAGCCTTGCCTCTGCGCGGGGCCACCGTGCCGGCGGCTATTCGTCCACCACCATGGCGAAGCCGCCGTAGATCAGCCGCTTGCCGTCGAAGGGCATGGGGTTGACCTCGGGCTTGAGCCGTGGATCTTCCATCACCCTGGGCATGGCCTGGTCGCGCACCTCGCGGGAGGGCCAGAGAATCCAGGAAAATACGACAGTCTCGTCCTCCCGGCACTTCACCGCCATCGGGAAGGAGGTCAGCTCGCCCTGGGGCACGTCGTCGCCCCAGCATTCCACCAGCCGCAGGGCGCCGTGCTCCTTGAACACCTCGGCGGCGGCGCGGGCATGGTGGATATAGATCTCCTTGTTTTGGGTGGGCACGGCGGCCACAAATCCGTCTACATAGTTCATTTTTCGTCTCCTTGTCGGTCCTTGGGCGGCAGCTCGCGCACCGGCCGCAGCTCTATGCTGCCCAGCCGGGCCGGAGGGATGCGGCCGGCCAGTTGCAGCGCCTGGTTCAGATCCCGGGCCTCCAGCAGGTAGAAGCCCGCCAGTTGCTCCTTGGTTTCGGCGAAGGGGCCGTCCGAGATCAGCACCTCGCCGTCGCGCACCCGCACCGTGGTGGCGTTGGCCACCGGCTGCAGGGCCTGGCCGGCCACGAAGTGGCCCTGCTCGCTCAGCCGCTCCACGCAGCGGATGCATTCCTGGTTGAGAGAATGCCATTCCCGCTCGGACATGGCGTCGACCCGGCTTTCCCGGTAGTACACCAGCGCCAGGTATTTCATGATGGCCTCCCCTGGCCGCCGGCCTGCTCGCAGCTCACCATCCAGTCGATGCCGAAACGGTCGGTCGCCATGCCGAAGCGGTGCGCCCAGAAGGTCTCGGCCAAGGGCATCTGCACCCGGCCGCCCTCGGCCAGGGCCTGGAACACCTGCTCGGCCCGGGCCGGCTCCGGAAACTCCAGGTGTATCGACACCCCCTGGGGCGGCTGGTAGCAGTCTCCGGCGGCGTCGCTCGCCATCAGCAGGCGGCCGCCCAGGTTCAGCCGGGCATGGGCGATGTGCTGCTGGCAGTCGGCCGACACCTCGGCCGCCGCCGGGGTCTCGGCATAGGGCAGCATCATCTCCAGTTGCCCACCCAGCAGCTCGGCATAAAAGGTCATGGCCTCCCGGCAGCGGCCGGCGAACACCAGGTAGGTGGCCACGCCGGCCGGCAGTTTGGCCATCCGTTCGCCCAGCGTCCGGTGCTGGTCGATGGCCGCCCCCGGGGTGAAGTCTTCCAACTGGTAGTAGGGCCGCAGTTCCAGGGTGACGTCGCCGTCGAGCCGGGGCCACTGCCGCGCCCAGGCGATCGCCTCTTCTTTGGAGGCCACCTCCAGCACCGAAAAGCCCGCCAGCAGTTCCTTGGTCTCGGCGAAGGGGCCGTCCGTTACCGTCGGCTCGCCGTTGCGAAAGGAAATACGGCAGCCTTCGCGGCTGGGCTTGAGCCCTTCGCCGGACACCAGTACCCCGGCCTGCACCAGCCGCTCGTTGTAGTCCGCCATGGCCTGCAGCAGTTCCTCCGAGGGCATCACGCCCTGCTCGGTGGCGGCGTCGGCCTTGCGCATCAAGATGAATTTCATGGTGGTTCTCCCGTGGTGGTTCGCTTGTGGTTATCAATAAGTCGCGCGGGCCGAGGGCAAATCGACAAGGGTCGGTCATTTTTTTCCGTTTTTTTCGGATACCCCGTCCAGCTCCCGCAGCCGCCGGGCCAGGAAGCGGCGCTCCGGCTGCTGGCGGCACAAGTCCAGGGCGCGCCGGTAGGCGGCCCGGGCGGCGGCGTGCTGCCCCGCCCGGCGGTAGAGATCGGCCCGGGCCGCATGGTAGAGGTGGTAGCCCTGGATGGCCTTGTGGCCGCCCAGCTCGTCCAGCAACGCCAGTCCCCGCGCCGGGGTGTCGGCCATGGCCAGGGCCACCGCCCGGTTCAGGGCCACCACCGGCGAGGGCTGCAGCCGGTACAGCGCCTGGTACAGCTCGGCGATGCGGGGCCAGTCGGTGTCCTGCGGGCGGGAGCTCTGGGCATGCTCGGCGGCAATGGCCGCCTGCAGGCCGTAAGGCCCCACCGGTTGCCGCCAGGCCAGCGCCAGCAGGTCGAGCCCTTCGTCTATCTGGGTCCGGTCCCACAGACGGCGATCCTGCTCTTCCAGGGTGACCAGGTCGCCGGCGGCGTCCTGCCGGGCGTACTTGCGGGCATCGTGCAGCAGCATCAGCGCCAGCAGGCCAAACACCTCGCCGGCGGGCAACAGCTGCGCCAGCAGCCAGGCCAGGCGGATGGCCTCGGCCGAGAGACCCAGATCCAGCACCTGCTCGCCCTGGCTGCTGGAGTAACCCTCGTTGAACATCAGGTACACCACCTTCAGCACCACCGCCAGCCGTTCGGGCAGGGCGGCGGCTTCCGGCACCTCGTAGGGAATGGCCGCCGCGCGGATCTTCTGCTTGGCCCGCACGATGCGCTGGGCCAGGGTGGCCGGCCGCTGCAACAGGGCGCTGGCCACCTGCTCGGTGGTCAGGCCGCAGACTTCGCGCAGGGTCAGGGCCAGCTGGGCCTCGGTGGCCAGGGCCGGATGGCAACAGGTGAAGATGAGCCGCAGCAGATCGTCGTCGATGCCGGCTGCCTCTTCCGCTGGCAACACCCAAGGCTCCTCATCGTGCTGCGGTTGCAGCCGTTGCCGGCGTCGCAGTTGGTCGATGCCCTTGTGGCGACCGGTGCCGATCAGCCAGGCCAGGGGCTGTTCGGGCAGGCCCTGCTGCGGCCATTGCTGCAGGGCGGCGGCGAAGGCCTCCTGCATGGCCTCTTCCGCCAGATCGAAGTCGCCCAGCAGGCGGATCAGGGTGGCCAGCACCCGGCGGGAGTGCTGGCGATAAAGATCATCGAGGGTCTGGATGGCGGGCATGGGCGTCTCTCTGGTTAAACACCGGTTCAGTGTAGGCCAGGGCGGGGCGGGCGGCCCGGGTGGTCGGCGCTGCAACACAACGGTCATAAAACTGTCGTATTGTAATAAAACCGTCATATTCTCTCGGCATAGTGGCGCCAACTTAAGCCGATGAGAAAGCATGATGAACCTGGAATCCACCGCCGTTCCCGGAGCCGCAGGCGACACCGCCCAGTCGAACTGGCTGTCCTGGCTGCTGGTTGCCGTTCTGATTTACGTGCTGCTGGCCGCCGTGGGCGCCATCGGCGACGGCTTCAAGGCCGCCACCGGCAGCAACGCCAAGGAGCTGTTCGCCTTCGCCTCCAACCCGGCCATCGCGCTGATTATCGGAGTGGTGGCCACGGCGCTGATCCAGAGCTCCAGTACCGTCACTTCCATCATCGTCGGCATGGTGGCCGGCGGCCTGCCCATCGCCATCGCCATTCCCATGGTAATGGGCGCCAATATCGGCACCTCGCTGACCAGCACCCTGGTCAGCCTGGGTCATATCCGCAACGGCGAGGAATTCCGCCGGGCCTTTTCCGCCGCCACCATCCACGACAGTTTCAACATCCTGGCGGTGGCCATACTGCTGCCCCTGGAGCTGCTGTTCCGTCCCCTGGCCACCGCCTCCGAATACCTGGCCGGGCTGCTGGTGAGCGATGCCAGCGTCAGCATGAGCAACCTCAACTTTATGAAGACCCTGCTGGCGCCGGCGGGCAATGTGCTGGACACCGCCACCGGCTGGCTGCCGGGTATCTGGTCGGGGGTGGCGCTGATCCTGGCGGGCATCGGCCTGATCCTGCTGGTGGTGACCCAGATTGGCCGCATACTGCGCACCCTGATGGTGGGCCGGGCCATGCAGATACTGCACAGCGCCGTGGGCCGGGGCCCGGCGTCCGGCATGGCCTCGGGCACCCTTATCACCGTGCTGGTGCAATCCTCTTCCACCACCACCTCGCTGATCGTGCCCCTGGCCGGCACCGGCGTGTTTTCGCTCAAACAGGTCTATGCCTTCACCCTGGGCAGCAACGTGGGCACCACCATCACCGCCCTGCTGGCCGCCACCGCCATCACCGGCGCCTCCGCTCTGGTGGCGCTGCAAATCGCCCTGGTGCACCTGCTGTTCAACCTGCTGGCCATCGCCCTCATCTACCTGCTGCCCTTCCTGCGCCAGGTACCGGTGCGCATGGCCGAGACCCTGGCCCAGCAGGCCCAGCGTAACAAGGGCTATGTGGTCGCCTATATCGGTGGCGTCTTCTTCGCCCTGCCGCTGGCCATGGTGGGCGTCAGCCAGCTGTTCTGATGGCCTCGCCCCGCCGGGCGTAGCGCCGGGCCAGCACGGCGCACGCCATCAGCTGGATCTGGTGAAAGAGCATCAGCGGCAGCAGCGCCGGGCCCAGCATGGATCCGGCAAACAGCACCTTGGCCATGGGCACCCCCGTGGCCATGCTTTTCTTGGAGCCGCCGAAGACGATGGTGATCCTGTCTTCCCGGTTAAACCCCAGCCGCCGCCCCAGCCAGGCGGTGAGCCCCAGCACCAGGGCCAGCAGCAGGCAGCACACCGCCGTCAGCAGCGCCAGCCGCGCGGGCGACACCGCATTCCACAATCCCTCCACCACGGACGCGCTGAAGGCGGTATAGACCACCAGCAGGATGGAGCCCTGATCCACCTTGGACAACAGGGCCCGGCGCCGGTCCACCCAGCCGCCGATACGGGGCCGCAACAGGTGGCCCGCCACGAAGGGCAGCAGCAACTGCAGGCTGATGGCGCCGATGGCCTCCAGGGTAGAGCCGGCCGCCCTGTCCGCCTGCACCTGGAGCAGCAACCCCGCCAGCACCGGCGTAAGCAGGATGCCGAGCAGGCTCGAGGCCGAGGCGCTGCACACCGCCGCCGGCACATTGCCCCCGGCCAGGGAGGTAAAGGCGATGGCCGACTGTACCGTGCCCGGCAGTACGCACAGGAACAAGACGCCCAGGTAAAGCGGCTCGCCCAGCAGCGGCAGCAGCACCGGCCTCAGCGCCAGCCCCAGCAGCGGAAACAGCACGAAGGTGCAGCCGAACACCAGCAGGTGCAGCCGCCAGTGGGTGGCGCCGTCGATGATGGCCCGGCGCGACAGCCTGGCGCCGTGCATAAAGAACAGCAGGGCGATGGCGGCAGTAGTAACCCCCTCGCAGAACAGCGCGCCCTGGCCCCGGGCCGGCAGCAAGGTGGCGGCGGCCACCACCGCCAGCAACGTCAGGGTGAAATTGTCGAACAGCAATCGCAAATGGCCGAGCATGGCAGGCTCCGGGTTGAGTCGGTAAAAAAGTCACTGTACCCTGGACTCCAACCGGAGTTTGTCGGCAAAAGAAGATGAAGTATCGCCAAACGGACAAAGCCAGCGCATTGCTAGGGCAACTGGAGCAGCTCAGGGCCCTGCCCCGCCCGGTGCTGGGCCATATTCACTCCCTGCCCAACCAGGCCATAGACAGGCCCCATCGCCACCCCTGGGTGCAGCTTTCCTACGCGGAGCGCGGCGTGGTGACGGTGGACACGCCCGCTGCCCGCTACCTGGCGCCACCCAGCCTGGCGGTGTGGATACCGCCCGGCCTGGAGCACGGCGTGCGGCTCGGGCCCGGCACCCGCATCCGCAGCCTCTATATCGCGGCCGATGCCCTGCCGGCGCGGGCCTGCCAGGTGCTGGAGATCAGCCCCCTGCTGCGGGAGCTGATCGTCGCCTTCAGCCACTTTCCGGTGGAATACGACGACGCCGGCGCCGAGGGCCGGCTGGCGCGGGTGCTGCTCGACCGGCTGGCCGCCGCCCCCAGCCGCGATCTGGTGCTGCCCTGGCCGCGGGATCCACGGCTGCAGCCCCTGTGCCGGCAACTGGCGGCGCAACCGGACTGCCCCCAGCCGCTGGGCCATTTCAGCACCCAACTGGGGCTGAGCGACAAGACCCTGAGCCGGGCGTTCAAAGCCGACACCGGCATGAGCTTTCGCCAGTGGCGCCAGCGCTGCCGGCTGCTGGCCGCCCTGCCCCTGCTGGAGCGGGGCGAGCGCATCACCGACGTGGCCCTGGCCTGCGGCTACGACAGCCTGTCCGCCTTTATCGCCGCCTTCCGGGCGTTGCTCGGCCGTACCCCGGGGGACTATATGCCGCCAGGCTGACGGCGTTCAGCTCCCCGGCAAGGGCCACCCTTTGCGCCGATAATTAAAGTGCCCGCCCGGCACGAGGCGGGCATGACACCGGCTCTTGCGGAAGGAGAACATCATGCATGCGAGCATACGCAGGTACAAAACCCGGCCCGGTGCGGCGGAAGAACTGCTGCAGCGGGTCAACGCGGGATTTGCCGCCATCATCAGCCAGGCGCCCGGCTTTCTCGCCTACTACGCGCTGAACGCCGGCAACAATGTGGTGGTATCGTTCAGCCTGTTCGACAGCGCCGACACCGCCGCCGCCTCCAACCGGCTGGCCGCCGACTGGGTCAGGGAGAACATCGCCGCCCTGGTGGTGGCCCCGCCCGAGATCAGCGGCGGCCCGGTCACCACCATGATCACCGCCCGGTCCGGAACGACGGAGGACGAAAGCCTGAATATCTGACAGCCGGGCGGATGCCGGCCCCGCAGGTTGGGTGACAAACTCATTTGTCATAGCCGAAGAAGTCGACCAAAGGGTCCACTCCGCCGACACGCTTCAAGCACGTCCATGTGACGCTCGGCACATGCCATCCCTGGCATGTGACGGTCGGTGGGGCGGTTCCCTTTGGCCACCTCCCCAGCCTGGGAATTACGTTTTTAGGCGTTCAAAGGGGTATCGGCAGTCGGCGGCTTTTTACCCACCCAACGGCAGCGCCGTGCTGTACTTGATCTGCTCCATGGCGAAGCTGGAGGTGATGTCCGACAGCCCTTCGGTGCTGGTGATCAGCTTCTTGTAAAAGCGGTCATAGGCATTGATATCGGCCACCACTACCCGCAGCAGATAGTCCCAGTCGCCGGACATGCGGTAGAACTCCACCACCTCCTCGAAGGCGGTCACCGTCTCGGCAAAGCGGGCCAGCCAGCGGCTGTCGTGGCGCTGGGTCTTGATCTGCACAAACACCGACAACCCGAGCCCCAGCCGCTCGCCGTCGAGCAGCGCCACCCGGGCGCGGATATAGCCCTCTTCCTCCAGCCGCTTGACCCGCTTCCAGCAGGGCGTGGTGGACAGATTCACCGCCTCGGCCAGATCCTTCAGCGCCAGGGTCGCGTCCTGCTGCAACAGGGCCAGGATCCGCCTGTCGAAAGTATCCATTCTATTAAACCTTAAATAAATAGGAAAACTTTCCAAAAAATAGCACCCATGACGGAAAGAAGGAAAACTTATTTCCCGAAGACGGGGATACAATTTCCGCCTACCGCCACCGGGAACCCGACCATGAACCACTGGATCCGTACCGCCCTGCGCACCCTCTCCAGCGACCAGCTGCGCACCTCCGACACCCACCTCTACCGGCTGGATATCCCCGGTCTCAGGGGCGTCGACATCTACCTGAAGGACGAGAGCACCCACCCCACCGGCAGCCTCAAGCACCGGTTGGCCCGCTCCCTGTTCCTGCACGCCATCTGCAGCGGCAAGGTTCGCGCAGGTACCCCGGTGGTGGAAGCCTCCTCCGGCAGCACCGCGGTGTCGGAGGCCTACTTCGCCCGGCTGCTGCAACTGCCCTTCACCGCCGTGATGCCGCGCCACACCACCCGCAGCAAAATCGCCCAGGTGGAGCGGCTGGGCGGACGCTGCCATTTCGTGACTCATGCGGGCGAAGTCTATGCCGAAGCCGAGCGGCTGGCGCGGGAGTGCAGCGGCCACTACATGGATCAGTTCACCTACGCCGAGCGGGCCACCGACTGGCGCGGCAACAACAACATCGCCGAGAGCATCTTCCGGCAGATGGCGGAAGAGCCCCACCCGGTGCCCAGGGCCATCGTGATGAGCGCCGGCACCGGCGGCACTTCCGCCACCCTGGGCCGCTATATCCGCTACCTGGGGCTGGACAGCCGGCTGGTGGTGGTGGATCCGGAACATTCGGTGTTCTACGACAGTTACCGCACCGGCAACCCCGGCCTCACCAGCCAGGCCGGCGGCCGCATCGAGGGCATAGGCCGGCCACGGGTGGAGGCCTCCTTCCTGCCCGAGGTGATCGACGAGATGATCAAGGTACCGGACGCCGCCAGCATCGCCACCATCCACTGGCTGGAACACATCCTGGGCCGCAAGGCCGGCGGCTCCACCGGCACCAACCTGTGGGGCGCGCTGCAACTGGCCCGGCGCATGCAGGAGGCAGGCGAGCGGGGTTCCATCGTCACCCTGATGTGCGACGGCGGCGAGCGCTACCTCGACACCTACTACAATCCGGACTGGGTCGCGGCGCATATCGGCGATATCGCCCCCTACCGGCAGCAGCTGGCGGAGCTGGGTTAGGCAAGGGACGCCCCCGGCATCTCGCCGGGATTTGCCGAACGCCGTCGTCCATTTCAATGGACCAACCACTATCCGACACCGTGTTCGGTCGAATAAATTCGACCCTACAAAATCCATCGTCCACTTCAGTGAACCTTTCTGCGAGCGCCCAGCACCAGCATGCAGGGGGTGAGCAGCAGGGTCAGCAGGGTGGCAAAACTCAGGCCGCCGGCGATGGCGCTGGAGAGCTGGGTCCACCACTGGGTGGACGGCGCCCCCAGCCCGAGGCTGGGGGTCAGCAGATCCACGTTCACCCCCAGCACCATGGGCATCAGCCCCAGCACGGTGGTGACGGCGGTGAGCAGCACCGGGCGCAGGCGCAGGCAGCCGGTTTCCAGCGCCGCCTCGAAGGGCGGCAGGCCGTCGGTGCGCAACTGGTTGTAGGTGTCGATCAGTACGATATTGTTGTTCACCACTATGCCCGCCAGGGCGATGATGCCCATGCCCACCATCACGATGCCGAAGGACTGGCCGTTGAGCAAGAGCCCCATCAACACGCCGGCGGTGGAAAAGACGATGGCCGACAGCACCAGGGCGGTCTGGTACAGGCTGTTGAACTGGGTGACCAGGATCAGCGTCATCAGGAACAGCGCCACCAGGAAGGCGGTGGTGAGGAACCGGGCCGCCTCGCGCTGATCCGCGTCCTCCCCCGCCACCACCAGGCCGACCCCGGACGGCAGCCCGATGTTCTGCCCCGCCAGGGCCGCCAGCCGCTCGTCCAGCCGGTAGCCCTCGGCGATGTCCGCCTGGATGGTGATGGTGCGCCGCCCGTCCACCCGGTGCAGGGTGCCGATTTTGGGCGCCGGGGTCAGGGTCACGAAATGGCTGAGCGGCACCTGGCCGCGCTGGGTGTTCAGGGTCAGGCGCGACAACTGATCGAGGGAACGCCAGCTCTGGGGCAGCCGTACCCGGATGTCCACCTCGTCGCTGGCGTCCTCGGGGCGATAGCTGGCGAGCTTCAAGCCGTTGGTGACCAGCTGCACCGCGTTGCCCACGCTCAGCACGTCGGCGCCCAAGCGGGCGGCGGCCTCCCGGTCGACCCGGATACGCCACTCGATGCCCGGCAGGGTGCGGTTGTCCTCGATGTCGGCAAAGCCGCCCAGGGCCTGCATGGCGGCGCGGATCCGCTCCGTGGCCTCGCTCAGGGCGCGCTCGTCGGTGCCCGACACCCGCAGCTCCACCGGTTTGCCCGCCCCCGGCCCCATCTGCTGCTCGCGAAACTCCAGCACCACGCCGGGAATGTCCCGGGTCAGCCCGGTCATGGTCTCCTTGATGGCGCTGGCCGGGCGGCGCCGGTGCCAGTCGGTGAACTGGAACTGCAATACCCCGATGACGTCGGTGCCCATCTGGCCGTCGGCGATGGCGAAACTGCGGGCGTAGAGCGCCTTCACCTCGGTCAGCCCCTGCAGCCGCCGCTCCACCTCGCGCAGTATGGCGTCCTTCTCGTACACCGACAGATCGCCCCGGGCGCGCACCTGCAGCTGGGCGCTGTCCGGCTCGATATCGGGGAAGAATTCCACCCCGTGGTTGAAGCGGGCGTAGGCGGCGTACAGCAGCGCGATGAGGGCCAGGGTGCCGGCCAGGGTCAGCCCGGGCCGGCGCAGCAACCGGCTCAGCACGGCCCGGTACAGCGCGAGCCCGGGCACGGTCACCGGCCGGGCGTAGCGGGGCCGGTGCCGGCTCACGCCGCCCATGGTGGGCAGGAACACCAGCGCCATGGCCAATGAAGCCAGCAGGCAGATGATGACGGTGGCGGGCAGGTACTTCATGAATTCCCCCACCACCCCGGGCCAGAACAGCAGCGGCACGAACACCGCCAGGGTGGTGGCGGTGGAGGCGATCACCGGCCAGCTCATGCGGTGGGCGGCGTTCACCCAGGCCTGGGCCGGGGGCTGGCCGTCGTGCAGATTGCGATCGGCGAGCTCCGACACCACGATGGCGCCGTCCACCAGCATGCCGGCCACCAGGATCAGCGAGAACAGCACTATGATGTTCATGGTGAAGCCGATGGCCCAGATCACCAGGATGCCGGCGAGAAAGGCGCCAGGGATGGTCAGTCCTACCATCACCGCCGAACGCAGGCCCATGGTGGCGACGATCAGGATAAGCACCAGCACCACGGCGGTGAGCACGTTGTTGAGCAGGTCCGACAGCATGGTTTCTATCTGGATCGACTGATCCATGATGTAGTGGACCTCCACCCCCTCCGGCAGCAGCGGGCCGGCCTGCTCCAGCAGCGCCTTGACCTGGGCGATGGTGTTGATGATGTTGGCCCCGGCGCGCTTGCTTACCTCCAGCACCACCCCGGGTTCGCCGTTGATGCGGGCGAAGCCGGTGGGATCCTTGAAGGCGCGGCGAATGCTGGCCACGTCGCCGAAGGTGACCACCCGGTCGCCGTCCACCTTGATGGGCAGGCCGAGCACGTCGTCCAGGTTCTCTATCACCCCCGGCACCTTCACCGTCAGCCGGCCGGCGCCGGTGTCCAGGCTGCCGGCGGCCACCAGCCGGTTGTTGCGCGACACCAGGTTGAACAGCTGGCTGTAGTCGATACCGTAGCCGTCGAGCACCTGGGGGTCGACCAGGATCTCCAGCACGTCTTCCCGGTCGCCGCCGATGTCCACCTCCAGCACCTCGGGAATGCCTTCGATCTCCTCCTTCAGGCGGCGGGCGAGGATCACCAGCTCCGCCTCGGCCAGGGGCCCCGACAGCGCCACCGACAGCACCGGGAACAGCGCCACGTTGATCTCGTGCACCACCGGCTCGTCCGCCTCTTCCGGCAGCTTGCTGCGCGCCGAGTCCACCTTCTCGCGCACCTCCTGCAGCGCCCGCCTAGGGTCGAAGCCGGCATCGAACTCCAGCATCACCGAGGCGTGACCCTCGCCGGCGGTGGAGCTCATCTTCTTGACCCCTTCCAGGGCGCGCAGCTCCTGCTCCATGGGCCGCACCAGCAGCCGCTCGGCGTCTTCCGGGCTGATGCCTTCCAGCCCCATGGACACGTACATCATGGGGATAGTCACGTCCGGGTTGGCTTCCTTGGGGATGGCCTGGTAGGCGCCGTAGCCGCCGAGCAGCAGGAAGATAAACGCCATCAGGGTGGCGCGGCTGCGCTCCACCGCCGCCTGTATCATCGCCCTCATGCTGCCGGCTCCCGCTCGGTCACCGTCACCTCCTCCCCTTGCGCCGCAAACCCGGCGCCCCGGGTGATCAGCCGCACCCGCGCCGGCAGGCCGCCTACCCAGGCCGCGCCGGGGGTGATGCCGAGCAGGGTCACCGGCATAAAGCGCACCCGGTTGGCTTCATCCACCGTCTTGACGCCGGGCCGGCCGTCGCCGTCCAGCGTCAGCAGGGCCGGCGACAGCCGGTAGGCCGGCTGTTCAGGCAAGCGGACATGCAGGCTGGCGCTGGCACCGGCCACCCGCCACTGCCGCGGGTTGTCGAACCGGGCCTCCAGGGCATAGCTGCGGGTCTGGGGATCGGCACTGCGCGCCACAAAGGTAAGCGTGCCCTCGAGCGCCTGGCCGTCCAGCAGCACCGCCGTCACCGGCAGGCCGGGCTCGAGCCCGGCCACCTGTTGCTGGGGCACCTGGGCGGTCATTTTCAGCGCCGACACATCCACCAGGGTCAGCAGCTCGTCCCCCGCCTGCACCACGTCGCCCGCCTCCACCGGCAGGGCGTCGATGCTGCCGGCAAAGGGCGCAGTGACGCGGGTGTGCGCCAGCGCCAGCCGGGCCGAGTCCAGCGCGGCACGGGCCGCCGCGGCGGCGGCTTTCTGGGCCAGGAGCTCGGTTTCGGACACCAGGTTGTTGCGGCGCAGCCGTTCGGCGGCGGTGACTTCAGCCTGCTGCAGCGCCAGCTCGGCCTCGGCCCGGAGCAGGTTGCCCCGGCGATCGTCCTCGCTCAGGGCCAGCATGAGTTCTCCCTCGGCCACCCGCTCACCCAGAACGGGTACCCGGACGACGATGGCGTTGATGCGGGCGCGCAGGCTGACCTGCCGGGCAGGCAGCAACTGGCCCTGCAACACCAGCTCCGGCCGGTAACGCCGGGCCTGCAGCCACCGGGCCTCGACCATGGTCAGCCGCGGCGCCTGCGGGGTGCCCTGTACCTCGGCCAGTTGCTCCTGCGCCTGGTACAGCTCGCCGCGCCACAGCCAGAATACCGCCACCAGCCCGATCAACAGCCACCACCCGAGCTGGCGATGCTCGTTCAGCCACTGTCTGCCGCCTGTTTTGCTCATGCCGATACCGTCCGGGTAATAGAGTCAATGCTCAGCATACCAACGGAGCGGAACACCGGACAACAGCGGCCGGCGCAAAGCGGGAGCGGGTCCACACAGAAAGGAGGGCGCCTCCGCAACAACACCGGGAGGCGCCGCAAAACCGGATCAGGCCGAGGGCGGTGGCCTGCTCCGGGCGCCCCACAACAACAGGCAGGGCGTCAACAGCAGCGTCAGCAGGGTGGCGAAGGTCAGCCCCCCGGCGATGGCGCTGGACAACTGGGTCCACCACTGGGTGGAGGGGGCGCCCACGCCGAGGCTGGGCGCCAGCAGGTCGATATTGACCCCCAGCACCATGGGCATCAGCCCCAGCACCGTGGTCAGGGCGGTGAGCAGCACCGGCCGCAGCCGCAGGCAGCCGGTTTCCAGCGCCGCCTCCGGCGGGCTCATGCCCTCGGCGATCAGCTGGTTGAAGGTGTCGATCAACACGATGTTGTTGTTCACCACGATGCCGGCCAGGGCGATGATGCCCATGCCCACCATCACGATGCCGAACGGCTGGCCGTTGAGCAGCAGCCCCATCAGCACCCCGGCGGTGGACAGCACGATGGCCGAGAGCACCAGGGCGGTCTGGTACAGGCTGTTGAACTGCAGCACCAGGATCAGCATCATCAGGAAGATGGCGACGCCGAAGGCGGCCAGCAGGAAGGTGCCGGCCTCCCGCCGATCCGCGTCTTCCCCCCCGAACGCCAGCCCGATCTCCGGCGGCAGCTGGGCCAGGTAGGGACGCAGCGCCGCCAGCCGTTCGTCCAGCCGGTATCCGGGCGCGATGTCCGCCTTCAGAGTCACCGCCTGCAGCCCGTCGATGCGGTGGATGCGCCCGGTTTTGGGCGCCGGCGTCAGGGTCACGAAATGGGCCAGCGGTACCTGGCCGCGCTCGGTGGTCAGGCTGAGCCGGGAGAACTGATCCAGGGAGCGCCAGCCCTGGGGCAGGCGCACCCGGATGTCGACCTCGTCGGGCACCGCTTCCGGCCGGTAGCTGGCCAGCTTCAGGCCGTTGGTCACCAGCTGCACCGCGTTACCCACACTCAGGATATCGGCGCCCATGCGCGCCGCCGCCGCCCTGTCCACCTCGATACGCCATTCGATGCCCGGCAGCGCCCTGTTGTCCTCGATATCGGTAAAGCCGCCCAGCCGGCCCATCAGGGTCCGGAGTTCATCCACGAAGGGCCCCGGCGGCGTGCCGTCGGTGCTGCTGATCTGCAGTTCCACCGGCTTGCCCCGGGCCGGCCCCTGTTTCTGCTCGCGAAATTCCAGCACGATGCCGGGAATGTCCCGGGTCAGCGCCGCTATGCTTTGCTCGATCTCCGCCGCCGGCCGGCGCCGGTGCCAGTCCGTCATCTGGAACTGCAGCACCCCGATGACGTCGGTGCCCATCTGGTGGCCGGGCGTCGCCAGGCTGCGCGCATACAGCGCCCGCACCTCGGACAGCCCCAGCAGCCGCTGCTCCACCTCCCGCAGGATGCGGTCTTTCTCGTGCAGGGACAGATCGCCCCGGGCGCGCACCTGCAACTGGGCGCTGTCCGGCTCTATGCTGGGGAAAAACTCCACCCCGTGGTGAAAGCGCCCGTAGGCGGTGTAGATAACTCCGATGACCAGCAGGGTGCCGGCCAGGGCCAGGCCCGGCCGCCTCAGCAGCCGGCTCAGCAGGGCCCGGTACAGGGTCAGCCCGGGGACGTAGATGGGCTCGCCCCGGCGGGGACGGTAACGGCTCACCCCGCCCATGGCGGGCAGGAAGATCAGCGCCATGGCCAGGGAGGCCAGCAGGCAGAGGATAATGGTGGCGGGCAGGTATTTCATGAACTCCCCCACCACCCCGGGCCAGAACAGCATGGGCAGAAACACCACCAGGGTGGTGGCGGTGGAGGCGAACACCGGCCAGCTCATGCGGTGGGCGGCGTTGATCCAGGCCGCCCGGGGCGACTGGCCCTGGTGCAGGTTGCGATCCGCCAGCTCGGAGATCACGATGGCGCCGTCCACCAGCATGCCGGCCACCATGATCAGGGCGAACAGCACGATCACGTTGAGGGTGTAGCCGATGGCCCAGATCATCAGCAGGCCACAGAGGAAGGCGCCGGGAATGGTCAGCCCCACCATGACGGCGGCACGCAGCCCCATGGTGGCGATGATCAGCACCAGTACCAGCACCACGGCGGTGAGCACGTTGTTGAGCAGGTCGTCCAGCATGGCGTCAATCCGCACCGACTGATCCATGATGTAATTGATGCTCACCCCGTCGGGCAGCCGGGTCCCGGCCTCGGCCACCCGCGCCTTGACCTTGTCGATGGTGTCGATGATGTTGGCCCCGGTGCGCTTGCTGATCTCCAGCACCACCCCCGGCTCGCCGTTGATGCGGGCCAGGCTGGTGGGCGCCTTGAAGCCGCGCTGCAGCAGCGCCACCTCGCCGAAGGTGATCACGATATCGCCTTCCACCCTGATGGGCAGGGAGAGGATGTCCTCCAGGCTCTCGATCACCCCCGGCACCTTCACCGCCAGCAGGCCGGTGTCGGTTTCCAGGTTGCCGGCGGCCACCAGCTGATTGTTGCGCGACACCAGGTTGAACAGCTGCTGGTAATCGATGTGGTAGCGATCCAGCACCTGGGGATCCACCACTATGTCCACCACTTCTTCCCGGTCACCGGCGATCACCACCTCCAACACCTCGGGAATACTTTCTATAGCGAGCTTCATTTTCCGGGCGATGGTGACCAGCTCCGCCTCCGTCAGCCGGCCGGACAAGGCCAGCGACAGCACCGGGAACAGCGCCACGTTGATTTCCTGCACCCGGGGGGACTCCGCCTTCTCGGGCAGCTTGCCGCGCAGCGCGTTCACCTTTTCCTGCACGTCCTGCAGCGCCTGCCGGGGATTGAAACCGGCGTCGAACTCCAGCGACACCACGCCCTGGCCTTCGCTGGCGGTCGAGGTCATGCTGCGGATACCGGCCAGGGAGCGCAGCTCCTGCTCCATCGGCCGCACCAGCAGGCGATCCGCGTCTTCCGGGCTGATGCCCTCCAGCTTGACCGACACATTCATGCGGGGAATGGTCACGTCCGGGGCGGCTTCTTTGGGGATCAGCTGCTGGGCGGTGTATCCGCCCAGCAGCAGAAAGACAAACACCATCAGGGTGGCGCGGCTCCGTTCCACGGCGGCCTGGATCAACACCCTCATGGTCCGGCGACCGCGTCGTCCGCCACCACCGGCGGCACGGCCATCACCAGCTCCGGCTCGGCGCCGCGGTCGGCCAGCTGCTCGGCCTCCGGCCCGAAATCGGGCTGGCGCTCGATCACCGCCACCTGCTGGCCCGGGGCGACGAAACCGGCGCCCCGGGTAATCACCCGGATCCGCGGCGGCAGCCCGGCAACCCAGGCCTGGTCGGGGGTGATGCTGAGCAGTTCCACCCGGGCCTGGCGCACCCGGTCCTGTTCGTCGGCCAGGGTCACCCCGAGGTAGCCCTGATCGTCCAGGGTCAGCAGGGAGGGAGACAGGGGATGGGCCTGCCGCTCGGCCAGCCCGATGTGCAGGCTGGCGCTGGCCCCGGCCACCCGCAGCCGCTCGGGATTATCGAGCTCGGCTTCGAGGGCGAAGCTGCGACTGCGCTGATCGGCGGCGCTGGCCACGAAGGTCAGGGTGCCGTCCAGCTGCCGGCCGTCCAGCAGCCGGGCCCGTACCGGCATGCCCGGCGCGAGCCCGCCGACCTGCTGCTGCGGCACCATGGCGGTCATCTTGAGACGGGACACGTCCACCAGCGCGAGCAGTTCGTCTCCGGGCTGCAGGAAAGTGCCCAGCTCGACCGGCAATCGCTCTACCACCCCGCCGAAGGGCGCCCGGATCCGGGTGTGCTCCAGCTCCAGCCGGGCCACGGCCAGCGCCGCCTCGGCCGCCGCCGCCGCCGATTGCAGGCTGAGCAGGTTGGTTTCGGAGACCATATTGTTCCGGCGCAGCTTGCGGGCGGCGTTCAGCTCCGCCTGACGCAGGGCCAGCTCGGCCCGGGCCTGGTCGAGGCTGGCCTGGCGCTGATCCACGCTCAGCTCCAGCAGCAGCTCGCCGGCGCCGGCCTCGGCGCCCAGGGCGGGCAGCCGTTGCACCGTTGCGTTGATCTGGGAGCGCAGCATCAGTTGCCGGGCAGGAAGCAGTTGCCCCTGCAGGACCAGCTCGGGCCGGTAATGCTGCTGTTCGAATACCGCCACTTCCACCCGGGGCGGTGCCGTGCCCGATGCAACGGGCGGGGAAGGATCCGGCGCCGAGGCCTGAGCCTGATAGAGCTGCCCCCGCCATATCCAGAACAGCGACAACAGCACGATCGCCAATAACCACCAAAGTCCCTTTTGGTTTACCAACCACGGTCCAGCTCCGTTGCTCGCCATATGCGTCCCTGCTCAGGCTGATGGAGTCACTTCTTGAGCATAGCAACTGAGCGAAAATTCACCGGCAGCCAATACCTCGGAAAAACCATCATTTATCGCCTCAGGGGTGTAGCACCGCGAGAAAGGGACCTGAACGAAAAACACCCTCTCCCGGCGGAAGAGGGTGTTGAACCGGCGAGGGGACGCCGCGGGCGGATAACAGGGTTACAGGCTGATGCGGGTGCCCAACAGCTGCAGGAAGGCCGCCAGCCAGGCGGGATGGGCGGGCCAGGCCGGCGCCGTGACCAGGTTGCCGTCCACATGGGCCTGGTCCATCGCGATATCGACCCAGTCGCCGCCGGCCAGGGCGATCTCCGGCGCCACCGCCGGGTAGGCGGAGCAGCCCTTGCCCTTGACCGCGCCGGCGGCCACCAGCAGTTGGGCGCCGTGGCAGACGGCGGCGATGGGTTTGTCGGCCTGGGCGAAGTGGCGCACCATTTCCAGCACCCGCGGATTGAGGCGGATGTATTCCGGCGCCCGGCCGCCCGGCACCACCAGAGCGTCGTAGTCCGCTTCGTTGATGTCGGCGAAGCTGGCGTTGAGGGTGAAGTTGTGGCCCGGCTTCTCGCTGTAGGTCTGATCGCCTTCGAAGTCGTGAATGGCGGTGCGGATCTGTTCGCCGGCCTGCTTGTCGGGACAGACCGCATCCACCCGGTGGCCCACCATCAGCAGCGCCTGAAAGGGCACCATCACCTCGTAGTCTTCCACATAGTCGCCCACCAGCATCAGAATTTTTTTCGCGCTCATCGTGCTCTCCTTAAGAGATCAAAAAAACCTTCTAAAGACTAGCAGAGCCGGCAGGGGGCGAGATGAAGAGTGGGTGACAAATCAGGCGGGAGTGTGTTGGCCGAATAAATTCGGCCCTACCAGGTCCGCCGTAGGGTCCACTTCAGTGGACCATTCCACCAACGGCGCGGGGGTTTGGTCGATTGAAGCCGACCCTGCGAAGCTCCATATGGAACCTTAATCTGCCGTAGATCCATTTCCATGGATTGCCACACAAAAATCCCCGCCGAAGCGGGGCTTTGGGGCTCAGTCGAGCTGGCTGCGCAGCCAGTCGAGCACCGGGCCGTAGCTGGCGGGCAGCAGGGGCTCGAGACGGTCCAGGGCCGAACGGGTCTCGGCCTGGCTGTCGAGGCAGAAGTTGATGTGGCCCACCTTGCGGCCGGGGCGCACTTCCTTGCCGTACCAGTACAGCTCGGCGCCGTCCACCGCCAGCCAGTCGTTGTCCCGCTCGGTGCCCACCAGGTTGACCATGACGCTCAGGTTCTTCACCCGCGGCTTGACCAGCGGCAAGCCGGCCACGGCGCGCAGGTGCGCCTCGAACTGGCTGACGCTGGCGCCGGCCTGGGTCCAGTGGCCGCTGTTGTGCACCCGGGGCGCGAGCTCGTTGATCAGCAGGTGATCGCCGACCCGGAAGCATTCCATGGCCATCACGCCCACGTAGTCCAGATCGTTCATCAGCTTGCCCAGCATGCCTTCGGCCTCGGCCTGCAGGTGGCTCAGCCGCGCCAGGGGCGACACCGAGCCCAGCAGGATGCCGTTCACGTGCAGGTTGAGGGTAAGCGGATAGAAATAGCACTGGCCGTCGTCGCCGCGCATGCCGACGACGGACACTTCCTCGTCGAAATCGATGGCCTGTTCGGCGATGGCCTGGGTGTGCCAGTCGTCGGGAATGGCATCCCGGCCCGGCTCGCGCAGCCAGTGCTGGCCGCGGCCGTCGTAGCCGCCGGTACGGCGTTTGAGCAACACCCGCTCGCCCAAGGCCTGGTGCAGGGCCTCGGCGGTGGTATCGGTTTCGACCAGGCGCCAGGGTGCGGTGGCCAGCTCCAGCTTGTCGATCAGCGACTTCTGGGTGAAGCGATCCGCCAGTATCGGGAAGGTGTTCAGGTTGACGAAGCCGGGGTGGGCGGCGAGCTGACGGGTGGCGGCGGTGTCCGGCCACTGTTCCCGCTCGGCGGTGACCTGCTCGTGCAGCTGCAGCGGAAAAGTCTCTTCCGATTCGATGTCCACCGGGCACACTTCAAGATCGAGCGGCATGCCCGCGTGCTTCAGCATCTGGCCGAGCTGGCCGGCACCGAGAACCCAGATACGGCTCATGCTTCCTCCCGCGGATCCGGCTGGCTCAGCACCGCCTCGGTCTGCTCGGTGCGAAAGGCCTCCAGCCGCTCGGCCAGGGCGGCATCGTTGTTGGCCAGGATCTGGCAAGCCATCAGGCCGGCGTTGAAAGCACCGGCGGCGCCGATGGCCAGGGTGCCCACGGCGATGCCCTTGGGCATCTGCACGATGGACAGCAGGCTGTCGAGGCCGTTGAGCGCCTTGCTCTGCACCGGCACGCCCAGCACCGGCAGCCGGGTCTTGGCCGCCACCATGCCCGGCAGGTGGGCCGCGCCGCCGGCACCGGCGATGATCACCTCGAAGCCGCGGGCCACCGCCTGCTCGCCGAATTCCATCAGCTTGTCGGGGGTACGGTGCGCCGACACCACTTCCACGGTATAGGCGACCTGCAGCTTGTCCATGATTTCCGCGGCGCCCTGCATGGTGGGCCAGTCACTCTTGGAACCCATGATGACGGCAACTTTTGCTTGCATGACTACTCCTGTTCAACAACGTTCAGCATTATGGTGGATCCGGGGGGAGCGCGGATTATAGCGAAACGGCGGTATGGCGGCTAGTTTGTTGCCGCAGGCCTGACCCGTTTCGCAGCCGGTGCCGCGCTCAAGCGCTCGTTTCGCGTCTGGCGGCATGCCGAGCCATCCAGAGCAGTGCCAGGCCGACGGTCGTGGTCACACCGGGGAAGACGGGATCCGGTTGCCGGCCCGGGCTTTTTCCAGCCGGACAGCGACAAACTTGGAGGTGGGGGTAAAGGTGCGGTCACCGTAGCTTTCCAGCGGCACCAGCGGGTTGGTCTCCGGATAATAGGCCGCGGCCTGCCCGGGCGGGATGTCGTAGGCCACCAGCATAAAACCGGACACACGGCGTTCCTGCCCGTCTTCCCACAGGGACACCAGATCCACTTTTTCACCGGGTTCAAACCCGAGGCGGCGGATATCCTCTTCATTCACGAAGATCACCTCGCGAAGCCCAAATACGCCACGGTAACGGTCGTCGAGGCCGTACAGGGTGGTGTTGTACTGGTCGTGGGAACGCAGGGTCTGCAGGATCAGATCCGGTTTTTCGCCACTGGCCAGCACGGCCTCGTTGACCAGTTGCCCCGGCAGTGTGCTGGCCGTGAAGCAGGCCTTGCCACCCGGGGTGTGCCACTTGCGCTCGGCGGCGGCGTTGCCGAGGTAAAAGCCGCCCGGCTGGTCCAGCTTCTCGTTAAAATGCCCAAAGCCGGGAATGGTGTCCGCAATCAGGTCGCGGATGCGGCGGTAGTCGGCGACCGCCCACTCCCAGTCGATGGGATGACGGCCCAGGGTCGCCCTGGCGATACCGGCGATGATGGCCGGCTCCGAGCGCAGCTGCAAAGAGCACGGCGACAACTGGCCGTGGGAGAGGTGCACCATGCTGAAGGTATCTTCGACGGTCACCCCCTGCGGCCCCGTCGACTGCATATCCACCTCGGTGCGCCCCAGGCACGGCAGGATCAGCGCCTCGCGGCCGGTCACCAGGTGGGAGCGATTCAGCTTGGTGGAAATCTGCACGGTCAGTTCGCAGTTGCCGAGGGCGCGGTGGGTACGCGGCGTGTCGGGCGTGGCCTGGGCAAAATTGCCGCCCAGGCCGATAAAGACCTTGGTACGCTTCTCTTCCATCGCCTTGATGGCCTGCACCACATTATGGCCATGACCGCGCGGCACCTTGACGTTGAAGCGCGCTTCCAGGGCATTCAGCAGCGACTCGGGCGGCTGTTCATTGATGCCCATGGTCCGGTCGCCCTGCACGTTGCTGTGGCCGCGCACCGGCGACAGGCCCGCACCGGGCTTGCCGATATTGCCACGCAGCAGCTGAAGATTCACCACCTCCTGAATGGTCGGCACGGAATGGCGATGCTGCGTCAGCCCCATTGCCCAGCACATCACCACCCGCTCCGCACGCCGGTACATGCGGGCGGCAAGCTCGATCTCGGACCGGCTCAGGCCGGATTGCTCGACGATGTGCTCCCAACGGGTGGCGTCCACTTCGGCCAGGTATTGCTCCAGGCCGGTGGTGTGGGCCTTGATGAAGTCGTGATCGAACACCGGCGGCTCGCCCTTTTGCTGTGCCTCGCGCTCCCAGGCCAACAGGAACTTGGCAATACCCCGCATCACCGCCATGTCACCGCCCAACGCCGGACGAAAATACGCCGTGCTGGTCGGTTCCGAGTCATTACCGAGCATTTCAAGCGGATGCTGGGGATGCTGAAAACGCTCCAGCCCCCGCTCCTTCAGCGGGTTGAAACACACCACCTGGGCGCCGCGCTTCACCGCTTCCCGCAGCGGCTCGAGCATGCGGGGGTGGTTGGTACCGGGGTTCTGGCCAATGACAAAAATAGCGTCGGCCAACGCCAGATCCTCGAACACCACGGTACCCTTGCCGACGCCAATGGTGTCGGCCATGCCGATGCCGCTGGCTTCATGGCACATGTTCGAGCAGTCGGGAAAGTTATTGGTGCCGAAGGCGCGGACGAAAAGCTGATAGAGAAAGGCCGCTTCATTGCTGGCTCGGCCGGAGGTGTAGAAGTCGGCCTGATCCGGTGAATCCAGCCCCCGCAAATGGCTGGCTGTCAGGGCGAATGCCTCGTCCCAGCTGGTTTCGACATAATGATCGGTTGCCGCGTCGTAGCGCATCGGGTGCGTCAGCCGCCCCTGGTACTCCAGCCAATAATCGGTCTGCTTCGCGAGTTCCGACACGCTGTATTTGGCAAAAAAATCCGGATCGACCAAACGGCCCGTGGCCTCCCAGTTCACCGCCTTGGCACCGTTTTCGCAGAATTTCACCATGTCATTTTCCGGCGACTCGCCCCAGGCACAACCCGGGCAGTCGAATCCGCTATTCTGATTTGTTTTCAGCATGGCCCTCAGGTTTCTGAAGCCATTCTCGCTGCCGAGCCAGCTTTTGGTTACGCTCTTCAAGGCGCCCCAGCCTGCCGCCGGGCCGGTGTAATCTTTAATGTGTTTTTTTTGGCTCATAAACGTCTCCCGTTGATGGGAATAATTGCAATGTCAGTAGTAACGGTCCGGTACGCCAAAGCCGCGAAGGTGCTTTAATGGGGCATTAATAATTCCAACCAGGCTGACATCCGTTTATGGCCCTTAAAGTGAAAATAATAACGAACCAGGCAACCGTTTTTCGATTAACATGATCTCGGTCAAAGACTATGGATATTCAGGAAGGGTGTCTAATTGAGATGCCTGAAGAAGCAATAGGGCTCATCTATCATGACAGTAAAAAACACTATAGATCAAACAGTTGCACAACATGCAGATATCTTGTGAGCAACCGGCTGACGCGCCGGACCGGCCTTTTACTCGCCGCCTGACGTTGAATATTTATACACCATCCCATCAGCATGCTGACCCTTAGGCGGCCCCATCATGGATATTAAACAACTCAAGTACCTGATCGCACTCGATAAAACCAGGCACTTCGGTCAGGCTGCGGCCCTTTGCCATATTACCCAGCCCACCCTTTCCATGCGGATCCGCAAGCTTGAAGACGAATTGGATCTTGTGCTCGTCACTCGCGGCCAGCGCTTCGAGGGGTTTACGGAAGAGGGAGAGCGAATTCTCGCCTGGGCCAAAACCCTGCTTGCCGCCCACGACGGCCTGCGGGCGGAAGCAGCAAGCTGCCGCGGTCAGCTGGTCGGCAGCCTGCGGCTGGGCATGGTGCCCCTGGCCAGCCTGAACCCGATGCAACTGCTCAAGCCCCTGGCGCAGCGTTATCCGGAGCTGCGATTCCAGCTTGCTTCCATGACATCGGAACAGATCATCGACGGCCTGAACCGCAATCAGCTTGATCTTGGCCTCTGTTACCTGGATCGGATCGACAGCCGTTTCTTCGAGGTCATCAGGCTGACGGCCACCCGCATGGGCCTGCTGCATGACGTCCGTCACTTCGAGTTCTCCGCGCCCGAATTAAGCTGGGCATCGCTCGGCGAGTTGCCGCTGGGCTTGTTGACCAAAGGCATGCATTACCGCCAGTCGATAGACCTCAGCTTCAGCAGCCATGGCATTGAACCGCACTCAATACTGGAGAGCGACTCCACCTTTCAGCTGATTCAGGCGGTCAGTGCCGGCATATGCTGCGCCATTATGCCGTTGCAAAGCGGAATTGAGTCATTGAATGAACAGTTGCGGATCATTCCCATTGCCGACGCGGTCGTCCAGTCGCCCATCGGATTACTGATGCGCCGGAGCGAGCCTCGTTCCGCCTTGGCCGACAAATGCTTTTCGGATGCGTTGTCTATTTTTCAGCCGGAAAGGCTGGCTCGTTAAAACACGTCTTGATGATACGAAGCCAATACCGATAGAGGGCATTTATCAGCGTATAGAGGCAAGCCATTGGACGGCGGGGTAACATTTACATAACCTGGGGCCGTATTTTATGTAAAGGCATGGCCATGACCGATCCCCTTAACGCCGACTGTGATATCGCCGATATTAATGCGGCCTCCCCCTTGCCAGAGACCTTCGGCTATCGTGAGCTGGCCGATGACGGAGCCGTGGAAAGCGCGGCGCTGGCCGGTGAAACCGCCTTGTCCATCAGCTACAACGGCATCAGCCAAGCCGTGATGATGGTGACGCCTGGTCACATTGAAGACTTTGTAACAGGCTTCAGCCTGAGCAACGGCATCATCCACTCGGTAAACGAAATCCATGACATCACCTTGAGTGTATCCGGTGAAGCCCTCCACGCGACGGTGGCCATCTCCAACCGGGCCTTCTGGGCGCTGAAAAATTACCGCCGCCGGTTGGCCGGCACCAGTGGCTGCGGTATTTGTGGCATTGAAGCCATCGAACAGGCCCTGCCCCGGTTAACCCCTCTGCAGCCGGTGCCGCCACCGCGTGCCGCACTCCTGCACGATTTGCGCCGGCGCATCCACAATGCGCAGGAGCTTGCACAAAGCAGCGGCGCGCTGCATGCCGCCCTTTATGTCGACTCTGAAGGGGTTGTCCGGCTTTGCCGCGAAGACATCGGCCGCCACAACGCGCTGGACAAGCTGATCGGCGCCATGGCGCAAGCCCGCATCAACCCACGGGAAGGCTTTGCCGCCATGACCAGCCGCTGCAGCCTGGAGCTTATCCAGAAGGCGGTGAGGGCCCGCATAGGCACACTGGTCAGCCTGTCGGCCCCCACCACCATGACGGTACAATGGGCCCGCCGCCACAAGCTGAACCTGATCCACCTGCCCCACCGCAGCCCGCCCAGGCTCTACAGCCCGGCCCCCTGACCGGGCCGGCAGTTATGCTGTTGTCACTCGCACAGGCGAACCGGCAAGGTCCGCCCTTATTCGATGTGGGAGCTTTGCTGTTAACGCCGATGTAATACTGACCCTCTGACGCCGAGGTAATACTGACCCTCTGACGCCGAGGTAAAATTGCCCCCCTGCACGGTCAGGGCGGGATCACTCAAGGCCCTACACCCCTATCATTATCACCACCGTTCTCAGCGCCGCGGCATCGGTGGGTGGCCGAGAGTATCGCCTCGGCATAAATCCCGCTTGGAATCGAAATGGCTGTAAAGGCGCCGTGAGTGATGCCGGATTCCTGCATCACCCGGTCGATGCTGACCTGATCGCCCCCCTTTTCGGTGAACAGGCGCTCGGCACTGAGCAGGATCCGGTCACGGCTTTCGGTACGGCGATCACCGGGCCAGGGCATATCATTACTCCTGTCGGGCTGGTGGCAGACTGCGTCCATTTCAGCCGCCGATCACCCAGCGGGCATAGAGCGGTATGCCCACCACCACGTTGAAGGGAAAGGTCACTGCCAGCGCCGCCAGCATGGCCAGGCCGATGTCCGCCTCCTTGATGGCGGCGGCGATGGCGGCCGGGGCCGCGATGTAGGAGGCGCTGGCCACCAGGGCCACCAGGATCAGCGCCGAGCCCTGGGGCAGCCCCAGCAGCCAGGCCGCCACCATGCCGATGCCGGCCAGCACCAATGGCGCCAGCAGGGCGAACAGCATCACCGGCCAGCGCCACCAGGGCACCGGAGTGAGCGCCTTGGCGGTGCACAGCCCCATCTCCAGCAGGAACAGCGCCAGCAGGCCCTTGAAGGCGGTGATAAAGAGATCGCTCACCGGCGCCGCCTGCTCGGGGCCGTAGAAGTAGCCGATCAACACCCCGCCGGTGAGTAGCACCACGCCCCGGCTGGTGAGCGCCTCGTGCCACACCGCCGCCTTGCTGCCGGTGTCCTGCCCCGACAGGGTCTTGTACAGGTAGATGGCGACGATGATGGCCGGCAGCTCCAGCAGCACCAGGTAGAGGGTGGTTTGCGGGGCTATCTCCAGTTGCCGGCTCTGGGCGTAGGCCAGGGCCACTGCGAAGGTACCGGCGCTGACCGAGCCGTAGTGGGCGGCGAGGCTGGCGCTGTTGGCGCTGTTCAGCCTGAGCAGCTTGCGTGCCACCGGGTAACACAGCAGCGGGATCAGCACGCCCAGGGCGGCCACCGCCAGCAGCTCGGGCAGCAGCCGCCAGTGCAGGTTGCCGTGCAGCGCCAGCCCGCCCTTGAAACCGATGGTGAGCATCAGCAGTATGCTGAGGGTGTCGTAGGCCGCCTTGGGCACCTTCAAATCCGAGCGGGCCAGCCCCGCCACCACCCCCAGCGCAAAAAACGCCACTACAATATCCGGCATCAGATCCTCTCTTGATGATGTGGCCCGCCCATTTCCGGACACGGCCGGGCCCGCCGTTGCGGCCCGGGGCATCAACGGTAAGAACAGGGTCACCGGCGTGATAAGGAGTCGGGCGAAGCCTTGCTTGACAGATGCGGACATTGTGCGGCGCCGGCGCTATAGTTACCAATAAATGTTAATAACAGTAGATATAGATAATTACCTATGAATATACGCCACCTGACCTTTCGCCTGCTGCAGGTGTACGTGGCCGTGGTGCGGCTGGGCTCGGTGTCCCGCGCCGCCGCCCAGCTGCACCTGACCCAGCCGACGGTATCGCAGCAGCTCAAGCGCCTGGCCGAGGCGGTGGGCGAGCCCCTGCTCGACAGCCAGACCGGCAGCATCCGCCCCACCGCCGTGGGCACCGAGCTCTACCACGCCGCCCTCGACGCCCTCTCCCGTTTCGACGACTTCAACGGCTTTCTGCAGGACGCTCGCCAGGGTACCCGCGGCGGCTTCAGCATCGGGGTGGTGACCACCGCCAAATACATACTGCCGCGCCTGCTCGGACCCTTTAACCGCCGTTTTCCCGAGGTGGAGGTGTCCATCAGCGTGGGCAACCGGGGTTACATCCTGGATCGCCACCGCCACCAACAGGACGACCTGTACCTGTTCAGCCATCCGCCCGCCGGCGAGCATACCCTGAGCGGCCGCTTTATCCGCAACCCGCTGGTGCTGATCACCCCGCCGGACCACTGGGCGGTGCAGACTCCACCGACGGACTTTTCCGCCCTGCTGGGCGAGCGCTTTCTGCTGCGCGAGCCGGGCAGCGCCACCCGGCTGGTGTTCGAGGAGTGGCTGCGCAACCACAACCTGCAGCTGAAACGGGTGATGCAGATAGAGAGCAACGAGGTGGTACGCATGAGCGTGGAGCAGGGCCTGGGGCTGGCGGTGCTGTCGGAGCATACCCTGGCGGAAGGCGAACACCGCCTGGGCCGCCCGGCGCTGCCCGAGTTCCCGCTCACCAGCCACTGGTACCTGGTGTGCCACAACAACCGCCGCCTGCCCTACCCGGCGGCGAATTTTGTCCGCTTTATCAACGACAACCTGGCAAGCTGCATCGACAGCCGCTATATCCACAATGACCTGGCCAGGCTGCTGGCCCATCTCCACCCCCCGGGCAAGGGAGCCTGAACCATGAAGATAGATCGCCAACAACTGGAGCAGGCGGCCCGCCGGGGCCTGCTGCAAGCGGAGCAGGTGGCGCCCCTGTGGCAGTTCCTCGAGCAGGACGCCCCTGCCGGCTTTCGCTTCGCCCATATCCTCTATTACCTGGGCGGCCTAATCGCCATCGGCGCCATGACCCTCTTTATGACCCTGGGCTGGCAGCAGTACGGCGGCTGGGCCCTGGTGGGTCTGGGCCTGCTCTACGCCCTGCCCGCCCTGGCACTGGCCGAAGGGCTCCAGCGCCGCCGGCTGTGGGTGCCGAGCGGTATCCTCGCCGCCTTGGTGATCTGCCTGACACCCATCACCGTGTACGGCCTGCAAGTTGCCCTGGGCTGGTGGGATCCGGATCTGGACTACCGCCAGTACCACACCCGCATCCACGGCCGCTGGCTGAGCCTGGAGCTGGCCACCCTGGCGGTGGGCGCCCTGATGCTGTGGCGCTATCGCCAGCCCTTTCTGCTGCTGCCCCTGGCCGCCACCCTCTGGTATATGAGCATGGACCTGAGCCTGTGGCTGAGCGGCCGGGATGTCGCCAGCTGGGAGTTCCGCCAGTGGGTATCGCTCTGGTTCGGGCTTTTGATGGTGGTGCTGGCCTTTTGGGTGGACATCCGCAACCGGAGCCGGCGGGACTTCGCCTTCTGGCTTTACCTGTTCGGCGCCGTCACCTTCTGGGGCGGGCTCTGCCTGCTGACCGACAACGGCGGCGGCGAGCGGCTGCTGTTCCTGCTGGTCAACCTGGTGATGATAGCCACCGGCACCCTGCTGGCCCGGCGGGTGTTCGTCGCCCTGATAGCCACCGGCACCCTGCTGGCCCGGCGGGTGTTCGTCGCCCTGGGCGGCCTGGGCCTGGCCTGGTATCTGGGCTGGCTGGCCTGGGACGTATTCGAGGACAGCCTGTTGTTCCCCCTGGCCCTCACCGCCATCGGCCTGGCCGTGATGGGCCTCGGCATCCTCTGGCAGCGCCACCAGCAACAACTGACCGAGCGCCTGCAACGGCAGTTGCCCGCCGCGCTGCGCGCACTGCTGGCGAGGAGAGAGTAGGTTCTGGGGCGGCTTTGATTAGATGGAATAAGGTACTGCGCACGAGTACTCCCGCATACGGTGATATCCCCACAACGCCACGAGCAGCACAGCTCCTCCCGCGATCAGGGCAACGCTGAAACCACCGCGTGCGCCATCCATATCCACTATCTGGCCAGATATTGCGGCGCCAAGCGCCACCCCGACATTCAACCCCGCGAGTAACCAGGTCATCCCCTCGGTCAGCTTGTTTCCCGGCACTATGCGCTCGACCAACGACATTGCCACAATCATTGTGGGGGCGAAGCACAAACCCGCCACAAACACCGCGCCGGCCAGTCCGGCAATATTACCGGTAAACAGCAGGGGCAGTGTCGTTGCTGCGGTCGCCAATCCCCCCAATAGCAGCAGCCGATACAACGGGGTTTTCAATTTGAGCGCACCGAACAGCAAACCGGCCAGGCAGGAACCAATAGCGTAAACCGACAGGACGATACTGGCCGCCGCCGGACGCCCCACTTGTTCGGCAAACGCAACACTGACGATGTCGACAGTGCCAACAATGACGCCCATCGCGGCCATCAGCAAAGTAAGCAACCGCACATCTGCCAATCGAATAACCGAGCCCGCGCTGCCCAGAGCGGCGGCGTGCTGATCTACCGGTGGCTCGGTGCCACGCAATGCGGCAAAGGCCAGTACGCCAATAGCCAGCAACATCGCCGCCACCAGTGGGCCGGCTTGAGGAAATAGCGCCACACTAAGGCCTACCGACAGAGGGGGGCCCGCGATGAAGGTAACCTCATCCAGCACCGTCTCCAGCGAATACGCAGTCTGCAGCCGGGGCTTTCCCCTATAGGCGGCAGTCCAGCGGGCACGCACCATCGCCGACATGCTGGGCATGAAGCCAGCCAGCACCGCCCCTATGAACAGCGCCCCATCAGGCGCTTGCCAATACGAGCAAGCAAGCAACAGCAAGATGCCCAGAACACTGATACCGGCAGCGGCTGGCAGGACCCGGCCTTGGCCGTGCCGATCCACCAGGCGTGAAATCTGCGGTGACATCAGCGCATAGGTCAGCACGAAGGTGGCGGCAACTGCACCAGCCAAACCATAGCTGCCGCGCAACTGGGATAGCATGGTAATGATACCTATACCGGTCATCGGCAGCGGGATGCGGGCGACAAGGCCAGCCAGAGAAAAGCTTTTGGCGCCACGGGCTTCGAACAGTTCGCGGTACGGATTAGGCATATCAACTCTCCTTTCCTACAGAGCCCGGCTTGCCAAAGCATCGCTGGGTGGGAATAATACATACATGGCGTATGATTAAGAGCCTATATTCATACGCTGTGAATGTAAATGGTCAAACCATGGATTGATGAAGAAGGAGAAGGCGATGGTGCGACGTACCCGAGCCGAGATGGAAGAAACCCGTGCCACACTGCTGGCAACCGCACGTCGGGTTTTCAGTGAACGGGGCTATGCCGAGACGTCGATGGACGACCTTACCGCACAGGCCAGCTTGACCCGCGGCGCGCTCTATCATCACTTCGGTGACAAGAAAGGGCTGCTGCTAGCGGTGGTAGCCCAGATCGATGCTGAAATGGATGCAAGGCTGCAGGCCATTTCAGATGGCGCCGGCGATGCCTGGGAAGGCTTCAGGAGCCGCTGCCGGGCCTACCTGGAGATGGCACAGGAACCCGAGATCCAGCGCATAGTGCTGCGTGATGCCAGGGCTGTCTTAGGCAATCCCTCCCCCGGGGATCAACGGCACTGCATAACCTCTATGCAAACACTGCTGGCTCAGCTCATGCAGCACGGCATCGTGGAGCAATCCGATCCCGAAGCGTTGGCCCTGCTGATCTACGGCAGCCTGGCCGAGGCTGCGTTCTGGATCGCCGAGTCCGAAAACAGCAAAGCACGGCTGTCACAGGCACTAGGCGCCATGGAGTTACTGTTAAGGGGGATTCGCGCCTGATAATGGAGATCGCCCGCTGGCTGGCCTGGTTTCTGGCCCCCAGCAAGCAGCGCGATAACAGGTGCTGGACCAGGAACATGTTTCAACACCCCGGCCGTCCCGAACAACAACACATAAGACCCCGAGTTGACCCATGCAGGCATTGATCACATCGGCAAAGCGCATCGTGAAGGCACACTCTCCGTTGCCCTTTTCGGTGTATTCATCCGGCCAGGAGCAGCACATCCTCAATGTGCCGGTGAACAACCCCTTGCTGGTTTGTGTGCTCAACGGCCACAAACAGCTGGGCAGCCAGGACGCGACCCATTGCCCGGCGGGCAGCTTTGTCTTTTTATCCAACCGCCCCGGCATCGACATGCGCAACATTCCGGCCGGAGCGGAATATTTCGCCCTGCTGCTGGAGTTCGAGCAGGAAGACTTCGATGGCTTTACCGGCCATCAGGCCAGCGCCCGGAGGCATCTCCAGGGCCTCCTCCAGCCATTGCTGACAGACGCGCTCAGGCAGTTGATCGAGTGGTCGGCCTATGCCCCGCCCGCGCTGTGGGGGCTGAGGCGTCGGGAAATCCTGCACACCCTTCACCATCTGGGCCATCGGGAAGTGGCCGCCCTGGTCGCGCCGCCCAGCCTCGGGTACCGGGTCCAGTGCCTTATCGGCAGCCGGATGGCGGAAGAGGTGGGCATGCCGTTTTTGTCTGCTGCACTGGCGATGAGTGAGTCCACCCTGCGCAGAAAGCTGGCCCATGAGGGAACCAGCCTGCAGGCCATCAAGGACAGGGTGAAACTGGGCCACGGGCTGCATTTGGTGCAGACCACCGCCAGCCCCATCGGGCTGATTGCCGAGCAATGCGGCTATCATTCCCAGTCTCGCTTTACCGACAAGTTCAAGTCGCTGTTCGGCATTACGCCGACCGAGCTCAGAAAAACCAGAATGATTGAAACGGGCGAATGAATGAAGGATTGGGTGCTAACCCGGGCCCGGATGCCCCCGTATGATCGGCCTCTCAAACCAAGGTATTTTCAGGAGGCTCTTATGTTCACTCACGCAAAAAAATGTTCCCTGGCGGTGCTGGCCGCACTGGCTTGCGGCCCGGCCCTGGCCGAGGAATTCACGCTGACCAGCACCGACATCGCGCCCGGTGAGTTTATGGCCAGCGCCCAGGAGTTCGAGGGCTTCGGCTGCGCGGGCGGCAACCTGTCGCCCCAGCTTTCCTGGTCCGGCACCCCGCAAGGCACCCGGGCCTTCGCCATCCTGGCCTATGATCCGGACGCCCCGACCGGCAGCGGCTGGTGGCACTGGCAGCTGGTGAATATCCCCGTGGACGTGCGCTCCCTCCCGGCCGGCGCCGGCGACCCGGGCAAACAGCTGGCCCCCGCCGGTAGTCTCCAGATCGCCAACGACTACGGCAGCCCAGGCTTTGGCGGCGCCTGCCCGCCCCAGGGGCATGGCACCCACCGCTACCAGTTTACCCTGCATGCCCTGTCGCAAACGCTGGACTTGCCCGACAATCCCTCCGGGGCCCTGGTGGGTTATATGGTGAAGGCACACTCGCTGGGCTCCAGCACCATAGAGGCGTTATACCGGCGCGATTGACCCAACACGCCCGCACCGGCTCACGCAACACTGCCGGGCCTTCACCCCGACCGGCCCGACAGTGTTTACGCCCCGTTGCGGGCATATTCCCTCCCCGGCCGAGTCTTCGTTTGCCCAGCCCGAATGGCCGGTTTTATGATGCTGATAGCCGAGCTCGGTGGCGGTGCCTTGACCGCCAACACAGGTTCAAAAAACACTGGATCGACAAGGGAAAGTATAACAATATCAGCTGGTTGATTTTAAATAGTAAAAAATACCAAGCACAGAACCGCATTAAAAATATTAAAATCTTATAAGAGGGATATATGGATAATTATGTAATATATGTGGGCGTGGCAATAGCAACAATCCTGTTACCTGGACCCGCAGTTATGTTAACGATAAACAACTCCATTCAGAGGGGGTTGTTCAAGTCACTTGCTGGTATATTTGGCATAGCATTAGCAATTTTGCTTGTGGCAATTATTTCCGCTACAAGCCTAGGTATCATCTTGGCAAGCTCAGCAATGGCGTTCACAGCGGTAAAAATGATTGGAGCCGTGTATTTGATATACCTTGGCATAAAAATGTGGCGTACAAAAGAGGTGAACCACGCTCGTTCCAACCATCAAAAGGTCTCTTTTTTAAAATGCTTTACTGAAGGTTTTCTTGTTTCCATTTCCAATCCAAAAGCCGTTATTTTCTTCATGTCCATATTCCCCCAATTTATTAATTTATCTCAAGAATACAGGCCGCAGTTTATTTTATTGTCGGTAACTTTCAGCATGCTGGTCATAGTAATTCATACGGTCTACGCACTTTTTTCATCTTTTGCTAAATCGAAACTTTCTTCCACAAGAGGAAATGTGCTTCTAAATAAAGTTAGCGGTGGCGTTTTCGTTGGTTTTGGTATTGGTTTGGCAACATCAAGCAGGTGATTTTTCATAACAAGGCGTTCTCGATGAGAACGCCTTTGGGTTATGCCGACCCCGGCCCAAACGGGGGCGCGATTCTCATCAAGGAAGCGCCACCAGCGGCGCTTCACGCAACGTGGTGTCCTGACTGCCCTTAATAGCCTCGACCTTGTCCAGTGCCTGCCGGGTGTCCGACTGGCTTTGCAGCAGGGTGTAGGTCAGGTTGAACGCCTTGGTTTCCCCCGGCTTGATGGTGGGTACCAGCCCCAGCGGACGCTGGTACTTGGTGTTGTAAGCAAAGCTGGTGCCGGGCTCAATGCCGGTGACATAGCCCTGCTTGAGGGTGTCGGTGTTTTTCCACAGGGTCAGCACCGGCAGTTCGGTCACGTTGAAGCCAACCGCCACGCCCTGATCACCGGCGGCGTTATGTAGTACCGCCAGCGTATTACCGTTGTCGTCGGCGTTCGGCATGATATTAAAGACCATTTCATCAAAGTCTTTGGTCGGCCCCAGGTAAGTCTGCCAGTCTTTCAGCCCCGCCTTGGCATAGTCATTGAAGGGAGACACCTCTTTAGCCGGAGCGGAGAACTTGGCCCCCTTTTCCAGGATAGGGGTGCCGAAATTGCCGTGGTAGATGATCTGGTACTCGTTGTCATAGTCGGCCGGCTTGGTCAGCTCGTCATGCAGCGCAAAGCTGTTCTTGCCCGGTACCACCGTCAGTGTCATTTCGGTTTTGAGATCGCTGAATGTGAACGTCTTTTCAGAAACTTCGCCGGAAACATGGATGGCGTACGGCGGTTGCTCGTCAATCACCACCTTGACCATCAAGGCCGGGGTGTCCTGTACCCGTCCGTGGAGGCTCTTCAGGAAACCGTCATCGTCGACTCCCGGGTGGCCGGTCCACTCATAGCCGCAGCGCACCAGCATCTCGTTGAAGCCGTCCAGCCAACCCAGCCCGTTACGGCTTTCCAGATCGATGAACGCCGGGTTGACGATCTCCTTGACCGGCAACGTCCAGCCCAGGCGCAGGTCACCGCTTTTCACCTCGTAAATCCCCATCCCCGGGTCGGCACCAGGGTGATCTCCATCACGCCGTTATCGATCGATAACGATGATGTCTACGCCGGCCTGCTTGCCACCGAACAGCCGCTTCTTCTCGACAGTGAAGGGAGCCGGGCTGTCAATGCCCAGATCGCTGTTGGAGATCTGCCAGTTGCCGACATCACTTCCGGCGCTAGCATCGGTCAGTACAAATTCTGCAGCCTGGCTCGACAACGATCCCATGGCACCAGCAATGCAAGCGAGGTTTTCTTAAGCATGTTGACTCCCTATCAGAAACAATTGACCAGATGAAAAAGAAAAACCAGGACACCCCCCAGATATAACGGGGCGTACCAAGAACAAGTGAATCGATTCATCATAATTCACTCTAGTCCCGATAAAGGGCTTTCAATCCATCGGGAAACAAACTGTGATGACCGTGTCCTTTTTTGAACTTTGGGCCACCAGCCTGAGAGCTGACTCACATATCAGCAAAGAACAAAAGCGGGGCGCTCTTCCCACCGTCAGACCGTCTCGCCGGCAGGAGGAGCAAGCTGGCATTGCAGCAGCCAGAGGGACTGGCCGACAGGGAAAACTCCCGCAAGCTGTATCTGTTGCCGGCACTGGAGGCGGATGAGTGGAAATGACCCAAGCGGACAAATCCCGCAGCAAGAATCAGCGTTGCCGCCTTACTTTGGTCGGAATGGTGCGACACCAGGGATTGTAAGCAAGGCAGCAACAGGCGCCGCTCCTGTACCGGCGCTCAGCCCGCCTGGCCTCGGCACAACACTCCTGAGGCCGGCTCGGTCTCGATACCAAGCGACAACTGCAGCCGGCACAGGGTGTCCGGCTGCAGTGCCCGCCCCTGCCGCTCGTCATTGAAGCCGAGCTCCACGGCGCTCAGGGTGCCGTCATCGGCCAGGCTCACCAGGGTCTGGGCCCGGGTGCCGTAGCCGGGGTGCACGATAAACACCGCCGACAGCACCCGCTCCCACTCCAGAGCGATGCCGGTGTCCGGCAGCGCCTCGTCCGCCGCCTGCGTCTTGTCTCCCAGCAGGGCCAGGGCCCCGGTTTCATCATGGTCCGTAGCCAGGCTCGCCAACCCGCGCTTGAGCCGCTCCACCTTGGGCCAGGGGCTGTCCAGCACGGCGTTGGACAGGCCATAGAGCCCGGGCGCCAGCGGACGGGCATCGGCGCCGGGCCGGTTGCCGCCGTACCAGAGTTCACCTCCGAGCAGATCCCCCACCAGCAGGTTGAAGCCCTGGTAGGCGTCGCGCCGGGCCATCACCCCCGCCATGTAGTCCCGCGGGCTCAGGCCGCCGGTCAGAAAATCCGCCACCAGTTCGCCCCGGGAACGGGCATTCGCCAGGGGCGCGGCCCGGCCGTCCCGGTGGTTGGTGATGGCGGCCAGGCGACCGTGGCGCGTAACCCCCAGCCAGCTGCCGCCCGCCTGCAGATCCCGCCCGCCCCAGACATGGGGGTGATCCGGCCACCACCGGGCCGGGGCCGTGGGCCGGTGGTAGAATTCGTCACGGTTGGCGAGCAGTAGCAGCGGGCGCCGGCTCCCCGGCTGCCAGGAAAAGACGATAAGGCACAAGGTGCGGATCCTCGGTTCGGTGGCGTTGCCTTCTACCTTACCCCCGGGCAGTAAGGGGCGCCAGCCTCAGGGCCGCCCGGGCTCTTCATTTCTCACCCGCAGAAAGCTGGCGAAGCGGGGCAGGCCGGTGGCGGTTTCGCCCCGGTGGCGGTAGGTAACGGTTACGCCCGGTGCCGGCGGTCGGCGGCGTTGCTCGTCGCTGAAGCCGGTGCCCAGCCGGAAACGCCGGCCGTCCGGGGTTTCCACCAGCAGCGCACCCAGCATGCCTTCGTACTTGCCCTGGCCGGGCAGGTGCGCCAGCACCACCGCCTCGGCATCCTGGTGGCGCTTGAGCTTGAGCAGATCCTCGTTGCGCTGCGGCTGGTAACGGCTCTGGCGATGCCGCAGCATCAGCCCCTCGCCGCCGCCGGCCTCCACTTCGTCCAGGTATGCCGCGAGGGCGGTCCGGTCCAGTACCAGACGCTGCTCCACCAGCTCGAGATGGGGCGAGGAAAGGGTAGCGAACAGGGCCTGTAATGCGGTCAGTCGCGCCTCGAACGGCAGTTCGCTCGCCGGCAGGTCGAACACCATAAAGCGCAGCGGCCGCCATTCGGCCTCGACGGGAGCGTAGCGACGCACGGCGGCGGACAGCTCGTCGAAGCGACCCCGCCCCAGCCACAGCTCGCCGTCGAGCGGAGTGGCGGGAAAACCGGCCACAAACCAGTCCGGTGCCGAGAAGCGGTGACCGCCGCGGGACAACAGCTCGCGGCCGTTCCAGTAGGCGCGCACCCCGTCGAGCTTTTCGCTCACCCGGTAAAGGGCCGTGTCCTGCTGCTGATACACCCCCGCCAGTTGCAGCGGTGGGGTCAGCGCCCCGACCTGGCCGGGCAGCACCAGCACCCCCGCCAGCCACACCGAATAATGTCGCATTTCTCACCCTCCCCGCTGATGCCAAGCATAAGACAGAAAGGCGCGGAAAAGTCCCGCTTCCCCCAAACGGGGGAAAACCTATTTATCCTGATCCGGCACCACGTTCACCGGCCGGGCGGAGAACCAGCCAAAGCCCAGCTGCATCAGTTGCAGCACCAGCATCAGCCCCAGCGCCCACTGCCAGGCGCCGCTGAGATCCCGCAACACACCCAGCGCCACCGGCCCCAGCGCCGCCAGCAGATAGCCGATGCTCTGGGCCATGGCCGAGAGCGCCGTGGCCTGGGCGGTGTTGTCGGCCCGCAGCACGAAGAATGACAGCGCCAGGCTGAGTGAGCCGCCGCAACCCATGCCGATCAGCGACGCCCACAGCATGGGCGCGGCGGCGGCCTGCCACCACAGGCCGGCCACCCCGGCGAAGGAGGCGGCAAAGATCCCCAGCACCAGCCATTGCTGGCTGCGCAGCCTGGCCGCCAGAATGGGCACGAACAGGTTGAAGGGAATGCTCACCAGGTTGATCAGGGCGGTGGCGGTGCCGGCCTGGTGGGCGTCCAGGCCGCTCTCGAGCAGTATCTTGGGCAGCCAGGTAGCCATGGAATAGAAATAGAACGACTGCAGCCCCATGTAGCAGGTGATGGCCCAGGCTATCTTGTCCCGCCACAGGCTCACCCGCACCGGGTTGCTGGGCCGGCCCACTCCCCTCACCCGGAGCATCGGCAGCCAGAACAGCAGGCAGAACAGCGGCAGCAGCGCCCACAACGCCACCGGATAGCGCCAGTTGCCGAACTGCTCCATCAGCGGCACCGCCAGGTAGACCCCCAAGCCGGCCCCCAGGCTGAGGGTCACCGAATAGAAGCCGGTCATGATCCCCACCTGGCGCGGAAAGAAGTCTTTCACCAGGCCGGGGATCAGCACGTTGAGCACGGCGATGGCCATGCCCAGCACCAGAGTGCCGAGGATCACCAGCGGGTAATGGTCCACCAGCCGCAGCGCCACACCGAGACTTATGGTCAGCAGGCCGGCAATGGCCAGCCGTTGCGGGGCCCAGCACCGGGTCAGCCAGGGTACGCAAATGGACACTACCCCGAAGCAGATCAGCGGCAGCGTGGTGAGCAGGCTGAAGGCGCTGGCGCTGATGTCGAGGGCGGCCCGGATCGGTTCGACCAGGGGGCCCACCACCACCAAGCCGCCGCGCAGGTTGGCGGCGGCCAGCATCAGCGCCACGATGGCGAGCAGAGCAACCAGAGGGCGGCCACGAAAAGGGCCGTCGGGCAGGGCAGAGATTGTCATTGTTATAACCTTAAGGATGCCGATACCGGAAGAGCGCAAGATACAGCGCGGGCAAAAGCGGAGCTTTCGCGCGAATGGGCCGTCACCACGGAAGATGGACTCGCCGGTTATCTATGTTGAACGGGCATTCATGTTAGGAGCTGGCGCCCGGGAGAGCAAGCGCCACAAATATGCCATTAGTTTGATTCACCCCCTGCTCTTGGCAGGGTTAAGCGGTTAATATTGAAAAAGAAAGCCGCAACACTCGGGAACGTTATGCTGGATCCGAAACAAATTACCGCCGTAATCCTCGCCGGAGGCGAAGGCCGGCGCATGAATGGGGCCGACAAGGGGTTGCTGCCGCTGTGGGGCAAGCCGTTGGTAATCCATGTGCTGGAACGACTCAGATCCCAGGTGGGAGAAGTATTGATCAACGCCAACCGCAACCTGGGTGAATACCGCAAGCTGGCGCCGGTGGTACGGGACGACGGCTACGGCTATGTGGGCCCGCTGGCCGGGTTCGAGGCCGGGTTGACCCATGCACCGAGCGAGTGGGTGCTGTTCGTGCCCTGCGACAGCCCGCTGATCCCCCTCGATCTGGCCAGCCGGTTGTGTGGCGCCGTGCAGCGCCACGACCAAATCGCGGTGGTGGACGACGGCAACCAGCTGCACGCCGCCACCGCCCTGCTGCACCAGTCGCTGCTGCCCTCCCTGTGCAACTACCTGGACGGCGGCGATCGCAAGCTGCAGCTGTGGTACGAGCGCCACCAGCTGGTGCCGGTGGACTTCAGCGACGAGGCCGAGGCCTTTTTCAACCTCAATACCAGCGAGGCGCTGGCACGGCTGGAGCAAAAAGGAAAAGGCTGAGCCGCCCTCTGGACTGCTGACAGCCCCCTGATGTTGCTACCGTGCTCCCGCCCCTATCGCCACTCCTGGCCGAAATAGCGCACAAACTGGGCCGGATCCCGCTCCGGCAGCTTGCGCACTTCCACCTGCGGGGTGCCCAGGTACAGAAAACCCACCAATTGATCCTGCTCGCCCAGCCCCAGTTGTTCATGCACGGCGCGATCGAAGATAAACCAGCCGGAGCGCCAGATGCCGTTGAAGCCCTGGGCCTGGGCCGCCATCTGCATCGCCATCAGGGCGCAACCGGCGGACAGCTGCTGCTCCAGTTCGGGTACCTTGTCGTGGGGTTTGACCTTGGCCGCCACGGCGATCACCAGGGGCGCGCGCAGAGGAGCGTTGCGGGCCTTTTCGATTTTCTCTTCCGCTTCGCCCCTGGCCTCGGCGGCCCAGGCCAGGATTTCGCCCAACCGGCTGCGCTGTTCACCGGTAAAGACGATAAACTCCCAGGGGGTCAGGGTAGCGTGGTCCGGGGCGCGCAGCCCGGCCTTGAAAATGGTGTCGAGCTGCTCGCCCGCCGGGGCCGGCTCGGCCAGGCGGGGGCAGGAATGGCGGTTCAGTAACAGTTCCAGTGCGTCCATCATGTCACTCCTATTTGCGATGGCGCTACCTTAGCAGCCGACCGGAACGGTGCAAAGCAAAAAAGAGGCATTCTCAAATGGCCGCTGCGGGCCCAGCGGCCTTGGTATCCGCTTCAACCATCTGCCGTCACTTCCGTGCAGGCGGGAGTCCAGGTGCGCCTGCAGACCGGGCGGTGTTATCCGGACCTGTGCTCGGCCGGGTGGCTCATATCCTCGCCGCCAGCTCGGCGCCCTGGCGGATGGCGCGCTTGGCGTCCAGCTCCGCCGCCACGTCGGCGCCGCCGATCAGGTGCACCGGCTGGCCGCGCGCCGCCAGCGCCGCCTGCAGGCTACGCTCCGGCTCCTGGCCGGCGCAGACGATAACATTGTCCACCGCCAGGCACAGCGGCTCGCCGTCCTTCTCGATATGCAGGCCGGCGTCGTCGATGCGCTGGTAGCTGATTCCCCCCCACATCTGCACCCCGTGATGGCGCAGGCTGGCCTTGTGGATCCAGCCGGTGGTCTTGCCCAGGCCCCGGCCCGGGTTGCCGGCCTTGCGCTGCAACAGCCAGACCCGGCGACCGGGGACCACCGACGCCGGTGTCATCAGGGCACCCGGAGCCCGGTAATCCCGGTCTATGCCCCACTCCGCCAGCCACTGCTCGGTGTCCTGGCCCGGGCTGGCCACCAGGTACTCGGCCAGATCGAAGCCGATGCCGCCGGCACCGATGATGGCCACCTTATCTCCCACCAAGGCGTGGCGCGCCAGCACATCCAGGTAGCTCAGCACCCTGGGATGATGGATGCCCTCTATCTCGGGAGTGCGCGGGCGGATGCCGGTGGCCAGCACCACCTCGTCGAACTCCGCCAAGAGCTCGGGGGTGGCCTCGGTGCCCAGGCGCAGGCTCACCTCGCTTCGCGCCAGCCGCTCGCGGAAATAGCGCAGCGTCTCGTAAAACTCCTCCTTGCCCGGGATCTGCTTGGCATAGTTGAACTGGCCGCCGATGTCCACGGCCCGGTCGAACAGGGTCACGCAGTGGCCGCGTGCCGCTGCCTCGCAGGCGAAACTCATGCCCGCCGGCCCCGCCCCCACCACCGCCAACCGCTTGGGGGCGGCCGCGGGCAGGAAGTTCAGCTCGGTTTCATGGCAGGCCCGGGGATTGACCAGGCAGGAGGCGCGCCGGCCCTTGAAGATATGGTCCAGGCAGGCCTGGTTGCAGGCGATGCAGGTGTTGATGAGCTCGGGCGTGCCCGCCGCCGCCTTGGCGACGAAGTCAGCGTCCGCCAGGAAGGGCCGGGCCATGCACACCAGATCCGCCTGGCCGCCGGCCAGTATGGTTTCCGCTACCTCGGGGGTGTTGATGCGGTTGGTGGCCACCACCGGCACCGACAACGTCTGGCTCACCCGCTCGGTGACCCAGCTGAAAGCGGCCCGGGGCACGCTGGTGGCGATGGTGGGCACCCGCGCCTCGTGCCAGCCGATGCCGGTGTTGATGATGGTCACCCCGACCCGCTCCAGAGCCTGGCCCAGGGCGATCACCTCTTCCAGGCTGGAGCCCTGCTCCACCAGATCCAGCATCGACAGCCGGAAGATGATGATGAAATCCTCGCCCACGGCGGCGCGCACCGCCTTCACCGTCTCCAGGGGGAAACGGTTGCGCCGCCCGGCGTCTCCGCCCCAGCCATCTTCCCGCCGGTTGGTGCGGGCGCAGATGAACTGGTTGATGAGGTAACCTTCGGATCCCATGATCTCGACCCCGTCATAGCCGGCCTCCCGCGCCAGTCGAGCGGTGTTGGCGAAGTCGTCGATGCAGTTGCGGATCTGTCGCTCGCTCATCACCGCCGGCTTGAACGGGCTGATGGGCGCCTGCTCGGGCGAGGGCGCCTGCAGGAAGGGATGGTAGGCATAGCGCCCCGCATGCAGGATTTGCAGGGCTATCTTACCGCCTTCCTGATGCACCGCCTCGGTCACCAGCCGGTGCCTGGCCAGTTGCCAGGGAAAACTCAGTTGGGCGGCGTGGGGCATCAGCCGGCCGCGGAAGTTGGAGGCGATGCCGCCGGTGATGATCAGCCCCACCCCGCCCCGGGCCCGTTCCCGGTAAAAGGCGGCCAGCTTCTTGAAGCCGCCTTGCTCTTCTTCCAGACCGGTGTGCATGGAGCCCATCAGGACCCGGTTTTTCAGTGTAGTGAAGCCCAGATCCAGGGGGGCCAGTAAATGGGGGTAACGGCTCATGATCCCTCCGCCGATAGAATGCCGACATGACCCGCTCAGGCTAATGGATTCAAACACCTTTTTCAAACACTTGTTTTATATCCATGGATCATGGCCGCTCATGGTATTGTGCTGCCGCTCGGGTCATAATAGGCCGATTCGACAATTTTCCGATTAAGGCGTCGCTATGTGGTCTGCCATCAAATGGTTTTTCCGCACCCTGGGCCGGGTGCTGAATGCCATTCGCATGTTGATTATCAACCTGTTTTTCCTGGTCATCCTGGTTTCCTTCTTCCTTATCTTCACCGCCCGGGACGATACCCCCGCCCTGCCGGACAACGCCGCCCTCACCCTGACCCTGGCCGGCCCGGTGCTGGAGCAGGACGAGCCGGCGAGCCCCCAGCGCCTGCTGCAGAAATGGCTGGCCGGCGACACCACCCCGCCGCCCACCAGCTTAAGCCAGATCAAGGAGGCGCTGGCCCAGGCCCGCCACGACGAACGCATCGGTGCCCTGGTGCTCCGGCTGCAGAACATGACCGAATCCAGCCTGACCAAGCTGGATGAGATCGGCGAGGCCATCGAAGGCTTCAAGACGTCCGGCAAGCCGGTGTACGCCATCGGCGACTACTACACTCAGGGCCAGTACTACCTGGCCGCCCACGCCGACGAGATCCTGCTCAACCCGGCCGGGGCCGTGACCATTCAGGGGCTCGGCGTGTACCGGCTGCATTACAAGTCGGCCTTCGAACGCTTCAACATCACCCCCCATGTGTTCCGGGTGGGCACCTACAAGTCGTTCGTGGAGCCCTACCTGCGCGACGACATGTCCGAGGAGAGCCGGGAAGACACCCTGCGCTGGCTGGGCCAGCTGTGGCAGCATTATCAGGACAAGGTCGCCAGGCTGCGCAAAATCCCGGCGGATCACATCAACCCGGACAAGGAGCAGTTGCTGAGCCGGTTCCGCGCCGTGGGCGGCGATCCGGCCCGCTACGCCCTGGAGCTTGGTTTGGTGGACCGGCTGGCCAGCCGCACCGACATGCTGCAAAGCGTGGCCGAACACGTGGGCTGGGACAGCCAGGCCAATCAGTATATGAGCCTGGAGGTAACCCAGTACCTGGCACACAAATCCCGCGATGGCAACGAGGCGCCGGCGGTGGGCCTGATCACCGCCAGTGGCGCCATCATGAGCGGCGACGCCGGCGCCAACACCATCAACGATGAATACCTCGGCCAGCTGATCGAGGAGGCCCGGCTGGATGCGGATATCCAGGCCCTGGTGCTGCGCATCGACAGCCCCGGCGGCAGCGCCTTCGCCGCCGAGCAGATCCGCACCGCCCTGCTGCAGTTCAAGGACAGCGGCAAGCCGCTGGTGGTGTCCATGGGCAGCACCGCCGCTTCCGGCGGCTACTGGATAGCGGCGGACGCCGACCGCATCTACGCCGCCCCCACCACCCTCACCGGCTCCATCGGGGTGTTCGGCCTCTTCCTTACCTTCGAGGAGGCCTTCGAGAAGCTCGGCCTCAACACCGACGGCGTGGGCACCACCGACTTCGTCGGCAGCGGTTTCACCACCGGCCTGCCCGAGCATACCAAGGAACTGATCCAGCTCGGGGTGGAGCACACCTACGAGCAGTTCGTGAGCCTGGTGGCCGAGGGCCGGGGGCTGAGCCCGGAGCAGGTGGAGCGCGCCGCCCAGGGCCACGTCTGGACCGGGGTGGACGCCAAGGCGCTGGGCCTGGTGGACGAGCTGGGCTACCTGGACGACGCCCTGGCCGGTGCCGCCGGGCTGGCCGGCCTGCCGAGCTACCGGGTCAAGCCGGTGCGGCTGCCGGCCTCGGCCAGGGAAATACTGCTGGAGCAGTTGCTGCTGGGCTCCGGCACCCTCAGCGGCCTGGTTCAGTCCACCCTGCCCGCGGCCCTGCGCCCGGCCGGGGAACAGCTGGAGCGGGAGCTGTCCGCCCTGGGCCGCTTCGACGACATCAAGGGCCAGTACGTGCTCTGCATAGCCTGTCAGGAATTCTGATGAACGAGAAGAAAATTTATATCGCCTATACCGGCGGCACCATCGGCATGCAGAAGTCTGCCAAGGGCTATGTACCCCAGGCGGGCTTTATGACCGACTGCCTGGCGCACACCCCGGAATTCCATCGCCCGGAAATGCCCGGCTACCATATCCACGAGTACGATCCGCTGATCGACTCCTCGGACATGACCCCCGCCGACTGGCAGCGCATCGCCGACGACATCAGGGCCAACTATGATCACTACGACGGCTTCGTGGTGCTGCACGGCACCGACACCATGGCGTTCACCGCCTCGGCGCTGTCGTTCATGCTGGAGGATCTGGAAAAGCCGGTGATCGTCACCGGCTCACAGATCCCCCTGGTGGAGCTGCGCTCCGACGGCCGGCCCAACCTGCTCAACGCCCTCTATATTGCCGCCGAGTACCCCATCCACGAGGTCGGCCTGTTCTTCAACAACCGTCTCTATCGCGGCAACCGGGCCAGCAAGGTACACGCCGACGGCTTCCAGGCCTTCGACTCGCCCAACTTTCCGCCCCTGCTCAACGCCGGCATCCATATCAGCCTGGAGGCGGGCCGGCTCGGGGTCGCCCGCGGCAAGCCGCTGACGGTCAGCCCCATCACCCCCCAGCCCATCGGCGTGGTAACCCTGTATCCAGGGATTTCCGCCGAGGTGATCGGCAACCTGCTGCGCCAGCCGGTGAAGGCGCTGCTGCTCTTGTCCTACGGGGTGGGCAACGCGCCCCAGAACGACGCCATGCTCAAGCTGCTGGCCGAAGCCTCGGCCCGGGGCGTGGTGATCGTCAACCTGACCCAGTGCCTGCGCGGCACCGTCAACATGGACGGCTACGCCACCGGCCAGGCCCTGGCCGACGCCGGGGTGATCTCCGGCTTTGACATGACCACGGAAGCAGCACTGACCAAGCTGCACTACCTGCTCAGCAAAAAGCTGCCGCCCGAGCGAGTCCGCCAGCTGATGGGCCAGAGCCTGAGGGGCGAGTTGAGCCCGGCGGGATAGCCGGAAGCTAATGGCTGACAAGACGGAGCTCAATCAACAAAGGAGACGGTTCCGGAGCGCGGGCGGCCTGCCTGCATTCCCGCCAGCGGGAACCTTCGACAAGACGGCTAGCGCTCCGGCACCGCCAGCCACTGGATCCGGTGGCCGGTATAGCCGGCGAAGCGCAGCAGATCGGCACGACTCAGCAGCACGGTAGCGGTGTTGCGCAGGGGATGGCAGTGAAAGTCGTCCCCTTCCCTCAGCTCTTCATCCAGCCACAATTCCACCTCCTGCTCCATGTCGTTCACCAGCGCCAGCACCGACACATGACCGGGGTCCACGCCCAGGTAGCGCCGCAGCCGCGCAGGCGAGGCGAAGCCAAGCCGGGACCAGCCCAGACGGCGGGACAGCACCTTGAGATCCACCTGCTTGTCGGGCCGGGTCAGCAGCAGGGCGTGGCGACGGCCGTAGTTGTCGCGCAGGAACAGGTTCTTGAGCCGGGTGCCGGGCCTGTCCACCAGCAGCCGGTCGGCGTCGTCGCAGCGGTGCAGCGGCGGGTGTTCGATAAGCTTCGGGCGGATTTGCCAACTGGCCAGCCGCGCCATAATATCCATGTTTTATCTCCGGTTTTCAGCCTTTGGCATAAGATATACCTTCTTCGGATAGCAGTTTTCAGCAAAATATGCTGTTATCGGACTATTGTTTCAAGCGATACCATTACCATTCATGAGTCTATTATCCAAGGTCAACCTGTCCCTGCTCGATCTGGTGCATATCCGGAGCGGTTTCGACGCCGCCGACGCCATCGCCAACTCGGTCGCCCTGGCCCGCCATGTGGAAAATCTCGGCTTCGCGCGCTTCTGGCTGGCCGAACACCATAACCTGGACGGCATCGCCAGCTCCGCCACCGCCGTGCTGGCAGGCCATATCGCCGGCCATACTTCCCGCATCCGGGTCGGCTCCGGCGGCATCATGCTGCCCAACCACCCTCCGCTGGTGGTGGCCGAACAGTTCGGCACCCTGGCCACCCTTTACCCGGGTCGTATCGATCTCGGCCTGGGCCGGGCGCCGGGCACGGATCCCGACACCATGCGCGCCCTGCGCCGCCGGCCGGAAGACGGCGAGGACTTCCCCGAGCAGGTGCAACAGCTGCAGCAACTGCTGGGGCCGGCGCACCACGGCCAGAAGCTGATGGCCATTCCCGGCACCGGCACCAATGTGCCCATCTGGCTGCTCGGCTCCAGCCTGTTCAGCGCCCAACTGGCGGCGCAGCTCGGCCTGCCCTACGCCTTCGCCTCCCATTTCGCGCCGCGCATGCTGCATGAGGCGGTGGCCATCTACAAAGACCGGTTCCGGCCCTCGGCGGTGCTGGCCGAGCCTTATCTGATGCTGGGTGTGCCGGCCATCGTCGCCGATACGGACCGGGAGGCCGAGTTTCTGGCCAGCACGGCGCAGCAGAAGGTACTGTCGCTGCTGCGCGGCGACACCCGCCTGCTGCAGCCGCCGGTTACCGACATGGACCAGCGCTGGCTGCCCCATGAGCAGCGCGGGGTGGAGGGCTTCCTCGGCGCCGCCGTGATCGGCGGCCCGGCCCGGGTGGCGCAGCAGCTGGAAGTGCTGCTGGCCCGGACCGGCGCCGACGAACTGATGGTGGTGTCCGATATCTACGATCAGGGCGCCCGCCACCACAGCCTGTCGCTGCTGGCGGGTCTGGTGGGGTGAAAGCGGGAAGCGTAATCATTTCTCCTACGGGCGCAAGCTGTCTCGGCAGGATAAGTGGCCGGACTCTGCTCCGTCGCCGGCCCCTGGATTCCCGCCTTCGCAGGAATGACTGCCTTTATGCCGTCTCCCCCGTGCAGGCGGGGGCCCGGGCTCCGGGCACGGATCTTACCGTGCCGGGTTGACCGCCAGCACCCCGGCGCGGATCACCGACTGCTCGGCGATAAGCTCGTTGACCACGGCGCGGCTCGCCAGGTAGTGCGGGGTTTCCTTGTGGGCCGCCAGGGCCGCTTCGTCCCGGTAGATCTCGTACAGCCAGAACAGCTCGGGATCCGCCTTGTCCTGCAACACGTCGAAGGTGTGGCAGCCGGGCTCGTCGCGCACCGAGGCGGCGGCATTGGGCAGCATGGCATCGAGAAAGGCCTGGGTGGTACCGGGCTTGAGCTTGGTTTTGACAATAATTGAATACATTGTAAACTCCATTTGTTTATTTTACTTAAACAATAAGTACACAATATTTTCAGTAAAGAGACAAGGAGCCCCGCCATGGAAAGACCCGGTCGTTTCAACGGCATGCGCCATATCGCCTTCACCATGCCCAACCTGGAAGAATGCGTGCAATTCTACACCGAGATCATGGGGATGGAGATACTGAACCGGGCCCACGAGGATCTGGTGTACCTTACCTGCGGCAACGACAACCTCTCCCTGGGCCGTTCCGACCTGCCCGCCAGCGGCGTGCAGCGCATGGATCACTTCGGCTTTATCGTGAACAGCAAGGAAGAGCTGGACCAGTGGTACCTGTACTTCAAGAGCCAGGGCGTCACTCTGCTGGACCGGCCCTTCGACCATGGCGACGGCGCCCGCAGCTTCCATATCACCGATCCCGCCGGCAACGTGATCCAGCCCATCTACCACCCGGCCATCTCCGGCCAGCGCTTCAGCCGGCCGGAATAAATCCCGCTTTCTCCCTTCGCCGTGGTTTTCCCTGCCACGGCTTTCCGTTATGGTAAGGACATAGTGCGTACGCACCTCGATTTTTCCCGTATTTAGAGAAACTCCATGTCCTTGCATACCGATGAACTGAGGAGTCGCCGGCTGGCGGCCCTGATCACCCCACACCAACTGAGCGAACAATATCCCCTGTCCGACGCCATGGCCGCGACCGTGCTCGGCGCCCGCGCCGGGATCGAAGCCATCCTCACCGGCGCGAGCGACAAGCTGCTGGTGATCATCGGCCCCTGCTCCATCCACGATCCGGCCGCCGCCCTGGCCTACGCCGAACGGCTGGCGCCCCTGCGCGCCCGCTATGCCGACCGGCTGTGCATTGTGATGCGCACCTACTTCGAGAAGCCGCGCACCATCGTCGGCTGGAAGGGGCTGATCAACGATCCACACCTGGACGGCAGCTTCGATGTGAACACCGGCCTGGGCCTGGCGCGCAAGCTGTTGTGCGACATCAATGTCCTGGGCCTGCCCACCGCCACCGAATTCCTGGATATGGTGACCGGCCAGTATATTGCGGATCTGATCAGCTGGGGCGCCATCGGCGCGCGCACCACCGAATCCCAGGTGCACCGGGAAATGGCCTCGGCCCTGTCCTGCCCGGTGGGCTTCAAGAATGGCACCGACGGCAATATCCAGATCGCCCTGGACGCGGTGCGGGCGGCAAGCCACCCCCATATCTTCTGCTCGCCGGACAAGGACGGCCGCATGACCATCTACCAGACCGACGGCAACCCCCACGGCCACCTGATCCTGCGCGGCGGCAAGGCGCCCAACTACGATGAAGAGAGCATCCGCCGGGCGGCCGAGGGCCTGGCCGCGGCCGGGCTCTCTCCCCGGCTGGTGGTGGATCTGAGCCACGGCAACAGCCTCAAGCAACACCAGCGCCAGCTGCTGGTGGCGGAGGACATCTGCCGCCAGCTGCGCCAGGGCAGCCATTCTGTCGCCGGCATCATGGCCGAGAGCTTTATCGAGCCGGGCCGGCAGGAGGTGGTGAACGGCCAGGCCGGGGTGTTCGGCCAGAGCATCACCGACGCCTGCCTGGGCTGGGCGGACAGCGAACGGCTGCTGGAGATGCTGTACCAGGCGGTAAGCTGAAAGCTGAAAGCTGAAAGCTGGAAGCTGGAAGCTGGAAGCTGGAAGCTGGAAGCTGGAAATGATGATGGCTGCGATTTAGTGCAAAATCGCAGCTTTTTTACATGGGAACGCAGAGCAGGCAGCCAGGCAACACCCTGTTTAAGAACAAGCTCGATGCCACATCCACAAGGGTTTTTCTTCCAGCTTCCAGCATCTAGCATCCAGCTTCGGTGTCGGGCAGCAGCAATCGGGCGCCGTCCTGCTCCAGCAGCCGCACCGCCACCCCGAACACCTCGGCAATCAACTCCGGCGTGATCACCTCGGGTCCGCCCCGGGCTGCCAGCCGGCCCCGGTGCAGGCACCAGATTTCGTCCGCGTACTGGCAGGCCAGGTTGATATCGTGGATGGAAGCCACCACCGCCAACCCCAGATCGGCGTAACGGCGCAGCAGGCGCAGGGTGGCGAGCTGGTGCTGCCAGTCGAGCCCGGCCAGGGGTTCGTCCAGCAGTAACAGGGCGCCGTCCGGGTTCACGCCGGGATCCACCTGCAGCAAGGTCCTGGCGATCAGCAGCCGTTGCTGTTCGCCGCCGGACAGCTGGTTCACATGGCGGGCATAGAGGCCGTCCAGTCCCAACGGGGCGCCGAGCCCGGCCATGGCCACGCATACCGCCTCGCTGACCCCACCCACCGGCTCGGCGGCCAGCGCCAGCAGCTCGTAACCGCGCAAGCCCTGGGGCAAGGAGGCCTGTTGGGCCAGCATCGCCCGTTGCCGGGCCAGCTCACTCAAGTCGAAGCCGTGCAGATCCTTGCCCAACAGCCGCACCCGTCCTTCACCCTCGACGAGGCCGGCGGCGCCCGCCAGCAGGCTGGACTTGCCGCTGCCGTTGGGGCCGATCAACAAGGTCAGGGCACCGGCCCGGAATTCGCCGCTCACCGGCCCGACCCGACCTGCCAGGGTAAAACCGTCAAGTTCCAGCATAACGACGCACCAGCAGCCAGATGAACACCGGGGCCCCCAGGGTGGCGGTGACGGCGCCGATGGGCAGCTCTCCCACCGCCAGGGTCTGGCGCGCCGCCACATCGGCCAGGGCCAGCAGGGTGGCGCCCGCCAGCACCGAGCCCGGCAGCAGGAAACGCTGCCGGCCACCCACCAGCAGCCGCAACAGATGGGGCACCACCAGGCCGATAAAACCGATCACCCCGGCCATGGCCACGCAGAAAGCGGTGAGCAGGCACACCGCCAGTACCAGCCGCGGCCGCAGCCGGCGCACGTCGAGGCCGAGCAGCCGGGCCTGGTTTTCCCCCAGCCCCAGCAGATCGAGCCGCCGGCCCTGCGCCATCAGCCAGCCCAGGGTCAGCACCGCCGGCAGCCACCACCAGAACGACAGTTGCTGGCCGTAACCCAGGCTGCCCATCATCCAGAACAGAAAGGTGCGCAGCGAGGCATCGTCGGCCAGGTAGAGCAGCCAGGTCATGATGGCGTTGGCGAAAATGCTTACCGCCACCCCGAACAACAGCAGCGCCCCCTGCCCCAGCCGGCGGCGGGCCAGGGACAACAGCAGCCCGGTCACCACCAGGGCGCCGACAAAGGCGGCCAGCGACAGGATCCAGTAAGGCAGCACCAGGCCGAGATGGGCCGACAGGGCCAGGGTGCCGACCGCCGCCAGGCTGGCGCCGCTGGAAATGCCGATGAGCCCCGGCTCGGCCAGGGGATTGTGCAGCAGCACCTGCAGCACGGCGCCGCACAGGGCCAGGCTGGCGCCCACCAGTATCGCCAGCAGGGTCCGCGGCAACCGCAGTTGCCAGAACACCTGCTGCTCCAGCGCCGATACCGGCCGCCACAGGGCCTCGATGCCCACGCCCACGGCGCCGAGCTGCAGGCTGAGCAGCATGGCGCCCAGCAGCGCCAGCGCCAGGCCCAGCAGCCAGAAGCGGTACTTACGTTGTTGTTGGTTGAGCAGTGCGGCCAGCAATGGAGGGTGCCCGTGTGGTAAATAAAAGGCATGGTAACACCCCGGGGCGAATGGCAAAACACGGGGAGGCGGTTTCATACCAGACCGCTGTTCCCGGCGGCTGACGCCGCCCCATCATCGCTGTTACACTGGACTATTCCCCACCGGAATAGATGACATCATGCTGCTCGAAGGACTGGAAACCCTCGCCCTGCTGGCCCGGGAAAAAACCATGGGCAAGGTGGCCAGCCGTTTGTACATCACCCAGTCGGCGGTGAGCAAACGGATCAGCAACCTGGAGGCTCGGCTCGGCAAGAAGCTGGTCGAACCCGAGGGCCGCCACCTGCGGCTCACCCCCGACGCCCTGGCCCTGCTGGAGCGCATCGGCCCCAGCCTGAACGAGCTGCAGGGCCAGCTGTTCGACAGCCAGCACCTGGCCGACAGCAGCCCGCTCGCCGTGGCCTGCTCCGAGACCATACTGGCCGGTTACCTCGGGCCCCTGCTCAACCGCTACCTGCGCCGCGATCCCTACCTGCGCTTTTCCACCCACCACACCCCGGTGATCCTGGAGCGGGTGCGCGCCGGCGACGCCGCCCTGGGCGTCTGCGCCGGGGAAATCGTGCATGCCCGGGGGCTGGAAGTGGTGCCGCTGCTGGAAGAAGAGATGGTGCTGGTGTCCCCCTCGCCGCCGGACTTCGGCGCGCCGCTGGCGGTGGTGACCATCGATCTGGGCAACCCGGCCAACCGCTACCTGGAACACCGGCTGCGCGCCACCGGGCTCACCCCCTGGATGCAGATGGACTCTTACTTCGCCGCCGCCGAGCTGGGCCGGGCCGGGGTGGCGCCGGCGGTGGTGCCACTCCGGGTGGCCCGGCTGATGGGCATCGACGCCGCCTTGCGGCACGCTCCGCCCACGGGCAGCCGGCTGACCCGGCCGGTCAGCCTGGTGTTCCGGCCCAACGCCCGCAAACGGGGGCGGCTGGCCAGCCTGATCGCGGTGCTGGAGCGGCATTTTGCCAAGCTGGCAAGGTAAGTCGGTCGGCCCTGCGAGCTCTGCCGGAGGGTCCGTGTCAACGGACCATTCCCACACCCGGTGCCGTGGTTTGGTCGAATAAATTCGACCCTACAAAATGCAGTCCGTTGCAACGGACCACCCAATCACCGACGCCTTTTACCCCATCCAGGCGAACCACTCGGGGTACTGCTGCCACAGCAGCCGCACCGACATCACCAGCGACACCGTCACCAGCATGGGGCGGATGATGGTAGTGCCCCTGGTCACCACCATCCTGGAGCCGAGCCGGGCCCCCAGGAACTGCCCCAGCGCCATGCTTAGGCCGGCGATCCAGGCCACCTGACCGCCCAGAATAAAGAACAGCAAGGAGGCGATATTGGAGGTGAAGTTGAGCAGCTTGGTATGGGCGGTGGCCCTGGCCATGCTGAATCCCGCCAGGGCGATAAATCCCAGGGCAAAGAAGGAGCCGGTTCCGGGGCCGAAGAAGCCGTCATAAAAGCCCACCCCGGTGCCCACCAGCAGGGCGAAGGGGAGCATGCTTAAGCGCCGGTGGCGATCCTCGTCCCCGATGCGGGGCGAAAACAGGAAATAAAGGGCGAAGGCCGCCAGCAGGAAGGGCAGCACCTTCTGCAACAGACTGGCGTCGATGCGCTGCACCAGCAGGGTGCCCAGCATGCTGCCGGCAAAGGTGCAGGCCACCGCCCACTTCATGGTGCGCCAGTCGATCAGGCCCCGCCGCAGGTAGTAGAGCGACGCCGAGAAGGAGCCGAAGCTGCTTTGCAGCTTGTTGGTGGCCAGCGCCATGGTCGGCGGCATGCCGGTGGCCAGCAGCGCCGGCACGGTAATGAGGCCGCCGCCGCCGGCGATGGCATCGATAAAGCCGGCCAGCAGAGCGGCCAGCGCCAGCAGGCCCAGGGTGAGCAGATCCAGTTCCATTATTATCCCGTACCGCAACAAGAAGGTGCCCAGACTAACAGCATGGCCCGCCGGGCAACAGCGAAAGAGGAGACTGTCATCTATTCCTGTTATTCATCAATTACCGATATCACTACCTTTCGTTAACATTGGCCATTCTGCCCGGTGGACAGCTATGGTAACGTAGCCCCGTACCCACGAGGAGATAATAAAATGACGGATTCCGTATTGAGTCTGCTGCCGGGCGACTTTCCCGATATCGACGACAGCGCCTTCAGCAACACCGGCATACGCCGGCTGGTGCTCGCCGGTGGCTGTTTCTGGTGTACCGAGGCGGTGTACCGCCAGTTGGACGGGGTGCTGGAAGTGGAAGCCGGCTACGCCGGCGGCACCGCCGACACCGCCGATTACGACAGCGTCTGCGGCGGCACCACCGATCACGCGGAAGTGATCCGCATCGAATACGACAGCATCCAAATAGGTCCTTCTACCCTGCTGAAGGTGTTCTTCGGCATCGCCCACGACCCCACCCAGCTCAACCGCCAGGGCAACGACCGGGGTCGCCAGTACCGCTCGGCGGTGTTCTACCAGGATGAGCCGGAGCGCCGGCTGGCGGCGGACTATATCGCCCTGCTGGAAGCGCAAAAGGTGTTCAGGGCGGCCATCGTCACCACCCTGGAGCCGCTGGAGGCATTTTACCCCGCCGAGGGCTATCATCAGAACTACGCGGCAAGCCACCCCGACCAGCCCTACATCGCCGCCGTGGCGCAGCCCAAGGTCGCCAAGGTGCAGCATTACTTCAAACACCGGCTGAAGAAGGATCTCTAATCATGGCGCAAACACCCAGCCCCTACGATCTCGGCCCGCCGACGGACGCCCAGCGGCAACAGTTGGCCGAACGACTCAGCCCGGAAGAGCGGCGCATCCTGCTCAACCAGGGCACCGAGCCGCCCTTCTGCGGCAACCTGCTCGACAACAAGCAGGAAGGCTGCTACGTATGCCGGCTGTGCACCCTGCCGCTGTTTTCCTCGGCCTGCAAGTTCGAGTCCGGCTCCGGCTGGCCCAGCTTCTATGCGCCCTACCACCCGGATCATATCCGCGAGCTGGTGGATGTGAGCCACGGCATGCGCCGGGTCGAGATCCGCTGCGGCCGCTGCGACGGCCACCTGGGCCATGTGTTCCCCGACGGACCGGCCCCCACCGGCCTGCGCTATTGCCTCAACTCCGCTTCCCTCACCTTCTGTGCCGACGGCGATAGCAAGCCGGATCCGCTCAGACGGGGGGAGCAGGAATTTCTCTAGGAAACGGTGATGCCAGACAGCGGCGGCCCGCACGACAACCAGCCATTCAGCCACCTCAAACGCGTGCTGGCCGACAGCCCGCTGCTGGTCAACGGTTTCGACCGGCAGGGCCGCTGCATTTTGTGGAACCACGAGTGCGAGCGGCTGTTCGGCTGGTGCCTGGAGGAGCTGCTCGCCCACCCGGATCCCCTGGCGCTGTTCTATCCGGATCCGGAGCAACGACAGGCGGTGAAGGACACCTTCAACGAGCAGGCCGGATCCTGCTTTCGCGAATGGCAGCCGCTCACCCGCCAAGGCCGGCCCCTGCCCAGCCTGTGGGCCAATATCGCCCTGCCCAACGGCGAGCTGGTGTGCATCGGCCACGATCTCAGCGAGCAGAAAAGGGCCGAAACCCAGTTGCAGCTGGCGGCCCGGGTGTTCGAATGCAGCTACGACGGCATCATGATCACCGATGCCCGGAACCATATTCTCCGGGTCAACCCGGCGGTCAGCCAGATCACCGGTTATGCGGTGGAGGAGCTGCAGGGGCACTCCCCCGCCCTGTTGTCTTCCGGTCGCCACGACGCCGGCTTTTACGAGGCCATGTGGCACAGCCTGAAGACCCGGGACCACTGGCGCGGCGAGATCTGGAACCGGCGTAAGAACGGCGAGGTGTATCCCCAGCTGCTGGCCATTTCCGCCCTGCGCGACCGGCAGGGCCAGGCCAGCCATTACGTAGCGGTATTCAGCGACATCAGCCAGCTCAAGGCCGACACCGCCGAGCTCGAACACATCGCCCAGTACGACGCCCTGACCGGCATCCCCAACCGGCGCCTGCTGGCGGACCGGCTGATCCATGCCATGGCCCGGGCCAAACGCCAGGGCAGCCCGCTGGCGGTGTGCTACCTGGATCTCGACGGTTTCAAGCAGATCAATGATGAACACGGCCACCCCGCCGGCGATCAACTGCTGATTGAAATCAGCCGCCGCCTCAAGGCCATACTGCGCCAGAACGACACCCTGGCGCGGCTGGGCGGCGACGAATTCGTGCTGCTGTTCGCCGAATTGCAGCAGGAGCGCGATCTCGATCCCATCCTGACCCGGGTGCTGGACGCCGTGGCCGGCCCGGTAACGATCAACGACCGGCAGGTGCAGGTATCGGCCAGCATCGGAGTCACCCTCTACCCGCACGACAACGTTGGCGCCGACCTGCTGTTGCAGCACGCGGATCAGGCCATGTACCAGGCCAAGCAGGGGGGCAAGAACCGCTACCAGCTCTACGATCTGCGCCAGCACGCCCGGCAGCTGTCACGCCACCACCAGTTGCAGGCGCTGGATCAGGCCCTGCGCAACCGGGAGTTCGTGCTTTATTACCAGCCCAAGGTGGACCTGCTGAACGGTAGGGTGATCGGGATGGAAGCGCTGATCCGCTGGCAGCACCCGGAGCGGGGCCTGCAGGTGCCCGCCGCCTTTCTGTATCAGCTGACCGGCACCCGGCTGGAGTGGAAGCTCGCCCAGTGGGAGCTCAATTCGGTGCTGCAGCAGATCGATGACTGGCAGCAGCAGGGGCTGGAGCTGGCCATCAGCCTCAATGTCGGGGCCGATCAACTGCTGTTGCCGGACTTCGTCGAGCAGCTGGCGGCCACGCTGCGCCGCTATCCGCGGGTGCCGCCGGCCCGCCTGGAGCTCGAGTTTCAGGAGATTGCCGCCATCCGCCATCTGGAGCAAGTCACCCGGGTACTGGAGCGATGCCACCGGCTCGGCGTGCAGATCATCCTGGACGATTTCGGCACCGGCTATTCCTCGCTCTCCTCCCTGCGCCAGTTGCCGCTCGACATGCTGAAAATAGACAAGAGCTTCATCGGCGACATGCTCACCAACGACGAGGATCTGAGCCTGGTGAACTGCGTGCTCTACCTGGCCCGGACCTTCCACCACCCGGTGCTGGCGGAAGGGGTGGAAAGCCCCGAGCTCGGGGCCGAACTGCTGCGGCTCGGCTGCCATTTTGCCCAGGGTTACGGCATCGCCGCCCCCATGCCGGCGGAGCAGGTGCCGGACTGGATCCGCGGCTGGCATGAGCAGGCGCTATGGACGGATCTGCAAAGCCGGTTCAACCCTCCGGATCCCGGACTCGTCGCGGACTAATCAGCTTCCAGCCGGCGCACGAAGTCCTCGATCACCATGTCGTACAACTTGTCCTTGAGGAAGACGTCTTCGACCCCGTGATCGATATTGGGGTTGTCGTTGACTTCGATCACCGCCACCCGGCCCTTGCCTTCCTTGATGTCCACCCCGTACAGACCGTCGCCGATGGGCTTGACCGCCTTGAGCGCAGCGTTGATCACCGCCTTGGGTGCCTCGAAGGTGGGCAGGGTGACGAAGCCGCCGGAGTCCGCCTCCTGGCCGCCGCCGTTGTGGCGGTAGATCTGCCAGTGGCCCTTCACCATGAAGTACTTGCAGGCGAAGATCGGCTGGTGGTTGAGCACCCCGATGCGCCAGTCGAACTCGGTAAAAAAGTATTCCTGGGCCAGCACCAGGGCCGAGGCGTTGCGCAACTTGGCCAGGGTCTCCACCAAGGCCGCCTTGTCGGCCACCTTGTACACCCCGCGGGAAAAGGCGCCGTCGGGGATTTTCAACACCAGCGGGTAACCCAGCTCCCGCGCCAGCCAGTCGGCGGCGTCCTTCTGTTTGGGGTTGACCATCAGCGTCTTCGGCGCCGGCACCCCGTGCTTGGCGAAGCTCTCCGCCAGGAAAATCTTGTTGGCGCAGCGCAGTATGGAGGTGGGAGAGTCGATCACCACCAGGCCCTCGTGCTCCGCCTTCTGGGCGAAGCGGAAGGTATGGTGGTCGATGGCGGTGGTTTCGCGGATAAAGAGGGCGTCGTATTCCGCCAGCCGCTGGTAGTCCTTGCGGGTGATGGTTTCCACGTTCACCCCGGCCCGCTCGCCGGCCCGGATGAAACGCTTGATGGCGGCGGGATCCGAGGGCGGCAACTCTTCGTCCGGGTTGATCAGCATCGCCAGATCGTAGCGGTAGCGCTTCACCGATTTCGGCTTGCGCCAGATGATGCGGGAATAGGCTTCCAGTGCGTCGGCAAACTGATCCTCCTCCTCCCCCGCCAGATCCCGCGGCGCCAGGGTGGCCAGGCCGGTCAGCTCCCAATGGGCGCGCCGCTTGAAGGTCAGCTCCATGATCGGGCACGGCAGCCGCTCGAACAGCTCCCGGCACAGGCTGCCGAGCCCGGGCACCACGCAGTGGCCGAAATAGCTCTTGAGCTTCAGCTGTTTCACCGGCTCGCCATCCGCCAGCCACTGGTCCAGGGCCTCGGCCACGCCGTCGAAGCCGAAGGCGAACAGCCCCTTGTTGCGCAGGTTGTTGAGCGTCGACACCGAGGGGATCACATGCTGACCCCGGGCTTCCGCCAGCAGCGAGCAGTAGTAGCCGTTGGACAGGTACTTGCCGCTCTTGCACAGGTTGATGACCCGGGTGCGGGGCGCGTTCCTGGCCGGCGCCTGCTTGAGATAGGTCTGAAAATCGACCAGGTTTTCGCTGGGGAAATAGGGCGCCCAGGCGCTGAGTTCATCCACCACCAGAATAAGTTGGGTCATGCGGAAATCCGTGATAGCAACAGGCGTTCGTGTGGCTAACTCTAACCCCAAATCGCCATGGGGATCATGGAAATTTGCTCGCTGGCGGAATATTTTTGACGTATGTTGAAGGTATTCATCTGGCCCATCCGGTGACCCATGGCCGACCCCGTCCTCCGCCCCGCGCTCAAGTCCGATCTGCCCCTGCTGCTGGCGCTGGAAGCCCGCTGTTTCGACCAGGACAGGATCAGCCGGCGCAGCTTCCAGCGTTTTGTCGAGCACTCCCAGGACCTGTTGCTGGTGGCCGAGCAGGACGGGCAACTGCCGGGCTACATTCTGGTGCTGTTTCGCCGCAATACCCGGCTGGCGCGGGTCTATTCCATCGCCGTGGCGCCGGACGCCCGCGGCCTGGGGCTGGGCCAGGTGCTGATGCTGGCCGCCGAGGACGGCGCCCGGGACAAGGGCGCCGTGTTTATGCGCCTGGAGGTGCGCGCCGACAACGTGGCCGCCCAGAACCTGTACCAGCGGCTCGGTTACCGCCAGTTCGGGGTGTTCCACGACTACTACGAAGATCACCAGGACGCCCTGCGCTACCAGAAGCGGATCCACAGCTACCACCCGCTCACCGGCACCAAGGCGGTGCCCTACTACCGCCAGACCACCGACTTCACCTGCGGTCCCGCCTCGCTGATGATGGCGGTGAGCGCCCTGGATCCGGACTACCGGCCGGAAATCGACGAAGAGCTGCAACTGTGGCGGGAAGCCACCACCATCTTCATGACCCGGGGCCACGGCGGCTGCGGCCCCCACGGCCTGGCCCTGGCCGCCAAGCGGCGCGGTTTCGAGGTGGCCCTGATGCTGAACCAGCAGGGCGCCCTCTTCGTCAGCAGCGTGCGCACCGCCGACAAGAAGCAGATACTCGAGCGGGTGCACGAGCAGTTCCTGGCCCAGATGACCGAACTCGGCATCTCCCCCCGCTACGGCAGTTTCAGCCTCGACGAGCTGGAGCAGGGCCTGCGCCTGGGAAGGCTGCCGCTGGTGCTGATCAGCACCTATCACCTGGACGGGCGCAAGGCCCCGCACTGGGTGCTGGTGTGTGCCATGGACAAGGAGTTCGTCTACATCCACGATCCGGACATCGACGACGACGCCGGCGAAAGCCCGGTGGACAAGCAGTACCTGCCGATAGAGCGCAGCCGCTTCGACCGCCTGGCCCGCTACGGCCAGAACGGCCTGCGCACCCTGGTATGGGTGTACAAGAACGGATAAGCGGCCGCTGTCGACAATATCTGTCGGTCACAAGTGGTCGCCAGACCGAAGGTGAAAACAAAAAATTCTTTTATAACAATGCGTTAATATCCAACCACACAAGAAGACCCGAGTGGAGCCTTGCCGATTTTCCTGTTCTTGCGCACAAAGCTTTGTATAGTCGGCCGCAAATTAAACAGTCTGATAGAGAGTCTGTATGTTGAAAAAAACCATGACCCTTGCCCTGTTGCCGCTGATGTTCGGTCTGAGCCCGGCCATGGCCGGCGAGACGCTCAACACCATTATCGGTGGTGGCGCCGGCGGTGCCGCCGGTGCCCTGCTTGGCAAACAGATGGCCGGTGACACCGGCGCCCTGGTGGGGGCCGCCCTGGGTGGCGCCGCCGGCGGGGCCGCCACCGCCAACCGGGGCAACAAGAACGAAGCCGCCCTGGGCGGCGCCGTGGGAGCCCTGGGCGGCGCGGCCCTGGGCAAGAACCTGGCCGGCGACGGCGGCCAGCTGATCGGCGCCGGGGTGGGCGGCGCCGCCGGCTCGGCGCTGGGCGCCAAGTCCGGTGACAACTACCACCGCACCGATGTGCACCACCACTATCACGGCAAGAAGAAGAAAAAGCGCAAACACAAGCATCGTCACCGTTGGGACGACTGATAGTAAGAAGGCCCGGTAAAAACCAGGCCTGTTTTTGGTCGACTGAAGTCGCCCCTACGGGGGAGCCGGGTTTGCCGTAGGGTCCATTTCAATGGACCGCCCACCCACGGCGCCGTGATTTGGTCGACTGAAGTCGACCCTACAACAGGAGCGCAGCGGGAAACCGGCGGTGCAACACTTTTGCGGGCGAGCCGCCCGCGCCCCACAAAAGGCCTTTTTGTTACTGGCTGTGGGGATGGAACCTGATCTTCAGGAAAGTCAGCCCCGCGCCCATGACGGTGCCCAGGGGAAAGGACGGCAGCTGCACCGCCGCCCGCACCCAGAACGGCCACTGTCGCCTCATGCCCCCGGTCGACAGAGAACCGGACCGGGCCCGGCGGCACGGCATAGCCAGGCGGCGTCCTGCTCGGCGGTTTCCACTTTCATTGTCGTCTTCCTGTCATCTCGCCGTTATCAAACTGCCATTTTTGCCTTCTACCATGGCGTGGTCGTAACCCCATGTGAGCAAAGGATTAATTAAAATGAGCCAGTTTGAACTGAAGGATGAACAGAACCATCCCCGTGACCAGGTGCCCGCGTTTACCCAGATGGTCGAGCGTGGCCTGAGCCGCCGCCGCTTCCTCGGTGGCGCCGCCGCCCTGGGTGCCGCCGCCTTCTTCACCGCCTCGCCGATTTCCCGCGCCATCGCCGCCGCCACCGGCAACAGCCCGCTGCTGGGCTTCAAGGCCGTGCCGACCAGCACTGCCGACACCATAGTGGTGCCGGAAGGCTACAAGGTAGAGCGGCTGATCTCCTGGGGTGACCCTCTGTTCTCCAACGTGGCCGAGTTCGCCAACCACGGCGGCAACACCGCGGCGGATCAGGCCGGTCAGTTCGGCGACAACAACGACGGCATGAGCTTCTTCCCGGTCGACGACAGCACCGCCATCCTGGCCATCAACAACGAATACACTAACTACGAGCTGATGTTCTCCCACCAGGGCAAGGACATGAGCGAGGACGACGTCAAGCGCGCCCAGGCCGCCCACGGGGTGTCCGTCATCACCATCAAGAAGCAGGCCGACGGCTGGCGCTTCGAGAAGGACGGCAAGTATAACCGCCGCATCGACGCCAACACTCCCATGGCCATCGGCGGTCCGGCCAAAGGCCACGCCCTGCTGCAGACCGGCGCCGATGCCAAGGGCGAACTGGCACTCGGCACCTTCAACAACTGCGCCAACGGCATGACCCCCTGGGGCACCTACCTCACCTGTGAGGAAAACTTCAACGGCTACTTCGGCACCGACGGCGAGGCCGACATCACCCCGGCCCTGGCCCGCTACGGCGTGGCCGCCGAAGACGCCGGCTACCAGTGGCACCGGTTCGACGAGCGCTTCGATCTGGCCAAAAACCCCAACGAACCCAACCGCTTCGGCTGGGTGGTGGAAATCGATCCCAAGGATCCCCAGTCCACCCCCATCAAGCGCACCGCCCTCGGCCGTTTCAAGCACGAGAATGCCGAGCTGGTGGTCGACCAGGACGGCCACGTGGTGGTCTACCTGGGTGACGACGAGCGCGGCGAGCACCTGTACCGCTTCGTCAGCGAAGGAAAATACAACCCCGACGACCAGGCCGCCAACCGCAACCTGCTGGACAACGGCACCCTCTACGTGGCCAAATTTCACAACGGCCCCGACAGCGAGCTGAAAGGCAAGGGCGAGTGGCTGGAGCTCTCCTTCGGCAAGAACGGCCTGACCCCGGAAAACGGCTTCAACAGCCAGGCCGAGGTGCTGATCCACGCCCGCCTCGCCGCAACCCGGGTGGGCGCTACCACCATGGACAGGCCCGAGTGGGTGGCGGCCCATCCCACCGAGCCGGTGGTGTACTGCACCCTGACCAACAACAAGAACCGCGGCACCAACGACAAGCAGCCGGTGGGCGGCCCCAACCCCCGCGCCGAAAACCACTACGGCCAAATCGTGCGCTGGCGCCCGGCGGGGGGTCGCCACACCGCCGCCGAGTTCGACTGGGATCTGTTCGTGCTGGCCGGCAACCCCGAGGTGCATAACGGCGATCTCTACGCCGGCTCCGCCAACGTCAGCGCCGACAACATGTTCAACAGCCCGGACGGCATCGGTTTCGACCAGGGCGGCCGGCTGTGGATCCAGACCGACGGCAACTACTCCAACGAAGGCGACTTCGCCGGCCAGGGCAACAACCAGATGCTGTGCGCCGACCCGGATAGCGGCGAGATCCGCCGCTTCCTCACCGGCCCCGTCGCCTGTGAAGTGACCGGCCTGGCCTTTACCCCGGATCAGAAGACCCTGTTCGTGGGCATCCAGCACCCGGGCGAAGAGCTGGCCGGCTCCCACTTCCCCCTGGGCGGCGACAGCACCCCCCGCTCCAGCGTGATGGTAGTCACCCGGGAAGACGGCGGCATCATCGGCGCCTGATAAACGGATAAACGGGGTCGGCGTCAGTGACGCCGACCCCGTTTTTATTGCTGCGGATTGAGCCTGGCCTCGCGGAAGGCGGCCAGCCGCTCGTCCACCAGCGCACGGGTGCTGTCGGCGTTGTCCTTGATGCTGCCCGCGTAAACCCCCAGCCCGTCCAGCACCTTGAGCGCCTCGCCGAACCCCTCGTCGATGGCCCCGCCGATCTTCACCAGAAACTGCTCTACCTGCTCCGTTTCGCTCAGGCTGGGATGTTGCTTTTTAAAGGTATCGAAGTGGCCCAGGGCCCCGTTGGCGATGCGCTCGGCGGTATTTTCCGGCGACCAGAAATCGTCCGCCTTACTCGCCAGCCTGTCCTCGGTCGCGGCGAATGCCTCGCCCAGCTCCGTATTAAGCTTGTCCAGCACCTCCCGGTAGAAGATACGCATGGCCTTGTCGTTGCTTTTATCCGCCGCCCCGAACATGGCCTCGATCAACCCCTTGTTGGTACGGGCTTTGATTTCATCCCGAGGGTTCGACAGCGCCCCTCCCGGCCTGTGCTCGGCCTGCTTGTCCGTTGCCTTGGCGTTTTCCGGATTGGCCCGGCCAGGGTGGGTGACCTGGGTCTTCAAAATGGGTGGCACCGTCATCACATCCTCCTGAATCAATGGGGCCGGAGTGATTTTTCCGTCATGGACTCCGACCCCGTATTATCGGCAGGAGCAGCACGAAGATGAGCCGCCATCGTGATTTCCCCCCGCTTTTACTGTTACCCTGTGGTCATGGCGTTTCTGTTCCAACTCATTAATCCCGTTAAGGAAATATCATGAAATACAGAAAACTGGGCAACACCGACCTCGACGTCAGCCTGATCGGCCTGGGCACCATGACCTGGGGCGAGCAGAACACAGAGGCCGAGGCCCACGCCCAGCTCGACCTGGCCATGGATCAGGGCGTCAACCTTGTCGACACCGCCGAGATGTACCCGGTGCCGCCGCGCCAGGAGACCCAGGGGCGCACCGAAACCATGATCGGCAACTGGCTGGCCGCACGCGGCAACCGCGACAAAATAGTGTTGGCCACCAAGGTGGTGGGCCGCTCCCGGGATCCCAAGCGCCCCTCCTACTTCCGCGACGGCCAGCCCAAACTCGACAGGGCCAATATCGTCGCCGCCCTGGACGACAGCCTGCGCCGGCTGCAGACCGACTACATCGACTTCTACCAGTTGCACTGGCCGGATCGCACCACCAACATGTTCGGCCAGCTCGGCTTCGAGACCCTGGTGGAGGAAGAGAGCATCCCTATCGAGGAGACCCTGACGGCGCTGGACGAGCTGGTGAAGGCGGGCAAGATCCGCCATATCGGCGTGTCGAACGAAACCGCCTGGGGCGTGCACAAATTCCTGGCCGCGGCGGACCAGCACGGCCTGCCGCGCATCCAGGGCATCCAGAACCCCTACAACCTGCTCAACCGCACCCACGAGGTGGGGCTGTCGGAATTCAGCCTGCGCGAGCGGGTGGGCCTGCTGGCCTACTCGCCCCTGGCCTTCGGCATGCTGAGCGGCAAGTACGAGAACGGCGCCAGGCCGGAAAACGCCCGCCTGACCCTGTACAGCCGCTTCCAGCGCTACTGCAACCCGCAGGCCCGCGCCGCCACCACCGCCTATGTGGCGCTGGCCCGGGCCCACGGCCTGACCCCGACCCAGTTGGCCCAGGCCTTCGTCAACAGCCGGCCCTTCGTGACCAGCAACCTGATCGGCGCCACCACCCTGGCGCAGTTGAAGGAAAATATCGCGTCGGTGGAGATCGAGCTCGGTGCCGAGGTGTTGCAAGGCATCGCCGAGATCCACAGCAAATGGTCCAATCCGGCACCCTGATAACCATGCCGGAGCCATTGGCCAGGCGTGACAGACCGTCGCCCCGCGACTTAAGCTCGTCTCCCCCGCGCAGGCGGGGCCCATGGTGCGGCGGTTGGGGCAGTCCGGTTCGGCTCGCGCCGCCCCAGGATTCCCGCCTTCGCGGCAATGACCCTCTTTTCGCCGGCCCCTTCCGTTCAGATCACCGGCCGGCGGACCAGTTCCGCCGGCCGGCGCTCCACCAGCACCCGGCCCCGGCGCACCGAACAGAGCACCTCGCCCTGGCGGCGGATCACCTCGAAATCATCCTCCCCTTCCAGGATCACGAAGCTGGCCGGCTTGCCGACTTCGATGCCGTAGTCGTCGAGCCCCAGCACCCGGGCGCCGTTGTCGGTGATCAGATCCAGCGCCCGGGAAATGTCTTCGTAGCCCATCATCTGGCAGATGTGCAGGCCCGCGTCCAGCACCCGCAGCAGCTTGCCGTTGCCGAGGGAGTACCAGGGATCCCGGATGGAGTCTTCGGCCAGGGCCACGTTGATGCCCGCTGCCAGCAGCTCCTTCACCCGGGTCACGCCCCGGCGCTTGGGATAGGGGTCGAAGCGCCCCTGCAGGTGGATGCTCTCGGTGGGGCAGGACACGAAGTGGATGCCGGAGCGCTTCAGCAGCCGGAACAGCTTGGAGCAGTAGGCGTTGTCGTAGGAATGCATGGCGGTGGTATGGCTGGCGGTGACCCTGTCCCCCATGCCGGCCTCCAGGGCGGCGGTGGCCAGCACCTCCAGGAAGCGTGAAGAGGGATCGTCGGTTTCGTCGCAGTGCACGTCTACCCGCTTGTTATGCCGCTTGGCCAGATCTATCACCCAGCGCATGGACTCCACCCCGTATTCCCGGGTGAACTCGAAATGGGGAATGCCGCCCACCACGTCGGCGCCCTCCGCCAGCGCCTGCTCCATCAGCCCCTGGCCGTCGGGGTAGGACAGAATCCCCTCCTGGGGAAAGGCCACGATCTGCAGATCGAGCACCGGTTCCAACCGCTCCCTGAGGTGGACGATGCTCTTCAGCGCCACCAGCTCCGGATCGGTCACGTCCACATGGGTGCGCACATGCTGGACGCCGTTGGCCGCCAGCAGCTCCACCGTGCTCAGCACCCGCCGCTCCACATCCTCCGGTGTCAGCAGCGGCTTGCGTTCGGCCCAGCGCTCTATGCCCTCGAACAGGGTACCGCTCATGTTCCAGTTCGGCTCGCCGGCGGTCAGCGCCGCGTCCAGGTGGATATGGGGCTCGACCAGGGGCGCGCACAACAGGTTGCCGCCCGCATTCAGCGCTTCCGGAGCCGCACTCAGGGCGGCGACCTGGGGCCGAATGGCGGTGAAGCGCCCCTCGGCCACTTCCAGGGTAAAGAGCCCTTCCTTTTTTCTCAGCCTGGCATTGATGATGTTCATCCCGTTCCCTCGCCGTTAGGTATTCGATAAGGTCCTTTCGCAGCTTATCCTGCCCGGCAAGGGGGGAACAAGCCCGGCGCTACCCCCGGCGGCTGTCGAGCAGCCGGGCGCGAAGCCAGCGGGCCAGGCCGGTGGCGCCCTGATGCATCATGGCGTGATGGCTCCAGACGAACAGCGGCCGGGCCAGGGGCGCGGCCAGGTTCATCCAGCAACGGGTGGTCTCTACCCGCCATTCGTAGCGGACCCGGGTAATATCGCCCTCCGGCGTCAGTTGCCAGCAACCCCAGCCGCGCACATCGCCGCGGGCCTCCCCCACTATTACCCGGGGCGGGTAGACCTTCAGCACCCGGATGTCGAAACAGAGCCCGTAGCCCAGCCGGCTCTGCCAGTGATAGCGGTATACCCGGCCGATGCCCCGCTCGTCGCCGGGGGCCAGCTCCCGCACCCGGGCCAGCCCCGGCCACCACAGGGGCCAGCGCTGGGACTGGCTGATGGCCTGGTATACCACCGCCAGGGGGGCTTCTATCCGCCAGCAGGTGACAAACCGGTACGCCGCCATGCCGCCTCGCTCAGGGAAAGAAGACATCGTCGGCAAAATCCGGATCCAGCTCGATGTGCTCCAGCCAGACGGTTTCGAGCAAATTGCCCCGGGCATCATGGCTTATCACCCGCACCGGGAATTGCAGGATCTTGTCCAGCCAGAGCTCGTAGCGGGCCACCTGTCCCGGCTCCGCCGGGCCACGCACCAGCAGTTGCCGCACCGGTCGGCCCGCCAGGGTGATGTCTCGCAGCAGCCGCCCCTCCCCCTGCCGTCGCAGCCACTGCACATTGTCCAGCAGCGCCCCCACGTCGGATCGGTCCAGCCGGTGGCCGCGGGGACTTTTTACCAGCCGGTTGTCGGGGCTCAGGCTCAGGGACGGCCCCTTCAGACCGAAGGGCCAGAGCCGCACCCGCTCGCTGTAGGGGCTGTAGATCAGCACGGCGCCGGCGTGGGGCGAAATCACGTCCAGCCGCACCAGGCCGGGCTTGCGGTAGGCATAGCGCAGTTGCTGGTTGCCCCCGGGCCCTTCGCTGCGCAGCTCCAGCCGGTAGCCCTGCAGCGCCTCGAAACGCGCCAGGGCTTCCTCCAGCGGGTCCGGACTATCCAGTGCAAGCGCCATCAGCAACAGCATTCCACTCAGCATGGTTCACTCCACCACCTCCAGCACCCCGGCCATGCCCCGCTCCTGGTGGCTGGCAAAAAACAGCAGCTTTTCCTGGCAGTAAAAATCGACCCGGCCGGTGACCGTGGGGGTAAAGCGGATCACCCGGCTGCTGCCGCCCAGCATGGCATCCACGTCGATACCCATGCGCGGCGACCAGATCACCAGGCTGTGGGGCGTGAGCCCCGGTTCCTTGCTGACCATCAGTTCCACCGGCACCCCCACTTTCACCACGATGTGATCGGGGCGGAAGAAATAGTTGCCGCCGACCACCTCCACCCGCTGCACCCCGTCGGCATCGAGCCGGGCCGGCATGGGCTCGGCCCATGCCGGCCCCAGCGCCGCCAGCAAGACCAGCACACCTTGCCATCGCCCATTCATAACGCCTCCCGGGTTGTGATCCTCTTTTTCAGCATAGCAAGGGGGAGTGACAAGAGCCGTACCGGGTCACCTCGCACCATCACGCAGCCAGTCCGGCCATCCGGTGTTCGGTGGAGAGAGCAAAGCGTGCAGCCGGCGCGGGCCGCACCTCCCCCTTGGCGGCGGACTGGCCCCCCATGTCTCGCCTGGGGGAGGTTGGGAGGGGGTGACAGAGAGACTGTGCCGCCGTCGGACTCTTGGGGCGCGGGCGGCCCGCCCGCATGAGGGTGGCACCGAGGAGGGCAAAGGCACAGCCCAACCCGTGATGCCTGTTCGGCCTCGCGCCTTTTTAAACCTGTGGTGTGGCAGGCCAATCCGAGGGCGCGCGCTGGGCGCGAAGGCAGGCGGGCCGCCTGCGCTCCACCAGCCAGGTGCAAATCTGCAAACGGCGGTGTTTTCCTGCCGGCGAGAGCGGCAGGGGTAGTACACGCCGGACCGCTTGATTTTTAAACTATATGGCGTTCTGGATGGTTGGTGCCGGCTCGCGCCGGCACCGCAGTAGGGTTATCAGGCAAACACGAAGTATTTGCGCACGGTTTCCACCACTTCCCAGGTGCCCCGGAAGCCGGGCTCGACCACGAAGATGTCGCCGGCCTTGAGGTGGATGGGCTCGCCGCCTTCCGGGGTGAGGATGCAGTAGCCTTCACGGAAGTCGCAGTATTCCCACTTGGTGTAGTTCACCGCCCATTTTCCCGGGGTGCACAGCCAGGTGCCCATGATCTTGCTGCCGTCTTCCGAGGTGTAGGCGTTGAGGTTGACGGTGTGGGGGTCGCCGGAGAGCTTTTCCCATTTGGTGGCATCCAGCAGGACGGTGGGCTGGGTATCGCGCAATACCGTGATCTTGTCGGACATGATGTCTCCTTGTCGCTTGTGGTTATTGGTTTATATCGGATTGGTCAGTTGCCCAGCACCACCGTCTTGCCCTGGTACATGAATACCCGCTTTTCGATATGGTACTGGATGGCCTTGGCCAGGGTGACGCATTCCACATCCCGCCCCTTGGCCACCAGGTCTTCCGGGTAGTGGCTGTGATCCACCGGCTGGATGCCCTGGGTGATGATGGGGCCTTCGTCCAACTCGTTGTTGATGTAGTGGGCGGTGGCCCCCACCAGCTTGACGCCCTTGGCGTAGGCCTGGTGGTAGGGCTGGGCGCCCTTGAAGCCGGGCAGCAGCGAATGGTGGATATTGATGGCCCAGCCGGCGAGCTTGTCGCACAGCTCGGGGCTCAGCACCTGCATGTAGCGTGCCAGCACCACCAGCTCCGCCTCGCTCTCGTTGATGATGTCCCACATCCTGTCCTCCTGCTCGGCCTTGGTGTCGGCGGTCACCGGCAGGTGGTAGTAGGGAATATGGTGCCAGTCGGCCAGCCGCTGCAGATCCGGGTGGTTGGAGATGATGGCCGGGATCTCGATGGCCAGCTGCCCGGTACGGTAGCGGTACAGCAGATCGTTCAGGCAATGGTCGAATTTCGACACCAGTATCACTACGTTGGGCTTGCGCTTGCGTTCGGTCAGCTGCCATTGCAGCTCGAACCGGGCCGCATGGGGGGCGAAGCCGTCGCGAAAAGCCACCTCGTCGAACTGGCCGTCCGCCGGCCGGCGGAACTCGGCACGGATAAAGAACTGGCCGGCGCGGGCGTCGTCGAAGGTTTGCATATCCGCCACGTAACAGCCCTGTTCGTACAGGTAGCGGGTAACCACATCCACGGTGCCCAGCCGGCTGGCACAGGTGGCGGTGAGGATCAGGGTATCGGGGGTGTTCATTGGCAACCTCCTTGTGGAAAACAGTCCGGTTTGGAACCGCTCATATCAGTCGGCCAAAGGGCCAACTCCGCCGACACGCCGTAAATACATCCATGTAGGCTCGCACATGCCATCCCTGGCATGTGACGGTCGGCGGAGCCGCTCCCTTTGCCCAACTTCCAGCCTTGGCGCCGCCGCCCTTACCGGCTGATCACCAGGCCGTATTCGCGGCTGGCGTCCTGCAGCCAGAGCCAGAGGTAGTCGGCGAAGCTGCGCCTTATCACCAGTTCGAAGCTCTCCGCCCCGGTGCGGCGCAGCAGCACGGTGCTCTTGGCGAACACCGTGCCCACGCACTTGCCGGTGGGGAAGTTGGAGGGGTGCACGTCGTAGGGGCAGGACTTGCGCACCACCAGCTCCGCCTTGGGACCGGACAGCTCCAGCACCGTCTGGCCGCCGCTCACGTCGGTGATGGCGTAGTGACCGGACAGCTGCTCGCGCAGCTGGGCCTCGAGCTGCCCTTCCCGGCCGCCTTCGGTGATGATCAGCCACTCGTCCGGCGCCAGCCACTGCACCAGCACCCGGTCGGTTTCCACCGAGCTGCAGGCCTGGGTGGGCAGCGCCACCCCCAGCACCTTCTCCACGGTTTTGGCAAACAGCTCGTTGCCGGCGTTGCCGCGCAGCACCAGGTGGCCCAGCATCGCCTTTTCGCGTAGCACCACCTCCCCCTGCTGCCGCTCGGCCGCCAGGGCCGGCAGGTTGGCGTGATAGAGCGGGGATTCCACCCGCACCCGGCTCTGGGCCTGAACCAGTTTGGCGGTGACGTTAGACATGCTGACGCTCTCCTTTGGGATCATAGAAAACGGGACTGGTGATCTCGGCTTCCAGCACCCGGCCGTCGGCCAGGGGGAAGAACACGGTTTCACCCATGCGGCCCAGGCCGCCTTTCACCACACCCATGGCGATGCTGTAGCCCAGGTTGGCGCTGTAGTAGCTGGAGGTCACGTGGCCGACCATGGGCACCGGCACCGGGTGCTTGGGATCCAGCACGATTTGCGCCCCTTCCGGGATCACCGCCTGCGGCTGCTTGCACTTCAGCCCCACCAGTTGCTTGCGATCGGTGCGCACGGTGTCGCTGCGCGACCAGGAGCGCTTGCCGATGAAGGGGAAGGGCTTGGTCTTGCCCACGCACCAGTCCATGCCCAGATCGTAAGGGGTCACGGAGCCGTCGGTATCCTGGCCGACGATGATAAAGCCCTTCTCGGCCCGCAACACGTGCATGGTCTCGGTGCCGTAGGGGGTGATGTTGAACTCGGTCCCCGCCGCCATCAGCGCCTCCCACACATGCAACCCGTAGTTGGCCTGCACGTTCACCTCGAAGCTCAGCTCGCCGGTGAAGGAGATGCGGAAGATGCGTCCGCTTACCCCGGCGATGGTGGCATCCTTCCAGGCCATGAAGGGGAAAGCCTCGCCGGACAGATCCACGCCTTCCACCACTTTTTCCAGCACCTTGCGGCTGTTGGGGCCGGATACGGTCATGGTAGCCCAGTGGTCGGTGACGGAGGTGAAGTACACTTCCAGCTCCGGCCATTCGGTCTGGTGCCACAGCTCCAGCCACTGCAGCACCCCGGCGGCCCCACCTGTGGTGGTGGTCATGATGAAGTGCTGGTCGCTGATGCAGGAGGTGACGCCGTCGTCGAACACCATGCCGTCTTCCTTGCACATCAGGCCGTAACGGCAGCTGCCGGGGTTGAGCTTGGCCCAGGCGTTGGTGTAAATGCGCGACAGGAATTCCCGGGCGTCCGGGCCCTGGATATCGATCTTGCCCAGGGTGGACGCATCGAGGATGCCCACGCTGGTGCGGGTGGCCACGCACTCCCGGTTCACCGCCTGGTGCAGATCCTCACCCGGTTGAGGGAAGTACCAGGGGCGCTTCCAGAGGCCCACGTCCTCGAATTCGGCGCCGTGCTTCACATGCCAGGCGTGCATGGCGCTGAAGCGGGCCGGATCGAACAGCTGGCCGGCGTCGCGCCCGGCCAGGGCGCCCATGGTCACCGGGGTGTAGTTGGGGCGGAACACGGTGGTGCCGGTTTCGGGAATCGACTTGCCCATGGCCTTGGCGGCGATGGCCATGCCGTTGATGTTGCCGAGCTTGCCCTGATCGGTGCCAAAGCCCATGGCGGTATAGCGCTTGATGTGCTCGATGGACTCGAAGCCCTCGCGCACGGCCAGCTCGATGCCGGCGGCGGTTACGTCGTTCTGGTAATCCACGAACTGCTTGGGCGCACGGCTCACCGGCTTGTCGTGGGGCACCAGGAACAGCGCCTGGGACTTGTCTTCCCGCGGATCCACGGTGTTGATCTCCGCATCCACCACCTGGGCGGCGATTTCGCCGTAGCCGGTGGCCTCGGCGGCGGCGCGACCGGCCTCCAGCCCTTCGGACAGCACCCTTGAGAGGCCATAGGTGCCCTGCACCCCGCCGGCCAGCAGTTGCTTCTGCACGGTGTCGCCGGGCACGAAGCCGATGATGTCGTCATTCCATACCGGACGGGAGCCGGTGTGGGCCGTCAGGTGCACCACCGGGCTCCAACCGCCGGAACTGGCGATGGTGTCACAGGCAAGGGTGTCGGCCTTGCCGGTGACCTTGCTGCCGTCGCTGGACAGCGGAGCCACTTTGGCGCCGTTCACCCGTTTCTTGCCGGTGGCTTCGATCAGGCCGTGGCCGGTGTAGACTTTCACGCCGCGCGCCTTGAGCTGCTGGTAGCGGGCGCCGTCGGGCTGGTGGCGGCTGTCCACCACCGCCACCAGCTCACGGCCGGCATCCAGCCAGTCGAGTGCGGCCTGGTAGCCGTAATCGTTGCAGGTCATCAGCACCAGCCGTTGACCCGGCGCCACGCCGTAACGGTTGACGTAGGTGGAGATGGCGCCGGCCACGTAGCAGCCGGGCAAGTCGTTGTTGCCGAACACCAGAGGGCGTTCGTGGGCGCCGGTGGCCAGCACCACCCGCTTGGCGCGGATGCGGTGCAGGCGCTGGCGGGTCTTGCCGCTCACCCGCTCGCCCTGGTGATCGGTGCGCCGCTCCAGCACGGACACGAAGTTCTGATCGTAATAGCCGGTGGCGGTGCTGCGCGGCAGCAGGGTCACGTCGGGCAGCTTGCTCAGTTCCTTCACCGCCGCCGCCACCCAGTGGCCCGGCGCCTGGCCGTTGATGGGCTGGGTGCTGTGCAGCAGGTGGCCGCCGAATTCATTTTGCTCGTCCACCAGTATAACCCGGGCGCCACGGCGACCGGCGGCCAGGGCCGCGGCCAGGCCGGCGGCGCCACCGCCCACCACCAACACGTCGCAATGGTGGTTGAGCTTGTCGTAGCTGTCCGGATCCCGCTCCTGCGGCACCCGGCCCAGGCCGGCGGCCTTGCGGATCAGGTGCTCGTACTTGGGCCACATGGACTGGGGATACATAAAGGTCTTGTAGTAGAAGCCGGGAGGCATCATGCTGCCGCCGAGCTTGCCCATCACGCCCATCAGATCCTTGTCGACGCTCGGCCAGCCGTTGGTGCTGGCGGCGGTCAGGCCGTCGTACAGCTCGGCCTGGGTGCCGCGGATGTTGGGGATCATGGTGGCTTCACTGCCGCCCACCTGCAGGATGCAGTTCGGCTCTTCCGCCCCGGCGGCCATGATGCCGCGCGGCCGGGCGTACTTGAAGGAGCGGCCGACCACGTCCACCCCGTTGGCCAGCAGCGCCGAGGCGATGGTATCGCCCGCATAACCCTGGTAGCGCTTGCCGTTGAAAATAAAGCTGAGCGGCTTACTGCGGTCCACCCGGCCCTTGCCCTGAATACGGTGTTGCTGGCTCATGACTGGCCTCCTTGCTCGCCAACCTTGTAGGTTTCCTCGATTTCATAGGTCACGGTGTGCCGGGCCGCGTTGAAGAACTTGCGGCAGCCGGCGGCGTGGTACCACATTTCCCGATGCAGGCCGCGCGGATTCTTGCGCATAAACAGGTACTGGGCCCATTCCTCATCGCTGAGGGCGTCCGGATCCGCCGGACGGGCGATGTGGGCCTCGCCGGCGTAGTGGAACTCTTCTTCTTCGCGGTGCTCGCCGCAGTGCGGACAGTAAAGATGTAACATCGGCTCTCTCCTCAGTGGGCTACGCCGGCAGCGCCGTGCTCGTCGATAAGGTGGCCGCTGGTAAAGCGATCCACGCTGAACGGTTTGGCCAGGGGGTGCGGTTCGTCGTGGGCGATGGTGTGGGCGAACACGTTGCCCGAGCCCGGGGTGGCCTTGAAGCCGCCGGTGCCCCAACCGCAGTTGAAATACAGCCCCTTGATGGGGGTCTTGGAAATAATCGGGCAGGCGTCGGGACAGGTGTCGACGATGCCGCCCCAGGTGCGGTTGAGGCGCACCCGGCTGAAGATGGGGAACATCTCCACGATGGCCGCCATGGTGTGTTCCACCACCGGGAAGGAGCCGCGCTGGCCGTAGCCCAGGTAGCTGTCGATGCCGGCACCGATCACCAGGTCGCCCTTGTCGGACTGGGACACATAGCCGTGCACGTGGTTGGACATCACCACGGTGTCGAGGATCGGCTTGACCGGCTCGGACACCATGGCTTGCAGCGGATGGGACTCGAGCGGCAGCTTCATGCCCACCATGTTGGCCATCACCCCGGAGTTGCCGGCGGTGACGCAGGCCACCTTGCGCGCCTTGATCAGGCCACGGTTGGTTTCCACCCCCACCACGGCGCCGTTCTCCCGGCGGATGCCGGTGACTTCGGTCTGCTGGATCAGGTGCACACCCATGGCGTCGGCGGCACGGGCAAAGCCCCAGGCCACGGCGTCGTGACGGGCGGTGCCGCCACGCGGCTGCCAGGAGGCGCCCAGCACCGGATAGCGGGCGTTCTTGGAGCAGTCCAGGATCGGCACCAGCTCCTGCACCTGCTTGGTGTTGAGCACTTCGCCGTCGATGCCGTTCAGCCGGTTGGCGTTGACCCGGCGTTCGATGTCACGCATGTCCTGCAGGGTGTGGCCCAGGTTGAGCACGCCGCGCTGGCTGAACATCAGGTTGTAGTTGAGCTCCTGGGCCAGGCCTTCCCACAGCTTCATGGAATGCTCGTAGAGCCAGGCGGCCTCGTCCCACAGGTAGTTGGAGCGCACTATGGTGGTGTTGCGGGCGGTGTTGCCGCCGCCGAGATAACCTTTTTCGATCACCGCCACGTTGGTGATGCCGTGCTCCTTGGCCAGGTAATAGGCGGTGGCCAGGCCGTGGCCGCCGCCGCCGACGATCACCACTTCGTAGCCTTCCTGTTTGGGAGTGGGGTTGCGCCACACCTTCTGCCAGTTCTCGTGATGGCTCAGGGCATGCTTGAGGAGCCCGAACCCGGAATATTTTTGCATAGTGTCACCTGTTATCTTTAAGTCAGTGTCCGGACCTCGGCGTCCGCAGCTTGGGCCATCCTCACGCCGACTCGCCGTAAACCCATCCCTGGGGGCTCGACGGCGCCATCCCTGGCGCCAACGGTCGGCTTAGAGGACTGCCCCAATCTGCGCTCTGGCTACGAGGCAGTTGGCCATCAGCAATCAGCGATATACCGGGAAGTAGCTGCACAGGCTGGCCACCTGGTCCTTCACCGCGATAATCACTTCCGGGTCGTCCATGTTGTCGAGAATGTCGCAGATCCAGCCCGCCAGCTGGCGGCAGTGCTCCACCTTGAAGCCGCGGCTGGTCACCGCCGGGGTGCCGATGCGCAGGCCCGAGGTCACGAAGGGCGGCTGCGGGTCGTTCGGCACCGCGTTCTTGTTGACGGTGATGTGCGCCTCGCCCAGCACCCGATCCGCGTCCTTGCCGGTGATGCCCTTGGCGGACAGGTCGAGCAGGAACAGGTGATTGTCGGTACCGTTCGACACCACATCGAAACCGCGGCTCTTGAACACCTCCACCATGGCGCGGGCGTTGTCCACCACCGCCTGCTGGTAGTCACGGAATTCGGGGGTGAGCGCCTCGGCAAAGGCCACCGCCTTGGCGGCGATGGCGTGCATCAGCGGGCCGCCCTGGCCACCGGGGAAGACGGCGGCGTTGAGTTTTTTCTCGATCTCCGGATTGGCCTTGGCCAGGATCAGGCCGCCACGGGGACCGCGCAGGGTCTTGTGGGTGGTGGTGGTGACCACGTCCGCGTAGGGCAGCGGGTTGGGGTAGCAGCCCGCGGCCACCAGGCCGGCCACGTGGGCCATGTCCACGAACAGGTAGGCACCCACCTTGTCGGCGATGGCGCGGAAACGGGCCCAGTCCATCACCCGGGAATAGGCGGAAAAGCCGGCCACGATCATTTTGGGCTCGTGCTCCAGGGCCAGGGCCTCGACCTGGTCGTAGTCCACCTCGCCGGTGGCCTCGTTCAGGCCGTATTGCACCGCGTGGTAGATCTTGCCGGAAAAGCTGACCTTGGCGCCGTGGGTGAGGTGGCCGCCGTGGGCCAGGCTCATGCCGAGCACGGTGTCGCCGGGGGCGCACAGGGCCATGTAGACGGCGGCGTTGGCCTGGGAGCCGGAGTGGGGCTGGACGTTGGCGTAGTCGGCGCCGAACAGCTCCTTGGCACGATCGATGGCCAGCTGCTCCACCTTGTCCACCGCCTCGCAACCGCCGTAGTAGCGCTTGCCGGGGTAGCCTTCCGCATACTTGTTGGTAAGCACGGACCCTTGCGCTTCCATCACCGCCGGGCTGGTGTAGTTTTCCGAGGCAATCAGCTCGATATGCTGCTCCTGGCGGGTGGCCTCTTCTTCCATGGCGGCCCACAGTGCCGGGTCCATATCCTGAATGCGGGTGTGTTTGCTGAACATCTTGTGACCTCCTTGCTCGGCTCGGGCCTCCCCCAGCCTGACATTGTCCATCCCTTCGGCGCCGCGTCTCGGCGGGCTGCCGGGTTCTGCTTTGACTTGCATACTACTGAGGGCCCGGCGGGCGGGGATGACTGGCTGCGGCCTAAAGCTGCGTATTTGCGACAAGGATGGCGCGGGCGGGCACGCCGCCGTGCCGCCGAAGACCGCGGCCACCGGTGCCGGGGGATAAAGCCCCAACACCGGCAAGAGGTCGGAAACAGATAATGGATGTGATAAGGCCGGTTTGAAATCTTTGTGAAGCTTGCCTAGTACGACGCCGCAAAGAGGCAACAGGGTCACCTCCGCCGACACGCCGCAATAAATGACACTCGCCCTTTCAGTCTGCTGCGAACATTCACTGGATGTTCGGTCAGACTGAAACGGCTCGTCACGGCGAGGCAAGCTCGCCCCATGTAAGCTCGCACATGCCGGATGTCGCGGAAACCGTCGGTATCGCCGCGCTGCGACTTGTCACTGGCAACTCGGTCGCGGCGATACCTCCGGTGCAAGGCGCTTCGCGCCCCCTGGCATGTGACGGTCGGCGGAGGTAATCCCTGTTGCCTCTTCCAACCCCGATATCGTCTGATGGTGATGCAAAGCCAGGCCCGGCGGGGTACTATCCCAACCAGGTTGTCACCGTCACGCAACTTGCCCTTGCGGACCGTTAACAGATGCCATATCCCCTGTGAGTGAAAAACGCCTTTTCAGCCATCGCCTGCGCGACACCAACAGCGCCTTTCTCCCGGCCCGCCAGCAAGAGGAGCGGCCGACCCGGGTGGGCTTTGTGCTGCTGCCCCATTTTTCGATGATGGCCTTCACCGCCGCGGTGGACGCCCTGGTCACCGCCAACCTGGTGCAGGCAACCCCCCTGTTCGCCTTTGCCACCTACGGCCTGGAGAGCACCACGGTGCGCAGCGATCTGGCCATCGACATCTCCGCCAACGCCACCCTGGCGCAGTTGCCGCTGGAAGGGGAAGAAGCACCGGACGTGGTGATCGTGTGCGGCGGTTTTCGCTGCAGCCTGAACGAACAGGCGCCGCTCAGCCACAAGCTGAAACTGGCCGCCAAGCGCCAGAAGGTGCTGGGCGGCCTGTGGAACGGCGCCGTGGCCCTGGCCCACGCCGGCCTGCTCGACCGTCTGGCCTGCGCCGTCCACCCGGACAACCACACCTTCGCCCGGGAGCGCTTCCCCCAGGTGCAGGTGTCGCACCAGGTGATGGTGGTGACCGAACGGGTGCTGACCAGCGCCGGCCCCAGCAGCGCCCTGGAGATGATGCTGGTGCTGATCGAGCGGCTGCACGGCAAGGACACGGTACGCGCCATCCGCGAAATCCTGAGCAGCGACCGCATCGCCGACAGCAATGAAACCCGGCTCACCCTGGCGGAAAACGACCCCAGCCTGCCCGAGCCCCTGCGCAACCTGCTGCACCTGATGAACAGCAATATCGAAGAGCCGCTGGGCATCGAGGAGCTGGCCGCCTACGTGGGCCTGTCGCGCCGGCGCATCGAGCGGCTGTTCCAGAGTCATCTGGAAACCACCCCCTCCCGCTACTACCTGGAACTGCGCATCACCCACGCCCGCCGCCTGCTGCTGCAGAGCGACGCCAGCATCGCCAACATCGCCGTGGCCTGCGGCTTCGTCAGCTCCACCCACTTCAGCCACTGCTTCAAGGACTTCTTCGGCGTCTCCCCCAGCCAGGCCCGGCAGCTGCGCAAGGGGTGAACCATCCGGGTTGTAAAAAATGTAATAATATGTGCCGATTTGTTCGCATTTGCGGCGAACAGCACCGCCGTTGACAAGCCAGGCCGCGCGGTGTTAGAAGTTTCCGGCCCGCGGACGCCCGGTACGCGATTGACCTGAAGGTGAGCACGATATGGATATCAGCATCTTGATTGTTGAAGATGACGATATAACGAGGGACTGCCTCGTGGAGTATTTCAAGACGGAGCAATACCGGGTTTATTCGACCGAGTGCGCCGAACAGGCCGAAAAAATACTGCAAGATGAACGAATCGATCTGGTATTGCTCGATATCCGGCTGCCCGGCAAGGACGGCCTGACCCTCACCCGTGAAATCCGGGCCAACGCCGAAACCGGCATCATACTGGTGACCAGCCGCCAGGACGAGATAGAGCGCATCATCGGGCTGGAATGCGGTGCCGACGAGTATGTATCCAAGCCCTTCAATCCCAGGGAACTGCTGGCCCGCGCCAAGAACCTGGCGCGGCGGGTACGCGCCGCGGCCAACAACCAGCCCGTTGCAACCACCGGCAACGTGCGCCAATTCGACGACTGGCGCTTCGATCTGGATCGCCGGGTGCTGATCGACGGGGACGACCAGCAGACACCCCTCACCCACGGTGAATATCAGCTGCTGTGCGCCTTTATCCGCCACTCGGGCCAGACCCTGTCCCGAGATCAGTTGCTGGATCAGATCAAGAACCGGGAATGGGCCCCCAACGACAGGACAGTGGACGTGCTGGTCGGCCGCCTGCGGCGCAAACTCGGGGACAACCCGGCCCACCCCAAAACCATTCTCACCGTACACGGCACGGGTTACGTGTTCACCCCCAGGCCTGTGCCGTGCCACTGAACCTCAGCCTGTTGCTGCTCGGGCTGCTGCTGGCCCTGCCCGCATCAGCGGCCAAAACCCTGGTGGCCTGCGGCCATCCCATGTATCCGCCCCTATCCTGGGCCGAACGAGGCGAACTCACCGGCATTGCTCCCCACCTGGCCCGCCGGCTGCTCGGCGAGTTCGGCTACCGCCTCGACATGCGCATCTTCGGCAACTGGGAACGCTGTCAGCTGGCCGCCCGCCAGGGCAAGGTCGACCTGATCGTGGCCGCCTACAAAACCCGCCGGCGGGAGCAGGATTTTCTGTTCAGCGACACCCCCATCATCGCCGATCCCGTAGTGCTCTTTACCCATGCCGGCCATGCAATGCCATCGGGCAAGGCCCCCGAGCTGGGCGGCCGCACCCTGGGGCTGCTGTTCGGCGACAGCTTCGGCGATGAATTCGACCGGCTGATGGCCCGGCACCCTCATGTGGAGCGCGTCTCCACCGGCGAGCAGAATTTTCATAAACTGGCACAAGGACGCATCGACTACATGCCCATCGGGCTCACCACCGGCCGCTTGCAGGCCCGCAAGCTGAGCCTGACCGAACGGGTATTTCCCCTGGATCAGGTCCTGACCGTGGAACGCTACCACCTGTCCTTGCCCAGGGGCTCGGTGCTGGCGCCGCTCCTGCCGGCGCTGTCGGAGCGGTTGCGCCAACTGACCGAGGACAAGTACATCAGCCATATCACCCGCTATTACGAACGCCGCTACCTGGACGGCCCCTGAGATGCATAACCCTCTCGCCCTACTGCCCCGCTACCGCCGCCGCCACCCGCTGGGTTTCCGGCTGTTCCTGCTGATCCTGGGGTTCAGCCTGGTCTTTTCCCTGATCTCCACCGCGGTGCAACTGGCCCTGGATTACCGCCAGGCCAGGCAGGACATGGCGGCGCGGCTGTCCCTTATCGAGCAGAGCTACCTGGAAGGGCTGACCCAGAGTCTGTGGGATCTGAACCTGCCCCAGGCCAGGTTACAGCTCAAGAGCATGCTCGACATGCCCCACATGGCCCGCCTCAGCGTGACCGCCGACGCCCTGGCCGTGCCGCTGGTACTGGCCCGGGACCAGGCCGGCGACAGCGAGCCCTACCGTCACGTCTTCGAGCTGATCTACCCCAGCCCGGTGCTGGGGCCGCAACAGGTAGGCAAGCTCGAGCTGGAATTCAGCCAGTCCAGCATCCGCCGGCAACTGACGCAAAACGCCCTCTCGGCCCTGCTCGGCCACAGCCTGACGGTGCTGGCCATCGCCCTCAGCCTGATGCTGCTGTTCCAGCGCCTGGTCACTCGCCACCTGGAGCGGATGGCCCACCATGTAGAGCAACTGGGCCGGGGACAGTGGAGCCAGGCATTGCAACTGAACCGCCGGCCTCGCCGGCAGCAGGACGAACTGGATACCCTGGTACGCGCCATCAACATCCTGCGCCAGTCGGTCGAACAGGACCGCCAACACCGGGAGCAACGCCAGAGCGAACTGCAGCTGGACAAGGCCAGGCTGGAAGCCCTGGTGGACAAGCGCACCCAGCGCCTGCGCCAGGCCAAGGACACGGCGGAAGCGGCCGACCGGGCCAAGAGCCAATTCATCGCCAACATGACCCACGAACTGCGCACGCCCATGAACGGCATTCTGGGCACCATCACCCTGCTGCGGCCGGTGCTCGCCGACGGCCCCGAGCAGCACCGGCTGGACACCCTCCAGCAATCGGCCGAGCATCTGCTGATGCTGCTGAACGACGTGCTCGACTTCGCCGCCCTGGAGCAGGGCCCCTTGTCCGAGGAGGCCGCACCCTTTGTCTTGCATGAACTGCTCAACAGCACCCTGGCCATGATGCAGGGCTATGCCGATGCCAAGGGGATAAGGCTGCGGCTGGAAAACAGCGCACCGCCATCGACCCGGCTGCTGGGGCATGCCAACCGGCTGCGCCAGGTGCTGATCAACCTGCTGTCCAATGCCATCAAGTTCACCGATGAAGGGGGGCGGGTAGCGGTACGGGTTAACCGACAGGACGGACACTGGCAGTTCAGCGTGGAGGACAACGGCATCGGTATCGCACCCGAGCAACAGTCGCGCGTCTTCCAGCGCTTTACCCAGGCCGATGAAAGCATCACCCGGCGTTATGGCGGCACCGGCCTGGGGCTGGCCATCTCCGCGCGGCTGGTGAACGCCATGGGGGGCCGGATTAGGGTGGAAAGCCGGCCGGGCCGGGGCAGCCGGTTCTGGTTTTCGCTGCCGCTGGACAACGCCGGACCGGCACCGGTCACCGCCAGCCACACTCTCCCTCCCCTGCCCAGCCTGAGCCTGCTGCTGGTGGAAGACGTGGCCATCAACCAGGAGATCATCGGCACCCTGCTCGAACAGCAGGGCCACCTGGTCTGCCTGGCGGAAAGCGGCGAACAGGCCCTGTCGCTGACGGCACAGCAGGCCTTTGATCTGATCCTGATGGACATGCACCTGCCCGGCATGGATGGCCTGGAGACCCGCCGCCACATTCAGCAACAGCAACAGGGACTGAACCGGGATACCCCGGTGGTGGCCCTGACCGCCAGTGTCACCCCGCAGGACATCAGCCGTTACCTGGCGGCAGGGATAAAAGCGGTGGTCGCCAAGCCGGTACAATGGCCCCGGCTGCATCAGGCCATGGCGCTGGGCACCGGCATGGCGCTGGCCACGGATCTGCCGCCCGAACTCGCTCACCCGCTGTTGCAGGAACACCTGCGGATGCTGGGCCGGCCACGACTGCAAGCCCTGCTCGCCCGCTTTGCCGAGGAGCTGCCCCGCCAGCACGCCGTCTTGCGCCGGGAGCTGGCCGACGGCGATCATCTGGAGCTGGCGCAGCTGGCTCACCGCCTGCGCGGCTCGGCCCAGCTGCTCGGTTTTGATGAGTTGGCCACCCTGTTGAACGAGATGGAGTCGCTGGCAGAGGACCGGCAACCGATATCGGAGGAGCAAAAAACCAGGCTGGATCTGTTGCTGACGCAGACCCTGGCGGAGCTGGCGGCAGTGCAGGCCAGGCTGGTGGTGGATTAACGGTACAACTTTTTACAATTCCGCACAGCCGGCGCAAACCCTCTTTACAGTCACCCCTTAGCCTGAGGTATCCCTCGGGATAATCGATGCAGGTCCGACAACAACGCCGGTTACCTGCGCAGGATCTAAGGAGAGAACCATGATGACAACGAGAATGCCTCAAAAACCCGGCTTCTGGCTGGCCTGCCTGCCCATCGCCCTGACCTTTGTAGTGCTGGGCATACAGCTGTTTTATTTCAACAATTTCACCCCCCATATCCCGCTCGCCATCGGCGTGGCCGTGACCGCCCTGATCGGCTGGCTGCGCGGCTACCGCTGGCACGACATGGAAGACGGCATCATGCACGTGGTGCGCCTGGGCCTGCAGTCGGTGGGCATCCTCATCATCGTCGGCATGATCATCGGTATCTGGATTGCCAGCGGCACTGTGCCCTATCTGATCAAGCTGGGCCTGAGCCTGATTTCGCCCGAGCTGTTCCTGGCCGCCAGCGTGCTGATCTGCGCCCTGGTGTCGGTGTCGCTCGGCACCTCCTGGGGCACCACCGGCACCGTCGGCCTGGCCCTGATGGGCATCGGCAACGGCTTCGACATCCCCATGTACTGGACCGCTGGCGCCGTGGTGTCGGGCGCCTTCTTCGGCGACAAGATGTCGCCGCTGTCGGACACCACCAACCTGGCGCCGGCCGTGACCGGAGTGGACTTGTTCGCCCATATCCGCAACATGCTGCCCACCACCATCCCCGCCATGCTGATCGCCCTGGTCGTCTACCTTGTGGCGGGATTCAGCCTGATCGGCGATCAGGCGGTGGACTTTGTCCGCATCGAGAACATCATCGGCGGCCTGGATCAGCACTTCAGCCTGTCCTGGCCCCTGCTGCTGCCGCTGGCGGTAACCGTGGTGCTGGCGCTGAAGAAAATGCCCGCCCTGCCTACCCTGTTCGCCGGCGCCATGCTGGGCCTGGCCACCGCCATGCTGATGCAGGGAGTGCATCTGCAGCAGGCCTTCGAGTTCATGTTCAGCGGCTACCGGATAGAGACCGGCGTGCACGAGATAGACGCCCTGCTCAACCGCGGCGGCATCCAGTCCATGACCTGGGTAATCACCCTGATGCTGGTGGCCCTGGCCTTCGGCGGCGTGCTGGAACGCACCGGTTGCCTGGCGGTGATAGTGGAAAAAATCCTGTCCCGCTCGAACAGCTTCGGCGCCATGCAATCCTCGGCCATCGCCACCTCGGCCATGACCAATGTGATCGGCGGCGACCCCTACCTGTCCATCGCCCTGCCCGGCCGTATGTTTGCGCCGGCCTACAAGGCCAGGGGCTACTCGGCCCTGAACCTGTCGCGGGCCACCGAGGAAGGCGGCACCCTGATTTCGCCGCTCGTGCCCTGGAACGCCGGCGGCGCCGTGGTGATCACCGCCCTGGGGCTCGGCATTGCGGAGGGCAACACCATCAACCTGCTGTACATCCCCCTGGCCTTCGCCTGCTGGCTGTCGCCGCTGATCGGCATGATGTACGGCTACCTGGGCTGGTTCTCGCCCCGGCTGAGTGCGGAGGAAGCCGCTCAAACCGGCGGTACCGAATCCCTGGCTACCCAGGCGTGGGCCAAGTAACACCAGGAGCCCTGTAGGAAAACCCGCCAACTGCAACCCACGTCGTTTTCGATGGGGGTTGCAGTTGGCGGGTCGGTGGGACTACACCCACGGAATATACCTTTCCCTCCCCTCTCTGTTTGGACGGGTATGAAAGAGAACCAGAGAGCTGCGTCTGGGCAATGTTCTCCAAGTTTCGCTTAGTTTTCCATGAAACCACAGCTGAGCATGGAGATAGCCATACTCGGCATTACTTACGAATGCGCTGTGGTAACGGCAAGCGAAAAAACAAGCCCCGGCGTTGCGTCCGGGGCTTTGTCGTTTCACCGAGGTTGGGACCTTACTCGTTCATCCCTGGATACACGGCCATTACAGTTCGATACCTGCCAGCCACTCCTTCCAGCGCATGGTCAGATTCGCGCCCACCGACAGAAAGGGTTCGGGCGGCAATTGTCGCGGGGAATCACAGCCAACAAACTCATCCAACAAGGAAGAACGTTGGCCCATCGCCAGCTCCGCCGCCATCATACCGGACAAGGTGCCCTTTACCGTCCCCAGGCCATTCTGGCAGGCGGCGGAAAAGACACGTTGCTCCAGCTCACCGAAGGCCGGTACCGAGTTCCAGGACAGACACAGCCGCCCGCCCCAGCGATGCTCCATCGGCACCCCTTCCAGCATGGGAAAACGGGCGGCAAAGGCCTTGTCATGGGCCCGCACCACATCCCGGATATGACGCTCCGAGATTTCCATGGACTGGTTCAGGGTAAAGCGGTTGCGCACCGTCACCCTGTCACCGCTGCCCATCAGGCTCGATACCCGGCGCACCGTGGTGCCCATGGGATCCGCCGGCAATACTCCCCAGTCGGGGTCCCCCCCCAGGCGGGCCACTTCTTCCGGGCTCAAGGCTCGGGTCATGGACGCATAGGTAAACACATGCAGCAACCGGCGCGGGAAAAAGCCGAACGACTGGATATGGCCGTTCACCGCCAGTATCACGTTACGGGCGCGGATCCTGGCCTTGGGCGTGTGCAGCACATGCTCGTCGCCCAGATCCATCGCCAGAACCGGGCTTTGCTCGTAAATAGAAACGCGTTCATCAATCCCCTCCGCCGCCATCCGGATAAAGGCCGCCGGCTGGATCATCACCGCTCCCGGCGTATAAAGCCCCTTGCGGTAAAAATCGATGCCGGTGCGGGCCTTCATCTCGGCCGCGCCCAGCAATTGATACTGCTCGCCCAGGCTGGCGAGGTGGTTCGCATAGCTGTCGATATGGTGCTCGCCTTTTAACGAGGCGGCGCCGGTCAGCTTGCCGCAGGGGTCGAACACCCGTTCCGGCATGGCAAACTCTTCCGCCATCCGGCGGGCAAAGTCGATGGCGGCCCGGTTGAGCCGGATCTGCTGCACATCGGCGTCCGCCGCCCCCGCATAGGTTTCCGAATTCAGATCATGGGGCAGGTCGATCATAAAGCCGCTGTTGCGGCCCGCCGGCCCTTCCGCCAACCGGCTCGCTTCCAGCAGCACGATGCGGTCATTGCCGGCCAACTGGCTCAGGCGCCGGGCAGCGGCAATGCCCGCAAAGCCCCCACCCACCACCACCCAGTCGGCACGGATATCTTCCTTCAGCTGTGGGTAGTGTTTGGCGGGGGGCAGGATGCAGTTCCAGCCGGCAGGCCCGGTATCCTTGGGGATGCGGCTGACATTGATGGTTCTGGTCATTATCCAGTTCCTCTCGGGGAGAAACGATGGGGTATGGTTTGGGCTTTAGGCCCAAACCATACCGGATCCCGGCATCATGCCGGGCGTTCTCGGGTTACTCGCTCAGGTCAATCCAGATGGTCTTCAGTTGGGTGTATTGATCGTGGGCATGAATGGAGTTGTCTCGCCCGCCGAAGCCGGATTGCTTGTAGCCACCGAACGGGGTGGTGGCATCCCCCTCGCCGAAGCAGTTCACCGTGACGGTACCGGCCCGAATCGCCCGGGCCGCACGCAGCGCCTTCTTGGCATTGGCCGTGAACACCGAGGCCGCCAGGCCGTAGTCGGTATCGTTGGCGACCACGATCGCCTCCTCAATGCTGGCAACGGTGATCACTACCAGTATCGGGCCGAAGATCTCTTCCCGCGCCAGGGCATCACCATTCTTCACCCCGTCGAAAATGGTCGGCGGTACACAGTTGCCTTCCATCGGTTCGCCACCCAGCAACAGCGTGTGACCGTCTTCCTTGCCTCGTTTCAGGTAGCTCACCACCTTGTCAAAATGGCCCTTGTCGACCAGGGCGCCCAACTTGTTGGCCGGATCCAGTGGGTCGCCGGTGCGCCACTCACGGGTTTTGGCGCACACGCGCTCCAGCAGGGCATCCTTGATCTTCTCGTGCACGATAAGGCGGGAGCCGGCGGAGCAGTTCTCTCCCATATTCCAGAAGGCGGCGGCCACCACGTGGTCGGCAACCGTATCCAGATCTTCGGCATCGTCCAGCACGATGCAGGGGTTTTTACCGCCGCACTCCAGCACCACCTCTTTCAGGTTGGATTCGGCGGCGTAGTTCAGGAAGAGACGACCGGTTTCGGTGGAACCGGTAAAGGTCACCATGTCCACATCCGGATGGCGGCCCAGGGCCGCGCCCACCTCGGAACCCCGGCCGGTGACCACGTTGAGCACGCCGGCCGGCAGGCCCGCTTCCTGGGCCAGCTCGGCCACGCGCAGGGCGGTCAGCGAGGTCTGGGTGGCGGGCTTGACCACCACCGAGCAGCCGGCCGCCAGCGACGGCCCCAGCTTCCAGCCCAGCATCAGCAGCGGGAAGTTCCAGGGCAGCACGGCACCCACCACCCCGATGGGCTCGCGCACCACCATGGCCACGGCGTTCGAGCCGACCGGCGCGGTCTGGTCGTAGATTTTGTCGGTCGACTCGGCGTGCCACTTGATAAAGTGGATTGTTTCGGGCACATCGACGGTCTCGCACTCGGCAATCGGTTTGCCGGAGTCGAGGCTTTCCAGCACCGCCAGCTCGCGGCTGTGTTGCTGCATCAGCTCGCCCAGCTTGACCAGCACTTTCTTGCGCTCGGCCGGATGCAGGCGGCTCCAACGACCATCATCAAAGGCTTCCCGTGCAGCCAGCACGGCCAGATCCACGTCTTCACGCCCACAGGCGGCGATTTCCGCCAGCACTTCACCGGTGGCCGGATTGGCGGTCGGCAGGGTCTTGCCGGACAGCGCAGGGCGGAAGCGGCCGTCGATAAAGCTCAGGGTTGGAAATGTCAGGTCCGCGGCGATGGCGTGGTATTGTTCCCGGGTCAACAGATCACTCATGATTTATTCTCCCTTCTGGATGCCGGCGATGGTCGCCTTCAGGGTGCCGATCACCTGTTCCAGCTCACGTTTCTCGCCTTCTTCCAGGCCGAGCAGGGGCTTGCGGGTAGCGCCGGCGAACTGACCGGACAGGGTGACCCCGTATTTGACGCTCTGGATAAACTTGCCCCCCTGCTCCAGCACGCTCATCAGCGGCATCATGGCAGCCATGATGCGGCGGCCCTTGTCGAAGTTGCCTTCCACCACGCAGGCGTTGTACAGGGCGACATGCTCTTCGGGGAGGAAGTTGGAGCCGGCACAGACCCAGCTCTTCGCGCCCCAGGCAAAGAACTCCAGCGCTTGGTCATCCATGCCGCAGGACAATTGGATGGCGGGATAGTTATTGGCCAGCAGGTGCAGGCGATTGATGTCACCGGAGCTTTCCTTGATGGCGCAGATATTGGCGGAACCGCTCACCCGCTCGAAGAATTCCTCGCCCATGGAAACCCCCATGCGCGCGGGGTAGTTGTACAGCATGACTGGCAGGTTGGCGGCCTTGTCCACGGCCAGCACGTGCTCCGCCACTTCCCGCTCGGTGGGCAGTGAATAGGGCGGTGTGGCCACCAGGATGGCGTCGGCCCGCTGCTCGACGGCGGCCCTGGCCAATGCCAGCGATTCTTCCGGGTTGATGGAGCCGGTACCGAAAATTACCGGCACCCGGCCGGCGCAGCGCGCCACGGCCAGCTGCAGCAGCTTGACCCGCTCTTCGAGGGTTTCAACGTAGTACTCGCCGGTGGTGCCACCGACGATAATGCCATGGACACCAGCGTCGACCAGCGAGTCGATCAGAGACTCGAATGCCGGATAATCAATGCTGCTGTCTTCGGCAAAAGGGGTAATAACGGGGGTGTAAATTCCTTCGAATCGCATCGGTTTCACCTATATCCTTATATCTTTTCGTTTCAATTTTCTGCACAACGGATATGTGACAATCCAGGCAGGGTTCAATTATCTGTTCAACGAAAGATTAACCAGATGCCCCCGGAAGCCACAACAAACATTTACTGAAGGGTAAACATAACCTTACGTTATCCAATCCCGGCAGCCTAAAAAAAGCCCACACAAGACAGGCCAAAAATGACAATGTTTCACAACGTCGCAATCAGAACTTGATATAAAAAATCATTTCATAAATTAAACGGACAATAAACCGAGAGGACAGATAAACCGTTATCACTCACAGCCACACATTAAGATAAAGCGAGTGAAACGACGAGTGACATTGACCTCAAAAAAGTGATAACGGCAGGTTATTTATTTTAACCAAGGCATGCTTCATTCACGACATTGACCGAGCCAAATCATGAACGCAAAATGGCGCCATATGAGAGCCACTCCAATTTATTTCGCTTCAAGTGCCGAGATCCGCTCGTCGTCCATGCAGCCGAGGAACCAGTCACGGAAACGACACAATACCTCGTTATCGGCCTTGCTTTCGGGGTAGGTGAGGTAATGCCGTTTCTCCCGGAAGATCATCTCCTGCGCCACCGGCCTGACCAGCAGGCCCTGCTCCACCAGCGGCGCCACCAGGTGGTGCCAGCCCAGGGACACGCCCTGGTGATTCAGCACCATCTGGATCAACATGTTGTAGTCATTGGCATTGAACAGGTGCTTGTCGTCCCGGGTACGGGTTTCGAGGTTGATATCGAAAAAGGAAAACCAGACGCTCCAGTCCACATGTTCGGCCACCTGCGCTCTGCCATAGGGGCTCAGGTTCAGCAGCACGGTGTCCCGCAGCCCTTCCAGGCTGGCGATGGCCGGATTGTCCCGCAGAAAATCGGGGGTACAGACCGGATAGATAAGGTCATAAAACAAGGGTATCGAGTGATACCCTTCCCGCGGGTCCGAAATCTTGTTGATAAACAAGTCGGGGTGCACACCCGGCTCCATCTGCAGGAAGTTACCGGTGGTCACCACATTGATGTCGATATCCGGGTTGTTGGCGAAAAAGTCGGGCAGGCGGCGCGACAGCCAGAGTCCGGAAAAGGCGGTGGAGCAGCAGATGGTCAGGGCCGGCTTGCCGGCCCTGGTGCTCTGGATACGTTCGGCGGCCTGGGCAATATTCACGAACGACAGGTAGGCCGCGTCGTAAAAGAGGGTGCCGGCCTCGGTCAGCTCGACCGCCCGCCCGGTCCGCTTGAACAGTTCCACGCCCAGGTGGGCCTCCAACTCGCGGATCTGGCGGCTGATCGCCGCCTGGGTAACACAGAGCGCCTCCGCAGCCCGGGTAAAGCTCAGGTACTTGGCCGCGGCCACAAAGGATCTGACGGCCCTTAATGACGGCATCCTGACCAGGATTTTGTCCGGCTCTACATGCTTGGTCATAATATTTTTTTCAATTTCCATGGCGAAAAATCGGTTCCTCCCATTGTATAGCACTTGTCAGGTCGGCGCAGGATACAAAACCGGCCCAGGCCGATATACCATTCTGTTTGCGACACAGCCCTAATCCACCGGCTATCGTCAGGGCCAGAGAAAGCGCATGCCTGTCGCCGCCACCTTAGCCGACGGGAAGCAGGTCGATGTTCAGCCGGCCATCGCGGTACAGCAAAAGCTCCAGAGAGAGGGCAGGAATAAGGTGAAGCACGAGGATTATCACAGCTGATAAAACTGCATCATCCAAAAGGTCACCATGCCCATCAACAGCGGCCAGAATACCCCTTTGAAATACCAGGATAGTAACGCGGTAACAGCGGCGGCGACGATTTGTACCATGCTCAGCTCCCCCATGGCGTCATCACGTTGAAACACGATGGCGGGGATTGACAGTGCGGCCAGCACGGCCGGCGCCAACAGCTGCAATATCTTTTGATATCGCCCCATATTGAAGCCTCCCCTGCCATGGAGCTGGATGAACGACAGGCGAATGGCAAAGGTACCGATGCCGATGGCGATAAAAAGCAGCCAAAGCGAAGTACTATCCATCTCTCCCCTCCTGGTTTTTCAAACGTACTAGGGAAAAAAAGGAGCTGAAGAAAAAACCGGCGATCACACCGCCAATAATGGCCGAGATAAATCCCATATTATAAGGAAGGTGAACAAAACAACTCGCGATCACCGCGGAGGAAACCGCCGTTATCAACGATACCCGGTCACGGATTATCGATACCAGCATGGCCAGGAAAGCCAGGGGAATGGCAAACTCAAGCGACCACGATGAGGGTATTTTCTCCCCGACCAGCATCCCCATGATGACACAGGCAACCCAGCTCGCCCACATCGCCACTGCCGCCCCGATATAGTAAAACAGCTTCTCCCGGCCATGGTCATCAGGAGCAAATTTTGATGCGCACAAGCCGTAGGCCTGATCGCTCAACAGGTAGGCAAGCGGCCATTTATGGCGGATTTTCATCGTGTGCAACAGAGGAGCAAAGGCCGCGCTATAAATGACAAAGCGTATATTCACCATCAGAGTGGTAAACAGGATGACGACCGGCAGTGCATTATCCTGAATCAGCTGATAGGCGGCGAGCTGTGCCGAGCCGGCAAAAAACAACAGTGTGGCCCCTATGGTCATCTCGGGGCTCAACCCCAGGCTGGCACTGTTGGCCCCGGTGATAAGGCCAAACGGCAATACGCCCGGGATCATGGGCAGCAAATCCTTTACCCCCTCAAGAACAAAACGCTTCCCACCTGGTTGAATGTTTTGTTTATCTACCATCGTAAGTCGGTTCCGTTAGTCAGGCTGTCCAGACAAGAAGCAGGATGAAATCCTGCTTCTTGTCTGTTGGGTTAATTAACTGATCCTAATGGTGCTACATCGGCCGGGCACCGCACACAGACACGCCGTAAACCCATCCCTGGGGGCTCCGCCGCGCCATCCCTGGCGCAGAGGGTCTGCTTAGCAGTACCCGCCCGCTGTCTTGATTGATCTACTATTCGGAACAGCTATTTAATTGATATAGCCGAACAACCTGGGAAGATAGAGTGCCAGCGGCGGCCAATAGGTGGTAACCAGCATCACCGGCAAGGCGGCAAATGCCATAAAGCCCAGGGCTGGACGCATCACCTGAGACATGCCCACCTTGCCGATGCGGCAGGTCATGAACAGGATGGGGGCCATGGGCGGGCTGTTACAGCCGATGACCACGCTGGTCCCTACAATGGCGGCAAAGTGGACGGGATCGATACCGATATTGACCATGACCGGCAGCAGCAGCGGGCTGACGATGGCCACCACGCTGACATCGTCCATGATCATGCCCAGCAGGATAAGAAAGATGTTGACCATCAGCAGGATAAGGAGCTTGTTCTGGAACAGATCCATCAGCAGATCGGTCAGCTGTTGAGGCACGCGCTCATAGGTAAAGATGCGGCTGGCCACGAACGAAAACAGCAGGATCACCATGATGACGCCGGTAGTGGTGGCGGCGGCGACCAGGCACTGCACCATCTTTTTGACGTCCAGTTCGCGATAAACAAACAAACCGACCGGAATGGCGTAGACAACCGCGATGGCGGCGGCTTCGGTCGGCGTGAACACGCCGCCATAAATGCCGCCGAGAATGATCACCGGCAGCATCAAGGCCGGAAGCGCCTTCCACATATTGCTGCCGACAGCATCCACCCGCTGGCGAAAACTGAGTATCTCTGCGGCCGCGTCGGGATGGCGACGCATCTTCAACCAGTTGAGAACGCAGAGCACCAGGATCAGCAGGATACCGGGACCGATGGTGGCCAGAAAGCAGGCCGCGACCGACTGTCGCGTCACCACGGCGTAGAGGATCATGGTGATGCTGGGAGGGATAAGCAGGCCCAGCAGGGAGGAGATGCCCAGCAGGGCGCTGGTGTATTCCCGCTTGTAGCCGTGCTTTTCCATGGGATCGATCATGATGGTGCCGATGGAGGCCACGGCAGCGGAGGCCGTACCGGAGATGGCACCGAATACGCCGCAGGCAACCACCATGGATGAGCCCATGCCGCTGCGTGATTTGCCCACCAGCGCCTCGACAAAACTCACCAGGCGGGCGGCCATGCCCCCTGCCTGCATCAGGTAACCGGTCATGACGAATAACGGCAACGCCAGCAGAATGATGGAGTTGACCGACCAGAAGCCGGTGGTCATCAACGACGATATATCAACCTCGTAGATGATCGAAAGAATCAAGGTCATGGCAGCGAACGAGAAGACAACCGGAACGCCGATCATCATCAGCAGCACCACTGCCACAATTGCAAGTAAAGCGCCCATAATAAGTTCCTGTTAAAAATTAAGACTGTTTTTCAGGTTCAGCCGTGACCTGCTCCGGAGAACAAAAATCACGTAGATCGCCGATGAAATCCCGGAACAGGTAGAATATAAACAGTACGCTGGCGAAAAAGAGACTGCTTTGAGACAGGTACCAGGGCAGTTTAAGCACCGTACTTGACTGGCCTTTACTGATCCCCCACGCGAGCAGGTCATAACTCCAAGTGGCAAACATGATGGCCATAAACAGCGAAATGATCGTCGCGACCATGTGCATAACGCGGATCACCGTCTGGTTCTTGCATATCACCTGAATAAAATCGGCACTGAGGTGGGAGCGCTCGCGAGAAGCCAGTACGGCGCCCAGCATGTACAGCCACATGGCGCCGAGCAATACCAGTTCCTCCAGGCCGAACACCGGTACATTCAGCACGGCGCGACTGAAGATCCCGTAAGCCAGCATGGTGGCCACGGCAAGACTGATGAACACGACGACCGGCTTGATAACGAATGCCAGCATCCGGTCTATTGCCGCCATGATCCCAAGTAGCTTGTTCATCGAAAACTCCGTTTTTGAATTAAGAGGCATCCATCCGGGTGCCTCTGTCAGACAGTCAATATCAATGCTTACTGTTGAGAGGCAGTGTGCGGGTCAGAGGCGTTGGCGTGGAGCTGGTCCATCAGTTCCTTGCCAATTAACGGTTCGGCCTGCGGCCAGACTTCGGCCCTGACACGATCGACCCAGGCTTGCATCTCGGTCCGGGTCGGCACTACGTACTCCATTCCCGCTTCCTGGGCCGCCTTGATCCACTTTTCGTCTTCCGCCCTGGCGTCTTTGAACTGCTTGTCAATCACGACTTGTGCGGCTTCTGCGACGATCGCCTGATCTTCCTCGTCCATTTCTTCCCAGGTATCGTTGTTCATCAGCAAGGCATAGGAGGAGAAGTTGTGCTTGGAGTGGACGAAGTAATCCAGCTGATCGCGGAAGTATTCGTAGTCCCAGTAGATAACGTTGCTGGAGTCACCGTCGACCACCCCGGTCTGGATGGAGGTATAGACTTCAGCCCAGTCGATGGGTACGGCCTGGAAGCCCATGGCCTGCACGGTCTGGGGAAGGGGGAAAACGGGCTGTGAACGCACTTTTATACCTTGGGCATCGTCGAAATTGGTGGCGTAGCGGCCCTTGGTCGCGATGCCGCCGAAGCCTTCCGGGTAAGGGCCGAAGTATTTAAGTCCGATATCCGCGTACACCGGACCCAGGATGTTTTTCAGCCAGCCATCTTCGCTGTAGGCATTCAGCGCATCTTCCCAGCCCAACGTCAGATAGGGGATATAGTTAACCGCCAGGCGCTCGTCATAAGAGGTTTGCGGCCAGGTCAACATCATGTCGATGTTGCCCTTGACCAGTTGGTCGAACAGCTCCTGCTGGCCACCCAGCTCACCCTGATAGAAAATACCAACCTTCATTCGCCCAGCGGATTTTTCTTCGATAAGATCGGCCCACATCTGCATGGACTTGCCCGATGCCGAATCGCGATCTCCCGATTCCAGCGCCAGTTTGAAGTTGTATTTCTGATCACTGGCAACCGCATTGGCGCTGACGAGCATGATGGTCGTGGAAATAGCAACTGCTTGCGAAAGACTCAAAAACTGCTTTATAGACAAATCCATTTTTTTCTTCTCCTGCATCATTACTTGAATGAGTTAAGGCTTCAGAGTTTGAGGAAGCCTCTCCAACAACCCTTTTCTGGTGTTGATGGTTATTTGTTACGATATGGCTTTGATCCTGCCAGCTCAAGCAACATAGATGACGCGCTAGTGATAACTTCAGGTTATTGTTTGGTTCAGTGTCAAGAACGCGAAGACAATAAAATGGAAAACAGGAAATTGTGAATATCGAGCCTCAGGGATAAAAAAGCCGGCCAATCGGCCGGCAAGGTAGTGCCTGGAGACGGTCTTCGTTCAGACCAGCATCCTTGAGGCTTTAGACCACCCATCAACACGGAATACTGTATCGGCGTGACAGCTGGGCTTAACTCTGTTGGGACCATCGAGAGAACCGGCATCGGCAGGTCCAAAACCGGTCGGTTGGGAGCTTGACCATGGCGGGTAGCAGGTTCGACAGGATAACCAGTTCAACACCGTCGACCGCCCCCTGCATGTCAGCAGACGTTGCACCAACCTCATCGGCAAAATGTTGTGCGCCCTCCCGCCCTTTCGAGTTCGCCACACGTATCTTGTGCCCTGCGGCCTTCAGCTTGCGGGCAATGGTACCGCCGATGCTACTGGTTCCGATGATACCTATTTCCATGTTGGTTACCTCTCGCGAATATCGTGTTATTGACTTTACTCCCAGCGTCGAAACAGTACGCTGGCATTGACTCCGCCAAATCCGAACCCGTTCGACAGGGCGTACTGGATCGGCATGTGCCGTGCGGTCAGGGCAACCAGGTCGAGGCCGTCGGCGGCGGCGTCGGGGTTGATGAGGTTCAGCGTGGGCGGGACCACCTGGTCGCGCAGCGCCAGGACGGTGAAGATGGCTTCGATCCCACCCGCGGCGCCCAGCAGGTGGCCAGTACTGGATTTGGTCGAGGTAATCGCCACGCCCGAGTCGCTGCCGAACACCGAGCGAATGGCGGCCAGCTCGCCGCGGTCGCCAACTGGCGTGGAGGTCGCATGGGCGTTGATATGCTGAACGTCGCCGGCCACAATGCCGGCCTGCCGCAACGCCTGTTGCATGGCTCGCCGGGCGCCGCTGCCATCCTCGGGGCCGGCGGTCAGGTGGTAGGCATCAGCGCTGGTGCCGTAGCCGACCAGCTCCGCCAGCGGACGTGCGCCGCGTGCCAGCGCATGCTCCAGCGATTCGATCACCAGCAGGCCGGCGCCCTCGGCCATGACGAAGCCGTCCCGGTCGCGGTCGAAGGGGCGCGATGCTTCCCGGGGACGGTCGTTGAACCCGGTGGACAAGGCGCGTGCCGCGGCAAAGCTTCCGAGGGTAACGCGATGGATGGCGGCCTCGGTCCCGCCGCATAGCGCGATATCCGCTTCGCCGCTGCGGATCAGCCGGGCCGCATCACCGATCGCCTGCACCCCGGCCGCGCAGGCGGTCACCGGCGCCCCGAGCGGCCCCTTGAAGCCGTGCTGGATGGAAACGTGCCCGGCCGCCATGTTGGCGAGAAACGACGGCGCGGTGAAGGGTGAGAGCCGGCGCGGCCCGCGTTGGTCCGTGGTGCGCACGGCTTCGGCGATGGCGCCGAAGCCACCGACGCCGGAAGCGATGATGGTCGCGCTTCGCCCCCGCTGCTTCTCGTCCGTGGGCTGCCAGCCAGCCTGCGCCAGGGCTTCCTGTGCGGCAACCAGCGCAAACTCGATAAAGCGATCCATCTTCTTGCGCTCTTTCGCAGCGATTCTGCGCTCCGGGTCGTAGCCCGCCTCGCTATCGTCCGCCAGGGTTGGCACCTGTCCGGCTATGGCGGAGCCGGTGCCGTCGGCCACATCGGCAGACAGGGCCCGAATGCCGGATTGTCCCGCCAACAGACGGGACCAGACCGTCTCCGTACCGCACCCCAGTGGTCCGACGGTACCTGTCCCCGTCACCACGATTCGAACTGCATCTCGATCACCCATCATTATTCCTCGCTTTTCACAGTTGCGGCGCCTCACCGCGGGCGCCGCTGCGTTGTCAGGCTAGCCCAAAGGTTTTCCGTATGCCGGCAGCGACGGGGCCCGCAGGCATAAAGCGGCGTAACTTGCTCAGAAGAGAGGCCTCGCCTTTGGGCGTGCGCCGCATTTTCCATGCACCCAAAGCGGCATCGACAACCGTGGTGGCGACCCCATCGGGATCCGGCGCTTTATGGACATTGTTTTGAATGGCCTGGGAAACGACGCTGCGCTCGGTGTCGTAGACCGGGATCCTGGCGGCCGCCTGGGGGGCATTGATGTCCAGATTGGTGTTGGTGAAGGATGGCTCGACCAGCGCGACGCGGATGCCGAACTGGCGCACCTCGTGATCCAGGGTCTCGGACAGCCCCTCCACCGCATGCTTGGACGCCGAATAGAGCCCCATGTAGGGCGCCGGAAGAAAGCCCAGCACCGAGCTGATGTTGACGATGCGACCAGAGCCTTGCTCGCGCATGTGTGGCAATACCGCCTGTGTGGTGCGCAAGATACCAAAAACGTTGGTGTCGAACAGCGATGCCGCTTCGGCAATCGACGTTTCCTCCGTCGCGCCGAGCAAGGTCACGCCCGCACTGTTGACCAGCACATCGATGCGCTTGGCCTGAGCCATGATGGCCAGGATCCCGGCTTGAACTGACACTTGGTCACGGATATCCATCTCGACCAGCTCAACACCGGCTATTCGCTGTGCCGTTGCCCTGTTGCGCACGGTACCGAATACCCGGCAACCCCGGGCGGCAAACTTCACCGCGGCGGCGCGGCCGATGCCTGACGATACACCGGTCACAACGACAACTTTTGAGTTCGACATAACCACCTCTCTTTAATAAACAGATAAACGGAATAACAGGCCGCTCAGGCACCGTTGTCGGGCCTGATCCTGAACCAGATGGAATACATAGCCGGCAGGAACACCAGGGTAAGCACAGTCCCCGCGAAAGTGCCGCCGATCAGCGTGTAGGCCAGCGTCCCCCAGAACACCGACTGGGTCAGCGGCGTGAAGGCCAAGATCGCCGCCAGCGCGGTCAGGATCACCGGCCGGGCACGCTGCACCGTGGCCTCGACCACCGCCCGGAACGGGTCCAGTCCCTCCTGTTTGTTGTGCTCGATCTGCCCGATCAGGATCAGGGTGTTGCGCATCAGGATCCCGGCCAGTGCGATCAGGCCGACCAACGCATTGATACCGAACGGCTGCTGGAACAGCAGCAGGGTGGGCACCACGCCGATCAGCCCCAGCGGCGCGGTCAGGAACACCATGGCCATGGCGGCGTTCGAGCGCACCTGAAGGATGATAATAAGCAGGGTGATCGCCACCATGATGGGGAATAGCGGCAGCATAGCGCTCATCGCCTTGCCCGACTCCTCGATGGAGCCGGCCTCTTCAATGCGGTAGCCGCTCGGCAGTTTTTCCATCATGGGCCGGAGCTGACGGGTAATGGCGGCAGACACGTCCGGCGGCTGCAAATGGTCGGCGATGTCGCCGCGCACGGTGATGGTCGGCATGCGGTCGCGCCGGCGCATGACCGGCTCTTCCATGCGTACCTCGACCTCGCCCAGCTGCGACAGCGGGATGCGCTGGCCGTTAGCGCCGACCAGGGTGAAATCGCCGATCCTGGCCGGATCGAGCCGGGTATCGCCGGCAGAACGGGCGGCGACCTGCACGGTGCGGATGTCCTCGCGCAGGTTGGTGACCGGCACGCCACTCAGCAGGAATTGCAGTTGCTGCGCCACGGCACTGGAGGTCAGGCCCAGGGCCTGCAGGCGGTCCTGCTGCAAGGTAAAGTGCAGCGTGGGCGTACGCGTGCCCCAGTCGCTGTTGACCGTGCGCATCATCGGGCTGGCATCCAGGACCCGCTGCACCTCGGCGGCGATGTCGCGCAACGTGTCCGGGTTCGGGCCGGTGACCCGGTAGGCGACCGGAAACGGCGAATAGGGGCCAAACACCAGTTGGGTGACGCGCACCTGCGCCTCGGGGGCCAGGCCATCGGCGATCGCCCGGCGCAACCGGTGTTTCAAGGCTTCTCGTGCCTCCTGGCTGCCGGTGCGGATCACTATTTTGGCGAACGAGGGATCGGGCATCTCCGGCCCCATCGCCAAGAAGAAGCGCGGCGCGCCCTGACCGACGTAGGCGGTGACGATCCCGGCCTCCTCCTGTTCGGCCAGCCAGGCTTCCACCTTGGCCGTGGCGGCGCTGGTCTGCGCAATCGAAGAGCCATAGGGCATCTGCACCTCGACCAGCACCTCGGGACGGTCGGAGATCGGGAAGAATTGCTTCTTGACGACGTCCATGCCGAGGATGGCCAGGACGAAAAGGCCCACCACCGAGCCGGCGACCAGCCACTTGCGGGCGATGACGCGCTCCAGCACCCGGCGCATCTGGTTGTAGCGCGGCGTGTCGTAGAGCGCAGCGTGGCCACCCTCGACTTTTTTTCCCTCGGTCTTCTTAAAATGAGGCAGCAGTTTGACGCCCAGGTAGGGCGTGAACACCACGGCCACCACCCAGGACGCGATCAGGGCGATGCCGACGATCCAGAACATGTTGCTGGTGTATTCACCCGCGGTGGAGCGGGCAAAGCCGTTGGGCATAAAGCCGACCGCCGTGACCAGCGTGCCCGACAGCATCGGCGCGGCGGTATGGCTCCAGGCATAAGCGGCGGCGGCGGCGCGGCTGAAGCCCTCTTCCATTTTCACCACCATCATTTCGATGGCGATGATGGCGTCGTCCACCAGCAGGCCCAGCGCCAGGATCAGGGAGCCCAGGGTGATACGGTCGAAGTTTTTGCCGGTGGCGAGCATCACCAGGAACACCACCGCCAGGGTTAGCGGCACGGCCGCGGCGACCACCAGGCCCGCGCGCCAACCCATGCTCAGAAAGCTCACCAGCATCACCACCAGCAGCGCGGCGAAAAACTTGAGCATGAACTCATCGACCGCGGCGCTGATGTTGACCGCCTGATCCGTGACCTTGGTCAGGCTCATGCCCAGCGGCAGCTCGGCGTTGATCGCCGTGACTTCGGCATCCAGCGCCTTGCCCAGGTCGAGCCCGTTCCAGCCTTCGCGCATGATAATGCCCAGCAGCAGGGCGGGCTCGCCGCCGTTGCGGACCAGGAAAGTCGCCGGATCTTCATAGCCGCGCTTGACGGTGGCGATGTCCGACAGCGTCAGGGTGCGCCCCTGTGTCACCACCGGCGTGTCGCGGATCTGTTGCAATTCGTCGAAAGCGCCGTCCAGGCGGATAAACACCTGCGGCCCCCGGGTTTCCACCGAGCCGGCCGGAGTCAGGGCATTCTGGTTGTTGAGCGCGGCAAACACCTGCTGCGGGCTGACGCCCAGGGTGGCCAGGCGCTCGTGGGAGAACTCCACATAAATGCGCTCGGATTGCTCGCCGACGATATTGACCTTCTTCACCCCCGGCACGTGCAGCAGCCGCTGGCGCAGCGTCTCCGCATCGCGCACCAGCAGGCGCTGCGGCTCGCCATTGGCCTTGAGCGCAAACAAGGCAAAGGTGACGTCCGCGTATTCGTCGTTGACCATGGGCCCGATCACACCGGCCGGCAGGTTGATGGCCTCGTCGCCGACTTTTTTGCGGGCCTGGTAGAACTGCTCCTGAACTTGTGCAGGCGGGGTACTGTCGAGCAGGGTCAGGGTGGTAAAGGCCAGCCCGGGCCTGGTGTAGGTTTCGGTGCGGTCGTACCAGCGCAGCTCCTGCAGCCGTTTTTCTATCTTCTCGGCGACCTGGTCCTGCATTTCCTGGGCGGTCGCGCCGGGCCAGGCGGTCACTATGGTCATCACCTTGATGGTAAAGGCCGGGTCTTCCGCCCGCCCCAACTGTAAGAACGAAACAACGCCGGCCAATGAGATCAGGCAGATCAGGAACAGGCTGATGGCGCGCTCGCGTACGGCGAGCGCCGACAGGTTGAAACGGCCCTCGCTCATGGCTGTACTCCTGCACTCGCAACGGCAGCGGCCTGGCCGGCCACCCGCACTTGTTCGCCCTCGCGCAGCAGGTGGGCGCCGAGCGCGACGATCCGGTCGCCGTCCTCGAGTTCGCCGGCGATGAGGGCGCCATCCTCATCCAGGCGCAGGACCCTGACCGGACGCCAGGAAACCCTTGCCGGATCGCCATCAATAACCCAGATTCCCGGCCCCTTGCCCGGGTCAAACAAGGCGCCGATCGGCACCTGCAGGCCATGTTGTACGGACGGAGGTTCATCCGGGATCCGGATGGTGACGGTGGTGCCCAAGGGCGCGTCGGCCAGTTCCCCCTCCAGCACATAGCGCGCCTCGAAGGTACGGGTCAGTCGGTCCGCCGTATCCGAGAGCTGCCTGAGTCGGGTAGGAACACGACGACTTTCTGTGCCGAAGAGCCTGGCCTGCCCGGTCGAGCCGATGGCGGGACGCAGGGTTTCCGGCAACTGGATAACGGCTTCGCGCGGTCCGGCGTGGGCCAGGCGCACCACCACCTGACCGGCGCCCACCACCTGGCCGGGTTCGACCAGCGTTTCCATGACCACGCCATCGGCATCGGCCACCAGCTCCGCATAGCGGGTCGCGTTGAGGGCCACTTCGGCCCGGGCCTCGGCCGCCTTGAGTTGCGCCCTGGCGGCGTCCGCCGCCGCCTTGGCCTGGTCGTAGGCCGACGCCGATATGGCGCCGGTGCCACGGAGGTTGCGGTAGCGGGCTTCATCCTCGGACGTTTGTTTCGCCCGGGCGCGCGCGGCGGCAACCGCTTCCTGCTGGGCATGGGCCGCAAGCTTCAGATCGACGGGGTCGATGCGCATCAGCGGCTGGCCGCGCCGGACGCTCTGCCCGGTATCCACCAGCCGCTCCAGCACCTTGCCGGAAACACGAAAACCCAGGTCGCTCTGGACCCGGGCGGCTACGGTCCCGGTGAAAGCGCGTGATGCGGAGGTGGCTGGCTGGACGGAGGCGGCACGCACCAGCGGCGCTTCGGTGCGCGGATCCGGCGACGCTTTTTCGCCGCAGGCGGCCAGGGCAAGCGGTAATGCACAGATGGCGGTAGGTAAAATGAGACGGCGACGAAGCATGGGAGCCCCCTTGGTGAACCAGTCAGGGCTCCCACTATGATACCAGTGACCAATTTAGTCAATAGTCACCAGTCATCTCGCTACATTATGGCGACAGGCTGCGCAGCACCAGGCCGGACAGCTGGGCCGGTGCGTCGTCGGTGTAATCGAAGCTGTGCTGCAAGAGCAGCGGGTTGAGGTAAGGCCGCATGACCAGGTAGATCGACATCGTGACTTCATCGAGGGGGGTCTTGCGCTCGAAATCCCCCGTCTGCCGCCCTTCCTGCAGTATGTCCTGCAGCAACTGCTGTATGCGTTCCTCATAGGCTCGCGCGGCCGGCCAGCGGTCGGTGGCCGCCGCGGCCGCGATTTCGTAGAGATTGCGATCCTGGAAAAACAGGCGGAGGCTCGCCTCGACAATGGCCTTGAACATCCGCCGCAGCTTCTCCGGCGGCCGTTCGGCCTCGTCGACGGCCGCTCTGACCTCGGCTTCGATCTCGCGCAGGCAGTTGGCGCAAATCATCTCGCCGATGGCCTGCTTGGACGCGAAGAACTTGTAGATGTAGGCCTTGGAAAAGCCGATGGCCTTGGCGAGATCGGAGACGGTGGTCTTCTCGTAGCCATAGCGGCGGAAGTGCTCGGTGGCGGCGGCCACGATCTGATCTCGAACGTCGTGCGTCATCGGGCCACGGGCCGAAACGGGATAGGTGTTTGCTTTGCTCATGGTCTGGAGTGTACCGCCAGTGTTGGAGATTGACAACGAGTAACCAAATAGAATTTTAGTCACAAAGCTCAGGGTCCACATCTTTTATTCCGGAACACATTATGCTGCCAAAACACCCCCTTGCCATGCTTATCGTTGCCGGCCTTGCTGCCGGTTGCACCGTCGGCCCCGATTACGTCAGGCCCGACACGCCCATGCCGGAACGGTACCTGGGCCAGGCGGCGGTGGCACAACGGCACGCCAGTGCCGACATGCTGGCAGCAAGGGGCTGGCCGCCGAACTGCAAGTACGGCAGGTCGAAGGCGCTCTTGCCCAGGCCCGAGCTGGCGGATGTCCATCCCATTCCGGCGGCGCAGGCGCACATCAAGAGCGGGTGCCGCTGGTGCGCCAAACAACCTCCGACATATTGGCGGGGCCAATTGTGCCGAATTGAGGTATCCGTGACCGTTCGCATCGATGTGGATTTTAGGCGGGTATGCAAACGTCCTGAAGGCCCCCTTTCCGGCTCCCGTGCTCCTGCCTGCCAACCAGCCGGGGATGAAAATATAAGCCAGTAAAAAAGCCGGCCAATCGGCCGGCAAAGTAGTGCTTGGAGACGCTCTGTTGCTCAGACCAGGCCGTGCAGTTCCTTCCAGTTGCCCGGATGAACCACATAGCCGAACAGGGCATGGCCGCCATAGACCAGCTCGGTGCCTTCCGGGATCCACAGCAGCTGGCCCGGCCGGACTTGATGTTTCTTGCCGTTGGCGGTGAGTTCGAAGCAACCTTCGATCACGAACACCACCTCATCATAGAGCACGGTCCAGGCCACCTCGGCGCCTTCCCATCGGGCGAAACCGACCCCGATATGGGGCGACACCTCCGGGCTCAGCGCCCTGGCCACGTAGGCGGCGCCGGGCGGGCCGCCACGCACGGTAAAATCCAGTTCCTTGCTGTCGATTAATCTTACTTCACTCATATTTCGCTCCGGCTCTGCCACTTGGCGAGCCGGATGCGGCTCTTCACCCCCAGGCCGAGGAAAGGCTCGGGCGGGTTCAGGCTCGGCATGCCGGTCACCTGCCGGATGTCCTGCAGTTGCCGGGAGTCCGCGCCCACCGCCAGGTCCGCCAGCAGGGTGCCGGAAATGGTGCCCCAGGCCGCCCCCACGCCGTTGTCGCAGGCGCTGGCGAACACCCCTTCCTCGAGCTGGCCGAAGAAGTTGGTGAAGTTGCGGGAAATGGCATAAACCCCGCCCCAGGTATGGGTGAAAGGCACCTCGGCCAGGGCCGGATAACGGGCCACAAAGGCGTTGCGGTGATCGGCCCGGATCTTCTTGCGCACGCCCTCATCAACATTGGCGCCGTACTTGGGCACGTGCTTATAGGTATTGCGGATCAACAGCCGCCGATCCGCGGTCATGCGCACCGTGGTGCCGGCATGATCCGCCGGGGTCAGTCCCCAGTTCAGCTGGCCACCGTAGCGGGCCAGCTCCTCGTCGGTCAGCGGCCGGGTCCAGCTGGCAAAGGTCATCACCGGCAGCAGCCGGTTCTTCAGGTAACCGAACTCGCGGGTAAAGATGCTGGTGCCCAGCAGCAGCCTGGGCGTGGTGATGCTGCCCTCGTCCCCCTGCAACCGCCACTGGCCCTGCTCCCGTTGCAGGCCGCGGATGGGCGACTGCTCCAGCAGTTCGACGTTGTCCGGCAGGTGTTCGGCCATGCCGCGCACCAGGGCGGCCGGCTGCATCAGGTAGCAGCCGGGAGTGAAGATGGCCCGGCTGTAATATTCGGTGCCCAGCACCCCGGCCAGCTCTTGTTTTTCCACCCGGCGGTAGGGTTCACCCAGATCTTTCATCAGGTGTGCAAAATGGTCGAGGAAGGCCTCGCCCCGCTCGCCCACCGCTCCCTGGTACTTGCCCGCGTGGGACCATTGGCAATCGATGCCGTGTTGGTCCACCAGCCCCTGTAACTGGGCGATGGCGGCCCGGTTCAGGCCCAGCAGTTTCTGCTTATGGGCCGGATCCGGATGCTCGAGGGCGAACTTGTGGGGCAGGTCGATTACAAAGCCGGAGTTGCGCCCGGAGGCTCCCTGCGCCACCCGCTGGGCATCCACCAGCAGGATGCGGGCATTGGGCTGGTGTTCGGCCAGCCGCCGGGCCGCGGCCAGGCCGGCGAAACCGGCGCCCAGCACCACATAGTCGGCATTGTGCTTGCCGTTCAGCATCCGGGCGGGGGTGGGTGCCGGCAGGGCCTGATACCAACCGCAGCTATTATCATCCAAGGGTAAGGCTGTCATCTTCTGTTCCTCAAGCCGCGTTCTGTTGCACATTAAGCCGGGCCAGCCAGGCGCTTCGCTGCCCCTGCAGCTGGCTGCCAAGCAGGGCAAATCCTTTCAGTTCACCGTCCGCTCCGTAAAAGCCGGCGGCCAGTTCGGCGCCGTGTTCCTCGGTGCGCCACTCGCCCTCGCCCGCCGCCGGCAGCACCGACAGCGGCAGCACCGGGGTTTTTACCAGCACCGGGGTGGCCTTGAGCGCCGCCTGGGTAGGCTGGCCCAGCAGGTTGTTCACCAGGGCCGGTATGGCCTGGTTGATGGGCGCGATATAGGGTGCCCACTGGCCTGCGACTTCGGCACAGTCGCCCAGGGCGAAAATGGACGAGTCGCTGGTCCTGTGCTCCAGGTCGATGCTGATGCCCCGGCCGATGCTCAGCCCGGCCGCCTTGGCCAGAGCGGCATTGGGGCGCAGGCCCACCGCGCTCAGCACCAGATCGGTGTCCAGTACCCGGCCGCTTTGCAGTTGCAGGCGGTAACCCTCACCCTGGCGGTCTATCTGACCGATGCTGTCCTGCAATGCCCACTCCACGCCCAGGCCGCTCAGGGCCCGTTGCAGGGCATGGCCCAGCGGTTGCGGGATCAGCCGTTCCATCGGCCACTGGCCCAGGCCGACCACGGTGACCGCTGTGCCCTGGGCCGCCAGATCGTTGGCGAACTCGCAGCCGATCAGACCGTCCCCCAGGATGGTGACGTGCCGCTTGCCGGCCAGTTGCTGGCGGAAGCGCCGGTAGTCGGCGAGATCGTTGACGCTCAGCATGGCCGCCTGTTCGCCCTCCACCGGGATCACGATGGGCGAGGCACCGGTGGCCAGCACCAGCCGGCCATAAGGGTACTCGCCGATGCTGGTGTGCAGCCGCTTGTTTTCCCGGTCGATACGCTCGACCCGGGTATGGGGATAGACCCGCACCCCGAGCCGCTGCTCCCAGGCCAGCGCCGGCTCGCTCACCAGGCTGTCGCCGTCCTTGCCCAGCGCCAGGGCGTTGGACAGGGCCGGCTTGCTGTAAAGGGCGCCGTCATCGGCGGTAAACAGGGTAATGGGCAGTTCGGGCGAGCGGGCTCGCAGCGCCGCCGCCAGTTGGTAGCCGCCGTGGCCGGTACCGATGATCACCACCGGCTCGAGCGCCGTCTCGGTTACCGGGGTAACGGCCCCGGCCACCGCCGCCAGGGGGGCCGGCTCCTCGTCGGTGATCTCGAGCATTTCGAAATCCGCCTTGCCCACCAGGCAGTCGGGACAAACCCAGTCATCCGGCACGTCTTCCCAGGCGGTGCCCGGGGCAATGCCGTCGGCGGGCCAGCCCTTGGCCTCGTCATAGATCAGTCCGCAGATGATGCATAACCACTTTTTCATCTTGTCCTCCCCACTACCCTGTTACTGCTTAACGGTTGCTCAGACGAATGCCGATATTGCGGGTCTGGACATAGCTGTAGATCGCTTCCTGTCCTTTCTCGCGGCCGAAGCCCGACAGTCCCACCCCGCCGAAGGGCGTTTCGATGCCGCCGGCGAACCATTCGTTGATGAACACCTGGCCGCCGCGCAGCCGGTTGGCCAGCCGCAGGGTCTGGCTCAGGCCCTCGCCGAACACCCCGGCTACCAGGCCGAAATCGGTGCCGTTGGCCAGGGTCACCGCCTCGTCTTCGTCGTCGAAGGGCATCAGTACCAGCACCGGGCCGAACACTTCCTCCCGGGCGATGGTCATGTCGGGCGTCGCCTCGATCACGGTGGGCGCCACGAAGTAGCCGGACAGGTCCGGCGCCGTGCCGCCGGTAAGGATGTTGGCGCCTTCGGCCCGGGCCTGCTCGACCATCGCCAGCACCCGCTGTTGCTGATCCGCCGACACCACCGGGGTCAGATCCGGGTTGCCTTCGCCCTGGCCGATGCTCAGGCCCTCGGCCAGGGCCACCACCGCCGCCTTGACCTCGTCGTAGCGGCTGCGGTGCACCAGCAGCCGCGACATGGCCGAGCACACCTGGCCGGCGTTGAAGAAGATGCCGGATTTCACGCTGGCCAGCAGGGTGTCGAGATCCACGTCTGCCAGGGCGATGGCGGCGGACTTGCCGCCCAGCTCCATCACCGAGGGGGTGGCCCGCTCGGCCGAGTCCCGCAGGATGCGCTGGCCGGTGGGCACCGAGCCGGTGAACACTATCTGGTTGGTGTCCTGGTGTTTGACCAGGTGGCTGCCCACCTCCGAGCCCTTGCCGCACAGCAGGTTGACCGCCCCCCGGGGGAAACCGGCCTGCTCGACGGCCCTGACCAGCAGGGTCATGGCCAGCGGCGAGATTTCCGGCGACTTGATCACCACCGCATTGCCGGCCGCCAGGGCCGGGGCCAGGGAGCGGGCGCAGATGGACACCGGGAAGTTCCAGGGCACGATCTGCACCGACACGCCGAAGGGCACGTACTGGGTGAAGTCCATGTAGTCCTTGCCGAGCGGCACCGAGATGCCTTCTATCTTGTCGGCCATGCCGGCGTAATATTCGAAGTAGCGGGCCGCCTCGAGAAATTCGTCGCGGGCGTCGTTCAGGCCCTTGCCGTTTTCCCGGCAGGCCACCAGGGCGCCGTCGTCGGCGATGGCGCGGATGGCCTCGGCCGCCTGCAACAGCCAGCCGGTGCGAATGGCCGGGCGCACCTCGGTCAGGGCGCCGCTGTCCACGCAGCGGCGGGCGGCGGCCATGGCCAGATCCGCATCCTCGATGCTCGCCTGGGCGATGGTGGCGTAAGGCTCGCCGGTGCCCGGGTTCATCACCGTGATCTGGCGGGAGGCATCCCGCCACTGGCCGTCGATATAGTTCAGATAATGTTGCATCGTTTACGCCTCCAGCGCCGCTTTCACCTGGTTGGCCAGCCACTTCTGGAAGAAATGGGTCGGCAGATCCATCTCGGGCGAGAACACGCCGCCGCCGAAGCCGGGGGAATGGCGGCCCTTCTGCATGCCTTCCACCGCGCCGATGTCTTCACCGAACACCACCCGCCAGGACTCCAGGGTGGCGGTGCGGCAGCCGGCGTATTCGTCCTTCAGCGACTCGTCGCCCACGTAATAGAGGCGCAGGTTCTCCACGGTTTTCTCCGCGTGGATGGGATCGATCATCATGGCGAAGGCGTGGTCGGCCTGGATGCCCAGCAGCACGTTGGGGAACAGGGCCACGTATTCCGCGTGGCGCAGCTTGTCGGCGGGCCAGCCGGGGAACTTGGGCAAATGGGTGCCGGCGGTGTCCGACAGGTTGTATTTGTAGCTGCCCTGCCCCGCGAAACGGTCCTCGAACATGATGTTGTAGTGATCTTCCAGCTTGGAATAGGTGTTCAGGGCCGGGTGCACCCAGGGCAGGTGGTAGGCTTCGCAGTAGTTTTCCACGGTCAGCTTCCAGTTGCTCTCCACCTCGATTTCCAGGTGGCCGCCCATGTTGACCCGGCGCAGCAGGCTCAGGCCCTCGTCGCCCCAGAACGGCTGCCAGCGCTCGACCAGGGGCGCGATGTGCTCCTCGAAGGAGGCCGCGTCGCCGGACAGGTTGACGAACACCATGTCCATCCACACCGCGGAGCGCAGGGCTTTAAGGCCGTGCTTTTCGCACTTGAAGCGCTCATCTTTATGCTGGCCGGTGCCGCCGATATGAGGAGTGCCCTTGAGGTTGCCGTCCAGATCGTAGGTCCAGGAATGGTAGGGGCAACGGATCATGCCCTGCACCTCGCCGGCTTCATGCACCAGCTGCATGCCCCGGTGGCTGCACACGTTGTGGAACACCTGCACCTCGCCCTGGCGGTTGCGCATCATCAGCAGCGGCAGATTCATAAAGCTCACCGGCTTGACGTAGCCGTTTTTCAGCAGGTCGGAGGCGAAACCGATGCAGGCCCAGGTTTTGCCGATAACTTGATCTCGCTCAAAGGCGAAATATTCCTGGCTGGTATAACAGGCATTCGGCATGCCGTTGGCTTCGACGATCGGGTTCAGTACGCTTTCCACCTGCTGTACCGGAATAAGGGTTTGGCTGACGTTGATCATGCTGTTCTCTCCACAATGATGCAGTGCTTCCTGCGCTGTTTGTTGTCATTGGCACCCCGGGGTACCGATGGGGGAGAGTGTCGTTAACATAGCGGCAACAAACAAACGACTTTTTGGCCGGGTATGGATGAGCTTTTGTCATCCATCCATGGCCCTGCCCTTCCTGCCCGGAAACCTGTCCGAGGTAGCGGCTATCCATGACCAAAACTCACCGATGGATGAGAATAAATCGATTGAGCGAACCCACGCCGCGCCCTAACCTCCCCACCATGTTAACAACTGGTTAACCAACAATGAGTAACGCAGAGGGAGGAGTTATGCGTGCGACATCCGGGATCCTGAAGGGACTGAACCCAACCGTGACCATTGCATCCAAGGTGCTGGTGATCGGTTTCGTGTTGTTCTGTGCCATTCTGGCCAACCAGGCCGGGCAATATTTCGAAACCGTTTCCGGCGTTTTGCTGCAGAACATGAAGTGGTTTTATCTTGGGCTGGTCACCCTGGTGGTCGGCTTTCTGCTGTATCTGATGATCAGCCGCTACGGCCATATCCGCCTGGGCAAGGACGATGAAAAGCCCGAGTTCAGCTATCTGTCGTGGGTGTCCATGCTGTTCTCGGGCGGCATGGGCATCGGCCTTATCTTCTGGTCGGTGGCCGAGCCCATGTGGCACTATGCCGACAATCCCTTCACCACCGGGCTGAGCAACGAGTCGGCCGGCACCGCCATGCAGCTGGCCTTCTTCCATTGGGGTCTGCATCCCTGGTCGGTGTTTATCATCGTCGCCCTGGCGCTGGCCTATTTTTCCTACCGCAAGAACCTGCCCTTTACCCTCAGATCCATCCTCTATCCGCTGATCGGCAACCGCATCTACGGCCCCATCGGCCATGGGGTGGACATCCTCACCGTGGCCATCACCGCCTTCGGCATTTCCCAGACGCTGGGGATGGGCGTCATCCAGATCAACTCCGGCCTGAACCAGGTGTTCGGGGTGGGCATCGGCCTCGGCGTGCAATTGCTGATCATCGTGGTGCTCTGTACCTGCGCCGTGGCCTCGGTGCTGTCGGGCGTGGGCCGGGGCATCCGCCGGCTGTCCGAGTGGAACATGCTGCTGTCGCTGCTGCTGGTGCTGATCGTGCTCTATGTCGGCCCCACCCGCTACATGCTCAACACCCTGCTGGAAAGCACCGGCAGCTATGCCCAGAACATCGTCGGCATGAGCCTGTGGAGCGATGCCCAGAACGATTCCGGCTGGCAGAACTGGTGGACCGCCTACTACTGGCCCTGGTGGATGACCTGGGCGCCCTTCGTCGGCATGTTCGTGGCCCGCATCTCCAGGGGACGCACCATCCGCGAGCTGATCGGCGGCGCATTGATCGTGCCCACCCTGATCACCTTCCTGTGGATGTCGGTGTTCGGCGGCGCGGCACTCAAGGTAGAGCAGGATGCGCGCACCGCCTACGAACAACAGGCGGTGGTGCTGGCCGAGGCCGGCGAGCCGGCCCAGGCGCCCTTCGCCGGCGGCCCCATCCTGGCGGCCACCAAGGCCGACACCACCCGGGCGCTGTTCACCCTGTTCGACAACCTGGACGCCGGCGCCCTGGGCAAGCTGTTGAGTGTGCTGGCCTGCGTGCTGCTCGGCACCTACTTCATCACCTCGGCCGACTCCGGCACCCTGGTGCTCTGCACCCTGGATGCCGCCGGCGACACTGAGCCGCCGACCATGATCCGGGTGCTGTGGGGGGTGATCATCGCCGCCATCGCCGCCGTGCTGCTGTATGCCGGCGGGCTGAAGGCGATGCAAACCGCCTCCATCATCGCCGGCTTCCCCATCGCCATCTTTATCGCGGTGATGAGCCTGACGCTGTTCCACAGCATCCGCCGCGAACCCCAGCCCTGGGCCATGCTGCCGGAGCACGTGCGGCCCGAGCCCGCCAGGCTGGACGGCCCGCTGCCGGAGCAGGAGCCGGAAGAGCAGTGGCAGGCCGAGCCCCAGTTCGGCAAGTGAGCAAAAAACGCCGGGAAGTTTCCCGGCGTTTTGCTGTATTCACCTCGGCTTCAGGCCAGACCCTTCTCTCCCACCTGCCCCGGCAGTTGCTCCAGCAGCCAGCTGCGGAACAGCTTGACGCTGGCCGGCACCACCCCCCGCCCCGAGGGCTCCAGCATGGAAAAATTGTCCTGGGTACGCAGCACCGTGTCCACCGGCCTGACCAGGGCCCCGCTTTGCAGGTAGTCATCCACCAGCGAACCCCAGGCCAGGGCGATGCCCTGCCCGTTGACGGCCGCCTGCAACAACATGGGATAGTTGTTGATGTTGACCCTGTTGCGCGGCGCCACCACCGGCAGCCCCACCGATTCGAACCATTCCGGCCAGTTGACCCAGTCCCGCTGCGAATCATCCAGATACAGCAGCGTCTTGCCGAAGATGTCCTCCGGAGTCTCGCATGCTTTCAGCCGTTCCAGATAGGCAGGGCTGCACACCGGGAACACCTCCTCCGGGAACAGGGTGGTCACCTTCATCTCCGCCGGCGGCACCCGGCAATAGAACAGGGCGATATCACAGTCGAGCCGGCGCAGATCCATGATGTTGTCGGTCGCCAGTATGCGCAGGTCGATCTCTTCGTGCTGCTGTTGAAAGGCCGCCACCTTGGGCAGCAACCAGAGCGCCGCCATGGCGTTGGTGGTGGCCACGGTCACCTGCTGCTCCCCCTGCCACTTCTTGATTTCACCGGTGGCCTGGGCCACGTCCAGCAAGGCACGGTAAACGGTCTGGTAATACTGCAGACCGGTGGCCGTCAGGGTAATGCTGCGGCTGGCCCGCACGAACAACGCCTTGCCCAGGTAGTCTTCCAACTGGCGAATTTGGCGGCTGATCGCCCCCTGGGTCACGTTCAGCTCACTGGCGGCGAGGGTAAAACTCAGATGGCGTGCCGCCGCCTCGAATACGATCAGGCTGTTCATGGGCGGCAGCGGTTTAAGCTTCATGGTCATACTGGATACGATCCGGCAACAGTCCGTTTTCGCTTATTTTACCATTTAAACAGGCTTTTAGCTGCTCCACCACCGTTCGGACGGGCAGCGCGAAGCCTCAGCGTTCAACTTCGCCAAATGTTTTGCGCCAGGCCCGGGGGCTGACCTGGTACCGTTGCCGGAAGTGCTGGCGGAATGAGGTTGCGGTATGAAAGCCCACCATTTCCGCGACTTTTTCCACCGAGAAGGAATGGTTTTCCAGCAGTTCAAGGCTGCGCTGCAAGCGCTCGTTCACCAGCCATTCGCCGAAGGTCATGCCGGTGGCCTTGTGGAAATGGCGGGTAAAGGTACGCCGGCTCATGGCGGTGCGGGCGGCCAGCTCGTCGATACCGTGCGGCCGGGCCAGGTTTTCCCGCAGGTAGTCGAGCAGGCGGTTGATATGGGCGTCCTGGGTGGAGAGGGCGACGGGCTGCTCGATAAACTGGGCCTGCCCGCCCTCGCGGTGCGGCGGCACCACCATGATGCGGGCAACCCTGTTGGCTATCCGGGTGCCGTAATAGGCGCGCACTATGTACAGGCAGCAATCCAGCCCCGCCCCCGTACCGGCGGAAGTGATCAAACGATCGTCTTCCACGTAGAGAGCATTGGTATCGAGCGCCGCCGAGGGGAAGCGCCGGCCGAAGTCCTGCTCGGCCATCCAGTGGGTCGCCGCCTTGCGGCCATCCAGCAGGCCCGCGTAGGCCAGGGCATAGGCACCGTAGCACAGTCCCACCACATGGGCCCCCCGGGTGTGGGCACGGACCAGCGCCTCGGCCAGGGCCGGCTCCGGCGGCTCGCTCAGATCGTGCCATCCCGGCACCACCACGATGTCTGCCCTGTCCAGCAATTCGAGCCCGCCGTCGGGCGCTATCGTCATCGCCCGCTTGGCCTGCTGCGGCCGGCCCCCGGGAGACACGATGTTCAGCTCGAACAAGGGGTTATCCGGCAGCATCGAATCGAATATCGCGTAAGGCACCGACACATGGAAGGGACTGAAGCGCGGATAGAGCACAAGGGCGACCAGGGGCCTGGACATAAGGATACCTCTGCAAATGGCGGGAGCATTATCCTAACAGCATGGCCCAATCTTTTCGATCATTGGCATACAGGTCAATTTTTTGCGTGGCCAAAGGCGTCGATAATGGCTTCCGTCGCTTAACCACTCAGGAGCAATACCATGAAAATCAACACCCTCGCCCATTCCCTGATCCTGGCGCTGGCCCTGAGCACAGGCAACGCCGTTGCCCGAACCGGGACACCCAGGACCGGGTGCGGGTGCCGGCCGACGGCGAAGTGATGACGTTCCGAACAATCCCGGCTGCCTCTATGCCCGAGGCAGTCTTCATCCCGATTCACCAAAGGAAAAATGCCATGAACAACGCATTGATCGTGATCGATATCCAGAATGACTACTTCCCCGGCGGCGCCTTCACCCTGGAAAATGCAGAAGCAGCCTGCCAGGCGGCCGTGGAAGCGATTGAACAGGCCAGGCGCGACGGCTGGCTGGTGGTGGGGGTGCAGCACCTCAATCCGCCACTGGCCTCGGCGCTTGGCTCCGGCACCAAAGGCGCAGACCTTCATCCCGCCATCGCCGCCGCGTTGGGCGATGCGCCGGTCATCCCGAAGCATCAGGCCGACAGCTTCTTCGACACCGGACTGGAGCCCATCCTGCGTGACGCGGACATCACCGACATCTACCTGACCGGCATGATGACCCAGCACTGCGTGACGCACACCGCGCTGTCGCCCCAGGCACAGGGCATGCGGGTTCATATCATCGCCAAGGGCTGCGCGGCGCCCACCCAGGGCCTGAGCGACATCGCGCTACGGGGGTTGAGCGCCCGCTGCCGCCTGGTGTAGCGGCATATTAACCCGGCTTGCAAATAGATCACGCCGCATACCGGATAAGAGGATGTTTGAAGTATTTTTTAACCCGGTCAGGTTTGTTCTGAAGCCCCTTCATATGTCGTGTGACCTTAGCCTTGAGATCTTGGTGACTGCGAGCCGGCGATGACGCCCGGATCCCTTGCTTCAGATCACCATTCAGGTATTCATCTGGGTTGAGCTCGGGTGAATAAGACGGCAGATAAAACACCTCTATCTCTTGCTTATGCTTTTCCAGCCAGGAGCGAACCAGCTTGGCATGATGGACCCGCAAATTGTCCAGAATCAGGAAGACTTTCTTGCGTGAAGAGGCGATCAGACGTTTGAAGAAACGCAATAGTACCTTCGTGGTCATCGTCTCTTCGTACACCATGAAGCGAACTTTGCCCTGGTTGTTGATGGCCGACATCATGTTGACCGAGAAGCGCTTGGCGTTGAGTCTCACCACCGGTGTCTGGCCTTTGGGAGCAAAACCTCGCTGATGCTGACACTGATTCTTGATGCCTGTCTCATCGCCCCAGAAGATCTCGGCGTAATGCAGCTTGGCTCGCGCTTGGATAAACGGATAGGTTGTGTCCAGCCACTGTTGCACGGCCTTGTCACATTGCTCATAGGCCTGCTTCGCCGGTTTTTGGGGCGTAAATCCCCAGCGGGCCAGGTAAGTACTGAGGGTACGCGTGGCGATCTTGACCCGCCAGCGTTGCCAGATCAGCGCCTTGATGGCCGGTCGGCTCCAGAGCGCGAAGGGCAGATTGAGCTGATCCGGGCACTTTTCACGCAGCAGCTGCTGAAGTGTGTCTTCCTGAGCAGGGGTAAGCAAACGGTCTTCGCCGGTTCGGCGACCTCGCTTGCCAAGCTGAAAGCCTGTCTCGCCCTGCTGTTGATATCCCCGTATCCAGCGACACACGGTACCGTAGTGAACATCCAGCACCTCGGCAATCTGTTGGCGAGAATGACCGGAGTTGAACATGCGGATAGCCAGGTTTCGATTATGCTGCTGAAGCTCAGAGCTCAGTTTTCTGGTGTCAATTTTGTCCATAGATGACAAAGGTAACACTTTATCTATTTGTAGGCCAGGTTAATAACCGCCGTGGCCTGCGGCTTCATCGGCTGCGGGCCCGGCGGTGAGTCACTTCCCGGCTCGCCGCACTTGTGGTTTCATATGAGGCATACTCAAGGATGGTTCCCAAAGAGCCACTTCTTTGTTCCCTGTATCGCCCATGCGGAGTAACAACGATGAACTACCCCATCCAGGGTTCCTGCCAGTGCGGCGGCGTAACCTACGAACTGAAAGAACCACCGCTGATGGTGGTGGCCTGCCACTGCAAGGAGTGCCAGAAGCTCTCTACCAGCACCTTCAGCATCACCGCCGTGGTGCGCGCCGAGGCGGTGCAATTCGAGGGGGAGATGGCCGAGTGGCGCCGGGTGGCCGAGAGCGGCAATATCAACGGCGCCAGGTTCTGCCCGGTCTGCGGCAACCGCCTCTACCACTTCAATCCCGATGAACCGGGCGTCATCAAGCTCAAGCCCTCCAACCTGGCCGACACCCGCCTGATCCAGCCCAGCGCCCATGTGTGGGTGAGCCAGAAACAGGACTGGTTCCAGATCCCCGAGGGCGTCAGGGTGTTCGACAAGCAACCCTGAAGGGCTTCCTGCCCAATAACGACAAGCGGCTCCTGCAGCCCAAGGATGTAGCACAACCCGGCCGAATGTGACAACCGGGTTAATGCCCGCCTGGCCACGCCGCTGTCGGCTATTTCCGTGTCGTTTCTGCGCCTTTCCCCCTCGCGACAAGCTCCCATACTCGAGTGAAACTCACTCTCAGGGATGACGCCGCCATGAAACACACCCTTTCCGTACTCGCCCTTTCCCTCGCCGCCCTGCTGCCGCTGCAGGGGGCCGCCGCTACCCGAATGGACTTTTCCAACGAATACAACCACAGCTCCATCCATGCCGAAGGCGACAGCTACTTCATCGACAAGGTGAAGGAGCTGACCAACGACGAGGTGGTGATCACCCTGCATACCGGCGGCGCCCTAGGCTACAAGTCGGCGGATCACTTCTACGCGGTGGCGGACAACGCCATCCAGCTGGCCGATACCCTGGCCGGCACTCTGGCGGGGATAGACCCGATTTTCTCGCTATCATCCCTGCCCTTCCTGGTGCGCGATGAAGACCAGGCCGAGCAGCTGTACCGTCTGGCCCGCCCCCACTACGACCAGGTGTTCGCCGACAACGATCAGATCCTGCTTTACGCCTCGCCCTGGCCGGCCAGCGGCATCTGGGCCAAGCAGGAGGTGGCCTCCGCCGCCGGCCTGAAAAACCTGAAGATCCGCACCTACGACAAGAATGGCACCCTCACCCTGAAGGAAGCCGGCGCCACCCCGGTGAACCTGTCCTGGGCCGACGTGGTGCCCCAGCTTTCCACCGGGGGCATCAGCGCCGTGCTCACCTCCGCCGAGGCTGGCGCCAACGCCAGCTTCTGGGAGCAGTTGCGGCACTACAGCGCCATCCAGTACGCCATTCCGCTCAATATGGTGCACATGAACAAGGACGAGTTCGACCGGCTCACGCCCGAACAGCAGGCCGCCCTGCTGGAGGCCGCGCGCCAGACCGACGCCCACAACTGGCAGCAGGTACGCACCCGGGTAGCCGCCAACTACCGGACCCTGAACGAGCACGGCGTCACCATCAGGGAGGAGCTGCCCGCCGACTTCACCCAGGCGCTGCAACAGGCCGCCCAGGTCGCGATAGACGGCTGGCTGAAGGAAACCGGCGAACGCGGGCGGCAGCTCCTCGAGCAGTTCCGGCAGGAAGGCTGAGCCATGGCCGCGCTGGTCAACTTGCTCAGCCACCGGCTCAACCAGCTGGCGGGCGGGCTCGCCATGGGGCTTATTCTCTATATCACCGGCCATATCCTGCTGGAAATCGTGCTGCGGCTGTTCGGCCGCTCCACCTTCGTACTGGATGAGTTCGTGGGTTACGGGGTGGCCACCATGACCTTTCTCGGGCTCGGCTACGCCCTGGAGCGGGGCTCCCTTATCCGGGTGAAACTGCTTGTGGACAAGCTGCCGCCCCGCTGGCACTGGCTGCCCGAACTGCTGGCCACCCTGGTGGCGCTGTTCACCTTCGCCACCCTGGCCTGGTTCTGGGGCCGGAACGTCTGGCGCAGCTACCAGCGCGGCACCACCAGCGACACCCTGGCCGACACCCCGCTCTGGCTGCCCGAAGGCATGGTCTGGCTGGGCATGGCGCTGCTGTGCCTCAGCCTGCTGGGCCGGGTGCTCGGCCTCGTTACCCGGGCCGCTACCCGGCAAGGAACACACTGATGGATACCCTTCTGACCGCGGCCGGGGTGATCGGCCTTATCTTCCTGCTGCTGGGCCTGGGCACCTGGGTGTTTGCCGGGCTGGCGGCGGTGGCGCTGGGCTCGCTGGTGTGGCTGGGCGGTTTCGACCTGGATCGGGCGGGCATGATCCTGAGCCGCATCCTCTACCGCGCCGGCAACGCCTGGGAGCTGTCGGCCATACCGCTGTTCATCCTGATGGGGGAGCTGATTTTCCGCTCCAATATTTCGGAGCGGCTGTTCCGCGGGCTGGAGCCCTGGGCCCAGAAGATCCCAGGCGGAATTCTGCACACCAATGTGTTCGGCTGCGCCATCTTCGCCGCCGTGAGCGGCTCCAGCGCCGCCACCACCGCCACCATCGGCAAGATAACCACCCACGAGCTGTCCCGCCGGGGCTACGACCGGCAATTGTCCATCGGCTCCCTGGCCGGGGCCGGCAGCCTGGGCCTGCTGATCCCGCCGTCCATCGTGATGATCGTCTACGGGGTGCAGGCCGAGGTGTCCATCAGCCAGCTGTTTATGGCCGGGGTCATACCCGGGCTGCTGATCGCCCTGCTCTACTCCGGCTATATCGCGGCCGTGGCCCTGCGCCGGCCCGAAAAAGCCCCGCGCGGCACGACCGCCGGGCTCTCGCTGTTGGCCAGCTTTGCCTGCCTGGCCCCGGTGATCCTGCTGATTGCACTGGTGATGGGCTCCATCTACTCGGGTATCGCCACCCCGTCGGAGGCGGCAGCGGTGGGCGTGGCCGCCACCCTGGGGCTGCTGGCGGCACAGCGGCAACTGAGCCTGGCCATGTTCAAAGAGGCCCTGGCCGCCACCCTGCTCAACGCCACCATGGTGTGCAGCATTCTGGTCACCGCCGCCCTGCTTTCCACCGCCATGGGCTACCTGCATCTGCCGCGGGAGCTGGCGGGGTTTATCGCCGGGCTGGAACTTTCCCCCGCCCTGCTGCTGGTGGCACTGGCGCTGTTCTATATTGTGCTGGGATTGTTCCTGGACGGCATTTCCATCACGGTGATGAGCCTGCCCATTACCCTGCCCATCGTGCTGCAGGCGGGGTTCGATCCGGTGTGGTTCGGGGTCTTTCTGGTGATCATGGTGGAGCTGGGGCAGATCACCCCGCCGGTGGGCTTCAACCTGTTCGTACTGCAGGGGCTCACCGGCGAGCATATCGGCCGGGTGGCCTACTCCGCCCTGCCATTCTTTATGCTGATGTGCCTGGCCGCCGCCCTGGTGAGCCTGTACCCGGGCCTGGCCCTGTGGCTGCCCCAGTGGCTTGCCGGCTGAGCACCTCTTCCCAACGGCCCCGCCGCCCCAGGCCGTCGTCATGGCCCTGACGGCGGGGCGTGGTTACTCCCCCATCACCACGCCTTCACGGCGCGGATCGGCGCCGCCGAACCAGCCCTGGTCGGTGCGTCCGATCGCCTGCAGGCCGCTGGTCATGTCCATTTCGGTCAACTCGTGATCGCGCGCCCTGAGCCAGTCCAGGGTCTCGGCCGGGAAACGGTTGCCTTCGAGCAGGGTCGGCGCGCCGAGGGCGCCGAAGTTCGGCAGGTTAATCGCGGTCTGGGCGTCCATACCCCAGTTGAGCATGCCGTACAGCGTCTTGGCGGTGTAGTGGATGATCAGCGCGCCGCCGGGGCTGCCGCCGCTTATCAGCACCCGGCCGCTCGGCTTGTCGAAGACCAGCGTCGGGCTCATCGAGCTGCGCGGGCGCTTGCCCGGCTGCACCCGGTTGGCGGTGGGCAGGCCGGCGGCGTCGTTGGGCGCGAAGTTGAAGTCGGTCAGCTCGTTGTTGAGCAGAAAGCCGCCGGTGTCCGTGCCGTAGGGGTTCACCATCTGGCGGGAGCCGAACTGGGCCTCAATGGTCGTGGTCATACTCAGCGCCCTGCCCTCGCGGTCGATGATGCTGATGTGGCTGGTGCCGTACTCGGGTTGCACTGCGGATAACCCCAGGGATACCTGCATCTCGCCGGGCCGGCCGGGCTCGGCGGTCTTCATGCTGCGTTCGCCGATCAAGCCGGCCCGGGCGGCGAGGTAGTCGGGTGCCAGCATGCTCGACCAGTTGCCGCCGGGCGCGCTGACGAAGTCGGGGTCGCCGATGTACTTGGCACGGTCGGCAAAGGCGAGCCGCGAGGCTTCGGTGTACAGGTGCAGCCACTGTGGCGAGGGCTGTGGCTTGCCGTCGTCGGTGCGCTGCATCGGCAGCCCGGCGGCCTCGGTATGGCCTAGGATGCCGAGGATCTGGGCGACGGCGATGGCACCGCTGCTGGGCGGGGGGAAGCCGCACAGCACATATTCCCGGCCACGGGCACCGTAGTCGCTGCACAAGGGCTCGCGCTGCTTCGGCCGGTAACCGGCAAGATCGGCCAGCGTCATCTGGCCGGGATTGGTCGCATGGCCCCGGACTTTCGCGACGATGGCCTCGGCTATCTCGCCGCGGTGCAAGGCCGCGCTGCCCTGGGCGGCGATGTGCCGGAGCACCGCCGCGTAGGGCCGGTTCTGCAGCACATGGCCGACCGGGTAGGGGCTGCCGTCGGGCTGGTAGAAGTAGGCCGCGGCCACCGGATCCTGCCTGAGGAAGGCGTCGGACTCGAGCTGGGTGTACAGGCGCGGGCTGAGCGTAAAGCCCCGTTCGGCGAGCCGGATCGCCGGCTGGAACAGGTCGGCCCAGGGCAGCAAGCCGTGCTCACGATGGGCGAGTTCGAGCATCGCCACCACGCCCGGCACGCCGACCGAACGGCCGCCGACCACGGCCTCGTTGAACGGCAGCGGCGCGCCGTCGGCATCGAGGAACAGGTTTTCATCGGCGGCGGCCGGCGCCGTCTCGCGCCCGTCGTAGGCGCTGACCCGCTCGCCGTCGTAATACATCAGGAAGGCGCCCCCGCCAATACCGCTGCTCTGGGGTTCCACCAGGCCCAGCACCATCTGCACCGCGATGGCCGCGTCCAGCGCCGATCCCCCCGCCGCCAGCACCTGGCGGCCGGCGTCGGTGGCGAGCGGATTGGCGGCCGCCACCGCATAGTCCCGCAGCGACCAGCCGGGTTTATCCTGATAGCCGGAGGCAACCTCGGGCTGGGGTGGCGGGGCCTGATAGCTGAATGACTCGGGCTGGCCGGTGCAGCCGGCGAGCAGCAGGGATAAGGCGATCGCGTGGACGGATAGCTTCATGGACGACTCCTGTCGAATGGGACCATTAACGGCCGAATATTTTCAGCGTTGCCAATGGGAATGGAGGTACCACCCAGACCACGCCTCCTGGAGACCCGATTGAATAACAAGCATGCACCATGGACCCGCCATGGTCGATGACTTTTCGTCCGTCGGGTAATGGAGGAGGGTTTCAGGCCGTGGCCATGGCCTGGGGGTAGCGTCGGGGATCGAAGCGCAGGCAGATCAGCATCACCACGCCGACCAGCGTCAGGTGCAGCGCCCAGCCCCCGGCGAAACTGCCGCTCGCTTCCCGAATCAACGACACCACCAGAGGCCCCATGGCCGCGATCAGGAAACCGCCGCCCTGCATCAGGGCGGTGAGCACGCCCGCCTGCTGCGGCACCGGCAGGTGATCCAGGGCCGTCACCAGTGACAGGGAGAAGTTGCCGCCCAGCCCCATGCCGCACACCGCAGCCCACACCAGCGGGCACTGCCCGGGCCAGAACAACAGGCCGGCGTAGCCGGTCGCCTGCAGCAGCAGGGTCAGCCACAGCCAGGGCCGCCGGTCCCGCCCCCGCGCCAGCAGGGTGATACCCACCGCGAACAGGGCCTGGGCCAGCGCCATCACCGACACCAGAACGGCGCTGTCGGCGGCGCTCCAGCCCTGCTGCTGGTAGTAGGGCGCCAGCCAGGTGACCATGGTCGAATAGCCGGCGTTGACCAGGCCGAAGCACAGCATCAGCTGCCAGGTGCGTGGCCGCCCCAGCAGGCGCCGGGCCAGGCCCGGATCGGGCGGGCGGCTCTGCCGGTCCGACAGGGTCCGCCAGGCGCAGGCCAGGGCGATGAGCGCCGGCAACGCCAGCCAGGCCAGGGCCGCGCGCCAGTCGTGACTGCCGCCGGCCAGCAGCGGGGTCAACTGGGCGCCGATGGCGCCGCCGCCCATGATCATGGCCGAATAGAGACCGGTGACCATGGCCACCCGGCCGGGAAAATACTGCTTGATGATGCCGGGAAAGGCGGACTGAACGAAGGCCACCCCCAGCCCGCACAGCAGGGCGGTCAGGATGAGGGTCGCGCCGCCGGGCACCAGCAGCCGAAGCCCCGAGCCCAACATCAGCAGCACCAGCGCCGTGAGCATGCCCCGGCGGGTGCCCCAGCAGGCCTGGATCCGCGGCGAAACAAAGGCGCCCACCCCCATCAGCAGGGTGGGCAGCAGGGTCAGCAGCGCCACGCCCGTATAGCTCAGGCCGGTACTGGCCCGGATCAGCTCGATGATGGGTCCGGGCCCGGTGAGAAAGGGCCGCAGGTTCAGGCCAATCAACACCACCAGGAGCAGCATGGCTCCCTGCTCCACCGGCCTGCTTACTGTCGTCATCGCATCGTCTCTCGGGAATAGGAAAAAGGGGGGTGGCAGGCTTGCCAGCGCCGCTGTGAGCATGGTAGAAGTCGGACACATTATTTGAAAATTAAATATTTGAATGGATATCAGTGAAAAACCGAATAGGCCCCTGTTCGAGCTGGACCTGCTGCGGGTGATGGTAACCGTGGCCGACAGCGGCAGCTTTACCGCCGCCGCCGCCCGGTTGCATTCCACCCAGTCCACCATCAGCCAGAAGGTGCGCCGGCTGGAAGAGATGGCCGGGCACCGGCTGCTGGAACGGGGCAGCCGGGACATTCAACCCACCGACGCCGGCGCTGCTGGGCTATGCCCGGCGCATGTTGGCGCTGAACGACGGGCTGCTGGAAGCCCTGGCCGGCCCGGATGTGGCGCTCACCATTCGCCTGGGAGTGCCGGACGACTTTGTCACCCCGTCGATGACCGCCACCCTCGCCGCCTTCAGCCGCCGGCATCCCCGGCTGAAACTGGAAGTCACCAGCGGCCTGAGCCCGGATCTGGCCACCGGCTACGATCACGGCGAGCTGGATCTGATCCTTATCAAGCAGCGGCGCCACAGCCGGGCCGGGGTGGCCTGTCGCCCCGAGCCGCTGCTGTGGCTGGACAGCGCGGCTAACCCGACCTGGCAGCAGGATCCGCTGCTGCTGGTGGCCTTTCCACCCCGGGGCCTGTACCGGGACGACATGATCACCGCCGTCGAGCTGACGGGCAGGCGCTGGCGCATCAGCTTTACCTGCTCCAGCCTGAGCGGCATTCAGGGCGCGGTGGCCGACGGCCTGGGCGTCACCCTGCTGCCGGCCCGCGCCAGGACGCCGGCGCACCGGGTGCTGACCGAAGTGGACGGCTTTCCCACCGTGGACACCATGGAGGTGGTGATACTGCACAAACCCACCGCCGATCCCCTGGTCCAGGCGCTGGCCCAACAGTTAAGCGGCCTACTGGACACCGCCACCTCCTGACTCGCACCGGGGCATAAAGCAGCATCGTGACTCTTGTTCCGGCCAGTAAAAAATCCCGCGGATAGTCTCACCATCCGCGGGATCCGTTTACTTCGATTTTATGGTTCCGTCAGTTCAGTTATTCCGTAGGTGCTTGCCAGGAATGTCTGGTTGCCGCATCCCGGAACTTGTTCACGTTTTCAACACTGGCCGGCGGTTCCGATTCACCGAAGATGGCCCTTACCCAATGACCATCGGTGGGGTTGGGGAAAATGATATGTTCAAAACCAAACTTGCTTTTTTGTTCATCAACCAAGGCCAGCCTTTCTTCCACATCGGTCACATAGTAGCTTCGTGATAAATCATTCAGATTGTCACCAAGATAGAGAACAACATTAAAGTCATTGGCAATTTCCTTTTGCCTTGTTTCTTTATTTGATGTTTCCCTTAAAACGGTCAAGTGCTCAGCATCGACAAAAGGAAAATCGTTTCCCTTTAAGTTATTCAAGGCGATATTGAATGTATCCTCGCCTTGTTCTCTGCTGGTCACATAAAAAATCTCTACCCCTTTCGATGCCGCATAGTCCAGGAACTCTTTCGCGCCAGGAGTCGCGACCGGCTGAGCCTCGACCACCCACCTGTCCCATATAGGATCATTGAAAAACTCCATATCCTGCTCGATAAGGTGGCCCCAATAAGCATTGGTACTCAGAATAGTGTCATCGGCATCGGTAATAATGGCCAGGGGTTTATCTCCCTCGCCGTGGCGCTGCAAGGCATTGTCCAAGTGCAGTTTCGCGATATTGAATCCCTGATAATACAAGGCTCGATATTCCGCAGCTGTCTGCTTCCAGGCCACTGCGGATATCAGCAGGTTCGAACCTGAAAGAGGTTTGGAAGGCTCGGCTTCTTCGGAGGCCAATGCAGAAAAAGAACCCGCACACAATAAAACGGCAGGTACGATCAGTTTTCTATAACTTAAAGACAATCCCATAAAGACACCCTGTCAGTATTAACATCCAATTGGATAAATAGCAGCGAGATGAAATATCACACAACAAAAACAAAATATCAACAAAATCAGAGCCTGGAATAATTATTCATGCATTGAATATTTAATACCACCAACCTTCAACAAATCACCGAAATATAAAGAACACGGATGAATAATATTTCATCTCCCTCCCTCCAGGACGAGGGATGCCGGTAAAAATAATGTGAAGTTGGCTCGTCGGGTATCATCGGGTACCGGGAAATGGCGTAGTGCCTGAGGTTCATCGGGTTAGCCCAGTCATGCAATCATACGGACAACGGCAGTCAATCCGCAGGCCCCTCCCCGGCGCCAAACATCTCCACCAGGCACTCCACTACGGCGCGCACCGCGGGTAACTGGCCGCGGCGATGCGGCATCACCAGGGAAGTGGTTACCTGCCCGGCTTCCCACTCGGGCAGCACCCGCACCAGCCGGCCGTCATCCATCGACGCCCGGCACATGTCCGCCGGCAGGCAGGTAATGCCCAACCCGGCCTCGGCGGCACCCAGCAGCATGACCGACTCATTGGCTACCATCACAGGATGTGGTGTCACGCTGGCGGAGCGGCCCTGCCCGTCGCTCAGCGACCAGCAGCCCGCCGCCGGTCCGGTAAGAATGCCGCCGTGTCCGGCCACGTCGTCCGGTGCGGCCGGTTCCCGTCGCCACTGCAAATAGGCGGGAGCCGCAACCAGGATAATCGGCAACTGGAGATGATGCTGGCCGACCGGCCATGGCTGCTGGGAGCGCAGCGAAGTGTGGCCGACGCCTATTTTACCGGTATCGCCCGCTGGGCCGAGTATCTCCAGGTTGTGGATCGCAGTGACTATCCAAACCTGCAACGGCTGTACAGCAAACTGGCGCAGGATCCGGCGGTGATCTTCGCCCATGCCGTCGAGCAGCAGCGACCCGCCGTGAGCGCAGGCGGCGTTGCCGGAGAGGTGACGCTGGCAGAGGCACTCTCTGCCCGGTGATCACTCCCGGCACACGAGCGCCGACTGTGCCCATTTCAGGATCGCTCGCCAGTGGCGGCGGCTGGCCCTGGTGCCAGCCGCCGCCACTGCCGCCACAGCAGCCAACCGGCGAACAACGACAGGCAGACGTTGGACAGGGGCAGCGCCAGCCAGACCCCGTCCAGCCCCAGCCAGAGCGGCAACAACGCCAGAAAGGGCAGCTGGATCAGCATGTTGCCCAGGGTGATCAGGGTCGCCTTGCGGCCCAGGCCGAGAGACTGGAACCAGCAGGCCGCCAGCACCAGGAAGCCGTCCAGGAACAGGGCCCACAGGTGCAGCCGGATGGCCCAGGTGGTGGCCGCCAGCAGGGCCGGATCCTCCCCCATAAAGACCGAGGCGAACCAGGCCGGCGCCGCCATCATGGCCAGTACCAGCAGCACACCGCCCCCCACCCCGACCAGGCAGGCCAGGCGCAGAGTCTGGCGCACCCGCGCCGTCTGACCGGCGCCCTGGTAGTAGCTCACCAGGGGCTGCATGCCCCCGGCCACCCCTTCCGCCGCCAGGTAGTAGAAAGCCATCAGGTAGCCGGCGATGCCGTAGGCCGCCACCTGCACCGCCTGGCCATGTTTGAGCAGCAGCAGGTTGTGCAGCACCACCGCCAGGCTGAGGTACAGGTACATCAGCATACTGGAAAAGCCGGTGCCCAGCAGCACGGTGCCCGCCCTCGGCCGCCACCGCCAGGCCCGGCGGTCCAGCGGCGCCCGGCTGTGGCGGCTCAGCACGAAGCCCAGGCACAGCACCACCACCAGCGCCTCGCTCAGCAGGGTGGCCAGGGCGGCGCCGGTCAGCCCCCACTGCAGCCAGGCGATAAAAACCGCATCGAGCAGGATATTGCCGACGGCCCCCAGCAGCAGCGCCAGGGTCGCCAGCCGGGGCGCCCCGAGGTTGCGCACCAGAAACGGCAGCGCCACGCTGGCTATTACCAGGGGCGTGGCCGGCGCCATCAGATCCAGGTAGTTCTGGGCATGGGCCGCCGCCGCACCCTCGGCCCCCTGCCAGACCAGGAATAACGGGCTCGAGCGGGTCAACACCAGTGCCAGCGGCAACCCCAGCAGCGGCAGCAGCCACAACCCCTGGGCCACAAACAGGGCGGCCCGGCCGCGCTTGCCGCCACCCTGGGCCAGGGACGCCTGGGCCCCGGTACCGATGCCGATCATCATGCCGGTGGCCAGCATGACGCCCACCCAGGGCCAGGCCAGGTTGATGCCGGCCAGGCCGTCGCCGCCGATAAAGTGGCCGACGAAAATGCCGTCGACCACCTGATAGGTGCCGCTGACCAGCAGCGCGGCCAGAGAAGGCAGGGTGTAATGCCAAAAGGCGCGCTGGAGCGGCGCCGAACTCAGGTTCATGGTGTCAGTCCTGTTTGCGGGGGGAAATATCCGGCACGGGCAGCGGCGCCTGGGGCAGTTCCAGGGCGCGACAGGCCTTGGCCAACAGCCGTTCGAGCTGGGCGAGCTCTTCCTCGCTCAGCGCCCGCCCCATGGCCGTCGCCGTTTCCCGGTAGACGCTGGTTTCTTCCTTCTGCAGGTAGAGCGCCTTGTCGGTGGGCAACAGGCGGCTGGCCCGGGCGTCCTCGGGGCAGGCTTCGCGCCGCAGGTAACCCTGGCGATCCAGCTTGCGCGCCATGGTGCTGGCCGAGGCCTTGCTCACCTGCATCAGCGCCGCCAGTTCGGTCAGCCGCAGGCCCGGCCCCTGGGCCGACATCAGCGCATAGAGGTATTCCAGTTCGCTGCTGGTCAGCTCCATGCTGCCGCTCTGGCGCGAATGCTCGCGCCAGCGGTGCCAGATAAACCACTCCAGTTGCTTCAGGCTGTCGGTCAGTGTCATGGGATCTTCTCCGAAATAATTTTAGTTAGACTAACTAACTAAAAAAGGAGGCGCAATCCACACAACAATGGCGGGCTTGCCATCTCGCCGCTATCAACGGAGCAAGCCCCTGGACTCCTCAGCGCCTGCGCGGGAGTGACAAGGCTGGCAGCGGGAATGGCAAATCGAGAACAGCGGTGATGAACATCAGCGCGCGCAGCGTCCGCTTTCCTGCACATGGGCCTTCAACAGCTCGATAAAGGCTTTCACCTTGCGGTTGTTGCGGCAATGGGGAGGAAAGATGGCGTGGATCCAGGGGCCGAAGGCGCTGAGCACCCGCCACTGGTTCACCCGCACCTCCACCAGTTCGCCGCGGGCCAGGTAGGGCGCCACGCTCCAGGTGGGGACAAACTGCAGGCCTTGGCCGTCGAGCAGGCAGGCCAGCAGAAAGTCGTAATCATCGCTCGTCAGCCGGGGGACCGGTTGCCGCAGGCGGGTGTTCCTGCCTTCCAGCTCCACCCACCAGTAATGGCGGCTGAGCAGCGGGTTGCGCAGGATCAGCCAGTCGTGCTGCTCGATGTTGTCCAGCGTCACTTCCATGCCCTTGCGGGCCAGGTAGGCGGGGCTGGCGCACAGCACCACCCGGTTTTCCAACAGGGGCTGGGCGATCAGCCCCGGCAGATCGGTGGGCCCGTCCCGCACCGCCAGATCGTAGCCGCCCTCGATCAGGTCCTGGCTCCCTTCCTTCAGGTCCACCTCCAGCCGCACCAGGGGATGTTCGGTCATAAAACGGCAGCACACTTCGCGCAGAAAGGCGGGTGCGAAGGACGGCGGCGAAATGATGCGCAGCCGGCCGCGCAGCTCCTGCTGCAGCTGCTCCACTTCCTCGCCGGCGATCTGCAGCTGCATCAGCGCCTGGCGGGTTCCTTCCAGGTAGGTGTGGCCCGCTTCCGTCAACGCCATCTGCCGGGTGGTGCGCTCAAACAGCCGGGTGCCGAGCTCGGCCTCGAGCTGCGCCACCGCCTTGGTGACGGCGGACGGCGTCTTGCCCAGCCGTTCGGCGGCCCGGCTGAAGCTGCCCAGCTCGGCGGCGGTGACGAAAGTGGTGAGCACGCTCAGCTTGTCCATGATTTTTTCCTCACTGGAAAAAAAGTTGTGTGCAAAGGGGTAATGATGGGGCAAGAACACCCCGGCTAATATATCAAACAATTAACAACCAGCCAGGGTGATTAACATGAAGGGACTCTTACCATCGCTGCTGACCACGGCCCTCGCTTTTTCCTCATGGGAAACGATGGCCGCCCCCGATCTCATCCTGCACGGCGGCAAGGTGTTCACCGCGGTCGCGGGCCAGCCCCTGCAGCAGGCGGTGGCCATCGAGCAGGGCCGGATCCTGGCGGTGGGCACCGACGAGGACATCCTCCCCCTCGGCGGCGAGGGCACCACCCACATCGCCCTCAACGGCAAGGTGCTGATGCCCGGCCTTGTCGACTCCCACGCCCATGTGGTCAAGGGCGGCCTGCAGCTGCGCCAGGCCAGCCTGGACGGCGACTGGCTGCCGTTCGACGAGCTGGAGCGGCGCCTGCGCCAGTGGCGCGACGACGGCAAGGCCAGGCGCGGCGACTTCCTGGTGGTGGGTGGCCTGCCTTCCCGCTACTGGGAGCAGATCGCGGAGTTCGAGCAACGCTTCAACCGGGGCGAATGGGCCGGGGTGCCCATGCTGTTCGCGGGCTGGGACTACCACACCGGCTGGGCCAACCAGGCCATGCTCAAACGCGCCGGCATCGACGCCGCCCGGATCGCGGCCCTGGGGGGCGAAAAGATCGCCACCATCGGCCGGCACCCGGACGGCGAGGCCAACGGCTTCCTGGTCGATGAAGGACTCTATCAGGTCCATGAGCTGCTGCCGCTGGCCGGCGATGCCGAACTGCTGGTCGCCGCGCGCGATGCCATGCGCCACTACCACCGCCTCGGCATCACCGCCTGGATGGAGCCGCTGGCCAACGAGAACCCCGGTGGGCCCATCGACAATGCATCCGTCGGCGTGCTCCCCGCCTACCGGGCGCTGGCGGAGCGGGGCGAACTCAATGCCCACGTGGCCGCCCTGCTGATGGCAGACGCCAAGGCCGGTCCCGCCGATCTGGACGAGCTGGATCGGGTGCGCCGGCGGTTTGCCAATATCCCCAACCTGAGCCTGCCCGGGATCAAGGTGTTCGCCGACGGCGTGGCCGAGCATCCGGCCCAGAGCGCCGCCCTGCTCGAACCTTACCGGAACTCGGGCCAGCGCGGCGAGCTGCTGTTCGAGCCCGAGGACTTCGCCCGGCTGGTCGACGCCGCCGACGCCCGCGGCTGGCTGGTACACGTGCACGCCATCGGCGACCGCGCGGTGCGCGAGTCGCTCAACGCCATCGAGCAGGCGCGCCGGCAGCGCAACAGCGGCGTGCCCCACTCCATCACCCACCTGCAACTGGTCAACCCCGAGGAGTTCGCCCGCTTCAAGCCGCTCGACGTCATCGCCTCCATGCAGCTGTACTGGGCCATGGCCGACGAAATGAGCGTGGACCTGGTGCAGCCCTACGTCAGCGCCATGGCCTACCACTACATGTACCCGGCCCGCTCGCTGCTGCAACAGGGGGCCACCCTCGCCGGCGCCAGCGACTGGCCGATCACCACCGCCGACCCGTGGAAGGCCATCTACCAGGCGGTCAGCCGCCAAGGGCCGAAGGGCCTGCTCAACGCCGACGAAACCATCGACCGCGAAGCCATGCTCCTGGCCTACACCCTCAACGGGGCCCGGGCCCTGCGCCTCGACCACAAGACCGGCTCCCTCGAGCCCGGCAAGCAGGCGGACCTGATCGTGCTCGACCGGGACGTCTTCGGTGTCGCGCCGCAACAGCTGCGCGACACCCGGGTGCTCAACACCTTTTTTGCCGGACGGGAAGTCTTCCGCCGGGACGACGCCCGGCCCGACTGAGGCCGCGCCGCTTCATGACGCCATTACCGCAATAACAACAAGGAGTGATTTCAGTGCATATCCATACCTTCAGTACCGATATCCAGGATCCCGAAGCCCGTGGCCGGCAGTTGGGTGAACAATGGGCCGATGAAATCGCCCACACGGTCCGGCTCTATCTCGACTTCTTCCCCCAAGTGGGCGTGAGCCTGCAGCAGGCCCGTACCCTCGGCGAGCGGAGCCTGGGCGCGCTCGAAGCCTGGAGCCCGGACCTCGCCCGCGAGGTGGCGGCCATGGCGAGCGGCGCCGGTCTGCCGTTATGGCAGTTGGCCTGCCTCAACGCCCGCACCGAGGTGCTCGCCACCATGCCCGCCACCGAAGGGGAATGCTCCACCGCCGTGTACGCCCCCAAGGGCATGGCGGCGCCCAGGACCATCCAGACCTGGGACTGGCACGACAGCCTGGTGCCCCACGGCCTGATGCTGCGGCTGCTCGGCCGTGGCGGCCTGACCGTCAAGCTGTTTACCGAGTCCGGCATGCTCGGCAAGATAGGGGTGAACAGCGCCGGCCTGGGCCTGCACTTCAACATCCTCCACCACGCCAGCGACCATGCCGATGCCGGGGTGCCGGTGCACGCTATCGCCCGCCGTATCCTGGAAGAGGCCACCACGGTGGCGGACGCCGTCGCCCTCGCCCGCTCCGCCCGGGTCAGCGCCTCCACCGTGCTGACCGTGTTCAGCCGGGAGGACGCTTCGCCCCGTGCCGCCAGCATCGAACTGGCACCGGCGGGAACGGCGGTGGTGCCACCCCTCGCAGACGGCTGGCTCACCCACACCAACCACTTCCTGGACCCGGCGCTGAGCCGCGGCGAACGCACCCCGGACGCCGGCACCACCTATGCCCGGCTGGCGCATGTGGATGCGGCCCGCGCCGCCATGGCAGAGGGGGATATCCGGCAACGGGCCGCCGCCATGTGCGGCGCGGCCGGAGAGCGGGCGCCCGTCTGCTTTACCCCCGATCCGGCCATGCCGCCCACCGAGCGCTGGGAAACCCTGCTCACCGTCGGCATCGACACGGACAACTGCGCGCTCGAATACGGCGCCGGCAACCCCATGGCGCTTGCCCGCCGGGGGCAGATCCGTTTTTAATCGTAAACAGCAGTAAAGGAGTACAAGGAATGGACAATCAGCATCAAGGAACGGGCGCCCTGTCCGCCCGCAAGACCTTCTGGGTCTCCGGCATGGGGACGGCCCTCGAGTATTACGACTTCTTCATCTACGGCTACGCGGCGGCGCTGGTCTTTCCCGCCGTGTTCTTCCCGGAGATGGACCGGCTCACCGCCACCCTGATCGCCTTCAGCGCCTTCGGCGCCGGCTTTCTGGCCCGCCCGCTCGGCGGCATCGTGTTCGGCCACTTCGGCGACAAGGTGGGCCGCCAGAAGGTGCTGGTGTTCACCCTGCTGATGATGGGCGTCAGCACCCTGCTGATCGGCTGCCTGCCCAGCTACGCGAGTGTGGGGGTGGCGGCGCCGGTCCTGCTGGTGCTGCTGCGTCTGCTGCAGGGCTTCGCCGCCGGCGGCGAATGGGGCGGCGCGGCCCTGTTCGGCATCGAGAACGCACCCCGCGGCCGCCGCGGCCTCTGGGGCAGTTTCACCAGCATGGGCATCGGCATCGGCGGCATCCTGGCTTCCGCCGTGTTCGCCACGGTCAGCCTGGCCTACGACGACGATCTCACCGGCTTTGCCTGGCGCATCCCCTTCCTGCTGGGCGGCGTACTGGTGCTGATCGGCCTCTACGCCCGGCTGCAGGCCCCGCGGGAAGCGCCCGCCCCCCGTCAGAAAGAGACCCCGGTGCCGCTGCTCGCCGCCCTGCGCGCCCGGCCGCGGGAGCTGCTGCTGTGCATCGGCGTCGCTTTCGGCTACACCACCATCGCCTATATCGGCACCACCTTCTTCCTGTCTTACGCGACCCTGATCGGCTACGGCAATACCGAGGCCCTGTTGTTCGATTTTGCCCTGTCGATCACCATCGTCATTTCCGCGCCGCTGTTCGCCCTGCTGTCCGACCATATTGGCCGGAAAAGGGTGATGATACTGGGTTCGGCCCTGATGGCGGCGGGCTTCTTCGCCTTCTTCCCGCTGATCAGCCAGCACAGCCTCTGGCTCAGCCTCGCGGCCTATGCCCTCGTCGGCGCCCTGATGGGGGCCACCCAGGGGCCCATTCCCGCCTTTCTGGGCGAGCAGTTCCCGCGGGAGATGCGCTTTTCCAGCATTTCCGCCACCTACCAGATAGGCGCGGCCCTGGGCGGCGGCACCGCCTCGAGCATCGCCACCGCCATCCTGATCGCCAGCGATCAGAACCCCCTGGGGGTGGCGCTCTATGCCGCCGGCGCCCTGGGGTTGGTCGCCCTGTGTTCCTGCCTGCTGCGGGAAACCGCCCGCCTGAGCATGGCGGAGATCGACCAGGATCGACGGGAATGCCGCCAACTGGCGGCGCAGAGCCTGCCCTGAGGCAGGACGACAGAGGGGCAAGCCGACAGGCGTTGCCCCTTCCACTTCAACAAAATGGCCCCAAGCACGTCGCTCAGGCCCGCGTGCGATCCATCTTGTCGAAGTGGGCATCCATCAGCCGCACGTTGCGCTGGTTGGCCTTGAAGGCGAAGTCGAACAGATCGCCGAACAGCGGGATGGCGCCGACCAGCAGCTCCAGCAGCACATTCAGCCCCATGCGGGCCAGCACGCCGGCGGGCAGCTTCATGCGGGCGGCTTCCGCGATGATATAGGCCGACAGGCCGGCGGCGACCAGATCCCCCACCCCGGGAACCAGGCCGATAAGGCCGTCCAGGCCAATCCTGAAGCCGCCGGGCAGCCTTATTGAGCTGTCCAGCAGCCAGGCAAGACGACTCAGGCGAGCCCTGGTGGCATCCGCACCACCGCCCGCTTGCTCCTGGCGCCGGTCAGGCATCCGCCGCTCCCGAGCATAAAGGCCGGCGGCTCATTTTTTGGCGATGATCCACACCGCGTGCACGATGCCGGGGATATAGCCCAGCAGGGTCAGCAGAATATTGAGCCAGAAGTGCTTGCCGAAGCCCACCTGCAAAAATACCCCCAGGGGCGGCAGCAGAATGGCGACGATAATGCGGATAAGATCCATGAGCGAGTCCTCGTTATGATGGTACTCAATGAGTATACCAAGCTATTCCCCTTTGCTAATCATTTGTTGCTGTTACGTTTTTTGACGACGATTAAAATCTGCCCCGTGTGATATTGGAATGAATACTTCCCACTTACAAAATAAGAATCGTTTGTAGTATCATATCCCGTCCTAATAACCGCACGAGAACACCATGCTTCGAAGCCCCCTTCTGACCAAGGCGATCACCGCCGTGGCGGCCGTCTGGTCGCTGGCCCTGAGTGCCGAAACCATTACCGTCACCGACATCGCCAACCGTCAGGTGGAGGTCGAGGTACCGGTGCAACGCGTCATCCTGGGCGAAGGCCGCCAGGTTTACCTCACCGCCGTGCTCGACCGGGAGAATCCCTTCCAGCGCATCGTCGGCTGGCGTGACGACTTCAACAGCGCCGATCCGGACAACTATGCCGCCTATCTGGAAAAATTCCCCGAGATGGCCGAGATCCCCGTCTTCGGCGGCTTCAAGGACGGCACCTTCGACGTCGAGCAGGCGGTGTCGCTCAAGCCCGATGTCATCATCATGAACATCGAGTCCAAGCAGGCCACCGAAGACGCCAAATACATCGAGAAACTGGCCGCCGCCGGCATTCCCCTGGTGTACGTGGATTTTCGCGAGCACCCCTTCACCCACACCGAGCCCAGCCTGCGCCTTTACGGCCAGCTGTTCGGTGAAGTGGAAAAGGCCGAGGAATTCATCGCCTGGCGCGCTGCCGAAATCGCCAGGGTGACGGAGGTGCTCGAGCAGCATCAGCCAGAGCGGCCCCAGGTGTTCATCGACCGGGCCGGCGGCTACTCGGAAGAATGCTGCATGAGCTTCGGCGACGACAACTTCGGCAAGTTCGTGGAACTGGCCGGCGGTGAGAACATCGCCAGGGACATCATTCCCGCCACCTTCGGCAACCTCCACCCGGAGCAGATCATCGCCTCCAACCCCAACCACGTCATCGTGACCGGCGGCATGTGGGAAGCCTATGTGCCCGGCGGCGGCTGGGTGGGCGTGGGCCCGGGCCAGGATCAGGCCGAAGCCCGGCGCAAGCTCGAGGCGCTGACCCATCGCCCGGCCATGACCGGCATCGAAGCGGTGCAACACAAGCAGATGCACGCCATCTGGCACCAGTTCTACAACAGCCCCTACCAGTTCGTGGGCATCCAGCAGATGGCCAAGTGGCTGCACCCCGAGCTGTTCGCCGAGCTCGACCCGGAGGCCACCTTCAAAGAGCTGCACCAGCGTTTCCTGCCCGTCGACTACCGTCCCGGCTATTGGGTGTCGCTGACCGATGCAGACTAACGCCATGACGCCAACGCAAGCCACACCTGCCGGCAGCGGCCGTTACAAGGCCATCGTCTGGCGGCGTCAGCTGATCCTGCTGGGACTGACCGCCGCGCTGCTGCTCAGCCTGTGCGCCGACCTGGCCCTGGGCCCGGCCCGCTACGAGCTGGGCGAGGTGGTGCGGGCGCTGTTCCTGCCCGACTCGGTGCCGCTGCAGGTGCGGGTGGTGCTGTGGGAAATCCGCATGCCGATCGCACTGATGGCGGTGGTGGTGGGCGCGGCGCTGGCGGTGGCCGGCGCCCAGATGCAGACCATCCTCAACAACCCGCTGGCCAGCCCCTTCACCCTGGGCATTTCCGCCGCCGCCAGCTTCGGCGCGGCCCTGGCCCTGGCCTTCGGGGTGGCCTTCATCCCGGCGGCCATCGCCTGGATGGTGCCGCTCAACGCCTTCGTCATGGCCATGCTGGCGGCCCTGCTCATCCACCTGCTCAGCGCCCGGCGCGGCATGACGGTCAACAGCATAGTGCTGCTCGGCATCGCCCTGGTGTTCACCTTCAACGCCCTGCTGGCGCTGGTGCAGTTTTTCGCCTCGACCGAGGCCCTGTCGGCGGTGGTGTTCTGGACCATGGGCAGCCTCAGCAAGGCCACCTGGCCGAAGCTGGCCATCACCACCCTGGCGCTGGTACTGGTGCTGCCGGTGTTCGTCCGCCGGGCCTGGGCCCTGACCGCCCTTCGCCTGGGTGAAGACAAGGCGGCGAGCTTCGGCGTCAAGGTCGGCCGGCTGCGGCTGGAGACCCTGCTGCTGGTAAGCCTGCTGGCGGCCATTCCGGTGTCCTTCGTGGGCACCATCGGCTTTATCGGCCTGGTCGGCCCCCATATCGCGCGCATGATCATCGGCGAGGATCAACGCTTCTTCCTGCCGGCCTCGGCCCTGGCCGGGGCGCTGATCCTCTCGGTCAGCTCGGTGGTAAGCAAGTCGTTGATCAGCGGCACCATCTTCCCCATCGGCGTGGTCACGTCACTGATCGGCATTCCCTTCTTCGTTTCCCTTATCCTGTCCCAGACGAGGCGCTCATGGTAAGCATCCGGCTCGAGGCACTCGGTGCCCGTTACGGCAAGCAATTGCTGCTGCAGGGCATTTCCACCCCCACCTTCAAGGCGGGCGAAGTGGTGGCCATCATCGGCCCCAACGCCGCCGGCAAGTCCACCCTGTTCAAGCGCATCAGCGGCCTGATCGACGGCCCCGGCCGGGTGCACGTGGAGGGCCTGCGGCCGGAAGGCGGCGGTATCAGCTACATGCCGCAGGACAGCGCCGCCAGTGCCGCGCTCAGCGTGTACGAGTCGGTGCTGCTGGCCTGCAAGCAGGGCGGCGGCTGGAGCGTGAACGAGGCCGAGCTGGCCCGTATCGATCAGACCCTGGCGGCACTCGGCATTGCCAACCTCGCCTTTCGCCACCTCGGCGAGCTCTCGGGTGGCCAGCGCCAGCTGGTCAGCCTGGCCCAGGTGCTGGTGCGCGAGCCGGACATCGTGCTGATGGACGAGCCCACCTCGGCGCTGGATCTGTCGCGCCAGGTGGAGGTGCTCGGCCACATGAAAGACCTGGCACGGGAAAAGGGCATGCTGGTGCTGGTGACGCTGCACGATCTCAACCATGTGCTGCGCTTTTGCGATCAGGCGCTGGTGATCGCCGGCGGCCGCCAGGTGGCCTGCGGCCCCACCGCCGACATTGTCACCCCGGCGCTGCTGCGCGACACCTATCAGGTGGAGGCGCGGGTGGAGTCCTGCTCCCGCGGCTTCGGCCATGTGATCGTGGACGATATCGCCAGCCAGGGCCGCACCTTCGCCCTGGCGACCGGCTAGAACAACGGCGGTGCTTGACCGTAGGGTCCACTTCAGTGGACCACCCGACCACGGCGCCGGGGTTTGGTCGAATAAATTCGACCCTACGGCGGACGGCGGTTTGGCCGCACGCCGCTTGTCTTTAAACTGATCGGTGCCCGAAGGGCACCTCACGGACCATAACGTGACCACGACCCACTACCGCCAGAGCTGGCGGATGCTGAGCCCGGCGGCCCGCCTGCTGGTGTGCAACGGCCTCTTCTTCAACCTCGCCTTCTACATGACCCTGCCCTACCTGGCCCTCCACCTGGGCGGTACCCTGGGGCTGACCGGCTGGGCCAGCGGCCTGGTGATGGGCATGCGGGTATTCAGCCAGCAGGGGCTGTTCCTGCTGGGCGGCGCCCTGGGCGATCGGCTGGGCTACCGGCCCGCCATCGTGCTGGGCTGCCTGGTCCGCAGCCTGGGCTTTGCCCTGCTCGGCTGGGCCGGAGATCTGCCGCTGCTGCTGCTGGCCGCCTTTCTCACCGGCTTTGCCGGCGCCCTCTTCACCCCCTGCGCCCAGGCTTACCTGGCGTCGGAATGCCTGGACGGCCGCCAGCGTCAGCAGGCCTTTGCCCTGCACAACCTGGCCAGCCAGCTCGGGCTGCTGCTGGGCCCCCTGGCCGGCATGCTGCTCACCGACATCGACTTTGTGGTGACCGGCCTGGTGTCCGGCGGCATCTTCCTGTTGCTGACCGCCCTGCAATGGCACCTGCTGCCCCCCAGCCCCCGCCATGTGCGGGAGCGGCCGCCCGCCTGGAGCGAACAATGGCGGGATTTAATCGGCAACGGCCCCTTCCTGCGCTTTACCCTGCTGGCCGCCGCCTACCAGCTGCTGTTCCACCAGCTGTACCTGGCCGTGCCCGCCTACATCAACAGCCAGCAGCAGGCCACCGGGTTGCTGAGCGGCGTGTTCACCCTCACCGCCATCATCGGGGTGGTGCTGCAGTTGCCCGCCAGCCAGCTGGTGCAGCGCCGCCTGGGCGTGGCCCGGGGCATGGGGTTGGGCCTCGGGCTGATGGGTATGAGCTACCTCGCCCTGCCCTGGCTGCAGCCCTGGCCGGTGGCCGCCAGCCTGACGCAGGCGGCCTGCCTGTCGCTGGGCTCCATCCTCTGCTTTCCGCTCTTTGCCGCCCACCTGCCCCACTACGCCGGCGACCGGGCGCTGGGCGGCTATTACGGCTTTTACGCAAGCCTGGGCGGTTGCGTGGCCCTGCTCGGCAACGTGCTGATCGGCGCCCTGTTGGGCGAGGCGGCGGCGACCCCGCCCGCCGCCATCTGGTACGGCCTGGCGCTGTGCGGCCTGGCGGCGGGCTGGGCCCTGTACCGGCAGCTGCGCAGGGAAGAACTGGCTAACGCCGCCGCCGCCCCGCTGGCAACCCCTCGTCGTTCTCTGTAGTCATTCCCCAAGGTGGGGGGTCCGGTGCAATAGGTTATGGATCTCCGTCTCGGCGCTGGCATTCATTGCCAAAGTTAATGACAATAACAGTGTCATTAATATTGGAAATGTCGAGCACTCAGATGAAGAACCTGCCCACGGATTTGCTGCGCACCTTTGTCACCATCAACCAACTGGGGGGCTTTACCCAGGCGGGGGAAGTGCTGGGCCGCTCCCAGCCGGCGGTGAGCCTGCAGGTGAAGCGGCTGGAAGAGCTGCTGGGCGTGAAGCTGTTCGACCGCGGCCAGGGCCTGCAGCTCACCGAGGAAGGGCAGATGCTGATGAGCTGTGCCCGCAAGATGCTGGAGCTGAACGACGCCCTCGTCTCCCGCCTGGGCACGCCCAAGGTGAGCGGCTCGGTGCGGCTGGGCATTCCCAACGACTTCGAGGTGTCCTTCCTCGCCACCACCCTGGGGCGTTTTTCCCAGTCCTATCCCAATGTGACCCTGGACGTGAGCAGCGACATCAGCGCCAACCTGCTGCACGACTACAAGAAGGGCGCCTACGATCTGGTAATGGCCATCGAGGAAAGCAACCAGCCCCATCCGCGCCTGACCGACTTTATCCTCGACCCCCTGGTGTGGGTGCGCAGCAGCAACCTGATGCTGGAGCCGGGGGCGCCGCTGCCGCTCATCCTCTACCCCAAGGGCTGCTTGTACCGCAAGTCGATCATCGACGCCCTCACCCAGGCCAACCTGCCTTGGCGCATCGTGTACAGCACCTCCAGCCTGCTCGGCATCCAGGCCGCCATCAAGGCGGGGCTGGGCATCAGCGTGCTGGCCAAAAGCACGGTGCCGGACGATCTGGAACATTCCCCCGAATACGCCCCCTGCCCGGCCCTCGGCAGCGTGTCGGTGGGCTTTTGCTACAACGGCAACGAGCTGAACGCCGCCAGCCGCATGCTGCTGGATTACCTGAGGAATGCCCTGCACCGGTTGTAACGGGCCAGCGAAGGCGGGCATCCATCCGTAGGGTCCATTTCAATGGACCACCCACCATCAACGCTGTGGTTTGGTCGAATAAATTCGACCCTACGGTTCACACTCCTTGTTATTGTCAGCCCGCTGCCGGCAGCAGGCCGGCCTGCGCCAGGCAGTCGCGGATCTGCTCCAGCGCCCGGGGGTTGGCCAGGGCGTCGTGGTTGTCGGCGCGGGCGGCGCCGTTCAGCAGCCGGGCCACCGCCAGCTCCACCTTCTTGCCGCTGCGGGTATAGGGAATGTCCGGCACCGCGACGATGTGGCGCGGCACATGGCGCGGGCTGGCACCGGTGCGGATGCGCCGGCACAGGGCCTGGCGCCGGGCCTCGTCCAGCCCGCCGGCATCCGCGGGCACCACCAGCAGCACCAACTCCACATCGCCGTCCACCTGCCGGCCCACCACCAGGCAGTCGCGCACCATGGGCTCCAGCTCCACCTGGCGGTAGATCTCGGCGGTGCCGATGCGCACCCCGCCCGGGTTGAGGGTGGCGTCGGAGCGGCCATAGATCACGGCGCCGCCCGACTCGGTAAAGGCCACGAAGTCGCCGTGGGCCCAGACCCCGGCGAAGGTCTCGAAATAGGCGGCCCGGTAGCGTTGGCCGTCGTCGTCCTGCCAGAAGGCCACCGGCATGGACGGCAGCGGCTGGCGGCACACCAGCTCGCCGCGCCCGTCCGTCACTGCCCCCTGCTCGTCCATGGCCACCGCATCCACCCCCAGCAGGCGGCACTGGATCTCGCCCCGACGCACCGGCAGCAACGGGCAGGCGCCCACGAAGCAGCCGCAGATATCGGTGCCGCCGGCAATGGAGCCCAGCAGCAGCTGGCCGGGCAGGGCCCGGTAGACCCAGTCGTAGTCTTCCGGCAACAGGGGCGAGCCGGTGGAGAACAGCAGCCGCAGCCGCTCCAGGCCAAAGCGTTGACCCGGCGCCAGCCCTTCCTTGCGGCAGCCGGCGAGAAAGCGCGCGCTGGTGCCTAGGTGGGTCACCCGCTCCTGCACCGCCAGTTCCCACAGCCGGTGCAAATCCGGGTGGCCGGGCGAGCCGTCCACCGTGATCACCGTCGCCCCGGCCAGCAGGGCCGAGGCCTGCCAGTTCCACATCATCCAGCCGCAGGTGGTGAAGTACATAAAGCGGTCGCCGCAGGCCAGGTCGCCGTGCAGGATCAGCTCCTTGGCGTGGTTGACCAGGATGCCGGCGGCCCCGTGCACGATGCACTTGGGCTTGCCGGTGGTGCCGGAGGAATAGAGGATGTACACCGGATGATCCGCCGGCAGCGGCGTGAAGGAAGGCGCGTTCCCCTCCCCCTGGGCCAGGGCCTGGTCCCAGCCGGTCACCCCTTCCGCCTCGATATGGCCCAGCTCCGGCAGTTGGCGGATGCTGACCACGCAGCGCAGCCCGGGCAGGGCCGACACCATCGCCGCGAACTCCCCGCGCCGGTCGAAACGCTTGCCGCCGTAACCGTAGCCGTTGACCAGCACCAGCGCCGAGGGGGCTATCTGGCCGAAGCGATCCAGGATGGCGCCGGCGCCGAAGTCGGGCGAGGCCGAGCTCCACACCGCCCCCATGCTGGTGGCCGCCAGCATGGCCACCAGCGCCTCGTAGCCGTTGGTCACCACCCCCGCCACCCGGTCGCCGCAACCGATGCCCTGGCGGCGGAAAAAGGCCTCCAGGGCACCCACGTCCCGCCGCAATTGGCCGTAGCTGTAGCGGGCCTCGGGGCCGGTTTCGCGGTGGCAGACCACCGCCTCCCGGCTCGCCCCCTCGCCTTCACCATGGCGCAGCAGGTTGGCGGCGAAGTTCAGCCGCATGCCGGGAAACCACTCGGCGCCCGGCATCTCCCGCCGGCCCAGCACCCGCTCAGCGGGCACCACGCAGCGCAGCCCGCAGAAGTCCCACACCGACTGCCAGAAGGGCTCGAGCTCGGTGATCGACCAGCGATGCAGGGCCTGGTAGTCGGCGAAGGTACCCAGGCCCCGCGCCTCGAGCCAGGCCAGGTAGCGGGCCAGTTGGCTGTGTTCACGCAGGGCGGGGGGCGGGGTCCAGAGGATGTCGTGCTGTTGCATGGGGTCGCCTCCTATTGCATGTGCCAGCCGTGGCTGACCACCACCGACTGGCCGGTGAGCGCCGCCGAGGGAAAGGCCGCCAGGTGCACCGCCAGTTCGGCCACGTCTTCCAGGGTGGTGAACTCGCCGTCCACCGTGTTCTTGAGCATCACCCCGCGCACCACCTCTTCCTCGCTCAGGCCCAGCTCCCGGGCCTGCTCGGGGATCTGGCGCTCCACCAGCGGCGTGCGCACGAAGCCCGGGCAGATGATGTTGCTGCGCACCCCGTGCTCGGCACCTTCCTTGGCCACCGCCCGGCACAGGCCGAGCATGCCGTGCTTGGCCGCCACGTAGGGCGCCTTGAGCGGCGAGGCTTCGAGCGAGTGCACCGAGCCCATGTACAGCATGGTGCCGCCGCCGTTGGCGTACATCTGTTGCAGCGCGGCCCGGGTCACCAGGAAGGCACCGTCCAGGTGCACCTTCAGCACCCGGCTCCAGTCCGCGTAGGAAAGCCGGTGCAACGGGTCTATGTGCTGGATGCCGGCGTTGGCCAGGGCGATGTCCAGCCGGCCCCAGTGGCGCACCAGCCGGGCCACGCCCTGCTCCACCGCCTGCTCGTCGGTTACGTCCATGCCTAAGGCGATGGCGTTGCCGCCCGCCGCCACTATGGCCAGGGCCACCTGCTCGGCCCGGCCCAGCTCCAGATCGGCCACCGCCACCCGGGCACCCTCCCGGGCATAGTGCTCGGCGATGGCCCGCCCTATGCCCTGGCCGGCGCCGGTGATCAACGCCACTTTGTTATCGAGACGCATGGTTGTTTCTCCTTGTTAAGCACCACTTCCGTGATTCAACGGCCGCCGTAGATACGCTCGGGCAGCCAGGTCGCCAGCGGCTCGAACCAGAACACCAGCGCCAGCCCCAGCAGCTGCAGGCAGATGAAGGGCAACACGCCCCAGTAGATATGGCGGGTGGTAATGCCCGGCGGGCACACCCCCTTGATGTAGAACAGCGCAAAGCCCACCGGCGGGGTCAGGAAGGAGGTTTGCAGGCAGAGCGCGAACAGCACCGCAAACCACACCGGCTCCACCCCCAGCGAGAACACCACCGGCGCCACCAGCGGCAGGATGATCAGGGTGATTTCCACCCAGTCGAGGAAGAAGCCCAGCAAAAAGGTGATGAAGAGGATGGTCAGCAGTATGCCGGTAGTGCCGAACGGCAGCCCGGTAATGGCCTGGCGGATGACATCGTCGCCGCCCAGGCCGCGCAGCACGGCGGCGAACACGGTGGCGCCGATAAAGATGCCGAAGATAAAGGCGGTGGTGCGGCTGGTCTGGTACAGGGACTCTTTCAGCACCTCCATGTTCAGCCGCCGGCTCAGCCGGGCCATCAGCAGGGCGCCGGCCGCCCCCACCGCCGAGGCCTCGGTGGTGGTGGCGATGCCGAGGAAAATGGAGCCCAGCACCGCCACGATCAGCACCAACGGCGGCACCACGGCGCACACCACGTCCCACCAGGCACGCAGGTCCATGCGCTCGCCCCGTTCGGGCGCCGGCGCCGCCTCCTTGTCGAACCAGGCCAGCAGCAATATGTAGAGCACGTACATGATCCCCAGCATCAGCCCGGGGAGCAGCGCGCCCATAAACAGCTTGCCCACCGACGCCGAGGGCGTGCCCAGCCGGTCCGCCATCAGCACCAGCATGATGCTGGGCGGCACCAGTATGCCGAGGGTGCCCACCGAGCAGGCCGTGCCCACCGCCAGGCTCTTGTTGTAGTTGGCCTGCATCATGGGCCCGAGCGACAGCATGCCGAGCAGCACCACCGAGGCGCCGACGATGCCGGTGGAGGCCGCCAGCAGCACGCCCACGATCACCACGGTCACGGCGTAGCCGCCGCGCAGCGGTCCCAGCACCCGCACCAGGCTGTGCATCAGCCGCTCGGCGATGCCGGAGCGGTCGAGCATGATGCCCATGAAGATGAACAGCGGCAGCGCCACCATCAGCTCGTTGGCCACGATGCCGAAGATGCGGGCGTCCAGCACCCCCATGGTGCCATTCCAGGTAAACCAGAGGTTGGCGTCGAACTGCTCCACCAGTACCCAGCCCAGCAGGGCGAACAGCAAGCCGGTGCCCGCCAGCACCCAGGCCACCGGAAAGCCCAGCAACAACAGCACCATAAAGGCGCCGAACATGGCGATGACCAGTAAGGTTTCCAGCTCCATGGTTTATTTCTCCATGTCCGGCAACAGGGCCCCGCCCCGGCGCGGGGCCGGCGCGTCCGCGCTGGCCCGGGGAAAGGCGAACAGCAGCGTCATGCAGCGCAGCCCGCGGGAAAACAGGGCGATGGCCACCAGCACCAGGCCCAGCGGCAGGGCGCTCTTGAAGATAAAGCGATAGGGCAGACCGCTCGGGGCCTGGGAGCGCTCGCCGTAGATATAGGCCTTGTAGGCATAGGGAATGAGCACCTCGATCATCAGCAGGATGACCGGCAGCGCCAGCAGCGTGATGCCCGCCAGCTCGATGATGGCGCGGGTGCGCAGGGAAAACTTCTCCCGCAGCACGTCCACCCGCACGTGGTCGTCGCGCACCACCGCAAACCCCAGGGTCAGCATCATGGCGATGCCGAACAGGTGCCAGGACAGCTCCTCCAAAGCGATGGAGCCCGCCGACAGCACGAAGCGGCTGAACACGTTGGCCAGCACCACCGCCAGCACCGCCAGCCAGAGCCAGGAGCTGAGCCGGCCCACGGCCGCCACCAGGGCGTCGAGCCGGCACGAGATCCGGTTGCCGGGCAGATCGGTGCCGGATTCATTAGGTTGAGACATAGCGACCTCGTTCACAGGTAAGGATGAGGCGGGCACCATGATGCCCGCCGTTTGAGATCGCCTCAGTCGTACCGGTAGAAGTCGCGCGGCAGGTAGCCCTTGCCGTGCCAGATAGCGTGGTGTTTCATAAAGTTGCGCTGGCTGGTCAGCACCCGGTTGAACATCTCGTCCTCGGCGGCGATGTCGTTCATCACTTGGGCGGTGACTTTTTCCAGCTCGCGCAGCACCGGCTCGGGCAGTACCTGTGCCTTCACCCCTTCCTTCTCGTAGTCACGCAGCGCCGTGGGCTGGGCCCACTCGCTCTGGGCGAAGCCCTTGAGGGTGGCGGACTCGCAGCCCATCTCGAGCAGCGCCCGGGTCTGGGGCTCGAGGCCGTTCCAGACGTCCTTGTTGACCAGCAGGTGCGAGGTGGTCAGGGTCTGGTGCCAGCCGGGCATGATGTAGTTTTTCACTATCTGATCCAGGCCCAGCATCTTGTCGATGGCCGGCTGGGAGAACTCGGTGGCGTCGATGGTGTTGCGCTCCAGCGACTGGAAGATCTCCGCCCCCGGCACCATGGTGACCGAGGCGCCCAGCCGCTCCAGCACCTTGCCGCCGATACCGGCGAAGCGGATGCGCAGATCCTGGAAGTCCTCCAGACTCGCAATCTGCTGCTTGAACCAGCCGGCCCCTTCCGGCCCTATGATGCTGCACAGCATGGGGTGGATGTTGCGCTCGGCGTAGATCTCCTCCAGCAGGGCCTTGCCGTCGCCTTCGTAATACCAGGCCAGGTAGGCCGGCGGCTCCATGTTGAAGGGTGCGCCCGAATAGAGCGGCAGGGCGGCGATGGTGCCCTGGTCGTAGCCGACCCAGGTGTAGCCCGCCGGATACTTGCCCGAGCCCACCGCGTCCATGATCTCGAAGGGCGGTACCAGCTCGCCCGGCTCGTAGTAACGCAGCTGTACTTCGCCGTCCGAAATGGCCGCCAGCGACTCGGACAGGTGCTTGACCGGCGTGGTCAGCCCCACCAGATGGGAAGGAAAGGCCAGCGGCACCTGCCAGCGCACCTTTTCCACGGCGGCGGCCGGGGCACTGATCACACCGGCGCACAGCGCGGCGGCGGCCATACCCTGGGTAAAGCGGGACAACGTGTTCTTGATCGACATGGATTATTCCTTCTGCTTGGTTCAATCCTTGGGCCCGGCGGTGACTCAACCGGGTACGATGACGTCCATCCCATTAAATACATGAAATGTGCCAAATATGTAAATTTTATGTGAAACAATGGTTTACAGAAATGCGCGCGCGGCGGAGCGGTCAACCCGTCCTGAAATCAGGACAGGCGGGAGGGTGAGGGTCATTTGAAGCGTCCTGAAAGCCGGACAACTGTCCGGAATTCAGGAATGGCGGGCCAGCTTTTCGTAGAACACGGAGCGGGACACCCCCAGCAGCCGGGCCGCCTGACTGCGGTTGCCCCCGCAGCGGGCCAGGGCGGCGTGAATGGCCTCGGCCTCGGCGCGCGCCAGCACCTCGGCCAGGGGCCTGGGTTCGGGCTCCGCCGCCCCGGGTCCGGCGCCGGTTTGCTCCGCTTGCGGCTGCGCCGACGCGGCCGGCACAGGCAGCACCCGGCGCAGGGTATCCACCTCCAGCACTTCGGCGCCCTCGCTCATGGTGAAGGCCCGCTCCAGCACGTTGCGCAGCTCGCGGATATTGCCCGGCCAGGGGTGGCGGCCCAGTTCGGCCACCGCCGCGTCGGTGATCTCGACCCGCTCCTGGCCGATGCAGATGTCTTCCAGCAGGGTTTCGCACAAAATGCCCAGATCCGCCAGCCGCGCGCGCAACGGCGGAATGGGAATTTCCAGCACGTTCAGCCGATAGTAGAGATCGGAACGAAAGCTGCCCTCGGCCACCATGGCGGCCAGATCCCGGCTGGTGGCGGCCAGCACCCGCACGTCCACCGGCACCACCTGGTTGGAGCCCAGCGGCTCTATCTCCCGCTCCTGCAGGGCACGCAGCAGCTTGGCCTGCAGTCCCTGGGGCATGTCGCCCACCTCGTCCAGGAACAGGGTGCCGCCGTGGGCCAGCTGGAACTTGCCCTCGCGCGTACGCCGCTCGGCGCCGGTATAGGCCCCCGGCGCCACCCCGAAGAATTCGGCTTCGAGCAGATTTTCCGGAATCGCGGCCAGGTTCACCCCCACGAAGGGCCCCTCGGCCCGGGCCGAGAGCGAATGGATGGCCTGGGCCAGCACCTCCTTGCCGGTGCCGGTTTCGCCCAGCAGCAGCACCGGAATATCGCGCCCCGCCGCCAGCCGGGCCCGGCGCTTGACCTCCAGCGCCGCCGGGCTGGCGCCGACGAAGTCGCCCAGCTGGTAGCGGGTGCCCCGACCGCGTTTGGCCAGGGCGCGCTTGGCCGCCAACAGATCCTGGTGCAGGCGGCGGTATTTGCTGACCAGGGGCGTGAGCGGTTGCAGATCGTCGAACAGCACGAAGGCCACGGCCCCGCTCACCCGCCCCTGCTCGTCGAAGAACGGCAGCCGGGTCACCACCAGCTGCTGGCTCTGGTATTCCATGATGTCGAGCAGCAACGGGCGGCCGGTTTCCACCACTTCCGGCATCCGGCTGTGGGGGATCACCGCGCGTACCGGCCGGCCGATGACGGTGTGGGCGTCGGCAATGCCGAGCAGGTTGGCATAACGGGCATTGATCCAGCTGATGCGCCCTTCCCGGTCCACGGCAATGGCGCCGGCGCTGGCCTGCTCAAACATGGGAAACAGCACTTCAATCAGTTCCCGGGTCAGGCCATTGCCTGACTGGGGCTCAAACGGCATGGGCATGGCGGGGCCTCCGTGGCGCACAATGACTCCGATGTTAGCCAAAAGCCCCGCCGAATTCGAGGTGCCGGCCCATCCTCCTATAACGGCCGCAGAAAAACCCGGGCTGCCGCCTGCGCGGGAGTGACACCTCCCCGTCATCCCCGCGAAGGCGGGGATCCAGGACAAGGTACACTAGCCCGAACCACGGCGCCGGATCTGCAGCCGCGACTGGACTCCCGCCCGGCTCCGGCCGATATCGCCCCGAATAACGCCGGATCATTACATCCGCCCCGAGTTTCGCTACAATATGCTCCTTTTTCCACGGTGGCCCGGTCCGGGCCGGCCGACTCCCCTACTCCCGGAGCAGTGACTTGGCGCAACAATCCCCACATTTCAACGATTTTGGACTGGACTCCCGTCTTCTCAAGGCCCTGGGCCACCTGGGCCTGGACGCCCCCACCGAGATCCAGGAAAACGCCATTCCTGTGGTGCTGGCCGGCCATGATCTGATGGCCTCGTCCCAGACCGGCTCCGGCAAGACCCTGGCCTTTCTGCTGCCGGCCCTGCACCGGCTGTTGAAAACCAAAGCGCTGAGCAAGCGGGATCCGCGCGCCCTGATCCTGGCCCCCACCCGGGAGCTGGCCAGGCAGGTGTTCAGCCAGCTGCGTTCGCTCACCAGCGGCAGCGGGCTCAACATCGCCCTGTTATTGGGCGGCGAAAACTTCAACGATCAGCTCAAGGCGCTGCGCAAGTCGCCGGATGTGATCGTGGCCACGCCGGGCCGGCTGGCCAACCACCTGGAGGCCCGTTCGCTGCTGCTGAACGGCCTGGAGCTGCTGATCCTGGATGAGGCCGACCGCATGCTGGACCTGGGCTTCGCGCCCCAACTGGCGCAGATCCACCAGGCCGCCGACCACCGCCGCCGCCAGACCCTGATGTTCTCCGCCACCCTGGATCACGCCGAGGCGAACGACATGGCCGCACTCCTGCTCAAGGCGCCCAAGCGGGTGGCCGTGGGGGCCGCCAACGCCGAGCACCAGGATATTGAACAGCGTTTCATGCTGTGCGACCACTTGGATCACAAGCAGGCGCTGCTGATGCACCTGCTCGGCCATGAAGACTACCAGCAGGCCATCGTCTTCACCGCCACCCGCGCCGACACCGAGCGGCTGGCCACCCTGTTGCAGGAGCAGGGACAGGCCGCCGCCGCCCTGCACGGCGACATGAGCCAGGCCGAGCGCAACCGCATCATGGACGCCTTCGGCCGGGGCCAGCAGCGGCTGCTGATCACCACCGATCTGGCCTCGCGCGGGCTGGATTTGCTGCAGGTATCGCTGGTGGTGAACTTCGATCTGCCCAAACAGGCGGAAGAATACGTGCATCGCGTCGGCCGAACCGGTCGTGCCGGTGCCAGCGGTGCGGCGGTATCGCTGGTGGGGCCCAAGGACTGGGACGCCTTCAAACGCATCGAGCGCTTTCTGCAACAGGACATCGCCTTTGCCAGCATCGAAGGGCTGGAAGGCAAGTTCAAGGGCATCAGGCCCAAGGCGGCCAGGCCCGTCGCCAAGGCCGGCCCCAAGCCAGCCGCCAAGGGCAAGCCCGAGCGTGCGCCGGTGAAAAAACCCGCCAAGCCGGCGCACAGCCGGGCCGAGCGCTTTACCGGCCCGGGCCTGGGCTCCGACGACGGCACGGCCCCCATGCGGCGCAAGAAACCCAGCGGCGAATAAGGCAGACGAAGAAATTTACCGAGTCGATTGGCTGGGTTGACTTGTAGGGTCGAATTTATTCGACCAAACCACGGCGCCGTTATCGGAAAGGTCCACTGAAGTGGACCCTACCCAGGACCAAAACACGGCACCGCATTTTGCTCAGGGCAATTGCTGTTGCCAGAAGGAGTGCCATTCGTCCGGGTGGCCATAAAACCGGCTCAGGCCGATGGCCTGCCACTGCCCTTCCCTTTCCATCAGCAGCGACGGAAAACCGCCCAGGCCGAACTGCTCCATCAATTGACGGGTGCGCCGCACCGCGGCTTCCACCTCCTCGCCCGCCCGGCTCATGGCCTGGGCCCAGGCCTCGGGGCCGATACCGAGCTGGCCTGCCAGGGCGGACAGGGTTTCCGGCCGGTACACCGGCAACCCGGACTGGTAATGGGCCTGCTGGATGCGGTGCAGCATTTCCACCTCCGCCAGCCCCAAATGCCCGGCGGCGATCACCGCCTGAGCGGTAATATAGGAGTCCAGCACCAGGGGCGCGCCGCCGGCGACCCGCGCCAGGTAAGGCGCCCCGAAAACCTGCCCCGTCTGCGCCTCGATGCGTTGATCGGCCTCGAGAATATGCCGGCGAAAACCGGCATCAATCGCGGTTTTACGTATCATGCCGCCGGGGTGCAGCGCCAGCCGCACACCGTCCATCCGGCTCAGTTGCCCGATAAGGGAGGCGGCGCCGTAGCACCAGCCGCACATGGGGTCGAACATATAATGCGCCGTTACCATGTCATTTCTCCCATATGGACCTTGGCCCCGATTTCCAGCGCCATGGGCAGGCCCGCCTCGGGGTAGGCCCGGCTCAGGGCATCGATAAACTGGGCGCTATCCTTGCTCTCGGCCTTCGCCCCGGCAAAGTCCGCCAGGTAGCGCTGCGAAAAGGCGATGGCGGAGGCATCGGTTTGGGTGCCCGGCAGCATATGGCCGGGGATCACCAGCTCGGGCTCGAGGGCCGCCATGTCGTCCAGTTGCCCGGCCCAGGCGGCACGCTCTTCATCGCCTTGGGCGTCGGCCATCCACAGGTGCACGTTGCCGTATACCGCCACGTTGCCCAGAATCGCCTTGTTGGCCGGGATCCACAGGTAAGGGCGATGGCTCAGTGTGCCGTCGGTGCCGCGGATCTCGATGATCTGGCCGTCGATGCTCAGGCTGTTGCCGTTGTAGGCCGTGGGCAGCACCGGCTTGACCGGCGCGTTGTCGCCCATTTTGGGCGCCCAGAACGCCAGTTTGTCTTCCAGTTTCGAGGCAATGACGTCACGCACCGCCGGCGTGGCGACCAGCTCCGCCTGGGGGAACAGCTGCTGCAGCACCTCGGCGCCGAAGTAGTAGTCCGGATCCGCCTGGCTGATAAAGATGGTCTTGAGCCGTTTGCCCGAGTCCAGCACCCTGGCGGCGATGCGCAGCGCGTCCGCCCGGGTAAAGCCGGTATCGACCACCATGGCTTCGGTGTCGCCGTACACCAGGGTGGAATTGACGTGGAAACTGTTGCCGTCGGCGTTGTATACCTCCAGCGTCAAGGGTGGTGCCGCCATGGCGGCGCCGGACAGCAGCAGGCCGGCGGCGAGGGTGGTGACTGTGTTCATCTGGGTTGCTCCGAATGGGTTTGTTGTATGGGGAGCAGTTTACGGCTTGAACTTGTTCGGATATATGGCTAAAAAACAACATCATTATTTCTTAAACCGAGCATGTAATGGATCGTTTGACCGCCGCCCGGGTATTTGTCGATGTGGCCGCCACCCAGAGCTTTACCGCCACCGCCGAGCGGCTGGAAATGTCGCGCCCCATGGTGACGCGCTATATCGACGCCATGGAAAGCTGGCTTGCTGCCCGCCTGCTCAACCGCACCACGCGCCGGGTGTCGCTCACCTCCGCCGGCGAGCAGTGCCTGCCGCAGGTGCAGGCCTGGGTCGAGCAGGCGGAAGGGTTGCAGTTTCAATTGATGGGGCGGGACGAGCCGGCGGGGAAAATCCGGGTGGCGGCCAGCATGTCCTTCGGTTTTGCCCAGCTCATCCCCGCCGTTAAGGCCTTTATGGCACGCCACCCCCGGGTGGATATCGACATAGAGGTGCAGGACAGGGCGGCCGATCTGGTGGCGGAGCGCATCGATCTGGCCATTCGCATCGCCGCCGACCCGGATCCGTCGCTTATCGGCAAGCCCATCGGCCGCTGCGAGTCGGTGCTGGTGGCCAGTCAACGCTACCTCGACGGCGCGCCGGAGATCACCCGGCCCGCCGATCTGACCCGGCACCGGTGCCTGGGCTACAAGAACTTCGAACGCCATATCTGGCATTTGAGCCGCGACGGCCGGCACGAATCGGTGGAAGTAACTTGCCGGCTGACGGCGAACGAGGCCACCACCCTGCTGAGCGCGGCGCTTCAGGACATGGGCGTCGGCCTGCAGCCCGCCTACCTGGCCCAGGGCGCCCTGGCCCGCGGCGAGCTGGTACGGCTGTTGCCGGAATGGCAGCCCAAGGTGATGGACATTTACGCCCTCTATCCCTCGCGCAAACACCTCTCCCCGGCGGTGCGCGCCCTGATCGACCACCTGGCCGACTGGTTTGCCGATGGCACATGGCAGGATATTAGGCTGTAGCTTGCCCGCGAGCGCCGCTTTGCGGCCACCGGAAGGCCGCAAAGCACGGGGTGCCTGTCAGGGGGTGTCGCCGTAGATATCATAGGGAAAATAGCGGGAAGCAATTTCCTGATGGATCCCTTTTTCCCTCAGGGTCAGTATGCCCCGGTTGAGCAGCTCGGCCAGGTCCTGATCCTGTTTGCGCACGGCGATGCCGATCCCCTTGCCGAACCAGGCCTCTTCGGTGAAGACCGGCCCGGAAAAGTGAAACTCCCGGCCATCCGGCTTGTCGAGCAGGCCGCTCTGGATGCCGAGGGCGCCGCCAAACACGGTGTCGACACGTCCGGCCCGCAGATCCATAAAGGCTTCATCGAAGGTGCCGTAACGCACAATATCGATGCCGTTGTGTTTATCGGTGAGGTACTTGTCGCCAATGGTCGCCCTTTGCACCCCGACTTTAAGATTGGCCATGCCGGCATCGCTAAAGTCGATCTCGTTCTCTTTGTGGGTGACGAAACGGGTGGGCACCCGGGCGTAGGGAATGGTAAACAGCACCGTCTTCTCCCGCTCGGGCGTGATGGTCATGGCCGCAATAATGGCATCGTGCTTGCGCGACAGCAGGGCCGGAATAATGCCGTCCCAGTCTTGCGCCGCAATCCGGCATGTGACTTGCAGCTCCTCGCACAAGGCCCGGGCCAGATCGACCTCGAACCCTTCCAGCTCGCCATCGGTGGTGGTCCAGCTGAACGGCGGGTAAGACCCCTCCACACTGAACTTGATCTCTTTCCATTCCCGGGCCTGTCCGGTACAGGCCAGGCTTAACAACGCCGCTCCCAGCAGGGAGGATTGCCAGAATCCGTGCTTCATCCTGAATGTTCCTTGTTGGTATTTATCGCCATAAACGGCGAAAAAATAAAATGTGACAATGGCAGCAGTTAACGAAAGATGATGCCAAACATCACGTTATAAGCAGGAGTAGATAATGGTCAACAAGGAGATGTTGGATATATGTGAATTTAGTTAAAACTGTGAGGCGGGCGTAATATTGAGCCAAACGAAGCTCCTTTGGCTGACCCTCCCCCGTCATCCCGCGAAGGCGGGGAACCAGGGCAATACCCGAAAGACCGTGTTTAATGGCGGACTTGGCCGCTAAATTCCGAAAACACCATGAGTAATAAACCGAACTTAATTCATTATCTTTCAGATCCGGCTTGAAACCAGCCGGAGCACACTTTACAGTGCCCCGCCTAAAAACAGGCAGAAACAGTGGGTTACATTTTGTCCACCCATGCCAAATAAAATCCTGACGCCGGTCAACGATTTCATGCTGCCATCGGGTGGCTTACTCTCCGCTAGTTGTTAATACAAGACACCGCCAATGGCCGCGGTTCTGGAAGGATCATGCTATGGAACAAACAGATATAAGCTCGCTCATTCCCATCGCTTTCACCCTGGTGTTATCGCTGGCCACCCGTAATGTGGTGATCGGCCTGTTCGCCGGGGTACTGAGCGGCGTGGTCATGCTTAATGACTGGCTTCACCCGCTCGACACCTTTGGCATTCTGGTCCAGAACCACCTGGTGCCCCAACTGACCGACAGCTACAACGCCGGTGTGCTGGTGTTGCTGGTCTTTATCGGCGGATTCGTCGCCTTGATGGAACAGTCCGGCGGCGGCCAGGCCTTTGCCCTGAAAGTGACCCACTGGGTCAGCAGCAAGTGCCGGGCCCAGATTTCTTCCTGGCTGGGCGGTATCGTTATCTTTTTTTCCGATCTGGGCACCCCGCTGATCGTGGGGCCGGTGTTCCGCCCGCTGTTCGACAAGCTTAAGCTGTCCCGTCAGAAACTGGCCTTTATCATCGACTCCACCGCCTCGCCGGTTGCCATTCTTATCCCCTTTATCGGCTGGGGAGTCTATATCATGGGGCTGCTGCAAAAAGAGTTTACCGCCCTGGCGCTGGACATCACCGACTGGCAGGCCTTTGTTCAGGCCATCCCCTTCCAGTTTTATGCCTTTCTGGCCATTTTTATCGTGCCCCTGGTGGCGCTGAAGAAACTGGACTTCGGTCCCATGGCCGATGCCGAACAGCAGGCCGAACGGGGAGTCATTGCCGCCGGCCCCCAGCAGCAACTCAGCCCCTTTACCCATGCCAGCGCCAAGGCCTCGTTCGTGTGGGCGCCCCTGCTGGTGATGGCCATCGTATTGATCAGCATGCTGGCCCCGTTAGGGTTTCCGTTTGCAAAGGTCTCCGGCTCCGTGTTTCGGGCGGCCCTGTCCAGTGCCTACTTTTTCGCGGCCATGACCCTGATCGGCCTGATGGCCGTTTACGGTGTGCGCAAACTGAATGACGGCATCGCCGTGTACCTGAAAGGCATGGGCAACATGATGCAGGTGGCCATTGTGCTGATCCTGGCCTGGACCCTCAGCAGCATAGGCAAAGAGCTGGGCGCGGCCGCCTATATTGCCGAGCAGGCCCAGGCCGGCTTCCCCTACTGGCTGGTGCCGGCCGTGGCCTTCCTGCTCTCGGCCATCATATCCTTTGCCACCGGCTCATCCTGGGGCACCTTCGCCATTATGATGCCACTGGTCATTCCCACCGCCGTGGCCATTGACGCCCCCTTGTATGCCAGCATTGGCGCGGTATTGTCCGGCGGCCTGTTCGGCGACCACTGCTCGCCTATTTCCGAAACCACCATCCTGTCTTCCACCGGCTCCGGCTGCGATCAGTTTGAGCACTTTCGCACCCAACTGCCCTATGCCCTGCTCAACGGCGGCATTGCCCTGGCGTGCTTTATGGTGGCCGGCCTGATGGAAAGCCCGCTGATCCTGCTTGCCGCACTGACCGCCCAGCTGTGCCTGGTTTATCTGCTGGCCAGGGTGCACAACAGCAAACTGGCGGTCCAGGCGGCCTGATCTTCGGCGAGACGAAGCCGACCAAAGAAACTAAATCCACTGCCGGTGCCGGCAGTGGATTTTTTAGTTTATGGGCCGGTGCGGCCACAAAATCCGAAGGGTATGAGCACCGGCAACCCCAGGCCGGGTATTGCACGACGTCAACCCATATTCCCATATATCGGGACGATTAAAGTCGGCCGTCTCGTTATGATTCTGTTAAAACCACCACAGGTATCCCTATGCAAACGCCTCCGCCATCTGCCAGACCACAGAGCCTGGGCCCACAAACCCTGGCCCGGGCCATGACATTGCTGCGCATTGTTGCCGAGAGCGGGTACCGGGGCGCCACCGTAGACGATTTTTTGTGCCAGACCGAGCTCAGCCGCACCACCGTCTATCGCCTCTTGCAAGGCTTGCGGCAGGAAGGTTTTCTGCGTTCGGGGCAGGAACGGGGCCGCTATTACCTGGGCTATGAATTGCTGGTGCTGGGCTCGAAAGCCGGCAACGGCAGCGGCCTGCGGGAACTCGCCCGGCCTTGCCTGCTGCGCCTGGCCGAACAGCTTGGCGACAGCTTCTTTCTGTTTATCCGGGACGGCTATTACGCCATTTGCCTCGAGGTCCAGCATGGCCGCTACCCCGTTGCCAGCTTTGCGCGCAGCATTGGCGGGCGCATGCCGTTGGGCGTCGGCCAGGCCTCCATCGCCCTGTTGGCGGATCTGAATACCGCCGAGTGCGCGCATATCCTGGAGCACAACGCCCCCAGGCTGGCACGGGAATATGCCATCGACACCCGTGCCATCCTGGCCGAGATAGAGCACCTGAGAACGCAAGGCTTTGCCCGCGGGGTAGAGAGTTCGGGGCTGCCCGAATATACCGGCCTGGCCCTGCCCATCATCGACCATAGCGGCCACCCCATGGGCGCCCTCAGCTGCTCCATGCTGAAATCACGAAAAACCCCGCAACACCAGGAGCAGATCATCGGCGCCATGAAAAACGAAATCGCCACCATGGTTCAACAAGCGCGCGGACTCATCAGCCTGGAGGAATGACGGCTATGCCCCAACACCACACCTATCCGGGCTACCAGCGTAGCTGCGGCTGGAACGACCTGCTGGCCAAACGGGAGCCCGCGCCCGCCCTCGAGGATAGCCAGCGGGCCGATGTCGTCGTGATTGGCGCCGGTTTTACCGGGATGGCGGCGGCCCGGTACTGGGCCCGGCAACGGCCGGATCAATCCGTTTATCTGCTGGATGCGTCTCATGTCGGCGAAGGCAGCCCGGGCAGGAACTCCGGCTTTTTGCTTGAAATTGCCCTCGCCAATGATGCGGCGACGGATCAACTGCTCCGGATGGGGGAAATCAACCGGCTCAGCAGGCAGACGGTTGCCCGGCTGAAGCTCTTTATTGAAGAGCACGCCATCGACTGCCAATGGCGGCAGTCGGGCACCTACCGCGCCGCGGCGGGTGACGCCGGCATGAAATCCCTGACCGCCTACCGGACCTTTTTGCAGGCGGCCGGCCTGGAATTCGAGGAGCTGTCGCGCGCCCAGCTGGCCGAACGGACCGGCTCGGCGTATTACCGAGCCGGCCTGTACTCGCCCGACTGCACCCTGGTGCAGCCGGCCGCCCTGATCCGGGGGCTGGTAGACAACCGGCCCGGGAACATCTCCCTGTTTGAACACAGCCCGGTAACCACCCTTGCCCACGACCATCAGCATTGGCGAGTGACCACGCCCCGGGGCGAGGTGCAGGCACGGCATGTCATCCTGGCCAACAACGCCTTTTCACGCCACCTGGGGGCCGATCCCGCCCGGTTGAGCGTGATCTATACCTATGCCGCCCTCACCGCCCCCCTGCCGGATGCCGTCTGGCAGCGACTTGGCGCCGGCTGCTGGGGGCTGCTGCCCGCCCATCGGCTGGGCTGCACCTTGCGCACCACCGCGGACCGGCGCTTGCTGATCCGCTCGGAATACAGCTTCGAACAGGAGTCGGACAACGACGCCGTTGCCCTGAAACTGCAGGCAAGCCTGCAGCGGCGCTACCCGGATCTGGCCCTGCCGTTTACCCATGTATGGGGCGGAACGACCGGCTTTACCCACAACGGCGCGCCGCTATGGGGAGAGATAGGCCCGCGACTCCATGTGGCGGCCGGCTGCAATGGCGGCGGTGTGGTCAAGGGCACCCTGCTGGGAGAGCTATTGGCCAGACAGGCCCTGGGGGAAACCGTTCCGGACATCGCCCGGCTGTTCGGGCAGGCCAGCTGGATGCCGCCGCAACCGGTGCGCCGCCTTGGCTTCCAGCTCGTTTCAAACTGGGAAAAACACCGCGCGAAAGACGAAAGATAAGAGCCGGTTTACGATCGTAAACCGACTCCAGGACCTTTTCACAGGATAAACAAGGATACTTTGCTATGGACAACATGGAACACCTGGGAGCCATTTCGATACTGCCGGCAACCATCGCCATCATTTTGGCCTTTATTACCCGGAATACGGTTTTCTCCCTGGCGGTGGCCTGCTTTGTGGGGGTATTGGCCATGGGCAGCGGCCTGTTGGGCTTCCCTACCCTGCTGAAAAACTCGCTGGGCACCACCAGCTTCTCCTGGATACTGCTGCTGGAGCTGTTTATCGGCGTGGTCATCGCCTTCTTCCAGCGCACAGGGGCGATACGCAACTTTACCCTCTGGGTAGAAAAGAAAGCCCTGACCCGGGTAAAAGTGCAGCTGGTCGGCTGGTTTATGGGCATGTTCGTGTTCTTCAGCGACTACTTCAGCCCGCTGTTCGTCGGCTCCACCATTCGGGGGTTAACCGATAAATTCCGGGTGTCGCGCGAAAAGCTGGCCTATATTGCCGACTCGACCTCCGCCCCGGTGAGCGTGCTGGTGCCCATTACCGGCTGGGCGGTGTTTATTGCCGGGCTGCTGATCGGCATCGGCCCCATTGAAAATGCCGAGCAGGCGATGAGCGTTTTTGTGCACTCCATTCCGTTCAATACCTATGCCTTGCTGGCCGTGGCCATGGTCGGGCTGGTCATCCTCAAGATTGTTCCGGACTTCGGCCCCATGCGCGCCGCGGAAAAAAGGGCCCAGGAGCAGGGAAAGGTACTGCGGGACGGCGCCGATCCGCTGATGGGAGAAGAGCTGACCGACATCAAGCCCCATGAAAGCGCCGGCACCGGGCTGCTGCTGAACTTTTTCCTGCCGGTCTTTATCGTTATCGGCGTGGCGGTGGGCACCTTTATCGGCATGGGCTCGGCAAAAACCATGGAAGCCTTTCTGTGTGCCGCCGTGGTGTCCGGCATCGTCATGAGATTCCAGGGCATTCCGTTCAACGATATTATGAAAACAGCCACCTCGGGCATGAAAGGCGTAATGCCGGCCATTATCATCCTGGCGTTCTCCTATGCCCTGAACCAGCTGTCCAAGGACATGGGCACGGCGAAATTCATTATAGAAGCCACCCAGTCCTGGCTGACCCCGGCCCTGCTGCCGATGCTGACCTTTTTGATTGCCGCCATTATCGCCTTCTCGACCGGCACTTCCTGGGGCACCTTCGCCATTATGATGCCCCTGGCCGCCCCCCTGGCCTTCAGCTTCAGCGCCAATGAAATAACCCCCCTCATCTACGCCACCGTGGCGGCGGTGGCGGGCGGCGGCGTGTTTGGCGACCACTGCTCCCCCCTCTCCGACACCTCCATACTGGCATCGACGGGCGCGGCCTCGGACCATATCGATCATATCAAGACCCAGATCCCCTATGCCCTGGTGGTCGCCTTGCTGTCGGCCATGATCTACCTGATGATCGGGCTTTCGTTGTAACGGTGCAGCCAACCCGGTCGAATAAATTCGGCCCTACATGAATGCCGGGTGTACCGTCGGGTCCATTTCAATGGACCATCCCGCCACCGACGCCGTGTTCGGTCGAATAAATTCGACCCTACGGTGGATGCCGGGTGTACCGTCGGGTCCATTTCAATGGACCATCCCGCCACCGACGCCGTGTTCGGTCGAATAAATTCGGCCCTACGGTGGATGCCGGGTGTACCGTCGGGTCCATTTCAATGGACCATCCCGCCCTCGCGAATAACTCCCACGCTTGAACATGAAAAAGGGCGCCTTGCGGCGCCCAAATTGACTCCCCCTTCCCTGTTCAGGCGGTGGCGCGGCGCGGTGTGCGCTGGCCCGAGGTGAGTTTGCTCACCAGCACATAGGTGAGGCCGGAGGCCAGGCAGCCGTAGAGCGGGCCTTCCACCCAGCCGACCTTGGTGAACAGCAGGAAGCCGCCGCTGGTGACCAGACCGGTGAACATGGCGGCCAGGGCGCCGTAGCCGTTGCCCTGCCAGAAGGCGGAGATGAACACCGGGCCAATCATCACCGCCAGCAAGGTGCCGGAGCCCAGGATGCCGAGCCAGGACAGCATAAAGGGCGGCGCGTACAGCATCATCAGGAAGCCGACAAAACCGAGAATGGCCACCCAGATGCGGTTGATCCACAAAATGCGGGCGCCCGAGGCCCGGCTGTGCGGGAACAGGGCGGTGCGCAGATCGTGGGAGACGGCGCTGGACACGGTGTGCAGCAGCGAGTTGGCGGTGGACTTCATGGCGAACAGGATGAACAGGGTGATCACCCCCGCCAGGGCCGGGTGCAGGAAGTTGGCCAAATACACCGGCATGGCCTGATCCGGCTCGGCCAGCTCCGGGTGCGCCACCCGCACATACAGGCCGACGATGGGCACCAGGCTGAGCAGGCAGCCCATGGGCGCCACCCAAATGGCCACCTGGTGCATTTTCACCGTGGGTTTGAAGGCCAGGAAACGCACCGCCATATAGGGCAGCACGGCGGTGAACAAAAAGGCATAGGGCAGCACCAGGAACACCGAGCCCCGGCTCTCGCCGTAGGGCGCCGAGGTGGTGGGGTTGAGCAACTGGGGATCGATGGCGTTGAGCCGCTCCACCATTTCCATGGGGCTGACGTCGGTGAACACCTGCACCATCATCACCAGGGCGCCGATGCCCATGCCCGCCACCATCAGGGTGTCGGTCCAGGCCACCGCGGCCAGGCCGCCGAGCATGGTGTAGAGGATGATCACCGAGATCATCAGCAGCGCGCTCTCGCTTAAGCCTATGCCGAGCCAGGAAGCGCCCAAGAGCCCCACCGCCTTGATCTGGCTGGTGAGGAACACCAGCAGCAGCACTATGGTAATGGCCGCCGCCACCCCCTTGACCCAGCGTTCCAGCAGGGCGCCGCCGCCGTGCAGCTGGGCCACGTATTCGGGAATGGTGCAACTGCCCAGCTCGTCGGCCCGGCGGCGCAGAAAACCGGCGAAGTAGAGCACGGCAATCACCATGGCCGGGGCGAAGAAGAAGTTGCCCAGCACCTCGATGGAGCCGAACTCGTAAGCCACCCCCGGCGAGCCCATAAAGCCCCAGCCGCTGAAGCCGGTGGCCACTATGGTGCCGGCGCCCACAAAGGGCCCCAGGCTGCGCCCGGCCACCAGAAAGCCGGTTTCGTCGCTGTCTTTCACCACCCGGCTGGAGAGATAGCCGATAAAGATCAATATTCCGAACGAGCCCAATAGCAGGGCCCAGTTCAACCACTGGTAATTTTCCATCTCAAGTTCCCTTTAACGTGTGTTGGCCCGGCCGTTCAGCCACGGCGGTGGTCTTTGCGCACATACTGCCGGTAGCCGTAGGCCAGCACGGCCCAGGCGAGGATGATGGCGTTAAGATAGGCAAACCATTCCATGGTCCAGGATTGCATCAACATGTTTTCTACCTCTTCGAGCAGCCTCTGCCGAGGCTGGTTTAAGTTCCCTGATTCCACCGGCCTGGCCGGCCTCACCAGAAGTAGGCAGGCGGTAACCACTCCTTCTACCGCCCTTGCATAACCGGATAGGTAAATTCCCGGTTTAGCGTACGCCTTCGATGCTAGGGCCCCGCCGGGCATAACAGAAATGAATACTTCAAATCAGATCATTTGAAATGTTAATGAGTTGTTACTGATCGGAGTGTGCTTGCAGACACGGCTGGACGCCCGCCTTGGCAGGAGTGACGGAGGAAACACGGGAGTGACGAAATAACAGGCGGGAGGCGCCGGCGGGGGCCGACGCCTGGCGTTAGAAACTGGCGTTGCGCGGGGTTCTTGGGAAGGGGATGGCGTCGCGGACGTTGCCCAGGCCGGTGACGTAGGCCACCATCCGCTCCAGGCCCAGGCCAAAGCCGGCGTGGGGTACGGTGCCGTAGCGCCGGAGCTGGCGGTACCATTCGTAATCCTCGGGCTTCATGCCCAGCTCCGCCATTCGCGCATCCAGCACCTCCAGCCGGTGCTCGCGCTGGGAGCCGCCGATGATCTCGCCGATGCCCGGCGCCAGCACGTCCATGGCGGCCACGGTGGTGCCGTCGTCGTTGACCTTCATATAGAAGGACTTGATGTCCTTGGGGTAGTTTTTGACCACCACCGGGCTCTTGAAGTGCTCCTCGGTGAGGTAGCGCTCATGCTCGGAAGACAGGTCCGCCCCCCAATACACCGGAAACTCGAACTCGCGCGGCGCCTGCGCCAGAATGGCCACCGCCTCCGTGTAGTTGATATGCACAAAGTCCATGCCGGCCAGCTGATCCAGCCGGGCCAGCAGATCCTCGCCCACATAGCCGGAGAGAAAGCGCAGATCGTCGACGCTCTCGGCCAGCACCGCCCGGCAAATCGCCTTGAGCAGCGCCTCGGCCAGTTGGGCGCTGTCGTCCAGATCCGAAAAGGCCACTTCCGGCTCCACCATCCAGAACTCGGCCAGGTGGCGGCTGGTGTTGGAGTTTTCGGCCCTGAAGGTGGGCCCGAAGGTATACACCTTGCTCAGGGCGCAGGCGTAGGCCTCGGCGTTGAGCTGGCCGGACACGGTGAGGAAGGTCTCCTTGCCGAAAAAGTCCTGACCAAAGTCGACCCGGCCCTGCTCATCCCGCGGCAGCTCCTGCAGATCGAGGGTGGACACCCGGAACATCTGCCCCGCCCCTTCGCAGTCGGAGGCGGTGATGATGGGCGAAGCCACCCAGAGGAAGCCCTGCTGATCAAAAAAGCGGTGAATGGCCTGGGAGATGCAGTTTCTTATCCGGGCCACGCTGCCGATCACGTTGGTGCGCGGCCGCAGGTGGGCGTGCTCGCGCAAATATTCGATGCTGTGGCGCTTGGGTGCCATGGGGTAGCTCTCGGGGTCGTCGACCCAGCCGACCACCGTCACCTCCTCGGCCAGCAGCTCCAGCGCCTGCTGCTGTCCCACCGACGCCACCAGTTGCCCCTTTACCACCAGGGCGCAGCCGGTGGTGAGCCGGGTGACCTCGGCCCGGTAGTTGCCCAGGCGCTCGGGCGCCACCACCTGCAGGCTGTCGAAACAGGAGCCGTCGTACAAATTGATAAAGGACAGCCCGGACTTGGAATCCCGCCGTGTTCTTACCCAACCCTTCACCACCAGGGTGTCGCCCGGCCGGTGGCGGCCTTTTTTTATCTCGCTAATAGCGGCATGCATGCGCAGCCCCCCGTACATCACATGGGGCAGGCCACCCGCGGTGGCCTGCCATGGGTTACCCGATGGGCGTTTTATGCTCAGATAAAACGTTCCGACACCGATCCGAAAATGCCCTCGACGCAGACGTTGAACAGCAGCCGGCCGTATTCCTCGCTGGCGTTTTTGGCCGACGACAGGGTGCCGGAAGACGGCACCCAGCTCGGCTCCGGCGGGAAGATGTCGTAGGGCGGAAAGGTGGCCGGATGGTGGTGCACCACCTTCTCCATGTTCACGCACTCCGGGTGCAGGTGGAGCATGAGCGAGGTTTCCAGCACGCCGCCGTGCTCCACGTCCCAGCCGGTAAAGCCGTCGGGGAACACGGTTTCAATGGTGTCCTGGGTGACGTAGTCCCAGTAGGACAGCAGCATCACCTGGGCCTGGATGCCCTCGTGGCGCAGGTGCTCCAGGGCCAGATCGATGCCCTCCACCAGGAACATGGAGTTTTCGAAATGGCCGTTCACCAACACGAACTTGCGGTTGCCGTGGCGGGCATAGGCCACCAGCACGTCCTTGACCACGTCGATCAGGGTTTTGCCGTTGATGCAGGTGGTGCCGGGAAAGAAGTTGCCGCCGCCGGACTTGACCTGCGACTTGTAGCCGTAGGAGATGGGCGGCGCCACCAGGATGGCACTCGACTTGCCGGCCACCCCTTCGGAAATGGCCTTGGGGATCAGCACGTCCGGGTTCATCGACATATGGGGGCCGTGCTGCTCGATGGCGCCTATCGGCAGCATGATGACCGCATTGCCATCCTTGACCCTGGCGGCGTAGGTTTGCCAGTCCATCAATTCCAGGTTAACCATGACTTCATACCTCTTTGGAGTTAACTATGGCCGCGCCATACAGGCTGGCGTCGCTTATTTTCTTGTGTTCGGCCCTGACCCCCTTATAGAGGGCGGCGCACATCAGCAGCATGATCAGGGAAAACGGCAGGGCCGCGGCGATGGAGGCGGTTTGCAGCGAACTCAGCGCCGCCTCGCCGCCCACAAACAGCAGCACCGCCGCCACCACGCCCTGCATGACGCCCCAGATCACCCGGTGCCGGCTGAGCGGATGTTCGTCCCCTTCGCTCATGATGGTGGTGAGCACCAGGGTGCCGGAGTCGGACGAGGTGATGAAATAGGTGGCCACCATGATAGTGCCGACGATCATCGCCAGGGTGGACAGGCCGCCCAGATCCATGCCCTGGAAGGTGGCGTAGAGCGCCTTGGCCACGTCGCTGTTTACCACGGCGGCGATACCGGCATTCTCGAACAGATCCAGGTAGAGCGCAGTGCCGCCGTAGGCCGCCAGCCAGACGAAGGACAGCAGCGAAGACACCCCGACCACGCCCCAGATAAATTCCCGGATGGTGCGGCCGCGGGACACCCGCGCCACAAACACCCCCACGAAGGGCGCCCAGGACATCCACCAGCCCCAGTAGAACACGGTCCACCAGCCCTGCCACATGCCTTTCCAGCTGGCCTCGGCATCGGTTACCGCATGGGGGGGCGTTTCGATATAGAAGTTGAACCTGAGCAGCTGGGTCAGGTAGTCGAAGGTGCCGGCGAAGAAGGTTTTAAGGATGTACAGCGTGGGCCCGAAGGCGAAGAAAAACACCAGCAGCAGCACCGTGAGCCACATGTTGCCGATGGACAGGTACTTGACCCCCTTCTTCAGCCCGGTGAGCACGGAGATGAGGGCGCAGAGGGTGATCACCACAATCAGCACCAGCTGCACGCCCGGGCTTTGCGGAATGCCCCAGATTTCCGACAGGCCGGCGTTGATTTGCTGCGCGCCCATGCCGAGGGAGGTGGCGATGCCGAACAGGGTGGCGAACACGGCAATCACGTCGATCAGCACGCCCCAGCGGCCGGTGACCTTGTCGCCGAACAGGGGGTAGAGGGTATAGCGAATGCTGAGCGGCTTGTTCAGCCGGTAGCAGATAAAGGCCAGCGACAGCCCCACCACGCAATAAATGGCCCAGGCGTTCAGCCCCCAGTGGAAGAAAGAGATGGCCATGGCCGAGGCGGCGGCTTCCTGGTTGCCGGTGGCGGGAGAAAAGGGCGAGCCGCCGGAAAAATGGAACATGGGCTCGGCGATGGACCAGAAGATGATGCCGATGCCCTGGCCCGCGGCATAAACCATGGCGAACCAGGCAAAATAGCCGAACTCCGGCTTTTCATCGTCCCGCCCCAGCCGGATTTTTCCGTACTTGCTGCAGGCGATCCAAATGCAGAACACCAGGAACAGGGCCGCCAGCAGCACGTACCAGGCGTTGGCGGACAGGGTGATCACCGTTCTGACGGTATCGACCAGGCCGGCGGACTCACCCGGATAGATGAGCGCAAAGCCGATCAGCCCCACCGTGATCAGCAGGGAAATAAACATGATATAGGGGTTAATGCCCTTCAATGGGCCATTATTGAGAACCATGACGTCCAACTCCTTAGAACTGCTCGAAACAAGCTGTTCTCATTAACCACAAGATACCAGACAAGCCCCTTGGGTAACCCGTTGGTACCTCCCATTTTCAAGCTGCCACGCTCTCCATTGCGCTGCAGGCGGCGTAGTCAATCACTGCTCCTTATTGCTGCATCGGGCTGCCGGGGCCCGACCCTTGGGGTGCAGCGATTAAAACGAAAAAGCCCATCCCCGGCGCGGGGATGGGCCCTGTTATCAGCCCTTGATGATGTTGTACTCGGGGCCGAACGGGAAGCGGGTGATGTTTTCCACCCCGCTTTCGCTGATCACCAGGATGTCGTGCTCGCGGTAGCCGCCGGCGCCGGGCAGCCCTTCGGGCAGCATGATCATCGGCTCCATGGACACCACCATGCCCGGCTGCAGTACCGTGTCTATGTCTTCCCGCAGCTCCAGCCCCGCCTCGCGGCCGTAGTAGTGGCTGAGGGTGCCGAAGGAGTGGCCATAGCCGAAGGTGCGGTATTGCAGCACGTCGTGCTGGGCGAAGATCTCGTTCAGCTCGGCGGCGATGTCGCAGCAGCGGTTGCCGGCCTTGATCAGCTCCAGGCCGCGGCGGTGTACCTTGCAGTTGATCTCCCACAACTCCAGGTGGCGGTCGGAGGCGTATTCGCTGAACAGGGTCCGCTCCAGGGCGGTGTAGTAGCCGCCGATCATCGGGAAGGTGTTCAGGCTGAGGATGTCGCCGGCCTCTATCTTGCGGCTGGTGACCGGGTTGTGGGCGCCGTCGGTATTGATGCCGGACTGGAACCACACCCAGGTGTCCATCAGCTCGCCATGGGGGAAGGTACGGGCAATTTCGCGCACCATGGCCTGGGTGCCGGCCAGGGCCACTTCATACTCCGGCACGCCCACCGCGATGGCATCGCGAATGGCGGCGCCGCCCACGTCCGCCACCCGGGCGCCCTGCTTGATAAGGGCGATTTCTTCCGCCGACTTGATCATGCGCATCTTCATGGTGGGCACGCCGATGTCCACCAACTCGGCCTCGGGCAGCGCGGCCTTGAGCTTGTCCAGGTTTTGCAGGCTGAAGTGATCGAACTCCACCCCCACCCGCCGGGCGCCGCCGATCAGCTGCTGCACGGCGCGGAAGAAGTTGTCTTTTTGCCAGTCGGTATACACCAGGTTGTCGCCCAGGGCGTTGCGGCGATAGGGCTGGCCGCCGTCGATATTGGCGGTGATGGTGGTGTGGATGTCCTGGGTGACCGCCAGGCCGTAGTCGCGGCCGAAACGGCAGTACACAAAATCACTGAAGTAGTTGATGTTGTGGTAGGAAGTGAACAGCACCGCATCAACATCGTTGGCGGCCATGTACTGGCGCAGCTTTTGCTGGCGGGAGAGCATCTCCTCGCGGGAGAACATACCGCGGACTTTTTCGCCGTTGGGGATGCTGAGGGTGTTGGGCATTTGCATGGTAAGACTCCTTCCTTGTAGCTGATGGTTGCTGCGCCGAGAAACACCGGTTTAGCGCATAACCCCGATGCTAGAACCCCGCCCGCCATAAAAGAAATGAATACTTCAAATCAGCCCATTTAGGATGTTAATGCATTGTTATGGTGCACTGCGCGCCAGGGTAAGGCCCCAACACCCGGCATCCTCCACTCCCCCGTCATCCCCGCACTCCCCGTCGCCCCGCACTCCCCCATCATCTCCGCACTCCCCCCGTCATCCCCGCGAAGGCGGGGAACCAGGCGCCCCCTCAAACACCACCAGCACCAACCGAAGAGCCCCCATCCCACACCGGCCACTCCCCCATCACTCCACATTACCCCGTCTTCCCCGCGAAGGCGGGGAACCAGAGCAAGCCGCACCACCCCGGACAACGGCGCTTAGTCTGCAGACACGCCTGAGCCCCCACCCCACCAAACCGTACAAAACTTAACCAAACAACACCAAACTCCAACAAACGCCTCGCAAAATGCGCCCTTTGTCATTGCCTTTTCACCATGACGCGACAAGAATGGACTCAAACTAGGAAAGCAGGGATGCGCTTAAACCTGAAAACCGCGACGGGCGGTAGCGTGGATTTTGCCCAAGGCAAGGATCTCTTTGATGCAATATCTGCAGCAGCATTCAGGAAGGCAGTTATGACCTAAAAAAGGTTCAGCGTGGGTGCAGCTCTTGTTCTTTGCTACCAGCTCTAATTAGAAGGGCAAAAGGCAAGACCTGACCCCATTACTCGATAAAACAATGAGAATCAATAGATTACACTTGGAGTAGATAGCTGGTCTTATGAGTGAAAACGAGCTGTCTCGATATACAAATTGTTATGCGTGAAGGAAATTTATGCGCAGTCTGTTTAATCAATACAAAAGGATGAGTTTCGCCATGAAATTTGGCTTATGGGGTTCTTTAGCATCAATTTTGGGGTTGTTCATCGCGTTGCCGCCGTTTCAGGCTCAATCTCAAGGGGTATCTACACAGGGAAATCAAAGCCCCGCTTTTGGCTCAAACAGCGGGAGCGTAATTATCAACTATAACAATGCCACCTCGCCAGCAGAGAGACGGCACGTCCTGAAAAATGCTAAGGGCGGAGCTGTTTTGGTTGTAGGAAAACCGACTGTTCAAGTCGCATCTGATCAATCAGAGCACGTCTGCATGGCAATTGCCGGCACGCCCATAACTCTGAATGGAAAGCCCGTTCAAGAATTCGGCATCGATATGTGGCAAAAGGTCCAAATGATGGAAGGGCCTTGCAAGGGTAAAACCGGTTGGGCTGCTTTAGAGAACATTAGCATCGAGTAGAGGCGCATAACCAATCGCTCAACCAGACGCAAAAAGCTGCGCTCTTTCCGCTGGTTAGCTCCGCGTTATGCGGCACTGAAACGGAATCACCAGATCGTCCCCGCGACGAGGTCATGATCATGAATAAAGATTGGATTCTCCTTACAAAGGAAACTCGTCGGACCTTCTCAAAGGCCACCTGGGTGCCTTTACGAGCATTCTGCAATGATGAGAAGGGAAGATCGACTCAGGTGGGGTATGTCTGCGATTGCTTTGCTTGTGGATCAGTTACTTTCCCTCCGGAGCACCGTGAACAAGCAGAACAACTAAGTTGGAGTGATATTGGCATTGGACACACTGTTGAACCGTATGCGTATGAAGATGGTTATTACGCAACAATCGAACAATATCAGTACAACGACAAGGAACCTATTGGAGTAGAGCTCGTTTTTGAGCACCCCCAACCAGTAGTAGGTGGAAAGAAATGGATTTTGAATCCCGATCTTGTAGTGGCGCTTCGCCTTATCAAAGAGGGCACAAATTGGGTTAGACCGGAAGAGAACTTCGTGGTGGTAGCCCGCGAGGAGCTTGAAGAAGATGGAAGTCACCGCCTCATCGAAATCAAGCGAGAGTTTTTAATGGACTATCTCGCGGCACGGGGGCTTTCTCTCCGGATCTCCTCTTACCGACAAAGAGTCGAACATGTCGCTTCAATTGAGGGGACTGATTACTCAACTCTTGAGAACCATCAAGAGGAAAGAGATGACGGCAGGTTTGAACTCCGAATTAACAGCTTGAACGATATCTTTGGAGGGAGTTGGGCTGCGTTTCGTGCTTGGAGAACAGATGTTGATGAGGAAGAAGATGCTCCGGTGATGGGGCCGGAGAGTGACGAAAATACAGATTGTGAAAGCACTAAAGGAAATCGCTCTGGATATGAGGGAATTCGTGTAGAGGGTGAGTTCTGGCGCGATGAATGGATCGACCACCAAGACCGAAGCCTTCGGGTGCGTGGGGACAAAGACAATACCCTCCCTCAATTTATCGTTGAGACCGACGGCACCAGACTGGCTTCTACGCACCTTAACAATGAAGATGTAGGTCGATGGCTCTGGTTCCGCTCCAGCGTGGTTGGTGACCTTCTAAATCACCGTGGTTTTTCGCTTAAATGGTATACCTCAGAAACTGGCGGTATTTCATCAACGTCCGGATACTCGACACACTTTGGCATCAATACTTCTGATTTGATCACAGTATACGCCTACGACGTTGCTCGCCTCGCGGCTTGGGAGCAGCACGTGTGGGCCGCTCACAATGTTGTGCCTGAGGGAAAAGTTTCGAGTGAGCTATTGGCGTCTCAGGTGAAAGCGCAACCTGCATCTACCCATGCAGCTGAAGAGAAACTATTTGGGGTAATGCGAATACTAGAAGCTGGATTTCAGCAAGAGTTCGGCGTTGCTCTATTCAATCACGACATAGACGACCATGTTTCTATGCAGCAGATCTCACGGTTTGCAAGTACTGATCAGAGTTCTTTGCTGAGGTTGGCTAAAGAGGTTGTTCGCGTGTTCTCCGATAGGCTCAATATTCGAGAGTTACGTAAAATTTCAACTCACGTAGACAAGAAAAAATTGGGTTCGAACAAGCTTCTGCAAGATATTCTTTCGCAAAAAGTTGGAGTAGAGAAAGCCCGAAAGGTCTTCGGCCCCATTGTTGGTGTTTACGACATGCGGGTTGGTGACGCTCACCCCACTGGATCAAAAATTGGAGAGGCGTTGGAGCTTGCTGGAATCGATCAAGCTGCATCGTACTTGCGGCAGGGCGAGCAGCTTATTCATAATTTTGGCAAGTCTGTATGGCTGATCGGCAGGCTGATGTTCGCTGCGCCGGACAGATGAGCGGAATGCCGCATAACAATCGGCTGCACAGCGACCGATTTTCCGCTGCTTCGCGGCTCCAAACCGGCACGTGAGCCGGGCGTTATGAGGCCATGGGAATAATGAGTACATCAATAGAGACAGAAATCCAAAACATAGAGGACGCTATGGAGCGATGTACGAAAATGGAGCAGGAAAATTCATCTTCGGCTCGGCGTATCCTCAGTATTGTTCTGGTTTTAACGATGGCGTTAGTTGCTATTCTGTTTTTTGCTTTAATGTATCCGGCACTTGTCCCTATATCAGATCTAAAGTTTGAAATACCTAATGCTGTTCTTTATACATTCTTAGCGATCTATACGTTAACTTTTTCTATCTTAATGGCAATCTACCGTCTACATGTGGGCGAGGCGTCGCGACTACAGCATTATATCGTCGGGTTTATGCGAATAAGGGTTGCTGGCAGTAACAATACAGAAGGCTATAAAACCGATGTTAGAGAAGCTTTAACTAAAGGAGCATTCGAATATGTTTCTAAACCAGCTAAAGGCGGTAAGGTGGAGAGTCCTCTCCCGGGCCATCCAGGTTTAGATTTCACGACGGCAATTTTAAATAAGTTTCTTGACAGTGTTGAAATTGTTAGTAAAAGAGGCTCACCTCATAACAAGTAAATGCAGCCGCACTTGGACGTGTCGGCTGATTTAAGCGTTATGCAGAGCGAATATTGAGCTGCAAGGGGATTAGATAGAGATATGTTTCATTTACTAGTTTCTTATCAAGGGTGGCCGGACTCAGGCGGAAGGTTATCAATGAGCCGAGTGTATATAAGAGAAGAAGATCCTGTTGGCAACAGATTCTATTCAAACGGTACGCTCGATATTGCTAAATTAAAGGAATATCCTGCACTTTTAGTGACTGAAACCGGAGGCGACGGGCCTCAATATGCAAGGGTGGCGTATATTACAAATGTCACTTTGGGGCACTCTGAAATATCCATCCAGTATGCCATCGACAATAGCATTCAGCCAATTTCAAATGCTGAGCTAGAAGGCCATTCAGTAGAGTTACGATTAGGGCGGTTTGGTTTATCGCATACCTGTTGGTCTGTTTGCGACGTTGATCTGTATAAGCTTTTATTACAAAACCAACAAAAAAGATCCGTCAGTCCAAAGGTTTTTTCGTTAGAAGCGGCTTACTCTCAAGATGAGAATCTTGTTTCCATCATGATGCCATTTGGGGCGGAGTTTAATCCCATATACTCAGTTCTTCAACAATCAGTCACTTCCATAGGCTTCTCGTGTGTGAGAGCTGATGATATATGGGAGCACCACACAATAATCCAAGATATCGTAAACATAATAGCTAGAGCTAAAGTTGTAATATGTGACTGTTCGGGGAAAAATCCTAATGTTTTTTACGAGGCTGGCATTGCTCATGCGATCGGTAAAGATGTGATTCTTATCACACAGTCAGAGCAGGATGTTCCTTTTGACCTTCGGCATATACGTTATATCCGCTATCTACCAAATAGTGAAGGTCTTGGCGAGTTATCGGCATCATTGCAGACAAAATTACGCTCAATTAGAGGCTGGTAAAAATGCATAACAAAGCCATGAAATTCACCAACCGCTGCGCGGCTTTACGTACTGGCTGCGCCAGTGTAGTGTAAAAGGTCGCTTCACGTCTGTCGCCGGTTATTTGGTCGTCAAGCCCTATCAATAAGGATATTTCTATGAAATTATCTGCACTACTAATATCAAACTTCAAAGGCATCAAGGATGAAATAAAAATACTCATCGACAACATCGTCGTTTTAGTCGGTCCAAATAACAGTTGCAAGTCTACAATTCTAGATGCATACGAAGCCTATGTTTCAATGGGAAGTGCTTTAAGCTTGGATCACTTTCACGGTCGGAATGCTAATACACCGGTGATCATTACAGGCGTTTTTAATGATGTTACTCAGAATGATATCGATACTTTAGGACAAGAGTGGTACTTACAAAATGACCCTGAGTTTGGTGACTGTGCAAAATTTCAAATTCGTTGGGCAACACCAGATGAAAGTGGTGTGAAATATAGTTTCAGTAACAAGACAAATGATTGGAAGAAGGGGGGCGCAGGTGGCTGGAACACGTTACTGCAAAGTAGATTGCCAATACCAATACGATTAAACCCAAATGATGGCTATGATGCTTTGGAAAAAGTAGTAAAGGACTTAGCATCAAAAAATGCTGCCAAGAAATTAAAAGATGATAAGAGCAAGGTGGCTGGCATTGTCGCAGAAATTGAAAAACTTGCTAAAGAAGTAGATAAAGAACTGTCTGGAAGCATTGGACAACTAAACAACAAAATAGAGTCAGAGTTAAATAAGTTGTTTCAAGGTGCCACTGTCAGTTTTGAAACCGGCGTCGGAAAATTTAAAGCAGAAGATGCGATTAAGGATGGTAGTAAATTCTTCATTAAAACCAGTAATCACCCGTCATCTTTAGAACATCAGGGAACTGGTTTAAAAAGGGCTTTTTTATGGTCTGCAGTGAATGCCTTGTGTAGCGAGGGAATGTATAAAAAGGGCACCAAAGTAATTCAAGATGAAACGCCAAAAGTGTTACTGATTGATGAACCAGAGATAAACCTGCATCCTTCTATAATTAGGGCTGCAAGAAAAGCTATTTATGCGCTAGCGGACTTAGATGGATGGCAAGTAATATGTACTACTCACTCTCCAGTGTTTATTGATCTCACGCAAGACCACACTACACTTATCAAAATATCGAATAGCCAGCAAGGTGTTTTTTACTTCCAGACAGATAACGCACAATTCAGCCCCGATGAGAAAGACAATCTAAAGATGCTAAATCGTTGCTGCCCGACAGTTAACGAGTTCTTTTTTTACCCTAATGCTATATTGGTTGAGGGTGATACCGAATATTTGGCTTATCAGTACATCATCGAAAAGAGTGGTCTAGAAGGGAGTTACTGCGTAATCAACTGTAGAGGAAAAGCAAATATCCCTACATTCATAAAGATATTTAATCAGTTTAACGCAAATGCTATAGCTGTTCATGATCTAGATACAAGATTCAGGAAAGATGGGGCTGCTAATGCCATGTGGACAATTAACGTAAATATCCGGGCGCTAGCAGATGCAACTAACGGTCGAGTTAAAACAGTTGTTCACAACCCTGATTTTGAAGGTTTCTATCTCAATGAGTCACCATCAAAAGATAAGCCTTACAACCTTTTTACTCATCTTACATCAGCTGACTTTGAAACGAATGACAAGTATAAAAAACTAAGGGAATCCTTAAAATCAATTATTAATGGCACCCATAAAGGTTTGTACAACACACAGGCAGACCTAGATACCATGGCTTAACAAAGCCTGCGCATGGATAAATTACTCTCTACACTTCTAATTTTCCGGTGAGCACCGCGCTATAAAAAGGAAAGGTTACCTTATGACTCCGAAAGTTTTCATCAGTCACGCCAGCGAAGACAAAGAGCGGTTCGTGACTGCATTTGCAACTCGGCTTCGAGAAAATGGTGTTGACGCATGGTTAGATCGTTGGGAAATGCTGCCTGGTGACAGCCTCGTAGATAAAATCTTTGAAGAAGGACTTAAGAATGCTCATGCTGTAGTCATTGTTTTATCGAAAAACAGTGTTTCCAAGCCATGGGTATCAGAGGAACTCAACGCAAGTATGGTTTCGCGTATCTCTAAAGGTACGAAAATCATTCCCGTCGTAATCGACAGTTGTGAAGTACCAGAAGCACTGAAGTCAACGTTATGGGAGAGAGTCGATGAACTGGCTGATTTTGAAAAACCGCTGAAAAGAGTGTTGGCTGCAGTTTTTGACGTTCGCGAAAAGCCACCCGTTGGTAATCCACCAGATTTTATTCAAAAAACAGTTCGCACTATTGAGGGTTTGTCGAACGTAGACACGTTGGTTTTGAGCCGAGCAGCAGCGTATGACTTAGAGAGAAACTCACATATCGTCGAACCGGAGAATATTTTTACCGATCTTGACGAACTTGGCTTAACGTTGGAGCAAATCCTGGAATCAATAGAAATTTTGGGTTCTGATGGGTACTTTGACGTAATCCATTACATGGGTGGTGGGTCAGAGCGGTTCGGTTGTTATATTCAGGTTACAGATTATGGTCACGAGAAGTACTGTTCATCTGAAATCAAAGACTACGATCTATTAAAAGAGCGGTGCGCTGCTCTAATCGTGAATGAAAATATACTAGACAACCAGTCATTAGTTGAAAAAACAGGGGCCAGTTTACGTCTAATTGAACATATTCTGGATGTTTTTGAATCAAATGGCCTCATAAAAGCAACGAAACACCTCGGTGGAAAAATTTCAATTCATCATGTTCATTCAAAGTTACGAAGGGTGCTTTCGTAATTCCTTGTAACAAGGTAACTCCACACAGACTGGACCTCAACCGCTGTCAAGGACACGTTCGATAACAAAATACCCCCAAAAAACAACGCCGGCTTTCGCCGGCGTTGTTATTTCAAAACCAACCTCAAAAACTCCCAACCCAACCTACTTCCTCAATACCCCCTCCTCTACCAGCAGGTCGTAGATGGCTTTGGCGGCGGCCTGGGGGTCGTTGCGGATGATCTGCCCCTTGCCGCCTTGTGCCTTGGCGGTGGCCTGCTTGAAGCGGTCGGCGGCGGTTTTGGCGCTGGCCACTTTCAGGCGTTTGGGCCTGGGCTTGGCGTCCTGCAGGGTCCAGCCGGCGCGGTCGGCGTCGGGCTTGGGGGCGGCCGGCTGCTGTTCGCTGATGCTGCCGCGCCGGGCCTTGGCAAAGGCCAGCTGACGGGGGCTGGCGGCGGCTTCGTCCACGCTGGCCACAAAGGGCAGGCGCACGCTCAGGCGGCGGCGCTGGCCCCGGGGCAGGGCCTGCAGCAGGGTCACTTCGTCGCCGTCAATCCGCTCGATGGCGGCAATGCCGGTCACCAGCGGCCAGCCCAGGCGTTCGGCCAGCAGGTAGGGCAGCATGCCGGAGCCCTCCCCCTGCTCGGCGCGCACCCCGGTGAGCAGCAAGTCGGGCTGCAGCTCGTTAAGATAGGGAGCCAGCAGCTCCAGGGCGTCGTCGTCCGGGCCCTGGCGCAGCACCGTCAGCCGGTTAAGGCCCATGCCCAGGTAGTCCTGCAACGCCGGCTGGGCCGGGCTGCCGGCGTGAATGGCCTCGAGCTTGCCGCCCAGGGCAAAGCCCAGCTCCAGGGCGCTGGCGTCCTGCAGGGCGCGGCGGGCGCGGCCCGACACCGGGTGGCGGCCTTCGCTTACCAGCACCGCTATGTTGAGGGAATGATCAGGCTGCATCGCTTACCTCCTGGGCCGGCCGGGCCTCTACCAGCGCCATCAGCGCCGCCAAAATTTCGCTGCTGTCGCCGATGGCGCTCAGGCTTGCGCGTTTTACCATGTCGCAGTCGGTGTCCTGGTTGATGGCCACCACCTTCTCCACCTTGCCGATGCCCTGCAAGTGCTGCACGGCGCCGGAAATGCCCACGGCAATGTACACCCGGGCGCTCACCCAGGTACCGGTGGCGCCCACCTGGCGGTTGCGCGGCATAAAGCCGTCGTCCACCGCCACCCGGCTGGCGCCTTCGGCCGCGCCCAGCAGGGTCGCCGCCCGGTGGAACTGCTCCCAGTCGTGCACGCCGTTGCCGGCGGAGAGGATGAACTCGGCCTCGGCCAGGGGAATGTCGGCGAGATCCACCGCCACCCGGCCGCCGTCCCGCACCCGGGCCCGCAGCAGGGCTTCCGGCTCAAAGTCCACCGGTTTCGCCTCATAGCGGTGATCGGTGCAGGGCAAGGCGCATTCCTCCAGCAGCAGCAGCAGCCGGCACAGGGGGCGCGTCACGTCCTGGTGGCCGGCGCCGGTGCGGGCGATCAGGTGCTCGCCTTCCCACTTCCACACCCCGGTGGCCGGGCGCTCGCCCAGCTCCACCGCCAGCCGGCGGCCCAGCTCGGCGGACTCGCCCGCATCGGGGAACAACCAGTGCAGCGGCTTGAACTCGCGCTCCACCTGCCGGCACAGCTGGGTCCAGGCTTCCGGCTGGTAGCCTTCCACCCCGTGCAGCTGCAGCAGCCGGTCCACCCCCGCCTCGGCAATGCCTTCTTTCAGCTCGCCGCACAGCACCCCCAGCACGGCGGTGCTTTGCGCCTGCGCCGCCGCCAACTGCTGGGCCAGGCCCAGCACGTCCTTGCCGTGGGCGGTAAGGCGCCCGCCGGAAAGGGGCAGCCACACCGCAATGTAGCCCTGGGGCTCCACCACCTTGTGCAGGGGCAGCTTGGGCTGCTCGCTGCGCTTCTTGGAAAGCTGCGACACCTCGCCGCCGCCGGCCAGGTTCATCCGGTCCAGCCGGCGCAGGCCGCTGGGGCCAAGCTGCCACTGGGGCCGCGGGTTCTTGCGCAGCAGGCCGCTGGGGCCGCGCAGGGGCTGGCCGCTCAGCTCGGCGTGGCGCGGGTGCAGCCGGTTGCGGCGGATCCAGGCCAGGCGTGGATCCTTGCGAATAATGTCAGACATGGGCTTCCTCCTTTTGCCGCTGCGGTTGCTCCTGGGCCGGTTGGGCCAGGGCGTCCAGCAGCAGCTCGGCAATGTCCTTCACCTGGGGCCGGGGCTCCACCACCCCTTCCATCATCAGGGTGCACTGGGGGCAGGCCACCGCCATCAGCTCGGCGTCCACCGCCCGGGCGTCGTCCATGCGCATGTCGGCAATGCGGCGCTCGCCGGGAATGTCGGTCACCGGCGCCCCGCCGCCGCCGCCGCAGCAACGGGAGCGGAAACCGCTACGCTCCATCTCGCTGCGCTCGAAGCCCAGCTGATCCAGCAGGTAGCGCGGCGCGTCGTACACGCCGTTGTAGCGGCCGAGATAGCAAGGGTCGTGATAGGTGAGCTTGCCGCTCTGGCCGCCGTTAAAGGCGAGCTTGCCGGCCCGGTGCAGCTCCGCCAGCAGTTCGCTGTGGTGCTCCACCCGGTAGTCGCCGCCCAGCTCCGCGTATTCGGTGCCCAGGCACTGCAGCGAATGGGGATCGGCGGTGACGATGCGGTTAAAGCGGTACTTGCCGAGCGTCTGGATATTGGCCTTGGCCAGGCGCTGGAAGGTCGCTTCGTCCCCCAGCCGGCGGGCCAGGTCGCCCGAGTCCAGCTCCTCGTTGCCGAGGTAGGCAAGGTCCACGCCACCGGCGCGCAGCAGCTGCACCAGGGCACGCAGGGTGCGCTGGTTGCGCATGTCGAAGGCACCGTCGCCCACCCACAGCAGCACGTCGGCCTCGCGCACTTCCTTCATCAACGGAATGTTGAGGTCGGCGGCCCAGTTGCTGCGGCTGGCGGGGGCCATGCCGCCCGGGTTGTCGGTGGCGATCAGGTTTTCCAGCACTTCCTGGCCCTTGCCCGGGGTCTGGCCCCGCTCCAGGGTAAGGAAGCGGCGCATGTCCACCACCGCGTCCACGTGCTCGATCATCATGGGGCACTCTTCCACGCAGGCGCGGCAGGTGGTGCAGGACCATAATGTCTGGCTGTCGAGCATGCTTTCCACCAGCGGCTTGTCGGGGCAGCCGGTGCGGGCGGCGTTTTCCTGGCCCGGGTGCGGGCTGCCGCGGTAGGTCACTTCTTCCTGGGCGGCGAGGCTTGTCACCATGTCCTGGATCAGCTTCTTGGGGTTGAGCGGCTGGCCGGCGGCAAAGGCCGGGCACTTGCTCTCGCAGCGGCCGCACTGCACGCAGGCGTCAAAGCCCAGCAGCTGGTTCCACTTGAAGTCGGTTACCTTCTCCACCCCCAGCTTGTCGGCGGTGAGATCCAGCGCCTTCAGGCCGGTGTCGCGGCCGCCGCCGAAGCGGGCCGGGCGACGGTGAAAGGCCAGGTGCAGGGCGCCGGCAAAGGCGTGCTTCATGGGGCCGCCCCAGGCCATGCCGAACACCAGCTCGCCCAGGCCCCAGGTGCACAGGGCCAGCAGCAGCAGGGTCAGCAGGGCGCCGCCGGTGCCTTCGGGCAAAATGCCCGCGGCCGGCAGGGTGGCGATAAAAAAGCCCAGGGCAAAGGCCAGCAGGCTTTTCGGCAGCCGCTGCCAGGGCCCGCGCGAGAGGCGCGAGTTGGGCAGCTCACTGGCGGGTTTGCGCCTGCGCTTCCATACAAATAACGCGCCCACCGCCATCAGCAGGCTGGCCGCCAGCAGCGGCCACACCAGCCAGGCGCTGTGCAGGCCCAGGCCGTGCACCAGCACCACCAGCACCAGCGCCAGCACAAAGCCGCCGCCGGTGGCCACGTGGGTGTTGGACATATACTTGTCGCGCGCCACCACGTGGTGTAGGTCCACCAGGTAGCGGCGCGGCATGGCGGCAAGCCCCTGCCAGAAGGGCACGGGGCTGGACTGGCCCCGGCGCCACAGCCGCACCCGGCGTGCGGCGCCGATGGCGGCCAGGGCGAAGGCCAGCACTAACAGATAAGGGATCACAGGCTCGAACATAGCGGGCACCTCGGCAGGGCCGGGGGTTACCCCGGCCCTTTGGCTCAGAAGTCTTTACACAGACGCAGGGCGTCGTAAATGGCGGCGTGGGTGTTGCGCTGGGCCACGCAGTCGCCCAGGCGGTAGAGCAAATAGCCCTGGCCGTGCTGCGCCAGCGCCGGCTGGGCCTGGGCCGCGTACAGGGCTTCCAGGTCGATCTGGCCCTTGTTCACGGAGTCGCCCTTCAGCTCGTAGTAGAGCCGCTCGTCCGGACGGACGCCGTTCTCCACCACCACCTGGTCCACCACCCGCTCTTCTTTCTGGCCGGTGTATTCGTTTTCCAGCACCGCGATGAGCTTGTCCCCTTCCTTGTACACCTTGTGCAGGGCCATGTCGGAGCTCATGATCACCTCCCGCTCGTACAGGGAGCGGTAGTAGGTGGGGAAGGTGGTGCCGCCGATGGCCGCGCCCGGCTTGATGTCGTCGGTCACCATTTCCACCAGGCTGCCCTTGGACGCCAGGTAGTCGGCCACCGACATGCCGGAGAATTCGCAGATGGTGTCGTACACCAGCACGTTCTTGCCCGGCTCCACCTTGCCGGAGAGGATGTCCCAGCTGCTCACCACCAGCCCTTCGGCCGCGCCCCACTCGGGGTTTTGCTCGATGAAGGGGGTGCCGCCCACCGCCAGGATCACCACGTCCGGCTTTTCCGCCATGATGGCGGGCATGTCGGCGGCGGTGTTCAGGCGCAGGTCCACCTTGAGGCGGGCCAGCTCCAGGGCGTACCAGCGGGTGATGCCGGCAATCTGGTCGCGCTGGGGCGCCTTGGCCGCCAGGGTGATCTGGCCGCCCAGTTCAGGCGCCTTTTCAAACAGCACCACGTTGTGGCCGCGCTCGGCCGCCACCCGGGCCGCTTCCATGCCGCCGGGGCCGCCGCCCACCACCACCACCTTGCGCAGGGGGCCGTCGGTTTTTTCGATGATATGGGGCAGGCCCATGTGCTCGCGGGAGGTGGCCGCGTTCTGGATGCAGAGCACGTCCAGGCCCTGGTACTGGCGGTCGATGCAGTAGTTGGCGCCCACGCATTGGCGGATTTGGTCCACCTGGCCCAGCTTGATCTTGGCGATCAGGTGCGGGTCGGCGATGTGCGCCCGGGTCATGCCCACAAAGTCGACATAGCCGCCTTCGAGGATGCGCTGGGCCTGGTTGGGATCCTTGATGTTCTGGGCGTGGATCACCGGTACCTTCACCACTTCCTTGATGCCCGCCGCCAGGTGCAGGAAGGGCTCGGGCGGGTAGCTCATGTTGGGGATGACGTTGGCCAGGGTGTTGTGGGTGTCGCAGCCGGAGCCGATGACGCCGAAAAAGTCGACCATGCCGGTGTCGTCGTAGTATTTGGCGATCTGCTTCATGTCGTCGTGGCTGAGGCCGTCCGGGTGGAATTCGTCACCGCAGATGCGCATGCCCACCACAAAGTCCGGGCCCACTTCGGCGCGCACGGCCTTGAGCACTTCCATACCGAATTTCATGCGGCCCTCGAAGGTGCCGCCCCATTCGTCGGTACGCTTGTTGACCCGCGGGCTCCAGAACTGGTCGATCAGGTGCTGGTGCACGGCAGACAGCTCCACGCCGTCCAGGCCCCCTTCCTTGGCACGGCGGGCGGCCTGGGCGTAGTCGCCGATGATGCGCCACATTTCTTCCGGCTCTATGGTTTTGCAGGTGGCGCGGTGCACCGGCTCACGGATGCCGGAGGGCGATACCAGGGTGCTCCAGTCGTAGCCGTCCCAGCGGGAGCGGCGCCCCATGTGGGTGATTTGAATCATGATCTTGGCGCCGTGCTTGTGCATGGCGTCGGCCAGGTTCTGGAAGTGGGGAATGATGCGGTCGGTGGAAAGGTTGACCGAGCTCCACCAGCCCTGGGGGCTGTCGATGGACACCACGCTGGAGCCGCCGCAAATGGCCAGGCCCAGGCCGCCCTTGGCCTTTTCTTCGTAGTATTTGACGTAGCGCTCGGTGGTCATGCCGCCGTCGGTGGCGTACACCTCGGCATGGGCCGTGCTCACCACCCGGTTGCGGATGGTGAGCTTGTTGATGTTCATGGGTTGAAACAAGGCGTCGAACTGTCCCATCCTGGAATCCTCTAGTACATGCCGGGCCTGCGGCCCGCCGAAAATAATGTTGCCCCCGTTGTGCATGCGAGGCGATGGAAGGTGACAGCCAAGCCGACCGTTGGCGGCAGGGATGCCGCCGCCGAGCCCCCAGGGACGGGTTTACGGCGAGTCGGCGTGCTGCACCTTCCAGCGCCTGAGCATGCCTTACAGCGGGCTCACCTCGAACAGGCCGTAGTCGCAGCCGGTCTGGGCGCCGCTCTGGGTCTGCCGTGCGACGGTGCGCACCGGATAGCCCAGGCTCTGGGCAATCTGGTCCATGGCGCCGGCGAACCAGCCGGTGAACATGTAGTCCACCATGCGGTCCACCTTGCCGTACTGGTAGACGAAGGCGGAGTGATCCAGCCGCACCTTGGCGGTGCCGGCGGGAATGTCCAGCTGTTCGATGGTGAACAGGCCCCAGCCACGCTGGGACAGGCGCTTCATGTAGTGCTCGAACACCGCGTCACCGCTGATGCCGTGGCACTCGGCCTCTTTTTCGCACCAGTGCCAGGCGGACTTGTAGCCGGCCTGGTACAGGATCTCGGCGTAGCGCTCGGGGCCCAGCTCTTCCTCTATGGCCATGTGGTTGTTCACGAAGAAGTGGCGCGGCACATAGAGCATGGGCAGGGCGTCGGTGGTCCAAACGCCGGTGTCGGCGTCTACTTCAATCGGCATTTCGGGTGCATGTACTGACATTGCGGTATCTCCTTCGCTTCCTTTATATGTTGCTTATTCGCCCCAGACGTCCTTGAGCACACGTACCCAGTTGCCGCCCATGATCTTCTCCGCCAGGCGCGGGGAGTAGCCGTGGCGCAGCAGGGCCTCGGTCAGGTTGGGGAAGTCGCCGATGGTGCGAATGCCCTCGGGGTTGATGATTTCGCCGAACCGGGTCAGGCGGCGGGCATAGCCCTTGTCGTGGGTCAGCCACTCGAAGAAGTTCTGATCGTGGCCCTGGGTAAAGTCGGTGCCGATGCCGATGGCGTCTTCGCCCACCAGGTCCAGCACATAGCCGATGGCCTCCACGTAGTCGTCGATGGTGGAGTTGATGCCGTTTTTCAGGAAGGGGGCGAACATGGTCACGCCCACAAAGCCGCCGTGTTCGGCGATAAAGCGCAGCTCTTCATCCGACTTGTTGCGCGGGTGGTCCTTGAGCCCGGCGGGCAGGCAGTGGGAGTAGCACACCGGCTTTTTGGAGGCCAGGATCACTTCTTCCGAGGTTTTGGCGCCCACGTGGGACAGGTCGCACATGATGCCGACCCGGTTCATTTCTTCCACCACCTCGCGGCCGAAGCCGGACAGGCCGCCGTCGCGCTCGTAGCAGCCGGTGCCCACCAGGTTCTGGGTGTTGTAGGCCATCTGTACTATGCCCACGCCCAGCTGCTTGAAGATTTCCACGTAGCCCAGCTGATCCTCGAAGGCGTGGGCGTTCTGGAAGCCGAGGATGATGCCGGTGCGGCCTTCTTCCTTCGCCTTGAGGATGTCGGCGGTGGTGCGCACCGGGCGGATCAGATCGCCATGCTCGCGGTAATGGCGGTTGAACTCGGCGATGTTGTTCACCGTGGCCTGGAAGCCTTCCCACACCGACACGGTGCAGTTGGCGGCGGTCAGGCCGCCGCGGCGCATGTCTTCGAACAGCTCGCGCCCCCAGTTGGCGATAATCAGGCCGTCGATCACTATCGATTGTTGGTGTACTTCAGCTGCACTTTGCATAGCCAGACCTTCCTTGCATCTATTAGACGGGTGAACCGAGTTCACCGGATTCAGGGGCAGTCTAGCCCGCGGGTCTCCCCGTCCACTGGCTGAAAGCGACGAGCGCATAGCCAAAAACGTCACTGTTCAGAAACGGTGTCGGGAAAAGACAAGTGGGGGGTGAAAGCGGGAAGTGGGAAGCGGGAAAAGCTGGATACCGTAGGGGCATCAAGGGTCGAATTTATTCGACCAAACCCCGGCCCCGGTGGCGGGACGGTCCACTGAAGTGGACCCTACAAATGCGGGGAAGTGTTTGTAGGGTCGAATTTATTCGACCGAACCCCGGCGCCGGTGGCGGAAAGGTCCGTTGAAACGGACCCTACGGATGGAGGTGTCTGTCGGGTCGAATTTAGTCGACCGAACCCCGGCGCCGGTGGCGGGACGGTCCACTGAAGTGGACCCTACAAATGCGGGGAAGTGTTTGTAGGGTCGAATTTATTCGACCAAACCCCGGCCCCGGTGGCGGGACGGTCCACTGAAGTGGACCCTACAAATGCGGGGAAGTGTTTGTAGGGTCGAATTTATTCGACCGAACCCCGGCGCCGGTGGCGGGACGGTCCACTGAAGTGGACCCTACAAATGCGGGGAAGTGTTTGTAGGGTCGAATTTATTCGACCGGAATAGAAAAAGGCCCCGTCGCGGGGCCTTGGGTTGATAAGGGAAACAAACCTTAAAGGGTGATCGAAGCGAAGGTGGGTTCGCCGCGGGCCGAATCCAGGCGGATGTTGAGCTCCAGCTCGGGCATGACCGGGGCGATTTCCTCGGCCTTGGGCGCGGAGCGGCCGCAGCGGTCGTCCCGGGGCGGCACGCCGAAGTTCTCCCGGTAGCATTTGCTGAAATGGGGGGTGGAAACGAAGCCGCAGGCGGTGGCGATTTCGATGATGGAATAGGAGGTCTGGCGCAGCAGCTGCCGGGCCCGCTTGAGCCGCAGGTTCAGGTAGTAGCGGGAGGGCGAGCACTTCACGTGGCGCTGGAACAGCCGCTCCACCTGGCGGCGCGACAGCCCCACGTAGTGGGCCAGTTCGTCCAGGGTGATGGGCTCTTCGAGGTTGGCTTCCATCAGTGCCACCACCTCGGCCAGTTTGGGCTGGGCCGAGCCCACCAGGTGGCGCAGGGGCACGCGCTGCTCTTCCTGGCCTTCGCGGATACGCTCGCACAGGAACATGTCGCAGATGGCGGTGCTGAGCACGCTGGAGTGCTCCTTTTCGATGAGGTGCAGCATCATGTCCATGGGCACGGTGCCGCCGCTGCTGGTGAGGCGATCCCGATCGATGCAGTAGAGGGCGTTGCTGGTATCCAATTGCGGAAAGGCCTCCTTGAAGGCGGCCATGTATTCCCAGTGCAGGGTGCAGCGGTAGCCGGTGAGCACGCCGGCGTCGGCCAGCAGGTAGCTGCCGGTGCACAGGGCGCCGAGCTTGACCCGGCGGTGGGCCAGTTGCTGTAGCCAGGCGCGCAGGCTGCGGCTGCGGGCGTTGGCCACCCCCACCCCGCCGCACACCAGCACCATATCGATATGGCCGCAGTCGTGAATACCGTGATCCGGGGTGACCATGATGTTGTCGCTGGCCCGCACCGGCTGGCCGGTTTCGGTGAGCATCACCCACTCGTAGAGCGGCTGTCCCGACAGCTGGTTGGCCATGCGCAGGGGCTCGATGGCAGAGGCAAGGGAGATCATGGTGAAGTTGTCCACCAGTAAAAAACCGACGCGTTGTGTTTGACTCATTGCTCTTGCTCCTGGTCCCTGTGCGGTGGCAGCCGGGATCCCTGTTTATACGACGGCGACTCAATGACGGAACCCCGCCATTTACATCCCAAATACACAGATTTAAAAAAGATATAACATGGCGTGCTGTTGCAACATCTTTTCTCTGCTTTCTTTAATGCCTCATAATGAACTTGTGACAAACATCGAATAATGAACATTTCCACCCGCCGAGCGCTTCAGAAAAACTTGTCGTTTCTATCGGCAATCCCTTGCGGTGCGGGCGCTTCAGCAAAACAAAAAGCAATATATGCGCCAGCTGTTCAGGAGGAGTAAAAATTCAGAAAAATACATGATGAGGGGCTTTTTCGCAGAAAATAACATGGGTTTTCGGTGGATTGTTTTGGCAAATGTGGCCTACTGGAGAAGTCCGGACCCAAAATGGGGCAAGGTACGGCAACCTTGCCCCAGAAAATCGCATCATGCCGTTGGCAAGTGCCGATGATTCAGCGTACCGGCGGTACCTTCACCGTCTCCGGCTGCGGCGCGGGCAACTCCTGGTGCAGGGCGCGGAACAGGCCCCACATCATCACCATGATCACCGCCGAGAAGGGAAAGGCGGCGATAATGGAGGCGGTTTGCAACGCCTTGAGTCCGCCCGCCAGCATCAGGATGGCGGCCACGGCGGCCACCGCCAGGCTCCACAACACCCGCTGGCTGCGCGGCGGATGCTCCTCGCCCAGCGAGAGGATGGTGGTCACCACCAGGGTGCCGGAGTCGGCGGAGGTGATGAAGTAGAGCGCCACCAACACGGTGGCCAGCACCGCGGCCAGGTAGCCGACGCTGCCGTCCTCGAGCAGGCTGAGGGTGGCGTACAGCGCCGAGGTCACGTTTTCGCCCACGGCAGCGACAATACCCGCCTCGCCGACGGCCGAGACCACTTCGCCGGCGGCATTGGTCACGGTGTGGGTCAGTTCGAGGTAGAGCGCGGTGCCGCCGAACAGGGTCAGCCACAACATGCCGAGCAGGGTGGGCACCAGCAACACACCGCAGATGAACTCGCGGATGGTTCTCCCCTTGGAAATACGGGCGATAAACATGCCGACGAAGGGCGACCAGGACATCCACCAGGCCCAGTAGAACACCGTCCACCAGGACTGCCACTGGCTGTCTTTGTTGGCGTCGGTCCAGGTGCTGAGCGGTATCACGTGGGCCAGGTAGTCGCCGATGCCCTGCACATAGCTATGCAGCAGGAAACGGGTGGGGCCGTATACCAGCAGGAACAGCAGGATGGCCAGGGTCAGCCAGATGTTGATCTCCGACAACCATTTCACCCCGCGGCCGATGCCGGACAGCACCGAGGCGGTGGCGATCAGGGAGATCACCAGGATCAGCAACAACTGGTTGGTGGTGCTGATCTCTACTCCGAACAGGTGGTTGAGGCCGGTGTTGATCTGGGACACGCCCAGGCCAAGGGAGGTGGCCACCCCGAACACGGTGCCGAACACCGCCAGCACGTCGGCGGTATGGCCCATCCAGCCGTAGATGCGCTTGCCGATCAGTGGATAGAGGGCGGAGCGAATGGTCAGCGGCAATCCCTTGCGGTAGGAGAAGTAGGCCAGCGCCAGCCCCACCACCACGTAGATGGCCCAGGGATGCAGACCCCAGTGGAAGAAGGTGATGCGCATGGCCACTTCCGCCGCCTCGGCGGTCATGCCCTGCTCGATAAAGGGATTGCTCTGGAAGTGGTAGATGGGCTCGGCGATGGACCAGAACACCAGGCCGATGCCCATGCCGGCGCTGAACAGCATGGCGAACCAGGAAAACAGGCTGTATTCCGGTCTGGCGTCGTCGGCGCCCAGGCGCAGCTGGCCGAAACGGCTGCAGGCCAGTACCACGCAAAATACCAGCATCAGGGCGACGATGGCGATGTAGTACCACTTGAAATGGCTGAGAATACCTCCTGACAAGGTGTCGAACAGGCTGGCGGCGGAGTCCGGAAACAGGGCTCCGCCCAACACAAACAAGGTAACGATCACCATGGAGCTGATCGTTGCCGCCGGACTCATTCCTTTCAAAATTCCATCTTTGCCTAACATAGGACAAGATCTCCGTCGGATTGGGGGCTGTTGCAACTTGGCAGGCAATGGCGCTGTCGTCCTCTTGCGCCGCTGCCCGGTTCTATGGGTATTGGCTGGTCGTGTCCATTTACAGGTACCGGTCGCGACCAGCAAATACCGGCCCCTATCAGAACAGTTAATGACCGCTCAAAACTTCCCCGGTACGACACCACGTTATTCAGGGGCGTCCCGTTTCACCATCTCTGTTCTGAATGCGACATGGTGACGCCTCCGCCCTTGCCGCCGTGGTTGGCGCTGCTTAGGCTGAGGCAAAAACGACGGAGGAACCAACGATGATGATCACCGAGCTTATCGATCAGGACGATTTCCGGGCCCAGCTGCAGGCCTGGGGGCTGGCGGAGGCCGGCCGGCTGTCGCTGGCGGAATGCCGGACCTTGCTGGCGCTGCTGCTGGCCGGCCCGGACGCCGCCTTGTGGCGGGAACGGCTGGAAGCCTTGCTGGCCAAGCGGGAATTGCTGCACCCGGAGGTGCTGGCCCTGGTGGAGGAGTCTCTGGGGTAAAAATATGCACCCGGTCGACTGAAGTCGCCCCTACCAACACCACATCCGTGGGGGTTGTTGTAGGGTCCACTTCAGTGGACCTGTACCGGCCTTTCGGTCGACTGAAGTCGACCCTACCAACACCACATCCGTGGGGGTTGTTGTAGGGTCCACTTCAGTGGACCTGTACCGGCCTTTCGGTCGACTGAAGTCGACCCTACCAACACCACATCCGTGGGGGCTGCTGTAGGGTCCACTTCAGTGGACCTGTACCGGCCTTTCGGTCGACTGAAGTCGACCCTACCAGCACCACATCCGTGGGGGCTGTTGTAGGGTCCACTTCAGTGGACCTGTACCGGCCTTTCGGTCGACTGAAGTCGCCCCTACCAGCACCACATCCGTGGGGGTTGTTGTAGGGTCCACTTTAGTGGACCTGTACCGGCCTTTCGGTCGACTGAAGTCGACCCTACCAACACCACATCCGTGGGGGCTGCTGTAGGGTCCACTTCAGTGGACCTGTACCGGCCTTTCGGTGACCCTACCAGCACCACATCCGTGGGGGCTGTTGTAGGGTTCACTTCCTGTTCTCCCGCCGTGTCGACTAACCTTTCCACATCCGAGAATGACATCGCTATTTCCCTGTTTTGACATGACCAGAGAAAAACTGTTGGTAGGCCGTTGCTCTCTACCCGGCTATTGCTACCACATCACCATTTGCACCCACCGGCGAAGGCCCTGGTTCGGCTCCTTTGAACATGCTCGTATCGTGGTGCAAGACATGAAGCGGCTACACCAGGAGCAATTGATGATGTCTGTCGCCTGGGTGCTGATGCCAGATCATCTGCATTGGTTGTTTCAACTTGGTGAAAACACCGAGTTGTCAACGGTGATCAAATTGCTCAAGGGGCGAACGGCAAAGCACCTGAACGAGCTGCATCATGACCAAGGGCATATATGGCAAAAAGGGTTTCATGATCATGCGGTTCGCAAGGACGAGGATTTAAGGGGTATAGCACGGTATATCGTCGCCAATCCGTTACGCGCCGGTCTGGTACAACGGGTCGGTGATTACCCCTGGTGGGATGCCATGTGGTTGTAATAGCGGCGCCATTTCTGGTTTGCCTATCTGCTACCAGTGTCACACCCGGTCGACTGAAGTCGACTCTACAGGTAGCCCGTCCGCAGGGTCCACCATAGGGACCATTGTAGGGTCCACTTCAGTGGACCAACCAATCACCAACCGTCCATAAACACCAAGGGGAGCCTGGGCTCCCCTTGGTGTTTTTATCAGTCGCGGCAACCGCTTATTCCGGTAGTTCTACAGACAGAGTCTGGCCCAGGGCGTTGGCCACCAAGGTGTCGGCGTACCAGTTGATGAAGTTCACTACCCCAAACTCGTAGGTGGGCGAGTAGGGGCCCGGCTCGTAAGCGATGGAGTTGATGCCGCGCTGGTTCTCCTCGGCCAGGGTTCTGTCCTGATCGTTGGTGGCGTCCCACACCCGGCGCAGTTTTTCCACGTCGTAGTCCACCCCTTCCACCGCGTCCTTGTGCACCACCCACTTGGTGATCACCTTGGTCTGCTGGGGGCCGACCGGGATCACCTGGAAGGTGATCAGGTGGTCGCCCTGGCCGTGGTTCCAGGAGTTGGGCAGGTGCAGTATGCGCAGCGAGCCCAGATCTCGTTCTTTTACCCGGCCCAGCAGCTTCTGGCAGGCGGGGGTACCGTCGATGGTCATGGCCACCTTGCCTTCGGCCAGGGGCATGCGCACCATGCGGTTGCGCAGGCCGAAGGAGATGTGCTGGTGAGGGATGTTGTCGGCGTCCCACTCGGCCGCCTTGCGCGCCACGTGGGCCTTGAAGGCGTCGCTGGCACGGGGATCGTTGGTGTCGTCCCACTCCAGCAGGGTGTTGAGCAGCTCCGGGTGGGAGCCGGCGCAGTGGTAGCATTCCCGGTTGTTCTCGATCACCAGCTTCCAGTTGGCCTGCTCGATGATCTCGGACTGTACCGCCACCTTGGCGTTTTCCAGATCGTAGGGCTCCAGGTAGCGTTCCAGTTCGGCCAGGAAACCGTCGATTTCCGGCGGGTTCTCCGCCAGGCTGATGAAAATATAGCCGCCGGCGGTTTTGGTGTGCACCTGTTTGAGCGGGAAGTCAGCCTTGTCGAACTGGTCGCCCATCTCGTTGCCGGCGTAGAGCAGCTGGCCGTCCAGCTCGTAGGTCCACTGGTGGTAGGGGCACACCAGCTTGGCCACTTTGCCTTTTTTCGAGGTGCACAGGCGCGAGCCCCGGTGGCGGCAGACGTTGTGGAAGGCCTGTACCCCCTGTTTGTTGCGCACTATGGTGATGGGGTTGTTGCCCACCTCCAGGGTAATAAAGTTGCCCGGCTGGGGGATCTCGCAGCTCAGGCCCACGTACAGCCATTCCTTGTAGAAGATTTGCTCCATGTCGGCGGCGAATACCTCGGCGCTGTTGTAGCAGGCCTGAGGAAGGGAGTAGCCGGGACGGCGCTCTCGCAACAGTTGTACGGTTTCCGCCAGGTTGGGGCTGGTACCGATGACGGTGGTGATGCTCTGCTCCATCTGTATTGCTTCCTTTGCTGTGTTGAGGGAGTGGGGTGTCCCGACCTCTGAGTTGGCCCCCACTGTTGGCCATATTTTTATCATGGTTATCAAGCGCGGATTATCTGAAAACGACTCGCCTCCCGCTGTTTTCCGACCTGCCTGCCTGCGCCCTGCCCCGGCGGCGCCCATCCCTTGAGCCGAAGCGGGGCTGGCGGACATTTCCATGTCGTTTTTAAGCAACCGTCCGGAGCCAAACTGCTCAAGAATGCGGGCATAAGGACAACGCGGGGATAGCTCCCCTGGCCCCACCGGAGGACAGCGATGAATCAGGACTTTATTTTACCCATCAATACCCAGACCTGGAGCAACGGGCGCCACCCGGTGCGCTGCGTACGCGTAATCCAGGAAACCTGGGACGTGCGCACCTTCTGCTTTACCGCGGAAAGCCCGCTGCTGTTTTTCTTCAAGCCCGGCCAGTTCGTGACCCTGGAGCTGGAGATCGATGAACAGACGGTGATGCGCAGCTACACCATCGCCTCCTCCCCCTCGGTGCCCTACAGCTTCTCCATTACCGTCAAGCGGGTGCCCGGCGGCGTGGTGTCCAACTGGCTGCACGACAACCTGAAGGAAGGCGACGCCCTGGCGGTGCACGGCCCGGTGGGCAACTTCAACTGCATCGACTTTCCCAACGAGAAGGTGCTGCTGCTCTCCGGCGGCGTGGGCATCACCCCGGTGATGTCGATGGCGCGCTGGTGGTTCGACACCAACGCCGATGTGGACATCCATTTCGTGCACAGCGCCCGCACGCCCAAGGATCTGGTATTCTACCGGGAGCTGCAGCACATGGACTCGCGGCTGAACAATATCCATATGAGCCTTATTTGCGAGCGCACCGATATCGGCGAAACCTGGAGCGGCTACAAGGGTTACCTGAGCGGCACCATGCTAAGCCTGATTTCCCCCGACTTTATGGAGCGGGAAATTTTCTGCTGCGGCCCGGCCCCCTACATGAAGGCCATTCGCACCCTGCTGCAGCATGCCGGCTTCGACATGGACCGCTACCACGAGGAAAGCTTCGGCGCCACCCCGGCGGATGTCATCGAGGACGTGGAGCAACTGGCCCAGGAGGCCTCGGATCTGGCCGAGGAGCTGGAGCGCACCGAAGACCGGCTGACCGTCTCCTTCCTGGAGAGCGATCTGCAGGTGGATATTATGCCCGGAGAAACCCTGCACAGCGCGGCCGCCCAGGTGGGCCTGCATATTCCCAAGGCCTGCGGCATGGGCATCTGCGGCACCTGCAAGGTGAAGGTGACCAAGGGCGAGGTGGCCATGGAGCACAACGGCGGCATCACCGACGAAGACGTCGCCGAGGGCTATGTGCTGAGCTGCTGCAGCGTGCCCAGCGGCAACGTGGAAGTCGCGTTTTGAGTTAACGGATTACTTGGTCGAGGGGGACTTACTAGGTCCGTCCACTTTGCCTGAGCCGGATAATACGGCTCAGGCTTTTTTGCGTTCACCGCTGCCGGGGTTACCGTAGGGTCCGTTTCAACGGACCTTCCCGGCGCCGGGGTTTGGTCGAATAAATTCGGCCCTACGACGCCCCTACAATATGCGCCGGGCCTGCCGTAGGGTCCGTTTCAATGGACTTTCCCAGCCCACGACGCCGGGGTTTGGTCGAATAAATTCGGCCCTACGACGACCCTACAAGATGCGCCGGACCTGCCGTAGGGTCCGTTTCAACGGACCTTCCCAGCCCCGGCGCCGGGATTCGGTCGAATAAATTCGGCCCTACGACGACCCTACAATATGCGCCGGGCCTGCCGTAGGGTCCGTTTCAACGGACTTTCCCAGCCCCGGCGCCGGGGTTTGGTCGACTGAAGTCGACCTCCTGGCTCCAAACACAAAAAGGGCCGCCGCGGCGACCCTTCCGTAACGACTTTCCCATCCTTAACCGGCCTTGGCGGGCACCTTTACTCCTTGCCCCAGGGCGCTGCACTGGGCCCGCCGCTGCCACAGCAGGCCGGCGATCAGGGCGTAGAGGAAGATCACCACTGTGCCCACCCACTCAATCTTGAGCGGGGTGAACTGGAACAGCAGCACCAGGCCGAACATCAGCACCCAGTTGCCCGCCACGTAGGCCGGCAATCCGAGCCGGCCCGGCTCCAGGTTCAGGTTGCTGGTGTAGAGGCGGATCAGGGAGTCGAGGGAGTTGATCACGAAGATAACGCCCACCACCACCATCGCCAGCCTGAGTGTGCCGCCGATGACGATGGCCTCGCTGAAGTGCAGGTACAGCACCGAGAACCAGATGGCGATGGGAATGGAAGGCACCACCAGCATGGCGATGCACAGCTGCCAGGCCGGCAGGCCACCGGCGAAGCGGGCCACGAACTGGCCGATCATGATGCTCCAGGAGAACCACCAGAACAGGTAGAAGGCGTGATAATCGGTGATCGGGGTGACAAACTCATGAATATTGGTGAAATAATCGCCGATACCGGCCACGGTACCGCCCAGACCCGCAAGGCTGGTGCCCGAGTTCCACCACATGGTGCCGATCAGCGCCAGGAACAGCCAGGTCGAGGCCACGCTCAGGAACTTGACGTAACGCACATCCGAGCTGGACCAGACCGCACACAGCACCACCAGGGCCACCAGGCCGTAGCGCACCGCGGGGGAAATACCTTCCACATAGTCGGGCAGGTAGCTCAGGAACAGGAAGCCGGTGAAGGCACAGGTGCCGATAATCACCAGGTTGTTGATAAGCTTGACGAAAGGGATCTCGAACAATTTGACCCTGGGCTCGATCAGCACGAAGTAGAAGGTGGTCAGGAAGTAGAACATCCACACCAGAAAGCCCCAGAAGCCAAACTCGATGGCGAGCGGATTGGCGAAGCCGTATTCGGGCTCGCTGGCATACACCGGGAATTCGGTCAGGGGGAACATCACCAGGCCCACGTCCAGACCCGAGGTAAACAGAATGGCGATAAAGGTGAACAGCGAAGTGGGCATTTCACCCTGGCAGCGCAACTTGCCGAAGCGCAGCAGAATCAAGGCCGACGCCGCCAGCGTCAGCATTATGGCAGCAGATAACACCATCTCCATGGATACATTCCTCTTGTATTGGTTCCATCACTCGTAATGTGTCGTGCGTTAGCACCATGACCATCCACCATTCCTTGTTATGGTTGTCGCCCCTCTGGGGAGGCTTGTCGTTCACCTGTTGCCGGTGACTTTTTTATTGAACGTTCAATTAACCCTAAATGTAAGACGATGCTTCCATCATTGCACCATGGGTGCGACCGAAAAATGCCTGAATGCGACATGACACCAAAAAACTTCGTCCCCTAGCCAAAATAGGGCTCGAAAGAGGATTGTCATAAAAAGATAAATAGGGGTCGTTTGGAGACATATCTCGTCCGATTTTCGCTCCTAGGCTGTTTTGTCCGGGCCAGTGAGCCCGGCCAACCCACTCTAAGGAGAACCCGATGATAAGGATAAGTCATTGTATTTACGGTGCATTACTGGCAAGCGCCGGCCTCTTCGCCCAGGCCGAAACCACCCTGAGCCACTGGCCCCAGGACGCCGCCCGCCAGCTCGACGCCATGATCGCCGCCAACACCAACCAGGGGGCCTACGCGGTGTTCGACATGGACAACACCAGTTATCAGTTTGATATCGAAGAATCCCTGCTGCCCTACCTGGAGATGAAAGGCCTGCTGACCCGGGAGACCATGGACGCGTCTCTCAAGCTCATTCCCTTCAAGGACACGGCGGAGCACCAGGAAAGCCTGAACAGTTACTACTACCGCCTGTGCGAGATCGACGACCTGGTGTGCTACCCCTGGGTGGCCCAGATCTTCTCCGGCTTCACCCTGGCCGAGCTCAAGGGCTACGTGGACGAGGTCATGGCCCATGGCGAGCCCATCCCCATCCAGTATTACGACGGCGACCAGGTGGTCGAGGGCCATGTCACGCCGCCGAAGATCTTCGCCGGCATGCAGCAGCTCTACAACCGGCTGCAGGAAAACGGCATCGAGGTGTATGTGATGACGGCGGCCAGCGAGGAAATCGTGCGCATGATCGCGAGCGACCCCAAATACGGTTACAACGTCAAGCCGGAGAACGTTATCGGGGTGAACATGCTGCTGAAAAACCGGGAAACCGGCGAGCTGACCAGCTCCCGCCTGCAGATCAAGGCCGGGGAATACGAGCCCGAGGCCAACCTGCCGCTCGAACTGACCCCCTACCTGATGAACCCCATGACCTGGTACGAAGGCAAGCTCGGCAGCATCATCGGTTGGATCGATCAGTGGCGCAAACCGGTGCTGGTGGCCGGCGACACCTCCGGCTCCGACGGCTACATGCTGCTGAATGCCACCGACGTGGACAAGGGCGGCATCCGGCTGTGGGTGGACCGCAAGGGCAAGTACACCCAGCACATCACCGGCTGGGCGAAGGACGCCGCCGCCACCCAGGCCAGACTGGGGCTGCCGGCCGACGCGGACAAGAACTGGATTATTGTCAAACCCGACGATATCCACCACCAGTAAGCCGCCTTCACAGGCAGTTCGACCCTACGGATGGAGGTGTCTGTAGGGTCGAATTTATTCGACCAAAACCCGGCGGCGGTGCTGATGTTGGTCGATTGAAATCGAGTATCTACGGATGGAGGTGTCAAGGGTCGAATTGATTCGACCAAAACCCGGCGGCGGTGCTGATGTTGGTCGATTGAAATCGACCCTACGGATGGAGGTGTCTGAGGGTCGAATTTATTCGACCAAAACCCGGCGCGGTGTTGATGTTGGTCGATTGAAATCGACCCTACAAGACATGCCGGGCGATATCGGCATGTCCCGGTCAGGTATAGATAACGCCGTCGCCGTGGCGGGCGAAGCCGATAAGGTTGAGCCCGGCGGCGCGGGCCTGGTCGATGGCGAGCGAGGTGGGGGCCGACACCGCCACCAGGGTGGCGGCGCCGAGCACGGCGCACTTGTGCACCATTTCATAGCTGGCCCGGCTGGTGACGATCACGAAAGCCGGTGTGACCTGGAGGCGCGCCAGGGCGCCCACCAGTTTGTCGAGGGCGTTGTGCCGGCCCACGTCTTCCCGCGCCGCCAGCAAGTTACCCTCCCCGTCGAACCCCGCCGCCGCGTGGGTGGCGCCGCTCTGGTAATGCAGCGGCTGCTGGTGGCGAAGCTCGGCAAAGGCGCGGTCGATGACCGCCCGCTCCGGCACCGGGCCGGGGCTGACGGCGCACACCGGCGCCACCGCCTCGGCCAGGGATTCGGTGCCGCACAGGCCACAGCCGGTGCGCCCACTCAGGCTGCGCCGGCGGGCCTTGAGCCGGAAGAAACACTCGGCCGCCAGCTCTATCTCCAGCCGCAGGCCCCTGGGGTCGGCTTTCACCTCCACCCCGTAGACCTGCCCCGGCCGCTCGACGATGCCCTCGGTGAGGCTGAACCCTAAGGCAAAGTCCTCCAGATCCAGAGGGCTTGCCATCATCACCGCGTGGGAGATGCCGTTGTACACCAGGGCCACCGGCACCTCTTCCGCCACCCAGTCCTGGCCCTGGCCACCACTGAGGCGGCCCACTCGGGCTGCCACCAGGCCGGGTTCGGGAGCCGAGGCTTTTGGTTTACCTTGTGCCATGGGCTCGTCCTCCTCAGTCTCCCTGCCCGGCATGGGCCAGCTGCTCCCGATTGAAGTCGTAGAAGCGTTGCTGCCAGTCCGACAGCGCCTGGGGCGCCTCGGGCGTCACCTGCACCGCCGTCACCTTGTATTCCGGGCAGTTGGTGGCCCAGTCCGAGTTGTCGGTGGTGATCACGTTGGCCCCGCTGTGCGGGAAGTGGAAGGTGGTGTACACCACCCCCGGCTGCATCCGGGTGCTGTGCTGCGCCCGCAGCACGGTACGCCCGGTGCGGCTGTCGATGCTCACCGGCTGGCCGTCCGCGATGCCACGGGTGGCGGCGTCGTGGGGGTGTATTTCCAGCACGTCCTCGTCGTGCCACACGTTGTTGTCGGTGCGTCGGGTCTGGGCGCCCACGTTGTAGTGGCTGAGGATCCGCCCCGTGGTCAGCAGCAGCGGATAGCGCTCGCTCACCTGCTCGGTGGTGGGAATGAACTCGGTCACCACCATCCGCGCCTGGCCGATGGGGAACTGCTCTTCGTGCATCACCGGCATGCCCTCGGGATGCTCGGCGTTGCAGGGCCACTGGATGCTGCCCAGCCGCTCCAGCTTGTCGTAGCTGACCCCGGTGAAGGACGGGGTCAGGGCGGCGATCTCATCCATGATCTCGGAGGGGTGATCGTAATGCATGGGGTAGCCCAGGGCGTTGGACAGGTCCATGGTCACTTGCCAGTCCTCCTTGCCCGCCAGGGGGGTCATCACCTTGCGCACCCGGTTGATGCGCCGCTCGGCGTTGGTGAAGGTGCCGTTCTTCTCGAGGAAGGTGGCGCCGGGCAGGATCACATGGGCGAACTTGGCGGTTTCGTTGAGGAAAATATCCTGCACGATAAGCAGTTCCAGCGAGCGCAGCGCCGCCTCCACGTGCTGGGTGTTGGGATCCGACTGGGCGATGTCCTCCCCCTGCACATACATGGCCTTGAAGCGGCCCTCGATGGCGGCGTCGAACATGCGCGGAATGCGCAGGCCCGGCTCGGGATCCAGGGTCGCGCCCCAGGCGGACTCGAAGCGTCCGCGTACGGCGGCGTCGTTCACCGGTTGGTAGCCGGGCAACTCGTGGGGGAAGGAGCCCATGTCGCAGGAGCCCTGTACGTTGTTCTGGCCGCGCAGCGGGTTCACCCCCACCCCGGGCCGGCCGATATTGCCGGTGGCCAGGGCCAGGTTGGCGATGCCCATAACGGTGGTCGAGCCCTGGCTGTGCTCGGTGACCCCCAGGCCGTAGTAGATGGCGCCGTTGCCGGCGCTGGCATAGAGCAGCGCCGCCTCGCGGATGCGCCGGGCGGGCACGCCGATGATGTCCGCCATCGCCTCGGGGGCATGACGCGGATCCAGGATGAACTCGCGCCAGGCCTGGTATTCCTCGGGGGCACAGCGGCCGGCGATAAAGTCGTGGTCTTCCAGCCCGGCGGTGACGATCACGTGGGCCAGGGCGTTGACCAGCGCCACGTTGGTGCCCGGACGGATCGGCAGGTGGATGGCCGCTCCGGTATGGGGGCTGTCGAGCAGGTCGATGTAGCGCGGATCCGCCACAATCAACCGGGCGCCCTGGCGCAGCCGCTTGCGCAGCAGGGAACCGAACACCGGGTGGGCATCGGTCGGGTTGGCGCCGATCACCAGGATGCAGTCGGCCTTGAGCACCGAATCGAAGTCCTGGGTGCCCGCCGACTCGCCCAGGGTCATCTTGAGGCCGTAGCCGGTGGGGCTGTGACACACCCGGGCGCAGGTGTCGGTGTTGTTGTTGCCGAGCGCCGCCCGCACCAGCTTCTGCACCAGGTAGGTTTCTTCGTTGGTGCAGCGGGAAGAGGTAATGCCGCCCACGCTGTGGCGACCGTGCCTGGCCTGAACTTCGCGCAGGCGCCGGGCGGCGAAGCCGATGGCTTCGTCCCAGTTCACCTCCCGCCAGGGCTGGTCGATATGGTCGCGGATCATCGGCGTGGTCAGCCGGTCCTTATGGGTGGCGTAGCCGAAGGCGAAGCGACCCTTGACGCAGGAGTGGCCGTGGTTGGCCTGGCCGCCCTTCCAGGGGGTCATGCGCACCAGCTGGTCGCCCTTCATCTCCGCCTTGAAGGAGCAGCCCACGCCACAGTAGGCGCAGGTGGTGATCACGCTGTGCTCGGGTTGGCCCTGCTCGATCACCGACTTTTCGGTGAGGGTGGCGGTGGGGCAGGCCTGCACGCAGGCACCGCAGGACACGCAGTCGGAGCCGATAAAGTCGCTGTGCTTGCCGGTGGACACCTGGGAGTCGAAGCCCCGGCCCTGGATGGTGAGGGCGAAGGTGCCCTGCACCTCGCCGCAGGCACGCACGCAGCGGGAGCAGAGGATGCACTTGCTGGCGTCGAAGGTGAAATAAGGGTTGGACTCATCCTTGCCCAACGACAGGTGGTTCTCGCCGGCAAAGCCGTAACGCACCTCGCGCAGGCCCACGTCGCCCGCCATGTCCTGCAGCTCGCAGTCGCCGTTGGCCGGGCAGGTCAGGCAGTCGAGCGGGTGATCGGAGATATAGAGCTCCATGATGTTGCGGCGCAGCTTGGCCAGGGCCTGGCTCTGGCTGCGCACCACCATGCCCTCGGCCACCGGCGTGGTGCAGGAGGCGTGAAAGCCGCGCCGGCCTTCGATCTCGACCGTGCACAGCCGGCAGGAGCCGAAGGCCTCCAGGCTGTCGGTGGCGCACAGTTTGGGGATGTTGATGTCCACCAGGGCGGCGGCGCGCATCACCGAGGTGCCCTCGGGCACCGCCACCTCGACGCCGTCGATGTTCAGGGTGACCAGGGTGGCCGACTCGACGGCCGGGGTACCCAGGTCTTTTTCGGGATAAAAATGCTCAACCATCAGCCTTCGCCTCCCTGGCGGTGGAAATCTTCGGGAAAATACTGCAATGCACTCTTGACCGGGAAGGGCGTCATGCCGCCCATGGCGCAGAGCGAGCCCTGCATCATGGTGTCGCACAAATCCTCCAACAGGGCCAGGTTGGCCTCGCGCCGGTCGTTGGCGACGATACGGTCGATCACCTCCACCCCGCGCACGGCGCCGATGCGGCAGGGGGTGCATTTGCCGCAGGACTCCTCGACGCAGAATTCCATGGAAAAACGGGCCTGCTCGGCCATATTCACGGACTCGTCGAACACCACCACCCCGCCGTGGCCGAGCACGGCGCCGATGGTGGCAAAGGCCTCGTAGTCGAGCAGGGTGTCGAACTGCCCGGGCGCCAGGTAGGCACCGAGCGGCCCGCCCACCTGCACCGCCCGTACCGGCCGGCCACTCTCGGTGCCGCCGCCGAAGTCTTCTATCAGTTCACGCAGGCGGTGGCCGAAGGCCAGCTCCACCAGGCCGCCGCGTTTGAGGTTGCCGGCCAGCTGGAACGGCAGGGTGCCCTTGGAGCGCTCATAGCCGAAACTGGCGTAATGCTCGGGTCCCTCGCTCAGGATGGAGGGCACGGCGGCGAAGCTCAGCACGTTGTTCACCACCGTGGGCTGGCCGAACAGGCCGACGATGGCCGGCAGCGGCGGCTTGGCGCGCACCATGCCGCGCTTGCCTTCCAGGCTCTCGAGCAGGGAGGTTTCCTCGCCGCAGATGTAGGCGCCGGCGCCGAGCCGTACTTCCAGTTCGAAGGCGCAGCCACTGCCCAGGATGTCCTCACCCAGGTAGCCGGCCGTCCGGGCCCGCTCGATGGCGATATTGAGCAGCTCATCGGCCAGGGGGTATTCCTCGCGCAGGTAGATATAGCCCTGGGTGGCGCCCACGGCGAGCCCGGCGATGATCATGCCCTCGATCAGCATGTAGGGATCGGACTCCATCACCAGCCGGTCGGCGAAGGTGCCGGAGTCGCCCTCGTCGGCGTTGCAGACGATGTATTTCTGCGCGCCCCTGGCGTCCAGCACCGTCTGCCACTTGATGCCGGTGGGAAAGGCCGCCCCGCCCCGGCCGCGCAGGCCCGAGGCCTTGACCGTGTCCACCAGTTGCTGGGGCGTGCGGTGGATCGCTTTTTCCAGGCCGTCGAAACCGCCCAGCGCCCGGTAGTCCGCCAGCGACACCGGATCGGTGACGCCGATGCGGGCGAAGGTCACCCGTTGCTGGCGCTTGAGGTAGGGGATCTCCCCGGTCGGCCCCAGGGCCAGGGGATGGTCGTCGCCAAAGCCGCGCTCGAACAGCGAGGCCACGTTTTCCGGCGCCACCGGGCCGAAGGCGCGGCGGCCGCGGCCGTCGTCCACCTCCACCAGGGGCTCCAGCCAGCACAGGCCGCGGGAGCCGTTGCGGACCAGCTCGATGTCGAGGCCGCGGGCATCGGCCTCGCGCCGGATCAGGGTCGCCACGTCCTCGGCGCCGAGCGACAGGGCCGTGGTCTCGTAGGGAACGAAGATGCGCAGGCTCATCAGTTCAGCTCCAGTTTGTAGGTGGTCAGTTCGTTTACCAGGGCGTCGAACCGGGCCGGGGTCATGCGCGCCTTGATCTGCTTGCCCACCCGCACCGAGGGGCCGCAGGCGCAGTTGCCGAGGCAGTACACCGCCTTCAGGGTGATGTCGCGGCCGGGGGTGGTCTGGTGGTAGTCGATGCCCAGGCTGGCCTTGGCATGGCGCTCCAGCTCGCGGGCGCCGCGGGCCTGGCAGGCCTCGGCGCGGCAGATTTCCACCACGTGCCGGCCCGGTTGTTCGGTGCGGAAGTAATGGTAGAAGCTCACCACCCCGTGTACGTCGGCGGCGGTGATGCGCAGCTCGCGAACGATGATGGGGGTGGCGGCGTCGGGAATATAGCCGAAATGGTCCTGGATACTGTGCAAGATAGGCAACAGGGCGCCGGGTTTGTGTTTGAGGGAGCCGACCAGTTGCTCAAGGGTGTGGTCCATTGCTGTTTGCTTATCTTCCATAGTATCAACCTGTTATATCGAGTAAACGTCAGGCGGAGGGCCCGCTCCGCGGTATCGGGTGGTCCCTTGTAACAGGCCCTGCGGCGGACCTTGTAAGGGTCGACTTCAGTCGACCAAATCACGGCGCCGGTTGCACAATGGTCCACTGAAGTGGACCCTACATCGTGACCAAACCACGGCGCCGGCTGCACAATGGTCCACTGAAGTGGACCCTACATCGTGACCAACCCCGGCGCCGGCTGTACAAGGGTCCACTGAAGTGGACCCTGCATCGGACCAACCCCGGCGCCGATGCCGGGGCGGTCCGTTAAAACGAACCCTACGGCTCAGGCCGCGACCATGCCGTGGGGGTCTATCACGAATTTCTTCGCCACGCCGCCGTCGAAATCGGCGTAGCCCTGCACCGCCTGATCCAGGGTGATCACCTGCACGTTCACCGCCTTGGCGATCTGGACCTTATCGAACAGTATGGCCTGCATCAGGGGGCGGTGATATTTCATCACCGGGCACTGACCGGTATGGAAGGAGTGGGACTTGGCCCAGCCCAACCCGAAGCGCATGCTGAGTGCGCCTTCCCGGGCCGCCTCGTCCGCCGCACCCGGATCCTCGGTGACATACAGGCCGGGAATGCCGATCTGGCCGCCGGCCCGGGTCAGTGCCATGGCCGAGTTGAGCACGGTGGCCGGCGCTTCCTTGCCATGGTTGCAGCCGCAGGCATGAGCCTCGAAGCCGACGCAGTCGACGAAGGCGTCCACTTCCCGCTCGCCCAGGATGGCTTCCAGCTTGTCTTCCATGGAGCCGTCTTCACGCAGGTCGATGGTCTCGCAGCCGAAGCTGCGGGCCTGGGCCAGGCGGTCCGGGTTCATGTCGCCGACAATTACGCAGGCGGCGCCCAGCAACTGGGCGGAGGCGGCCGCGGCCAGGCCCACGGGGCCGGCACCCGCGATGTAGACGGTGGAGCCCGGACCGACGCCGGCGGTGACGCAGCCGTGGAAGCCGGTGGGGAAGATGTCCGACAGCAGGGTGAGGTCGCGGATCTTCTCAAGGGCCTGGTTGGGGTCCGGGAACTTCAGCAGGTTGAAGTCGGCGTAGGGCACCATCACGTATTCGGACTGGCCGCCGACCCAACCGCCCATGTCCACGTAGCCGTAGGCGGCGCCGGGACGGGCCGGGTTCACGTTCAGGCAGATGCCGGTCTTGCCTTCCTTGCAGTTGCGGCAACGGCCGCAGGCGATGTTGAAGGGCACCGAGACGATGTCGCCCACCTTGAGGAATTCCACGTCGCGGCCGCATTCGATGATCTGGCCGGTGATCTCGTGGCCCAGCACCAGGCCGGAGGGCGCCGTGGTACGGCCGCGCACCATGTGCTGGTCGCTGCCGCAGATGTTGGTGGACACCACCTTGAGGATCACCCCGTGGTGGCAGGCCCTGTTCCCCAGAGACAGCTCGGGGAAGGCGATGGACTGGACTTCGACCTTGCCGGGTCCGGTATAGACCACACCCCTGTTACCGTGTATTGCACACATGTTCAGCATCCTTCTTGCTTGACGGGTTTGACGCCCCGGCGACGGGCCGGTACGTGCCGAGCCGGGAGGTCGTATCGCCTCCTCCGGCAGGCTCCCAGTAGACTGCCGAAACCCTTTTGCAACATTGCTGATTAAGACACCCACTTGTCAAAACAAGACATCAAGGTCGTTAACAGTATTGAGGCCGCCGCCTTTGGCAAGGGAGGGTCCGCCGCTGGCTAAATTTTCGCTTGATCATTTCAGGAACTGTCCTTAGGCTTATTTTTATTGAACGTTCAATTAATAAAAATCATGCCTATTACCGGAATCAAGGATACCCGCAGGAAACAGTTGATCGACGCCACCCTGGCCTCGGTCGCCGAGTATGGCCTGCAGAACACCACCATCAACAGCATCAGCCGGCTGGCGGGGATGTCGTCGGGCATCATCAGCCACTATTTCGGTGGCAAGCAGGAGCTGATTGAAGCGACCGTCCGGCAACTGCTGGATGAGCTGAAACAGGCGCTACTCAGTCGCGCCAGCGCCGACATCGACCCGCAGCAGCGGCTGCTGCGGATAGTGGAAGCCAACTTCACCGAGTTCCAGCGCTCGCGCCCGGCCACCAAGTCGTGGCTGAGCTTCTGGGCCCAGGCCATGCACGACCCGCGCCTGGCCCGGCTGCAACAGGTGAACAGCCAGCGGCTGATCAGCAACCTGCGCTATTCCTTCCGCCCCCTGCTGGGGCCGGAGCAGGCAAAGCTTGCCGCCCGCCAGACCGCCGCCCTGATCGACGGCTTCTGGCTGCGCAGCGCGCTCAGCACCGAGCCGGACCGGGACTTCCGGGAAGGCGAACAATTGTGCAAGAAATTCATCATGGACCTGCTACGGCAGCATGGAGTGAACGCATGTCATTGACGATATACCAGAATTTTATCGACGGCCGCTATCTGGCCAACGAGTCCGGCGACACCTTCACCGTGGTCAACCCCGCCACCGGCGAGGCCATCTATGAAGTGGAAGTGGCCGACGAGCTGATCAAGGAGCAGGCCATCGCCTCCGCCCGCCGCGGCTTCGCGCAGTGGTCGGCCCTGACCGGCATGGAGCGCGCCCGCATCCTGCACAAGGCCGTGGCCCTGCTGCGCGAGCGCAACGACGAGCTGGCCCGCATCGAGGTGCTGGACACCGGCAAACCCTGGCAGGAAGCCTCGGTGGTGGACGTGGTCACCGGCGCCGACAGCATCGAGTTCTTCGCGGGGCTCGCCCCCGCCATCGAGGGCAACCAGCAGAGCCTGGGCGGCGATTTCTACTATACCCGCCGGGAGCCGCTCGGCATCTGTGCCGGCATCGGCGCCTGGAACTACCCGCTGCAGATCGCCTGCTGGAAGGCCGCCCCGGCGCTGGCCTGCGGCAACGCCATGATCTTCAAGCCCTCGGAGGAAACCCCCCTGGGCGCGCTCAAGCTGGCCGAGATCTTTATCGAAGCCGGGGTGCCCGCCGGGGTGTTCAACGTGGTACAGGGCGACGGCGCCGTGGGTGCCTGGCTGACCTGGCACCCGGACATCGCCAAGGTGTCCTTCACCGGCGAGGTGGGCACCGGCAAGAAGGTGATGGCCGCCGCCGCCGGCTCGCTGAAGGACGTGACCATGGAGCTGGGCGGCAAGTCGCCGCTGATCATCTTCGACGACGCGGATCTGGACGACGCCGTGTCCGCCGCCATGCTCGGCAACTTCTACACCCAGGGCGAGATCTGCACCAACGGCACCCGGGTGTTCGTGCATAACGACATCTACCCGGCCTTTATGGAGCGGCTGCTGGCGCGCACCCGCAACAACATGGTGGCCGGCGACCCGCTGGATCCGGCCACCAACTTCGGCGCCCTGATCTCCAAGGCCCACTACGACAAGGTGCTGGGCTATATCCAGAAGGGCGTGGAAGAAGGCGCCACCCTGGTCCACGGCGGCGAAGCCCTGCGTCCGGCCTCGGCCCCCAACGGCTACTTCGTGGCGCCGACCATCTTCACCGACTGCCGCGACGACATGACCCTCTGCCGGGAAGAGATCTTCGGCCCGGTGATGTCGGTGCTGACCTTCGAAGGTGAAGAAGAGGTGGTGGCGCGCGCCAACGACACCGACACCGGCCTGGCCGCCGGCGTCTTTACCAAGGACATCCGCCGGGCGCACCGGGTCATCCACCGGCTGCAGGCGGGCATCTGCTGGATCAACGCCTACGGCGCCTCCCCCGCCGAGATGCCGGTGGGCGGCTACAAGCTGTCCGGCATCGGCCGGGAAAACGGCCTGGCCACCCTGCATCACTACACCCAACTGAAGGCGGTGTACGTGGGCATGAACAAGCTGGAAAGTCCGTTTTAAGGGCCAGCCCATAGGGTCGACTTCAGTCGACCAGGGACGGCCCATTGAAATGGGCCCGACAGCACACAGCGGGAGCGACCTGGCCCCGTAGGGTCGACTTCAGTCGACCAAATCCAGACGAGGTAACGCAATGGATAACGTATTCGACTATATCATCGTGGGCGCGGGCTCCGCCGGCTGCGTGCTGGCCAACCGCCTCACCGAGGACGGCCAGCACACCGTGCTGCTGCTGGAAACCGGCGGCAGCGACAAGAGCATCTTCATCCAGATGCCCACCGCCCTGTCCATCCCCATGAACACCAAGAAGTACGCCTGGCAGTTCGAGACCGAGCCCGAGCCCTTCCTGGATAACCGTCGCATGCACTGCCCGCGCGGCAAGGTACTGGGCGGCTCTTCCTCCATCAACGGCATGGTCTACGTGCGCGGCCACGCCCGCGACTTCGACGAATGGCAACAGCACGGCGCCGAGGGCTGGGACTACGCCCACTGCCTGCCCTATTTCAAGAAGGCCGAAAGCTGGGCCTTCGGCGGCGACGACTACCGCGGCGACCAGGGGCCGCTCGGGGTCAACAACGGCAACCGGATGCAAAACCCGCTGTATCAGGCCTTTGTGGACGCCGGGGTGGAAGCCGGTTACTTCCACACCGCCGACTACAACGGCCGCCAGCAGGAGGGCTTCGGCCCCATGCACATGACGGTAAAGAACGGCGTACGCTGGTCCACCGCCAACGCCTACCTGCGCCCGGCCATGGGCCGCGCCAACCTGACCGTGATCACCCACGCCCTGGTGCACAAGGTGCTGCTGGACGGCAAGCGGGCGGTGGGCGTGCGTTATGAGCGCAACGGCCAGGTGCAGGAGGTGCGGGTCAGCAAGGAGGTCATCCTCAGCGCCGGCCCCATCGGCTCGCCACACCTGCTGCAGCTCTCCGGCATCGGCGCCAGGGAGACCCTGGAATCGGCCGGCATCGAGCTGAAGCACGCGCTGCCCGGGGTGGGCGAGAACCTGCAGGACCACCTGGAGTTCTACTTCCAGTTCCGCTGCAAAGAGCCGATTTCGCTCAACGGCAAGCTGGATTGGTGGAACAAGTTCCTGATCGGCAGCCGCTGGCTGCTGAAGAAGGACGGCCTGGGCGCCACCAACCACTTCGAGTCCTGCGGCTTTATTCGCTCCAAGGCCGGGGTGGAATGGCCCGATCTGCAGTACCACTTCCTGCCCGCCGCCATGCGCTACGACGGCCGCGAGGCCTTCGCCGGCCACGGCTTCCAGGTGCATATCGGCCACAACAAGCCGAAGAGCCGGGGTTTCGTGCAGGTGGCCAGCGCCGACCCCAAGGCCGCACCGCGCATCCGTTTCAACTACCTGGAGCACGAGGAAGACCGCGAGGGCTTTCGCGCCTGCGTGCGCCTGACCCGGGAGATCATCAACCAGCCGGCGATGGACCCCTACCGGGACGCGGAAATCCAGCCCGGCGAGCAGGTCAGGACGGACGAGGAGATCGACGCCTTCGTGCGCCGGTCGGTGGAAAGCGCCTACCACCCCTCCTGCTCCTGCCGCATGGGCACCGACGACCTGGCGGTGGTGGACCCGGAAGCCAAAGTGCGCGGCATCAAGGGCCTGCGGGTGGTGGACTCCTCCATCTTCCCCACCATTCCCAACGGCAACCTCAACGCCCCCACCATCATGGCGGCGGAGCGGGCCGCAGATCTGATCCGGGGCAAGGCGCCGCTGGCTCCCTCCACCGCCGAGGTGGGTATGGACCAGGAGTGGCAACGCCGCCAGCGGGCGGGCAAACCGGCCCGGGTGCTGGACTGACGTTTTTGCTACCCGGCGCACAGCACCGCCGGGTAGCCGGTGCCAAGATGGCGCAGAGTCCAGCAAAAACAGGGGAAACACCATGGCCGGAGGATGGGCACGGGACGGTGCCGTGCAGGAGCAGATAGACGCCAGTGTGGAAGAGGCGGTGCAGAATGCCAGAAGTCGGCTCGCTGCCGGCGACAGCCTGAGCCACTGCGAGGAATGCGACGCCCCCATTCCCGAGGCCCGCCGCCGGGCGGTGCCGGGAGTGCGGCTGTGCATCGACTGCCAGGCCGGTCAGGAAAAATCACCTCAGGGTCGTGACAGCATCAACCGCCGCGCCAGCAAGGACAGCCTGCTACGCTGAGCCGCACATGGACCAGGAGTGGCAACGCCGCCAGCGGGCGGGCAAACCGGTCCGGTGCCGGCCTGATATTGGGGCCCGAATGGGCCCTTTTGTTGCCTCCCCTCACCTTCCCCCGCTGAAGAACCGGCTTTCGGTGCGCACCTCGGCCTGGCCGTCGCCGGCCACGAAGGTCACCGCCTGCATATGGCCGGGCAGCAGGTAAGGGTCGGCGGCCAGGCTGACCGGCAGGCTCAGGCTTTCGCCGGGCGCAACTTCTATTTCCTGCTCACCCAGCCAGTGCAGGCCGTCCGCGCCTTCCACCCGCAATTGGTAATGCCGATGCTGCTGGGTCTTGTTGGCGAGCTTGAGGGTATAGCTGTTCTCTACCTGCCCTTCGGCCGTTTCCCGGTACAGCTGGTTGCGATCCCGCAGCACGTCCAGCGCCAGCGGCGGGCGGCTCAGGGCGGCGTAGGCCAGCAGCCCCAGCGCGAGACCCATCATCAGGCCGTAGCCCAGCAGCCGGGGCCGCCGCAGCCGGCTCTGGCCCCCGGCCAGCTCCCGCTCGCTGGCGTAGCGGATAAGCCCGGGGGCATAGCCCATGCCGCTCATGGTCTGATCGCAGGCATCCGCACAGGCACCGCAGTTGATGCACTCGTACTGCAGGCCGTCGCGGATGTCGATGCCGGTGGGGCAGACCTGCACGCAGAGGTGGCAGTCGATGCAGTCTCCCAGCCCCAGCTGTCTCGGGTCGGCCTTGCGGGCGCGCGGCCCCCGGCTTTCGCCCCGGCGGGCGTCGTAGGTGACGGTCAGGGTATCCCGGTCGAACATGGCCGACTGGAAGCGGGAATAGGGACACATATGGGTGCACATTATGGTGCGCATCCAGCCCGCATTGAGGTAGGTGCACAGGGTGAAGAACAACACCCAGAAGCTGGTCCAGGGGCCGGCGGAGAACGCCAGCAGGCCCCTGGCCAGCTCGGTTGCCGGCACGAAATAGGCGACAAAGGTCACGCCGCTCAGCAGGGCGATCAGCAGCCAGGCCAGGTGCTTGCCACCCTTGCGGGCGACCTTTACCGGGCTCCAGGCAGCCTGGTCCAGCCGGCGGCGCTGGTTGGCGCTGCCCTCGAACCGTTCCTCCACCCAGATAAACCAGAAGGTCCATACCGTCTGCGGACAGAGGTAGCCGCACCAGACCCGCCCCAGCAAGGCGGTGACGAAGAACAGGGCGAAGGCCGCCACCATCAGCAGCAGCGCCAGCAGGGTCAGATCCTGGGGCCAGATGGTGGCGCCGAACAGGTAAAAGCGCTGTTGCTCCAGATCCAGCCATATCGCCTGCCGGCCGTTCCAGCGCAGCCAGGGGCCGGCCAGGAACAGCAGCATCAGCGCCCAGCCCAGGCGTTGCCGCCAGCGCTGCCAGCGCCCTTGCTGGGCGCGCACATAGACATGGCCCTGGTCGATAGGCCTGCTGCCAGAAGAAGGGATGAACTGTTGCACCTCGATGCGTTGGGATGATGTTTCCATGGGACTCACATTGCGGCTGGGAAGAATTCGCCGGGCAGTAGAGCATGGGAGCAGACGGTGCGACATAAACAGTGGGCCGTAAATCGACCATAACAGTTGCGGTCTGTGCGCCGGCTTACATAACAGCCGGACTAGGCCAGCTGTTCGCCGATCAGCTCTGCCAGCCGGCGGATGGCGGCGTCGTTGCGGGAATTCCAGGACAGGGAGGCATTGAGCCGGAAGCAATGCCGGTAGCGCTCATCGGTGGCGAACATGCGTCCCGGTGCTATGGTGATACCTTCTTCCAGGGCCCGCCAGTACAGCCGGGTGGTGCAGATCTGCTCCGGCAGTTCAATCCACAGGAAATAGCCGCCTTCGGCGTAATGTACCCGGGCCGAGGGCGGAAAAACCCGTTGGATGGCCCGGTAAAAGGCGTGCTTGCGCTGCTCCAGGGTGCGCCTCAGGGTGTGTAGATGTTTGTCGTAATGGTGACCGGCGAGATAGTCGGCCAGGGCCAGTTGCATGGGTGCGCTGGTGGACAGGGTACTCATCAGTTGCAGCCGCTGAATGGCCTGCGCCTGCCGACCGGCCGCCACCCAGCCGATGCGAAATCCCGTCGCCAGGGTTTTGGAAAAAGAACCACAGTGCAGCACGCGACCCTCGCGATCCCAGGCCTTGGCCGGCAACGGCGGCCCGGCACCGAAGTACAGCTCGCCGTACACATCGTCTTCAATCAGCGCGACCCGGTGCTCGGCCAGCAGCGCCAGCAGCCGCTGCTTGCCCGCATCCGGCATGGTGCCGCCCAGTGGGTTGTGGAAGTTGGTCATCAGCCAGCAGGCCTTGATCGGATACTGGCACAACGCCTGCTCCAGGGCGTCCAGATCCATGCCGTCCCGGGGATGGGTAGCGATCGCCACCGCCTTCAGCCGGTGACGCTCTATCGCCTGCAAGGCACCGTAGAAGGCCGGGGATTCCACCACTACCCAGTCGCCGGGGGCGGTGAGCGATTGCAGGCTGAGGTTGAGTGCTTCCAGCGCCCCGGAGGTGATCACGATTTCATCGGGCGAGACGTCCATGCCCCGGGCGGCGTAGCGCTGGGCGATACTGCGGCGCAGCGGTTCGCAGCCGGGCGGCAGGTTGGCCCGGGTGCCCGTCGGCAGCATCTGCCTGGCCACCCGGGCCAAGGCGCGGGCTAACTGCTGGCGGGGAAACAGAGACGCGTCGGGAAAGGCGGAGCCCAGGGCCACACAGTCCGGCGCGTCGCCGGCCTGCAGCAGATCGAAGATAAAGGCGTTGATGTCCACCTCTTGCAACGGCTGCAGCCGTTGCCGGGGCAGGGTCTCACGGGCCGACTCCCTGGCCGGGGCCACAAAGTAGCCGGACTGGGGACGGGACACTATCCAACCCTGGCTTTCCAGCAACTGATAGGCGCTGAGCACCGTCATCAGGCTGAATCCGGACTGCTCCGCCTTCTGTCGCAACGACGGCAGCCGATCGCCGACCCGCCAGGTGCCGGCCCGGATCTGCTCGCGCAGCTGCCAGGCCAGTTGCTCGTACTTGGCCCCGGCGCCCCGCCCGGCCGGCATTCCCTTCAACCCCGGCCCTCGTAGCTCAAAGCCCCCCCAGCTGGCAGTTTTCCCCTTTCAGCTCGGCCATGTCCGGCCCCACATCCAACGCCTGGCGGATATCGGCAATCTCCTGCTGGTGCGCCCGGCGCAGCTTCTTGCGCAGCTTGCCCATCACGAAGCGGCTGATTTCCTCTTCGTCTTCAAGGATAAGGCCAGCCACCTGGCTGGGTTTACGGGTTTCCTCGTCCAGCGCCACCATGGTGAAGTAGGAGGTGTTGGTGTGCTTGACGATGCCATTCTTGAAGTCTTCCGACACCACCTTGATACCTACTTCCATCGAGCTCTTGCCCACATAGTTGACCGAGGCATACAGGGTGAGCAGCTCGCCCACTTCCACCGGGTTGACGAAATCCACCGAGTCGACCGAGGCGGTCACGCAGTAACCCTTGGCGTGGGTCGCGGCGCAGGTATAGGCGATTTTGTCCATCAGCGACAAAATGACCCCGCCATGCACCTTGCCGCCGAAGTTGGCATAGGATGGCACCATCAGCTCTTTGAGAATAACCTGGGACGACTTGACCGTTCTGAAACCCGCTTCGTTCATTACTTCACCTGAGTCTTGTGCTTTTCTGGGTTTGATGTGTGTTTTTCATTCAATGCCGCATTTTGCGGCAACGGGCCTTAGCATGTCTGACCCGGGCGGCCAGGTAAACTACTTGTTTTTAAAAAATCGTGCTTTATTGCCCCGGCCCGCCCCCATGCCGCGGCGGGGGCTCGAACCGGCACCGGCTGTAAGGTATTATTTACAGCTTGAGCGATTCTTCAGAGCCAAATGATGCGTTTAAAAGTAACCTGCCAGGACCGATTAGGACTCACACGGGAGCTGCTGGACATTCTGGTGGAACACCAGATCGATCTGCGCGGCATCGAGATCGATATCAGCGGCATCATCTACCTGAACTTCCCCACCCTGGATTTTACCGCCCTGCAGCACCTGATGCCGGCCATCCGCCGCATTCCCGGGGTCCACGACGTCAAGACTATCCCCTGCATGCCCTCGGAGCGGGAGCACAACGCCATCCTGGCCCTGCTCAAGGCGCTGCCCGACGCGGTGGTGGCGGTGGACACCAAAGGCCGCATCACCCTGGCCAACGACGCCGCCTGCGCCCTGCTGGCCGAAAGTCAGCGCGACCTGCTGCGCCAGCCCCTGGGGCCCCGCTTTCGGGGAGTTTATGTGAGCCGCTGGCTGGAGCAGGCCAGCCCGCAGCCCCTGAGCGAGAAGGTGGTGATCGACGGCGAACCCTACCTGGCCGATTTTCTGCCAATCTGGGTCACGGAAGAGTCCGGCGAGCAGAGCCTGGCCGGCGCCGTGGTGGTGTTCAAGTCCGCCTACCGGGTGGGCCAGCACTTCAAGGTGATGCGCGAGCGGGAAAGCCACTCCTTCGATGCCCTGCTCGCCCAGAGCCCGGCCATGACGACGCTGATCCACGAAGCCCGCCGCCTGGCCACCCTGGATGCCCCCCTGCTGATCCAGGGCGAAACCGGCACCGGCAAGGAATTGCTGGCCCGGGCCTGCCACCACGCCAGCCTGCGCGGCGAAGGGCCCTTCATCCTGCTCAACTGCGCCAGCATTCCCGACGACGCCGCCGAAAACGAGCTGTTCGGCTATGCCCCGGGCGCCTTCGGCCATAACACCCAGGGCAAGCGCGGCGTGCTGGAGCAGGCCAACGGCGGCACCCTGCTGCTGGACGAGATCGGCGAGATGTCGGCCCTGCTGCAGCTCAAGCTGCTGCGGGTGCTGCAGGACGGCGTATTCCGTCGCCTGGGCGACGAGCAGGAGGTGAAGGTGGACATCCGGGTTATCTGCACTACCCAGCAGGATCTGGCCACCCTGGTGCAAGGCGGCCAGTTCCGCCGGGATCTGTTCTACCGGCTCAACGTGCTCAACCTGCGGGTGCCGCCGCTGCGCGAGCGGCAGAAGGACATCCTTCCCCTGGCCCAGCATTTCTGTACCCGTTTCGCCGCCGAGCTGGAGCGGCCCCGCCCCCGCCTGTCCCGCGCCCTGGGCGACTACCTGCAGCACTACCCCTGGCCGGGCAACGTGCGTCAGCTCCGGCACAGCCTGTACCGGGCCATCAGCCTGCTGGAAGGGGACGAGCTGAGTCTGCCGGCCCTGTCGCTGCCCGAGCAGAACGGCCTGCAGGGGCTGGATACCCTGTGCGACGGCTCGCTGGAAGAGGCGGTGAAAGGCTTCGAGCGCCTGCTGCTGGAGCGGCTCTACCCGGAATATCCCTCTACCCGCCAATTGGCCAAGCGGCTCAATATCTCCCACACCGCCATCGCCAACAAGCTCAAGGATTACGGTATCGGCAAGCACAGTAGGCAGAAGTGACGGCAAGGCCCCGGCGTGGCGTGTTGCCTCCGCTGGGTCCGTTTCAACGGACCACTCCAACACTGGTGCCATGCTTTGGTCGAATAAATTCGATCCTTACAGGATGCACCGATCCTGCCATAGGGCCCTCTGTAGGGTCCGTTTCAACGGACCATTCCGCCAACAACGCCGGGGGTTGGTCGACTGGCGTCGACTCTACGGGTGGGTTGTCTGGCGCTCAGGCGAGGTAGTCGAGCAGCACCAGCCCCCAGGTCAGGACCGCCAGCAGCAGGGTCAGCAACACGGCGGCCGAGCCCATGTCCTTGGCCCGCCCCGCCAGTTCATGATGCTCGGGGCCGATGCGATCCACCACCGCCTCCACCGCCGAGTTGAGCAGCTCGACCACCAGCACCAGCAGCAGGCTGCCGATCAGCAGCAGCCTGGCCACCAGCCCTACCTCCCACCAGATGGCCAGGGGCAGCAATACCCCCGCCAGCCAGCATTCCTGGCGAAAGGCCGCCTCGTTATGGTAGGCGCTTTTGAGGCCCTGCAGCGAATAGCCGCCGGCGGAGATGATACGAGTCAGTCCTGTCTTGCCGGGTTTCATGATTGCTCCTCGAAAGCCCTGCTCTGCAACGCCATCCCTTGCGGGGTGACCGCCAGCACGCTGCCTTGAGTGTACCAGTCGCCGAGCACGATGCGCCGGGCCGGCCGGTCGCCGATGGTGAGATCATGGATGGCGGGCCTGTGAGTATGGCCGTGGATCAGCAAGTCCACCTCGTTCAACCGCAGTTGCCGCGCCACCTCGGCCGGGTTAACGTCCATCACCTGCATCACCTTGTCCTGCTTGGACTGGGCGCTCTTGCCGCGGATGCCGTCGGCGATATCGAGTCTGAACTTAAGCGGCAGGCGCAAAAACAGCCACTGCAGCCAGGCCCAGCGGGTAATGCGACGATAACGCTGGTAGCCGGCATCGTCGATGCACAGCGTGTCGCCGTGCATGATAAGCGCAGGCTTGCCGTAGAGATCGATGACCCGGTGTTCGGGCAACAGGGTCATGCCCGCTTCCCGGGCGAAGCGGCGGCCCACCATGAAATCCCGGTTGCCATGGATGAAATAAACGGGAGTGCCCTGCTCGCTGCAGGCGCGAAAGGCCGACGCCACTTGCCGGTTCAGCTCGCTCGGTTCGTCATCACCGATCGAGAATTCAAACAGATCGCCCAGCACATAGAGCGCCTCGGCATTCACCGCCTCTTCCTCCATAAAACGCAGGAAGGCGGCAGTGATGTCGGGACGCCCGGTGCTCAGGTGCAGATCGGCGATAAAGAGGGTACAGGGCATGAATGGTAATTCCTGGATACGAAGACAACAATGCCCGCCGGGGCGGGCATTGCTTCAAACAGCCGGGAGGCCTATTCGCCGACGGTCACGCCGGTGATCAGCACGTCGTCCACCGGGACATCCTGGTGCATATAGCCACGGGTGCCGGTGGCCACGCCCTTGATCTTGTTGACCACGTCCATGCCTTCCGCCACTTCACCGAACACGCAGTAGCCGAAACCCTGGCTGGTGGCGGACTTGAAGTTCAGGAAATCGTTGTCGTTGACGTTGATGAAGAACTGGGCGGTGGCGGAATGCGGCTCCATGGTACGGGCCATGGCGACGGTGCCCACCTTGTTGGAGAGGCCGTTGGCGGCTTCGTTTTTCACCGGCGCGCGGGTTTCCTTTTCTTCAAAACCCGGGCCGTAGCCGCCGCCCTGGATCATGAAACCGTCGATCACCCGGTGGAACAGGGTATTGTCGTAGTGGCCGTCGCGGCAGTATTGCAGGAAGTTGGCAACGGTGTCCGGGGCCTTGTCGGCGAACAGGTTGAGGGTAATGTCGCCGTAGGTAGTGTGCAGTGTGACCATAATTACGTATCCAGATAGTAGGTTCAGGAATCGATTTTAACGCAAGCCGCCGCGTTAGCGAACCCCTGCCGCCGCAAGGCTTGCACCGAATGCCCATTAAAGGTTCAATACGCACAGACCAACATTCACCACCAAGACCCGGAATCATGCTGAAAATCTACAATTCCCTGACCCGACAAAAAGAACAATTCACCCCCCTGGTGCCCGGCAAGGTCGGCATGTACGTCTGTGGTGTCACCATTTACGATCTCTGCCATATCGGCCACGGCCGCACCTTCGTCGCCTTCGACGTGGTCACCCGCTACCTGCGCTACCTGGGTTACGACCTGACCTTCGTGCGCAATATCACCGATATCGACGACAAAATCATCAAACGTGCCGCCGAAAACGGGGAACGCTGCGATGCCCTGACCGAACGCCTCACCGCCGAGATGTACAAGGATTTCGACGCCCTCCACATCGCCCGTCCCGATATCGAGCCCAAGGCCACCCAGCATATTCCCGAGATCATCGACATGGTGGAAAACCTGATTGCCGATGGCCACGCCTATGTGGCCGACAACGGCGACGTGCTGTTCGAGGTGAGCAGCTTCAAGGACTACGGCAGGCTTTCCGGCCAGAACCTGGAACAATTGCAGGCCGGTGCCCGGGTGGAAGTGGAGCAGGCCAAGCACAACCCGCTCGACTTCGTGCTGTGGAAACAGTCCAAGCCCGGCGAGCCGAGCTGGGAATCCCCCTGGGGCCCGGGCCGTCCGGGCTGGCACATCGAGTGCTCGGCCATGAACGGCAAGCATCTGGGCAAGCATTTCGACATCCACGGAGGCGGCTCGGATCTGCAGTTCCCCCACCACGAGAACGAAATCGCCCAGAGCTGCTGCGCCAACCACAGCCCCTACGTCAACACCTGGATGCATTCGGGCATGGTGATGGTGGATCAGGAAAAGATGTCCAAGTCGCTCGGCAACTTCTTCACCATCCGCGACGTACTGAAGCATTACGACGGCGAGACCATCCGCTACTTCCTGCTGTCCGGCCACTACCGAAGCCAGCTCAACTACTCGGACGACAACCTGAACAAGGCCCGGGCGGCGCTGGAGCGCTTCTATACCGCCCTGCGCGATCTGCCGCTGGTCGAGGCCCGGGGCGGCGAGGAATTCGTGGCCCGCTTCCGGGCGGCGATGGACGACGACTTCAACACTCCCGAGGCCTACTCGGTGCTGTTCGACCTGGCGCGGGAGATCAACCGGCAGAAGGGCCAGGACGACGAGGCCGCCGCCGGCCTCGCCGCCCGCCTGCGCGAACTGGCCGGGGTACTGGGCCTGCTCGGCCAGGATCCGGAAAACTTCCTGCGCGGTGACGCGGGCAGCCAGGATGAAGTGGCCGAAATCGAACGCTTGATCCAGGCCCGGCTCGATGCCCGCCAGGCCAGGGACTGGGCCGCCGCCGATGCCGCCCGGAACAAGCTGACCGAGATGGGCATCGTGCTGGAAGACGGCCCCGAGGGTACCCGCTGGCGCCGCAAATAACCCGGGCCGCCCGGCGGTTGAAAAAAAAATCATGGGCACCATAATGGTGCCCTGACTTTTTACCCTTCCCGCCCATAATCAACATGGCCGATGCCATTAAGGAGCCCGTGATGCCGAAAATAACCCCCCCCCTGTTGCTGGCACTGATCTTTACCCTGGGACTCAGTGGCTGTGAAGAAAAAGGTCCGGCCGCCGATATCGGCGACAATATTGAACAGGTCGTCGAAAACCAGCCAGAGCCGGCGCGAATGGAAAACAACGGGGTCCGCACCGAGCCCGATCCGGAAGCGCTCGAACAGCAAAAACAGGAATTCGAAAAGGCGGTGGAAGAGGCGTCCAAAGAGGCGGATGATCGCCTGAATGAAATCCTGGACAATACCCTCATCGAATAGTCGCCGGGTTTTCCCCATTGAGGCAGCCATGCATATCATCCAGCGCTGCCTTGTTATCGCCGTCACAGCCTCGTTTTACCGTGCAAATGACAGGGTTAGTCATATGAGTAGCCCTTTCCGGTGGCCGCGGGTGCGTCAACAGGCTTCGTCCAAAAACATTATCCCATGATCTATAAAGGAAAAAATTAGAGACACCGTCACTTTCCCGGCTTTTTCTCCCTGTCTTTTTCCCGACGGGTACGCTATTACTAATAGTGCAAATACTTAAGCGCGGCGCGCCGCGACCTTTGAGATCTAGGGAGCCTATATGAATACATCACTGCTTAAAGTTCTGCTGTTTACTTCCGTCACCGCTTTTGGTCTGGCTGCCTGTGACAATCAGGGCCCTGCCGAACAGGCCGGGGAAAACGTCGACGAAGCCATCGAAAATGTTCAGGAACAAGGCGAGCAGATGGCCGACGACGCCGCCGAGGCCGCGGGTGCCGAAGAGCAAGGCACGATGGAAGAGATGGGTGAAAGCATGGATCAGGCTGCCGAAGACGCCATGCAGAGCGCCGAAGAAATGGGCGAAAGCATGGATCAGGCCGCGCAGGACGCCATGGATGCCGCCAGCCAGCAGGCGGAGGAAATGGGCGACGCCATGGATGAGGCTGCCGCCGAGGCCGAGCGTAAAGTAAATGACATGATGGCCGAGGAAGAACAGCAATAATATTGCCATGCAAGCGAAACATTAAAGGGGCTGCGGCCCCTTTTTTATTCCTGCTGTTCCATTTCGCCACCGCAGTGCTTGCAGTATCTGGCGTCGCGATCATGACCGCCCTTGTCGCATTGCGGGCAATGGCGAACGTCGTATTCGCGGCGGATTTCCCGTCCCAGCTCGGCGGTAATAATACCGGTCGGCACCGCGATAATGGCATAGCCCATCAGCATGGTTACGGCAGCAATTCCCCGCCCCAGGGGCGTTTGCGGGGTAATATCGCCGAAGCCGACGGTGGTAATGGTGACGATGGCCCAGTAGATGCTGGTGGGAATGCTGGTAAAACCGTTGTCGGGCCCTTCCACCACATACAGCAGTGAACCAAACAGGGTGACCAGAATAAACAGGGTACTGAAAAAGACCAGTATCTTGCGCCGGCTCTGATTGAGCGAACGCAACAGCACGTTGGCCTCGTTGACGTAACGCATCAGCTTGAGGATGCGGAAGATCCGCAATACCCGCAGCAGGCGCACCATCATCAGGTAACTGGCACCGGGAATGAAAATCGCCAGGTAGGTGGGCAATACCGCCAGCAGATCGATGATGCCGTAGAAGCTTTTTATATAGGCGCCACGATTCTGGGCACAATAGACGCGCAGGCCGAATTCCAGGGTAAACAGCAGGGTAAAACACCATTCCAGGCCGTACAGCAGGGTGCCGAATCGTTCTCGCACCGCTCCCATGGAATCCAGGAACAACACGGCGATGGACAGCAGAATGGTGATGATAAGGGCGATGTCGAAGCGGCGGCCCGCCGGCGTTTCGGTACCGAAGATCACCGTATACAGCACATCCTTGTCGGGCCACTTCATCGGCGCACCTTACTGGTCGTGATAACGCTCGCAGGCGATCAGGGTGTTTTCAATCAGGGAGGCCACCGTCATGGGGCCGACCCCGCCGGGCACCGGGGTGATGTAGGCGGCGCGCTCGGCGGCCACCGCGTATTCCACGTCGCCCACCAGACGGCCGTCGTCCAGGCGGTTGATGCCCACGTCGATCACCACGGCGCCGGGCTTGATCCAGTCGCCGGGGATGAAGTTGGGCTTGCCCACCGCCACCACCAGCAGATCGGCCCCTTCCACCTTGCCCCTGAGATCCTCGGTGAAGCGGTGGCAGGTGGTGGTGGTGCAGCCGGCCAGCAGCAGTTCCAGGGTCATCGGCCGGCCGACGATGTTGGAGGCGCCCACCACCACGGCATTGAGGCCATGAGTCTTGATGTGGCTGCGTTCGATCAGGGTCATGATGCCTTTGGGGGTGCAGGGGCGCAGCGCCGGAATGCGCTGGGCCAGGCGGCCGACGTTGTAGGGGTGAAAACCGTCCACGTCCTTGTGCGGGTGGATGCGCTCGATCACCAGGGTGCTGTCGATATGGGCCGGCAGCGGCAGTTGCACCAGGATACCGTCGATGCTGGCGTCCCGGTTCAGCTCGTCGATGAGATCCAGCAATTGCTGCTCGGTGGTCTGCTGGGGCAAATCGTAGGATTTGGAGATGAAGCCCACTTCCTCACAGGCCCGGCGCTTGCTGCCGACGTACACTTGGGACGCGGGATTGGCGCCCACCAGGATCACCGCCAGGCCGGGCGCGCGCTGGCCCGCACTTTTCCGTTCGGCCACCCGGGCGGCCACCTGGCTGCGCACCGCTTGTGCAATCGCTTTTCCATCGATTATTTGAGCTGACATCTGCGTTGATTCTCACCTTGATAAACCTGCGCAGATTGTCGCATTTTTTCAGGGCTTTGATAAGCGAGCACCACCGGCTTTATCCGCCCGGACGGGCCGGATAAAGCCGTTGACCCCACAGGTGCAAATCGGTATGATGCCGCCCCGTTACGCAGTGGCCAGACCGCTGGGTAAATGTAAAAAAGCGCCCTTAGCTCAGCTGGATAGAGCATCCGCCTTCTAAGCGGATGGTCGCAGGTTCGAGTCCTGCAGGGCGCGCCATTCGTGGTGACCGTAGCTCAGTTGGTAGAGTCCCGGATTGTGATTCCGGTTGTCGCGGGTTCGAGCCCCGTCGGTCACCCCAGCTCTTATTCCCCTATCCCCTGCTCCGCCTGTTTTTCCAGATGAGCCACCAGCTCTGCGGGCAGATTGAGCCTGTGCGCCAGTGCCTGCAGATAGGCGCGTTCCGCCGCCTGATCCGGATCGATCACCAGCCGCGAGGCCAGATACAGCTCCGCCGCCTGCTCGGGCCCCCGGGCCGAAGCCACGATATCCGTCAGCGCCACTGGCGCCGACAGCATGTCGAACACCAGCGCCTTTTCATCCGCCGCCAGCCCCAGTTGTTCCACCTGTTCGAAGATCCGTTGCTGCTCGGCGCCATCCACGTGGCCGTCGGCCTTGGCCGCCCCTATCATGGCCCGCATCAGCGAGAGCTGGAAGGATTCGCCGTTGGCGGCGGGGGCGTCGGGCGAAAAGCGCGGATCCAGCCGTTGCAGATCGGCGCCGCTGGCGCCGTCGGCCTGGGCCGGCGACTTGCCCTGCTGCCAGTTCTGGTAGGCCTTCCAGGCCATGACCCCGGCGGCGGCCAACCCCGCATACTTGAGGGTGCCGCCCGCCATCTTGCGACCCTTCTTGCTGCCGAGCAGCAGGCCGAGGATGCCACCGGTGGCGGCGCCCTTGCCGAAGCCGGCGTTATTGCCCAGGAACTGGCCGATCAACTTTTCCGCATTCATGTTCGTCTCCTTACTCGCTTTTGGTCATCAGCCGGGCCACCTTGTCGATCAGGGCCCGGCGGATGCCTCCCAGTTGTTTCTTCTCGTCCCCCTGCCAGGGCACCGGGCGGCACAGATCCATGGTCTGCAATCCCAGGCGGGCGGTGAGCAGGCCCGCGCCGACGCCCTGCCCGGCCCGGGCCGACAGCCGCCCCGCCAGCTCCAGCCCGAGCAGATCCATGCCCATGTCGATGGCGGCCTCGGACACCCCCGCATAAAGCATGTTGTGCAGTACGCTGCGCAACAGCCGCAGCCGGCTCAGGGCCCCCAGCCGGATGCCGTAGCAGCCGGTGATGTCTTCGATCATGCGCAGGTTGCGCCACAGCACCAGCAGCATGTCCACCGCCGCCAGGGGGCTGGCCGCCACCATCACCGCCGCCTCGCCGGACCATTTCAGCACCCGGGCCCGGGCCTGCCGGTCCGGCACGCTCAGCACCTGCCGGCTGTACAGCGTCAACACCTCCGCGTCCTGCTCCTGCTCGTCCAGGCTGTGCAGCCAGCGTTGGTAGGCATCGGAACGGTCCAGCCCGCTCTGGTGCGCCAACTGCTCGCAGAAGGCGCGGGCCCGGCCGCTGCCCTGCTCCACCAGCAGCTGTTCGGCCCACGCCCGTTGCCGCGACACCCGCTCCAGCCGGCGCAGCAGCCTGAGCTCCCGCCACAGACTGCCCAGGGCAGCCAGCGCCAGCAGCCCCAGCGCCAGGCTCCAGGCCGCCCCGAGCAGCCGGCTGTCCTGCCAGGTCTGCCACAGGGTGATGGCCGAGTGCACGACCAGCAGCGCCAGCAACAGCGCGACCCCGCTCCACCACAGCCGGTGCCGCCGCCGGGGGCGCAGGCCGGCGGCCAGCCCGGGCTCCGGGGCGTCGTCCAGTTCGATGAAATCGTCCTCCGCCAGGGTCTGCTGCGCCCGCAGCGGCTCGGCGGCAGGCGCCGCCAGCGGTTTATCCAGGATCACCTTGCCCTTTAAACTCACGATACTTTGTCTCCCAACAAGAAGGCCAGCGCCTGATCCAGGCGCAGATGGGGCAGCGGCTGATCCTTGTGCCACTGCGGCGGGGCGAACTCGGTAAAATCGAAGCCCTGGCGCTGCCAGAACTCGGCATCGGGCAGGGATTCCGGCACCTCGCCCGGGTAGAGGGTGACCGGCTCAAAATCGTCCAGCCGCCGCCCCTGCAGGGCGGGAATGGTATCGCCCCGGTGGCTGACCTGGCCGCTGCTGGTGGCCTTGATGGAGGCCAGCGCCAGGGTGTGGATGTCGATGCCCGCCAGCCGCGCCTGGCGATGACCACCGCGCACCAGGGTGTTGAGCAGCCGGGCCAGGCGACCGTGCTGATCCGGGGTCAGGTGATCGGCCTTGGTGGCGGCGAACAGCAGCTTGTCGATGCGCGGGGCAAAGAGCCGCTGCCACCAGCCGCTCTTGCCGTATTCGAAGCTCTGCAGGATGGCGTTGAGCGCCCGGCTCAGCTCGGCAAAGCTGTCGGGCCCGCGGTTGAGCGCGGTCAGGCAGTCCACCAGCACGATCTGGCGATCGAAGCCGGCGAAGAAATCCCGGTAGAAGCCGGCAACCAGGTGCTTCTTGTAATGCTCGAAACGGGCTTCCATCATGCCGTAATGATGGCGGTCGTCGAGCCCGGCCGGCACCGTGCCCCACACCCAGGGCACGAACTGCAGCATGGGCGCGCCCTGGTATTCGCCGGGCAGCACGAAACGCCCGGGCTGCACCAGGTAGGCGCCGCGCTCGCGTTTGCTGTCCAGCAGCCAGCGGGTATAGGCCGCCGCCAGCGGCGCCAGCCGGGCGTCGTCGGCGGGGCTGTCCGGGGCGATGGCCGCTCCCGCCTGCAGCCAGGGCCCGGCCAGGGCGGCCAGCACCTCGTCCTGCAGCAGGCCGCGCTGTTGTTCGCTCCACTGGGCATAGCTCATCGCCAGCAGCGGCAGGTCCAGCAGCCATTCGCCCGGGTAGTCCACGATTTCCAGATAGAGGGTGGCGGTGTCGTTGAGCTTGCGCTTGAGCCGGTTCCCGGGCTGGTACTTGATGGCCAGGGTGATCTCGCTGATGCCCCGGGTCGGTTCGGGCCAGGCCGGCGGCCGGGCCGAGAGCTGATCGAGCGCCGCCTCGTAGCCGAAGGCGGGCACATGATGGTGCCGGCTCGGCACCCGTTTGATGCCCAGCAGCCGCCCCTGGGCCGCCGGCGGCCAATGGGGCAGCCGGGCATCGAGCCCGGCGTGTTCCAGCTGGCTGACCAGGCTGGTGATGAAGGCGGTCTTGCCGCTGCGGCTGAGGCCCGTTACCGCCAGCCGCAGCCGCTGATCCAGCCCCCGTTGTACCCAGGCGCCGGCCTTGTTGCGCCACTGCTCCAGTGCTGTCCTGCTCATTTATCCTCGCGCAAATCGTTGAACTCGCGGCGCAGACGGAACTCCCGGGAGGTCACCAGCTGTTCCATCTCCGCCACCCGGCCGTTCAGGCGGCGCAGCCGGCTTTCCAGCCGGTCCAGCGCCTCCCGGGGCGACAACCCAGACTGCCAGCCGGCGCTCTTGATGTGCGCCGGCTCGGCGTCCGGCGCCGGGGCCCGGTCGTCGAGCAGCAGCCAGGCGGCGATATAGAGCACCAGGGTCAGGAAGCTGGCGAACACCAGGCCGGTCAGCGCCAGGATGCGCACCAGCCAGGGCTCGACCCCGGCCTGGCGGGCGATGCCGGCACAGACGCCGCCGAGCTTGCCGTTACGCTTATCACGATAGAGGTTTATCAGGGTCGACGCCATCCGGGGACCTCCTGATCCAGCAGCCGCTCCAGGGTTTCCACCCGTTCGGCCAGTTGATCCGCCTGTTGCAGGGCCTGTTCCAGTCGCTGGCGGGCCGACTCGCCCAGCCCCTCGTCCAGCCGCCGCTTGCTGCGGTAATGCAGCACCAGCCAGACCGGGACCACCAGAAACAGGAAGATATTAAGGGGGGCCACCAGGGCCCAGGCCAGTTCCGACATCAGTTGCCCTCGCTCTTGTTCATCTTGGCCTTGAGGCTGGCCAGTTCACGGCTGATGGCGTCGTCCACCTCCAGCTCGGCAAAGGCCTGGTCCAGCCCCTTGCTCTGGGTATAGAGATCGGCCTTGGCTTCCAGTTCGTCGATCTTGCGCTCCATGCGGTCGAACTTGTCGATGGATGACTGGTTTTCACTGCGCCGCACCCGCTCCTGCACATTGATGCGGCTCTGGGCGCTGCGCTCGCGCAGTTGCATCGCCTGCTGGCGGGCGCGGGCGTCGACCAGCTTGGCCTCCAGGGCGGCGATGGCGTCGGTCAGCTTGTTCATGCCTTCTTCCACCGCACCGCGCTCGTGCTCCAGCGCCTTGAGCAGCTCGCTCTGCTTGCTCTTCTCCAACAGCGCCGCCCGCGCCAGATCCTCGCGCCCCTTGGACAGGGCCAGTTCGGCTTTCTCCTGCCACTCGGCAATCCGCTCCTGGTGCCGCTCGGTCTGGCGCAGCAGATCCTTCTTCTCGGCCAGGAAACGGGCCAGGTTGGAGCGCTCGCGCACCAGCTCGTCTTCCATCTCCTGGATGATCAGCCGGACCATCTTGGCCGGATCCTCGGCCTTATCCAGCAGTGAATTGAGGTTGGCATTAATGATATCCGCCATTCGTGAAAAAATGCTCATGACGCTGAACTCCTGTGACTGGGGATGATGAATGGCGCCCGTTGCGGACACCGCTCGCTTCATCTCTAGATAACAAGTTATATGCCAACCCGATAAAAATCATTAATTCATTGATAAAACAGTAAAAAATTAAAAACCCGCCCGACACGCCACTGGCCAAACCTGGTTAATCACACTACTATTTAGCAAATTTAGCCACTTCTTGCTTCAATCATGGACAATGAGCTGATCGGTCAGTCCAATCACCTGCTGACGGTGCTGGAGCAGGTCTCGGCGCTCGCGCCCCTCGACAAGCCGGTGCTGGTGGTGGGGGAAAGGGGCACCGGCAAGGAACTGTTCGCCCACCGCCTGCATTACCTCTCCCCCCGCTGGCAACAGCCCTTTATTTCCATCAATTGCGCCACCCTGGCCGAGACCCTGCTGGAGTCGGAATTGTTCGGCCACGAGGCCGGCGCCTTTACCGGCGCCCAGAAGCGTCACCTGGGGCGCTTCGAGCGGGCCGACGGCGGCACCCTGTTCCTCGACGAGCTGGCCACCACCAGCGCCCGGGTGCAGGAAAAACTGCTGCGGGCCATCGAATACGGCGAGTTCGAACGGGTCGGCGGCAGCCAGCCGGTGTCGGTCGATGTGCGCCTGATCTGCGCCACCAACCAGGATTTGCCGGCGCTGGTCGAAAAAGCGGAATTCCGCGCCGATTTGCTTGATAGACTGGCCTTCGATGTGGTTACATTGCCGCCCCTGCGGGCCAGGGAGACCGATATCCTGCTGCTGGCCGAGCACTTCGCCGTCAACCTGTGCATGGAGCTGGGCTGGCCGCTGTTCGCCGGCTTCAGTCCGGCGGTGCGCCGGCAACTGCTGAGCCACCCCTGGCCGGGCAATGTGCGCGAGCTGAAAAACGTGGTCGAGCGCAGCCTGTACCGGCAGGGGCAGTCGGAGGCGCCGCTGGCGGCCCTGTGCCTGGATCCCTTCGCCTCGCCCTGGCGGCCGACCAGCCCGGCCGCCTCGCCGGCCCGGGCCGGGCTGCCGCTCGATCTGAAGGCCCACCTGGCCGGGCAGGAAACGGAACTGCTGCGGGCCGCCCTGGTCCAGGCCCGTTATAATCAGCGCCAGGCCGCGGAGCTGCTGGGCTTGAGTTACCATCAGCTGCGCGGCCTGATACGAAAATATGCTTCCCTGTTACCCTTGGGGGACGGGGCGGAACACAAGGACTAAGCATGCGTTTATGGCTCTGCTACCTGCTGCCCGCGATGCTGCTCGCCGGCTGCGACAGCGGTACCCGGCAACTGGCCCGGGAAAGCCTGTTGTATTGTGTCGAGGGCGCGCCGCTGACCTTCAACCCGCAGCTGGTCACCTCCACCGTGACCCTGGATGCCACCGCCCATCAGCTCTATGACCGGCTGCTCGACCTCGATCCCAACAACCAGCAGCCCGTGCCCGCCCTGGCCATCAACTGGCAGCGCAGCGAAGACGGGCTGCGCTATCGCTTTACCCTGAGGCCCGGGGTCTCCTTTCATCACACCGACTGGTTCAGCCCCGGCCGGCCGCTGACCGCCGAAGACGTGGTGTTTACCTTCAAGCGGCTGACCGATCCGGATCACCCCTATCACCCGGTCAGCGGCGGCCGCTATCCGTTCTTCGACAGCATCGGCTGGGCGGAACTGATCCGCGAGGTGCGCGCCTTCGGCGACAACGAAGTGGAGTTCATCCTGTCCCGCCCCGACGCCTCCTTCCTGGCCAACCTGGCCACCGACTACGCGGTGATCCTGTCGGCGGAATACGGCCGGCAACTGCTCGACCAGGGCAGCCCGCAGTTGCTCGATCAGCAGCCGGTGGGCACCGGACCCTTCAAGCTCGCCCAGTACCGCACCGACGAATTCATCCGCTACCACCGCCACCCGGAATACTGGCGCGGCAGCGCCCGGCTCAACCAGCTGATCTTCGACATCACCCCCAAGTCGTCCAAGCGGCTGGCCAAGCTGCTCACCGGCGAGTGCGATGTCATGGCCTACCCCGGCGCCAGCCAGCTGTCGGTGATCACCCGGCACTCCGGGCTGGAGCTGGCCCAGGCCACCGGCATGAGCGTGTCGGTGCTGGCGCTCAATACCGAGAAGCCGCCGTTCAACGATATCCGGGTCCGCAAGGCCATCGGCCTGGCGCTGTCCCGGGAAGACATCCTGCACGCCGTCTACTTCGATATCGGCTCGCTGGCCGAATCCCTGCTGCCGCCGGTGTCCTGGGGCTATCATCCCAACCTGCTGGCGCCGCTGCCGGACATCGACCGGGCCCGCTGGCTGCTGGAGCAGGCTGGGGTGGCCGAGGGCTTCGCCATGACCCTGCTGGTGCCCGCCGGGGCCAGCACCTTCAACCCGGACGGGCTCAAGACCGGCCAGTTGATCCAGCGCCAGCTGAGCGAACTGGGCATCCGGGTGCGCCTGCTCAGCCTGGAAGAGCAGGTGCTGCGCCGGGATCTGAGAGAAGGCGGTCAGGACGCGGTGCTGACCGGCTGGTCCGCCGATACCCCGGATCCGGACCACCTGCTGCGCAACCTGCTCGGCTGCCAGGCCGTGGCCACCGGCACCAACACCAGCCGCTGGTGTCATCCGCTGTTCGAACGGCAGCTGGAACAGGCTCTGGCCGCGCCCAGCCTGGCCGAACGCATCCGGCACTACCACCTGGCCCAGGAGCTGGCGTACCAGGACCTGCCGCTGATCCCCCTGATCCACAGCCTCAAACTGCAGGCCTACCGCAGCCAGGTCAAGGGCCTGCGCCTGCCGCCCTTCGGCGGCGTGGCCTTCCACCAGGCTTACAAGGAGTAGTGATGCTGGTCTACCTGTTGCGCCGCCTCAACCTGCTGTTCTCCACCCTGCTGGTACTCACCCTGATCGCCTACGGCCTGGAGCGCAACCTGCTCACCGACAACAGCGGCGACTTCTGGTCCGGCTACCTGGTGTTCGTCGGCCAGCTGCTGGCCGGGGACTTCGGCATTTCCAGCGCCACCGGCATGCCGGTGCTGGGCGCGTTGGGCCAGTACTTTCCCGCCACCCTGGAGCTGTGCCTGGCGGCCTTCCTCATTTCGCTGATCGTAGGCGTGCCCATCGGCACCCTCGCCGCCCTGCGCCAGGGCCGCTGGCAGGACACCCTGATCCTCACCGGCACCCTGGTGGGCTATTCGGTGCCGGTGTTCTGGCTGGGGCTGCTGCTGGTGATGTTCTTTTCGCTCAACCTGGGCTGGCTGCCGGTCTCGGGCCAGCTCAGCCTGCTGTACGACGTCAGGCCGGTCACCGGTATCATGGTGATCGACTCGCTGCTGACCGACAGCCGCTACCGCTGGCCGGCCTTTGTCGACGCCCTCAGGCACCTGGTGCTGCCCGCCCTGGTACTGGCCATAGTGCCGACCACCGAGGTGATCCGCCAGATCCGCAGCGCCCTGCTGGAAGTGCTGAAGCAGAACTACATCCGCGCCGCCCTGACCAAGGGCCTGAGCGAAACCCAGGTGATACTGCGCCACGGCCTGCGCAACGCCTTTCCCATGACCATTCCCACCCTGGGACTGCAGCTCGGCACCGTGCTCACCTCGGCGATGATGACCGAAATCGTGTTCGACTGGCCCGGCCTGGGCCGCTGGCTGATCACCAGCATCGCGCTGCAGGATTATGCTGCCATCAAGGGCGGCACCCTGGCCATCGCTACCTTCACCATCGTCGCCAGCGTGACGGTGGATATCCTCTCCACCCTGATCTACCCCACCAGGAGGAAAGCCCTTTATGCCAAGCAGGGCTAACATTTATCCGGAAATCCGGGTGCGCTCGCCGCTGGAGCAGGCCTGGCAGCTGTTTCGCCGGAACACCCTGGCGATGACCGGCCTGTGGGGGCTGGGGCTGCTGGTGCTGCTGACCCTGTTCGGCCCCTGGCTGGCGCCCTACCATCCCTACGAGCAGTTCAATCAGGCGCTGCTGCTGCCGCCGTCCTGGTCGGATCAGGGCAATATCGACTTCTTCCTCGGTACCGACGATCTGGGGCGCGACCTGCTGTCGCGGCTGATCGCCGGTGCCCGGCTGACCTTCGGCAACGGGGTGCTGGTGGTGCTGGTAGCCCTGCTGGCAGGGGGCGGCATCGGCATCCTCGGCGGCATGAGCAAGGGGCTCCAGTCGAGTATCCTCAATCACCTGCTCGATACCCTGCTGTCCATTCCCTCGCTGCTGCTGGCCATCATCTTCGTGGCCTTTCTCGGGCCCGGCCTGTACAACACCCTGCTGGCCATCACCCTGGCGCAGATCCCGCAGTTTGTGCGGGCCATCTACAACGCGGTGTCGGCGGAGATGCAGAAGGAATACATCACCGCCCTGCGCCTCGATGGCGCCAACCGCTGGCGTATACTCAGGTTTGGGGTACTGCCCAACCTGAGCGACCCCATCGTCAGCCAGACCACCCGGGGGCTGTCGGCGGCCATCCTGGACATCACCGCCGTGGGCTTTCTCGGCCTGGGGGCCCAGCCGCCGCGCCCGGAATGGGGCGCCATGCTGTCGGACGCCATGGAGCTGGTATACCTGGCGCCCTGGACCGTGACCCTGCCGGGCCTGGCCATCCTGCTCAGCGTGCTGGTGATCAACATGGTGGGCGAGGGCCTGCGCCAGGCCATCAACGAGGTAATGAACTGATGCCGCTGCTGGACATTCGCAACCTGACCATCGAAATCGACACGCCCCAGGGCATGGTCAAGGCGGTGGACAAATTCAGCCTGACCCTGGCGGACGGCGAGATCCGCGGCCTGGTGGGCGAATCGGGCTCGGGCAAGAGCCTGGTGGCCCAGACCATCGTCGGCATCGAAAAGGACACCTGGCGGGTCACCGCCGATCGCATGTATCTCGACAACATCGATCTGCAGAGCCTGTCGCCCAAGGAGCGGCGGCGCATCATGGGGCGGGACATCGCCATGGTGTTCCAGGAGCCCTCCAGCTGCCTGGATCCGTCGGAAAAGATCTGCGCCCAGCTGGAAGAGGCCATTCCCGACCGGGCCTTCCAGGGCAAGTGGTGGCAACGCTGGCAGTGGCGCCGCAAGCAGGCCGTCGGCCTGCTGCACCGGGTCGGCATCCGCGATCACAAGACGGTGATGAACGCCTACCCCTACCAGCTCTCCGAGGGGGTGTGCCAGAAGGTGATGATCGCCATGGCCATCGCCAACCAGCCCAAGCTGCTGGTGGCGGACGAGCCCACCAACGCCATGGAGGCCACCAACCAGGCGCAGATATTGCGGTTGCTGGAGCGGGTGAACAAGCTCTCGGGCACCACCATACTGCTGATCAGCACCGACATGACCGCCATCGCCCGGCTGACCCACAACATCACCATCATGTACTGCGGCCAGACGGTGGAGTCCGGCAGCCGGGAGCAGATCCTGCAACGGCCCCACCATCCCTATACCGCCGCCCTGCTGCAGATGATGCCGGATCTGGACGGCAGCCTGCCGCACAAGTCCCGGCTCAGCACCCTGCCGGGGGTAATACCGCCGTTGCAGAATCTGCCCATCGGCTGCCGGCTGGGGCCCCGCTGCCCCAACGCCCAGAAGCAGTGCGTGATCACCCCGCCCCTGGCCAAGGTGAAGGGCCATATCTACTACTGCCATTTCCCGCTCAATATGCAGAAGAAGGGTAAACCGCGATGAGCCAGGTGCCGCTGCTCAAGGTCGATAATCTCAGCAAGGTATTCGTCAACCAGAGCGGCCTGTTCCGCCGGGTACACAAGACCGCCTTCCACCCCCTGTCGTTCACCCTGGAGCGGGGCCAGACCCTGGCGCTGATGGGCGAAGCGGGCTCCGGCAAGAGCACCCTGGCCAAGGTGCTGGCGGGGGTGATGCCGCCGACCCAGGGCAGCATCTACATCGACGGCGAAAAGATCGAGGCCGGTGACGACAAAAAACGCTGCAAGCTGCTGCGCATGATCTTCCAGGACCCCAATACCTCGCTCAACCCGCGCAGCCGCATCGGCCAGATCCTGGAGGCGCCGCTCAGCCTCAACACCGATCTCGGCCCCGAGCAGCGGGAAGCTCTGGTCATCGACACCCTGCGCATGGTGGGCCTGCTGCCGGACCACTACCACTTCTACCCGCAGATGATCTCCACCGGCCAGAAGCAGCGGGTGGCCCTGGCCCGGGCGCTGATCCTCTCGCCTAAGATCATCGTGGCCGACGAAACCATCTCCAACCTGGACGTCTCGGTACGCTCCCAGATCATCAACCTGCTGCTCGGCCTGCAGAGCACCCTGGGGCTGTCCTACATCCTGGTGGCCAACGATCTGGGGGTGGTGCGCCATATCAGCGACCAGGTGATCCTGATGCACGAAGGCCACGTGGTGGAGGCCGGCCCCAGCCACAAGGTGCTGGCCAATCCCCAAAGCGAGCAGGGGTTGCGCCTGCTGCAAAGCTACAACAACGAATACCGCTGGCACCAGAACGACTGAGTCCTTCCCCACCGGCATCCGCACCTGATGACCCTTGCCCGAATGGCCCGCAGGCGGCCCGCCTGCCTTCGTGCGTAGCGCGCTCCGGCTTGTGCCGGCCGGGCCGGGCGCCTGCGTCGGGGCTCTATCCTGGCCGGCTGACACCAAATTGTCGCTTGAAATTGAATGAATGATCGTTCATTCTTTACGAAATGAATGATCGTTCATTCTTTGCTTCCGATTCCCGATAACCACATCCAGCATGCAAGCGAGACCCACTATGTCATTGCGCACCTTTCCGCCCCGTCTGGTCCTGGTCGGAGTGCTGTCAGGCCTCGGCCTGATGGCTTGCGACGGCCAGTCCGCCGCCCAGGCCTCCGCCCAGAGCGCCCCGCCGCCCGAGGTGGTGGTGACCACACTGCAGCCCCGGAGCCTGACCCTGACCCGGGAGCTGCCCGGCCGTACCGCCGCCTTCCTCACCGCCGAGGTGCGGCCCCAGGTGGACGGCATCGTCAAGCAACGGCTGTTTACCGAAGGCGGCCCGGTCAAGACCGGCGAACCGCTGTACCAGCTGGACGACGCCAGCTACCAGGCCGAGCTGGCCGCCGCCCGCGCCAGCCTGGCCCGGGCCGACGCCACCCTCACCTCGGCCCGGCTCAACGCCGCCCGCTCCGCCGAACTGGTGAAGATAGACGCGGTCAGCCGCCAGGACAACGAAACCGCCGTCGCTACCCTGCGTCAAGCCGAGGCCGATCTCGCCGCCGCCCAGGCCACCCTGCGCAGCGCCCAGATCCGGGTCGACTACGCCCGTATCACGTCCCCTATCGACGGCCGCATCGGCAAGTCCGCGGTCACCCAGGGCGCCCTGGTCACCGCCAACCAGGCCGAGGCCCTGGCCACGGTCCAGCAGCTGGATCCCATCTACGTCGACCTGACCCAGTCCAGCAGCGAACTGCTCCGGCTGCGCCGGGAGCTGGCCGCCGGCACCCTCAGCACCACCGACGACGTGCCGGTGACCATAGTGCTGGAAGACGGCACTCCCTACCAACACCAGGGCCGGCTGGCGTTCAGCGAAGCCACCGTCGACGAAAGCACCGGCAGCTTCCTGCTGCGGGTGGAAGTGCCCAATCCGGATCAGCTGCTGCTGCCGGGCATGTATGTACGCGCCGAGCTCGGCCGGGGCGAGCGGGCCGATGCCTTGCTGGTACCCCAGCAAGGCATCGCCCGGGATCCCAAGGGCAACGCCTCCGCCCTGGTGGTCAACGGCGACAACCTGGTCGAACAGCGGACGGTGGAAGTGAGCCGGACCCTGGGCGATCAATGGCTGCTGGAAGGTGGGCTGGAAGCGGGCGACCGGGTGATCATCGAAGGCCTGCAGAAAGTCCGGCCCGGCGCCGAAGTGCGCGTGATCGAAGCCGAACACGCCGGCGACCACCAGTCTTAAGGAGATCCCCATGGCCCGTTTCTTTATCGATCGCCCCATCTTCGCCTGGGTGATCGCCATCATCATCATGCTGGCGGGGGCGCTGTCCATCAGCCAGCTGCCGATCTCCCAGTACCCGACCATAGCGCCGCCGGCGGTGACCATCGACGCCACCTACCCGGGCGCCTCCGCCAAGGTGGTGGAAGACTCGGTGACCCAGATCATCGAGCAGAACATGAAGGGGCTGGACGGCCTGCTGTACATGTCCGCCACCAGCCAGGCCAGCGGCCGCGCCTCGCTCACCCTGACCTTCGAGAATGGGGTGGATCCGGACATCGCCCAGGTACAGGTGCAGAACAAGCTGCAGCTGGCCATGCCACTGCTGCCCCAGGCCGTACAGAGCCAGGGGGTGGAAGTCAGCAAGTCGAGCAGCGGCTTTCTGATGGTGCTCGGCTTCGTGTCGGAAGACGGCAGCATGGAAAAGGACGATATCGCCGATTACATCAACGCCAACCTGGTCGACCCGCTGAGCCGGGTACCCGGGGTGGGCTCGCTGCAGGTGTTCGGCTCCGAATACGCCATGCGCATCTGGCTGGATCCGAACAAGCTCGACACCTATTCGCTGTCCACCGACGAGGTGATCGCCGCCATCCAGGCGCAAAACGCCCAGGTGGCCGTAGGCCAGCTCGGCGGCGCCCCGGCGGTGCCGGGCCAGCAACTCAACGCCACCATCACCGCCCAGGACCGGCTGCAGACCCCGGAGCAGTTTCGCAACATCGTGCTGCGCAGCAACGCCGACGGCTCCAGCCTGACCCTGGCCGACGTGGCCCGGGTAGAGCTGGGCGCCGAAAACTACGACTTCATCAGCCGCTATAACGGCAAGCCCGCCGCCGGGGTGGCGGTGTCGCTCGCCACCGGCGCCAACGCCCTGGATACCGCCGCCGGCGTGGTACAGACCCTGGAACAGCTGGAGCAATTCTTCCCCGCCGGCATGACTTCGGTGGTGCCCTACGACACCACCCCCTTCGTCAAGGTCTCCATCGAAGGGGTGATCCACACCCTGATCGAAGCCATCGTGCTGGTGTTCCTGGTGATGTACCTGTTCCTGCAGAACTTCCGTGCCACCCTGATCCCCACCATCGCCGTGCCGGTGGTGCTGCTCGGCACCTTCGGGATACTGGCCGCGCTCGGCTTCTCCATCAACATGCTGACCATGTTCGCCATGGTGCTGGCCATCGGCCTGCTGGTGGACGACGCCATCGTGGTGGTGGAGAACGTCGAGCGGATCATGAGCGAGGAAGGGCTGTCGCCGCTGGAGGCGACCCGCAAGTCGATGGACCAGATCACCGGCGCCCTGGTGGGCATCGGCCTGGTGCTGTCGGCGGTGTTCGTGCCCATGGCCTTCCTCGGCGGCTCCACCGGGGTCATTTACCGGCAGTTCTCCGCCACCATCGTCTCGGCCATGGCGCTGTCGGTGCTGGTGGCCATCGTGCTGACCCCGGCGCTGTGCGCCACCATGCTCAAACCGCTGAAGAAGGGCGAGCATCACGGCACCACCGGCTTTTTCGGCTGGTTCAACCGCAACTTCGATCGCGCCAGCGGCAAGTACCAGGGCGGCGTGCACGGCGTGGTGACCCGCGGCAAGCGCTTCATGCTGATCTTCCTGGCCCTGGCGGCGGTAATGGTGGTGCTGTTCCTGCGCCTGCCCAGCGCCTTCCTGCCACCGGAAGATCAGGGCATCCTGTTCGCCCAGGTACAGGCACCGGTCGGCGCCACCCAGGAGCGGACCATGGCGTCGATCATGAAGCTGGAAGACCACTTCCTGGAAAATGAGAAAGAGGCGGTGTCCTCGGTGTTCAGCGTGCAGGGCTTCAGCTTCGGCGGTACCGGCCAGAACATGGGCCTGGCCTTTATCAAGCTCAAGGACTGGTCCGAGCGGGAAAGCGAGGAGCTTAGCGTGAACGCGGTGGCCGGCCGGGCCATGGCCGCACTCGGCCAGTTCAAGGACGCCATGGCCTTCGCCTTCGCCCCCCCGGCCATGCCGGAGCTGGGCACCTCGGGCGGCTTCGTGTTCTACCTGAAGGACAACGCCGGCCTGGGCCACGACGCCCTGGTGAACGCCCGCAACCAGCTGCTGGGCATGGCTGGCGAAAGCCCGCTGCTCACCGGCGTGCGCCCCAACGGCATGAACGACACCCCCCAGTTCCGCCTCGATATCGATCAGCGCAAGGCCGGCGCCCTGGGGCTGTCGATGGCGGACATCAACGCCACCCTGTCCACCGCCTGGGGCGGCAGCTATATCGATGACTTCATCGACCGGGGCCGGGTCAAGAAGGTGTACCTGCAGGCCGACGCCCCCTTCCGCATGGTGCCGGAAGACTTCGACCGCTGGTCGGTACGCAACGGCGCCGGCGAGATGGTGCCCTTCTCCGCCTTCGCCAGCTCCCACTGGGACTACGGCTCGCCGCGGCTGGAGCGCTACAACGGCGTGCCCGCCATGGAGATCAACGGCGAAGCCGCCGCCGGCGTCAGCTCCGGCGAGGCCATGCTGGAGGTGGAACGCCTGGTGAGCCAGTTGCCCGCCGGCATCGGCATGGAATGGAGCGGGCTGTCCTACCAGGAGCGCCAGGCCGGCTCCCAGACGCCGATGCTGTACAGCCTGTCGCTGCTGGTGGTGTTCCTGTGCCTGGCCGCCCTCTATGAAAGCTGGACGGTGCCCACCGCCGTGCTGCTGGTCGCCCCCCTGGGCATCCTCGGCACCGTGCTGGCCGCCAGCCTGATGGGCATGGAGCGGGACGTCTACTTCCAGGTGGCCATGCTCACCACGGTGGGCCTGACCAGCAAGAACGCCATCCTGATCGTGGAATTCGCCAAGGAAAACCTGGAGAAACACGGCCTGGGCCTGGTCCAGGCCACCATGACGGCGGTGCGCGACCGGCTGCGCCCGATACTGATGACCTCCCTGGCCTTCGGCCTGGGGGTGCTGCCCCTGGCCCTCGCCGGCGGCGCCGGCTCCGGCGCCCAGAACGCCATCGGCACCGGGGTGCTGGGCGGCATGCTGGCCGGTACCCTGCTGGGGCTGTTCTTCATCCCGTTATTCTTTGTGGTGGTGCAGCGGCTGTTCGGCCGCAAACAACAAGCCGCCACCGTCGACGCTGCGCCGCAGCCAGGAGAGACCCAATATGACTAAACCCGTGCTGACCGGCCTGGCGCTGGCCACCGGCCTGTTGTTGTCCGGCTGTGCCAGCCTGGCGCCGGCGGTGCCGGCCGCCAACCCGCAACTGGCGGCCGACTGGCCCATTCCCGCCGCCACCCACGGCGGAGACACCGCGGTGGCCGACATCGGCTGGCGCGACTTCTTCACCGATCCGCGCCTGGAAAGCCTGATCGAACAGGCGCTGACCAACAACCGGGATCTGCGGGTCGCCCTGCTCAACGTGGAAAAGGCCCGCGCCCAGTACCGTATCGAACGCGCCGACCGGCTGCCGTCCGTCGCCGCCAGCGGCGGCCTGGAGCGGGGCCGGCTGACCACCACCAACGGGGTGACCGATCAGTACAGCGCCAGCCTGGGCATCGCCGAGTTCGAACTGGACCTGTTCGGCCGGGTGCGCAACCTGAGCGAGGCGTCGCTGAACCAGTACCTGGCCCAGGAAGAGGCGCGCCGCGCCGCCCAGCTCAGCCTGGTGGCGGAAGTGGCCAACGCCTACCTGACCCTGGCCGCCGATCGTCGGCTGGTGCAGCTGGCCGAGGACACCTTCGACAACCGGCAGCGGGCGCTGGAGCTGAGCGAGCGGCGCCACCAGTTGGGTGCCGTGTCCGGGCTGGATCTGAGCCAGGCCCAGACCTCGGTGGAAACCGCCCGCGCCGATCTGGCCGGGTTCCGCGGGCAGGTGGCCCAGGACATCAACGCCCTCACCCTGCTGGTGGGGGCGCCGATAGCGCCCGAATTGCTGCCCGAGGAGGTGGCGTTCGAGGTGAGCGGCCTGCAACCGCTGCCCGCCGGGCTGCCTTCCGAGGTACTGTTGCGCCGGCCCGACGTGCAGCAGGCGGAATACGCCCTGCAGGCGGCCAGCGCCAATATCGGTGCCGCCCGGGCCGCCTTCTTCCCCTCGATCCGGCTGACCGGCAGCATCGGCACCGCCAGCAGCGAGCTGGATAGCCTGTTCGACGGCGGTACCCGCATCTGGAGCTTCATGCCCCAGCTGAGCCTGCCCATCTTCCAGGGCGGCGGCCTGCGCGCCGCCCTGGGCATGGCCCGGGCGGAGCGGGATATCGCCCTCGCCGACTATGAAAACGCCATCCAGAGCGGCTTTCGCGAGGTGGCCGACGCCCTGGTGCTGACCGGCAGCCTGGCCGAGCAGCAGGCGTCGCAGCAGGCGCTGGTAGCCGCCGCCGGCCGGGCCGAGCAGCTGTCCCGCGCCCGTTACGACGCCGGCCGGGACAGCTACCTGGTGCTGCTCGACGCCGAGCGGACCCTGTACCAGGCCGAGCAGGCGCTGATCAATACCCGGCTGGCGGAGCAGAGCAACCGCGTCAACCTGTACAAGGCGCTGGGCGGCGGCTGGCAAGCGGTGGACTGATGAAATCGGCGACCTCACAAGCCCGGGCCCGGGAGCAGCGGACGCGCATCCTCTGCGCCGCCCGCCGCTGTTTTATCCGCCACGGCTTTCACGGCGCCAGCATGGCCGAGCTGGCCAGGGAAGCGCAGATGAGCCCGGGGCTGATCTACCGTTATTTCGATAACAAGCACCACCTGGTGCTGGCGATCATCGCCCAGCAACTGCAGCGGGTGCGGGAAGACATCGGCCAGTTGCACGGCGGGGCCGAGCTGCTGCTGCCGGTGTTCATGGACGCCCTCGGCGGCGCCCCCTGCCGCCCCGACGGCATGAACCCCTCGCTGTTTCTGGAGCTTTCCGCCGAGGCCTCGCGCGATCTGGCCGTGGCCGCCGCGGTGCGGGCCTCGGATCGTACCCTGCGCCAGGAATTCACCCGGTGGCTGACCCGCCCCCGGGAGCAGGGCGGCCTGGCCCTGCCCGCCGAACGCGCCGGCCGGGTGATGCTGATGATCCAGTGCCTGTGGGAGGGCATGGTGGTGCGCCGCAGCCGCGAGCCCGACCTGGATGCGGCGCAGCTGAAAGCCGGGCTGGAGCTGCTGCTGCCGCTGTTGCTGCAACCCGCGCCATAGGGCCCCGACGCGGCTCAGTGGCTCCCGGTGGGCACCCCGCTGTGAAAGCGGAGCTGGTCATCCGGCGAGGTGATGAGCTCCGCCTCCCTTGCCCCGAAAAACGCCACCCGATCATCGATGCTCCGCCCCGCATAGTCCCGCGCCAGGCCCAGGTAATCCTGGTAGTGGCGCGCCTCCGAGCGCAGCAGCGACAGGTAGAAGCGGGCCAACTCGTCGTCCAGCCAGGGCGCCAGCCGGGCGAAACGCTCGCAGGAGCGCGCCTCTATGTAGGCGCCGATGATCAGCCGGTCGACGATGGCCGCCGGTTCATGGGTGCGCACATGCCGCAACAGCCCGCCGGCGTAGCGGGAGGCGGACAGGGTGGCGTAGGCAATGTCCCGCGCGGCCATGATCTCCAGCACCTGCTCGAAGTGGTGCAGCTCTTCCTGGATGAGCCGTACCATCTTCACCAGCAGTTCGTTCTTGGCCAGCTCGTCGAACACCCGCCGGTTGTCTTCGGTCAGGGCCTGCTTGCCCAGCACCTCACCCTTCTCCGGCAGGGCGTCGAGCGATTTGTAGAAATCAAGGTTGGGCAACAGCTTGCGCTTGTCCTTCGGCAGGCAATAGCGGCGCACCAGACGGTGGGCGCTCATCGCCGCCTTCATCTCGCAGTTGGCGTGATCCACCAGCAGCGCGGCCAGGTGCTCGGGCTTGCGCGCCTCGGCCAGCCATTCGTCGGGCGTGGCACAATGCAGAAAACCAAGGATGGGGGCCAATAACTGGCTAAACTCTGTATTCAAGGGACTGGATTCCAAAAATAATAACCCGTGCAGGGGTGGCAGGTGGCGATGTTATTGATTGATGCAGTTTATCAATTCGATTCGGTGGCGGCAGCCCCAAAATGCAGGGTTCCGGCCCGATGGTTCCTGCAGGCAGGGAACGCCGATGAAAAGTGATGCCGAGCTGGAGCGGTTGCGCTCGGTCGAGAGTACCCTGCAGCTGGCACTCGATATCGTCAGCGACGGCATCTGGGAATGGGACCGGCTCACCGGCACTGTGAAACGCAGCGCCCGCTGGTACCTGATGCTGGGCTACGAGCCCTTCAGCCTGCCGGAAACGGTGGACACCTGGCTCAACCTGATCCATCCCGACGACCACCCGGCCACCATGGCCGCCATGCAGCGCTATCTCGACGGCGAGGCCTCCCTGTTCAGTGCCCGTTACCGCTTCCGCAGGGCCGACGGCCACTATATCTGGCTGCACGACCAGGCCAGGTTCGTGGAATACGACCAGCACGGCGAGCCCATCCGCATGCTGGGCGCCCATCAGGACATCCACCGGCAGGTACAGGCCGAGGAAGAGCAACGCCGCCATCAGGCTCACCTGGAACGGCTCAACCGGGAACTGGAGCAGAAGGTCGAAGAGCGCACCCGGGCACTGGCCGACACCAATGCCGCCCTCGCCCAGCAGCTCGCCCTCTCCCGGGAGCAGGCCGGCACCGATTACCTCACCGGCCTGTACAATCGCCGCCATTTCGATCAGATCCTCAGCCAGCGCTGGCACAGGGACGAACAGCATCCGTCGGCCATCGTGCTGCTGGATCTGGACTACTTCAAGGCGGTGAACGACCGCCACGGTCACCAGACCGGCGACCGGCTGCTGCAGGCCATTCCCGAGCTGCTCCGCCCCCACCTGCGCCGCCAGGATCTGCTGGCCCGCTGGGGCGGCGAGGAATTTATCCTCTGGCTGCCCGACACCGACGCCACCGACGCCCTGCGGCTGAGCGAGCGCCTGCGCCACACCCTGGCCGAGGCCCGTTTCTGCGAGGACATCCATCTCACCGGCAGCTTCGGCGTGGCCGTCTGCCGCCCGGGCGATCTCCTGGAACAGGTGATCCAGCGTGCCGATGCCTGCCTGTACCGGGCCAAGGGGGAAAGAAACAAGGTGGTGGGGGAAGACTGACTTCCCCCCCTGACCCCGTGTTCCACTTTTTTGATCCGCCTCGCAGTTCTTCCTCCTGCTGCTAACAATATCCATGTTTTTATCTACAATCAGGCTATCGAATCGATTGCGTAACCGTTTCGTTCGCAATTTTAGGTTAACTTTCGGGCTCCTCGGCCCCTGAGACAAGGCGGTACCGTGAAGAAAACCACTCTGCTGAACAGTCATTTATCCGCGCTGGTGGCAAGCCTAGGCCACACCGACGAGATCACCCTGGCCGACGCCGGCCTGCCCATCCCCGCCGGGGTCGAGCGCATCGATCTGGCGGTCTGTCCCGGCCTGCCCGGGCTGGAAGACACCCTGGCGGCGCTGCTCACCGAGTTGCAACTGGACGCCGTACTGCTGGCGGAAAAGATCGAGAGCACGAGCCCGGAGCTGCACCGGCGGCTGCTGGAACAGGTGGCCGGGGCGGCCGAAACCCAGGGCAGGGAGATAGCGGTAAGCTATGTGACGCATGAGCAGTTCAAGCGGCGGAACGGCCACAGCCGGGCGGTGGTGCGCACCGGCGAATGCACCCCCTACGCCAATATCATCCTGCGCGCCGGCGTGCCCTTCTGAGGTGATCATGGAACCCATACTGTCCCTTGCCGGTATCGACAAGGCCTTTCCCGGGGTCAAGGCGCTGGATCAGGCCGGGCTCAACGTCTATCCGGGCCAGGTGATGGCGCTGATGGGCGAAAACGGCGCCGGCAAGTCCACCCTGATGAAGGTGCTGACCGGCATCTACCCGCTGGACGCGGGTGAGATCCGCTACCGGGGCCGGCCTTGCCGTTTCCGTGGGCCGCGCGAATCCCAGCAGGCGGGCATCGGCATCATCCACCAGGAGCTGAACCTGTTACCCGAGCTGACCATTGCCGAGAACATCTTCCTCGGCCGCGAGCCGGTCAACGCGGTCGGAAAAATAGACTGGCGCCGGCTCTATGCCGACGCCCAGCAGTTACTGGACCGGCTGCAGATCCGCCACTCCCCCAAGACCCGGGTCGGCGACTTGAGCATCGGTGCCCAGCAGATGGTGGAGATCGCCAAGGCGCTGTCGTTCGAGGCGGCCGTCATCATCATGGACGAGCCCACCGACGCCCTCACCGATACCGAAACCCGGGCCCTGTTCCGGGTGATTGAAGAGTTGCGCCAGGCCGGTTGCGGCATCGTCTATATCTCCCATCGCCTCAAGGAGATCTTCGAGATCTGCGACCGGGTGACGGTGCTGCGCGACGGCAAGTGGATCGGCGAGGAGGCGGTGGCGGACATCGACGAGGACCGCCTTATCGAGATGATGGTGGGCCGGCGGCTGGACGAGCAGTACCCGCGCCTGGCCGTGCCGCCGGGGCCGGTGGTGCTGGAAGTGGGCGGCTTGTGCGGCGCCGGGGTGAAGGACGCGGGTTTCTCCCTGCGCCAGGGCGAGATCCTCGGCTTTTCCGGGCTGATGGGCGCCGGCCGTACCGAGCTGATGAAACTGTTGTGCGGCGCCCTGCCCCGCACCGCCGGCAGCGTGCGGCTGGCGGGCAGGCCCTATCATGCCAAAACACCCCAACAGGGGCTGGCGGCGGGCATTGCCTATATTTCGGAAGACCGCAAGGGCGACGGTCTCATCCTGGGGCTGTCGGTCAAGGTCAACATGAGCCTGTCGGCCCTGGCCGAACTCAGCCGGGGGCCGCAGCTCGATCACGACGCCGAGTGCACCGCGGTGGACGACTTCATCCGGCTGTTCAACATCAAGACCCCGGGCCGGGAGCAGCTGATCGGCAACCTCTCCGGCGGCAACCAGCAGAAGGTGGCCATCGCCAAGGGACTGATGACCCGACCCAAGGTGCTGATCCTGGACGAGCCCACCCGCGGCGTGGATGTCGGCGCCAGGAAGGAAATCTATCAGCTTATCAACCGATTCAAACAGGAAGGCATGGCCATTCTGCTGGTGTCATCCGACATGCCGGAAGTATTGGGCATCTCGGACCGTATTCTGGTGATGCGCGAAGGCCGCATCAATGGCGAATTCCCGGCCCTCGGGGCCACCCAGGAACAACTGCTGGCCGCCGCCGTCGGCCAGGCCCAACAAGAGGTAACCCCATGAACGCCCCTGCCCTCAATTCCGATCGCCGCTGGTTCAGCAAGGAATGGCTGATCGCCCAAAAGTCGCTGATCGCCCTGCTGGTGCTGATTACGGTGGTCTCCATGCTGAGTCCCAACTTCTTCACCCTCGACAACCTGCTCAACATACTGCGCCAGACCTCGGTCAACGCCATCATCGCCGTGGGCATGACCCTGGTGATCCTCACCGCCGGCATCGATCTCAGCGTGGGCTCGGTGCTGGCCCTGTGCGGCGCCTTCGCCGCCAGCATGGTATCGATGGAGCTGTCCATCTTCATCACCCTGCCGGCGGTGCTGCTGGCCGGTTTTGCCCTGGGCGGGGTGAGCGGCGTTATCGTTGCCAAGGGCCGGGTGCAGGCCTTTATCGCCACCCTGGTCACCATGACCCTGCTGCGCGGCGTCACCATGGTCTATACCGACGGCCGGCCCATCTCCACCGGCTTTACCGATCAGGCCGACCTCTTCGCCTGGTTCGGTACCGGCTATGTATTCGGCATTCCGGTGCCGGTGTGGCTGATGGGCATGACCTTCCTCGGCGCCTGGTATCTGCTCAACCACACCCGCTTCGGCCGCTATATCTACGCGGTGGGCGGCAACGAGGCGGCGGCGCGGCTCTCGGGCATCAACGTGGCCCGGGTCAAGATGGGGGTGTACGCCATCTGCGGCATGCTGTCGGCGCTGGCGGCCATCATCGTCACCAGCCGGCTGTCCTCGGCCCAGCCCACCGCCGGCACCACCTACGAGCTGGACGCCATCGCCGCCGTGGTGCTGGGCGGCACCAGCCTGGCCGGCGGCAAGGGCGCCATCATGGGCACCCTGATCGGCGCCTTGATCATCGGCTTTCTCAACAACGCCCTGAACCTGCTGGACGTCTCCTCCTACTACCAGATGATCGCCAAGGCCTCGGTGATCCTGCTGGCGGTGCTGGTGGACAACAAGAACAAGTAACCCTACGCAACACAAGAAAAGGAAGCCGAACCATGAAAAAACTGACCACCCTGCTGGCCACCGCGCTCGTCGGCACCACCCTGACCGCCGGCGCCTACGCCCAGGACACCCTGGCGCTGGTGATCTCCACCCTCAACAACCCCTTCTTCGTCACCATGAAGGAAGGGGCCGAGCAGAAGGCGGCCGAGCTCGGCTATAAGCTGATCGTGCTCGACTCCCAGAACGATCCCGCCAAGGAGCTGGCCAACGTGGAAGACCTGGGCGTGCGCGGCACCAAGGCGCTGCTGATCAACCCCACCGACTCCGACGCCGTGGCCAACGCCATCCGCCTGGCCAACGGTGCCGGCCTGCCGGTGCTGACCCTGGATCGCGCCGCCAGCCGGGGCGAGGTGGTGTCCCATATCGCCTCCGACAACGTGGCCGGCGGCAAGATGGCCGGTGACTTTATCGCCGACAAGGTGGGCCTCGACGCCCAGGTGATCCAGCTGGAAGGCATCGCCGGCACCAGCGCCGCCCGCGAGCGCGGCGAAGGTTTCGCCCAGGCGGTGGCCGAGCATGGCCTGACCCTGCTGGCCAGCCAGCCCGCCGACTTCGACCGCACCAAGGGCCTGAATGTGATGGAAAACCTGCTCACCGGTAACCCGGGCGTGCAGGCGGTGTTCGCCCAGAACGACGAAATGGCCCTGGGTGCCATGCGCGCCCTGCAGGCCGCCAACAAGAAAGACGTGCTGATCGTCGGCTTCGACGGCACCGAGGACGGCATCAAGGCGGTGGAAGGCGGCCGACTGGCGGCGACCATCGCCCAACAGCCCGACGCCATCGGCGCCATCGCGGTGGAAACCGCCGACAAGGTGCTCAAGGGCGAGACCGTGGCCGACCATATCCCGGTTCCGCTGCAGGTGATCAGCCAGTAAGATGGCCGGCCGGGCAAGACCTGGCCGCCCGCGCCGGAGCTGCCACGGTGGAATACCTCAGGTAGTGCACACCAGCAGGCAACACCCATGCTAAAACAGGCGGGCAAAGGGACCGGCTCCACCGACAGTCACATGCCATGGCCGAAAATTGCTCCTGCATTTTCGGCATTCCCGCCATCCCTGGCGGTCAGATGGCATGTGCGAGCCTACATGGACGTACTTGCGGCGTGTCGGTGGCGCTGGCCCTTTGGTCGACCGATAGGGAGAGCACAGACGATGTTGCCATCCCCCTAACTACAAGGTAACAACCATGACCCTGACCGTAGCAGGCAGCATCAATATCGATCATGTGATCCGGCTGCCCCAGTTTCCCCGTCCCGGTGAAACCCTCACCGGCCGCGACTACCGCATCGTGCCCGGCGGCAAGGGGGCCAACCAGGCGGTGGCCGCCGCCCGCGCCGGTGCAACCACCCGCTTCGTCGCCTGCGTGGGCGAGGACGCCCTGGCCGACAGCCTGGTGGCCGGCTTCGCCGCCGACGGCATCGACACCGCCGCCATCGACACCGTCGAGGGCGTCAACACCGGGGTGGCGCTGATCCAGGTGAACGACGCCGGCGAAAACACCATAGCGCTGGCCGCCGGCGCCAACGGCGAGCTGACCCCGTCCCGGCTGCAACGCCACGCCGCCGCCCTGAATTGCGAGCAACTGCTGCTGCAGTTGGAGATCCCGCTCGAGACCAACCTGGCCGCCGCCCGCGCCGCCAAATCCCACGGCGCCCGGGTGGTGCTCAACCCCGCCCCTGCCCGCTCCCTGCCGGACGAGCTGCTGGCGCTGGTGGACCTCATCACCCCCAACGAGACCGAAGCCGAACGGCTCACCGGGGTGGCGGTGAACGACGACGCCGGCGCGGCCGCCGCGGCCGGGGCGCTGCACGCCAAGGGCATCGAGGTCGTCATCGTCACCCTGGGCGCACGCGGCGTCTGGCTGAGCGAACGGGGCGACGGCCGGCGGGTGCCGGGCTTTTCGGTGCAGGTGGTGGACACCACGGCGGCGGGCGACACCTTCAACGGCGCCCTGGTCGCCGCCCTGCAACAGGGTCGGCCGCTGGCCGAGGCGGTGCGCTTCGCCCAGGCGGCGGCGGCCATTTCCGTGACCCGCCCCGGCGCCCAGACCTCGGTGCCTTTCAGGGCCGAGATCGAGGCCCTGCTGGAGCAACATTGATGGCCACCATCAAGGACGTGGCGAAGCTCGCCAGGGTATCCACCTCCACCGTCAGCCATGTGCTGAACAAGACCCGCTTCGTCAGCCCGGAGATCACCGAACGGGTGGAGTCGGCCATAGAGACCCTCCACTACGCCCCCTCGGCGCTGGCGCGCAGCCTCAAGGTCAACCAGACCCGAACTTTAGGCATGCTGGTCACCACCAGCGCCAATCCCTTCTTCGCCGAGGTGGTGCAGGGGGTGGAGCAACGCTGCTTCGAGCTCGGCTACAGCCTGGTGCTGTGCAACACCCGGGGCGACAAGGCCCGGCTCAACGCCAGCATGGAGATGCTGCTGCAAAAGCGGGTGGACGGCGTCATCCTGATGTGTACCCAGGCCCACCTGGGGGCGAAGGTGTTCGACCGCTACCCCAGCGTACCGCTGGTGCTGGCGGACTGGGGCCCCATGGATCTGGGGGCGGATCTGATCCAGGACTCGGGCCAGCAGGGCGGACGGCTCGCCACCGAGCATCTGATCAGCCTCGGCCACCGTCATATCGGCTGCATCACCGGTCCCACGGGCAAGCGGGCGGCGGAGGAGCGGCTGGCGGGCTATCGGGCCGCCATGGAGCAGGCCGGCCTGGCCGTGCGCCCCGAGTGGATAGCCGAGGGCGACTTCGAGCTGGCCGGCGGCAAGGCGGCCATGGCCCGGCTGCTGGAGAGATCCGAGCGGCCCACGGCGGTGTTCGTGGGCAACGACATGATGGCGGTGGGCGCCCTGCGGGCCCTGGCCGATGCGGGCCTCAAGGTGCCGCAGGACATGTCCCTGGTCGGCTACGACAATATCGAGCTGGCCCGCTACCTGGTGCCGGCGCTCACCAGCATAGAGCAGCCCAAGGCCAGACTGGGCGCCCTGGCGGTGGACACCCTGCTGGCCCGTATCCAGGCGCCGGACAGCCCCCGCCGGGTACTGACCCTGACCCCGGAGCTGGTGGTGCGGGAGAGCAGTGCCGCACTGGCCATTCCCCGCCGGCTTGGGTAGCATCGCTGCTTTGCCGGCCACTAATGAATCCAGGTTATGGACCACCATCAGAAAGGACTGCTGCTCACCGCCCTGGGGGTGCTGATCATCTCCCCTGACGCCCTGTTGCTGCGCATCATCAGTATTCCCGCCGATCAGCTGGTGCTGTGGCGCGGGCTGCTCAACGTGCTGGGGTTCTGGCTTATCGTGGTGGCCCGCTACCGCCGCCACTGGTTTCGCGCCTACCTGGCCTGCGGCCCGGCGGGCCTGGGCTGCGCCCTGCTGTTCAGCATGAGCACCATCGGCTTTGTGCTCGGCAACCACTTTACCAGGGCCGGCAACGTGCTGGTGATCCTGGCCTCGGCGCCGCTGATCGCCGCCCTGCTCAGCCGTGTGTTCCTGCATGAACGGCTGCCCCTGCGCACCTGGCTGGCCATCGGCGCCTGCTTGGCGGGGATTTCGCTGATCGTGCTCGACGAAACCGGCGAAGGCTCCCTGCTCGGCAATGCCCTGGCACTGATGGCGGCGGTGGGACTGGCCGGCAACCTGACCCTGGCGCGCAGCCGGCCCGGGGTGGACATGAGCCCCATGCTGACCCTGGGCGGCCTGGCCACCGCCCTGCTGGCCCTGGCCTGGAGCGGCGGGGTGATGCTGCCCGACGCCGCCAACCTGGGCTGGCTGCTGCTGTTATGCCTGGTGCTGATGCCGGCGGGCTTCACCCTGATCCAGCAGGGGCCGCTGTACCTGCCCTCGGCGGAAGTGAGCCTGCTGCTGTTGCTGGAAACCGTCTTCGGCACCCTGCTGGTATGGTTGTTCCTGGCCGAGCGCCCCACGGATCAGGGCCTGCTGGGCGGCGCCATGGTGCTGCTGGCGATGGGGGTAAAAAGCGTGCTCGACCGGCGGGCGCAAAAAAAGCGCCTGCTCACAGAGCAGGCGTAAAACTCAGACCCAAACGATCTGAAACCCATCGAGAAACAAAAAACAGACTCAATAACGCATCGCCTCAGCGGGACAGCAGTTCCGCCGGCAGGGTAAAGGCTTCGCGGAAGCGGCGCAGGGCCAGTTCCGAATCGCCGGAGGCGAAGGCTTCCAGGCCGATATTGCCCCGGTAACCCACCTCATACAGCGCCCGGGCGATGGCGGGATAGTTGATCTCGCCGGTGCCGGGCTCGCAGCGGCCGGGCACGTCCGCCACCTGGATCTCGCCGATATGGGGCGCGCTGCGGCGGATCAGCTCGATCAGGTTGCCCTCGCCGATCTGGGCGTGATAGAGATCGAGCATCATCTTCACCCGGGGCCGGTTCACCCCCGCCACCAGCTCCAGTACCTCCTGGCCCTTGGCGAAAGGCACGCCGGGGTGGTCCACCTCGGTGTTGAGGTTTTCCAGCACGAAGGTCACCCCGTGCCGTTCTCCCAGATCCGCCAGCCGGTTGAGGGTGTCGGCGGCCTTGAGCCACATGGCGCCGGTTACCTGCGCACAGGGTTTGACCGGCAGGCCCTGGTTGTCGAGGCCGGTGCCGTGCAGGTTCAACCGGGGAATGCCCAGCTCTTTCGCCACCGGTATCGACTGGGCGGCGGTGCGCAGCAGCTCGGTGGCGCCCTCGTCGTCCGCCAGGGTGCCGGTGACATAGCCGGTCATGGAGGAGAAGGTCGCCCCGCTCGCCGCCAGCGCCGGGATGTCGTGCCGGGTCCAGTCCCAGATCTCGACCTGGAAGCCCTGCTGGTGAATATGTTTGATACGCTCCAGTACCGGCAGATCGAGAAACACCATCTCGGCACAGACCGCCAGGGTAAAGGGCTGGGAAACATCCATGGTCATGTGTTTACTCCTGATAATAAAAAATAAATCCCGCCACCCGGCCCTTTTGCAACCGATAGCAAAATGACCCATGGGAGCCGCTGCAGAGTCCGCTGTAGGGTCCACTTCAGTGGCCCCCCCCAGACCCCGGCGCCGTTTTTTGGTCGACTGAAGTCGACCCTACGGATAGGGGCAGCCCAGCCCCGGCGCCGTATTTTGGTCGACTGAAGTCGACCCTACGGATGGGACCAGCCCAGACCCCGGCGCCGTTTTTTGGTCGACTGAAGTCGACCCTACGGATGGGACCAGCCCAGACCCCGGCGCCGTTTTTTGGTCGACTGAAGTCGACCCTACATGGGACCAGCCCAGGCCCCTCCGCCGTATTTTGGTCGACTGAAGCCGACCCTACATGGGACCAGCCCAGGCCCCGGCGCCGTATTTTGGTCGACTGAAGTCGACCCTACGGATGGGGCCGGCACACCGGTTATCTGGCGCGGGCCCTTTCCTTACAGGCGAACCGTCTTGCCGGTGGCGTAGGACTCCACCGCCGCGTCGGCCAGGCGCAGGGCCTGCTCGCCTTCCTTGCCGCCGCTCAGGCATTGGGCCCGGCCCAGGGCCACGTCCACGAAGTGGGCCCACTCGGTCTTGTAGGCGGCGCTGTAGCGTTCCAGGAAGAAATACTGGGGGTTGGCCACACCGGTGCCCTGCTCGTTGGCCAGCAGCACGGTGTTTTCCAGCTGGTTCTCGGCCCTGAGCATGCCCTCGGCGCCCAGCAGCTCGATGCGCTGGTCATAACCGAAGCCGGAGCGGCGGGTATTGACGATGGTGCCCAGGGCGCCGGAGGCGAACTCCAGGGTGACCACGGCGGTGTCGATATCGCCGGCCTCACCGATGGCCGGGTCCACCACGCAGCTGCCGCGGGCGGTCACCGCCACCACCGGCTCGTCCACCAGGTAGCAGGCCATGTCGAAGTCGTGGATGGTCATGTCGCGGAACAGGCCGCCGGAGCGCTGGATGTAGGACACCGGGGGCGGCGACGGATCCCGGGACACGATCAGCACCGACTCGGCCTTGCCGATCTGGCCTTGCTGGTAGCGGTTGCGCACGGCGGCGAAGTTGGGATCGAAGCGGCGGTTGAAACCCACCAGCAGCGGCACCTTGCACTCCTCCACCACCTCGAGGCAGGCCTGCACCCGCTCGAGGCTGAGATCCACCGGCTTCTCGCAGAAGATGGCCTTGCCGCTGCGCGCCGCCAGCTCGATAAAGTCGGCGTGGGTGTCGGTGGCCGAGCCGATGACCACGGCGTCGATGCTTTGGTCGGCCATCACTTCTTCCAGTGTCTTCACCGGTGCGCCGGTTTTCTCGGACAGGCTCTGGGCCGCCTCCGGAAAGGGATCCACGATGGCCACCAGCCGGCTCTCGGGATGCGCCACTATATTCGCCGAATGCACCTGGCCGATGCGGCCGGCGCCAATCAATGCCACATTAATCATTTACCCTCTCCTTGTCCTTGTGTTGACTTGCTTGTTTTGGGTGAGTTGCTGTTGGGCAACTTACTTGGTTCTGGGATAGTTATCGGAATTCACCCAGGCGTGATCGGCCTCCCAGGTAAAGCGCCACTTGCGGGTGGGCCCGGCCATCACGTTCAGGTAGTAGTTGTCGTAACCGGCGATGGTGGCCACCGGGTGGTAGCCTTTCGGCACCTGCACCACGTCCTGGTTGTAGGGCGCCATGCACTCGTCCAGCTCGAAATCGTCGGTATAGACCCGCTGCAGGGCAAACCCCTGGGGCGGATCGAAGCGGTGGTAATAGGTCTCTTCCAGGTAGGTTTCGCCCGGCTCGGCGTCCCGGTCGTGCTTGTGGGACGGGTAGGAGCTGGTGCAGCCCTCGTCGGTGAACACCTCCACCACCAGCAGGCTGTCCGCCTCGGCGGTGTCGGGCAGGATGTTGTGCACATAGCGCTGGTTGTGGCCCTTGCCGCGATGCTCGGCATCGATCTGCGCGGGAGCAATCAGCCGCGCCGGGTAGTTACCGAAACCCGGCGCCTTGCATACCGCCAGCTCTACTTTAGTGTCGGCGGTGACGGTGAAATGATCGTCGTTGGGCACATAAACCGCGTAGGGCTTCTTGCGCTCGAAGGGACTCATCCGCTCGCCGATGGAGCCGACGTTCAGCTCTTTTGTGCGCACACTGGCCTTGCCCGCCACCAGCACCAGGCAGACTTCCCGGTCCAGGGTCTCCTGGCTCAGGCTCTGGCCGGCTTCCAGCTCATACACCTCGAAGCCCACATAGCCCCAGCCGGCCGACTCTGGCGTGATGCGCTGGATGGCGCCCTGGCCGTCCGCTTGTCGGCGCTTGGATAATAATTTGGACATCCGCTTCCCCCTGGTTGGTGAATGACTGATTCTGTTGGAAGTGATAATAAAACATTTATTTCGTTTGGTGAAATTGTGAATTTAAAAATCCAAACGCTCTTTGGCGGAACTGTGACTGGCGACACAATTCGTTAACCTCGTCGGCCGGCGCGGGCCGGTTTGGAGCAGGCTGGCACGGGGCCGGCGCGCGGGAAGGCTATTCCAGGTATTGCCGGCGGTACCGGCCGGGGGGGATGCCCACCACCTTCCGGAAGGCGGTGTTGAAGTAGTTGGGGTTGTCGTAGCCCACCAGCAGGGCGATGTCGGTGACGCTGAGCCCGGTGTTGATCAGCAGGGTCTGGGCCTCGCCGATGCGCCGGCGGATCAGGTACTGGATGGGCGAGCAACCCACGCTCTGCCTGAAGCGGTGGGCGAGGTAATAGGGGCTGATGTTGAGCGCCTCGGACAGGCGGCCGAGATCCAGCTCGTCCTGGTAGTGCCGGTCGATATAGCGCTTGACGCTTTCGCCCAGCTCGTAGCGGGCCGCCTCCTCCTCCGCGTCCTGCTCGTCGATCAGGCTGAACACCATCAGCAGCAGCGCCTGCAGCAGGTGATCGCAGCAGGCCAGGCTGAGCTTGTGCTCGGAACGGATCTGGGCATGCAAGAGCCCGAACAGGCCGTCGAATTCCCCATGGCGCTCGCCGGTGGGGATCCGCACCCGACCGCGGCTCAGGGTGTTTTTGGGCAGGCCTTTAAGCTTGAGGTTGGTGAAGGCGCAGCAGTAGACGCTCATGCCCTCGCCCGGGTTGGCGGACTCGTCATGCAACACACCGCCGTTGTAGATCAGCAGATCGCCCCGCCCGGTACGGTAGGCGCGACCGTCGATGACATGGGTGCCGCTGCCCTCGCGGATAAAGACGATCTCCACCCGGTCGTCGTGCCGGTGCATGGCGCGGGGCAGCCGGGTATCGCCGGCGTCGGCCAGGCAGAGGTACATCAGCTCGGCCGGCTGCTCCAGCTCCAGCCGGCCCCGGCGTTTGCCGCTGACAAAATGCTGTATCACGCCGTCTCTCCTGGTGGGCACACCCGCTTATCTTGTCCCCGGGGAGCGCGCGGCGCAAGCCCACCCCTAGCGGTAATCCACCCACACCGCGCCCTGGTCCGCCGAGCGCACGCAGTTTTCCACCCAGCGCACCCCTGCCACCCCGGCCTCGATGCCGGGGATATGCAGGGCCTGCACCCGGTCGTGCTCGCCCGCGTCGCAGGCTTCCATCGCCAGGGCGAAACGGTAGTAGAGGTTGGACCAGGATTCGAACAAGCCCTCGGGATGACCGCCGCCGATGCGGTCGTCCTCCAGCGCCTCGGGGTAGAGGTAGCCCATGCCCCGCTCCAGGATGCGCGCCGGCTCGCCCTGGATTTCAAAACGCAGCTGGTTGGGCTGTTCGTCCCACCATTCCAGGCTGGCCCGGGAACCGATCACCCGGATCTTCTGGCCGTGCATGGAGCCGGCGTTGACCGCGCTGGCCCAGAGGTGCCCCATCACCCCGCCGCTGTACTGCATCAGCACATAGGCGTTGTCCTCGAGCGGCGCCCGGCTCTGCACGAAGCTCTGGCGGGCGCACAGCAGCTTCTCAATCTTCAGTTCCGGCAGCATCACCTCGGACAAATAGAGCGGATGGGTAGCCAGATCCCCCAGCACATAGCTGGGCCCGGCGTAACGGGGATCCACCCGCCACTGGGTACTGGGGTTGGCCAGTTCCACCGCCTCGTTGTGGAAGCCGTGGGCGAACTGCATGTGCACCATGCGGATTTCACCCAGCTCGCCGTTGGCGATCATGGCCCTGGCCTGGCTGATCAGTTGGTGGCCGGCATAGCCGTAGGTCACGCACAGCATGCGCTGCCGGCGTTCGGCCAGGGCGCGCAGTTCCTCGGCCTCGGCCAGGGTAAAGCACAGGGGTTTTTCGCACACCACGTGCAGGCCCGCTTCCAGCGCCGCCTTGCTGATGGCGAAGTGGGTGCCGTTGGGGGTGGCGATGGACACCGCCTGGATACCGTCTTCCCGTTTGGCCTCTTCGGCGAACAGGGTCTGGTAGTCGGCGTAACAGCGCTCGGGCGCCACCTGCAGGCCGGCGCCGAAATCCCGGCCCCGTTCGGGGTCGATGTCGAAGGCGCCGGCCACCAGTTGGAAGCTGTGGTCGCGCAGCGCCGCCGAGCGGTGGATATAGCCAATCTGGCTGCCCTTGCCGCCGCCCACCATGGCCCAGCGGATGGGCGCCTTGACCTTGCGTTCTCCATAAATCATTGCGGTTTCTCCTTGTTCCAGTCGTCTGTAGGTATCCCGAGTCCGGCCAAAGGGACTACTCCGCCGACCCGCTGTAAATACATCCCTGTACACTCGCACATGCCATCCCTGGCATGTGACGGTCGGCGGAGCAGCTCCCTTTGCCCGCCCCTTTGACATTGGTATTGACTGCCCTAAAACCCCTTGCTTTGCAGAAAGGCCAGGCTGGCGGTCACATCCTGCAGGCTGCCGGCGGCGTTGCGCGGATCCCGCTCCTGCTCCACCGTGATATAGCCCTGGTAGTCAAGCTCCTTGAGCAGGGCGTGGATGGCGTCGTAGTCCAGCACGCCCCGGCCGATGGGACACATCACGCCCCGGGCGCAGGCGGCGAAGAAGTCCACCGGCTCCGCCATCACCTCGGCGTACACCTCGGGGTCTATGTCCTTGAAATGCAGGTAGTCGATGCGCCCGGCATGGCGCCGCAGCCAGCTCACCGGATCCATCTTCGAGTAGTAGAGATGGCCGGTGTCCAGGCACAGGCCGGCCACCTCGGCGGGGATGTCCTCTACCAGTCGCTCGATTTCATCCTCGAATTCGATATAGCCGCCCGCGTGGGGATGGATCACCGCCCGCACCCCGTACCGGTCCCGGGCCAGGGTGGCGATGGCCTCGATATGCGCCATGGTCTGCCGCCAGCGCTCGGGCGAGAGCCGGCGCGCGCGCTCCGGGTGGCCGGCCACCAGGCTGCGCTCGGCGTGCACATGGTCGATCAGCACCAGGTAGGGGGCGGCGAAGCGCTGACCCGGCGCCTTGGGCAACCGGGGCAAGCGGGTGAGCAGGTCGCAGATGTCACGGGTCTGGCGGAGCAGGTTGTCGAGGTTGGCCGGGTCCACCAGATCGTCGAAGATGGTGCCCGCCACCACGCTCAGGCCGTTGGCGTCGAGCGCCGTGCCGACCCGGTCGATATCCAGCGGCAGGTAGCCGTAGGGGCCGAGCTCGATGCCCCGGTAGCCGGCCTGGGCCGCCTCGCTCAGTACCCTTTCCCAGGGCGGCAGGTGGGGATTGTTGACGTCGTCCACGCCCCAGCAGCAGGGGGCACTGGTGATATGCATGGTCATGATGGCACCTCGGATAGGGCTTACAGCCGTTGTTAATGTGCTGTTATTAGAGCAAAAGCCGGCAGGGTCCATATTCGATTTCTTGCGCTTTGTGAATGCAGGCAGAGGGCGGGAATTGCGCCATATGGCGCATCGGAGTGGACCACAAGAAAAAAAACAGAGAAAAACTTTATTTTCTTGCTTTAGGGACAGATCAGGCTGCCCCTTGTACCTTCAGGCCAGGCGCTTGGGCACCAGTCCGACCGTCTGAACAGAGCACCATATAGTTTAAAACTCGGGCAAGGTGCTTCCTGGTAAGCGGGCTGCTGCCATGGTTTGGGTGTTGCCCGCCCCGTTGGGGCGTGGGCGGGCCGCCTGCGCCCCACCGGCAAGGCGCCCGTCTGCAAACGGCGGTGTTTGGCCGCCGGTTAAAGTGGCAGGGGTCGCCTTCACGCCTGCCGCTTTTGCTGGCTCAGGCTCAGTTGCCGGCCGAAGTCCGCTTCCGTCCAGCCTGCTTCCAGCGCCTGGCGCAGCAGTTGCTGCTGGGTTTGCGGCGCCAGGCCGCCGAGGGGCGGATCCCGGTCCAGGTTAGTGGGAAAGGAGTACCCATCGGCGGCGGCCGCGATCAGCGCCGACAGCTCGGGCTCCGCCAGTTGGCCCTGACGATAGCGGGCCAGCAGCGCCGGATAGAGGTGCCGCAATATCCGCTCCCGGTTCACCGTTTCCATCGGCTTGCCGAAGGCGGAAGACACCTGCAGCAGGTTGGCGGTGCGCACCACATCCTCGGTGCTGTTGCTGCCGGCGGCGTGGAACAGGGCCGGGCTGAAGAACAGCAGGTCCCCCCGCTCCAGCGGCAGCTGCACCGCATGGCGCTCGAAATAGTCGATAAAGTCCGGCCGCCGCCAGGCCAGGTAGCCGCCCTCATACCGCTGGGAAAAGGGCAGCAGCAGGGTGGGCCCCGCGGCCAGGGGCATGTCCGAGTGGGCCACGGCCCCCTGCAGGGTCAGGTACTGGGACAATTGCTGCACCGGCAGCGGGAAGCGGCTCGCGTCGGCCGCCGACTGGAAACCGAGGTGGTAGTCCCGGTGCGGCTGCTGGGCCTGGCCGCCCGGGCGCACCACATTGACCTGGGCGGTGATCTGGTACCAGGGCCCCAGCCAGGCCTCGCACACCAGCGCCAGCAGGGGGTTGGCGTAGTAGTCGATAAAGGCCTCGGCGTCCCGCTCCGCCACCTTCTGCAGTGAGTTCCAGATGCGGCCGTTGTGGCCGGCCTGGGCGAAGTGATCCGCCGCCGCCCCGCGCTCCGCCTCCTCCGCGAAGATGCGCCCGAACACCGCCGTGTTGCGCTCGATGACCCCCTGATCGGCATAGCCGCCCTTGATCACCAGCACCCCCGGCCCCTGGGCCAGGGCCCGGTGCAGCTCGGCCAGCACTTCGGTGCGATGTCGTTGGACGGCGGCGTTCAGGGTGTTCGCCCGATAGACCAGCACCCGGCGTTCGATACCGGCCGCCAGGGGGTAGTCGGCCAGGGCCGGAGACTGTTCGCACAGGGCGGCGAACCCGGCCAGCTCCAGCCGCTCCGGTTGCAGATAGAGCGCCGTCATGCCGCGCCTCCTTCCGGCAGGGCCAGGGCCGCCGGCGGCTTGGGGGTGCCTTCGTCGCCGCAGCCGATCACCCCCTGGTCGAAGTCGATGATGGCGCCGGTCATCATGCCCGACTCGTCGGACAGCATAAAGGCCAGTGCCCGCGCCACCTCCTCCGGCTTGAGCAGGCGGCCGAAGGGCTGCGCCTGCTCCACCCGGTCCAGCCAGTCGTCGTCGGCACCGTGGTACTGGCGCTGGATCTCGTGCTCGTGGGGCGAATCCATCCAGCCGATATTGAGGCCGTTGACCCGGATCCGGTTGCGCATGGCGCTGTAGGCCACGTTTTTGGTGAGGGTGGTCAGGGCGCCCTTGGAGGAAGCGTAAGGGGTGAGGAAGGACTGGCCGCCGTGGGAAGTCATGGTGATGATGTTGGCGATGCTGCCTGCTGTTCCGGTGCGGATCATCAGCTTGATGGCCGCCTGCATCAGGAAGAAGGGCGCCCGCACGTTGACCGCGAAGATGCGGTCGAACAGCTCGGGGCTGGTGTCGAGGATGCCGCCCCGATCCGACATGCCGGCGCAGTTGGCCAGGCCGTGCAGGGTGCCGAAGCGCCGCTCGGCCTCGTCGATAATGGCCTGGCAGTCCTCCGCCCGCTCCAGATCCGCCGGCACGAACCAGGACGGGCAGCCCATGTTGGTCAGCCGGTCGGCCTGGGCCTGCCCCTTGTCCCGGCTGCGCCCGCACAGCACTAGGCCCGCCGCTCCCCGCGCCGCCAGCAAGCCGGCCACCGCCGCCCCCAGCCCCTGGGTACTGCCGGTCACCACGAAATAACGTCCCTCGAAGTCTCGCTTGTCATTCTGGCTCATCTGTCCCTCCGGTAATGCTCAGATAAAATAGATATTTCGTTTTTGTTAATTTCAAATCGATAGTAGCATTTACACTTCGGCAACAAGACCTCGGCAACGCCTCAAAAACGCCTCATGAACGAACTCGACCGCAAGAAATTCTCCATCAAACAGATCGCGGCCCAGGCCGGGGTCAGCAAGGCCACGGTGGACCGGGTGCTGCATCGCCGCGGCCAGGTGCACTACCAGACCCTCAAACGGGTGGAGCAGGCCATCCGCGAGCTGGACAGCCAGCAACGGGCGGCGCTGGCCGCCGGCCGCACCCTGTATTTCGATGTTGTCATGCAGGCGCCGGAGCGGTTCAGCGGGGCGGTGGCGGAGGCCATGACCGGCCAGGTGGGCAGCCTGGCCCCCTACCGGATCAGCCCCCGCTTTCACCTGTTCGAAGACATCGGCGTTACCGAACTGGTCAAATTGCTGCAACGCAGCCTCGAGCAGGGCAGCCAGGGGGTGATCCTGAAGGCGCCGGACGAGCCGCCGGTCAACGAGGCGGTCAACCGGCTGTCCGAGGCGGGCATCCCGGTGGTCACCCTGGTCACCGATCTGCCCGCCAGCCGGCGCATCGGCTACATCGGCATGGACAACCGCAGCGCCGGGCGCACCGCCGCCTACCTGATGCGCCGCTGGCTGCCGCCCACCCCCGCCCGGGTGGCGGTGGTGCTGAGCAGCCAGGGTTTTCGCGGCGAGGAAGAGCGGGAGAGCGGTTTTCGCCAGTGGCTCAGGGAGCTGGCGCCGCACCTCGAAGTGGTGGAGCTGAGCGGCGGACTGGGGATATACAACAAGACCCTGGGGCTGATGACCGACTGCCTGGACCGCCACCCCGATCTGACCGCCGTCTACAGCGTGGGCGGCGGCAACAGGGCCATCGTCGATGCCTTCGCCGCCCGGGGCCGTCCGCTCGAGGTGCTGATCGGGCACGATCTGGACCGGGAAAACCGCCATCTGCTGGCGGAGGGGCGCATCGCCGCGCTCATCGACCACGACCTGCAGCAGGACGCCCGCCGGGCCTTTATGCAACTGCTGCGCTTCCATGGCTTCCTGCCGGCCGGTGCCGCCCCGCCGGACTTTTCCCGGGTGCTGGTAGTCACCCCCTTCAACATGGCGGGCTGATCACCACCAGGCCCGGAGGCTCAGTTGCAGGAAATGCAGGCCGGAGAGGAACAGCAGCCCGTAGCACAACCGGTAGATCAGTTGCTGGCTGGCGGTCCGGACCAGCCAGACCCCGAGCCAAACCCCGACCGGCACCAGCGGCACCAGCATCAGCGAGGTTTGCAGGTTGCCGGGGTTGAGCTGGCCCAGCAGGGCATAGGGCACCAGCTTCATCAGGTTGACCAGCGCGAACAGCACCGCCATGGTGCCGATCAGCAGCCGTTTCTCCAGTTGCTGGGGCAACAGGTACATGCTGGCCGGCGCCCCGCCGGCGTGGATGGTGGTGCTGAACAGGCCGGTGAGAGTGCCCCACAGGGTGCCCTGCCCCAGGCCGCCGGCCCGGGCCGGCACCGGCGGGCTGAACCAGTGGTGCAGGCAGAACAGGATGGAGGCAATACCGACGAAGCCGGTGAGCAGCCAGGCCGGTGCCCGGGCCATCAGCAGCCCCGCCAGCGCCACCCCCAGCAGGGCGCCAGGGATGATCTGGCGGATCTGGCGCCAGCACACATGGCGGTGGTGCCAAGCCACGGCGAACAGGTCCATCAGGCACAGCAGCGGCAGCAGCACGGCGGCGGCGGTGGAAGGATGGGTGGTCAGGCTGATCAGGGGCACCGCCACCACCCCCAGGGCACCGCCCAGGCCGCCCTTGGCGATGCCGTAGATCAGCACGGCGGGCACGGCGACCAGGTAGAAATAGGGATCGGTGATCATCATGGTCCCTCAAAAAAACCGGCCCAGGGGCCGGTTTCAAACTACAGACAAAGCTTCAAGGGTCGACTTCAGTCGACCAAACCCCGGTGCCGATGGCAGGAAGGTCCATTGAAACGGACCCTACGGCCCCCCCGTAGGGTCGACTTCAGTCGACCAAACCCCGGCGCCGATGGCAGGAAGGTCCGTTGAAACGGACCCTACGGCCCCCCACAGGGTCGACTTCAGTCGACCAAATCCCGGCGCCGATGGCAGGAAGGTCCGTTGAAACGGACCCTACGGCAGACCCCACAGGGTCGCCATCCCCACCTTAGTAACTCTTCAGCCGTTGGCCCGGGCCATCTCGACCGGTACCTCCTTGGCCTCCAGCTTGGTCCTGGCCAACATGGTTTCTTCCATCTGTTCCAGGGTCACGCCCTTGGTCTCGGGCAGGAAACGGGTGACAAAGAAGTAGGACAGCACGCAGCAACCGGCGAACAGCCACATGGGGAAGGCGCCGTTAAAGTGCTCGAGCAGGAAGGCGTTGTCGTTCATCAGCGGGAAGCCAAGGCCGATAATGAAGTTGCTCACCCACATGGCGGCTATCGCCAGCGACATGCCCTCGGAACGCATCCGGTTGGGGAAGATTTCGGACACCACCACCCAGGCGCCCACCGCCCAGGAGAAGGCGAAGAACAGCATGAACAGCAACATGCCGGAGAGGATGAAATAGCCGTTGCGCACCGCTTCGGCCCCGGCAAGGCCCGCCGCGTGGTAGAGGAAGTAGGAGGTCACCAGCAAGCCGGCGGTCGAGCCGATGGCGCCGATGCGCAGCAGCGGCACCCGCCCGACCCTGTCCATCAGAAAGGCGCCGATGGAAGTCCCGACCAGTTGCACCACCCCGATCCAGATGGTCATAAACAGGGCGGCCTCGTTGTTGCCGGTGGCCTGCTCCAGCACCACGGGGGCGAAATACATCATCACGTTGACGCCGGTGGTCTGCTGGAGGACGGCGATCATGCAACCCACGAAGGCGATAAACCAGAACGCCTTGTCGTTGCGGTAGTCGATCTTGCGCTTTTGCTGCTGCTCCAGTTGGCGCTGCTTGAGCGAGTCCTTGATCTCCCTGAGCACTTTTTCCGGGTAGGGACCGTTGTAGATCTTGCGCAGGGTGGCCAGGGCCGCGGCGTCGTTGCCCTTTATCACGTTCCAGCGGGGCGATTCGGGGATGAACATCACTACCAGGCAGAACAGCAGGCAGGGGATCACTTCCGAGCCCAGCATCACCCGCCAGCCCATGTCCACCAGCCAGGCTTCGCTCGCCCCTTTGGCGATCAGGTAATTGATGGTAAAAATCGCCACCTGGCCGAACACGATGGCGAAGTTCTGCATGCCGATCGCCCGGCCGCGCATGTCCTTGGGCGAGACTTCCGACATGTACATGGGCGACACCGCCGAGGCCAGGCCCACCGCCACCCCGCCGATCAGGCGGTAGACGATAAACCAGGAGAAGGTATCCACCAGGGCGGAGCCCAGGGCGGAAACGGTAAACAGCAGCGCCGCCAGCACCAGCGCCTTCTTGCGACCCAGCTTGCCAGCGATGGCACCGGCGGCAAAGGCGCCGACGATGCAGCCGATGGCCACGTTGGAGACCGCCCAGCCCACACCGGCGGCGTCCAGTCCGAAATAGCTCTTGATGGGGCCGATGGCGCCGGAAATCACCGCCGTGTCGTAGCCGAACAACAGGCCTCCCAATGCGGATACTGCACAGATCAGCAGTACGTACTTGATGTTGTATCTTCCTTGCGGCGTCATGATGCCTCCGTCTGAATAGCTGCCTGGCCATGGGCCTGCGTAAAAATAACGTAGCGTTGTTGTTATCAATCCATCTCAATAACGAATCTAAACGAATAATTCATTATGATCAATTTTGAAACAAAAATTCTATGATCTGGATCGGTATTTGTGCCGTCATTGTGAATTTTTGTTTGATCCGGCTCCCACTTTTCCCTTCCAGGGAGCCATCGGAGGATGAAACACCCGGGCCCGATACCCGTGATTTATTTCATTTTCCGCCCGGGCCGCGCGCATAAAAAAACAGGCAGGGGCCGAAGCCGCCTGCCTGAAAAAGGGCAAATCGCAACCTTTAACCGACTGATATCACCGCTGTTCAACGGCCGTCATCTCCGCACAGGCGGAGATCCATGAAATGGTGCACCGGACTCCCGCCTCCGTGGGAGTGACAGGGAAAAACACCGGAGTGGCTACGGAGAAATACGAAGCGTTGTCAGCAGTCCGAGCCTGTAACGGTGTCATTTCATTATTAGAGGCTGATGGAACGCCCCTCTTTTGCACTCTGGCGCGCGGCATCCAAAATGGCCAGGGTCGCCGCACCTGCTTCAGCGGTGACGGGGGGCAGATTGCCCGTACGAACGGCCTCCGCAAAGGCCTCGTAGTAATAGTGATAGCGCCCCTGCTCCGCGGCAACACGCACCGCGCCTTGTGCGCGATAAAGCGTACCCCAGTTGCTCTCGGGTTCGAAACCCCAGGTCTCGGGATTATCCGCGGGCCGCTTGCCCGCAAAGATGTCCTGTGCCTGGACGTCCACGCTCGACGCCACATAGCTGCCAAGCGAGCCATAGGCGCGAAGCTCACGGCAATCGATATGGTTCGACTTGCTTGCCGACAGGTGACTGTGCGCGCCGTTTTCATGGCGCAACGTGATGGTGAAGCTCACATCGGTTTCCCCTTCGGCGAGTTCCACGACGTCCATCTGCGCATCGACCGACGTCACCGGGCCAAGCAGGTACAGCATCTGATCGACGACATGGCTGCCAAGATCACGCAGCAGGCCACCCATTGGCCCCGCTTCCAGGGTCTCCGGGCTGTCTTGATCCATACGCGACTCAATACGCCTTATATCCCCGAGCCTGCCATCCAGGATGAGCTTGCGCAGCGTTTGCAGGTCGGAGTCGAAGCGGCGGTTTTGATAGACGCCAAGCGTGACGCCCTTGGCCCTGGCCGCGTCGCCAAGCTCGCGGCCACCTTTGGCGTCGGGCGCGAAGGGCTTGTCGGCAATCACATGCAATCCCGCCTCAATGGCTTCAAGTACGAGTTCGCGGCGCGTTGCGGGGGGCGTGGTGATGGTGACCGCGTCGCACACCCCGGCCTCAATCATCGCGGTGAGACTCGGGAAGATGCTGACCTCGGGCCAGTCGGCCTTCACCTTTGCAATGGTCGAGGGCGCACGCGCAACAATGCCCACCAGTTCACAATTCCTTGCGGCTTTAATGAAGGGGGTATGAAAATGCTGCCCGCCAGTACCGTATCCAACGACTCCAAAGCGCATTATTTACTATCTCCAGGAACGTTTCAGACCACGCCGAGCATGCTGCTTATCCGGCGTGGCCTGAATGATGTCGTGCCTCCGCTGAGCTGCCCTACGAACAGCTATTGAATCAGCGTTTGACTCTGTTGCGACGCATGTCGATCACCACGGCCCCGACGATGATGGCGCCCTTGATGATGTCCTGCACATAGGTATCCACCCCGATAAAGGTGAAGCCGCTCTTCATCAGCCCGAGGATGATGGCGCCGATCACGCAGCCGGTGATGCGCCCCACCCCGCCCATCAGGCTGGTGCCGCCGATCACCGCCGCGGCGATGGCGTCCAGCTCGTAGGCCAGGCCCATGCTGGACTGGCCGCTGCTCACCCGCGCCGCCATCACGATGCCCGCCAGGCCGGACAGCGCCCCGGCGATGGAGTACACGATGATCAGATATTTATCGACGTTGATGCCGGATACCCGGGCCGAGGTCATGTTGCCGCCGATGGCGTACACGTATTTGCCGTAGCGGGTGTGCTTGAGGGCGATATGGAAGATCACCGCCACCACCAGGAAGATCACCACCGGCACCGAGCCCTGGCCAATGGAGGTAAAGCCGTCGGACAGGAAGCTGATCGGGTTGCCCTGGGTATAGAACTGGGCCAGGCCGCGGGCCGACACCATCATGCCGAGGGTGGCGATAAAGGGCGGAATGCCGGTCTTGGTGATCAGCCAGCCGTTGAGCACGCCGCACAGCAACCCCACCCCGATGCCCGCCAGTATCGGCACGATGGCCGGCAGGTCGAGCAGGGCCGGATACATGGGGGAGATGCTGTCGGCGGTCTGCGCCAGGCTGGCCGCCACCACCGCCGTCAGCGCCACCAGCGAGCCGGAAGACAGGTCGATGCCGGTGGTGATGATGACCTGGGTCACCCCCACCGCGATGATACCGATGATCGCCACCTGCAGCACGATCAGCACCAGTCGGCCCGGGTTCATCAGGAAGGACTGGCCGCGGAACACCCAGCCCAACACTTCGAACACCAGGGCGATACCGATCATCACCAGGAAGATGCCCATGTCCTTGGGCATTTTCTTCTTGAGGTTGTCCCAGGTGCTGGCCTGGTTAGCAGCGGTCGCCGCCACGTCTTTGTTCATCTTTACGTTTTCCATAATCCAAGTCCTTTTAACCGCTTATTCCGAGGCCAGCTCGAGGATTTTTTCCTGAGTGGCGTCCACTTTATCCAGAATGCCGGTGATATGCCCCTCGTGCATTACCATCACCCGGTCGCTCATGCCCAGGATTTCCGGCAGCTCCGACGACACCATGATGATGGCCACGCCCCGGTTGGCGAGCTCGCTGATCAGCTTGTAGATTTCCGCCTTGGCGCCGACGTCGATGCCCCGGGTCGGCTCGTCCAGGATCAGCAGCTTGGGCTGGGCCAGCAGCCAGCGGGCGATCAGCACCTTCTGCTGGTTGCCGCCGCTCAGGTTGTTGATGATCTGATCCATGGTCGGGGTCTTGATATTGAGTCTCTGGATCTGCTCCAGGCAGTCCCTGGCCATGTCGGAATGCTTGACGAAGCCTTTCTTGTCGATGTACTGGGGCATCTTGACGATGCTCATGTTTTCCAGCACCGACAGCACCAGGAACAGGCCGGATTTTTTGCGGTCCTCGGTGAGGAAGGCCAGCCCCAGGTCGATGGCCTGGGCGGGGGAATGGATCTGCACCTCCTGCCCTTCGAGCACTATGGTGCCGCTGTCGGCCGGGTATACCCCAAACAGGCTTTCCATCACTTCGCTGCGCCCGGCGCCGACCAGGCCGGCCACCCCCAGGATCTCGCCGCGCTTGAGGGAGAAGCTGACATCGTGGAATTTGCCGGCGCGACAGAGGTTGTTCACCGCCAGCACCTCTTCCCCGATGTTGTCGTTGAACTTGGGGAACATCTGGGTCAGCTCGCGGCCCACCATCTTGGTGATCAGGCTCTGGCGGTCGAAGTGTTCGGTCTTGTCCGAGCCGACGTAGGCGCCGTCCCGGAAAATGCTGATCTCGTCGGTAATTTCGAAAATCTCGTCCATCTTGTGGCTGATGTAGACGACGGACTTACCCTGCTCCTTGAGATCGTTGATGATGCGGAACAGGTGGAACACCTCGCCTTCGGTCAGCGCCGAGGTGGGCTCGTCCATGATCACCACGTCCGCGTCGTAAGACACCGCCTTGGCGATTTCGATCATCTGCTGGGTGCCGATGCTCAGCTCGCCCACCAGTTCATCGGGTTTGACCTTGATGCTGAGCTGCCTGAGCAGCTTGTCGGTTTCCCGGTAGAGGGTGTCGTGGTCGACGAAGGGCCCTTTCATCGGCTCCCGGCCCAGCCAGATATTTTCCGCCACCGTCATGTGCGGCACCAGGTTCAGCTCCTGGTGGATCATGGAAATGCCGGAGTGCAGCGCGTCCATGGTATCGCGGAAGTTCATTGCCTTGCCTTTGACCTTGATGGTGCCGGTATCCGGGGTGTAGATGCCGATCAGGCATTTCATCAGGGTCGACTTGCCGGCGCCGTTTTCGCCCATCAGCGCATGCACGCTGCCCGGCCGTATTTTCAGGGTGACGTTGTCCAGTGCCTTGACACCGGGGAAGCCTTTGCTGATGCCTTCGGCCTCGAGCACATATGGGTACATCTGATTACCTCCAAGACGTATCAAGGGGCCCGCCCCGCGGGCCCCTGTTGATGGCTTAGTTACGTCCAACGTATTCCTTGTAGTTTTCCGGGGTGACCAGCTCGTAGGGGATCATTACGCTTTGCTCCACCGCTTCGCCCCTGGCCATCTTGTAGGCGGTCTCGATGGCCGCCGACCCCTGTCCCTTGGCGTCCTGGAACACGGTCACGTCCAGCATGCCCTTGTCCACGAAGGCCAGGGCGTCGGGAGTGGCGTCCACCCCGCCGATGATCACATTTTCCAGCCGGTCCTTGCCCAGGGCCATGATGGCGCCGATGGCCATTTCATCGTTGTTGGAGGCGATGGCGTCGATCTCGTAGCCGGACAACAACCAGTTGTTGGTGATGTCGATGCCTTCCTTGCGTCCCCACTTGGCGGTTTCCTTGGTGATGATCTTGATGTCCGGGTACCTGGCGGCCACTTCCTCCACCCCGCGGGTGCGGTCGCGGGTGGCTTCGTCGGACAGGGCGCCCATCAGGATGGCCACGTTGCCCTTGCCGCCCAGCTGCTCGGCGATATATTCCATCTGCAGCACCCCGGCCACCTTGGAGTCGGAACCCACGAAGGCCATTCCCTCGGGCAGTTCGGCTTCGGGCCGACGGTTGACGAAGATCAGCGGAATGCCGGCATCGGCGGCGCGCTTGATGATCGGCGCCACCGCCTGGGTATCCACCGGGTTGATCACGATGGCATCCAGCCCCTGATTAACGAAACTTTCCACCTGCTGCAGCTGCTGGCCCACGTCGTTCTTGGCATCCTCGAACTGGGCATCAACCCCTTCCAGTTCCGCGACTTTCTCCTGCATCGCCTGGCGCACCAGGGTCAGGAAGTTGTCGTCGAACAGCGCCATGGACACGCCGAGCTTGATCTCGTCGGCATAGGCGCCGAACGGCAGGGTGGCGGCCAGGGCGGAGGCAACAATCAGCTTTTTAAATTTCATGGTCTTACTCCTTGTGAGAAACCGAGGGTGTTTCATTCCTTGACCGGGCCATTCAACCACTCAACAGCCCGATAAAATCGCTACCGGTGATGGCGAACCATTCATTGAACGTTTATTTCAAAATTAATAATGTTGGAATTTATGATTTTTCGCAAGGCGACTTCACCGTCGAACAGCAAAAAAATAACAATTCTTTGACATGGATCGTGTTCTGGTGGCGGGCGGCGCCGTGACAGCCCCGGAGTTAGTATGAAATTTTCTTTTAAATCATATAATTGACAGCGATCGGTGAAATCGGGAGGAAAAACGCTAAAACAGGCTCTCCCGGGCTGGAAACGGCCCGGCGCTGGCAGGTATAAAATGAAATATAAATTTCAACGGCGGAGGCAACCGCTCAGTGACCCAGGTTCTCCCGGGTGATCAGGGAAAAGTCGATATGCCCCCCGGCGGCCGGCGGCGTTCCCTGCTCCAGTTGGCAGAGCAACAGCTCCAGGGCGCGAAAGGCGTGCAGCCTGGGGTTCTGATCCAGGGTCAGGTGCATCTGCCCCTGGCGCAGCAGGGCCTCGGTGGTGGCGTGGCGTTCGTGGCCGATAAAGATACAGCGCCCGGCCAGCCCCCGGCGCGCCAGCAGGCGGGCGATGATGGCGTTGCCGGGCCCGGTGTTGTACACCGCCGCCACCCGGCCCGATGCCAACCGCTCCCGCACCAGGGATTCGATCAGTTCGTTCCGCTCCCGGCCCTCCAGCACCAGCGGCAACAGCCGGGAGCCGGACTCCGCCAGCCGCTCCCGGCAGCCGCGCACCCGCTCCCGGTGCACCAGCACCTCCTGCGGGCCGCACACCACCAGCAGTTCCCCGGGATCCCGGCACCATTGATCCAGCAGCCAGCCGGCGGTGCGCCCGGCGGCATACTGATCGATGCCCACATGGGCGAGGGGGCGGGTGCCCGGCAGCGCGGTGACCAGGGTGATCACCGGCACGCCCTGGTCGGTGGCGGCGTTCACCGCCGCCACCACCGCCGGGTGATCCGAGCCGAACAGTATGATGCCGTCCCGCCCGGCGGCGGCCTGAGTCAGTTTTTTCGCCAGTCGATCCGGTTCCCGCTCGCCGACAAAGGTGCGATGCAGCACCAGGCGCCGCTTGCCCAGAGTCTCCGCCGCCGCCATAAAGCTCTGACTCAGCTGTTTGAAGAAATAGGTGTCGCTGTCGCTCAGGAAGACCTCCACGTGGCGCAAGCGGCGCCATTCGTCGGGCAAGACCCGCTTAAGCCCCAACTCCCGGGCAATACGGAGCACCCGCTCGGCGGTGGCCGGCGCCACATTGCCCCGCTCATTCAGCACCCGATCCACCGTGGCCTCCCCCACCCCGGCCTGCCTGGCCACCTCCGCCAGTGTGATCTTCTTCATGTTTTTTCACTCCAGATCCCGGAAATTGTTCCAGTATAGCCGCAATGATGGCTTTCCATCATCATCGCCTTGGCGTTTTATCCCCACCGCTGCCTATAGTGATGACCATGAAACATAAATTCCAACAGCCCGTAACATCGAAAGATGCGGGCCGGGTGGGATGGATACCGCGGACCGTCGGCGACTCGAGCCGGCAAGATGATGTTTAATCTGGAGGAAGTCATGACAATCAGAATCGGTGTTATCGGCACGGGCGCCATCGGCGCAGACCATGCCCGACGCATTACCCAGACCCTGTCCGGCGGCCAGGTGGTGGCGGTGAACGACGTCAACCGGGCCCAGGCCGAGGCGGTGGTGGCGCGCCTGGGGCTGGACGCCAAGGTCTACGACAACGGTCATGAGCTGATCCAGGCCGCGGATGTGGACGCCGTGCTGGTCACCTCCTGGGGCCCCACCCACGAGGAATTCGTGCTTTCCGCCATCAAGGCCGGCAAGTACGTGTTCTGCGAAAAGCCCCTGGCCACCACCGCCCGGGGTTGCCTCAATATCGTCGAGGCCGAGGTGGCCGCCGGCCAGCGCCTGGTACAGGTGGGCTTTATGCGCCCCTACGACAAGGGCTACCAGCTGCTGAAACAGGCCATCGACAACAACCAGATCGGCGAGCCGCTGATGGTGCACTGCGCCCACCGCAATCCGACGGTGCCCGACAGCTATGTCACCAGCATGGCCATCGTCGACACCGCCATTCACGAGCTGGACGTGCTGCGCTGGCTGCTGGACGACGATTACAAGACGGTGCAGGTGGTTTATCCCAAGCGCACCCGTCACCGTTTCGAGCACCTGGCCGATCCGCAGATAGTGCTGATAGAAACCCAGAAAGGTGTGCGCATCGATCTGGAAATCTTCGTCAACTGCCAGTACGGCTACGACATCCAGTGCTCGGTGGTGGGCGAAACCGGTGTCGCCAACCTGCCCGAGCCCCAGAGCCTGCTGCTGCGCACCGAGGCCAAGCTGGCCACCAACATCCTCACCGACTGGAAACAGCGCTTTATCGAAGCCTACGACATCGAGCTGCAGGACTTTATCAAGGGCATTGAACAGCAACAGCTGTCCGGCCCCACCGCCTGGGACGGCTATGCCGCCGCCGTGGCCGCCGATGCCTGCGTGTTGGCCCAGGAAAGTGGCCAGATTGAACCGGTGGTGATGGCCGAGCGCCCCACCTTCTACAACAAATGATGTACGGAGCCGAACCAAGATGTCCCGACTGACCCCGACCTTCTCCCTGAACCATATGACGGCGCCCAAGCTGAGCGCCTTCGAACTGCTCGACACCGCCAGGGCCCTGGGCCTGAAGGCGGTGGAGCTGCGCAACGACGTGGCCGACAACAGCGTCAGCGAGCTGGATCACGCCCGCGCCATCGGCGCCAAGGCCCACGAGCTCGGCATCGAGATCCTGAGCATCAATGCCCTCTATCCGTTCAACATCTGGAACGAGGAGCGCGCCGCCCAGGCCGAGAAGCTGGCCGGGCTGGCCGCCGCCTGTGGCGCCACCGGCCTGGTGCTGTGCCCGCTCAACGACGGCAGCTTCCAGGGCTCGGATGCCGCCAGCCTGGAGCAGGCCCTGCACGGCCTCAAGCCGATACTGGAGCAACACGGCCTCAAGGGCTTTGTGGAGCCGCTGGGCTTCCCCGTCTCCTCCCTGCGGCTGAAGAAAGACGCGGTGGCCGCCATTCAGGCGGTGGGCGGCGAAGATCGCTTCGCCCTGGTGCACGACACCTTCCACCACATGGTGGCGGGCGAGACCGAGTTCTTCCCCGAGTTCACCGGCCTGGTGCACATCTCCGGGGTGGAAGACACCACCATCGGCTATGAGCAGATGCTGGACGCCCACCGGGTGCTGGTCGGCCCCGCAGACCGGCTGCACAACCTGACGCAGATCAAGACCCTGCTCGGCCAGGGCTACCAGGGCTATTTCTCGTTCGAACCCTTCGCCAAGGAAGTGTGCGAGCTGGACGAGCCGGTGCCGGCGGTGCAGGCCAGCATGAACTTCATCGCCGAGGGCGTGCAGGGCTAAGCCTCCGCCCCCCTCGTCGTCTCCCCATAAACAAAGGGCCCTGGCTCCGTATCGGAGCGGGGCCCTTTCGGCTTGATGGCAACGTTCACCATCCGTTTCTTCGCCAGATATTTCCCTGTCAGCACCGTTGTTTAATGTCCGTCACCTCCGCGAAGGCGGAGGTCCATGAAATATTGCACTGGATACCCGCCTTCGCGGGCATGACGAAATAGGGACTCCGAAGATTTGTCAGTAGATTGCAGTGAATAAACAACGGCCACTTGGCCTGTGGCCGGCCATGGGGGTAAACTGGGCGCTCATTCGCAGTACAGGTTATCTCAATGAAGCAGTTCGCCGAATTCATCCCGCTGATCATTTTCTTCGTGGTGTACAAGACCGTCGACATCTACGCCGCCACCGGCGCCCTGATGGCCGCCACCTGCGTGCAGATGCTGGTGCAATGGCTCCGGCACAAGACACTGGAAAAGATGCACCTGGTGACCCTGGTGCTGGTGCTGTTCTTCGGCGGGCTGACCATGTTCTTTCAGGACGACGCCTTTATCAAATGGAAGGTGACCGCCGTCAACGCCCTGTTCGCCCTGGGGCTGCTGGTCAGCCGTTACGGCTTCGGCAAGAACCTGATCAAGCAGATGCTGGGCAAGGAGCTCACCCTGCCGGACACCATCTGGGACAGGGCCAACCTGGCCTGGGTCGGTTTTTTCGCCTTCTGCGGCGCGTTGAATGTGTACGTGGCGTTCAACCTGTCCCAGGAGCTGTGGGTCAACTTCAAGGTATTCGGCCTGCTCGGCCTGACCCTGGCCTTTACCCTGGCCACCGCCTTTTACCTCTATCGCCAGCAACCGGCGCAAGACAATAAACCCCAGTAAGGATAACGCTCATGTGGTACGTGATTTTCAGTGAAGACACCCCCGACAGTCTGCCCAAGCGCAAGGAAGCCCGCCCGGCCCACCTGGCCCGGCTGCAGGCCCTGGCCGATGAAGGCCGGCTGCTGGTGGCCGGCCCCAACCCGGCCATCGATGCCGAAGACCCCGCCGAGGCCGGCTTTACCGGCAGCACGGTGATCGCCGAGTTCGACTCGCTGGACGCCGCCCGCGCCTGGGCCGACGCCGATCCCTACAACGCCGCCGGCGTCTACGCTTCGGTTATCGTCAAGCCCTTCAGGAAAGTCCTGCCCTGAGTTCGCCAAGCCGGCCCCGGACCGGTTTTTTTGATTACTGATCCCCTCGTAAATGCGATGTTCTCAACACCAGGGCGCCGGGCGCCAGGTAGCGTGAGGGTGCCTCGTCTGCCGTCAGCCGCCGGATGGCCTCGCCGATCAGCACCTGCAGCGGCTGCCGGTAAGTGGTCAGCTGGTAACAGGGCGAGGCGGCCTGATCGATGTCGTCGAAACCGACGATGGCCATACTGCCCTCCTCCCCCCGCACCTTCAGCGCCTCCATGGCCCCTATCGCCAGTATGTCGTTCTCGCAGAACAGCGCCTCTACCCGGGCCTCCCTCGGGGTGGTGTCCAGATAATGGAGCAGGCTCCGATAACCCTGCTCCCGCTGGTAATGCTCGGCGCCGAGCATCAGCGCCAGCTCTTTCCCCCGCTCGGCCAGGCCGTCCCGGAAGCCGTCCAGGCGCCGGAGCTGGGTGCTTTCCGACGGCGGCCCCGCCATATAGCCGATGCGGCGGTGTCCCTCGGCCACCATCAGGGCGGCGATTTCCTGTCCGGCCCGATAGCCGTCGGTGCTGACCACGTGGATATCCGGATTATCGCTGTTTCGATAGAGCACGATCAGCGGGATATTGCCGATATTTCTCGCCAGTTGCAGCAGTTCGTCGCTCAGTATGGTACCGAGGAAGATCAGCCCGTCCACCTGGAACTGGTCCGCCAGCGACATGGCGGCGCGGTAGCTCTGCTCCGAGGTGATGTTGAGCAGCATGGCCATGTAGCCCTTGCGCTGCAGCTGGCGGGTGATCTCGTCCAGGATCATGGCGAGATTGGGGTTGCCCAGCTCGTCGACCACCAGCCCGACGATATTGGTGCGCCGGGTGGTCAGGCTGCGCGCCAGCAGGTTGGGCTTGTAACCCAGCTCCTCGGCGGCCTGCCGCACCCGTGCCAGGGCCTTGGGAGAGATGGACGCCCCCTCGGTAAAGGCCCGGGACACCGTCCATTTGGAGACGCCGGCCCGCTCCGCCACGTCGCTGGCGGTGGCTTTGCGCGTTCCCTGTTCCTGTGTGTTTTTAACCATTTTTAAATTTACTGTTGACAGTTTCTTATCATGCGATCTAGTGTATTTGAAACCGGGTGCAAAAGAAAAGGGATTAATGCTCCCCTCGGTTCACTGAGTCACCGACGACGCTCGTCGGTTTTTTAATAAACCATTTTGCAACCGGGTGCATTACCACCCGGCCCGATTCGGCAAAAATTTTCAAGTTGTCTTGCACCCGATTGCAAGACCAGGCAGAACACGAGCGACTCGGTCGCCGCTTTGAAGAGGATAAGATCATGATAAACGGAGAGAGAACAATAGCGCGGCCCCTGCGCTGGGGCATGGTCGGCGGCGGCCGCACCGGTCAGGTGGGCTACAAGCACCGCACCGGCGCCCTGCGCGACGGCACCTACCAGCTGCTGGCCGGCGCCTTCGATCTGGACGCGGCCCGCGGCCGCGATTTCGGCACCCGGCTCGGCGTGGCCGAGGATCGCTGCTACGCCACCTATCAGGAGCTGATCGCGGGCGAAACCGCCCGCGAGGACGGTGTCGAGGTGGTGTCAATCGCCACCCCCAATTTCACTCACTTCGAGATCACCAAGGCGTGCCTGGAAGCAGGCCTGCACGTGATCTGCGAAAAGCCGTTGTTCTTCACCGTCGCCGAGTGCGATGAGGTGGCAGCCCTGGCAAGGGAAAAGGGACTGATCGTGGGAGTGACCTACGGCTTTACCGGCCACCCGCTGGTGCACCAGATGGCCGCCATGGTCAAGAAAGGCATGCTGGGCGATATCCGCATTGTCGACATGCAGTACACCCACGGTTTCAACTCCGGCGACGACACCGGTGCGGGCGAGGCGGTGAAATGGCGTACCAACCCCGCCACTGCGGGCTCGACCTTCGTACTGGGCGATATCGGCACCCACCTCTACTACCTGTCCGAGGTGGTATTGCCGCACCTGAAGATCGACAAGCTGCTGTGCGATCGCAAGGCCTTCATTCCGACCCGGGCCCCGCTCGAAGATCACGCCACCGTGCTGACCCACTACGACAACGGCGCCCGCGGCCGTCTTTGGGTGTCGTCGGTAAACGCCGGCAACATGGGCTCCCAGCGCTACCGTTTCGTCGGCTCCAGGGCCTCCGTCGAGTGGTCCGACGCCCATCCCGACCAGCTGATCTACGAAGTACAGGGCGAGCCGAACCGCACCCTGCACCACGGCATGCCCTATCTCGAAGAGGAAAGCCTGGCGGTCGATCGCATGGGCGCGTTGCACACCGAGGGCCTGGGCGACAGCTGGGCCAATATCTACCTGTGGATCGCCCAGGCCATCGACGCCAAACAACGCGGCGACGAGGCCTTCCTGAGCAGCCATCATTACCCGGGCATCGAGGCCGGCACCGAAGGTGTGCGCTGGCTCGAAAACTGCGTGCGCTCGGCCGACGCCGGCGCCGCCTGGGTCGACTACCAATAACCGGTCATCAACCGTCTTAGCAAGCAAGGATCAACCAACATGAAACTTTCCATCTGTACCGATGTGATGGGTAACCTCTCCTTCACCGAGATGCTCGACAACTGCGTGGCACTGGGCGTCGAAGGCCTGGAGATGACCGGCGGCGGCTGGTCCAAGGGGCCCCATTTCCGCGCCGACGAACTGCTGGCCGACAAGGGCCTGCTGAAGAAAAAGCTGGCCGAAATCGAGGCCCGCGGCCTCGAGATCGCCGCGCTCAACTGCTCGGCCAACCCGCTCGATCCGGGCGCCATGGGCGAGCGCCACCTCAAGGAGATGGAGCAGACCATCCGCCTGGCCGGCGAAATCGGCGTGAAGAAGATCGTCACCATGTCCGGCCTGCCCGCCGCCGCCCCCGGCGACAGCGTGCCGAACTGGCTGGTCTACACCAAGAGCTGGCCCGACGAGATGCCCGAGCGCGACCGCTACCAGTGGGAAGACTGCGCCTTCCCGCTCTGGCACCGGCTGGTGAAGCTCGCCGACGAAGTGGGCGTGGAGAAATACGCGCTGGAAAACTTCTCGGCCATGCTGGTGTGGAACCCCGAGACCCTGTTCCGCCTGCGCGATGAAGTGGGCCCCAAGGTCGGTCTGAACCTCGACCCCTCGCACCTGTTCTGGAAGGGGGCCTGCCCCATCGCCGCGGCCCGCGCCCTGGGCGATGCCATCCACCACGTGCACGGCAAGGACACCCGCATCGAGCGCGGCCTGGCCGATGTGAACGGCCTGCTCGAGCTGAAGGAGGTCACCGACGTGGCCAACCGCGCCTGGAACTACGTCGCCGTCGGCGCCGGCCACGATCTGCAGTGGTGGAAGGAGTTCTTCTCGGTGGTGCGCATGCAGGGCTACAACGGCTGGGTCAGCCTGGAGATGGAAGACTTCACCATGTCCACCGAGGCGGGCATCCAGTCCTCGATCGACGCCCTGCAGCAGACTATCAGCAGGTAATCCACGATAACCGACGATAATCACGGGAAGCCGGCGACAACGCCGGCTTCCTGCATTGCCCCTTGTTTGCAACGCTCTCCCCGCTGTTTGTCCCCCTGCGGCTCTCCTCACCCGTTTGGGTGGTTTTGCCCGAGGGGCATTGCGCAATGCGCCGTCCTTGGCAAGGCTTGAAGCGTCTGGGGACAAACCTCAGCATGCCCAACAACAAGGAGAGACGGGAATGAACAAACCACTGCTATCCGCCCTGCTGGCCGCCCTGCTGGCCGTCACCACCCCCGCCCTGGTCCATGCCCAGGCCGCCGCCGAGCAGGCCGCGGTCACCAGCATCGACATCAATACCGCCACCACGGAACAGCTGTCGCTGCTCACCGGCATCGGGCCGGCCAAGGCGGAGGCCATCGTCGAGTACCGGGAAGCCAACGGCCCCTTCGGCTCGGTCGATGACCTGGCCAAGGTCAGCGGCATCGGCCCGGCCACGGTGGAGAAAAACCGCCACCTGCTGAGCCACTGAAGCTCCGGCCACTCCCGGCCATGGCCGGGAGTGGCGCTATTGGTTATGATACGGGTCCGTTGTTTTTTTGGTGCCCGTGATGTCCTCTCAGCCCCCGATCCGCAAAGCGGTCATTCCCGTCGCCGGTCTCGGCACCCGCATGCTGCCCGCCACCAAGGCGATTCCCAAGGAAATGCTGCCGGTGGTCGACAAGCCCCTGATCCAGTACGTGGTCAACGAGGCGGTACAGGCCGGAATAAAAGAAATCGTGCTGGTCACCCACGCCAGCAAGAACTCCATCGAAAACCACTTCGACACCAGTTTCGAGCTGGAGGCCACCCTGGAAAAGCGGGTCAAGCGCCAGCTGCTGAGCGAAGTGCAGAACATCTGCCCGCACGACGTCACCATCATGCACGTCCGCCAGGGCGAGGCCAAAGGGCTGGGCCACGCCATTCTGTGCGCCCAGCCGCTGGTGGGCGACGCCCCCTTCGCCATACTGCTGCCCGATGTGCTGATCGACGAGGCGGCCAGCAACCTGCGCCAGGACAACCTGGCAGCGATGATCCGGGCCTTTGCCGACGGGGGGCACAGCCAGATCCTGGTGGAGCCGGTCGCCCATGAGCGGGTGGATCAGTTCGGTATCGTCGATATCAACGGCGGTACCCTGGAGCAGGGCCGCTCTGCCCCGCTCTGCGCCATCGTCGAGAAGCCCCGGCACGAAGAGGCCCCCTCCAACCTGGCGGTGGTGGGCCGCTATGTGCTGTCCGCCAATATCTGGCCGTTGCTGAAGAAAACCCCGCTCGGCAAGGGCGACGAGATCCAGCTGACCGACACCATCGCCATGCTGATGGAGCAGGAGCCGGTCGAGGCTCATCATATCCGGGGCAAGAGCCACGACTGCGGCAGCAAGCTGGGCTACCTCAAGGCCAATGTGGAATACGGGCTGCGCCATCCCGAGCTGGGGGCGGACTTTGCCGACTACCTGCGCGGGCTCCCCGTTCAGTGATCGCCGTGATGGGCGGTGAACTGGATTTCGCTGCCGAAACCGCCCTTCAGGCTCAGCTCCAGCGGGAATGAAAACGGGTACCGGAACTGGCTGACGCTCAGTTCCTCCACCCCCAGCGGGCCCGCGTCGCAATGCTCCAACCAGTCGCTGCCGGCCATGCCGCCGTTGGCCACCTCCACCACCCGGGCCCGGGCATCGAGCCGGAACAGCGCCAGGTTGACCCGGGTATCCAGGCCCACATCAAGGATCAGCCGGTTGATGTACTCCAGGGTCCGGGCCGGGCTGTCGAGCATGTTGTCCTGGTCGCCGCGGTAGTGGCGCAGGGGCTCGTTGAGCAGGAACGCCACCAGCGACATCACCACAGGGGTGTCCATGTTGAGCGGGTCGAATTCGGCCAGCAGCAGCAGCAGATCCTGGTTGAGGTGCAGGTATTCGGTCAGCACCCAGGGCGAGCTCTGCCGGCAGCTCAGCCGCCAGGGGCCGAACTCGCGCTCGGGCTGTTGCCGCCAGCTCTGCATCAGCCGGCTGGCGGCGATGTCTTCCTTGCGGTAGAAGGCCAGGTGTTCGTTGAGTTCGGCCAGCAGCCGTTGCGGATCCGGACGCAGGCTGGCGCCGATCACCTCCGCCACCATGGCCCAGTTGCGGATGGGTTTGATCAGGTAATCTTCCGCCCCGGCGCGCAGCGCCCGGGACACGTCCGCCATTTTCTGCTGGCCGGAAATGGCGATCACCGGCAGTTCCGGGTAACGCTGTTTCAGGCAGGCGATCACCTCGTGACCGGCGGGCGCCGGCAGCAATAAATCGCTCAGCACCAGGTCGGGCTTTTGCCGGAAGGCCTGCTGCAGCCCGTCCTCACCGCTGTCCGCCTCGGTTACTTTTGCTCCCCACAGCTCGAGATAGGCCACCATCAGCCGACGGAATACCGGGTCGTCTTCTATCAGTAGGATCTGTGGGCAAAAGTCGAACATGGGCCTGCTTTTCTGGTAATGAGAATGTATACACTGAGACTAGCTGATTTTGGCCACAGTGAAAGCGGCCCGGGCGGGCGGCTGTATTCTGCCGGCACTTTGGTGGATAATGGCCGTCCCATGCAGCAACAGTGGCATTATGACTCCGGCAGAATATCAGGCACTGACCTCCCCCAGACTGTCTCATCCGGCACGCAGCCTGTACCTGTTGCATCTCAGGCACCAGGCCCGGGGGGATTGTACCCCGCCGCTCGACTACCCCAGCCTGGGCAAGGCCCTGGCGGTGCAGAAGGACGGCGACTACCAGTACCGGGTGACGCCGCTGAAGCTGACCGCCCTGCTCGACGAGCTGCAGGCGGCGGGGCTGCTGAGCCCGCAGGAAAAGCCGCATTCCCAGCACTACCATGGCGCCACTTTCATGTTGCCGCTGAAACGGCTCGCCGGGCTGTCGCCATTGCCGCCCCGGCAGTTTGCCATGCATCCGGAGTGGCGCCCGGACCCGCAGCTCGACCAATTGGCCAGGTTGTGCGGCCTGCTCGACAGCCACTTCGACGAGGCCGAACTGGGTGAATTTATCGCCTACTGGCTGGGCCGGCCCGAAGCATTCGCCAACCAGCACCAGTGGACCCTCAAGTTCGTGCGCCAGCTCAAGAGCCAGCGCAGCATCAGGCGCCCGCCCGCCGTGGCGGCGGCCGCCACCACCGGCTACCAGCCACCACCGGCCAGAACCGAGACCGGCCCCAGCAAACGGGCCCGGGAGATGATGGAAGAAGCCCGGCGTCTCGGCGGCGGCGCTCACGGAGAACACGATGAAGAAGACGCCTGAAGAAATCGCCGCCGACCTGGCCGATATCGCCCGGCGGCGGCGCAAACGGCCCGAGCCGGATCTGTCACCGGCCGCCGGCGGCGATCGGCAGGTACAGGGACTGTTGAGCCGGCTGCAGCGGCTGCGCGCCAGCGGCACCCTGCCCCAGTACGACTATGCCGCCCTCAAGCGCCAGTACGAGCAGCAGGCCAACGCCGAGGTACGCCAGGCCCAGCAGGAAGCGCGCCAGAAACGGACCGAGCGGCTGCTGGCCCAGGCCGATTTGAATCCGGACTGGATCTTCGCCAACATGGACAGGGACGATCCGGCGCTCGGTCACCATATCGATACCGCCCATCACTTTATCAATGCCTTCGATCACTGGGAGCAGAAAGGCGGCGCCGCCATCCTGATCTACGGTGACTTCGGCACCGGCAAGTCGACCCTGGCCGGCGCCATCGCCCACGAGCTGATCCGCCAGCACCAGAAGTCGGTGATCTTCCAGCAGTGGGCCTCGGTGGTGGACCGGCTGTTCTTCGGGGTGATCGAGGATCAGGAAAGCCGCAATCAGTACCGCCGGGCACTGGAGGAGGTCGACCTGCTGATCCTGGACGAGGTGGCGGCCAACCGCGCCCGGCTGGCGGAAAGCCAGTCCAGCTTTCTCGGCCACCTGCTGCGCCGCCGGCGCAACCTGTCCAAGAGCGTGATCATCATCACCAACCACGATCCCCAGGCGCTGCACCGGGCGGTGGGGGATTTCTGCTTCGAGGCGATCAAGGCCTTCCATCCGGTGGACCTGGCCCTGCACGGCCCCAGCCGCCGGCCCGATATCGGGGACTACCGCAGCTGATTCAGCAAACACCGGGCAGAACAGCCCTCACATTATTGCCGTCCCGTATTGGGCCGGCTGGCAGATGGGGGGTACAATAGGGCCAGCTCCCCTTTACAGGCAGTGTTCAGGTGTCCGTTAACACAAAGCGCTTCTTCCCCCCACTCCGATTCCGCACCCAGGTACTCTTGCTGGTCGGCACCCTGGTGGCCGCCACCCTGCTGGTGCAGGGCGCCTACCTCAATCATCGCCAGAGCCAGATCATCACCGAACAGATAGGCATGCGTGCCATGAGCGTGGCGCAAACCGTGGCCCAGATCCCGGCTATCATCGACGCCTTCGACAGCGCCGATCCCGCCGCCATCATCCAGCCGCTGGCGGAGCAGATCCGCATCGAGACCGGTGCCCGCTACGTGGTGGTCGGCAACCGCTTCGGCATCCGCTACGCCCATCCCCTGCCCGAGCGGCTGGGGCTGCCGATGGTGGGCGGCGACAACGACCGGGCCCTGCTCGGCGGCGAAGCCTATATCTCCGAGGCCGAAGGCTCGCTGGGCGAAGCCATTCGCGGCAAGGCGCCGGTGTTCGACGCCAACGGCGACATCATCGGTATCGTCTCGGTCGGCTTCATGCTGGAGAAGGTCGATATCGATATCGACAACTCCCTCGCCCTCGGCTGGGGCCTGATCGGCCTGATGGTGGTGCTCGGCCTGGCCGGCGCCGGCTGGCTGGCCCAGCACCTGAAAAAGGTGATACTGGGGCTGGAACCCCACGAAATCGCCCGTCTGGTGATGGAAAAGGACGCCATTCTGCAGTCCATCCACGAAGGCATAGTGGCGGTCAACCAACAGGGACAGATCACCCTGCTCAACCAGGCCGCCCGGCGCTTTCTCGGCCTGCCGCCGCACAGCAATGCGGTGGGCCGGCCGGTACAGGAGCTGGTGCCCAATTCCCGCTTGCGGGAGGTGCTGTCCAGCGGCGAGCGCCAGTTCGATCAGGAAATGTGGATCGGCGAACACCCGGTGGTGGTCAACCGGGTTCCCATCATCCACGGCGGCCGGGTGCAGGGCGCCGTGGCCACCTTCCGCAGCCGCCAGGAGATCCGCGATCTGTCCCTGGCGCTGAACGCGGTCAACCGGGACCGGGATGCCCTGCGGGTGCAGGCCCACGAGTTTTCCAACAAGCTCTATACCATTTCCGGCCTGCTGCAGCTTGACAAGCCACAGCAGGCGCTGGCGCTGATCAACCAGGAGACCGCCCGCGAGCAGGCCCGCCTGGCGACGGTGCTGGAGCAGGTGGAAGACCCCTTGGTGGGCGCCATTCTGCTCGGCAAGCTGGCGGACGCCGAGCAGAAGGGGGTGCAGCTGGAGATAGTGGAAGACAGCGCCCTGCATACCCCGCTCGGTCCCCAGGGCCAGGAGGTGCTGATCTCGGTGCTCGGCAACCTGCTCAACAACGCGGTCGACGCCGCCCTGCTGGGCAGACAGACGCCACCCCGGGTGCGGCTGTTTTTCACCGATCTCGGGGAACAGCTGCTGTTCGAGGTGGAAGACAACGGCCCGGGGGTGGATCCCGCCCTGCTGGCGCACATCTTCCGGGAAGGCTTCACCACCAAGCCCGGCAAGCACATGGGCATCGGCCTGGCCCTGGTGCGCCAGCTGTGCCTGGAGTACGGCGGTGATGTCAGCCTGGAAGACGGCGACCTCGGCGGCGCCTGTTTTATCGTCACCCTGGCCAAGGCGCGGATGGCCGGGCAGGAGGAAACCCTGGCATGACCCTGAAGAACCACGGCGTACTGATTATCGAGGACGACTTTCGCATCGCCGAAATCAACCGGCAATTCGTGGAGCAGAGCGCGGGCTTCAAGGTGCTCCATGAGGCCCGCACCAAGGCCGAGGCGCTGGCGTTCCTGGCCGACCATGCCGACCAGATCAGCCTGGTGCTGCTCGACGCCTACATTCCCGATGCCACCGGGCTGGAACTGCTGTGGGAGATCCGCCGGCTGTACCGGCATATCGACATCGTGATGGTGACCGCCGCCAGGGAAGTGGACACCATCCAGGAGGCCCTGCGCGGCGGCGTGTTCGACTACCTGATCAAGCCCACCCAGAGCGAGCGCATGGCCCATATGCTCAGCCGCTTCGTACAGGAACGGACCCTGCTCGAACAGAAGCAGGAAATGAGCCAGGAAGAACTGGACATGGCCCTGAACCGCCGGCCCGTGGTCAGCGAGCCGGCACCGGCGGCGCCGGGCACCGGCACCCTGCCCAAGGGCATCGACCGCCTGACCCTGGATACCGTGGTCAATACCATGGCCCAGACCCAGGCGCCGCAAACCGCGGTGGAACTGGCCAAGACCATCGGCGCCAGCCGCTCCACCGCCCGCCGTTACCTGGAATACCTGGTGGCCCAGGGCCGGGCCTGCGCCGAACAGGCCTACGGTGAAGTGGGCCGGCCCGAGCGGCGTTACCGCCTCAACCGCTGATCAGCTCAGGCGGAAACCGATTTTCACCACCACCTGAAAGTGCGCGATCTGGCCGTCCTTGATATGGCCGCGCATCTCGGTGACCTCGAACCAGTCCAGGTGCTCGACGGTTTCGGCCGCCTTGGCCACCGCCTGCCTGATGGCATCGTCGTAACCGCTGGTGGACGAGCCCGCGACCTCGATCAGCTTGTAAACATGACTCATAAATCCCCCGCTGCCGGCAAGTGCGCACGGCCACCGACCGCCGGTGGCCGCCGCTGCCACTGTTAAGCAATAGCAGCCCGCCCCGGGGCCGTCATTATTTTCCCGCCTGTGAACAAAATAAACAAAATCGCCTTAATGCCGTTTTTTCTATTTATGCCCCAAAGCTTGTTGCCTAACAGCTGTGCATCTATTTTTACACCAGATGTTAACAAGGACGAACCAAGGAGAACTGTATGTTCAACGCTCTACGCAAACCGTTCAAACGCTTGGGCCTGGCCGCCCTGCCGCTGCTGGCCCTCGGCGCCCAGATGCCGGCCCAGGCCCAGGACTGGCAGCCGACCCGACCGGTGGAGTTCATCGCCCCCGCCAATCCGGGCGGCGGCTGGGATACCCTGGTGCGCACCGCCGGCATGGTGATCCAGGCCGAGAAGCTGGCGCCGCAGAATTTCGCCCCCATCAACGTGCCCGGCGGCGGCGGCGCCGTGGCCTGGGCCCAGATCGCCCGCGATGCCAAGAACGATCACAAGCTGTTCGCCACCAGTCCGCCCATCATCCTGGTGCCCCTGGCCGGCACCTCCCGTTTCAGCCACAAGGACTTCACCCCCATCGCCCAGCTGAATACCGACTACTCCATCATTCTGGTGCGCAAGGATTCTCCCTACCAGACCGTAAATGACCTGTTCAACGCGATGAAGGCCAACCCCGGCCTGAGCGTGGGCGGCGGCTCGGCGGCCGGCTCCATGGATCATATCGCCATCGCCGGTGCCGCCGCCGAGGCCGGCCTGGAAGCGCGTAATGTCAACTACATCGCCTTCTCCGGCGGTGGCGAAGCCATGATCAGCCTGATGGGCAAGCACGTGGAAGCGGTGGTCAGCGGTGCCGGCGAGTCGGCGGGCCAGCTGGAAGGCGGCGAGCTGCGCGCGCTGGCGGTCTCTTCTCCCGAGCGCCTGGGCGGCACCCTGGCCAGTGTGCCCACCTTCAAGGAGCAGGGACTCGATTACACCTTCGACATCTGGCGTGGCGTCATGGGTCCGAAGGACATGTCACCCGAAGCGCGGGCCTATTACGAAGACCTGTTCGCCCGCATGGTGAAAACCGATGCGTGGAAGCAGGCCAGCGCCCAGATGGGCTGGATCGACGCCTACCAGGGTAGTGAGGCCTTCGGCGCCTTCCTCGACTCCCAGCTCGATCAGTTCAGCACCATCCTGGGTGACCTGGGTCTGCTGCGGCGCTAACGGATAGCGGTGACGGGGACTTCCCCGTCACCCAGCCATGTACAGGTATTGTTATGAACAAACTCAACATCAACCAGAAAATAGGTATTATTCTGGCTCTGTTTGCCCTGGGTTACATCTGGATGGCGTTCCAGATCCCCGGGTTCTCGCTGCCCCGCCCCGTCGACTCGGACACCTTCCCCAAGGCCCTGGGTAGCGCCCTGCTGGTGCTGGCCGTACTGCTGTTCCTGGAAAAACCCAGGCAACACGTTCAGGACGACGACGAGCAGGACGACATCATCGAGGAAACAGGCGGTTTCTGGACCAGCCCGCGCATGCGGGTGGCAGTCACCTCGGTGGCCATTATCGCCTACGCCTTCGCCCTGCAGCCGATTGGCTTTGTCGTCACCTCCATCCTGCTGTGCTGCGGCCTGGCCTACTACTACGGCTATCGCAACCACAAGGCCAACCTGTTGGCATCGAGCGGTGTCGTGCTGGCACTGTATTTCATGATGAGTTACGTGATGGATGTTTATCTCCCCACCGGGATCTTGCCCTTCTAAAAGAGCGGTCGCGTTGACTTACCTTTAATCAGGAAAAATCAAAGGTTTATCATTATGATGGATGCATTCAACAGTCTGGTGTACGGCTTCGGCATCGCCCTGGACCCGATGAATATCATGTACGTGTTCGTCGGTGTCTTCGCCGGCACCATTATCGGCATGCTGCCCGGCCTGGGCCCCATCAGTGCCCTGGCGCTGATGATCCCCATTACCTTCAGCATGGATCCCGCCTCCGGCCTGATCCTGATGTCCGGGGTCTATTACGGCGCCATCTTCGGCGGCTCCACCTCCTCCATCCTGCTCAATGCCCCGGGCGTGGCCGGCACCGTGGCCACCTCCTTCGACGGCTACCCCATGGCCAAGAAGGGCATGGCGGGCAAAGCCCTGGCGATTGCCGCTTACGCCTCCTTTATCGGCGGTACCGTTTCGGTGATCGGCCTGATGCTGATCGCCCCGCTGCTGTCCAAGGTGGCGGTGAGCTTCGGCCCTGCCGAATACTTCGCGCTCATGCTGCTGGGCCTGACCGCCGTGGTCAGCCTGTCCGACAAGTCCCTGGTCAAGGGCCTGATCGCCGCCGTGATCGGCATGATGATCTCCATCGTCGGTATCGATCTGCAGACCGGTACCGAGCGCTACACCTTCGGCAGCCTGGAGCTGATCGACGGCATCGACTTCCTGGTGGTGGCGCTCGGCGTGTTCGCCCTGGCGGAAGTGTTCTATATGCTGCTCAAGGGCGGCAGCAAGGAGCAGCCGCGCAACAACATCGGCTCGCTCAAGCTCAGCAAGAGTGAAGTCAAGGAAATCGCCGGCCCCATCGGCCGCAGCTCGGTACTCGGCTTCTTTATCGGCGTGCTGCCCGGCGCCGGTGCCACCGTCGCGTCCTTCCTCGGCTACAGCCTGGAAAAACGCCTGGCCAAGGACGGAGACACCTTCGGCAAGGGCAACATCAAGGGCGTCGCCGGCCCCGAGTCCGCCAACAACGCCGCCTGCGGTGGCTCCTTCGTGCCCCTGCTGACCCTGGGTGTGCCCGGCTCCGGCTCCACCGCCGTGCTGCTCGGCGCCCTGCTGGTGATGGGCGTGACCCCCGGCCCCATGATGCTGGAACAGCGTCCGGACGTATTCTGGGGGGTAATCGCCAGCATGTACGTGGGCAACATCTTCCTGCTGGTGCTGAACCTGCCGCTGATCCCCTACATCGCCAAAATCCTGGACATGCCCAAGCCGCTGCTGCTGGCGATGATCCTGATCTTCTGCATGATCGGCGTCTATGGCCTCAGCTTCAACGTGTTCGACCTGCTGCTGCTGCTCGGTTTCGGCCTGATCGGCCTCGGCATGAAGCTGTTCGGCTTCCCCACCGCGCCGCTGATCCTGGCGCTGATCCTGGGTGCCATCATGGAAGAGTCCATGCGCCGTGCCCTGCAGATCTCCGGTGGCGACTGGATGACCTTCGTCGACAAGCCCATTTCCATGTGGCTGCTGATCCTGGCCGCGCTGTCGCTGTTCTCCCCGCTGATCAAGAAGCTGGTGCAGCGCACCCTGGCCGCCGGCAAGCCCAAGGCCGCCTGAGTCCATCACCGCGGAATACGTTAAAAGCGCCCTGGTGGCGCTTTTTTTTTTGCTGAGCACGATACATGCTCAGGCCCTGCAGCCAGCACCAACCGGAGCGCAGGCGGCTCGCCTGCCTTCCCGCCCAGCGGGACCCTTCGGCCTTGAAAACAACGCCTCCACCACCGGCATCCCCCCCAGGCGACAAAAAGGGCGCCTCGCGGGCGCCCTTGTCGTTATCCGGAACCTGGTACTCTTATTCGCCGTAGGCCTCGGTGGGCAGGCAGCTGCAGAACAGGTTGCGGTCGCCGTAGACGTCGTCGATGCGGTTGACGGTCGGCCAGAACTTGGCGCGGCGCACCTCGGCGGAGGGGAACACCGCCTGCTCGCGGCTGTAGGCCCGGCTCCACTCGGCGTCCATCACGTCGTCCTGGGTGTGCGGGGCATTGACCAGGGGGTTGTCCTCCAGCGTCCACTGGCCGCTCTGCACCTGGCGCATCTCCTCGCGGATCTGCTTCATGGCATGGATAAAGCGGTCGATTTCCACCTTGGACTCGGACTCGGTCGGCTCGATCATCAGGGTGCCGGCCACCGGGAAACTCATGGTGGGGGCATGGAAGCCGTAGTCCATCAGCCGCTTGGCCACGTCCATCTCGCTGATGCCGCACTCTTCCTTCAGCGGGCGCAGGTCGACGATGCACTCGTGAGCCACCCGATCGTTGCGGCCGCTGTAGAGGATGGGGAAGTCCTCGGCCAGGCTCTTCATCAGGTAGTTGGCGTTGAGCATGGCCACCTGGGTGGAGCGCTTGACCCCCTCGTCGCCCAGCATGGCGATGTACATCCAGCTGATCGGCAGTATGCTGGCGGAGCCGAAGGGAGCCGCGGACACGGCGCCATTGTCCCGGCTTTCCTTGCCGGTCTTGACCACGGCGTGGCCGGCCACGAAGGGCGCCAGGTGCGCCTTGACGCCGATGGGGCCCATGCCGGGGCCGCCGCCGCCGTGGGGGATGGCGAAGGTCTTGTGCAGGTTGAGGTGCGACACGTCGGAGCCGATAAAGCCGGGCGAGGTGATGCCTACCTGGGCGTTCATGTTGGCGCCGTCCATGTACACCTGGCCGCCATGGCTGTGCACGACCTCGCAGATCTCGCGGATGCTTTCCTCGTACACCCCGTGGGTGGAGGGATAGGTGGCCATGATGCAGGACAGGTTCTCGCCCGCCTCGGCGGCCTTGGCCCTGAGGTCGGCCATGTCCACGTTACCTTTCTTGTCGCAGGCCACCACTATCACCTTCATGTTGGCCATCTGGGCCGACGCCGGGTTGGTGCCGTGGGCGGAGCTCGGGATCAGGCAGATGTCGCGATGACCTTCACCCCGGGACTCGTGGTATTTCTTGATGGCCAGCAGGCCGGCGTATTCGCCCTGGGCGCCGGAGTTGGGCTGGATGCAGATGGCATCGTAGCCGGTGATCTTGACCAGCCAGTCTTCCAGCTCGCCGATCATCCGCTGGTAGCCCTGGGTCTGATCCAGCGGCGCGAAGGGGTGGATCCGGGCGAACTCGGGCCAGCTCACCGGCACCATTTCGGCGGTGGCGTTGAGCTTCATGGTGCAGGAGCCGAGCGAGATCATGCCGTAGTTGAGCGACAGATCCTTCATCTCCAGCTTGTGGATGTAGCGCAGCATCTCGCTCTCGGAGTGGTACTGGTTGAACACCTCGTGAGTCAGGATGGGCTCGTCGCGCAGAAGGCGCTCGGGAATGGAGCCGGTGCCCCTGGCGGCAACGGCGTCCAGCGCCGCCACCTCCAGGCCGTGGCCTGTCCCCAGGAAGAGGTCGAACAGCTCGGCCACATCATTGCGGGTGGTGGTTTCGGACAGGGACACGCCCAGGGCGCCGTCCAGATCGGTGCGCAGGTTGACGCCGGCGGCCAGGGCCCGGGCCTGGATGGCATCCTTGTCATTGGTGACGATGGTCAGGGTGTCGAACCAGCTGTCGTGCTTGAGCTGCACACCCTTGGATTGGAGGCCCAGGGCCAGGATGTCGGTCAGCCGGTGCACCCGCTCGGCGATGCGCTTGAGGCCTTCGGGGCCGTGGTAAACGGCGTAGAAGCTGGACATGTTGGCCAGCAGCACCTGGGCGGTACAGATGTTGGAGTTGGCCTTTTCCCGGCGGATATGCTGCTCGCGGGTCTGCATCGCCATGCGCAGGGCCGGCTTGCCACGGGTATCTTTGGACACGCCGATGATGCGCCCCGGCAGGGAACGCTTGTGCTCGTCGCGGGTGGCGAAGAAGGCGGCGTGGGGACCGCCGTAGCCCATCGGCACGCCGAAGCGTTGGGCGTTGCCCAGCACCACGTCGGCACCCAGTTGGCCCGGCGCCTTCAGCAGCACCAGCGACAGGATGTCGGCGGCCACGCAGGCGATGCCCTTCTGGCTCTGCACCTTGGCGATCAGATCCTGGAGGTCGCGGATCTGGCCGGTGGTGGACGGATACTGGAACAGGGCACCGAACAGCTCGTGCTCCACCACCGCCTCGGCGGGAGCGACGATGATGTCGAAGCCGTAGTGTTCGGCCCGCTCGCGCACCACGTCGATGGTCTGGGGATGGACGTCATCGGCGATGAAGAAGCTGTTGGCCTTCTTGTTCTTGCTCACCCGCTTGGCCAGGGCCATCGCCTCGGCGGCGGCGGTGGCCTCGTCCAGCAGCGAGGCGCTGGCCAGGGGCAGGCCGGTGAGGTCTTGCGTCATTTGCTGGAAGTTGAGCAGCGCTTCCAGCCGGCCCTGGGCGATCTCCGGCTGGTAGGGAGTGTAGGCGGTATACCAGCCCGGGTTTTCCAGCACGTTGCGCTGGATCACCAGGGGCACATGGGTGTCGTGGTAGCCCATGCCGATATAGCTTTTGCATACCTTGTTTTGCCGGGCCAGGGATTTCAGGTAGGCCAGCGCCTCCACCTCGGTGCGGCTGGCACCGATGCCGAGCGGCTGGTCGTTGAGGATGTTGGCGGGGACGGTCTGGTGGATCAAATCGTCCAGGGACTCGGCGCCCACCACCGCCAGCATCTCGGCCACTTCCTGCTCGGAGGGCCCGATATGGCGGCCGATGAATGCGTTGTTCTGCTCAAGTTCTAACAAAGACTGGGTCATTTTCTTTCACTTCCTTAATAGGCCGGCAGCCTGAAGGCATGCAGGCAACCGGCCCCGGGATTCCGCTTGCCGGCAAATGTCTGAGGTGGGATTGCAAGTCGGCCAAAGGCATCAAATATCAATAAGCCCCCGAAAAGGGGGCTTGGGATCACTCTTCGTCGATGCTGTTTTCGTAGCCTTCGGCGTCCAGCAGCTCGTCCAGATCGGACTCGTCGGCCAGCTTGATACGGAACAACCAGCCATCGCCGTAAGGATCGGAGTTGACCAGCTCGGGGCTGTCTTCCAGATCCTCGTTCACGGCGATGATTTCACCGCTCACCGGGGCATAGATGTCGGACGCGGCCTTGACCGACTCGGCCACGGCGCAGTCTTCGCCCACGTCCAGGGTGCGGCCCACTTCGGGCAGCTCAACAAACACCATATCACCCAACAGATCCTGCGCGTGCTCGGTAATGCCGACCACCGCCTCACCGTTCCCTTCCAACCGTACCCATTCGTGGGAGCGGGCATACTTCAATTCACTGGGGATATTGCTCATCAGTTGTTCCTCTTGATTCTCAAAACTCGGCGACCGCTTGGCCGAACCGTACGAAAGTCGGCTTCACCACGGACACCGGCATCCATTTTTTACGCAGTTCCACTTGTGCATTGGCCCCAATGGAGCGCGGCACCCGCGCCAGGGCAATGCTGAAACCCAGTGTAGGCGAGAAGGTGCCGGAAGTGATAACGCCCTGTTGTTCATGGCCCTGACCGTCGGTAAAACGAACGATGGTGCCGGCGCGCAGCACGCCTTTTTCCTTCATCACCAGGCCCACCAGCCTGGGCTGGTCGCCGGCGGCGCGCTGGGCTTCCAGCGCCTGGCGGCCGATAAAGTCGCGCTCGGCGGGCTCCCAGGCGAGGGTCCAGGCCATGTTGGCGGCGAGCGGAGAAACCGACTCGTCCATATCCTGGCCGTAAAGGTTCATGCCCGCTTCCAGGCGCAGGGTATCCCGGGCGCCCAGGCCGCAGGGGCGCACGCCGGCGTCCCTGAGCGCGTTCCACAGGGCGGCGGCCTGCTCGGCGGGGACCACGATTTCATAGCCGTCTTCCCCGGTGTAACCGGTGGTGGCGATAAAGAGGGAGCCGGCCTGCACCCCGAAGAAGGGTTTCATGCCGTCCACGGCGGCATTCTGCTCGGCGCTGAACACGGTGGCGGCTTTCGCCTTGGCGTTAGGGCCCTGCACCGCGATCATCGCCAGCTCGGGCCGCTCGGTGAGGGTGACCTCGAAGCCTGCCACCTGCTGGTTCATCCAGGCCAGATCCTTCTCGCGGGTGGCGGAGTTGACGATCATGCGGTAATCGTCTTCGGCGAAGTAATAGGTGATCAGATCATCGATGACACCGCCCTGCTCGTTGAGCATGCCGCTGTACACGGCCTTGCCGGGCTGGGTCAGGCGGCCCACGTCGTTGGCCAGCAGCTTCTGCAGGAAGGCCTTGGCCTGGCTGCCCTTGACGTCGACGATGGTCATGTGGGAGACGTCGAACATGCCGGCGTCCTGGCGCACCGCATGGTGCTCTTCCAGCTGGGAGCCGTAGTTGATGGGCATTTCCCAACCGTGAAAATCCACCATCTTGGCACCGGCTTCCAGGTGCTGGGGGTGCAGAACTGTTTGCTGAGTCATGGCGCTTCCTTTTATTCCAGGCCTGGCCTGTGAGCGATAATCCGGTATTGCCCTCCGATTATACTCAAGCCGGCCCGGGATAAAACCGAGGAACACTTAAAAAAAACTTATCGTTTTATCCACCAAGATAAAATGTGAGCCAGCAAGCAACAGTTTTTTAAACGAAAGGAAGCGCTTAATTTGGTTTTTTACACCAATAAATAACAAAAAATTAATATTTTAGGTATTTAAAAGCCTACCAATAAGCACAAGCACAAATTATTTGCTCACCGGGCGGCAAAAAATAATGCCAGAAAAACTAATCTTTAAAAGCACTCGGATTAGTTTTTCTCAAGGCTGGACAGCCTCGGCTGCAACCCGCCGACCCCCAGGGCATGAGCGGCCAGCCTGCGCTTGAGCGGGGTCAGCCGGTCGGTCATCCCCAACCCCAGGCCACGCATCCCCTTCACCAGCGGGTGGGCCGTGCCGAACAGCCGCTTGAGTCCCTCCATGGTTGCCAGCAGGGTAGCCGCCTCGGCCTTGCGCCAGCGTTCGAAGGATCTCAACCCGGCCAAGGTGCCGATATCCTTACCCTGGCCGTGCAGGCGCGCCAGGGTGTCGGCCAGGGCGGCGGCATCCTGCAACCCCAGGTTGACCCCCTGCCCCGCCAGCGGGTGTATGGTGTGGGCGGCGTCGCCGATCAGCGCCCAGCGCGGGCCGCAGAACTGCTGGCTGAAACGGGCCTTAAGCGGTATCGCCATGCGCGGCCCCAGTACCTCGCACAGGCCCAGGCGCAGATCGAAGGTATGGGACAACGCTTTGTTGAATCCGGCTTCGGGCTGGGCCACCAGGGCTCCGGCCCGCTCCGGGGCGCAGGACCAGACGATGGAGCACTGGTGCGCATCCGCCAGGGGCAGGAAGGCCAGGATATCGTTGCCGCGGAAGATCTGGCGGGCGGTGCGGCCATGGGGCTCGGCCGTGGCCACGGTCGCCACCAGGGCGCAGTGATCGTAGTCCCACTCGGTCATGCCCGGCTGCAACTGGCCACGCAGCCAGGAGCGGGCGCCGTCGGCCCCCACCAGCAGCCGTCCGGTGATGGGGGTGCCGTCGTCGAGCAGCACGAAGGCCCCCTGCTCGCTCACCGACAGCGACGCCGCCCGCGCCGGCATATGCAGGCTGATATGGGGACACCGTCGGGCACGGGCCAGCAAGGACTGCAGCAACAGCCGGTTTTCCACGATGTGGCCGAGGCGGGGCTGGTGCAGCAGGGCGGCGGAAAAACCGATGCGGGCGGCACTGTCCGCCTCCCACACCTCCATCTCGGTGTAAGGGCCGAGTCGGCCTCTGTCGCCCGGCCAGGCGCCGAGCCGCTCCAGCAGAGTCTGGGAGGCCAGGTTGATGGCGCTGACCCGGTTGTCGGGAATGGCGGGCAGCTCGCCGTCGTCTTCCTGCCCTTCCACCACCGCCACCCGCAGACCGCTGTGCTCCATGGCCAGCGCCAGGGTCAGCCCGACCATGCCGCCACCGATAATGATGATGTCCGCCGCTTGCATCTGTTACCTCTTGCCCATGGCCCGCCAGGCCAGTTGCTCTTTGAAGGGGGCGCAGGCCGCCATGGCCATCAGCCCCAGGTTGCGCCCGGCCGCCAGGGCCGGGTTGTCGTTGGAAAACAGCAGGGCCAGCCCCGTGGTCAGGCCGACGATGGCGGCTTGATCCGGCTGTCGCTCCCGACCATAGCCGGCCAGCACCGGGTAGCCGCCAAAATCCTGCCCCAGCCCGAGTGCCGAGCCCACCGCCGCCACCAGGGCGGCCACGTCGCGCAGCCCCAGGTTGAAGCCCTGGCCGGCGATGGGATGCAGCAGGTGCGCCGCGTTGCCCAGCAACACCACCCTGTGGTGCCAGGGCTTTTCCACTTCATCGAGCAGCAAGGGGTAGCAGTGCCGGGTGCCGGTGCGCTGCAAGCGTCCCAGCCGGTAGCCGAACGCCCGTTGCAACTGGGCGAGGAAGGCGTCGTCATCGAGCGCCATGATGGCCTCGGCCCGCGCCGTGGAGGCGCACCAGACCAGAGAGCTGCGCCCCTCGCTCATCGGCAGCAGGGCCAGGGGCCCTTCCCGGGTAAACCGCTCGAAGGCACGCCCGTCGGGCGGCTCGGCCGTCTGCACGTTGGCGATCACCGCGCTCTGGCCGTAGTCCAGTTGTCGGCTCGGCAACCGCAACTGCTCCCTGACCAGCGAACGACTGCCGTCCGCGGCCACCAACAGCCGGGTGCCGAGCGACTGGCCACTCGCCAGCACCAGCTCGACGCCGTCGGCATGCTGGCGAAAACCGGCGATCCGGTCCGGGCAAATCAGCCGGATGTTGTCCGCGGCCGCCAGTTGCCAGTACAGCGACTGACCGACGGGGTTCAGCTCCACCACGTAGCCCAGGGCCGGCACCCGGTATTCTTCCGCCGCCATCAGCACCTGGCCAATGTGGCCCTGATCCGATACCTGGATACGGGTGATGGGGGTCGCGAGTGGCGCAAAGCAGGACCAGAGGCCGAGCCGCTCGAGCAGCTCCCGGCTGTGCTGTGCCAGGGCGATGCTGCGGGCATCGAAGCCCGGATGGGCCTGCAGATCCGGCGAGGCCGCTTCGATGACCGCGATGCTAAGCGCCGAGCCGTCCGTCCGGCGCAGGGCGCCCAATCCCAGCGCCAGCACGGCGCCGGTCATGCCGGCACCGTTGATTACCACGTCATAATGAGTCATAACCTGTCTGCGTTCTGGTGGCCTTTAGTGCAGGGTGGGCCGCCGGGCGGCCGGCTGGCCCTTGCCGAACTCCTCGAACGCCAGGGTGGCGCCGAGTTTGAGGTGTTCGTACAGCACCACGAAGGCGGCTTCGTTCTCTTCGTTTTCCTGCTCGAATTCGCCGGAAACCTGGGTGATGTTGCTGATATCCTGGATCATTTCCTGCAGCTCGGGCGAAGCCTTGTTCAGCTCCTGCTGCACCACCCCGAAGCCGGCCAGGAAGGCGCCGGCCCATTCCATCATCGCATCCAGCCGTTCATCGAGCGGCATGTCGTCCTCGGGCAGCAGCAGCTCGAACCGGGCCTGGCTGAGCAGTTCGTCATAGACCCGGTAAAACAGCAGGTTCACGGCCTTTTTCAGCTCGGCGGGCAAGCCGAAGCCGTCGTTCAGCAGCTCGTCGAAATGCCGCTGCCAGCGAACGTCGTCCTTGGCCATGCCGCCGCAGATCAAGCCACTGATGACGCCATGCACCTCGGCGGCGGTGACCACCATGTTGTGCTGTTCCAGCAGGGAGGTGAAAGCTTCGTAGTTGAGACGGGCGTTGTCGTTCATCGTTTACTCAATCGGGAAAAGATGGGCGTTATTACCCCGGATCCTAGCATTGCCGCCCGTCCCAGGCCAGCAACCCCTTGAAACTTCTGGAGCGCCACTATATAGTCGCCACAATTTTATTGCCTATTGCAAGCCACCTGAGGACCACATGACCACAGCGGCAATCGACATCGTTATTCTCGGGCGCCCTTACAAGGTGGCCTGTCCTGTCGGACAGGAAGCGGCATTGCACAGGGCGGCCAACATGCTCAACGAGCGGATCCGCGAGCTCAAGCAAAACGGCAAGTCCGCCTCCAACGAGCAACTGGCCATCATGATAGCGCTCAATGTCTGCCATGAGCTCGAGCTTGAAAAGGACAAGAATCATCAATATGCTGACGCCATGGACAAGCGCATCAAGATGTTGCAGCATACCATAGAGGACGCGCTGGCCAGCAAGGTAGGCTGAGCGGCTTCACAACACGTTTTGTTTTCCCTGGGGTGTTCGTCAGTAGGGTGGCGTCCCTGAGCCGATATCAACAGCAAAGGAAAGCCGCGTTATTTACTATTGAGCATGCTCGGCCCGACCGAGACGCCTGCGGTAGATACCGGGTTTCCGCCTTGAACCACAGGGTTCAAGGACTAACACCCGCAACGGCACCCTGGGGACCCCTTCACCGTATATTTTCGCTTCCCGCCGGCATGGCCGAAGCATCCTTACGGCACAAGCCGGTTTGGTCAGATCCACTTAATTTTCTTCAGCAAGGCCATCCCTGATGCATGAACAGCCCAACAATCCCCTGCACGGTATCACCCTGGAAGCCCTGCTGACCGAGCTGGTCGAACGCTACGGCTGGGAAGAGCTGGCCCGCCGGGTCAATATCAACTGCTTTAAAAAAGATCCCAGCATCAAGTCCAGCCTCAAGTTCCTGCGCCGCACCCCCTGGGCCCGCACCGAGGTCGAGGCACTGTACCTGCGGCTGAAAAACAGCCCCTGGCACCGCTGACGGCCGCTTTGCATTGCCGGCGAAGAGTGCGATAACCTGCGACTAGTCTCTTTTTTACCGGAACCCGCCATGACTGACAGACACCAGATCCGGCAGCAGATACGCCAGGCGCGCCGCCGACTGACTGCGGCCGAACAGGACGCCGCAGCCCGCACCATAGCGGAGCGGGTGGCCGACACCCCCCACCTGGCCTCGGCCCGACGGGTGGCGCTGTACCTGGCCAACGACGGCGAGCTCGACCCCCGGCCCCTGATCGACTGGTACTGGTCCCAGGGCGCCCAGGTCTACCTGCCGGTACTGCACCACTTCAGCCCCGGCCACCTGCTGTTTCTGCGCTACGATCCGGACACGGCGCTCATCGCCAACCGCTTCGGCATTCCCGAGCCCCGGCTCGATGTGCGCCTGCTGCTGCCCAAGTCGGAGCTGGATCTTATCTACACCCCGCTGGTGGCCTTCGACGCCGCCGGCAACCGCATGGGCATGGGCGGCGGCTTCTACGACAGAACCCTGTCCGGCTGGCACCGGGGCCAGGGCCCACGCCCGGTGGGCCTGGCCCACGACTGCCAGCAACTGGCCACCATTCCCACCGACCACTGGGACGTGCCCCTACCCGAGCTGCTCACCCCGAGCCGGCACTGGCGCTGGTAAAAGCCGCATGCAAGCAGGGCCGCCTTTGCTATAATGCGCGGCACTTTTGCAGGAGACAGCACAGCCATGACACAAGACGAAATGAAAAAGGCCGCCGGCTGGGCGGCGCTGGAGTACATAACCCCGGGCACCCTGGTGGGTGTGGGCACCGGCTCCACCGTCAACCACTTTATCGACGCCCTGGGCTCCATCAAGGACCAGATCAAGGGGGCGGTATCCAGTTCCGAGGCCTCCACCGCCCGGCTGCAACAACTGGGCATCCAGATTTTCGATCTCAACGAGGTCGGCGAGCTGGCGGTGTACGTGGATGGCGCCGATGAGATCGACGGCGCCATGGCGATGATCAAGGGCGGCGGCGCGGCCCTGACCCGGGAGAAAATCGTGGCCGCCGTGGCCGACAAGTTCGTCTGCATCGTCGACGGTACTAAAACCGTCGAGGTGCTGGGCGCCTTTCCACTGCCGGTAGAAGTGATCCCCATGGCCCGCGAATACGTGGCCCGCGAGCTGACCAGGCTCGGCGGCAAGCCGGTATACCGGAAAGGGGTGATCACCGACAACGGCAACCAGATCCTGGACGTGCACGATCTCAAGATCACCGATCCCAAGGGCCTGGAGACCCGCATCAACGCCATTGTCGGCGTGGTCACCAATGGCCTCTTCGCCGAGCGTGGCGCCGATGTACTGTTGATCGGCACCCCCGAGGGCGTGATGCGCAAGGGCGCCTGAGGATGTCCGGTGGCCCCTGTGGGGCCAAGCCTTCAGCTCAGCAGCGCCACCGCCTTGATCAGGGCATAACAACCTTGTCCTTCCGCCAGCCGGAGCTGGCCGGCGGAATAGGCGGACACCTCGGCCAGCAGGCCCTGGCCGTCGGCCAATTCCCCGCTCACCAGCACCCTGCCCTCCCTGACCGGATGTACCCGGCGGATCTGCATCGGTAACTGATTGAGGATGGAGACCCCTTCCAGCGGCGTCAGCGACAGGCTGACATCCGAGGCCTGTATCCGCAACCTGGCCCGGGTCACGGGCCGGCGCAGCGGCTTGACCAACCAGAGTCGCTGTTCGCCGAAATCGAAGGGAGTTCGGCCATCGTCCAGGCCCTGCCCTATTACCCCTTCCAGAATGCTGGCCGCCCCTTCCTCGACGAAGAGCGGGGAATCCGGGCGGGCCAGGGCGTCGCGCAGGGACTCGATGCGACTGATCTGTCCTTGCTCCATCAGGATCACCCTGTCCGCCAGCCGCTCCACCTCTTCCGGCGCATGGGTCACGTAAAAGATGGGCACCCCGCTCTGGGCGGCCAGCTCCTCGAGGTAGGGCAGGATCTCCTGCTTGGCCGCCCGGTCCAGGGCCGACAAGGGTTCGTCCAGCAGCAGGATGCGGGGACTGGTCAACAGCGCCCGCCCTATGGCCACCCGCTGGCGCTGCCCTCCAGACAGTTCGTGGGCCCGATGACCGAGCAGGGGAGCCAGCCCAAGCCAGTCGATCACCGTCTGCGGTTCGAGCTGGCGCTCTGCCGGCGGCAACCGTTTCCAGCCGAAGTCGAGGTTGCCCCGGGCCGACAGGTGGGGAAACAGGCTGGCTTCCTGGAACACATAGCCCAGCCGGCGCCGGTGGGTCGGCACCCGCCGCTGGCCGTCCTGCCAGCATTCATCTCCCAGCCAGAGCCGGCCCTGGCACGGCTCCAGCCCGGCCAGGGCGCGCAGCAGGGTGGTCTTGCCGCAGCCGGAAGGGCCGAACAGCACCGTCACCCCCGACAACGGCAACTCGAACCCGACATCCAGGGAAAACTCCCGCCGCTGAAGTTTGAATTCGGCGCTGAGCATCATGGGTGCACCACCGCGAAACGGCGATTCAGCACATAGACCGCCATCAGGATAGTGAACGACAAGACCAGCAGTATGCCGGACAACAGGTGGGCCTCGGCGTACTGCAGCGTCTCCACGTGATCGTAGATGGCGATGGAGATCACCTGGGTCACCCCGGGAATGTTGCCGCCGATCATCAGCACCACGCCGAATTCACCCAGGGTATGGGCAAAGCCGAGTACGATGGCGGTCAGGAAGCCGTTGCGGGCCAGCGGCAGCACCACGGAGAAGAAGCAGTCCAGCGGGGAAGCCCGCAAGGTGGCCGCCACCTCCAGCGGGCGCCGGCCGATGGTACTGAAGGCACCCTGCAGGGGCTGCACCACGAACGGCAGGGAATAAAAGGACGAGCCGATCACCAGGCCGGTGAAGGTAAAGGCCAGGGTGCCCTCCCCCAAGGCCCGGGACAGGCCACCGATGGGACCACTCGGCCCCAATGCCAGCAACAGGTAGAAGCCGATCACGGTCGGCGGCAGCACCAGCGGCAGGGCCACCAGCGCTTCGATCAGGGCCTTGTATCGCCACCGGCTCTGGCTCAGCCACCAGGCCAGCGGCGTTCCGATGACCAGCAGCACCAGCACCGTCACCCCCGCCAGCCGCAGCGTCAGGCCGAGGGCGGCCATATCCTGGGGAGAGAGCATGCGTCCTCCTCAGTGCGCATGCCGGGCAACGGGTTCCCCGGCCTCGGCACCGTAACCATAAGACTCGATCAACTCTACCGTTTGCGGGCTGCGTACATGGTCGAGCAGGGCCCGGGCCGCCTCGGAGTCCTGCAGCAACACCGCCTGCTGGACGATGGGGGAATAGAGCTCGTCGGGCACCTGCCAGTATGAGCCATCGGCGTACTCACCCTGCCGGTACACCTGCGCCTTGGCCACGAAACCGAGCTGGGCGTTGCCGCTGTAGACATACTGGTAGGCCTGGCCGATGTTTTCTCCCCGCACCGTCTGCTCGCTGAGCTCATCCCAGAGCCCCAGTTGTTCCAGCACTTCCCGGGCGGCCCGGCCGTAGGGCGCCGTGGCCGGGTTGGCGATGGACAGGAAACGGAACCGCTTCTCGCGCAGGGCCGACTGGTCCTCGTCGATATAGTCCGGATCCGGGCTCCACAACACCAGCTTGCCCAGGGCGTAGGTAAAGCGACTACCGGGCATCGCCACCCCTTCCTGCTCCAGCAGTAGCGGGCGTTCTTCATCGGCGGAGAAGAAAGCGTCAAAGGGAGCCTCGTTCTTGATCTGCGCATAGAGCTTGCCGGTCGCGCCGGAAGACAGGATCACCTTATGTCCGGTCTCTGCTTCGAACTGCCGGGACAAATGGGTCATGACATCGATAAAGTTGGTGGCGACGGCCACCCGCACCTCATCCGCGGACAATGAGGTCGCGGTAGTCAGCAAGCCGACCAGCAGGGAGCAGCGGAACCTGGTGTTCATGGTCAGACCATCCTTTGGTTATATAAAGATGTATATAGCGAAGGCCACTCTAACGCTATATAAGAAAAAACACAACGCCACTTACTGACTAAAAAGTCAGGATAATAATTTGTGCCTTGCTCCTTCCCGCGTCAGAATGCGCTTATTTAGCCATGAGGACCCCATGGATCTGGAACTGTTACTGAGCCTGCACCGTGAGGGTCGCCTGTTCGTCAACCCCAAGCGCATCCGCCTGCTGGAGCAAATCCAGCAACAGGGCTCCATCAGCCAGGGCGCCCGGGCTGCCGGCATCAGCTACAAGTCGGCCTGGGACGCGGTGCGCGAGATGAACGAGCTGGCCGGGCAGCCGGTGGTGGAGAGCGAGGCCGGCGGCAAGGGCGGCGGCGGCGCCCGCCTCACCCCCTATGGCGGGCGGCTGCTCAAGATCTACCATCTGCTGGCGCAGATAGAGCGGATGGCGGTGGACGCCCTGCAGGACGAGGCCGCCTCCCTCGACAGCCTGCTGGCGGTGGTGGCGCGCTTCGGCCTGCAGACCAGCGCCCGCAATCAGTTCTTCGCCCGGGTGGAAGGGCTGGATCCGAGCGATCTCAGCCGCAAGGTACGGCTGCGGCTGGACGGCGGCGCCCTGCTCTACGCGGACATCACCACGCGCAGCTGCCACCGGTTGGGATTGACGCCGGGCAAGGAGGTACTGGCGCTGGTCAAGGCGCCCTGGGTCGCCGTTGAAACGGCGCCGGCCGACGACGCCCGCAACCGCCTGGCCGGCACCATCACCGAGGTGGCCAGCGGCGAGCAGTTCAACGAAATCACCCTGCGGCTGGATCAGGGCCATGATATCCACGCCCTGCGCCCGGCACAGGACCCCCTGCCCGCCCCGGGCAGCCGCGCCTTCGCCTGCTTCGCCCCCGACCAGGTGATCCTCGCCACCCTGGGGTGACGATAGCCGGAAGCTGGAAGCCAAGTTTACCCACCACTCGGTCTGCTTCCAGCCTCAAGCTTCCGGCTTCAGAGCATTTTGCGGATCACGTAGTGCAGTATGCCGCCGTGGCGGTAGTAGGTCAGCTCATTGCCGGTGTCGATGCGGCAACGCACCTCGATCTCACGGCTCTTGCCATCTGCGTCCTCGATCTGCACCTTCAGCGTCTTGCCGGGTGTCAGCGCGTTAAGGCCGCGGATGCTGAGCCGCTCGTCACCTTTCAGCTCCAGGCCGGCCGCGCTGTCGCCTCCGGTGAACTCCAGCGGCACCACCCCCATGCCGATCAGGTTCGAGCGGTGAATGCGCTCGAAAGATTCGGCGATTACCGCGCGCACGCCCAGCAGACGGGTGCCCTTGGCCGCCCAGTCGCGGCTGGAGCCGGTTCCGTATTCCTTGCCGGCCACTACCACCAGTGGCACGCCTTCTTTTTCATAGCGCATGGCCGCGTCGTAAATCGCCAGTTGCTCGCCGCTGGGATAATGGCGGGTTTCACCCCCCTCGACACCGTCCAGCATCAGGTTGCGGATGCGGATATTGGCGAAGGTGCCACGCATCATCACCTCGTGGTTGCCGCGCCGGGAGCCGTAGGAATTGAAATCCTTGCGCTCCACGCCCAGGGATTGCAGGTATTGCCCCGCCGGGCTGTCGGCCTTGATGTTACCCGCCGGGGAAATATGGTCGGTGGTGACCGAGTCCCCCAGTATGGCCAGCAGCCGGGCCTGCTCGATGTCCTCGACCGGTTCCGGCTCCTTGCCCATGGTGCGGAAATACGGCGGATGCTGGATATAGCTGGAATCCGCCTGCCAGTTGAAGGTGCTGCTGCCCTCCACCGCAATGGCCTGCCAACGCTCGTCGCCGTCGAACACCTCGGCGTATTCCTTGCTGAACATCTCGCTTTTTACCTGCTCTACCGCCTCGGCAATGGCCTGCTGGGAAGGCCAGATATCCTTGAGGTACACCGGTTTGCCGTCCTTGCCGGTGCCGAGGGGATCCCGGGTCAGATCGACCTTCATGCTGCCGGCCAGAGCGTAGGCCACCACCAACGGCGGCGAGGCCAGCCAGTTGGTTTTCACCAGCGGATGGATGCGCCCCTCGAAGTTGCGGTTGCCCGACAGCACCGAGGCCACGGTGATGTCATCCTCCTTGATGGCCTGCTCAATGGGCTCGGGCAAGGGGCCCGAGTTGCCGATACAGGTGGTGCAGCCGTAGCCCACCAGGTAAAAGCCCAACTGCTCCAGCCAGGTCATCAGCCCGGCCTGTTTGAGGTAGTCGGTCACCACCTTGGAGCCAGGGGCCAGCGAGCTCTTGACCCAGGGCGCCCGGGTCAGGCCTTTCTCCACCGCCGCCTTGGCTAGCAGCCCGGCGGCCATCAGCACGCTGGGGTTGGAAGTATTGGTACAGGAGGTGATGGCGGCGATCACCACGGCGCCATCCTGTAGCCGGTGAGTCTGTCCATTGAGCGAAAAGGCGGTGCCTGCAAGCGACTGGCCGGCGCCGACCGCCGTCTGGCCGCCCTCGCCTTCCAGTCGGTTTTGCTGGGAGCTGTCCACCTTAAGCTCGCTGCTCAGGCCGAACGCCTCCGGCACCTTCGACAGCTCGACCCGGTCCTGGGGCCGCTTGGGTCCGGCCAGGCAGGCTTCGACCTCGTTCATGTCGAGGCTGAGGGTATCGGTGAACACCGGCTCGTCGCCGCCATGACGCCATAATCCCTGAGCCTTGCTGTAGGCCTCGACCAGGCCGACCTGCTCCTCGCTGCGGCCGGTGAGCCGCAGGTAACGCAGGGTTTCTTCATCCACCGGGAAAAAGCCGCAAGTGGCGCCGTATTCCGGGGCCATGTTGGCGATGGTGGCCCGATCCGCCAGGGGCAATGTCGCCAGGCCGTCGCCGTAGAATTCCACGAACTTGCCGACCACCCCTTTCCGGCGCAGCATCTGCACCACCGTCAGCACCAGGTCGGTGGCAGTAATGCCCTCGCGCAGCTTGCCGGAGAGCTTGAAACCCACCACCTCGGGGATCAGCATGGACACCGGCTGGCCCAGCATGGCCGCTTCCGCCTCTATGCCGCCCACGCCCCAGCCGAGCACGCCCAGGGCGTTGATCATGGTGGTATGGGAGTCGGTGCCTACCAGGGTATCCGGGCAGGCGATCAGGGTCCCATCCTGCCGTTGCTGCCACACGGCCTGACCCAGGTATTCCAGGTTCACCTGGTGGCAGATGCCGGTGCCGGGCGGCACCACCCGGAAATTGTCGAAGGTTTTCTGGCCCCAGCGCAGAAAGGCGTAGCGCTCGCCGTTGCGGGCCATTTCCATGTCCACGTTGGTGGCGAAGGAGCGATCATCGGCAAAGGCGTCCACCATCACCGAGTGGTCGATCACCAGATCCACCGCCGACAGCGGGTTGACCCGTTCCACCTCGCCTCCCAGGCGCTTGACCGCATCGCGCATGGCAGCCAGATCCACCACCGCCGGTACCCCGGTAAAATCCTGCATCAGTACCCGTATCGGGCGAAAGGCGATCTCCCGCTCGGTGCGGCCGGCCTTGAGCCAGTCCGCCATGGCGCCGATGTCATCCAGGGTGACGGTGTCGTTATCCAGGTTGCGCAGCAGGTTTTCGGTCAGAACCTTGAGGGACTTGGGCAGCCTGGCCAGCGCCTTGGCGTCGGGCACTTTCTCCAGGCTGTAGTACAGATAGGACTGGTTTCCCAGCGTCAGGTGATCGGTAAATGAAGTAGCAGAGCCGGAAGACATAATTCCTCCTTTCATGATCGCAATGGCGGGCGGCAACGATGGCATGCCGCCTGGGCATATCGATCAACTATTTAGGCACAGAACACCACACAAATAAAGCCGCCGCCGGCAAATCGCCCGGCAACCCGGCAACCCGGCGTATCCCTGTCAGGCACCGAATGAGCTCCTCGGGGCAATGACAAAAATGAATTTTTTTCGGTTCAGCCCCGTTTTTTCTTGTTGGCACAAATCATTCAGATAGCGTAGATAGGGAGCCTGAATTTCCCCCTCGGGGATCCACGGAATAGAGAGCCATGCCAACCCCATGAAAATCGCCATTCTTTCGCGCAACGCCTCCCTGTACTCCACCCGTCGCCTGCTGGCGGCGGCCGAGGCCCGAGGCCACGAGGTCACCATTATCGATGCGCTCAAGTGCTACATGAATATCAACGACAGCAAGCCCTCTATTCACTACCAGGGCCGGGAGCTGGACCGGTTCGACGCAGTGATCCCGCGTATCGGCGCCACCGTCACCTTTTACGGCACGGCGGTACTGCGCCAGTTCGAGATGATGGGCTGTTACTCGCTGAACCATTCCGCCGCCATCAGCCGCTCCCGGGACAAGCTGCGCTCGCTGCAGATCCTGTCCGGCCAGGGGGTCGGCATGCCGATCACCGGCTTCGCCTGCAAGCCCGACGACGTGCCGGATCTGATCGACATGGTGGGCGGGGCGCCCCTGGTGATCAAGCTGCTGGAAGGCACCCAGGGCATCGGGGTGGTGCTGGCGGAAACCCGCAAAGCGGCGGAAAGCGTGCTGGAGGCCTTTATGGGGCTCAAGGCCAACATCATGGTGCAGGAGTTTATCGAGGAGGCCAACGGCGCCGATATCCGCTGTTTCGTGCTGGGTGACAAGGTCATCGCCGCCATGAAACGCCAGGCCAGAGAAGGCGAGTTTCGCTCCAACCTGCACCGGGGCGGCGAGGCCCAGTTGATCCGCATCAGCCCCGAGGAGCGAAAGACCGCCATCGCCTCGGCCAGGGCCATGGGCCTGAGCGTGGCCGGGGTCGATCTATTACGCTCCAAACGAGGCCCGTTGGTGATGGAGGTCAATTCCTCCCCAGGACTGGAAGGCATCGAGCTGGCCACCGGCCAGGACGTGGCGGATCTGATGATCCAGTACATCGAAAAGCACGCCGGCAAGAAGCGCAAGACCCGGGAGCGCGGCTGATGACGGCCCCCTTTGCCATCGCCGGCACCCAGGTTGCGCCCGGCAGCCGGCAGGTGCTGCAGCTGGCCCTGGCCCAGCTGTATACCCAGTCACCGCTGACGGTGCCGCTGGAGGTGGTGCACGGAAAGCAACCCGGCCCGGTGCTGCTGATCTGTGCCGCCATTCACGGCGACGAACTCAACGGCATCGAAATCGTCAACCAGGTCCTGGGCAAGATCAGTCCGGCCCGACTGAAGGGCACCCTGGTGGCGGTGCCGGTGGTCAATGTGTTTGGTTTTATCCACAAGTCCCGCTACCTGCCGGACCGGCGCGATCTGAACCGCTGCTTCCCCGGCTCGGAAAAAGGCTCGCTCGGCTCGCGGGTCGCCCACTTTTTCGTGGACGAAATCGTCAGCAAGTGCAGTCATATCGTCGATCTGCATACCGGCGCCATCCACCGCGCCAACCTGCCGCAGATCCGGGCCAAGCTCGATTGCACCGTTACCCGGCAGATGGCGGAGAGTTTCGGGGCGCCCATTATTCTGGATGCGAGTATTCGGGACGGCTCGCTGCGGGCGGTGGCCGAAACCAGCGGCGTACCGGTGATCCTGTACGAAGCCGGTGAAGCGCTGCGCTTCGATCCCCTGGCCATCAAGGCGGGGGTGCGCGGCATCATCAATGTCATGCGTACCCTCGGGATGCTCAAGGCCGCATCCGGCAAGCCCAGGGTCACACCGATGATCGCCAAGTCCAGCACCTGGATCCGGGCCGAGCAGGACGGCTTGCTGCACCTCAGGGCCAGGCTGGGCGACCGGGTCCGCAAGGGGGAATGCCTGGGCACCATCACCGCCCCCCTGGGGATGGAGCCCTGCGAGGTGATTGCGCCCAAGAACGGCATCGTGATCGGCTGCCTGACCATGCCGCTGGTCAACGAGGGCGACGCGGTCTGTCACATAGCCACCTTCGACGAGGTGAAACAGGCGGAGCTGAGCGTGGAACGATTTGTGGACGAACTGGATATTCATCCGGAAACGTTATAAGGACCTGTTTGAGATCTGGTGTATTCGGCCAAAGCGCACTGCTCCGCCGGTACGCTATGAATACCTCCCTGTACGCTCTCTGTTTCATCCCTGAAACAGAAGGTCGGCAGAGCAGCACACTTTGCCCTCCCCATGAGCACCAGTGTCGCCTGCTGCCGCTACCACCAGACGGTGTCGGGGCTTGAAAGAGGCAACAGACAAGACTCGCGAAGATCGTAAACAGGCTCTAAGAAAAAAGGGGGGTTCGCTCCTTCAGACCGCTGACAAAGCTTCGTCGTTCTCTGTAGTCACGCGGGAGTCCAGTGCAATGTTTCACGGATCTCCGCCTTCGCGGAGATGACTATGGTTAAATAGCTGAAACAAAGGGAATATCAGGAAAAAAGCAGGTAATGAACTTTGACATCAAGCTGAAAGGGGCTTTCGCCCCTTCTTTTTGCTGCTTAGTGCAGGATCCGGGCGCGGATGGTGCCGTTGATGGCCTTGAGCTTGGCCAGGGCCTGCTCACTCTGGGCGGTTTCCACGTCGATCACCACGTAACCGATTCTGGGCGTAGTTTGCAGGTACTGCGCCGCGATATTGATATCGTCGGCGGCAAAGGCCTGGGCTATCTGGCTCAGGATACCCGGCTTGTTGTGGTGGACATGCAGCAGACGGCTGGTGCCGGCGTGGCTGGGCAGCGACACCTCGGGGAAGTTGACCGCGGACAGGGTGGAGCCGTTGTCGGAATACTTGACCAGCTTGCCGGCCACTTCGTAACCGATGTTTTCCTGGGCTTCCTGGGTGGAGCCACCGATATGGGGAGTGAGAATGACGTTGTCGAACTCACGCAACGGGGTCACAAACTCTTCGTCATTGGACTTGGGCTCCACCGGGAACACGTCGATGGCGGCACCGCCGACATGCTTGCTTGCCAGGGCGGCAGCCAGGGCGTCGATGTCCACCACGGTGCCGCGGGAGGCGTTGATCAGAATGGCGCCCGGCTTCATCATCGCCAGCTCTTCGGCGCCGAAGAGGTTCTTGGTCTGGGCCGTTTCCGGTACATGCAACGACACCACGTCGGACATGTTGAGCAACTCTTCCAGGCTGGCAACCTGGGTGGCATTGCCCAGCGACAGCTTGTTCTCGATGTCGTAGTAGAACACCTGCATGCCGATGCCTTCGGCAATAATACCCAGTTGGGTACCGATATGGCCGTAACCGATGATCCCCAGTTTCTTGCCCCGGGCTTCAAACGACTGGGTAGCGGTCTTTTGCCAGATACCGCGGTGTGCCAGGGCATTGCGCTCGGGAATACCACGCAGCAGCAGCAACAGTTCGCCCAGCACCAGCTCGGCCACACTGCGGGTATTGGAGAAGGGAGCATTGAATACGGGAACACCGCGAATTTCGGCGGCGGCCAGGTCAACCTGGTTGGTGCCGATGCAGAAACAGCCAATGGCCACCAGCTTGTCCGCTACATCCAGCACCGCTTCGGTCAGTTGGGTGCGGGAGCGGATACCGACGAAATGAACGTCTTTGATGCGCTCTTTAAGTTCATCTTCTGCCAGCGAGGTCTTCAGATAGTCGATATTGCTGTAACCAGCATTTTTGAAAGATTCAACTGTGCCCGGGTGCACACCTTCCAATAATAAAATTTTGATTTTTTCTTTATCTAAAGAATAGTTAGCCATTACCTGGTCCTTTATGACAACTGCGTTATAGGGCCATAAAGTATCAAAAACATCGGCTTTAGGGAATTTCTGTAATTAAAGTCACGTTTTTTTAAGTTATAAATTTTTTTTTAAACCTGCCCGGACCGGGCAGGCTGGATTAAGGGCGGTTATTTCAGGGCGAACACCACCTGGATACGATCCCTGAATTCGATTTCATTCTGCTGATAACCCGCATCGGCAGATTCCATCGCGGCCATTTTGGCCATGCCGTAATGGCGCGGCAAGGCGGGGGGCTGGCTCTGGTATTCGATGGCGTAGATGTCCCCCAGCGGGCGCTCAAAGCCCTCGGCCAGTTCCGCGGCCAGCGCCTTGGCATGGGCGATGGCGGCCGCCCTGGCCTGTTGCTGGTACGACTCCGCCTCCCGCGCACCATAGGCGATATGCTGCACATTCTGTATGCCCTGATCCAGCGCCTTGTCGAGCACCTGGCTCAGGTTGTCGAGCTGGTACAGGCGCACCGTAATGGTGCGCTCTGCCAGATAGCCGTTCAGTTCCGGCTTGCCTTCGCGCGGGTAGCTGTAATCGGGCCGGGTGACCAGGTTGCCGCTGTCGATATCCTCTTTCTTGATACCCAGGCTGCTCAGGCCACTGAACAGGGCCGCGACCTTGGTATCCACCTCCTCTTTGGCCGCCCGGCTGTCGTCCTTGAGCGCCGTGACCGCCAGGGACAGGGTGGCCATGTCCGGCGCCACCTTGATCTGGGCTTCGCCCTGAGTGATCAGGTGCGGGCCTTCCGGTACGGTAATCGCCAGTGCAGAAGTACTAAACAACAGTGCCAGGGGCAGAAGAGTCGCTTTGAATGAACGCATGATATGTTCCCGTGAGTGTGGTTGCGAGATAAGACCCGAAAGGTTCCTGTAGGTTCACCCATGATGGGAATATACGTCCAGCCAGTTGACCACATCGTTGATGAGCTCGCTGTCCAACGACGCCGGGGGCGGTGCCCCGCCCTGCATCGCCGGCAGCGGCAGCGGTTCCTGTTCGAAGATATCCTCCAGCACCGAATCTGCCAGTTGGCGATCTGCGTCGGAAGTTGACCCGATGTCGGAAAAAACCGGCAGCTCCAGGGTCTCCGTCAGCAGCGGCAACGGCTCCTCCGGCCCGGGAGCCAGGGTGCTGCCATCATCTCCGATCAGGGTGAGCTCGCCGTCGCTCAAACGGCCGGAACCGCGCCACTGCTGGCGTTCAAAATCGATGGAGAACAGCCCTTCCACTTCGCCTTCTTCATCGACGAGCTCCAGTTGTTCCAGCGAGGCCCCTTCCATGATCCAGGAGCTGTCCGCACCGGCCGCGATGACAATATGCTCACCGTTCCAGCGGTAGCTGACCCCTTGCAGCTCGACAGCGATGACTTTGGCCATGGGTTTGTTCTCCAACTAAATAGCGGGCACCTGAGGTGGCCCGGTTCGCATCACTTAATCATTTATCAACAATCAGGGTATTGTCGTCCATCATCTGCTGCAACAGCTCGCTGTTGGTGGTCGCGCCCGGATAGAGACTGAACAGATCGACACTTTCCAGCCTGACTTCCTGGCTGACATTGCCATCGCCAGCGGGTGACAGGGTAAAGACGGTGTCGGTTCCGTCCATCGCCACATTGATATAATCGTCGATGTCACCGGATTCTTCACCCACCAGCAGGTCGCTGAAATCCAGCCTGTCGACCCCTTTGTCGAAGTCGGTAATGATATCTTCCTCCGGCGACAACGGGGTGCCGTCAGCACCCGGCTCCCAGGTAAAGGTATCGATACCGGCACCACCGGTCAGGATATCGTCGCCGGAGCCGCCGTCCAGCATGTCGTTACCCAGACCACCATTCAGCTCGTCGTTACCGGCACCACCGGTCAGGATATCGCCGCCGGAGCCGCCATCCAGCATGTCGTTACCCAGACCACCGTTCAGCTCGTCGTTACCGGCACCACCGGTCAGGATATCGCCGCCGGAGCCGCCATCCAGCATGTCGTTACCCAGACCACCGTTCAGCTCGTCGTTACCGGTGCCACCATACTGGATATCGTTACCAGCCCCGCCATTGAGCATATCGTCACCATCGGCACCAAACAGGATATCGTTGCCGCTATTCCCATCCAGGATATCGTCTCCCGCGCCTCCCAGTAGCGTACCTTCTGTGCCGGTAGCCACCCCCAAAACCGCACCATCATCGCCCGCTTCCTGAAGAACATGGGTATCCGGGCTTAGCTGGACCTTGATGGCATTGGCCATTTCCACCGCGTCTCCATCACCGTCAACCAGTGCCAGATCAAAATCCAGCCGGATGGCATCACCGGGGGTAAACGCCAAAGCGCCAAAGCTGCCGACCTTGAAGGTATCGCCAGACTCATAATAATACTCGACACTATTGAGACCATTCAGCGTGGATACACCAATTTCAGTACCTGTGGCCACATTACCCACGATCACTTCATTGCCATCTACTGTAATAGTAAATACACGTCCTCCCACCTCGATAACAGAGGGAAGGCTGGCAACATTGAAGGTAGCCCGATCACTATCAAAGGCAATCAACACATGGGTGATTTTATCCGGCGTCCCGTCCCCAACGACGGTATTGCTGTCTGGATCATCAAATGCCTTGATGCGGATGGCGGAACTACCGTTAATTGCCGTAAATAAGGCACTGGCCCCATTAACAACATAGTGTTCATCATAATCGTAAATGGTTCCGCCACTGCTCCCACCGGAGGCCGGATTGCCGCTGACGTTATGCACATAATCCACTCGTAGTGCTTCTCCTGACCCGATACTTTGGCCATCCGCCACCCCCCAGGAGTTATTGCTGGTATTGACGGTAGCACCATCAACAGGTGTCAGTAGCACATCCAGATCATTGGATGAGCTGTCGTTGTAATAAGCATATTGGCTGTTTCCTCCACTGGGCGAGTACCCGGAGTCATTTACCGAGAACTCCCCGGCACCGCCATCAATCTGCTGAAATAACGCGAAACTATAGGTATCATCTGCCGTTGCCAAATCGCCGTCCAAAGCCAGCTCAATCATAAATATCAGTTGGGCTGTTTTTGCTACTCCGGATGCCTCGGTATAAGAGGAGTGACTCAAGGTAGAGCCGAGCAATGACTTGCCATCGTTGCTTACGTATAGATAAATCGGCGCCCCATTGGTTGTGAAGGGACTGACAGTGCCGCTTGCCACGGTAAACTTGAGAGTTCCTCCCTGATCGGCCCCAAAGTTGTTGTCTATATTCTTGTCCAGATCCAGCCTTACTCCAGAAACACAGGAGTTGGCCTGATTCAACAGGAAAGACATCTCTGGTGAAATGGCGGTCGGGCCGTCGTCGTTGACCCGGATGGTCAGCGTCGCCGCCGGCGAGACGTCGCCGTCGTCGTCGGTCACCCGCACCGGGAACGGGTCCTGCACCTGGTCGTCGGTGCCGATGGCGTTCGGGTCATCATGCTCGAGGGTATTGGTGTCGAGGGTGTAGCTCCAGCTGCCGTCCCGGTTGACCGACAGCGTGCCGTAGTCCCCCTGCACCAGGGTGCCGTCGGCCTCGATCCTGATCCAGGCACCGTCCTTGTCCTGCACCTCGATGAGCGCCAGGGTGTCGTGGCCGGTGTCGATCTCCAGCGCGCCGGACGCGGTCAGGTCGCCGCCGCCACGGCCGGCCGGCAGCGCCGACTCCCACACCACGCCGTCGTCCCCCTCGGCCAGCAGCACCGAGACCGTCGGCGTCGAGTCGTCCTGCAGGGTGAGGGTCACGGTGGCCGTGGTGCTGTCCCCGTCGCCGTCGGTGAGCCGGTACTGGAAGCGCACCTCGCCCTCCTCGCCCGCCGCCGGGGTATAGCTGAAGCTGCCGTCATGGTGGTACACCAGGCTGCCACTGCCGGTGAGGCTGCCCGCCACCAGCGCCACGCCGCCGGCCAGGTCGACGCCGTCCGCCCCCGCGCTGTCGTTGGCGAACACGTCAATGGTGACCGGCTCGTTTTCATTCGCCTGGCCGGCCCTGTCGTCCGCGGCGGTCGGACCGTCATCGTTGACCCGGATG